>JAZTXG010000001.1:0-1322 GCA_045636365.1 Eubacteriales bacterium
CGCAAGGATCTCATCCTGGGAAAGCCGTGTCGCTTCCGCCAGCTCGGAGATTCGCGGCTCACGCCCCAGCGCTTGAGTCAGCGCGCGGGCGGCGCGATCGATTTTCAGCTTGTCTTCCTTGTATTTCCGCGAGACCTTAACACTGCCGTTATCCCGCAGATAGGTCTTGATCTCGCCAATGATCTTTGCCACCGCATAGGTGGAAAATTGAATCTGCTTTTCAGGATCAAAATCCCGCGCCGCCTTGATCAGCCCCACTGATCCGATCTGCATCAGATCTTCGTCTTCTACTCCGAACCCCCGATATCGCTGGACCGCCATTCGAACCAAACCTAAGTTTTCTTCTACCAAGCGGTCTTTTAAAAGCGGCATTAATCCTTGGTCTTTATGTATTTGGTTAAGGTGACGGTTGTACCCATCCCCGCTTTTGATGCAACCTTGACCTTATCCATAAATGCTTCCATAACTGTGAAGCCCATTCCGCTGCGTTCCTCGGCATTACCTGTGGTAAAAAGCGGTTCCATTGCCTGCGCAATGTCCTCGATTCCTCTGCCGCGGTCTTTGATTTTCAGAACCAATTTGCCGTCGGGGTATAGCATTCCGCTGATGTTGATGGTACCCAAGCGGTCGGCATATCCGTGAACAATCGCGTTGGTGACCGCCTCGCTGACCGCGGTTTTGATTTCGCTGATCTCTTCCACCGTTGGATCCAATTGGGCGGCAAACGCCGCCACCGCAATGCGGGCAAACCCTTCGTTTGCCGAGCGGGAAAGAAATGAGATGCGTATCTGGTTATTTGCTTTCATCGGAATCCTCCTTAACAATGACATATTTTGAAATTCCCGCCATATCGAAAACCTTCTTTGCCGCGCCGCAAAGGTGGCGAAGCTCCACCTTGCCGTCATAGTTTTGCATCAGTTTTCGCCGCCCCATAACGATCGCCAGACCCGAGCTGTCCATAAAGCTGACCCCGCCAAAATCCATAACCAATCGTCCGGGGCAATGGCGGCGGATCTTGAAATCAATGCTCTCGGAAAGCCCGCGGGCGCAATGATGATCGATCTCGCCATAGAGCCGAACTTCAAGCTCATCATAATTGTTGATAAAATCGATGTTCATTTCTACCTCCTTATAAAAAACACCCTTTCGATTTATTATATCGAAAGGGTGTTGCCGAATTTGTCGGTATTTGCTTATTTGATTAATTTTTTCTGTTCCTCGGCGATCTCGCCCGCCATATAAAGGGAGCCTGCAGCGATAATGCAGCCGCTTTGCTTATCCATAGCGGCTTTTGCCGCCTGCTCGTAATTGTCGCAGGCGAT
>JAZTXG010000002.1:0-19594 GCA_045636365.1 Eubacteriales bacterium
TCATAACAAATACTTCTAAAAACTGGCTTAAAAGTTCTTTTGTTAATCGCTTTCGCCATAGCAAAATTTTCGCCATGGACTTTACAATTAACGGGTCCTTCTTAAATGATGCTGTTCAATTTTCAAGGTTCATTGCTTGCCGCTTTTTTTGCGGTGCCCGAATATCATAACAAAATAATATGGGTTTGTCAACACTTTTTTTAAAGTTTTTTTGATATTTTTTTCATTTGGATTTATCCACAGTTTTTGCACAGGAAATACACAAACTTTCGAACAAAAAACTCCCCTTCTGCCGCAGCAAAAGGGGAATTTCTTACATTATATAATATAACGATTATACGCCGAGGTCTTCGACATAAAGCTCGCGGACCGCATTTTCATCGGCCTTGGGCTTATTGCGCTCAGCGAGGAACTTGGAGGCAACCTGCGGGAAGAGAGCATAGCTCAAAACGTCCTCTTCGCACTTTGCCAGATCACCGGCTTCCGCACGGTATTTTTCCAATTCAGGCTCCAAAAGATCGGCGGGGCGGCAGGTGATGACTTCTTCATCACCGATTGCCTTTTTGCGAACTTCTTCGTTGACCTCACCGGGAACCTGACCATACTCACCGCGGAGCAAGCCTTTGGATTCCTTACCGACCATCTTATAGCGCTCGCCGGCAACGACATTCATCACTGCCTGCGTACCAACAATCTGGCTGGTGGGGGTAACCAACGGGGGATAACCGAAATCTTCACGAACGCGGGGGATTTCAGCCAATGCTTCATAATACTTATCTTCCGCGCCCATCTGCTTGAGCTGGGAGATCAGGTTGCTGAGCATACCGCCGGGAACCTGATAGATCAAGGTCTTGCCATCGACATTCAGAACCTTGGGATCCAAGATGCCTTCGGCCTTCATCTTATCGGCAACACCGCGGAAATGAGCAGCAAGATCGCTCAGCTTATTGAGATCCAAGCCGGTATCGCGATCGGTACCCTGCAGGGTAGCAACCATCGCTTCGGTGGCGGGCTGAGCGGTACCATTTGCCATCGGGGACAGAGCGCAGTCGACAATATCGACACCTGCCCAAGTGGCCATCAGGTTGGTCATATCACCGGTACCGGTGGTATTATGGGTATGCAGGTGGATGGGAAGCTTGACCTCTTCCTTCAGCTTTTTAACCAAGCTATAAGCATCCATCGGCAGCAGCAGGTTTGCCATATCCTTAATACAGATAACATCGGCGCCCATGCTCTCCAGAGTTTTAGCCAGCTTCACAAAGTATTCTTCGTTATGAACCGGGCTGGTGGTATAGCTGATGGCAGCCTCGCAGATACCGCCATACTTTTTGCAGCTCTTCATTGCCTGCTCCACATTACGAACATCGTTCAGCGCATCGAAGATACGCATAACATCGATACCGTTCTCGATGGATTTGGCGACAAACTTATCCACAACATCATCGGCATAATGCTTATAACCGAGAATGTTCTGACCGCGCAGCAGCATCTGTAGCTTGGTCTTGGGCATATACTTTTTCAGGGTGCGCAGACGCTCCCAGGGATCTTCATTGAGAAAGCGCATACATACATCGAAGGTAGCGCCACCCCAGCATTCCAGAGACCAATAGCCGACATCATCCAAGCGCTCCAACGCAGGGATCATATCGTCGATGCGCATACGGGTAGCCGCTTGGGACTGATGGGCATCTCTCAAAATCGTATCTGTAATAAACAGGGGGTTTTTCTTTGCAGTTTTAGCCATTTTTATACCTCCTTAAGGTGATACCTTAACCAAATAATGCAATCATAACGCCGGCCGCGATGGCAGAGCCGATAACACCGGCAACATTGGGACCCATCGCGTGCATCAGCAAGAAGTTTGCAGGATCTTCCTTCTGACCGACAGTCTGCGAAACGCGCGCCGCCATCGGAACAGCGGAAACACCGGCAGAGCCGATCAAGGGATTGATCTTCTTCTTGAGGAAGAGATTCATAAACTTCGCCAGCAGAACACCGCCTGCGGTACCCAAACCGAAGGCAACCACACCCATAACAATAATCTTAATGGTGTTCCAAGAAAGGAAGGTGGCTGCGGTAGCGGTGGCACCGACAGTGATGCCGAGGAAGATGGTAACGATGTTCATCAGTTCGTTCTGAACGGTCTTGGACAAACGTTCCACAACTCCACACTCACGGAACAGGTTACCCAACATTAAGCATCCCACCAAGGGAGCCGCCGAGGGAACCAGCAGTGCGACAAACGCTGTGATAACAAAGGGAAAGATGATCTTTTCGGTCTGGCTGACAGGGCGCAGGGTCTCCATACGGATGGAGCGCTCCTTCTTGGTGGTCAACGCCTTCATAATAGGCGGCTGAATGACCGGAACCAGAGCCATATAGGAATAAGCAGCAACCGCGATAGGACCAAGCAGTTCGGGGGCCAACTTGGAGGTGACAAAAATCGCGGTAGGACCATCGGCACCGCCGATGATTCCGATAGAACCGGCTTGTGCTTCGGTGAAGCCAAGATAGCGAGCACCGATAAAGGTGGCAAAAATACCCAGCTGAGCAGCTGCACCCAGCAGCAGGCTCTTGGGATTGGCAATCAGCGGACCGAAATCGGTCATGGCGCCAACACCAAGGAAGATCAAGCAGGGATAGATGCCCAGCTTGACGCCGAGATAGAGATAATCCAGCAAGCCGGCAGATACGTTCTGCACGTTATTGGCGAGCAAAAGACTCTCGACATAAAGACTGCCATCTTTAACAACAGAACCGGACACATCCAAAAGAACATTTGCCGACTCTGCCAAAACAGATTTATCCGTATAGGATACCAACTGCCCCAATTCATTAACAATCGCTTCCGTTTCCAAGGAAATACCGGAAAGCGTTCCGATAAAGGCACTTCCCATTTCACCGAACAAATATACTTCGCCGGAGGGATAAGCGCCATAATACATCCAGCCTTCAGGGACAACGAGGTTTGCAATATCCACATATTCTGCGCCTGCAAACATTGTCCAGTTCACATGACCGCCCGCAAAGAGTTGCTCATGGAACATTTCTGCGCCGGGCAGGTTGGTAAGCAGCATACCGAAAGCGATGGGCAGAAGGAGCAAAGGCTCAAACTTCTTGACAATCGCCAGATAAGAAAGGAAAAATGCGATGGCGATCATAATCAGGCATTTCCAATTATCGCCGCCAAACATCATAAATCCGGTCTGCTGCAGAAAATTCATAATTGCTTCTAACATTCTATGAGCCTCCGCCGATTTCTTTTAATTAACCGATCGTGCAGAGAACGTCACCGGTAGAAACGGAAGCGCCCTGATTTGCGCTGACAGCAGCAACTGTACCATCGCAGGGAGCCATAATTTCGTTTTCCATCTTCATGGCTTCCAGAACGAAGAGAACATCGCCCTTCTTGACCGCAGCGCCTGCGGATACATTGACCGCCAGAATGGTGCCGGGCATGGGAGCGCAAACAGCCTCACCGCCTGCAGGAGCAGCAACAGGAGCCGCAGGAGCAGCAGCGGGAGTAGCAGCGGGAGCAGGAGCGGCTGCGGGGGCAGCAGCGGGAGCAGCAGGAGCAGCGGGAACGCCGTCCATTACCTCGATAGCAACTTCATAAACAGTACCGTTCACATTAACTTTATACATTTTCATGGTTTTATTCCTCCTAATAAAATCTTATATTTTCTTCAAAGATACGATGCGGATCGCGGATACGTCGGTACCCAATTCTTCCGCCAGGCAGCAAGCGATTGCTGCGACCAACTCCTGACGATTGGGGATTGCTTCAGCAGCTGCTGCAAAAGCAGGAGCGGCGGCGACCGGCGCAGGCGCGGCAGCAGGGGCCTCCTTCTTTTCCAACAGGCGAACCACCTTACCCATCAATACACACAGGATGACGATGCAGATCAAGCCGGCGAAAACGATGCCCATTCCCAAGAGAATGACAACACCCAGATTATATTCGCCCGAAACCATCAATGCGGCGTTTAACATTATGATCTTCCTCCTTTCCGATCATTGTTCCAAAAGGGAATTACATTAAAATCCCATATTTCCCATTATAGATAATTCTACCATCTTTGACAATCTATGTCAACGGCGGTTTCACCAATTTAAAGATATATTTTCTTATTTAATATAACCAAATTTGCCAAGAATATCTTCCCCGCGCTCATTCCTTATAAAATTCCTTGCCTTTAGGCGCTGTTTATGGTATGATATTTATCGACAGATTTTATAAACGGAGAAAAAAGAATGTTCAATTTTTTATGGAATAATCTTTGGGGGCAGATGCTGATGACTGTTCTGATATCCATGGTCCCCATTATTGAACTGCGCGGCGCCATTCCCATCGCGGTGGGCGCGGGGCTGCCCTTTTATATCGCCATCCCTTTGGCGGTAATCGGCAACCTGCTCCCTGTACCTTTTATTATTATGTTTATCAAGAAAATTTTTGCCTGGATTCGCCGCAAGATGCCCAAGCTCAATTCGATGGTCGATAAATTGGAAGCGCGGGCGCAAAGCAAATCCGATACAGTGCAAAAAAGCGCCTTTTGGGGCTTATTCATCTTTGTTGCCATCCCTCTGCCGGGGACCGGCGCCTGGACCGGCGCTTTAATTGCCGCGATGCTGGATATGCGATTGAAAAAAGCCTTTCCTGCCATCGTTGCAGGGGTGCTTACCGCGGGCGCCATCGTCACCATCGTCACCGCTTTGGGCGTGGATATTTTCGTTAAATGACAGAACGATCCCCGATGCAAACGCATCGGGGATCTCTTTTTATATTTTTACATTAAAATCCTTGCGGCACTTCGGGCAGCAAACGGTATGCTTTCCCTTTTTATTGGGCAGGCGCAAGGTCGCCTTGCAATAGGGGCAGGAGCGATACCGATGGGTCTTGCGGTCGCGGAACTTATTTTTCTGCAACTGAAACCAACCCTTGACCTTCCCGCTCAACCGCAGATATTTTTGATTTTCCATCTGCCGCTTATAAATATTTCTGGAAAAGATGCGGACCATCATCCAGACCATCAAAGCCAGCGCCACATAATAGAGCGGGCGAAATACCAGCGCAGCGATCGCCAGCCCTAAATAGACCCAGAGCAGCGCTCTGCCCAGCTGGTCCACACCGTATCGACCCGCCATTACGCGCGCCAACCACATACGAAATTTCATTTGATTCTTCCTTTCTTAACAATAAGGGCAACACATTTTTGCCAAGCAAAGCCCCAAGCAAATGGGGTTCACCCCGCCGGTGGGCATCGAAAAGCCCCGCCCGTAGCTTTCATAGGCAGCCCCTGTATACTGCAGCTGCTGCAATAGCTGCTGATATTCGACATTCTGCGGTTCCATCGCCGCGGCCTTGCGGGCAAATTCCAATGCCTGCGCCCGATTGCCTACCCCTGCATGGGCATAGGCGGAAAGAAAATACCATTCGGCCGTGCGCTCCTGAATCCGATTGAGGACATTGAAGGCCTCGCGGAAGCGGCGATAATGGAGATAGTGGCGGACCGCCGTATATTCGGGGGTGGAGCCTTGCTGCTCGCCGCCATAGTTGTATCCGCCATACCCGCCGTAGCCTGCGCCGCCGGCGGTCTTGCCTTGACGCTGGTTCAAAACCTGATCATAGGCCGCATTGATCTCCGCCATCTTCTTTTCGGCAAAGGCAGGATCGGGATGAATATCGGGATGATATTGCTTTGCCAGCTTTCGATATGCTTTTTTAATCTCATCGTCGGTCGCGCTGGGGGATACCCCCAGAACGCTATAGGGATCGTTCATCATTTCTCGTTTCCTTTTTTAAATTTCGTCCAGACACCGGAATAAAGCACATTCCGCAAAATGTCCAGATGCTCCACCAGCGGCAGCCGCTCCAAAATCAGCGCACATTCGCCCAGCGCGCCTTTGAGCATCTCCTCCACCCGCGCTTCATAATCGGGTCGGTCGGCGATCAGAATCATCGGGTTATACCGCCCTTTTTTGCGGTCCTTTTCCAGATCTTGATAGGCATCCATCCAATAGACAAACCGCCCCAGCGCCTGCCCGAACCGGCGGCAATCTTCCGCCCAAAAATCCTTTTGGAACACAAACAGTTCGCCCAGCATCTGCCCCGAAAGATTGGCAGCGGTATCTAAATCCTTGGGTGTTTTCTGCTCTTCCGCGCTCAAGGCATCCAGCGCAGAACGCACCGCTTGCGCCTGGCGGGGATATTGCTCCTCGATGGCGGGAATATATTTTTTCAGACGATCCGCCGCCGCCTTGGCGGAGGTTTTGCCCTCGTCCTTCCAATCATCCATCAGGTTATGGTAGGCGAGCAAAATGTTCATCGCCGCGCCATAATCCAAAATGCGGTTTTGCGCCATCTTGCGCTTCTTTTTGGGATGGACAACGCACCGCCCTTCATAATAGGATGTTTCGGGGTCCAAAAGGTCTGCCAAAAGCAACACCATAAAGGTCATATCATAATTGAGGGTCAGCCGCCCGAAATTGCCGAACTGCTTTTTCAGGCTGCGGCAAAGCCCGCAATAGTATTCGCGGTAGATCTGCGTTTGCTGCTCATTGAGCTGCTCTGTATTGGCAACGATATATCCAAACACTGCGCTGCCTCCCTTCCTTACTTATTTTATATCATACACCTAAAATTACCATTTGTGTTGAACAAATTGTGAATTTTAGTATAACATATATCCTTCCCTTTTCATAGGTTGATATGAAGGAGTGATTTATTATGGCAATTAAAATCGTCATCGACGCGGGGCATAATCCCCAGACCGTCAACGCTGGTGCCGAAGGCTTTGGCTATCGGGAGCAGGATATTACCTATGCGGTGGCGCAGGAATTGGCGACCCTTCTGCGCGCCAACGGCAATTTCGAGGTGCGGCTCACCCGCAATTCCCCCGAAGAAATTTTAGGAACCTCCAACCTGACCAGCCTGCAGGAGCGGGTGCGGGTCGCCAACGAATGGCCCGCCGACTATTTCATCAGCATCCACGCCAACGCCTCTACCAACCCTGCCGCCAACGGCACCGAGGCCTATGTCTTCCGCGCCGCGGGGGAAGCCTACGAATTGGCTCAAGATATCGTGGAAGGGATCGTTCAGCGGATGGGAACTCAAGATTTAGGAGTCAAAGCCAACCCTACCCTTTATGTTCTTCGACGGACAGCGATGCCCGCGGTGCTGGTGGAATTGGCGTTTATCTCCAATGCCGAGGATGTACAGAAGATGGTGAGCGATCCGATGGGATTTGCACGAGGAATCTATAACGGCATATTAGATTTTTTCGACTTGGAATAGATGGTTGAAATGAGCGACCTTTCCGCCTTTTCATCCTCGCCGTATCGACATACGCCTTCGGCTGAAGAATGCGAAAATCTCATCTCATTTGAACCATCTCAATTATATAAAAAGGAGCCCGAATCGGACTCCTTTATTTTTTACTCATAATTTCAAGACGAATCAAAAGTGGTGCATAAGTCGTTTTCTCGAACCGACGGCGTATGTCGATACGGCGAGGGGCGAAAAACGGCTTAGGTGCCGCTTTTCATTCGTCTAATTTATTCAGTGTAGCCGTTGGGATTGGATGATTGCCATCTCCATGTGTCACGGCACATATCGTCGAGCGTCCGCTCTGCCACAAAGCCAATCTCTTCCCTCGCCTTATCCGGCTTGGCATAAAGGGTTTCCACATCGCCGGGGCGGCGGTCCACAATTTTATAGGGAATCTCCTTGCCGCAGGCTTTTTCAAAAGCGTGGACCACATCCAAAACGCTATAGCCCTCGCCGGTACCGAGATTATAAGTAAAGACACCGGTCTTGCCCTCCTGCTCTTTCAGGGCACAAAGGTGACCTTTCGCCAGATCCACCACATGGATGTAATCGCGGACCCCTGTCCCGTCGGGGGTATTATAATCCCCGCCGAAGACCGACAAAAATTCCCGCTTGCCGACAGCGACCTGCGCAATATAAGGCATCAGATTATTGGGAATGCCCTGCGGGTCTTCGCCGATCTTGCCGCTCTCATGGGCGCCGACAGGGTTGAAATACCGCAGCAGGGTAATCGTCATCTCCGGTTCGGCTTTGGCAATATCGGTCAGCATCACTTCCTGCATCAGCTTGGTCTGACCATAGGGGTTGGTGGCACAGGTGGGGAAATCTTCCTGCACCGGAACCACCTTGCTATCGCCATAGACGGTGGCGGAAGAGGAAAATACAAACCGCTTGACCCCGTATTTTTTCATACTCGCCAGAATGTTCAACGTTCCGACAATATTGTTATTATAATAAAGCCACGGCCTCTCGCAGCTTTCACCCACCGCCTTCAGGCCTGCAAAATGGATCACCGCATCCACCGCTTCGGCCTCAAAGATGCGATCCATCGCCGCCGCATCCAGCATATCGGCTTGATAGAATTTGAAATCCTTGCCGGTGATCTCCTTCACCCGCTCCAATGCCTTAGGATAGCTATTATAGAAATTATCAAAAGCAACCACTTCATAGCCTGCGTTCAGCAGTTCCACAACGGTATGGGTTCCGATATAGCCGGCACCCCCGCTAACCAATACTTTCATTGTCAAATTTTCCTTTATAAAATATCGCTCAATTCGATTCGAAGTTGAGACAAACTGTTCTCCTTCGGTTCTGCCACCCATTCCGCCATCCGCGTTCCGCTCGGAACGGTGGCTAAAGGCAGCAAGAGCTTAAAGCAAGTCTGCCCATCAAGGCGTTGGTATTCTATGGTTCCGCCCTGCAGCTGCGCCAATTTCAGCGCGGTGGCCAAGCTGAAGCCCAACCCCAACGCGCCTTTTTTATCGGCAGTGCGATAACCCCATTCGAAAAGCCGCGCAACATCTGCGACGCCGTCGCCATCGTCCAGAACCTCGATGCAGGCCATATCTTCCGCCTTCTTGGCGCGGATTGTAACCTTTCCGCCGCCGAAACGATAGGCATTGGAGACCAGCGTTGCCATCATCAGCTCCAGATTTTCGGGCATTGCCTGCAGATAAAGATCGGCTTCTGCCGCTTCGATTTTGATTTCGAATTCCGGCTTCAGCTCAGCAACCGCCCGCGCAAATTCTTGCAGATAAGAGGCGACATGGAGGGGGACAGCATAATCCTTAATCCCGCTGCGGTCCAGCAATTGATACAAATGGTTGCTCATCCGCAATATATGCTGCACCTCTTTGCCGAGCTGCGCCCCTTCGGGAGAATCCAATCCAAGCTGCTGCGCGGTTCCGTAGATGCGATTAAGGTAGCCATTGAGCTTTGCCGATGCATTGCGCAGCACCTGCATTGCCGCTTGCTGCTCCTGCTGATGATCCCGCTCCGCCTGCACCGCCAGATAACGGTCGCCTTCGACTTCTTGAGGGATGAGGGAATAAAGAACACCGCCCTTGCAAACCGCCACCCCGCGCATCTGCTGCAGGGCTTGCTGCCCCTCGGCTTCGATTGCGGCGGCAGGCGCTTCGAATGCATCCGCAGCCGCATTTTGCCAGATCGGTGCCATCGCGTTATCATAGATAAAGGTCGCCTTCGGCAGCTCGCCATAGAGCGATTCAAAAAGCTTTCGTGCAGATTGCATCTTTCTTCCCCCTTATTAAAAACTTCAATAATTCATTATATAAGAAAAATCCCTGTTTGTAAAGCATCTTCTACTATTTTGGCATTCGGTCTTCAAAAAAAACATAAAAAAATAAAGGTCGCTGATGCGACCTTTATTTTTTTATCTGCAAAAGGATTCCACATAATGATCCAAAGCGGTTTTGATGACCTCTTTGGCTTCTTCCGCACTATGTACTTCGTCTACCACCGTGTCTTTGCTCTCCAACGCTTTATATACGCTGAAGAAATGGGACATTTCATCAAAGATATGCGCCGGCAGATCGGTAATGTCTTTATACTGATTATAATTAGGGTCGGCAAAGGGAATGGCGATGATCTTTTCATCGCGTCGACCCGCATCCAGCATCGAAATATAGCCGATGGGATAGCAATGCACCAAGGTCAGCGGCTCCAAACTTTCCGAGCAAAGCACCAGAACATCCAGAGGATCGTTGTCATCGCCATAGGAGCGGGGAATAAACCCATAGTTGGCAGGATAACGAGTCGAGGTATAAAGGACGCGGTCCAGAATAATCAAGCCGGTTTCCTTATCCAGTTCGTATTTCTTTTTGCTGCCCTTGGAGATCTCCACCACCGCCACAAAATCTTCGGGGGTGATCCGCTTGGGATCAATATCATGCCAAATATTCATTTACATTCCACCTTTCATTTTAAGATAATTATAGTCGATTTTTACCTTAAAATCAACCCATTATCTTAAAACCGTTCAAATCGAGGTGCTTTTTTGATTTCTTCGGGCGCAGTCCAACACGAACTTAAAACCGATCAAATGGGATGCGACTGCTCCCGCTGCCGGTGGCAGATGAAGGGAGCAGGTTAGCAGGTGCCGCAACACGAAAAATATCGAGCAAACTACGGCTTGCGATGAATTTTTCGATGTTGCAAACGGGAGTGGCAATAAAGATCGCCCATTTCAACAGTTTACACCGCTATTTTGCGGTCTAGGCGAATTCTTTCAGTTAGCATGGAGATGAATTCGCCGTTGGTGGGTTTCCCCTTAGAGCTCTTTACGGTAAAACCGAAGATCGCATTGATGACATCGATATCCCCTCGGCCCCAGGCCACCTCGATGGCGTGGCGGATGGCGCGCTCCACGCGGGAGGCGGTGGTTTTATTCTTTTTGGCAACGGTGGGATACAGGTCCTTGGTAATGGCTTTGAGCATATTGCGATCCTCCAGCGAAAGCAGGATGGAATCGCGGATATAATCATAGCCGCGGATATGGGCGGGAACGCCCACTTCGTGCATCAGCTCCGCCACATAGCGCTCCAGCTCGAATTTTCCTTCATCGACGGGCTCCAGCCCCGCCTTCTTTTTATCCAGCAGCACCTTCAGGCGATCGCGGATAAATTGATAATCCAAGGGCGGAACCAAGAACAGATCGGCGCCTGCCTGCATCACCCTTTGCGCCATATAGTCGTTTGGCACCTGCGACAGTACCGCATAAACGGCATCTTCCCGATAGTGGACTTCCTTTAATGCTTCCAGAATGTCCTGCGCGCTGCGCCCCGGCAGAAAGCTATCCATCAGAACAATATCGGGCTGCATCTCGCAAAGCACCCGCACCGCATCGGTACCGCTTCCGCAGCACCCCAGAACATCAAACCCCAGCGCCGCAAACCGTTCTTTATTCAGCGCCGCCGCTTCTTCGTCTGCCTGCAGCAGCACCATGGTCCATTTTTCAAACATCTCTTTCATCTATGTATTTCCTCCTCAATTTCCGCATTTTGCGGTAGGGTGAGCAATCAAACTCGAACCCGCCGCAAAGCGGCATATTTTGGAGCTTTTTGCCCTATTCGTTCTCGTAAGGCGACAGCCTTACTTCACCCAAATTGAACAAAAATCCCACAAAATCTCCTCGCTTTGCGGTCGAAGATTTTGAAAAGAGTGTTTTTTTGTTCAATCAAGGCAAAAACGCAGTCAATACTGTCGTATTGACGAGTATTTTAACAATGAGTGAGCGAAAAAACACCTTTTCAAAACGGTGTTCAAGTTTGATTGTTCACCCTAGGGGCGGATGTTTTTTCGCCCCTTTTGCTCAAATGATAGCAATTTATTTCCAAAGATGCTGTCGAAAAATGCTCCATTTCAAAAAAAATTACTTGAACGACGTTTTGGGGTGTAGGAGGAGCGCCGTTCAAACAAAAGAATCCCGCGACCGCACCGCCTAAGCAGCAGGCGAGCGATCTCCACATCGCGTTGTTCTTTCGTATCATCGAGTACATTATGTGTTCATTATACCAAGCTCCTCCCCGATTGTCAAGCCCCATTCTTGACAATCGAGTACATATTGTGTATAATTATTGCAAGAGGTGATTTCAATGACATTTGCCAAACGCCTGCGCCAACTAAGGCAGGAGCAAGGGCTTTCCCAAAGCGCCTTGGCCGCCAAGGTGGGGCTTTCCAAAAGCAGCATCAATATGTATGAACGCGGGGAGCGGGAGCCGGGCTTTGCGGCGCTTGCCGCCTTTGCCGAGCTCTTCTCTATCGATATCGATACCCTTCTGGGCGGTAAACCCAAACCGAAGACACTGAAGGTTTTGGGGGAGATCGCCTGCGGCGAACCCATCTTTACCAATCAGGAAGAAAGCAGCTTCGGCGGTGCGGAGCAGGCGGATTTTTGCCTGCGCGCCAAGGGCGATAGTATGATCGGAGCAAGAATTGCCGACGGCGATCTGGTCTTTATCCGCAAGCAGCCGACGGTGGAAAACGGCGAGATCGCCGCGGTGATCATCGACGATACCGCCACTCTAAAGCGGGTCTATTATTATCCCGAGGAGCAAAAGCTTTCGCTCAATGCCGAAAACCCGCGGTATGCCCCGCTCATCTATGTGGGCGAGGAATTGGATCATATCCGCATTTTGGGCAAAGCCATCGGCTTTTGCAGCGATCAGCTCTGATTTTATCTGTTTTTATTGACAAATATCTATCTGTATGATACCATTCATTCGTAGATCGGAGGCGCAATATTCATCAGTACCGCTCTTTCAGGGGTAAAATCGAGAGCGCGAAAGGGAATATTGCCGAAGCAATTTTTTTGATCCCCATATAAAAAATTGCTGGGTCGGCGTAGAATATGCGCCGAACTGTCGCTTATGCGGAGTGCCGTCTTTTTAGGAAATTTCCTGCAAAAGATTCGATCTTTTGCAGGTTTTTTTATTTTGTACATTATTATATTTTAGGAGGAAATCCAAATGCAATTCAAAAAGTTGCTCCCCAAATTGCTGATTGTGATGTTCATCGTCGCTTTCGGCGCCCTTTGCGCCTTCACCGGATCCATCACCGCTCCGGCAGGCACACTTTGGTCGCTCTTCCCCCCGGTTGTTGCGATCGGTCTGGCGCTCATCACCAAGGAAGTTTATTCTTCTTTGTTTGTGGGCATTCTGATGGGTGGCTTGCTGGCCACCGGCTTTAACCCCATCCATACCATTGATTCGGTGACCACTACCGGCTTTATCGATGCTGTTTCGGGTACCGCAGGCATCTTTGCCTTTTTGGTATTTTTGGGCATCATCGTTGCGCTGCTGAATAAGGCAGGCGGCTCCCGCGCTTTTGGTAACTGGGCTGCCAAGCACGTCAAGACCAAGGTCGGCGCTGCGCTGGCCACCTTTGCCTTCGGTGTTCTGATCTTCATCGACGACTATTTCAACTGCCTAACTGTCGGCGCTGTGATGCGTCCGGTGACCGATAAGGCGAAGATCTCCCGCTCCAAGCTTGCGTATCTGATCGATGCCACCGCGGCTCCGGTCTGCATGATCGCTCCCATCTCTTCCTGGGCGGCCGCAGTTGCTTCCTATGCGCCCGATGGCGAAGGCATCGGCCTGTTTGTAGAAGCCATTCCCTATAACCTTTATTCTTTGATGACCTTTGTTTTCATCATCGCCATCACCTTGATGAAATTTGATTTCGGCCCCATGAAGCTGCACGAAATGAACGCCGATAACGGTGACCTCTTCACCACCGGCGAGCATATCGGCGAAGCCGAAGAGCTGGAAGAAGGCTCTCCCAAGGCCAAGGTTTTCGATCTGATCATCCCCATCGTTCTGCTGATCGGCATCTGCGTTTTCGCGCTGTTCTATGTGGGCCGTTGCATGGGCGAAGAATGGGTATTCGCATCGGCAAACTATGATGCATCGCTGAACTTTATCGATGCCTTCTCCAATACCGATGCCACCGTCGGCTTGCCTTGGGGCGGCTTGATCGCGCTGATCATCACCATCATCTATTTCGTTGGCCGCCGCCTGATCTCCTTCAAGGATGCGATGGCTTGCGTTCCCAAGGGCTTCATCGCGATGGTTCCCGCCATTCTGATCCTCACCATGGCAACCGCGCTGAAGAATATGACCGGTCTGCTGGATTCCGATGCATTTGTCAACAGTGCTTTGGCAGGCGCAAGCGCCCTGCAAAGCTTCCTGCCCGCCATCATCTTCCTGGCGGCTTGCGGCATCGCCTTCTCCACCGGTACTTCCTGGGGTACCTTCGGTATTCTGATCCCCATCGTTCTTTCTGTATTCCCCGTTGGCAGCACCTTGGGTGTTATCGGTATGTCTGCCTGCTTGGCCGGTGCGGTATGCGGTGACCACTGCTCCCCCATCTCCGATACCACCATCATGAGCTCCGCCGGTGCGCAGTGCAACCATATTAACCACGTTTCCACCCAGCTGCCCTACGCGCTGACGGTGGCAGGAATTTCCTTGGCAGGTTACCTGCTGGCAGGCTTTGTTCAGAATGTTTATATCGTTCTGGGCTTCTCCATCGTTCTGACCATCGGTACCTTGTTTGTCATCAAAACGTTGACAAAAAATAAATAAATGAATAAATAACATAAAAAGAGCGCAGTCTTCATTTTGAAGATTGCGCTCTTTTTTATTCTTCGGGTTGACAAGCAATCAAGCGAGTGTTATTTTAGATAATAAAAGAAGGTGAACCCCATGAAAATAATTGATTTCCATACCCATATTTATCCCGATGCCATCGCCGATAAGGCGACTGCCGCCATCCGCAATTTTTACGAATTCGGCGAGGGCGGGCTGCACGGCTCGGCTTCGGTTCTACTGGAGCGAGGCAAGGCGGGCGGCATCGAAGAATTTGTCATCTTGCCGGTGGCGCTTCATCCCGATCAGGTGCGAAAGATCAATGAAAATATCTTAAATGAAGCGGCAGCGCACAAAGAATTCCACGGCTTCGGCACGGTCCACGCCGCGATGGACGGGCTGATGGAGGAGGTGGAATTTATCCACCGCGCAGGGTTGCACGGCATCAAGCTCCATCCCGATACCCAGCTTTTTAATATCGATGATGAGCGGCTTTTGCCGATGTATGACTATATGCAGGGCAAGCTGCCGCTGATTACCCACACCGGCGATCCTCGCCACGATTATTCCCATCCCCGCCGCTTGAAGCGGGTGATGGATCTATTTCCAAATTTGGAGGTTATTGCGCCCCACTTTGGCGGTTGGAGTGTTTTCGATGAGGCGGTGCAGTTGCTGGGCCCCACCAACTGCTGGATCGATCTTTCCAGTTCCCGCCAAGTAATGAGCCAAGAGCAATTTATCCATTATATCGATGCCTACGGCGCCGATCGGATGCTTTTCGGCAGCGATTTCCCCATCTGGGATCCCAAGGAAGAGGCCGACTTTTTTATGCAACTGCCGCTGAAGGATGCCGATAAGGAAAAGATCGCCTATAAAAATGCCGAGAAAATTTTAAAAAAGGGTTGACATTCTTTTTTTATTCCTTTAAAATATTTTTTATTATAAATGCTATGATGATATTAAGCATTGGCAAGAGTTCCCTTCAGAGAGTCGGCGGGTGGTGTGAGCCGGCGGGAAATGCAAATGCGGTCTCCTATCGGAGCAGGGTTTCCGAAAAGATAAGTAAGAAACTCCGGGCGGTCCCGTAATAGACCTAAGGCTTGATGGAGCCTGCTGAGTGGCTTTCTTATTTATGAAAGCAATGTCGGGTGGTACCGTGGTCAACTGATTGATCATCCCGCAAAGAGACCTCTCTTTGCGGGATTTTTTATTTGAAACCAATATCGAAAGGATTTGAAGATATGAAGAAAATCATTGTTTCCGATGCAACTCTGCGCGCCTGCGCCGAAGCCAAAAGCGCCCTTTCCTTCCGGGAAAAACTAAATATTGCCCAATGGCTGGATGCCGCAGGGGTGGATGCCATCGAGCTTCCCGCGTTGGTACACGAAAAGGAAGATGCGGTCATCTGCCGCACCATCGCCGCTGCAATGAAAACTGCGTCTGTCGCCATCGATTGCGGGGAAAACCCCGCCGCCGCTTGGGACTGCGTCAAGGATACTTTGAATCCCATCCTGCAGATTGTCCTGCCCACATCAACGGTACAGATGGAATATACTTATCACCTGAAAGCGCCCAAGATGCTGGAAAAGCTGGCCGACCTTTGCCAAAAGGCCAAAGCGCTCTGCCCCAATGTCGAATTGGTGGCCAAGGATGCCACCCGCGCAGAAGAAGGCTTTATTGCCGAATGCTGCAAGGTGGCTGCCGAAAATGGTGCCACCGCCATCACCCTCTGCGACGATAGCGGCATCTTCTTCCCCGAAGATTATACCAAGCTGATCGGTGAGCTGAAGGCGGCTGCCGATATCGCCATTTATATTCAGCCCAGCAATGCCCTTTCGATGGCCGCGGCTTCTGCCATTGCCGCCATCAACGCCGGCGCAGCCGGTATCAAGACTGCCGCTGCCGCCGATTGCCTGCGCGCCGATACTCTGGCGGATATCTTCCGCGCCAAAAAGGATGCGCTGGGTGCCACCGTTGCTTTGGACCATACCGCCATCCATAACCTGATCGGCAATATCCTTGCAGGCAACACTGCCGCAGTCGAAGCCCCTGCCCTGCAGGAGGCGGAAGCGGGCGCGATGCTGGATGAATCCTGCACCTTGGCCGAGATCAGCGCCGCCGCCAAAGAGCTGGGCTATGATCTTTCGGATGAAGATAACGGCAAAATCTATGAAGAATTCAAGCGCGTCATCTCCAAAAAAGAGACCATCGGCGCGCGGGAGCTGGAAGCCATCATCGCTTCTTCTGCCATGCAGGTTCCCTCCACCTTCCATGTGGTCAACTATGTGGTCAACAGCGGTAATATCATCACCGCTACCGCCAACCTCACCTTGGAAAAGGATGGGGAGCAATTCACCGGTGTTTCCACCGGCGACGGCCCCATCGATGCCGCCTTCCATGCCATTGAGCAGATTGTCGGCCATCATTATGAGCTGGATGATTTTCAGGTTCAGGCGGTGACCAAAGGCCGCGAGGCGGTCGGCTCTGCGCTGATTCGCCTGCGCGCCAACGGCAAGCTTTATTCCGGTAACGGTGTTTCCACCGATATCATCGGCGCCTGCATCCGCGCTTATGTCAACGCATTAAATAAGATTGTATATGAGGGTTAATTTATGAAACTCGCTTTTTCAACTAAAAATGTACCCGCCGAAAGCTATATCCGCCTTTGCAATCTCACCGCGGAATACGGCTTTGATGGGTTCGAAATCGATAACCCCTTAGCGGAGCGGGAAGCCCATGCCGACAGCATCTTGAATTCGGCGATGAGCGCCGCCGCCAAGCGCAAGCTCATCAATCGGCATATCGGGGTTTCGGTGCTGACCTATCCCGAAGAAGTTACCGCCCAAACCGCTCCCGAAAGCATCCAAAAATGCGTTAGCCTGGCTGCCCGCGCAGGCGCGGTCGGCGCAGTCATCCGCATCGGTGAAATCGAGGATAAAACCTTAAAAACCATCTGCGCCCCCGCCATCCGAAAGGCAGAGCAGCGCGGGGTGATGCTGCTGATTGAGACGGTCGGTGCCTATGCAGAAACCAAAAAGGTGCTGGAGACCATCGGCCTGTTCAGCTCCGCCAATGTGGGCGCCTGCTGGAATATCCGCGCCACCTATTTTGATGCGCGGGAGGATGCCGATACCACCATTCAGAATTTGGGCGCCTATATCAACTATGTCCGCATCGGCGACCGCAAGGGCGAAAAGGATGTCCTTTTAGGGGATGGCAACCTGCCGGTAAGTGAATTTATGAACGCGCTGCGCTCTTTGAACTATGAGGGCTATCTGGCGGTGGATTGGAACGAGGAGATCACCGATCCCGATATCGTTCTGACCCATTTTGTCAGCTTCATTTCGGGCAAACTGCCCACCGCCGAAAAGCCGCGGGAAATCTTTTATAACCGCGATAAGAGCGGTACCTTTCCCTGGAAAAAATACGAGGTGCTGGACATTACCTTCTCCCAGGTATTGGATGAGATGGTGGCCCGCTACCCCGACCAATATGCCTTTAAATACACCACCCTGGATTATACCCGCACCTATGCCCAGTTCCGCGACGATGTGGATAAGGCCGCAGCGGCATTAATCTCTCTGGGTGTCAAACCCGGTCACCATGTTTCCATCTGGGCGACCAACATTCCCCAATGGTTCATCACCTTTTGGGCAACCGTCAAGATCGGCGCCGTTTTGGTCACCGTCAACACCGCTTATAAGATCCACGAAGCGGAATATCTTTTCCGCCAATCCGATACCCATACGCTGGTGATGGTGGAAAACAACCGCGATTCCGATTATAAATCCATCATCGAGGAGCTTTGCCCCGAACTGAAAAACACCAAGGCGGGTGAACCTCTTTATTCTAAAAATCTGCCCTTTTTACGTAATGTCATCACCGTCGGTTTTGAGATGGAGGGTGCGTTGGAATGGAACGACTTTATGGACCGCTCCGACCGCGTTCCCCAAGAGGAAGTACGCCGCTTGGCGGCGCTGGTCAAGCCCGACGATGTCTGCAATATGCAGTATACCTCGGGTACCACCGGCTTCCCCAAGGGGGTTATGCTGACCCACCGCAATATCGTCAACAACGGCAAGACCATCGGCGATCGGATGGATATCTCCACCGCCGACCGCATGATGATTCAGGTGCCGATGTTCCATTGCTTCGGCATGGTACTTTCCATGACCAACCTGATGACCCACGGCGGCACCATCTGCCCCATGCCCTATTTTTCCCCCAAATCCTCGCTGGCCTGCATCAACGATGAAAAGATTACCTGCTTCAACGGGGTACCGACCATGTTCATCGCGATGTTTAACCACGAGGACTTTGCCAAGACCGATTTCTCCCATATGCGGACCGGCATTATGGCGGGCGCCAACTGCCCTGCCGACCTGATGCGCCGCGCCGCCGAGGAGATGAATATGCGGGAGATTATCAGTGTCTATGGTCAGACCGAGGCGTCCCCCGGCTGCACCATGGGCGAGGTCAACGAAGATATTGACCACCGCGTGGAAACCGTCGGTTCCGCCTTCCCCGGTGTGGAATGTAAGATCATCGATCCCGAGACCGGCGACGGACTGCCGGACGGCGAAAACGGCGAATTTGTCGCCCGCGGGTTCAACATTATGAAGGGGTATTATAAGATGCCCAAGGCCACCGCCGAAGCCATCGATGCGGAGGGCTGGCTGCACAGCGGCGATATCGCCTGCCGCACCCCCGACGGCTATTACAAAATCACCGGCCGCTTGAAGGATATGATCATCCGCGGCGGCGAGAACCTCTATCCCCGCGAGATCGAGGAATTTTATCTCACTCATAAGAAGGTCCGTGATGTGCAAGTGGTGGGTGTTCCCGACCAGCGCTACGGCGAAGAATGTTGCGCCTGCATCATCCTCCACGAGGGCGAAACATCCGATGAAAATGAAATGCGCGACTATGGCGCATCCCATATGGCGATGCACAAAGTTCCCCGCTATTTCATCTTCACCAAGGAGTTCCCGATGAACGCCGCCGGCAAGATCCTTAAATACAAAATGAAAGAGACCTCCATCGAAAAACTGGGTCTTTAACGCTTCTTTCCCTGCCCCTCAAAAGGCAGGGATTTTTTTGTTCAAAACCTTGTTTTTTTATTACAATGTGCTATAATGAACCTAAGTCGGGGGCCAAG
>JAZTXG010000003.1:0-114708 GCA_045636365.1 Eubacteriales bacterium
AAAAAAAACCCAAACCCGCCGCTCCCCAAAATGAATTGGGGTAGCTGCGGTTTTCTTTTAAAATGCAACATCCTGTTGCGGAATTTTCCGTCAAATGATATAGACTTTTAGGTTCTCCCCCTTTATAATTGAATTAAAGGAGGCGATCCCATGACCTTTGGCGAACGGCTATATCAATTAAGAAAAGAAAAAAATCTATCGCAGGAAGACTTGGCGGAGCGATTAGAGGTCTCCCGTCAGTCGGTCTCACGCTGGGAAAACGGTACAGCGGCTCCCGACTTTGAAAAGACCGTCCGTCTTTCCGAAATATTCGAAACCACCACCGATTATCTCTTAAAAGGGACAATGGGTTCTTTACCAACGCCCAACGCAGAATTGGAAAATCCCCCTATGGAGCTTTCACTCCCCACTTGGCGCAAGGTCCTCTCTGCTGTCTTTTTGGTGCTTTCCGGAATCGGTTTTCTGATCGGTCTCCTTGGCGGCGGGTGGTTGGAATATTATATCTCTGTCCCGCTCCCCCTTGCCGTACTGGGCTTTATTCTGCTCTTCAGCAAAAAACGAATGCTCCTGCGGATCATCTGGACACTCTATCTTTTTACCGCAACCTTACTATATACCTCTTTGGGATTGAGTTGGAACTATTTCTTTTTGCTCTTTCGCCCTCACCCTGCGGCATTTAATCACTATATACCCTCCGGTTTTGCTTTATTCCTGCTGATGCTGGCGGTGGTCATCTATACCGCCCTTTTCTTCCGAAAACACCCTGTCAAAAATAAAACTCTGCACTTGATTGCTCTCTGCCTGATGCCCCTTGCATATCTTCTTCAGGAATTTTGCTCAAATCTCTTATCCGAGTCTCTCATCCATCTGGCATTAGTTCAAGGCAGTCTATATATGTCAATCAATCTGCTGATTTACCTTATCCGCCTCGCCATCATCACCGCCTTTGCTGTCCTTCTCGCCCAAACAATTTACAGAACCCGAAAGAAATGACGCAACCGCCGCTACCCCAATTCATTTGGGGTGGCGGCGGTTTATTTTATATTGACCAAATTCCTTAATTATAGTATAATAGAGGATAAAGAAAAAGCCCCCTTGCCAAGGGCAAGGGGAACTTTTTTTGCACAAGGGTTGGAAGTTACGCCTTTTTACCGTTTTTCATTAAAAATGAGAGAAAATGGATGCAGGTTTCGATTTCTTTGACCGAAGGCGTATGTCGATACGTCGAGGGCAAAAAATCGGAAGATGCGCCATTTTATCCATTTTTAATCGTTGCTGCAGCACCACAGCAAGATAATTGCGATGATGATGATCCAGCAGCCATTATTCTCGAAGAGATCGTTAAAGCAACCGCACATTGTGCATTCCCTCCTTTTTGCTTATTTGCTTTATCTTATGAAGCAGGGCAAAAAGAGGTTACAGAAAGGAATCGTTATGGCAGAAAAAATCTATTCAATAAAAATTAACGAGGCATTTTCCAAAAAATGCGGCTGCCCTGTTTGCAGCCTGCAAAGCCTATTGGAAGGGGAAGAGATCGAGCGCATTTTAGGGGCGGCGATGATGGAGCCGGATACCCGCAAAGAGACCAACCGCAAGGGCTTTTGCAAAAAGCATTTGGGGTTGCTTTGCCAATCGGGCAATAAATTGCCGATGGCGCTGATGCTCTCCACCCATATTGAAGAATTGGAAGACCGCCTTTTTAAAAAGGATCTCAAGCGCAACAGCGCCGCCTACGGCGAGATGCGCAAAAGCTGCTACCTTTGCGGGCGGATGAACCTCTTTATGCATCGGGTTTTGGATAACATCTGCTATCTTTACTCTTCGGATGAAGCCTTCCGCAAGCTTTTTGCCGAGCAGGAGTATTTCTGCGAGACCCATAGCGCACGCTTGCTGGAAATGGCGGAAAAGGCCTTGGGCAAAAAGGAGCGCGCCGCCTTCAACGATGCGTTGAATCAATGCAACCGCACCTATCTGGAAACCTTAAAAGAGGATCTGGATTGGTTCTGCAAAAAATTCGATTACCGCTATGCCAAGGAGGATTGGAAAAATTCCAAGGATTCCATCGAGCGGGCAACAAAATACTTAGGATAAGATTATGACTACAAAAAATGAACGTTGCACACCGGTTTATTATCCGGTGAAGGAAGAAATCCTTTGCGCCGTCACCCACGGTCTCGGCGCCCTTTTCGGCATCTATGCGCTGATTCAGATGGTGGTGGTCTCCGCCACCCGCGGCAATGCCTGGGCGGTGGCTGCAGCCGCCATCTACGGCGCATCGCTGATCATTCTATATACCATCTCCACCCTCTCCCACGCCCTGACCGCGCGGGCGGCAAAAAAGGTCTTTCGCATTTTAGACCATGCCACCATCTTTCTGCTGATCGCGGGGACCTATACCCCGGTGACGCTGATCACCCTGCAGGGTGGCTGGGGCTGGAGCATCTTTGGGATCCAATGGGGCTTGGCGGCTCTCGGCATCGTCATGGGCAGCCTTTCCTTGAATCGATTTAAGAAAATTTCTTCCTTTATATATTTATTGATGGGCTGGGCGATCATCGCCGCCGCTTATCCGATGCTGCAAAAAATGGCGCCTGCAGGGTTGATCTATATGCTGGGCGGCGGGCTCTTCTATTCGGCAGGGATCCTGCTCTACCGCTCCAAAAGCCCTTATACCCATTTTCTGATGCACCTTTTTTCATTGATCGGTTCGCTGCTGCAATACCTATCGATCATCCAATATGTTTTGCCAATGACCTTCTGAAAAAGAAGGTCATTTTCTTTTGAAAAGTTACAGAGTTGTAACTTTTTCGCCCAAAACTCTTGACAAACGTCGATTTATCGGCTATACTGTGTAACGGTTTTGTAATTCTTTTGGTCTATTTTGTAATGAAATGACCGCGGATTGCATAAATTGGAAATGAGAATCCAAACTAAGGGCAGATGCACGCAAAACCAAATTTATCCCGCATCTGTCGCGAATAAGGAGTTCGTTTTATATGTTACACATGAAGGCTAAATTGATCGCCCTTTGGCAAAAGGCGATCAAGGGCAGCGCACCGCAGATCCAAAGAGCGGTTCGGTTGATGAAGCATCACCGCATCGCCACCACCGTTATCTGCAGTTTGCTTACCCTTTCGATGCTGATGTCTGTGGTCACAGTTTCCATTCATAAGGTCACTGTGTTGGACAACGGCGAGCAGATTGCCAAATATTACTCGGTATTTACCGATGAAGAATCCATTCTGGAGCGCAATGACCTTCTTTTAGGAGAAGGAGATGAAGTTGCTCTGACCGAAGAGGGCGGCGAGGTTACCCTTTCCATCGCGCGCGCCTTCCCCACCTATGTTTTTGCCGATGGCGAAAAGACGGTCGTACTTTTAGCCAAAGGGACCGTTGCCGACGCTTTGAAGAAAGCGGGCATTACCTGCGGCGCCGAAGATCTGGTAGATCATCCTTTGGAGCAGGCGCTGGAGAGCGGGATGGAGATTCGCGTCGATCGGGTCAGCACCGAAACGGTGGAAGAGACCGAAGAGATCGAATATGATACCAAGAAGATCCGCACCGATGATCTTTATGTCGGCAACAGCCGCGAGATCCAAAAGGGCAAGAACGGCGAAAAGAAGCTGACCTATTCCGTCACCTATATCAACGGCAAGGAAGCCGAGCGGAAACTGATCAGCGAAGAGATCACCGAAGAGCCGGTGGAACGCATTGTGGAGATCGGAAGCAAGATCAAATCTTCCTTCAAGACCACCGCATCCACCCCTAAAAACTATGTAAAGAGAATGGCAATGGAATGTACCGCTTATGCTGCCGGCGGCAGCACCGCCACCGGTCGCCCTGCTCAATGGGGTGTCATCGCAGTGGACCCGCGGGTCATTCCCTTGGGAACCCGCGTCTATGTGGAATCCGCCGACGGTAAATATATCTACGGCGAAGCGATCGCCGCCGATGTGGGCGGAGCGATCAAGGGCAATATCATTGATATCTGCGTCAATTCCCGCGCAGAAGCCTACCGCTTCGGAAGAAGAACGGTCAACGTTTATATTCTGGATTAAAATAAAAAGTCAGGTTTTAAAACCTGACTTTTTTATTTTTCATAAGCAATCGCTGCGCCTGCGGGCAAAGCCGAAGCATCGAACCGATAATGGGCGGTAACGCTTGCGCGGGGCAGATAATCCTCTTCCCTTTGGAACTGACCGCCGTTATGGAGAATATAGGGTTGCCCCTTGGCATTGCGCCGATCGGACACAATGCCGATATGCTTATCCTTTCCAAAGATGACGATATCCCCCGCCTGCCATTGCTCGATGGCATCCACATCGGTGGTCTGCGCCTTGGCATATTGCTCAAAAAAGATATGGAGGTTGGTCACCCGCCGAAAATCGATATTGGCATCGGCTTTTTCGATATGGGGATAAGCCTCAGGGCGGTTGCGGACATCGGCATCCACCATCTCCCGCAGAGAATAGCCCGCCTCCTTAAAGGCGCGCCAGACCAGATCGGTGCAGACTCCTTCGTTTTCGGGCGGATAGCCCCCTTGATAATAGGCGCTGCGATAGCGAGGGCGGTTCTTCGCGTCCTCTTTGGCGCCCGCCAGCAGATCGGCATAATCTTCGATGCCATCGGCATCGAAATCCACCGCGCTTTGAACGGTCTTAATATCGAAATCTTCGGCGGTATAGCGGGGCTTTGGAAGAATGCCGAACCAGCTTTCCGCCAGCCAAAGCAGCAGCGTTATAACCGCCGCAAGCGGCAACATCCACCAAAGTTTTTTCTTCATCGGATCACCTTCTCTGCACGAATGGCTTGACCTTGATTTTCATCCACCACACCATAACGCACCATTTTATCAATCACCTGCTGCCGCCGCTGCTCCGCCAATTCGGGATGGACATGGGGCGCATAAGCAGAAGGCGCGTTGGGCAGCCCTGCCAGCAGGGCGCATTCGCCGTCGGTCAACTCCAATGGTGTCTTATCCAGATAAAACTGCGCCGCATCATAAAGGCAATACTGCCCGCCGCCATAGTAAATAACATTAATATAAAGCTCTAAAATTTCGTCCTTTTCCAATGTTTTCTCCATTTCCCGAGCCATAAAGGCTTCGGCGATCTTGCGCTCTGCCGAGCGGACATTGGAAAAATAAAGGTTCTTTGCCAGCTGCTGGGTGATGGTGCTGCCGCCCTCCCGCAGCTCACCCAAGCGGATATTGTTCCAAATCGCCCGAATCAGCCCCAGAGCATCCACTCCTTGATGGCTATAGAACCGATGGTCCTCGGCGGCAATCACTGTCTTGGGATAGATTTCGGGCATCTGCTCCAGCGCGGTATAGGACTCCTGCGCCTGCACCGCCGCCACCTTTTGCGCCAAAGGCTCTTCTTCCAGCGCCTTTTTAAAGGCAGAATAGCCCCTCACACCATAGAAACCACCGACCGCCACAATTAAAAGAACTGCCGATAGCAATATCCATAAAAATATCTTTTTCAAAGTTTTTATCATTTAAAAAACTCCTTAAAAATATGCTTTTTCTTTATAATATCATACCCCTAATGACATCGCAATGCAAAAAACTAATTGTTTACAGTTCTTTTATTTTTTTATCTGTAAAAAACCAAAAACCGTTCAAATGGGCTGTAGATTTTCGTTTCTTTTACCTTCGGCTATATAAAGATATGCCGAAGGTAAAAAAACGGAAAAGACATTAAAAAAGAACCTGCCTTTCGGCAGGTTCTTTCCTTATTTTGTCGGTCTACACCCATTTCAACGGTTTTATTCCAGTTCGAAGGCGCCGGTGTATAGCTGATAGTATTTTCCTTTCTCTGCTATCAACTTTTCGTGGTTCCCCCGCTCGATGATCCGCCCTTGCTCCAGCACCATAATGACATCCGCATTACGAACAGTGGAAAGGCGGTGAGCAATGACGAAAACGGTTCGGCCCTTCATCAGCCGATCCATTCCCTTTTGCACCAAGGCTTCGGTGCGGGTATCGATGGAGGAAGTGGCCTCGTCCATAATCATAACCGGAGGATCTGCCACCGCAGCGCGGGCGATGGAGAGCAACTGCCGCTGACCTTGGGAAAGGTTTGCACCGTTGGCGGTCAGCATCGTCTGATACCCTTCGGGCAAGCGGCGAATAAAATCATCGGCATTGGCCAATTTTGCCGCTTGGATACACTCTTCATCGGTAGCATCCAGCTTACCATAGCGGATATTTTCCATTACCGTACCGGTAAAGAGATTGGTATCCTGCAAAATCACACCGAGAGAACGGCGAAGATCGCTTTTTTGGATCTTATTGATATTGATGCCGTCGTAACGAATCTTACCATCGGCAATATCATAAAAACGATTGATCAGATTGGTGATGGTGGTCTTACCTGCGCCGGTGGCGCCGACAAAGGCGACCTTCTGACCGGGCTCGGCATAGAGGGTGACATCGTGGAGCACCATTTTTTCGGGCACATAGCCGAAATCCACATGGTCCAGCACCACATCGCCCGCCAGCTTGGTATAGGTGACGGTGCCTTCCGCCTGATGGGGATGCTTCCAAGCCCACATTCCTGTCCGCTCGGGGCATTCGATGATCTCGCCGTTTTCTTCGCGGCAGTTGACCAGCTTGACATAGCCTTCATCGGTTTCGGGCTCTTGATCCATCAAGGAAAACAGCCGCGCGGCACCTGCCTGCGCCATCACCACTGCATTGACCTGCTGGGAAATTTGGGAGATATTGGCACAGAATTGGCGGGTCATATTGATGAACGGCACCACCGCCGCAATGGTCAAGGGCGCGCCATAGCCAACCAACGAAAGGTTGGGGACTTTTAAAATCATCAGCGCACCGCCGACGACCGCCACCGCCACATACAAAATGTTGCCGATATTACCCAAAATAGGCATCAGGATATTGGCAAATCGATTGGCGCTTTCGGCATCCTTGAAGAGCTGCTCATTCAAGCCATCGAAATCGGCTTTGGTCTGCTCTTCGTGGTTAAAGACCTGAACGACCTTCTGGCCGGTCATCATCTCTTCCACAAAGCCTTCCACCTTACCCATCGATTGCTGCTGACGGACAAAGAAGCGGGCGCTATTACCACCCACGGTCTTGGTGACGGTAAACATTGCCGCCACACCCAGCAACACCACGATAAACATCCACAAGCTATAATAGGACAGGATGGAAACACACATGGTTATAATAACGATGGCATTGAGCAGGTTGGGCAAACTTTGAGAGACCAACTGCCGCAGGGTATCGATGTCGTTGGTATAATGGCTCATAATATCGCCATGGGTATGGCTATCAAAATAGCGCAGCGGAAGGCGCTGCATTCCGCCAAACATCCGCACCCGCATCTTATGCAAGAAGCCTTGGGTGACGATCGCCATCAGGCGGTTATAGGTGAAGGAGCAGGTGAGCGCCACCGCGTAGACGCAGATCAAAATCAACGTCAGGCGGGTGATATCCCCTGCCACCGCTTGGAGGCCTGCTTCCCAGCCGGATTGCTTGCCGATGGCCAAGCCTTGCTCGATCAGCTTGATGGTCTGATTCATAAAGAGCGAAGGCAGGGTGGCGGAAACGGCAGAAATCAGCAAGCAGACAGCCACCACCGAAAGATGCACGGGGTAATCCTTAAACAACAGCTTGACCACGCGAAGCAAGGTTCCCTTGGGGACCTTAATGGGCGGGCGGGTATCGATTTTCTTAGGCATCTTCCCCACCCCCTTTGGTCTGAGAATGATAAACTTCCTGATAAATTTCGTTGCGCGCCAAAAGTTCTTGGTGGGTACCGACATCGTCGATCTTTCCGCCGTTCATGACAAGGATCATATCGGCATCCTCCACCGAAGAGATGCGCTGGGCAATGATCAGCTTGGTGGTATTGGGGATCTCTTCCTTGAAGGCCTTGCGGATCATCGCATCGGTATGGGTATCCACCGCGCTGGTGGAATCGTCCAGAATCAGAATCTTGGGCTTTTTGAGCAGCGCGCGGGCGATGCAAAGCCGCTGCTTCTGACCGCCCGAAACGTTGGTTCCGCCCTGCTCAATATGGGTATCATACCCATCGGGGAACTGCGTAATAAAATCATGGGCGCAGGCCAATTTGCAGGCATGGATCATCTGCTCGTCGGTGGCATCGGCATCGCCCCAGCGCAGGTTTTCCTTAATGGAGCCGGAAAAGAGAACGTTCTTTTGCAGCACCACCGAAACTTCGTCCCGCAGGGTTTGCAGATCATAGCTGCGGACATCGATGCCGCCAACCTTCACGCTGCCGCAGGAGACATCATAAAGGCGAGAAATAAGTTGCACCAAGGTCGTCTTGCTGCTGCCGGTTCCGCCGATGATACCCACAGTCGCACCCGAGGGGATGGAAAGATTGATATTCTGCAGGGCATACTGCTCTGCTTTTTCGGAATATTTGAAGCTGACATCTTCAAACTGCAGGCTGCCATCGGGCACCGCCATGATGGCATCTTCGGGAGTTTTGATCAAGCTTTCTTCGTTCAAAACCTCAACGATACGGCGGGCAGATTCCGCCGACATAGTGACCATAACAAAGATCATCGAAAGCATCATCAGGCTCATCAGGATCTGAACACCATAGGTGAGCAGCGCGGAAAATTGCCCCACATTGAAGGCGGCGCCGCCGGTGCTTACGATCAACTGTGATCCGAAAAAGATGACAACGATCATATTCATATTCATGCAGAACTGCATCAAAGGATGGTTGAAGGCCAAAATCTTTTCGGCGCGGGTGAAATCCTTGGCCACCTCCTCGGAGGCGGTGTTGAACTTTTCGCATTCCCGATCCTCGCGGACATAGGCTTTGACCACCCGCATCCCCTGGATATTTTCCTGCACCGAATTATTCAGCGCATCGTATTTCTTAAAGACCTTGCGGAAGATGGGCATCGCCGTGCGGGCGATCATAAATAAACCAAAGCCCAGAATAGGGATCACCACCGCAAAGATCCAAGCCATCTTGCCGCCCATAATGAACGCCATGGTGAAGGCAAAGATCATCATAAAGGGGGCGCGGAAGGCGGTGCGGACCAGCATCATAAAGGCCATCTGCACGTTTGCCACATCGGTGGTCAAGCGGGTGACCAGGCTGGAGGTGGAAAAACGGTCGATATTCCCAAAGGAAAATTCCTGCACCTTATGGAAAAGGTCGCGGCGCAGGTTTTTGGCAAAACCGCAGGAGGCGGTGGCGCAATAATGCCCCGCCAGAACACCGCAGGTGAGGGAAAGGGCCGCCATAATCAGCAACATTCCGCCATACTTATAGATGGTACTCATTGCGCAACCTTCTGCGATGGAATTGACCAACTGCGCGGTGATAAACGGTATGATACATTCGATCACAACCTCCAGCATCACAATCACCGGAGATAATATGGCTGCAAGCTTATATTCGCGGATACAACCCGCTAATTTTTTTAACATCGAACTCCTCCTCGGGCATAAATAAAGGCAAATAATTCCTTAGAATTATTTGCCTTTTCATTATAGCAAATTAGATCTGAAATAACAACCCTTATTGATAGAAATTTACAAACTATTCTTATTCTTCCGCTTCCTGCTTTCTGCGCTCGTAGTCGTCCAGCGCGTAGCGAAATTGGGTCTCATAAAGTTCGCGGTAAACACCGTTGGTTTCCACCAACTCTTCGTGCCGCCCGCGTTCCACAATCTTGCCCTTTTTCATCACCAAAATCTCATCCGCCGCCAAAATGGTGGTCAGCCGATGGGCAATGACAATGGAGGTCCGCCCCTCCAGCAGCGGCCCGATCGCCTCTTGGATCAGGCTTTCGGAGATGGAATCCAAAGACGAAGTCGCTTCGTCCAAAATCAGCACCTTGGGATTCTTCAAGATCGCGCGGGCGATGGAAAGCCGCTGCTTTTCGCCGCCCGAAAGCTTAAAGCCCCGATTGCCCACTTCGGTATCATACCCTTGGGGCAGGCTGATAATGAAATCGTGGATATTGGCATCCTTGCAGGCCTGCTCCAATTCTTCCTGGGAAGCATCGAGCTTGGCATAAAGCAGGTTGGCGCGCACGGTATCATTAAAGAGATAGGTCTCTTGGGTGACAACGGCGATATTGCGCCTTAGCGCCTTCATCTGCCATTCGCGAACATCCACGCCATCCAGCGACACTTCCCCATTCAAAACATCAAACAAGCGGGGAATGAGATTGACCAAGGTGGATTTTCCGCTGCCGCTGGCGCCGACGATGGCGATCGTCTTGCCTGCATCGGCGCGAAAATCAATCCCCTCCAGCAGCGGCATTTCGGGGGTATATGAGAAGGATACATCTTTAAAAGCGACATCGCCCTTTACCTGCTCGGGTGCATAGCCGGCGGGCGCATCCTCCACCGCAGGCTTGAGATCGAAATACTCAAAAATGCGGGTAAACAAGGCCATCGAGCGGATGACATCCACCTGCACATTCAGCAGTTGATCGATGGGCTGATACAACCGATTGAGCAGCGCCACCATGACGGTGACATCGCCGACGGAGATGCTATCGTTTTTCACCATCAAAATACCCGCGATGACATAGATGAGCAACGGCCCCATCCCGCGCAGGACGTGCATCGAGCGCCAGAACCACATTCCCATCAACCGTTCTTTGATGGCCAAGCGGGTGGTTTCCTTATTGACCGTGCGATAGGCTTCATATTCCCGCTCTTCGTTGGTAAATAATTTCACCAGCAGCTGGCCGCTGACACTCAAGGTTTCATGCAAAATCTGATTGGATTTATCCCGCTGCTTTTGGGTCTGCTCCGCTACTTTCCAGCGCCGTTTACCCACCGAGCGGGTGGGCAGCACCAAGAAGGGAACGACAGCGATTCCCACCAAAGCCAAAATCCAGCTTTTTTGGAAGAGGGTGACCAAAACGATCACAACGGTAGCCACATTGCTGAAGACATTTAAGAAGGTGGAGGAAAGGACTGCCTGCACTCCGCCGATATCTTCGGTCATACGGGTGATGATATCCCCCTGCAGGTTGGCGGTAAAGAAGCGATGATCCATCTTTTGCAGATGGGCATACATCTTATTACGCATATCATATGTAACATGCTGGCCGATCCAGGTGGTGAGATACACTTCACCGATGGAGATGAGGCTGGAACCGATCAACACCGCCAAGGAAAGCAGCGCCAATTTAATCAATAAGGGAACATCCTTATGATAAAGCCCTTGGTCGATCATCTGCCCTGTCAGCAACGAAGGGACGATCGACAGCACACCGGAAAGGGCGATGCAGAGCAATACCAGCGCCAACTGCAGTTTATAGGGCTTGAGCCAAGCCAGAATTCGCTTTAGGAAAGCAAAGGTAATTTTGGGCATATTCTTTTTTTCTTCGGCGGTCAGTGCTTGGCGCGGACCGCGCCCGCCGGGAATCCGCCCGCCCGGACCATGCGGTGGTGGAGCCATTATTTACCCTCCTTTACACCTGAAAGCAAATTATAGTCTGCTAAATAATCATATAACGCATCGACATTGCGAGGGTCTTGCTCTGCTTCATATTCATTGCGGCAGGCAACCGCGAAATTATCGGCAGCGCCGTCTTGGATATAGATTTCTCCGGTATCGCCCAAGGTCTCCGCAGCCGAAGCAAAGCCGCCGCTATAGAGGACGCGGTTGCCCAATACCAAAACGAATACATCGCCTGCTTCCGCCTGAAACAGCCTGCTGCCGCCCTCTTCCGCGCCGCCATAGACCGAAAGATCCCGCAGCAACACCTGATGGTCGGGCCAATACCAGCCCCGCAGGTCTTCCCCGGTGAAGGCGACCCGCCCGCTCCGCTTTGCGGCAGCCAATAAGGCGGAATCTGCCATATTTTCTGCCACATCCGCCTGCTTTATCACATAGAATTTCAAATCATCCCGCGCAGAGCGGCAGGAGGAAAGGCAGCCAAGCATCATAATCAATATTAAGATTGCTATGAAGCGCTTTTTCATCGTTTTTACCTCAACTGAATCGGTGTTATCCCACCGTCAAATTTCGTGATGGACGCGGCGGTCAACAAGGAATGGCCGCTGCCAAAGTCCATATATAATACCGAGCCATCCTGCAAGAGATAGGCATCCCGATAATGATCGGCATTTCCCTCCAACCAATCGGGCGCGCCGAAGCGGCTATAGATCTCCGAAGGCTTGGCATTCTTTTTCAAAGAATTAAAGAGATGGCGATTGCGGTCGCCGCGATAGAGCCCATCCGGTTTGGCTTCTGCCCCCCATTCGCCCAGATACGCGGTGGCATCGCCGCCCTTTTCGGTGCGCGCGGCGCGCAGCTTGGTGCGGGCGTAGCCGTAGTCCAGATATAAGATGCTGCCATCGTCCATCAAATAGACATCAATAATGTAGCCATCCTTGGCAAAATCCACCGAGCCAAAGCTATTGGGTTTGCCCAATGCTGAGACCACGGTTTCCCGCAGAACGCCCAATTTGAGAATCTGCTCCGCCATGGCATAGCTATATTTCTTTTGCGAGAAATATCCGGTCTGCTCCTGCTCGGGTTGCTCTTGGGTCGGTTCCTTTTCTGCCTCGGGCTGCTCTTCGGGTTGGTATGTTTCGCCCGACACATAGTTTACCATCACCCCAATGGAATTGAGGTAGGCAAACAGGTCCTGCGTCTTGCCCTCGGCATTTTTATATTGCGCCGATTCCAATTTATCGGATTCGGTATAATTCAAGGTCACTTCTTCCCCCTTGGACAGCCGATAAGTACAACTGTTCCCATCGGAGAGGACAAAGGTTTGGGGGCTGCCCAACACCTCTTCCACTGCCGCGCGTTTGGCATAGGGGCGCAGGAAATAAAGGTCCTGCTCGATCAATGCGCCGGAGCGGGCGGTGCCATAGCCGGTTCCGCCGCTTTCTTCCCGCGCAGGGGCTTTTTCTTCTTTTTTGCAGCCGGAGATCCCTGCTGCAAGGGAGATGCAAAGCAATATAGCAATGATTTTTTTCATTCGATTTCTAATACCTCCTTGCTTTGTTCCCCATCCATTTTAATCTGCAAAAATAATTCTTCGGCATTGCAAAATTTCTTCTCGGCACGCAAAAATGCCTTAAAATCGATCCGCAAGGTCTCGCCATATAAATCCTCGGCATCCTCCAAAAGATGCGCTTCTAAATTCGGGCGGTCGGTGGTCTCCACCGTGGGGCGGACACCAAGGTTGGCCACCGCCTTCCAGCGTTTGCCCCTCCCTTCTGCCCAAGCGGCATATACCCCGAAGGGAAGCAGCTGCTGGTCTTCGGCGACCGAAAGATTGACCGTCGGCAACCCGAAGGTATGCGCCAGCCCCTTGCCGCGGCAGACCTTGCCCATCAACGCAAAGGGATGCCCCAAGGCTTCTTCGGCGCGGGCAAGATCCCCCTTTTCCAACCAACCACGAATAGCGGAAGAACTGATCCGCGCTTCGCCGATTCTTTGATCTTCCGCTTTTTTCACCGCAATGCCATGGGAAAGAAGGGTAAATTCATTCCCTTGCCGCCCTTGGCCGAAATGCAGGTCCTCCCCCGAAAGCACACCGACAACTCTGCACTCTTTTTTCAAAAAGCCCTCCGCAAAGTCCTCGGCGGAGACATCCTTCCATTGCTCAAAGGGAAGAAAACAAACCTGCTCCACACCGCATTGCCGAATATAATATTCTTTGATTTCGGGGCAGGTAATCACCTTTTTCCCCTTGGTATTTGCAATAAAGGAGATGACCATCGGTTCTGCATCCAGTTCGGTCGCCCAAGCGACTAATTGGCGCAAAATCTCCTGATGCCCGCAATGGACACCATCAAAATCTCCGATTGCTGCCACCCGATTTTTGATCATAAATGCGTTACGACCTTAAAACAGGTCTCTCCGTCCTTTTCTACGATTTCACCCAGCCCCAATAATTGCTCGCCGCTATAGACGGTGCAAAGCGTCTGAGGCAGGTTTTTGAGTTTTTTAATATCCACAGCGCAACCATTTTTCAAAAGGGTTGCAAAAAATTCCGGCGGCTGATACCGCGGCAAAAAGGAAAGAGCTTCTTCCAAAGGAAGAAACGCGGGCGATTTGCCCTGCTCCAACTGCGCCATCAATTCCTCCAAGGGAATGGACTCCTCGATGGTAAATCGCCCCACCTTGGTGCGCCGCAAGGCAGACATTGTTCCCAAGCAACCGCATTTTTCCGCCAGATCCATAAATAGGGTGCGGATATAGGTGCCCTTGGAACATTCCACCGAAAAAACCGCTTCGCCCTTGATCTCATCATACTCCAGCAGCTCCAAGCGCTCGATCTCCACTTCCCGCTCGGGAACTTCGATCTCCCGCCCTGCGCGAGCATGGCGATAAAGGGGTACTCCATTCACCTTGATGGCCGAATACATCGGCGGGCGCTGGGTAATCTTGCCCATAAAAGAAGGCAACGCCGCAAGTAACTGCTCCTTGGAGGGAGCTCCTGCCCGCTCTTCCAATGTCTCGCCGGTGACATCGCCGGTATCGGTCAAAAGACCGAACCGTAAGGTTCCGATATATTCTTTTTTTCCTTCGGTAAAAAGCTCGCATAGCTTGGTCGCTTTCCCCACCATCACCGGCAGCAAGCCGGTCGCCATAGGGTCCAGCGTTCCGCTATGACCGCATTTCTGACCGCTCAGGCGGCGCACCCGCGCCACAACGCCAAAAGAGGTCATATCCGAAGGCTTATCCACTAAATAAATTCCGTTCATTGATTCTCCAATGCTTTGGTCAGCGCCTCTACCAGCGCGGCTTCCGCCTCCCGATAGCTGCCGCTGTAATTGCAGCCCGCCGCTTGCTTATGACCGCCACCGCCAAATTGGGCGCAGATCTCGCCGCCGTGGACGGAACCATCGGTGCGCAGCGAGACCTTATATTGATTGGGCGCCAATTCCTTAAAGGTGGCCGCCGCCTTCACCCCTTCGATCTGGGCGGGCAACGAGGAAATGGTCTCCAATTCATCCGCGCCGGCGCCCGATTGCTCCAGCATGGCTAATGTAATCTCCATGGTTGCGATGCGATTATCGGCAAAATAGCGCACCGTCTCCAAAGCCATCCGATTCAGCTCCAATTCGGCTTTTCGAACAGTCTGGAAGAGATGGCGATTCAGCGCCGCCACATCGATCCCTACCCCGATCAGCTCGGCTGCAGCCAGATGGGTATTTTGCGTGGTATTGCCATATTTAAAGCAACCGGTATCGGTGGCAATGGCGGTATAAAACGCCGCCGCAGCCTTGGGGGTGAGCGGTGCCAATTCCTTGGCCAGCTGAAGCATAATCTCGCCGTTGGCGGCCGCGTGAGCATCAATATAGTTCATTTTGGCGTAGCGGGGATTGGTGGCGTGATGATCGATCAAGACATCCGCCTGCAAGGCCAGCTCCTTTAAAGCGCCTGCCATTTCAGGGGAAGCAATGTCCAAGCAGACGATTGCGCCCTGCGGCTGCCCCACCAGATCCCGCTTTCCATCGCTCAAAAATCGATAGCGGGGTGAGACCGGATCGGCGCAGAGAACCAGAACCTCTTTTCCCATCTGTTCCAAAAGGTCCTTGAGTCCAAATGCGCTGCCCAGCGTATCCCCGTCGGGGCGATGGTGGCAGACTAAGGTCAGCTGCTCCTGCGCGGCAAGAAATGCCGCGATTTCCGCCAATGAATTATTCTTCATCGTCCTTCTCTCCGCTTCCGTCCAGCCCCAGCTCGTGGAGCTTTTCGTTGATATGCATACCATATTTGATGGAATCATCGGCATAAAAGGTCAGCTCGGGAGTATAGCGCAATTTTAAGTTTCTTGCCAATGCGCCGCGGATGAAGCTGCCCGAGGACTTTAAGCCCTTGAGCATCTCTTTTTCATCCCCCAGCAGCGCCGAGACATAGACCTTGCACTCCTTCAGATCGCCGGTGGTTTCCACCGCTGTGATCGAAACCAGCGAAGGGATGCGCGGATCCTTCAGCTGAGGAAGGATCCTTGCAAGCTCCTTGCGAATTTCTTCATTTACTCTTTGAATACGATGAGCCATTATTGTTTAATCTCCTGCATCTCGAAGGCTTCGATCATATCGCCTTCCTTCAAGTCGTTATAGTTTTCAATGGTCATACCACATTCGAAGTTTTCCAGAACTTCCTTGGCATCGTCCTTAAAACGCTTCAAGGAGCCCAAAGAACCTTCGAAGATGACAATGTTATCGCGAATCAGGCGGATGGAGGCATTACGCACCATCTTACCGCTCTTGACATAGCAGCCTGCAACAGTACCGATGCCCGAAACCTTGATGGTCTGGCGCACTTCCGCCATACCCAAAATAACTTCCTTAAACTTCGGTGCCAGCATACCCTTCATCGCGGCTTCGATCTCTTCGATCGCTTCATAAATAACACGATAGAGGCGGATATCCACATTGGCCTTTTCCGCCGAAGCTTTTGCATTGGCATCGGGGCGGATATTAAAGCCGACGATGATCGCGCCGGAAGCCTCCGCCAGCATAACATCGCTTTCATTGATGCCGCCGACACCGCTATGAATGACACGGACACGCACTTCTTCGTTGGTAATTTTCTCCAGCGAAGCCTTGACCGCTTCGGCAGAGCCCTGAACGTCGGCCTTGACGATGATGTTCAGGTCCTTCATATTGCCTTCCTGAATCCGAGAGAACAGATCGTCCAGAGATACTTTATACTGGCTTTGTGCCTGCAGCTTCTGATCGCTCTTGCGCTGGTCAGCGAGCTCACGCGCCAACCGCTCATCTTCGACAACGAAGAAGCTGTCGCCTGCCTGGGGAACTTCCGCCAGACCGATGATCTCGACCGGAGTGGAGGGGCCGGCATCCTTGATGCGGCGACCCTTATCGTCGGTCATCGCGCGGATCTTACCGACCGCGGTGCCGGCGATGATGATATCACCCATCTTCAAGGTACCGTTCTGCACCAGCACGGTGGCGACAGAACCGCGACCCTTATCCAGCTTGGCTTCAATAACAGTACCCTTGGCCAAGCGATTGGGGTTGGCCTTGAGATCGCGCATTTCAGCGACCAACAGAACCATCTCCAGCAGAGTATCAATACCCTCATGCTTGAGCGCAGAGACAGGAACACAGATGGTATCGCCGCCCCAAGCTTCGGGAACCAGCTCATACTCGGTCAGCTGCTGCATAACACGGTCGGGATTGGCATCGGGTTTATCCATCTTATTGATGGCAACAATGATGGGAATTTCGGCAGCCTTGGCGTGGTTGATCGCCTCAACGGTCTGAGGCATAATACCATCGTCTGCCGCGACCATCAAAATGGCGATATCGGTCGCCAGCGCGCCGCGGGCGCGCATTGCGGTAAAGGCGGCGTGACCGGGAGTATCCAGGAAGGTGATGTCCTGATCGTTGCAACGCACTTTATATGCACCGATATGCTGGGTAATACCGCCGGCCTCGCCTGCGGTAACATTGGCATTGCGAATGGCATCCAGCAAGGAGGTCTTACCGTGGTCCACGTGACCCATAACCACGACAACCGGGCAGCGATGCTCCAGCTCTTCCGCCGCATCCTCGCGATCGTCGATCAAGCGATCTTCGATGGAGAGAATGATCTCCTTCTCCACGCGGATATCAAATTCTTCCGCCACCAAATAAGCGGTATCGTAGTCGATGATCTGCGAAGCGGAGGCCAAAATGCCGAGGCTCATCAGTTTCTTGACCACCTGCGCCAGATTGACCTTCATCCGCAGCGCCAGCTCGCCCACCGAAATCTCATCGGGGACCTGAATCTTCATCTTCGCCTGCTTACGCTGCAGCTCGATTCTCTTCAAGCGCTCGGCCTCGGTTTCCTTCTTTTTCTTTCCATACTGCCCTTGGCGTTGGAAATTCTTCTTTTGGATCTTCTGCTTGCCCGAAGCAAAATTATTGCGGCTTTCGTGGCTGCTGGCAAGATCCATCAGTTTATCGTCGTATTTGCCCAAGTTGACATCCTGCGTACGGGTATCGACCACGCGGACGGTACGCTCCACATTCTGCACCTGGCGGGGACCCTTTTCCTTCTTTTTGGGCATCTGCACCGGTTTGACCGGAGCGGAAGCCGCAGGCTTTTTGGCGGGTTCTGCCGGCTTTTGGGGCGCCTTTTCGATCAACCGCGGGCCGGTCTTCTGCTGAGCAGGTGCTGCCGGCTTTTGCGGTGCCTTTTCGATCAGCCGCGGGCCGGTTTTCTTGGGCTCTTCCGCCTTCTTAGGCTCTTCGGCCTTTTTCGGCTCTTCTGCTTTTTTGGGCGCTTCCGCCTTCTTCGCGCCTTCGGGATCAGGGCGGGTCGCCAATGCAAAATAAGCGTCAAAGTTTTCTACTTGATTTTTCTTGGTATAATGGTTAAAAAGATAATCCAGCTCGGGAACGGTGAGAACCGCCATATGGGTCCGTTCCTTTTTCTCGATGGTATCCAAAAGATTCATAATGTCTGCACTTTTGACATTAAAATCTTTGGCAAATTCATGCACTCTGTATTTAAGTTCCAAATTATTTACCCCCTTCGATAGATTGCATCAGGCTGCGGGCAAACCCCGCATCGATCACCCCAAGGATGCCCACCGGCTTGGTGCCGATGCTGATGCCTAATTGCTCCTTGGTATATGGCAGATGATACAGCGGAATCTGAAATTCCTTGGCTGCCTCTTCCAAATTTTTGCAGGTGCGGGCGGAGCAATCTTCTGCCAGCAGCAAAAGATGGGTCTTATGCAGCCCTGCCATCACCATATCAAACCCATAATGCAGCCTTGCCGCGCGGCGGCAAAGCCCTAAGGTCGACAATACTTTTTTATTCACCTTGGCTCAGCTCCTTTTGCAGCTGCTCATAGACCGCATCCTCGACCTTGCGGGAAAATCCGCGGTCCAGAGCGCGTGTTTTGAGCAATTTTGCCACACACTGCGCTTCGCGGCAGAGATACGCGCCTCTGCCGGCAGCCTTGCCGGTGAGATCCACGCTGATCTGCCCTTCCTTATTGAGAACCACCCGAACCAGCTCGCGCTTGGGCTTCATCTCGCGGCAGCAAAGACACATCCGCATGGGAATTTTACGTTCTTTTGCCAAGGCTTATTCACCTACTTTGGAAAGCGGCTTGATATCAATCTTGTAGCCGGTCAATTTGGCTGCCAAGCGCGCGTTCTGACCTTCCTTGCCGATGGCAAGAGAAAGCTGATCGTCGCTGACCACAACCACGCAAGTTTTGGCAACATCGTCGGCAGCAACGCTCAAAATCTTGGCGGGAGAAAGGGCGGAAGCGATATAGTCTTCGGAATTTTCGCTGTAGCGGATGACATCCACCTTTTCATTCTTCAGCTCTTCGCAGACCTTGGAGATACGCGCGCCGCGGTTACCGATGCAAGCGCCGACAGGATCGACATTTTCGTCCTGCGCCCAGACAGCGATTTTGGTTCTGCTGCCGGCTTCGCGGGCGATGGATTTAACCTCAACGGTACCATCGAAGATTTCGGGAACTTCCAATTCAAACAACCGCTTGACCAAGCCCGGATGGGTTCTGGAGATGAGGATCTGAGGACCTCTTTGGGCGTTGCGGACTTCCACGACGTAGATCTTAACAAAATCACCGGGGTTGAACACCTCGCCGGGGATCTGCTCGTTTTTGATCAGCATCGCTTGGCTCTTGCCGATATCCAGAATTACATTGCCGTTGGGCTCGACGCGATTGACGGTCGTTGTAATGATCTCACATTCCTTGCTGTTGAACTCTTGATAAAGCAGACCGCGCTCGCCATCGCGGATACCGTGGATAATGACCTGCTTTGCGTTTTGGGCGGCAATACGACCGAATTCCTTGGTCTTGATTTCGATCTTGGCTTCGCTGCCCAGCTTCAAGCGCTTATTAACGGTATCGTGGGCTTCTTCTAAAGAGATTTCCAAAACGGGATCGGTGACTTCTTCCACCACCAATTTCTTTTGGATCAATTTGATTTCATTCTTATCGCGATTGATGATAACTTCGGCATTATCGGAATTGCCGTAGGCACGCTTGACAGCGGCCAGCAGCGCGGCTTCCACCTTTTCCAGCATATAATCGGCGGGGATGCCTTTCTCCGCTTCGATCAGATCCAATGCCTTAAAAAATTCTGCGTTTTTCATTTTTGTCCTCCTATATAATCCTTATGTCTTACTAAAATCAATCCAAGGGCGAACCAATCTTGTGTCCTTGACGCTAAGTTCCAATTCCTGCCCTTGCCATTCTATTGCAAACTTTCCATCCGCATACCCGATCAATTTGCCAACCAAATAATCGGTCTTTTCGATGGGACGAAAGAGCTTTACCTCAATCATTTCCCCCATAAAATAGAGAAAATCCTTTTCCTTCTTCAAGGGGCGATCCAGTCCGACCGAAGAAACCTCCAGATAATAATGGTCCTTGATCAGATCGGCTTCATCCAGCAGCGGATCGATGGCGCGGCTCATGGCCTCGCAATCATCGATGGCGATCCCCTCTTCCTTGGTGATATACAGCCGCAGGAAGAAATCGGGCCCTTCTTTGACATATTCCACGTCAAATAACTCATACCCCAGCCCCTCGGCCACCGGCTGCGCCAGCGCTTCCACGCGCGATGCAATGCTTTCTTTCACGCTCTATCTCCTTTCAGGCAAAAGCAAAGAGGTTCGTGCTTGACGAACCTCCTTGGTATTCATACTATAGGCATTGTATCACACTTTATGCAAAAATGCAAGCCTTTTTTATTTATATAGGAAAGAAAAACATACATCCCAAAGGAAAGATCCTTTGGGATGTATGTTAATCTAAATGATCACTCCATCTTCAAGACTTGTTCATAATAAGCAAGTATCTTTTCTTCGTTATCGTTAAACGATTTTAAGAGGATGCAGGTTTTATCCAAAAAAGCCACTCCGGTTTCGTTGACCGCAAAATTCGATGCCGACATTCCATTTGGAACCACTATAGAGTGTACTTGTTCACCCATAAAAAATTCTAATTTTTTGTTGTCTTTTTTAAAATAATTCCCTTCACCGAAATAATTTTTTTCAAGATACTCTTCGCCATTCACCGCCCCGGTTTTTTCCGAATCATATGCCCACACTTTTTGCTGTTCGCCATCATAATATCGAAAATAAATCGTTGAACCATCGCGCCCCCAAGCATTTGGAATCTCTTCGGAATAATCATATTTACCTTCGCTTTTTAGATCGCGAAGAATTGAAATCGACCCGGTTTTTCGATCATAAACCATTGGGTTATATTTTTCGCAACAAAGCAGAATCTGATCTTTGCTGACGATCGGAGTGAAGTCCGCTTCGATCCTTCCTAAAAACATTTTTTTACTATCCGAAAGAGATGCGCTATATAGAAGATATCCTTGTTCATCACGGCAAACATAAATCAAATCATCCTCACTCAGAACCGCTTGCGTGATCTGCATAGGAATCTCTGCTCGCGTGGATTCGAGAGTCTGCAGATCAATGCAGTCGACATAATTCTTTTCTTCCCGACTACTGAAAAGAATCAATTGGTTTTGATATTCAAAATAGGCGGTCTCGGTCGCCGATGCTTGCAAAGGCTTCCAATTTTTTGCAGGATCAGCAAGATCCATCGCGCAATAGTTGGTTTCGGTTCTCCCGATCAATACCGATCCGCAGAGTAAAACCAGTTCTCCCTTCAGCAGATCTTCGGCGGCGGAATCCCCATTTAAAGCAACTGCATAAATATGGGGTTGCCAAGGAGATCGCTCCTGAGGATCGCATTCATAATAGACGGTATTCTGATAAAGAACTACCCGCCCCTCTCGTTCGGTTGCCTGATACGGCTCATTGAAGATACCGATTTGAGGCTCTTGATCCTTTTCCGATTCCGGCAAAGATTCCATCGGTTCTTCGGTCTTTTCTACATAGGTATCCGGCTGAGCTTCGCTGTTATCGATGATCGAGCAACTACAATTCAAAAATAATATAGTTACTAATGTTAGGATCAAAAGTTTTTTCACGAACATTTCCTCAAATTAAGTATACGGACAAAAAGCAACCATATGCGTTGTAATTGGCTCTTCTAAGTAATATTCACTATTACGAATCATATTCCAACATACATATACCTTCCCACGCGAAGAATGAGCATCAAAAAATTTAACAAAGGTATATTGGCTAAGTTCCGATTCAATGTATGCATTCATAACATTATATCCAAAGGCAACTGTTGCATGACTAGAATATGGAAATGGACTACTACTCGGCAAATCAGTAGTAAATGTCAAAATGATGGGCCATCCAAGATTAATATAATTCTTCAAAAAAGTTGTTGAACTTTCACTATTAACATAAAACCGTCCACTATATCCATATTGTGTATTAACGGCATTAATCAACGGCCCAATATTCCCTTTACTCACGCCAGAACCGTTGGTGACATTTGAAAACATTCCAGATGATACAGCTTTATTGAGCACATCACTAAATATTGTTTGATATCCCGACGGATAATTACCACAATATTTGTATTTCCAATACTTCAAAACATTAGAAACCGCTGTTAAAACACAATGTCCACCATAACGCAAAACCGTTCCGGTTGAAAGCGTTTTGGGCACCGAGTACATATAGTTAAATGCCCCAGCATTATCCATCGCTGTTTCTATTGTTCCATATGAGTCTGTACTTACATTTGTGTATCCCAAATTTTGAAGGTATACTGATGGATGAATTGCAAAAACTCTTGCATCTTCCAACGGATCTCCGACTTCAGAAACATTTTGCAAAACAATACGGTTTTCAAACAATTCACCATCGAAAACCACTCCGTCTTCTACTTCTGCAGTATCTACTTCCTGATTGTATAAATCAACATACTTCCCATCTTCATGAGAATACACTTGCCAAGGGTTATAATAAACAGTCTCATTTCCTTCTAAAGCATTGAGATAATAATACGACGATCCCTCCAAATAATATTCGGGGCATTGATAATATGTTAGATTAGCGCCAACCAATGCATATCCAATTCCTTGTTCATCTTCGAAAAAGTCCACTGCATAATAAGTAACTTTCCCTTCTTCATCATAAAGAGGGGTAACTGCATAATTATTAATTTCTACATCATCTTGCTCTGCAACATTGAGGCAGTAATAAAACAGTGCAATGTTAACTGCCTCGTCGGGCGAAACGACGTTGATTAGCGGTGATGCAAACGACGTTGATGTCATCAATAAGATGAGCAAACTGACGATTGCAAAAGTTCGAATGTGTTTCAGTAATTTTTTCATACTACTGCCTCCTTAAAATTTTTATTAGGATAATTATCTCATCCTTAATTTAAAGATAACATATTTGAATATATCTGTAAATATCAATTAACAAATTTTATATTTTTTGTTAATTATAAACAAAGAACCCTTTTCGTAAAAAGGGTTCTTTGTTATTTAACTTTAAGACAAACGTTAATAAATCTTCTATTCCATCGGTTGTAAACCGTTCAAATTGGGTGGATTTTTTGATTTCTCCTTCAACGGTTGTAAACGCTTCAAATGGGATGAGATTTTCGTTTTCTCTTACCGAAGGCGTATGTCGATACGTCGAGGGAAGAAAAACGGAAAGGTCGCCCATTTCAAGCGTTTTACCATTCGGTAGTGATGACTTCGCCGTTATAAAGTTTTTGAGCATTCTCTACAATCTTTTCTACATTCATTGTAGTAACCCAGAAGGAGCCGGTGCCATTGACCTCGCAATAGCATTTCAGCTCGGAAACGGGATAGAATTTCATCGTTTCAACAGTATTATCCTTCAAGGTGAATTCCAAAGAAACATAGGGAGTGGTTTCCTTGCCCTTATCCCCCACATCGGTGATGCCGATCATCAGGACATGGGCATAGAAATCGGAAAAGAGTTCACTATCCACCACCTTATTATTGATGGTCACATAGAAGTTTCCTTCTTCATCCTTTTCCCCGATATTGATTTGGAAATTCTTATCCATACCGGTAACTTTAATGGCTTTGAGATTATCGGCGGCGCGGGTATAGATCATATCCTCGCAGAAATCCTTTAATTTACCGCCCATAAACTCGGTATTGGAAACCTCGATATTATGAATATACTTGCCGCCTTCGGTATAGCAATACTGATAGCCCGCCTCGGTGGTTTTGCCGAAATGAACGGTCTGCACCTTGCCGTTTTGGACAAAGGAGAAGGTATAGGCAGGCTTATCAAGGCCATACTTTTTCAAGGTTTCAGGGTTGGTATCATCCCCCACCACCGCGGCGGTGGTCAATGCGGTGAGCAGGTTAAAAATATGATCCTGCGCCACCATCGATGCCGAATGGTTGATGGGCGAGGTCAGCAGATAGGATGCGCCGACTTCGTCTTCGCCCAGCTCGTTCATCACCAAGCGGTAATCGTGTGCCGCGGCGGTACCGCTGATCTCAAACCATTTCAGCGTTTCCTGATCGACAGAATCTTCGCTGTAGTCGATCATAACATCGGTATAGAACTGATACCGCGCCACCAGAGCGACATCGGGGATGGTCCCATCGATGAGATAGACAGTGGGCTCGTTGCCCATCTGCATATAATAGGCGCCCGAGGCCGAGGTCGCGCCGATCTTAAAGGTATAGGTATCGGCATTATCCTTCACTGTGACGATGCCATGAGGGTTCTCCAGCCCGTAGCTTTTAATCTGCTCGGCGCTGGGCGCATCGATGACCTTTTTGGAGGCGGTGAGAGAGCCCAAATTCTTCAGAAAATTCAGAATCTCATCATTCTTCACCTCATAGCCCTTTTTACCGTCCACATAATAGTGGGCGATGGCCTGCTGCTTCAAGGTATAATGATCGAAGGTATTTTTAATTTCAATAGAATCGGCCTCGGTAAGGTCGGTTTCCATCAACACAACGGAATTTCCCTTATCTTCCCCCGCCTCATCCTTGGGCAGGACAAAAGCGACCAGCACCCAAAGCAGGATGCCCAGCACCGCCGCGATCCCCAAAAGGATCAGGACCGGTTTTAAACGTTTGATCATAAGAATCTCCTCCGGATAAAGACAATGGCGCCGATCACCAGGCAGAGAACAGGGATAACACCCAAGATCAAGATATACGCCCAAGTGGTGGTGGTCTCATCCAAGGTCATATAGGAAGAGGCAACGGTCTTGGTCGCGCCGGCAACCTCCAGCTCGGTCTCATCCACCATCAGTTGATAGATATTGAAGAGATATTCGCCATTGCCGTTATAGGTGATATAGTTTTGCTGCAGCATCGCAACCGAGCCTGCCACAAAGACATGGCTTTGCTGCTCCACGTTATGGGAGAAATTACTCTTGGTGGCGATCGCCGCCAAGGTAAAGGGGCCTTCTAAATCTTCTTTGGTCTTGCCATAACCGCTGATGATGGTATCGGTGCTCTTGGCATAAGAGCCTTCCGAGGTGGTCAGCAGAGCGATGGTATCGACAGTATTGCGCTCGTCGTTGACAATGCGGATGCCGCCGGTATGGGGAACCACGCAGAGCACATCGGCGCTGAGGTCGATCGCATCCTCCTCTTCGGGCATTACATAGGAAGGAATGACATAGAGCGGGGCTTCCGAGGGTTTGCTTGCATAGGTGGAAGCGTTATGGTTATCGTCCTCCAGCACCAAAGTATGATCCAGCTCGATTTCCCATTCCGCCAAAAAGGCTTCCAGATTGGGCAGCTTGGGTGCTTCGGGATTGGCAAAATAGAAGAGGTTGCGCTCATAGGCATAATCGTTGGCAAGAAAATCCTGCAGCTTGCGGATCTCGGTTTCCGAATAATCCCGCATCGGGCCGCAGATGACCATCGTCTTTGCCATCTCGTCAAAGGTATCCAGCTGGTTGATCTGCACCTCTTCCACATCCGAGCCGTTATTGGCGATCAAGCTCATAAAGGATTCATAGCCGCTCTCGCCGTGGCCATAGACAAAATAGGTCAGCGGGACATCTTCCTGGGTGACATACAAAAGGGCGGCAGCCAATCGCTCCTCCACATCGTAGGAAGCGATCGCGCCGGTGGTATCGTCCAGAGAATACATATCTTCAAAATTGACCACCCGCAGCCGCGCATCGCTTTGGACCACAACAGCACCTTCGGCAATATTGTATTCTTCCCCGAAAGAGGTCAGCGCGGTGGGGTTGGCGACGGTATCGATAAAGGTCAATTCAATATTTTCGGAAAGGGCGGCAAACCGCTTGATGATATCCACGAAAGGAGAGGGATATTCCGATTCATTATACATCACGCTGAATTTGATCTTTTGATTTTTGGTCAGGGTGTTGACAATCTGCTTGGATTGGGTGGAGATGCTATAGAGATCATTATCGGTCAGATCCAATTCCCAAGCATAGGCATCGGTCAACAGCGAGAAAATGACATTGATGATGACAACGATGGCGATAAACACCGCGGTCAGCGCGGTGGCCACCGAGCCATACTTAAATTTACGGGATTTGAAGAAGGAGCCGATGCTCCCTTTTTCATTTTTAGGCAGCAGTGCCATCAGCTCCACCTCCTTTTATCGATGATGCGGATATTCAAGAATAAGAAAATCACCGTAAGGCTGATAAAATAGAAGATTGCCGAAAGATCAAACAATCCGGTGGAGAACCCTAAAAAGCGGGTAGAGACCGAGATAATGTTGACCAACTTGGTGACAATCACCCAATCGGTGATGGAAAGCAACAGATCGCAAAGGGCGAAGAACAGCAGCGAGAACAAACCCAGCATAAACGCAATGATGGGGCTTTCGGTAACGCAGGACATCAGCATCGCAATGGCGATATACGCCGCGCCCAGCAGCAAAAAGCCGACATAGTTGCCGAGAACCACGCCCCATTCCAGATTGCCGTAGATCATCAAAAAGCCCACGCAGAACAAGGTGGGGATCAGGCTGATCAGGAACATGGAATAGGCGGCAAAGAATTTGCCCAGCACCATTTTGGTGATGCTGATGGGAGCGGTGATGAGAATCTGATCGGTCTTATTCTTTCGCTCTTCGGGGTAAAGCCGCATGGTCAGCAGCGGGATGGCGACAATCAGTATGTAGCAACACATTTGGAAATAATACTGCACATCGGAGATGCCGTTGCTCACATTGACGGTGCAAAAGATAAAGCCGGTGGCAAGCAAAAACAAAAAGAGATAGACATAGCCCAAGGGCGATTTTAAATACGCCTTGAGTTCCCGTTTCCAGACTGCGCTCATTCTTCCACACCTCCTTCGTTGGTAATGAGGCTGACAAAGACATCCTCCAGCGACATATCCATCGATTTGAGTCCCATCAAAATCCAACCGCGGTCGGAAAGCAGGCGGAACAGCATCTTGCGGATATCCACATTGGGTTCGCTTTCAATCAAAAAGTCGGTCGTCCCCTGCTCTTTGGTGCCGAGCTCTTCGCAGGAGAGAACACTGTTCATCGCGCGGATCGCCTTTTTGACTTCCGCCTTATTGCCGGCAATCCGCGCCACCAAGCGGCGGTTGCCTGCTTCTTTATGGGCGAGGGTTTCGGCGTTGCCATCGGCAACCAACTGCCCTTTATTGATGACAATGATGCGATCGCATACCGCCTGCACCTCCTGCAGAATATGGGTAGACAAAATAACCGTATGCTTTTTTCCCAGGCGGGTAATCAGCTTGCGGATCTCTATGATCTGGCGGGGATCCAGGCCGACAGTCGGCTCGTCCAAAATCAAAATAGGGGGATTGCCCACCAGCGCCTGCGCAAAGCCAACACGCTGGCGATAACCTTTAGAAAGGTTCTTAATCATCCGATTATAGACATCCTCGATCTTCATCAGCTCGCAGATTTCCTTCAGATGCTCTTTTTTGGGGAACTTGCACTTTTTCAGATCATAGACAAACTCCAGATATTCCCTAACCGTCATATCCATATAGAGCGGGGGCTGCTCCGGCAAAAAGCCGATCAGCCGCTTGGCCTCGGTGGGATTTTCCAGAATATCGATCCCATCGATCAGCGCGGTACCGCTATTGGCGGAAAGATAGCCGGTGAGAATATTCATCGTTGTCGATTTACCGGCACCGTTGGGGCCGAGGAAGCCGACGATCTCGCCGGTTTCGACAGTAAACGAAATATCCTTGACCGCATATTTATCGCCATAGGATTTGACGATATTTTTGACCTCGATCATATTTTTTCTCCTAACAATTAAAGTCTCGGGTATATTTTATCAAAAATGGATGAACAAACTGTTAATCCTTGGTTTCTTCTTTTTGAACAATGGCGATGCCCAGCTCCTCCAACTGCTCGGGGGAAACTTCGGCAGGGCAGTTGCTCATCAGCTCGGAGGCATTCTGCACCTTGGGGAAGGGAACGACATCCCGCAGGTTCTTGAGATTGAGCATCTGCATCACCAAGCGATCCAGACCCAAGCCCATACCGCCATGGGGCGGCGCGCCATATTGGAAGGCATCCAGCAGGAAGCCAAACTTGAGGTGGGCTTCTTCTTCCGAAAGACCCAGCATATCAAACATTCTTGCCTGCAACTCGGGGTCGGTGATGCGGATGGAACCGCTGGCCAGCTCTACGCCATTGAGCACCAAGTCGTAAGCCTTGGCACGTACCTTGGATTTATCGGTCTCCAGATAGTCCAGGCATTCATCCAAAGGCGAGGTAAAGGGATGGTGCATTGCCACCCAGCACCCGTTATCTTCATCCCAATCGAAAAAGGGGAATTCGGTGATCCAAAGCAATTGATAGCCCTTACGCTCGATCCCCAGCTTATCGGCAACCATCAAGCGCAATGCGCCCAAGGTACCCAAAACAATGCTGTTCTTGGCATCGGCGACGAAGAGGACCACATCCCCTTCCTTGGCGCCGGCACGCTCCAGAATGGCTTTCATTTCCTCTTCGGTCATAAACTTACCGAAGGAGCAGTTGATGCCTTCGGGCATCCAGCGGATAAACGCTAACCCTTTGGCGCCGATGCCGCGGGCATGCTCGGTCAGCTTATCGATCTCTTTGCGGGTCAGCACCGAAGCGGCGCCCTGCGCGGTAATCCCGCGAACACTGCCGCCGGCAGCTACCGCGCCGCTGAAGACAGAAAATCCGCTCTCTTTCACGATATCGCTGATATCAAACAGCTCCATACCAAAGCGGGTATCGGGCTTATCGGAGCCGAACCGCTCCATCGCTTCTTTATAGGTCAGGCGAGGCAGGGGCAGAGAAATCTCTTCGCCCAAGGCTTCGCGGAACACTCTTTGCATAAATCCTTCGCCCATGGAAAGGACATCTTCCATCTCCACAAAGGACATCTCCAAGTCGATCTGGGTAAATTCCGGCTGACGGTCGGCGCGCAAATCTTCATCGCGGAAGCAGCGAGCGATCTGCATATAGCGGTCAAAGCCCGCCACCATCGAGATCTGCTTATAGATCTGGGGGGATTGGGGCAGCGCATAAAAACATCCGGGATGAATACGGCTGGGAACCAAATAGTCCCGCGCACCCTCGGGGGTGGATTTCATCAGCATCGGGGTCTCGATCTCGATAAAGCCGTTCTCATCGAAATAGTCCCGCGTGATCTTGGTGATGCGGTGGCGCATCAGGATATTGCCCTGCAGATCGGGGCGGCGCAGATCCAGATAGCGGTATTTCAACCGCAACTCTTCATTGACATTGCTGTTCTCCACGATCTCAAAGGGCGGAGTCTTTGCCTTATTCAGAACCTTAACAGTATCGGCAAGGATCTCCAAGGCGCCGGTCTTCAAATTTTCATTGACCGCGCCGCCGCGCTTGGCGACGGTACCGGTCACTTCCAAAACATATTCGCCGCGGACAGTGAACGCCACATCAAAGGCTTCCTTATTCACCGACTCATCAAACTGCAGCTGCACCAAGCCGGTGCGATCTCTCAAATCAATAAAGATCAGGCCGCCCAGATCCCGCTGGCGCTGCACCCAACCGCAGACGGTTACCTTCTCGCCGATCTGCTCGGCGGTAATCTCTCCGCAATAATTTGTTCTTCTCATTTGCTATATTCCTCCAAAAGGGCTTTATTCAAATCATTCAAAGCGATCTGCTTTTGCTCGCCATTTTTCATATTCTTTATTGTTGCAATGCCTTCGTCCAACTCGCTGTCCCCCACCACCATGGTGCAGGCAGCGCCGATCTTATCGGCATATTTCATCTGCGCCTTGACCGAGCGCCGCAGCAGGTCATATTGCACCTTGGCGCCCTCGTTCAGCAACCGATCGGTCAGCCCGACCGCGTATTTGCAGGCGCGATCGCCCAGCGGAATGATGAAAAGGTCGCAGCCGCACTCTTCTTCCAAGGTAATTCCCGCCTGCTCCAGCACCAGCATAAACCGCTCCATACCCATCGCGAAGCCGATGCCCGAATGGTTGCCGCCGCCGAATTGCTCGGTCATACCGTCGTAGCGGCCGCCGCCGCAAACCGTACCTTGCGCACCAATCTGATCGGAAACGAATTCAAACACGGTGCGGTTATAATAATCCAGCCCGCGCACAATGCGGGGGTTGATATGGTATTCAATGTTCATCAGCGAAAGATATTCCTTCACCGCTTCAAAATGGTTGCTGCAATCCTCGCAGAGATAATCGGTAATGATGGGCGCATCCTTGGCAATGCCTTGGCAGATCGCGCTCTTGCAATCCAGAATCCGCATGGGGTTCTTCGCCAACCGCTCTTGGCAGGTGGAGCAAAGCTTTTCCTGATCCTTTTGGAAATAGGCAATCAGCGCTTCGCGGTATTTGCTGCGGCATTCCTTGCAGCCGATGGAATTGAGCTCCAGATGAATTCCATCCAGCCCGACCTTTTTAAACAAACGATAGGGCAAGGAAATAATGGTCGCATCCGCCAAGGGATCGGGCGCGCCAAACAGCTCCAAGCCGAATTGATGGAATTCCCGCAGCCGCCCTTTTTGGGGCTTTTCATAGCGGAAGCATTGGATCATATAATAAAGCTTGGTGGGCAACGCTTCGTTGAACAGGCCGTTCTCCACAAACGAACGAACAATTCCTGCGGTTCCTTCGGGGCGCAGAGTGACCGAGCGGCCGCCCTTATCCTCAAAGGTATACATTTCTTTGGTCACCACATCGGTGGTTTCCCCCACCCCGCGAACAAACACTTCCGTATGCTCGAAAACAGGGGTGCGGATCTCTTTGAATCCATACTGCGCGCAAAGCTCGCGGATGATGGATTCCGCCTTTTGCCAGCGGCCGGAATCCTTCGGTAAAATATCTTGCGTGCCCTTGGGGGCGGTAATTTGAGCCATTTTTTCGTTTCTCCTTACTTCTACATAACCGTTACTAACAGTCGAAATCCCCGCTCACCCATAGGGAGAGCAGGGATATTTTGAATAAAATTAATCCTTGCGGATCTCGCGCCAATCCAGATCGCCGCGTTCCAATGCCATAATGACCACCTCGGCGGTGGCAATATTGGTCGCCAAAGGGACGTTATGGACATCGCAAAGACGCAGGATATTGAGTTCTTCCCGCTCCCGCGTGGTCGGGGTCAGAGGGTCGCGGAAAAAGAGCAACACATCGATCTCATCATAGGAAATTCTTGCTGCGATCTGATCCTCTCCGCCATGGGGCCCGCTCAAAACTTTATTGATATTCAGCCCGGTCGCCTCCGAAATGAGATTTCCGGTGGTGGCGGTGGCGCAAAGATGATGCTTTGCCAGAATACCGGCATAAGCAATACAAAACTGCACCATCAACTCTTTTTTCTTTTCATGGGCAATCAATGCAATGTTCATTCTTTTTTTCGATCCTCCTGACACAACGGATTTTTCTTTACTTTCTCCAAAAGCCTGCCAGCCGCACATCATCCCCCTGCAGCCGACGGGCAATATTCTTAAACGCAATGGCGGTATTGGACTTGGTCTGCGGCAAGATCATCCCGCGGTTGGCAGAGATGACCACTTCATCATCATGGGGAACCAAGCCTAAAAGCGGCAAGGAAACCGAATCCATCACCTGATCCACATTCCGCATATATCCTTTTTTCATCATCTGCTTGCGCACTTTATTGATGACCAATTCGCAAGGGATGGAACACATCCCCGCAATGATCGAAGCGGTACGCCCCGCATCCCGCACCGAAGTCAGATCCGGTGTGGACACAACGATGCAGCGCTGGGCGCTGAACACCGCATTGCGGAACCCTTCGCCCACCCCTGCGGGTGCATCGATCAAGACATATTCATAATGATCTGCCAGCCATCGGCAAAGCCGACGCATTGCCCGCTTATCCACCGAGGCGGTATAATCCTCCGATCCGGAGATCATATGCAGATTCGGCAAGGCATCGTGGACCACGACAGCCTGACCGATAGGGCAGCGCTCTTCTAAAATATCCAGCAGGTCAAAGGATGCTTTGCTTTCCAGACCCAGCAGGATATCCAGATTTTTCAGCCCCATATCTCCGTCCAGCGCGATGACGGAATGACCCTCCAGCGCCAAAGAAAACGCCAGATTGGCACATAATGTGGTCTTCCCCACACCGCCCTTGCCGGAAACAATGCTGATGACAGTTCCCATTTCAACGGTCCTCTCGTATCAATAATAATAGCAGTATATCATAAATTGCAATATAATGTAAAGTATTTTTTATATTTTAACCAATAAAAAATCAAAGTTTCGTGCAAATTTCCACCGTTTTGGGCAGATGCCGCGGATTCATCTCCCGCCGGCAGCATAAAGCGATGCTTTTGCCCATCTTACCGGCAGCCTCTTTGCCGCTGGGAACCAACCGCAGCCGCAATCCGCCGCCTTCCTCGCTGACGCGGCAAGCAATAATCGAAGGCAGCTTTGCCAGCTCCGCTTCCATATCCGAAAGCCGCACACCGAAATCTCCCACATAGCAAAGGTCTTGCTGCTGCACCTTCAATGGCACAGGGCAGGCGTCCAAAGCTCCCTGCCCGCCGCATTCCTGCATGGTGCGAGAGGCAAATTTTTGCATCAATTCGGTCGGCTCCTTGCCAAGCTGAATCCCGCCCTGCAGGTTGGACCATTTCATTTTCCAAGGGTTATTTAGCTGGCGAAGCGCCCAAAAGAATTCCTCGGTGGCCACCAAAAAATCCGGCCTGAACTTGCGCATCTGCTCCATCGTCCCATCGCACCAAAGCACGGTTTTTCCCGCCGTCAGCGCGCTATGGACTGCCAAAAATCCACCTTCAGTGGCAAAAGAGTTTTCCACAAAGACGGTCTTGACCGCCTTCTTATTTTTCCAGAATTGAACCGCCTTTTCGTCCAGCTCTTCCGCTTGATAAGAGATGGGGTGCGCCTCGATAAAACTGCTGGTTCCAAAGAGCATCACCGCCTGCTGCGCGGGATCCCCTTTCGGGGTTTCCAACGCACTATAGCGGTTGGCCGCCATCATCTGGTCCAGCACCGCCCGATCTTCAATATCATTGCCCCATTCCTTTTCCAAATAGGCTCTGCGCGCCTTGCCCTTCATATCCAGTTCGGGGCGGCATAAGACCAGATTGCTTTGGGGCAATTCTTGGATCAATTTGCGGTAAAGTTCATACCTTCCCGCCGTTGTCAACAGAATATCGGCGCCCGCCTTTTCCATCTGCTTTTTCACCTCGCGGGGCGAGGATGCGGGGTGGATCAAAACCCCCACCGCTCCCATGCGGGAAAGCCCATAGAAGGAAGCCAGAAGATCGGGGCAATCGGGCAGCCATAAGGCCACGCATTCCCCTTCCTCTACCCCCATCTGCAAAAAGGTGTTATAGGCATATTCCGCCCGCACCAAAAGGGCGCCGAAGGTGAAGCTCTTGCCGCCGAAAAGCAGGGCTTTCTCATATTTATTGCGATAGGCGCTCAGGCGAAATGCCCGATATGCCGAACTGAATTGCTCTTCCATAATTAAAAAACAAGGCTGCTGCGCTTAGAGTGAGTTGATTCGAACCGAAATTGCCTTTTGACAGGGATTTTCGGCGATTTTCGGCGTGCTTTCGGTCCCCTTGCGTCAGCAAAGGCGCCCAAAATCCCACCAAAACTCACTCAAACATCCCTTGCCAAAAGGTGCTCGCAGTTTTTACAGAGCGGATTTTTGACAAGACAAAGAAGAACTCATCCATAATACTAACGTATATGGATGAGGTCTGATGCAGTATTGGCGGAAATCCGCCTGTAAAAACCAATTTGGGTTCGAATCAACTCACTCTTGCAGCCTTGGCTCCTTTTTAGTCTTTAAAATCATTTGCGGTGGCATCGGGAGCGATTTTATCATCCGAAACCGTCTCGTCCACCAGCGAGCAGGCGGTATACAGATAGTTGGTCACCGGAGTTTCCTCATCATTGATGGTCAGATTTTCTTCCATCTTCTGCAGGGTGATGGAGATCCGCTTGGCAAATTTGGAAGCATCCTGGGTGATATCCTCCGAGGTCAGACCGTCATTATAATAAAGGTCCACCAAAAGCGTTACCAGCCCGGTATCCTCCTCTTCCTTCACATCCAGAACATTGGGGACAAGGAATTTATTACCCATCGCGGAGCTGACCTTATAGCAGCCCGAAAGGGATTCATATTCAAATCCGCCGCCGGTCTCCACCGAATGGTGCTTGATATCGCCCACATAGTTGAAATTATACAGCGCATATTTTTCCACATCCGCTTTGGGAATACGGATGATGCCCTTTTCGTCGGTGGCATAGACACCCTGACCGTTGACCTTGATCGCCTGCCAAATACCATAGGAAATAAAATAATCGGTATTCAGTTCCAAAGGATCGGTAAAGCCGGGGAAATCTTGCTTGACGAAATTGGAAATATACTCTTCATAGTATTCTTTGCTTCCCTCTTCCAATCCCGAAGCGCGCAGCTCATCGAATGCCGCGCCTTCCCAGATCAGATCGGGATCCACGCCCTTTTCATAAATGTTTTCAGGCTTGAATACATGGTAGATCCGATCGGCACCCAGCCAGACCAATACACCGCAAAAGCTCAAAAAGGCCAAGCCGATGCAGAAGGTCAGGATCTTATGCCAATATTTACGAAAAAACATAGTAAATCGATTCATATGTTCCTCTCCGTTACATAGGTGACAAGAGTAATCCGAACCTTGTTTTAAAAAGGCGGATTTCCGCTCACCCTTCGTTAAAATACTCGCCAATGCACAAAGCATTGGCTGCGTTTTGTGCCTTGATTGATCAAAAATCCGCTCTTTTTAAAATCTTCGACCTCAAAGCAAGGAGATTTCGAGGGATTTTTGCTCTATCTTTTATGCAGATCGGCTGCCGCCGATCAAATAAAAATAAGTGAAAAGCACCGAAATCTCCTGCTTTGAGGCAGGTTCGGATTACTCTTGTCACCTTAAATTCTATTTTATTTTACCCTTTTTTTCACCGTTCGTCAAGTTGCGGTTGAAATATTCCTTCAATTTATGTATAATAAGTAAAAAATGAAAGGAGCAAGCGATGGAGATTTTAGCCCCTGCCGGCGATTTTGCCGCCGCGCGCAGCGCGGTTCATAACGGTGCCGATGCCATTTATGTGGGCGGCAGCATCCTCAATGCCCGCCGCGCCGCCAAAGGTTTTTCGGGCGAAGAATTGAAGGAACTTTGCGCCTTTTGCCGCCTGAGAAATGTTAAGGTTTATGTCACTGTCAATACCATGACCAAGGAAGAGGAGATCCCCGATCTGATGCGGCTTGCCAAGGAGATCGCCGATGCCGGCGCCGATGCCGCGATTGTCTCGGATTTGGGAGTGGCGCGGGTATTGCGCGCCGCCTGCCCTTCCCTGCCGCTGCACGCTTCTACCCAGATGAATATTCATTCCCTCAGCGGCATCCAAGCCTTGGAACCGCTGGGTTTTAAGAGGGTCGTTTTAGCGCGGGAGCTTTCCCTTGCGGAAATTACCGAAATTTGCCAAAATACCGCGATGGAGATCGAAGTGTTTGCCCATGGCGCCCTTTGCATGTGCTATAGCGGCAACTGCTATTTTTCCGCAGTCGTGGGTCAAAAAAGCGGCAACCGCGGCCTTTGCGCCCAGCCCTGCCGCCTGCCCTATGAGCAAAACCGCTACCCCTTGAGCCTCAAGGACCTTTGCGCTCTGGAATATTTAGACGAACTAAAAAAAGCAGGGGTAACCTCCCTGAAAATCGAAGGGCGGCTGAAATCCCCCGAATATGTGGGCAGCGTTACCGCCGCCTACCGCAAAGCGTTGAGCGGCACCCGCCCCACCGCCGAGGATCTGGCGCGTTTGGCGCATATCTTCTCCCGCGACGGCTTTACCCAAGGCTATCTTTTGGATCAAAAAGGCCCCGCTATGTTCGGGGTCAAAACCAAGACCGCGTATGAAGATTATAAGCAAGCGGTCAAAGAGGTATCTAAGACGCTGGAAGAGAGCTATGAGCCTAAAAAACGGCGCATCTCCTTCCGCCTTTTTATGCGGGAAGACCTATGCAAACTCACGGTGCAATGCGAAGATTTTAAGACCGAGATCATCGGCGATCCGCCCGCGCCTGCGCTGAAAAAAGAGGTGACCGAAGAGGATGCTGTCCGCTCCCTTTCCAAGCTGGGCGGAACCCCCTTTGAGCTGGAGGAATGTACCGCGCTGGTGCGCCACGATCTCTTCTATCCCGCCGCCGCCTTCAATGCGCTGCGTCGCCAAGCCATCGTTTTGGTCGAGCAGCATTTTCTGCCCAAGCCCCATCCCTTTTTCGAGCAGATTCCCGCCTTGGAACTGCTCCAAAATCAGCCCCAAAAGCCGTGGCTGGAGGGCTGGTTTCAATCGGTCGACCTGCTGAAAGGAACCCCCGATCCGCGGCTGAAACGCTATTGGCTGAACCTGAGCGATATCGATCGGCTGGCGCCCTTCGCCAAGGACGAACGCGCCGGCGTTTTCTTGCCCGCAATGATCCACGAAGCAGATTTGAAAAAAGCGCTCAAACGCTTATATGATCTGGGTTTTCGCCATATTCTCTGCCGCAATTTTGGGCAGATCCAACCCATCATCGAAGCCGAAATGATCCCCCATGGCGATTTTGCCTTTAACGCCGCCAATTCCCAAGCGCTCTGCGCTCTGCAGGAGCAGGGATTGCAGGACCTTACCCTTTCCTATGAGCTGACCCTGCAGCAGATCCGCCGCCTGCCCAAGCCGATGCCTACCGGCATCATTGTCTACGGGCGGCTGCCGCTGATGGAAACCGAAAACTGCATCTTAAAAAATATCGGCGGCTGCAAAAATAAAAAGGGCGGCACCTTGACCGACCGCACCGGCCGCACCTTCCCCATCGCCTGCGGCTATGATTGCAGCAATGTTCTTTTCAATGCCACCCCGCTCTTTTTGGCAGACCGCAACCGCGAATGGAAGGAAGCGGATATTGCCTTCGGGCGGTTGCTCTTCACCGAGGAATCCCCCCAAGAGATCACCCGCATCATCGATGCCTATGAGCGCGGCGGCGAACCCCCCGCCGACTACACCCGCGGCCTCTATTACCGAGGAGTTTTATAAGCAAAAACCGAGATCTTGCGATCTCGGTTTCTCTTTTATCCAATAGTGTCTGCCAAAGCGATACACGCCGAAAGCGTGATGATTGAGAGGATACTGACCAGCCCGCCGACCTTAGAAGCCACGCCGGTATCTCGGCCGTATTTGGCGGCAAACATTGCAGTATTATTGGCGGTGGGCGCGCCGCAGCAGACCGCGGCGGTCACCAGCATCGGCCCCTGCACCCCGCAAAGGCGCAGAATCAAAATGGATGCCAGCGGCAACGCCACCAATTTAATTAATGCCACCCCATAATTTTCCTTCTGGCGGAACATGGCAGGCAGGTCGGTATTGGCAAGATAGGTGCCAAACATCAGCATCGCCAGCGGCGTGTTCATACTGCCGATCGAGGCGATGGGCGTTGCCAAAACCGCAGGTAATTTCACATTTAATAAAAAGAGCGGCAAACCGATGACAATACCGATAGTACCGGGATTGATCAACAGCTTTTTAAACTGCATTTTGCCGGTATCTTTATCCATCAGGCGGATGCCATAGGTAAAGGCGAATATATTAAAAACTACCACCGCAGCGGAGCAATAAAAGACACCGATATCCCCTGCCACCGCTTTGGCCAGCGGCAAGCCCATATAGCCCATATTACCAAACATCGAAGCATATTGGAAGATGGAACGATGCTCCCCCGCCCCGCGGAACAGCGGCTTGGTGACCAGCATCCCAACGATATGAAATGCGGCGATGATCCCGAAGAACAACAAATAGGAAAGCCCGTTTTCTTTGGTAAATTCCACATTCAAAAAGGAATTGATGATGACCGCCGGTGTGATGATATAAAAGAGCAGATCATTGCAGGCTTTGGCGGTTTTCTCGGTAAAAAGCCCCATCTTATCGCCGGCATAGCCGACCCCCACCATCACCGCAAGGATCGCCACCTGCCAAAAGGCAGCCAGCATATATTCAAAAAATTGCATTTTGTTCACCTCAAAAGATATTATGGCCTTTATTGTATATAAATTTACAGATGATGTCAAATATTATCTTGAAATATTCTTATAGTTAAAGTATAATAGTTTAGTAAAGGCATTATCTGTTGAAATATAGGAGGATATTATGGGTAAGAATAAGATCAGCATTTCCATTGCAGGGCATGAATTCATCGTTTCCACCGAGGAAGAGCGGGAATATACCCTGCGCCTTGCCAATACCGTGGACACCAAGATCCGCGCCCTTCTGAGCGGCAACGGCAAATTGAATTTCGGTCTTGCTGCTATTTTGAGCTGCTTGGATCTTTGCGATGAAAACGAAAAGAACAAGGCATCCTGCGCTCGCCTGCGGGAAGAAATGCGGGATTATCTGATGCAGCTGGAAGCCAGCACCGACGCCCAGCGCAAGCTGCAGATGGAAAATGAAATGCTGCGCCAGCAGCTCGCCCAATATGAGATGGGGCAGATCGGATTTCATTCATGAACCTCCTTTTAGCCTCCGGCTCACCCCGCCGCAAAAAATTGCTGGGGGAATTGGGCTATGAAATCACTGTCGCCGCGCCTTTATTCGATGAAGGGCAGATTTGCGCGGAAGATCCCGCGCAGTTGGTCGCCGCTCTCGCCGAAGGAAAGGGGCGGTCGGTCTGCGCGCCGCAGGGCGTTCTCTTGGTCGCTGCCGATACGGTGGTCGCCTTCAACGGCACCATTTTGGGCAAGCCTGCCGATACCGCCGATGCCAAGAAAATGCTTCGGATGCTCAGCGGGAATACCCATCAGGTCTATACCGGTGTTTATCTGCGCCGCGATGAAAAGGAGCGGGTTTTTACCGATTGTTCGTTTGTCACCTTCCGCACCCTGTCGGAGCAGGAGATCGACGCCTATGTGCAAAGCGGCTCGCCGATGGATAAAGCGGGGAGCTACGGCATTCAGGAGACCAACTTTGTCTGCGAAATTCAAGGAAGTTTCAATAATATCGTGGGATTCCCCACCGAATTATTTCAAAAGATCATCAAGGAGTTTTGAAAGGAAAGCATTATGTTCGAGTTTATCAAAAAAATCAAATTACCTCGTTTTTCTCAATATACCGATATCGGCATCGATCTCGGCACCGCCAATACCATTGTGTATCGCAGCGGCAAAGGGATCATTCTGCGGGAGCCCAGCGTGGTCGCCATCGATACGGTTGCTAATCGCGTTGTGGCGGTGGGTCAAGAAGCCAAAGAAATGATCGGCCGTACCCCCGATAGCATCCGCGCCGTTCGCCCCCTCAAAGAAGGTGTTATTGCCGATTTTGAGTGTGGCTCTGCGATGCTGCGGTTCTTTTTGAAAAAGACCATGGGCAAAAATGCCTTCACCAAAAAGCGCATCCTCATCTGCATCCCCTTCGGGGTCACCGATGTGGAGCATCGGGCGGTAGAAAATGCAGCCTATGAGACCGGCGCGAAGGATGTTCGGATCATCGAAGAGCCGCTGGCAGCCGCCATCGGCGCAGGCTTGCCCGTCGGCGAGCCCACCGGCAGTATGGTCGTCGATATCGGCGGCGGCACCTCCGAAGTGGCTGTTATTTCTTTGGGCGGCATTGTTTCCTCCCGCTCGGTGCGGGTGGCAGGCGATTCCTTTGATGCCGCCATTGTGGCCTATGTCAAAAAGCATTTCAATCTTCTGATCGGTGACCGCACCGCGGAAGAAATTAAATTCGAGATCGGCTCCGCCCATCCCTACGATAATGAAGGGACCATGAGCGTGCGCGGCAGAGACCTGATCTCCGGCCTGCCCAAGAACGTGGATATCAGCGCAGCGCATATCCGCGAAGCGCTGAGCGAATCGGTGCAGTTGGTCATCGACGCTATCCGCCAGACCTTGGAAGATACTCCTCCCGAGCTGGCGGCCGACATTATCGACCACGGTATTACTCTGACCGGTGGCGGCGCCATGCTGCGCGGCTTGGATAAGCTGATCAACAAAGTGACCGGTATGCCTGTTTATGTTGCCAACGATCCGCTGGATTGCGTCGCTTTAGGCACCGGCAAAAGCCTTGAAAATCCTGCCCTTTGGGCAGCGCTTGCCCGCTGATGGGCGGTTTTTTCAGATCCCGCACCTTTATTGCCATCTGCGTCATCGCCGCTTTGCTTTTGGGAATGCTGGCGTTGGATGTATCGGATGACGGCCACCTTTCCTTTTTGGAAAACATCGCCGGCTCTTTGATCACCCCGATCCAAAGCTTTTGCTCGACGGTGGTGAAATACGGAGGCAATCTGGTGCAGGCATATACCGACTACGACGAATTGGAAAAAGAAAATGCCAAGCTCAAAAGCGAGCTTGCCAAAACCGGCCAATTGATCCGCGATGCCGAAGGCTATGCGCTGGAGAACCAAAGCCTGAAGGCGATGCTGGGTATTGCCGAAAAGCATGCCGACTTTCAATTTGCCGCCTGCGCGGTGGTGGGCAGCGACCAAAACGGCTATTCCCATACCCTCACCCTCAGCCAAGGCTCTGCCGATGGGCTGGCATTAAAAGATCTGGTTATGACTGCCGATGGCGTTGTGGGCTACATCAGCGAATTGGGGCTGACCTGGAGCAAGGTCACCACCATTCTGGATTCCACCTGCGAGATCGGCGCGGTCGTCACCCGCACCCGCGATGTGGGTGTGCTGGATTGGGATTATGACCTTTCGGAAGAAGGGCTGGCCAAGCTGGCCTATCTCAACACCGGCGTGGTGCTGCAAAGCGGCGACGCGGTGGAGACCAGCGGTGTGGGCGGCATCTTCCCCAAAGGTATTCTTTTGGGTCGGGTGCGGGAGCTGCGCACCGAAAGCCACGGCATTTCTCAATATGCTGTTTTGGAGCCTGCCGTCGATGTGGATCGGATCCATACTGTTTTTGTCATCACCAATTTTGAAAGTGAAAACTGATGTTTAGCAGACCGAGAAGTTATTGGAAACTAATTTTATATGTGATTTTTACGTTGGTATGCTTTGTTCTGCAGAGCGTACCGGCTTTTGGCGTGCGCTTTTTGGGGTGTGCGCCTTCTCTTTTGCTTCTCTTGGCGGTGGGGGTCGCCTTTTTTGAATCCCCTGCATTTGCCGCTTGGTTCGGGCTGATCGCCGGAGTACTCTCCCAGCTGACCACCTCCACCTTGGTCGGCAGCGATGCCATTTTGTTTATGTTTGCCGGCTATATTTTAGGGGTGCTGCTGGAGACCATCTTTCAGCGCAAATTCATTGTTTACCTCTTTGCGGCGCTGGCAGTCACCTTCTTGCAGCAGATCACTGCATACCTTTCCCACCTGCTGCTCTTTGAGCGGCTGCCGCTGGGCTCGGCCATGATCCATCAGATTTTGCCCACCTTTTTCTTCACCGGCCTTTTCGCCTTCCCCATTTATTGGATCCTTTGGCGATTTGACCTGAAATTTCGCGCAAAGGAGGAGCTGGAATGACCTTTAAAAACGGCAAATTTCGCGCCATCCTTGCCGCGTCCATGATTGTTTTGGTCTTTTTTAGCTATATTATCACCTTGATCCGCCTGCAGCTGGTCAACGGCGATGAATATAAGCAGCAATCCAAGCAAAAGATCTATTCCACCGAAAATATCACCGCCTCCCGCGGCAGCATCTATGATTGCAACGGTGTCAGCCTGGTGACCAACACCACCGGCTACTGCATTAAATTCACCCGCGCTCTGCTCCCCGAAGAGCAGCAGAACGATATCATTCTCGCGCTGATCGAGCTGATGGAGAAGCATCAATGCTCCTATAATGATCATCTTCCCATATCCACCGATGCACCTTATCAATATACGGTCAAGGATCTCCACGATAAAACCATTCAGACTCTGCGGGAAACCTTGAAGACGGAAGGAGCCTTGACCGCCGCGCAAGCGATGGAAGGGCTGATCGAAAAATACGATCTGCAAAAATACACACCGGAGCAGCAGCGAAAGATTGCAGGGGTGCGCTATGAAATGACCCAGACCACCTTTAATCTTTCCAATCCTTACGAATTTGCCTCGGATGTGAGTGTGGATCTGGTGGCAACCATCAAGCAGCTCTCCGAGGATTTTCCGGGCGTGGATATCGATACCAAGCCCATCCGCTATTATACCGACCCCTCCATCGCCCCCCATCTTTTGGGCTATGTGGATAATATCTGGGCGGAAGAGTATAAAGACCTTGCCGCCAAAGGCTATAAGATGAACGATACCATCGGCAAAAGCGGTATCGAAAAGGCGATGGAAGAGGAACTCAAGGGCAGCGACGGAACCCGCGTCATCGAGCGTGATGCCGATGGCAAGGTGCTGAACGTCACCGTTCTGGACGAAGCCAAAAGCGGCAACAATGTGGTCCTGACCATCGATAGCAAGCTGCAAAAGGTGGCGCAGGATTCCCTGAAAGAATGTATTGAGACCATCGCCCGCCGCGCTCATGAACCGGGGCGGGACGGCGAAGATGCCGATTCCGGTGCTGTTGTGGCTGTGGATATCCATAGCGGCGCCATTCTGGCCTCTGCCACCTACCCCACCTATACCCAGGATCAATATGAAAATAACTATGCCGAGTTGGCCGCCGATAAAAAATTACCCCTCTTTAACCGCGCCTTTCAAGGCACCTATGCCCCCGGCTCCACCTTCAAGATGGCGACAGGGATTGCCGCATTGGAAGAAGGTAAAGTGGGGATTCGGGAATATATCCGCGATATTGGTATCTATACCAAATATGCGCCCAGCTATTCCCCCCGCTGCTGGGTCTATACCGATTATGGACGCGGGCACGGCGATCAGGATGTTGTCGCCGCGCTGAAAAACTCCTGCAACTATTATTTCTATGAAGTTGCCGACCGTATGGGCATCTCGACGTTGAACAGTTATTGCCGCAAATTGGGTCTCGGGGTCAAAACCGGTGTGGAAGTCGGCGAGGCCAAAGGCGTTCTCGCAGGCCCCGACTACCGCGCGCAAAACGACGACATCTGGTACCCCGGCGATACCCTGCAGGCCGCCATCGGGCAATCGGATAACCTCTTTACCCCGCTGCAGCTGGCAAACTATGTTGCCACCATTGTCAACGGCGGAACTCGCTATAAGACCCATCTGGTCAAAGGCGTTTATGAACCCTCCAGCGGTCTTTGCCTGCAGGAAGAAAAAATTGAGGTGGAAGATAACCTCAAAATGAAAGACGAAAACTACCACGCGATTATGCAGGGGATGTTGGAATGTGCCACCACCGGCACCGCCGCCGGTGTTTTCGGCTATTCCTATCAGCTCACCGCCGGTGCCAAAACCGGTACCGCCTCGGTCCCTAAGGGGACAGCCAACGGTGTCTTCGTCGCCTTCGCGCCCTATGAAGATCCCCAAATCGCCGTCTGCGTTGTGGTGGAACACGGCGCCCACGGCAACTATGTCGGCTCGGTGGCAAGGGATATTTTCGACGCTTATTTTGCAGGGGTGGAATCGGGCAATGCCATCACCCCCGAAAATACGCTTCTTTCCTGAAAAGGGCTTGACAAAAAACCTTGCGCTATGTTATATTAATTTCATTAAACCGATGAGTAAGAGTAAGTAAGAGATTCGGAAAGCTTGCAGAGAGTCGCCGATGCTGGGATGGCGATAGCGGAACAATCTCCCAATGGGCTTACGAGGGCGGCACCAACGCGCAAAAGCGCAAGTATTGCCGACGGAGCATACCCGTTATCGTATGAGCCATATGATCGTATGGCGTTAAGCGGATGATTTTTCATCAATATGGGTGGCACCGCAGAATCTTGTTATTTCTGTCCCATACTCTCTTTATAGGGAGTATGGGATTTTTATTTTGAAAGGAAGAATACTATGTTTTTATTGGCCGAGCGATGGCGAATTTGAATTTTTGAAACGAATTCTACATTATATATATTCGGAGGAAAACCACAATGAATTTCAACGGAATTGATTTTGATACTTATTTTAAAAACTATCCCAATAAGGAAGGGTATTTCGGTCCCTACGGCGGCGCTTATGTCAACGACGACCTGAAAAAAGCAATGGCAGAGATCAACGACGCTTATTTCACCATCTGCAAATCCAGAAAGTTTATCGATGAGCTGCGCCGCATCCGCAAGGAGTTTCAGGGCCGCCCCACCCCCATCACCCATCTGGAACGCCTGTCCAACAGTATCGGCAACGGCGTTCAGCTCTATGTCAAGCGGGAAGACCTCAATCATACCGGCGCCCATAAGCTCAACCATTGTATGGGCGAAGCGCTGCTGGCAAAATATATGGGCAAGAAAAAGCTGATCGCCGAAACCGGCGCAGGTCAGCATGGTGTCGCGCTGGCAACCGCCGCCGCTTATTTCGGCTTGGAATGTGATATCTATATGGGCTCTGTCGATATTAAAAAGCAGGCCCCCAATGTGGCGAGAATGAAGATTCTGGGCGCCAACGTTGTGGAAGTCACCCACGGTCTGGCTACCTTGAAGGAAGCGGTCGATGCCGCCTTTGAAGCCTATGCCAAGGATTATGAGAACAGCATCTATTGCATCGGCTCGGTGGTCGGTCCCCATCCCTTCCCCATGATGGTCCGCGATTTCCAAAGCGTTGTGGGCATCGAAGCAAGAGCGCAGTTCACCGAAATGACCGGCGAGCTGCCCGATGCCATCGTCGCCTGCGTGGGCGGTGGCTCCAATTCTGCCGGCTTCTTTGCAGGATTCTTAAACGACGCGGTCGATATCTACGGCATCGGGCCGCTGGTCCGCGGCACCAAGCTGGGCGTCCTTGCCGCCAGCCTGCAATATGGCACCGAAGGCGTGATGCACGGCTTCAACAGCATTATGCTGAAGGACGAAAACGGCGACCCCGCCCCGGTCTATTCCGTCGCTTCCGGTCTGGATTACCCCTCCTCCGGTCCCGTGCACGCTTTCCTGCGCGACCTGGGCAGAGTCAAGTATGATGTCATCAACGACGATGATACCATCGACGCCTTCTTCCGCCTTTCCAGAATGGAAGGCATTATCCCCGCCATCGAAAGCTCCCACGCCGTTGCCTACGGCATCAAGCTGGCAGAGAAGATGGGCAAAGGCTCCATCCTGATCTGCCTGTCCGGCCGCGGCGATAAAGATATGGACTATATCATCGATCAATACGGCATCCGCTAAAAACCAAGCAGCCGAACGCAAAGCGTTCGGCTGCTTTTTTCATTGACAAACCCTGTTCCCTTCTGTTATAATAATCAAGCAATAAAATCGAGGTGTGGCGCAATTGGTAGCGCGCCTGCTTTGGGACTAAGAGAACGGTTCAAACCCCTACTCTTGAAAACCCGCATAAACACTGGGTTTTTGAGTCTTTCAAACTTCGATTTTTAGGTTTTGACCCTATATTTGACCACAACTGCAACCACAATTTCTTGACCCTATATAATTCAATATTTTCACATTTCGAGGTGTCGCCCAGTTGGTAGGGCGCTAGTTTTGGGAACTAGATGCCGCAGGTTCGAGTCCTGTCACCTCGACCAAACACGAATAATCCGAACCTCCGTCTAATAGGCGGTGGGTTCGGATTTTCTCTTTCAATAGACTATCCAAATTTTAACTCAAAGAAAAACGGAGGTTAGTTTATGAAAGACTTTATTAAAGAATTCTACTATGGCAATATTGACCCGCAAGCTCGCAGTATCAAACAGAGCAAAGCGGTAATGAAAGAAATGCAAACCCTCAATGAAACCGAAGAATACTTAACCGCCAAACTTAAAGGTGAAGAAAAGAGCAAGTTTCTCGACCACGTCAACGCTTGGAGCGTGGTGAACGGTGAATCAAATCTTGATAGTTTCATTGTTGGTTTCAGACTCGGCGCAAAATTTACGTACGATACCTTTATCAGCAACGATGCTCCCTTTAGCGATTTCTTGTGGGAGGATAACTGATATGGAAAAGTATATTTACGATGAATCCAACGGCTTGTGGTATGAATTGAATAGTGATTATTATCTGCCCTGTTTCACTCTACTGCAAGTCGAAACAAAAGAAATCGGTGTATGGGGCATGCGACATTTAGATCATCTTAAATCTCGCCGAAAAGCCACCTATAACCGATTGCAAACCGAAGGCAAGCTCAATTCCTATCTCTTTGAGATAAACGCACAGGCACAAGAAATGTTCGATAATCTTATAGTGCAGTATAAGAAGTCGGAAAGCATTACAGAGGAACTGAAAGCCACCAACCAAATGGAATGGGTACGCCGAATGAATAATATCAAACAACGCGTCACCGAAATCATCAACAATGAACTAATTTATAAATAAGCCAAGATTCAGCTTTGTGGTAAAAGTTAAGGCGGAGAGGTCACCCTCTCCGCCTTTTAACATTGCGATAACTTTGTATAGAACTTTTATTACTAAAAATTATTTTTTACTTGTTGCATCTTCCATTTTTCATACTTATCCAAAGTCATATCTTCTTTTCGACCTTCCTTTTCAATGAAATAAATAAACCAATTGATGATTTCTTTAAGTGTCTTATCATTTAGAATAAAATTTTTATTAGGCAAAGATATCGGAGGGTTGAAACAAACATTTCCGGCATTGTTTTCTTTGTGATAATCGCTAGTAATTGAGGATTGTCTAATATCTTTATCTGTCTGGGGATAACAAATATCAAAACGTCCATCCTTATCTTTGTTTATATCTAACAACCCTTTTACATATTCTCCCTTTTTATTTTTAAGATGTATTTGTTTGTGAAATTGAATTGAGCGCATAGTACAACCAACTTCGCCTGTTTCGCTACAAGTCAGACGCATAAGATGCAGGCAATAACAAGAATTATTATAGTCTATTGAAACATATGTGTTAAATATCTTGACATCATCTGCAGTAATTTCATTGTCAGTTTTTAAATTTGTATCCGCTTTCTCTATGTTGTTCATCCGCGGAAAACTATTGTTACCTTTTGATATTTTGAAATCTTTTAACCAGGAATATTGCTCCTTCCTAATTTCTTTCCAAATTAAATTTTGTATTTTTGAATATTCGGCATTTAACCAATGTAAATCATCCTTATTGTTAGGAAAAATATGAAAGTTTTTTGAGTGATCATCAAATACAACACCAGCACAATTTAAATAAGTATCCACACAGTCATACACAAGATTTTCATCGTTCTTTCCCACATATATCTTTGTTTTTTTACTGATATTTTGCCATAGCGGATGTTCACAATCAATTGGACTCAAATCATATTTGCGTGAGAGCAAGTAATCTTCAATAATTATATCAATTTTCCCTTTGTTTGAATTTTCACTCATTTTAATTCTCCTTAAAAGTCATCATAAGATTTTCTTTTAGTTATCGCCGCCAGCCTGGCGTTGTTTCGCTTTTGCTCTATTAAAAACTTTTTCTTATCAACAGGATTCATACCGCGTTGCACGGCAGGGTTTCTATCGTTGTAATTTTTATTTGAAATATATCGTTGAACTTTTGCGGTTAATTCTTTCTTGCGATCGTCGTCAAGTCCGGCATTGTTATCTATGCTTTTCAGTATATCATCAACGTCCCATTTTGAAAAGGACTGATTGTAATATAAGTTACATATAAATTCACGCTCTTTTGTGCTCTCTTCGCCGTAACCGTCGTATATAATAACCCATTCTTCTTTTGGAAGTGGATTGCCGTGTATATCCGTATTTAAAATACTTGCTAATTTCTTAATTAGCTCGCGCTTGTTTCTGCGTTTTGAATTTGGTGTTCCGAAAAAGTCGGGGCACCCTTTTTCTTTAAAATAATAATCAATAAGTGGCATTGAGGTTGGATTATTCTTATCAGTAAATCTTTTAAGATAGTCTAACAACCGCAATGCTTTTTCGGTATCCGAAGCCATAAAGCCACTCCTTTTTTACCTTTATATCTTAAATATACCACTTTTTGAGGCGAAAATCAATCTTTTTGATACATTAAGCATATCAATAAAAAGTTGTTTAATAATAGGGAGGCATTTAGCGCGATGAGTTTAATTTTTCGCAAACTCAAAATAAACATTAAAAAGGAGTTTTTACTATGGAATCTAAATTTATGAAAAAACAAACACCCATTGCTTGTTACCCGAAAAATATTTTATCCTACGTCGATTTTACCGAGAAGTGTGTACAAGCGGTCTATTCAAATCTGATTGCATTGATAAGCGAGTACGCCGAAAGCAACTGTTTCAACGAAGCGCCTGATAACACTGATTCGCTTCTTCATTTTCGACATAAGATAGACAAAATCGAATCTATGATACATCAGATTCATAACAATCCGCATTTGGTTTCGGATTTGTTATCGATAACCCGCGCAATCAAGCGTATGATTTGCACCTGTGATTTCCCGGGAGTTCCCAGCGGGTGGTACAAAATAAACCCTAATCTCAGATTTTATTCGGCATCGTTTAAAATCTTAATTGAATCTCCCGAGATATATGAGCAAATCAAAAACGGCGATTTTCCGCTTTCCCTTGACTATTATCCTAAGCGCACAGAAATCCCATTGTATCGCGAGTATTTTTCAAAAATGAATAAAGCCAATGAGGATAGCAACTACCACTATGGCGAAAATGATTTCTTTCAAATTGAACTAGTTGAAACCATTAAAATCATTTTTAGGAGTTTGGATACCGAAAGGAGATGCGCGTAAAATGAAAATTTTGTTTTTGGATGTTGATGGTGTACTTAACTGTAAACACACCAAAGAAAGTTTTGCCGGCTATGTTTTTGTTTCAGATGATAAGATACGGCTTCTCAAAAGGATAATCGAGGCGACCGATGCCCAAATCGTACTTTCATCCAGTTGGCGGGAAGGATGGTTTTACAAGGATCACGCACCGCACACTACAAGTACAGAGCTTGATTTGTTTGAAGCGTTGCAAGATAAACTGTTAGATTATGATATTGAAATGCTCGATTATACTGCCGAATTAGGTCATCGTGGATTGGAAATTGATGCGTGGTTAAAAGGGTGTGTAGATGAGGAGATCAAAGCTTATGTGATTTTGGATGATATGGATGAAGCTGAATTAGTGCCCCATTCTTCTCATCTTGTTCAAACGGACTTTTATGAAGGTTTAACCGAAAAAGATGTTATAATGGCAATAGAAATGTTGAATGGAAAACAAGGAGGATAAAAATATGAAAGTATATGCTATGTCGGATATTCACGGATACTTGCAAGAGTTTGAAGCTGCTTTGACAAATGTAGATCTAAGCGGCGAAAACATTTTGATTTTATTAGGCGATTACATACACGGCCCCGATAGTTACAGAGTACTCGATAGAATTATCGAACTACAAGAAAAGTACGGAAGCGAAAAAGTGATTGCTTTGCTCGGCAATCACGAAGAAATGGCACTAAACGGTACTTGGCCAATAAGCGAAAATCGATTTGATTTTTATGGTGAAAATTACGATGAAGAAAAGGAAGAAGTTTATTTAAGTTGGATGTCAAATTTGCCACTATATCACGTTATAGGAAACGCCATCTTCGTTCACGCTGGGATTGACGAAGAGGCGGCTGCCGAAGGATATTGGGAATGGGGCACCGGCGAACATATCTACACAAGCAAATTTCCTGCCGAAACGGGTAAAATCGCAAACTTTAATATGAAAATAATCGCAGGACATGTTGGAACGAGCAATATCGCAAGCGATCCACGCTTCCACGATATTTTCTTCGATGGTGGTAGCCATTATTATATCGACGGAACTGTTCAAAGAAGCGGTGAGATTCCCGTTCTTGTGTATGATTCGGAAAGCGATAAATTCTATCGCGTAACCGATGGCGGTCCCTGGTTAATTCTTCCTTATGATGAAGAAAACTGAAGGAGGCGATAAATAAGCAACATACACCTTTGTGATAAAAGTTAAGGCGGAGAGGTCACCCTCTCCGCCTTTTAAAATAATTTCTATTTTATGCTTATGTTTTTGGGAATATATTGTTCATCGGCTTTATTCATAACAATTAGCTCATAGCCATCATTGAATATATAAAAAGATTTCAAAACTTGCTCATCAGATAATGTTGCAACTGTATCAATCTTTTTCCCGTCTTGGATGCCATACGAATTAACTTCCTTGTTTTCTAGAATGTATACCTTCTTATCATCGCATCCAACGAGCTTACCTTTTATATCTTCGCTAGATATTTTGTTTAATATTGAATTGTTTAAAACAAATACATTATCTTTCTTTTGTATTACAACATTCCCTGCATAATAAAACTTATCAACATCTTTCTCTATTAATGAGCTCTTGCCATTTTTATTAAGAAGGAACAAGTTGCCATTTTTAGCCAAGCAAAAATATTTATCACCAACGGTAGCGAATTCTATAAGTTTCTCTTCTAAAAGGCATTTGATGTCTTTGGCTTCAAACGAATAATACGATAGCGATTCGCTTTCATAATCAATAAAAGCTATCCCTTTCGTGCTGACTATAACTTCGCCGCATTGTTTTTCAATTAAGCAATGAGTTTCTTGGGATTTAATAGAATAACGATATACTTTTCTATCCTCATCATTTCGATAATATACACTATCGCCAATACGATTTATGTATGAACCCGGTGTTCCCGAAATTTTGATTTTTTGTCCATTTTGTTCAAGAACTATATTGTCGGTTGAAACGATTTTAATCTCACCATCACTGTAAATACATCCATAAGATAATAAGTTTGTATTGTAATTTCCCAAGCAATTGCTTTCAAAAATTCGATTTGCCTTTGCATCATAAATCAAATTGTTGCTGTTGGACAATTCATATAGCTCGTTCGTATTTGAAGTATCTATCCCATAGTAGGCGTTTTTCTCGTTATAAGCATTTCGATATTTCAACACACCAAATGTTACAACAGAAGAAACTATCGCCACTAAGATTATAATAAGAATTATGATTACTGACTTTTTAGTTGACTTTTTTTCCATACATTACTCCTTGTTGTTTGTTAGTTCAGGAGTTTTGGGTGGTGTTTGAATATCAACAGCCTGTTCTAACTGTGAAATCTGAGGTGTATTTATCGCATTTAATACTGCAGATATTTCTTCGGTAACAATGTTTGAGGTTTGTGGGGTTTCTACCGATTGAATATCAGATAGTTCGGGCCAAGCAGCACCTGTAGAAGTAGATGTTGAGCCATAATTTTTGCTATCAGTATAAGATACGTGAGATGTGTGGCTGGAATGCGAACCATGAGTATAATGGTCGGAATGAGTGCTATGGCTAGTATAATGAGAAGAGTGGCTACCGTGTTTATTTGAAGTTCGGTGGGAAGAATGTGTCCTATGTGTATAATGCGTTCTATGCGCAGCATAAACTTGTTCTGCTAACAACATACCCAATATAATTACCATTCCACCAATAGCCAAGACTTTATTTCGTGTTATGCTACCATCTTCATCTTCAAAGAAGTCCTGAATTGATTTTTTTATTTTGGGAAATTTATCTTCCATTTTAGTCCTCCGCAACTCTTGTGCATTTTCCGTTTTTCCATGTTGTAGTAAATGTTGTGTAACTATTTTTATAATATGTACACTCGCCAGTCGGCACACCATTTTTAAAGGTGCCTTCTAATTTAGGGGTTGAATATATAGAATCATAATAATAAACGCCAGATCCATCCATTTTGTCATCTTTCCACGAGCCTACATAGCACTCACCAGATTTCCATGTGTATGTACCGGTGCCATTGCGCTTATTTGATGAAAAGTTGCCTTCATAGACAGAACCGTCTTTTAATGTCAACTTTCCTCTTCCATCAAATTTACCGTTTTTAATTTCGCCATCATAAATCTCGCCAGTAGACAAGGTTAACTTCACTTTGTTTGACAGTTGATGTGATACGATGGAGGCTACACATTCGTATTCTTTAGTTTTCATATGATAAGTTCCTTCTTTAACTTTATTGTTTTCAAAGGTACCGCTGATATAATTGCCGTTATTGAAGGTGTATTTTCCTTCGCCGCTTATTACATCATTTTTCCATTCTCCGTCATATTTATCACCATTATTCCAGGTGAACGTTCCGTTACCTTCACGTAAAGAATTGCTATAGGTTCCATTATAAACACCAACGTCTTTAAAGACCATTTTTCCGGTCCCCGACATATTAGAATCCGACCATTGTCCGGTGTAAATTTCTTTGGTGAAAAACTTGAATTGACCGTCACCTTGAAAATGGTTGTCATAAATCTCACCGATATAAGTACCGTCAACGGTTTCAATGTACCCTGTGTATTCAAACGGATTTCCAATCGAGTTATCGACAGGACTATTTTTATCCCAAATATACAATCCGGCAAAGACTGCGACATATATAAAAACAAAAAGAGCAATGTATAATAAGATTTTTTGATACAACTTTAATTGTTTTTTCATAAACTCACCTAATTAATCCACGATTTAAGAACACGAATTTTTTCAGAATCATTTTCTTCAATAATCTCAAAAAGAATATCCATAATCCCCTTGTATACAGCGCATCTGAAATCCTTACTATTCTTTTCATACAAGCTATTTGTAGCAGCATAATTAACTACGGGACAAACGCCGCAATAAGGTTGATAAACACATTGTGCGCACTTTGGCAAGGATTCGATTATAGACGATTTGCATACAGCGGCGCAGACCGGCGAAGAAACGCATTCTTGAAAAGTATTAGTGTGTACGTTCCCTAACAAGAAGGAATTATCACCCATCTCAGATAACATTCTTCCTTCATCGCAGGTGTATACATTTCCATCGTAGTAATAACTCATTTGTCCCACGCCGGCACCACAAGGAGAACGCAATTCCATATAATTGTCAGAATAATTATAGAATATCTTCTTTAGAAAATATGATGCATGGAGTTCTGAAAAATAAAAACCATTTAAATTCAATTCCATAATATATTCAAAGGCTTTTCTGTAAAAATCCATAAACTCCTCTGCGGTATATCCTATATTTTCCCACGATGAGTCCGCCATTCCCAAGGGGGTCAGAGGCCTTAGAAAAATATTATTTATTTCCAAAGCTCTATACTGGTCAATAATTTCCTTAGGATATTGCAAACTAAATTTTGACGTGGTCTGAATTGCGTTTACAGGAATTCCTTTGGATTTCAGGTGCTTGATTTTAGCCATAACCAAGTCATAACTTTCACTGCCATTTTTGCATGGGCGATTATTGTTATGTACAATATCAGGCCCATCCAAAGAGGTACAGATATGTACATCATTTTCAACCAGAAAGCGAAGCTTATCTTCGGTCATATCAAGTAAATTTGTAACTATAGTGTATTCGATATGCTTTGTAGCATTGATTTGTTTGCTATAAGTGATCATATCTTTAATCACTTCAAAATTCAGCAACGGCTCGCCACCCTGAAACTCAAAGGTTAGTCCTCTGTTAGGCGATTGCAAAGCAAATTCGATGACTTTCCGACCTGTTTCTTTTGTCATAGAACGATCAAGACAAGAGGATTTGCTATGCGCTTGGCAGTAAACACAATCTAAATTACATTTATTTGTTACAGCAAAAATGTGTAGTGCCGTAGAACACATACAATAATTCTTCATACTGTGAAGCCACGGAATATTGTTTTTTACAAAGCTCTCTAATGTGCCTTCATAAATAAAGCCATTTTCTATAAGAGTATTCTTTTCATTCTCATCGTCAGGAACAATATTATCAATTAGTTGCTGAAAAGTTTTCTCGGAAACAAATTGATACTTTCCCAAATCATTACTGATCAGATATTTATTGTTGCGTTTTTGAAAATTAAAATAATTAATCATTTTGTATCACCATCCGTAATCGGATACACTTCGGGTTTATAATAATTCATTGTAGCAGTAAAAATGCCACAGCACTCTTTGCGTAAAGCGCAGTTTTCGCACGCATCATAAAACATAGATTTATATGCAGAAATACTTTTTTGGGCAATTGGCCAATATTTTCGATCAATCATACAATATGGGAAATTATATAAACCGACATCAATGCCGTGATGTATTAATAATCTTATTGCATCTTTTGATTTTTCGAATGCCTCTTGATATGAAATAAGAACCTTGTCAGCATTAACTACACAATTACCTCGCATTTCAAGACCCACAAAGTTCACAACCGATACAGTTGGGAACATAGAAACAATCAATTTAGCAATTTGAAAAACATCTTCACAATTCAATTTGCTGACAACAATTCGTATTTCCAGTTCTACTTTTTCTCTTAATAAATTAACTATTGCACGTAGAGTTTGCTTGAATCCACCTTCAGACTGGGTTATGTAATCGTGCTTTTCAGGCGTGCTGCCATGAATGGGTATTGCAACTCTAATGTTAGCAGGCTTGTTTCTCATGAATTTTTCAAAAAAACCTCTATCGCCCAAAGTTCTTCCATTAGTCAACAGTAAAATTTTCGTGTCAGGTAATTCATTTTTCACTGCGTTTAATATACTTGCAAAGTTATCTTCACCTACCAGCGTCGGTTCCCCTCCGGTAATGGTGAAGTGCCATAAATCTTTTGGCAAGTGCTTTAGAAAATCGTATATCGGATCAATATTAAGCGCATTCGTCAACGAACGCTCTTTTTCTCCGGCAGGACACATTATGCAGTTTGAGTTGCACAAAGGGGTAGTGGATATACCGGCATCTCCGTCACAAACAGAATACCACCGATAGACTATGCCTTTTTCGTTAATGTCCAATATATCTCCATCTGAAAATATACTAAAGCTTTCAACTTCTTTTTCTGTTAAATCAATACTGATGTTTTCGGGCAAAAGAACAAGGGAATTTTCAAATAATTCTCCTACTGTCAAGCCATTATCTAACACTTTTTTAGTAGTTTCTTTGCTTTTGGAGAGCGTAAATAATATATACCCGCCCGAATAACCACTTAAATATTTTACCATATGAAAACACCTAAACCTAAATAAATAATATAACCCAATGAAATAAATGCTGCAAAAGGAATCTTTCTTAATACAACAATACTTTCTTTCCCGTTTTTAGATTTTCCCCATCTTTTGATACTATCTGCTTGCTCTGCAGTAATTCTCGAAGACATATCTTCGGTCGTTATAATCGGCAAACCTTTTACTCGAGATCTTGAAAATTGTAGCACAGTACTATAAGCCAAAATCATTCCCTTTTCAACTGATTCTGTTTTTATTTCTTGATAGTTATATCTCTCCGCTACAGCTCTAAAGCCTATAACTAACAATGATAATATGACTGATTTAACATCTACTAATAATTGTTGTTGGAAAATGGAGTATAGCAGACTGACAATGCTAATTATTAAGCACGCAACAAAAGCGACATTTGTTTGTAAAAATTTAATTTTATTAAACACCAATACAAGAATAATATTGAGCAATAAAAAAGCCGGCAAGTACAGAAAATAATAACTACCAAATATCAGTTTCAGAATTGCTTGTATAACGGTAATAAATGTCATACACGAAATAATGGATTTGAAAGATAATTTTATTCCAAAACCGGTAGTTGTTTTTTCTTTCTTTATAAACAATACAACGGATTCAATTATCAGGTATAAAAAAGCCAGAGAAAATACTGTAATAAAAACGGTCACAACACCTAATGGAGATTTTTGTTTGGAAAATTCGGTCGGTACCAAAGACATTAACAACACAAACAATTTCACATCTCCCGCTGCCCAAATGTGAAATGCATACATCATAAAAGAGATCACTATGGCACCAAGCATATTAATTGCAAATGGAATTAACCCCATAAAATCACGGCAATAGAAGTATATAACATTGCCTATTATTGAACCAACCATGCCAACCAAGATTAGCTTATTAGATATAATGTTAAGCTTTATATCACTCAAAGAACTAATAATTGCAATAGTCAGTAAAATCGTGATTAAAAAACTTTTTACTATTAATGTAATCATAGTTTTCCTTTGCTGGTTAAGTCAATAATATAGTTTTCGAATTCGCTGAATGTTTCTTCAACAGAATACTTTGATGATTGAATAGTGCAAATATAATACTTTTCGTCCTGTTTGATTTTTATTTTTGCTAAATTACTGAACGCTTCAATAGCATTTTCAATATTTTGCACACTATATAATTCTTTTGACAAACACAAATCATTCATTTTTAAACCAATCCTTCATCGCTGACTTATCTTCAACATTGGTATCTAAATCCGCAATTTCATCATCATAAACAACGGTGGATGCCATTGATCTTGCAAACAATATCTGTCTAATGTTTTTTGTCTGCTCTATTACTATTTCGCGATTAGCCTCTTCAATCATTTGGTTAGCAAACTCTTTGGCATAATCTATAGTGTCGTTCTCGTTCTTAGGAGAAATACAAACGATGTAATTATCATCGTCGGTATCTAAATGCACGTATGCATCATCCGTAAATTTATAACATGTCCTAAACAAAACATTGATAGAATATAGTTCCTTCTTGTATTTAACGATCATTTTTCAACTCCACTTTCTTTTAACACAAACTCTATAAACCAATGGTTATAAATGGAAAACTCTGTTTACATATTATAACATAATTCTACAAACCTTTCAACCATCGTTACGCTTTGATTGATGATTTAAAATAGAGGCTTGTCTGATAATAAAATTTGCATGCGTTTTCGAATAGCTACGAATCTAATTCGTAGTAAAGTTAAGGCGGAGAGGTCACCCTCTCCGCCATTAGTTTTGCGTATTGGCTTATAGCCATTTTAATTTGTTCAAAGTATCTATAGCAACGAAAACATCAACTTGATTATACAAATAAGCACTTCTCAACAATTCGTTCGGAACCATATAATCATACTTATCAATTCGTGGCGCTTGTTCCTCATTAAGCACTAAATCCGGAGTGATGTTTTCACACATAAGCTTTTCCATCGTGTTAATAAGGGTTGATTTATCAAGACCGCTTGTAACGCTTAAATAGAATTTTGTAGTGCTAATGGAACGTACATCCATTTTGTCTTTGAATCCGTATGCCAAAAGATTTGCAATTGTATAAAGTTCTTTTGAGCCAATCCAAGGACAAATATAATACGATTTCTCTGCATAAGGGATTACATCATGTTCTAAAATGCCACTTGTTCTTGCTATTTCTCGCGCTTGCGTCAAAACGTCTACGGCGTTTTTCTGTAAATACGGATAAACCGTATCTTCTTGCAACACCTTTTTCATACGCTGAACTATCTTTGTATGGATGTTTCCGCCTTCGCCATCCCAAGAAGGTATCCTATTGCTCTTAGCTTGATTTACATATATTGTCTTTCTTTCCTCATCAATAGAAATCACTACCCATGAGCGACCTGCTAAAATAAAGACTTCACCCATAGCAGGACATTTATTCAAGGAACCTACTTCGCCAAAGTTACTCATAACTTTGTATGTTTCTTCATCTTGGAAAACGGCATAGAAGGAATAAAAATTACAAATCTTTTCTCCCTTCATACCAACAATTATTCCGCCGTTATCCATACGTTGGAGATAATCTTTCTCTATCATGTATTTTAACAATGCACGATATTCATCTGCTGAAATATAGTCCTTAAACGCAGGTAACAACAAAACATTTCTTGCAAGTTCTGCAGGGCTCAATTCACCATGAGCCATTAAAACGCTTAAAGTTTGATGGGCTAATAAACTAAACGGTTTCTTCTTTTGTTCAAACGGTTCTACCCATCGTTCCTCAAGATACAACTGAATAATGGCGATTGAACGCAATAAATCCCACGGCATGGAATCCAGTGGGTTCTTGCCAGCATTCTTGTGCAAATCCAAAAACATCATTTGTGATTTGCCTGTTCTTCTTCCTGAACGCCCAAGTCTTTGCACGAAACTGGAACACCGATAAGGCGCGCCAACTTGTATCGTTGAATCCAAGTCACCTATATCAATGCCCAATTCCAAAGTTAATGTAGCCGCAGCAACAGTTGGGCCCTTATTATCTCGCAAAGCTTCTTCAGCTTCTTTGCGCAAGGATGCCGAAATACTGCCATGATGAACATAAAAAACATCTGGTTCGTTGCGGTTTGACGCCTCTTTTTTCATATCATCAATTGTCTTCTCGGCGCCAGACCTACTATTGGTGAAAATTAAACATTTCTTTGAATGACAATTATCATACAAAAAAGAATTATAGTTTGACAGAACGGTTTGAGCTTTATCCTCGTCTTTAGGAACAGTAAAGCTTTCTACGCATAAAGAAAGAGTTCGTTTATGCGCTTGTATACCTACCGCTAAAGAAGATACCTCGCTTCCTGCAGATAAATATTCCATTGCAGGACCATAATCATTTAAAGTCGCTGATAGCCCAACACGCCTTGGTGTACAGTTGGTTAATTTCTCTAATCGGTTAATTAAGCAAAGAACTTGCAAACCTCTATCTTCGCCCATTAAAGCGTGTATTTCATCAATAACAATAAAGCGCAAATCAGAAAACAGCCTGCTTGCATCTCCAGGATGTTTCATTATAAGTGCTTCCAAGGATTCGGGAGTAATCTGTAGTACTCCTTGTGCTGTTTTCAACGCTTTTTTCTTATGGGACTGAGAGATATCACCATGCCAAGACCAAACCGGAATGTCTACTTCCTCTAATAAATCGCTTAATCTTTCGAATTGATCGTTTATCAACGCTTTAAGAGGACCAATATACATAACTCCGATCGAATCAGAGGGTTGTTGATCCAACAACGTTAAAATTGGAAAAAAGGCAGCTTCAGTTTTTCCAGAAGCGGTGCCGGATGCGATAATTACATGTTTATCGGTGTCTAAAATCGCTTCGCACGCTTCAACTTGCACCTCTCTCAAATCCGTCCACTTTTTGCGATATATGTATTCTTGAATAAAGGGCGCATATCGTTCAAAAGCACTTTTACTCATATATCAAACTCCGCAAATAAATTGTCTGTTTCTTCATCAATTTGTTCGGGATCTTTTTCTGCGCTTTGAACCTTAAATCCTTGTTCGTTAATCAAGGCATCAAATGTTGTTCCTGGATTTTGATGAAGAATATTTAAGAGTCCAAGGAAATCTCTTGTGACTTCTCTTGGGGTAAGCAATTGATCCGCACCCAATCTTCCAAGCACTGTATTTAAGAATGCGGTCAGTTCATCTTTACCCAACGTGTTTTCATAGGAGTAATGGGAACTATGTAATTCGCAAAGTCTCTCAAGCAACAAATAAATTTCTTCAGAAGAAAGCTGATTAAGCTTAATAACGGGACTTGTAAAATCAACAAATCCTTGGACAGCAAAACGATTATCAGCAAGTCTGGATCTTAAAGCCTCGTAACTAAATAAACCACGACGTTCATCATAGATAAACTGAGGCGTTCCACTCATAAATACGCCAATGTACTCGGCTTTTCCTTGCATTGTATCGTTAAACACCGTCAACACTTTTTCGTAGTTGCTGTCACGAGCTTGCTTGTGGTTAATCTTATACAGATTAACTCCTTCGTCTATAAACACAAGCAGCCCTTTATATCCTGCTTTTTTAACAAAGAGGGCAAAGAGTTTCAAAAACTCATACCAATTTTGGTCATCAATAATGCTATCAACAGGAAGCTCACGTTTAGCTTCTGTTTTGTTGGCAAACTCACCTCTTAACCAACGCAGTGCAGACATTTTCAATGCATCATCGCCGTTTTTCATACCTCTCCAGTATGCATCGATTACGTTTGCAAAAGCAAATCCATACGCCATTTCCGAAAGTTCTGATAATATATCTGCGATTCTCTCACTAACAGCTACAACCAATTGCGGGTCATTTGCTTGCAATCCTTCCTCTTTCGCAGTAGTCGCCTGCATAGTAGCGATCCATTTTTGAAGGATAGACTCTAAAGCACTTCCCTCAGGACGAGTACGTGTAGAAAGATGTTGAATCAACTCCCTATAAGTGGATAGACCTTGGCCATTCGTTCCGGTCAATCTGCGTTCCGGGGATAAATCCGCATCCATAACAACAAAAGAGCGTTCCATTGCATTGTTACGTATTGTTTGCAACAAAAAGCTTTTACCGCTGCCATATTGACCGCAAACAAATCTAAAAGCTGCTCCACCATCTTCTATAGTTGACAAATCTTGAAGGAAAGCATTTACCTCTCCTTGCCTACCTACTGCGATGTGACGAAGGCCGATGCGCGGAACAACACCTGCTGTTAAAGAATTGATTAAAGCCGCAGATTCACGGCGATTTATATTTACTGCCATTGCAATACCTCCTATTTCATTGCTTCTTTAAGTTCATTTACATATTGGTCTAAAACGCTAATTTCCGCATCGAATGTATCAATAACAATATCTCCTATATACTGTGTCGCAATATCATTTATCTCATCTATAAGTATTTCGGGCATAGACATCTCAGCGTTTGCTATTTCTTCTATGCGCTGACTCATATTTTCTTGAGATAGTATGATATGCAAGATTTCTTCTTGTGCGGGGGTAAGTGTTTCAAGCAATTGCTTCATTTCATCAGACAAAGCAGTTAAATCAAACTTTGAAATCGTATCTTTTTCTTCGGATGATTCAGGTATTTCGATTTCAGACAGATGCTCATAAATATAGTTAAACTCATCCCTATAGTCATCTTCTAAAATTAAAGCATTTCCTTCTACAACCATTATCGAGCAAGCCAACTGCACACCTGACAATTCGTTGATTTTTTCAATAGAAGCTTGAACGGAAGAGTTGTATTCCATCTCCCAAGATTTAGAACGCATTTCATCTATTAGCATTCTGCAATAAGGAGGCATAGAAACGAAGATTTCTTTTACTGCATCCAAATCCGTCAAAAGTTCTTTTGCTTCTATCTTTTCCTCTGTCACTTCCAAGGCATCTCTTACGGCATCCGATTGATTTCTTAACTCGTTAATGCTTTCAAAGTCGAGTTTAACTTCCTTTTTCTTTTCAGGCTCAATCGGTTTTCTGTTCGGAGAATATTCCTTTTTCAAAAACGCCTTTACCAATGAGGCTGTCTCATCATCCAATGTAACGCCTCTCAAACGTCCTCTACAATCGTATAATTCTCGTAGAACATTTTCTGCATATCGAACCAGTTCATTGATATATCCACGTAACTTTTGGCTACTGGTATATCCTTTAACGGATATATCCATTCTTTTGTTCGCATGAACACAATTCGCACTTTGGAAAGCATAGTACGTCTGCTTTTTAGGACGATTTGGACCATAAGTTTCAAGAATGCCTTTGCCTTTCTTTTTGATTAAAGCAGCATCCGCCAATGCCACCACTCTCGGAATAGCTTCGTTCATCAAAAGTTGGTGTCCATCTTTATAGAATTTGCTTCCAGCTAATGAATAATCACACAAAGCGTCTATCAAAGGAAATGGTAGTTTTAAAGGTTTCTCATCACTATGCTTATCAATCAGAAGATCGCGTATTGCCAATTGATACGGCAATGTTATTTCTATACCTTCGGGAACAGCATATTCTAATTTGTGTAATTGTGCAAAATCGAACAGCCACCCAACAAGATAGTTGTCTAACCTTATATGTTCATTTCTATAATTAGTCCACAAAGCAATCAACTGGTCATAACCGTCTTGTGCATTCGCCCATCCATAACCACTTAATAACTCATAAATATGGACAAATATATATGACAAATCTGTGTTTAGATAAGTTCCCTTACGAACCTGACTTCTCCAATAAAAATACCAGTCTTTCTGTTGTTTTGTCATGCTGTCGTAGGATGGCCAGTATTGCATAAAAGGAACAAAAGATGCTTCCTTGCCCACTTTGTTCTCGAATTTAGCCATATCCTTTATAAACTTGCTGGATGAATATGGAGAATCATCTTCGAAATCAAAGTCTATGCTAAAGTCACCGTTCTCATCTCTTGAGATTACCGGCTTAATTGATATTGTGAAACCCGAACGACTCGTGGAATTTTTTTCCAATGTTTCACTGTTTGCTGAGGGAATAGATTGCGTTCTTTCTTCAGCACCATCCAAAACAACATCAGAAAAACCATCTATATCGTCTTTTAGAAGATCTTCTAGATATTCGATGTTGTCGCCTGTCAAATGTTTACGATATTGCAAAATTTCATCTTTAACCTTGCTCAAAATTCCTTTATCGTAACATCTGTCAATGAATTCTTCTACTAAACTCTCTTTCTCATCCACAAGCGATTCCAACAGTTCTTCGGCGTCCTCGCTTGCATCATATTGTTTCATTATTTCAATTGTTCTTTTTGCATTCTGAACCGCCGTTTCGTAACGACCAAAGAACGTTGAAGGATTAGTTGTTTTATTTATTAGATCAAGACTTTCTCTAACAATCCTTAAAAAGCCTGCCACTTGAACTTGATGGAACTCAGCAAGTGTCGCACTTTCGCCAAAAGGTTTAATTTTAGCTTCTTTTAACTCGTCAAAGGGCGCAGAAACTATTTTACGCAGTTGCTGCTTTTTTGCTTTTTCTTCGGTTTGCTTGTGTAATTGGTTCGCTTCCTTCCATTGTTGCAGTTTTTGTTTGCCGTCATTTAGCAATTTTTCTTTCTTCTGATTTAATTGGGTCCCTATGTTAGTTGTTCTTTCATAAACTGCAGCGGCATTTTCTTTTACTTTAGTAAATGTAATTTTTCTATTATCCGTTGCAGTCTGGTGCTTGATTGGTTGACCATTCTTGTCCTTAAAATTACCAGTGGCAACTATGACCAAATCTATTAAATAGCCAAAGCCAAAACATCCCATTGTGAATAACCATACAATACCTGTTCCAACTTTGCCAACATAAAACCTATGTACCCCAAGATGACCGGTAAACAGACACAATAAAAACGTTGCTATCCAAGATTTTGAAGATTGGTTTGAGAAATCTGAACCCTTATTATTAACATTTCTTTTCAATTGAATATTGCAGTTAAACTCAATTAGGAAAACCGGTAACATAAATACAACCGACATAACGGGGAATACTATAAATTCGTTCATTCCGTCAGAAATATCCATTACTAAGCAGAATAACCACAAATAAATTAAAATTCTACTTACAATTCTTGTTGATCGTAGAAATGCAAACACTTTAGAATCTCTACTATGTAAAACGGGGTTTCTAAATAGTTCAATGAGTAAAGCAGGAATCAACAATATAGCTGTAAATGGGAAAAACACATTTGTTTCTCCAAATGATAAAACGACACCAAAAAGAAGCCATAATATAAATAATATTTTACTCAGCAAAAATGTGCGTTTTATAAATTCAAGTGTTTTTTTCATTTATTATTCTCCAAACTTTATGTTCTTTTTCGCTTTTTCTTTTGCCTCTTCCTCTTTGAGCCATTCTTCGTATTGACGGTTGCCTTCTTCGGTTTCAAAGAACGCGATAATATCCGGGAGAATAGTGCGAGCAAAAGATTCAAGTGCTTCTCTTGGAATAGTGCATTTAGCATTTCTATTGCCGAGTACCAAATACTTAAAAATTAAAATCGCTTTCTTGAACGGATTTGCATGTTGCATTTCTTCTAGCTTGGGCTGGATTTTTCTTGCAACCATTTTGGCGAGTGTTTTATCCTTGGATTCAGAAGCAGCCTTTAATTCGGCTTCGGTCATATTTGCATAAACCGAACTTGCATTAGTGATTAAAACACGAAGTTCGTCAGTTGCAATATTTTTAAGTGTAATACGATTCATAAATAAACTCCTTTTCGAGTGGGTATTAGGGCCTCATCCCTAACAAGTGGCGAAGCAAGCCGCGTTATATAAAAACGCGATGCTTGCGAAGACGGTGTGTGGATATCCATTCACGATGCTTGCAAAGCCGATGAATGATATCATTTCGCGATGCTTGCGAAGACAAGGTCGTGAGATGATAGTGATATCCAAAACGCGATGCTTGCGAAGATGCCCCCATCTTTGCAACATCTTAATTTTACAACAATCAAAGTCCTATATAACGGACACTAAAGGGTGTATAATACAAATAATGAAATTATTTTTCCGGAATAACTTCTACAATATCTTCTATTTTGCAATCGAGCGTATAGCAAATTTTTTCAAGAGTTTCGATAGATACCGGCTCATCACGCCAAATCTTTGCCATAGCGTTTGTTGTGATTTTAGTTGCTTGTCTGAGCTGGGTGTTCGTAATCTTTTTGTCTATCATAAGTTTCTTTAATTTATCGTAAGAACGCGCCATATTGTAATCCTCCAATACAGTAATTCATTTTAAAGTATACCATACCTTGCTACAAGAAACAACACTTATTTTGATTTTCTCAAAATATTTTTGAACTTAATATAGACATACGAAACAGAATATGATATAATCAATTTACAAAAGCTTAAGAGTCAGCATCGTCTTCGCAAGCATCGTGTTTGTGATACCACAGACAAATCGCGACCTTGTCTTCGCAAGCATCGCGTTTGGTCACCCACACTCCCGCGTCCTTGCCGTAGCAAGCATCGCGTTTGTGTACACAAAACACCTTGTTAGGGTTAGCCCTAAAACCCCGAAAATAAAAAGGCAGGTGAAAAGTATGAAAGGTGTAATCTACGCTCGATATTCAAGCGACCATCAGCGTGAGGAATCTATTGAAGGTCAGATTCGTGAATGTACGGCTTTTGCCGAGAAGAACGGAATTACTTTACTTCATAATTACATCGATCGTGCTTACTCTGCCAAGACGGATAATCGTCCCGCTTTCCAAGAGATGATAAAAGACAGTCATAAAAAGATGTTTGATGTCATTCTCGTTTGGAAACTTGACCGATTCGCTCGTGATCGTTTTGATTCAGCACATTATAAAAATTTGCTAAAAAAGAACGGCGTTCGTGTTGTATCAGCAACCGAACCAATCTCAGATGGACCGGATGGCATTGTTATCGAAGCGTTGTTTGAGGGTATGGCTGAATATTACTCCGCCGAGCTTGCTCAGAAAATCAATCGCGGCATGACCGAGAACGCTCTCAAATGCAAATACAATGGCGGTACCCTTGCGGTGGGATATAAAATCAATAAAGAAACTCGTCTTTATGAAGTTGATCCCTTAACCGCACCAATCGTAACCGAAGCATTCAATGCCTACCTTGACGGCAAAACAATGAAGCAAATTGCCGATGACTTTAACGCAAAGGGTTATCGCAATACTATCGGCAGAAAATTCTCTATTGATGCTATTTCAAGAATGTTGCAAAATCGTCACTACATAGGCGAGTATAAATTCAAAGATATTGTGACTCCGGGCGGCGTTCCTGCGCTCATACCAATAGAATTATTTGAAGCAGTTCAACAACGAATTGCAAAAACAAAAAAAGCACCGTCAAGCCACAAGGCGATTGACGATTACCTTTTAACTACAAAACTATATTGCGGACATTGCGAGACCTTTATGGTTGGCGAAAGCGGTACAAGCAACACCAATAAAATTTACCGCTATTATAAATGCGCAACTGCGAAGAAACGTAAAGGTTGCCACAAGAAAGCGGTTCGCAAAGAATGGATTGAAGATATTGTCATCCAACAAGTTATGCGGTTCTTAATGGATGATGAAGCGATTGATGAGCTTGTTGATATTCTAATGAGGGCTCAGAAGAAAGAAAACACCACTTTACCACTACTTAAACAAGAATTGCGCGAGGTCGAAAAGAGTATAAAAAATATGCTTGATGCTATTCAAAATGGTATCTTTACTCCCTCTACAAAGCAACGCTTAGAGGAACTTGAAGCACGAAAAGAAGATTTGGAAATCTCTATCGCACAAGAGCAAATGTTCAGGCCATTATTAGAGCCAAAGAAAATCAAGTTCTTCTTACATCAATTCCGCAAACTTGATACCACAAAGCTGGAACACCGGCGTTCACTGATAGACAATTTCGTAAATGCAGTTTTCCTGCACGATGACCGCATTGATTTTGTCTTCAACTATCAGAAGGGCACCAAAACAGTGACCTTCAAAGAATTGGAAGAGGCGTCCGAAGGAAGTTCGGATTTAATCGTGTCTGCTCGACCAAAAATGGCCGTTTTTCGAGGTTTAAAACCTTCAAAAACGGTCATTTTTTCGTTATATTGCACAGTTTTTAGAAAAACACAAATTTTTGACCCTATATTTTTTGCTCAGTTGTGGTCAAAATTTTCTTGCTAAAATACTTTAAAAATCCGCAAAATTGCCCAAGAGAACACAGGTTCGACCACCATCAGAATTTTTTGTAGGTTCGAGCAAATTTTAAGTCTAATTTTCAATAAAATCAGCCTAAAAACTCGCATTCCTCCATATAATTTTTCTCGTTAGACAAGATACCACTAGTTCCAACTATATTGTTTTAATCGACAAAACCCCTTGAAATCATTTGACTTCAAGGGATTTGTCATATCTTTTTACACTGCATCACAAAGAATATTTCTTAACGATTAGAATCATATATCTTCAACCGATTCCAATCCTTGCATCACTTCCACCATTATCCGTGTTGCAAGGACGAATCCTGAGCTGAATGCTTCTCGCTCAGTGATGCATGTTAACTCGCTTGTGCAGTCCTTGAACTTTTCAAAGGTTTCTTTCTGTTTCTCTGTGAACGTAGAATTCAGCTCATCCTCATTCTTACAGATCAGTCTAACAAGCTTATCCATCTTTGTCCCACGCTTAATGTACCTCTCGTGCGGACTGATGTTGCCATAGTATAAATCTTCAAGTGTTGTCATATGCATTGCACTCCTTTCTTTGCAACATAAACACATACCACAACACCTTTCATAAGTCCAGAGTTTTTTGAGTCCGTTTTATAGGACTACGCAATTAGTATAATGAAGAAAAGAATTTGAAAATTTCGTCTCAAATATCTTGTCTCGAAGCGTGTTTTATGCTATAATGAGAAAAACTCTATTTGAGGAGGGCTTATGGAATATCTAACCGATTCTTTAAATCGCTCATGGCAGCGAATTTCATATAACAGTTCAACGTTTGAGCATTCTTTAAATCCTTTATATCGCAAACAAACCGGTTGCTACCTGACCTCATTGGATTTAACTTATCAAATGATGACAGAATTAGTGAACGCCCTTGACACAAAGGAACGTTGTATACTATATCAAAAACGATTTTTAGAACCCTGTGTTGGAACAGGCAACTTTGTTTTTGCATATTTGAGAGTATGTAAAAATCTCGGCTTTTCTCAGGAAGAGAATAAGTTGCTTCTCAATAATATTTATGTCTGTGACATCAATAAAGAAGCTTTGTTGGTATATAAAGAAAACCTTCGTGACTTTGCGGCTTCGTTTTTTGGAATTGAATTAGACGAAGCGTATTTCGCTACTCATATTGGCGGCGGCTTATTGTTTGATTTGGATTCAGATCTACCTCAATACATATCTATTTCCGATATTTTTCCCTCTCATATAATTAAAAACGGATTTGACATTATCGCAACCAATCCACCCTATAAAAATTTGAAAGCGGAACATAGCCACTATGTTAACGACGAACAGAAAAACAGTGACAAAAACAAATATTGGAGCATAGGAAAATTAGCTTCTTATTACTTTAATTATTCAACCTCAGGAACGTTAAATTTATATCGTCTATTTGTAGAGGAAATTGTTGAACACTATCTTGCACCAGATGGCATTTGCTCCCTTTTAATTCCCTCTTCTATTTTATCAGACAAATCCTGTTCAAAAATCAGAACAAGATTATTAGATATTTGTTCCATAAAATCATTGCATTTAATCTCTGAAAACAGCCATTATGTTAATGCCTCACAAGCGTTATGTGCTATCTTATTACAAAAAGGAAAGAAAACGGAGTATATAACTATAAATGGCACGCTTAATAACGATGTGTGCCAAAATGCTTGTGTTTCAGTAAATGATATAATAGATGAAACAACTGGGAATTCTTTTCTCGTGTTGTCTGATAACGAATACCAGATACGAAAAAAGATGAAATCGCACCCTACCATTAAAGAACTCGGATATATTGACAATCTTCGTGGCGAACTTGATCTTACCATGAATAAAGAGTTCATCACAACTAACGAAACACCTTTCACGCTTCTGCGCGGCCGACATATTGGATACTACCAAACATTACAATTACCTGAAAAAGAGTATGTAAATGAAGCTTTTGTTAAGAAGACTGCAAAAAACAAATATATTAAAGAACACAGATTAGTCTGCCAACAGATTGCGAATATGTCTAAAAAGCGTCGTATTTCATTTGCTCTGGTTGATTCAAACCATGTGTTAGCAAACAGCTGTAATTTCATATCTTTACATAAAAACGACGATGAGGTTGATATATATTACTTGATGGGAATTCTTAATTCAACCTTGATAGACTGGTATTTTAAACTTACAAGTAGCAATAATCACATCAACAACTATGAGATTGACAATTTCCCCATTCCTGTAACATTTTCAAGAAAGGCTGATATTTCAATACTTGTGCAAACATTTCTTTCTACCAATGATGAAACCATTTTAGATAAGATTGATGCTTTAGTATACGAAGCCTATGGCATTTCTAAAAGCGGAGATTTACTTGTTGAGTCAGATCAAGCTTTGAAAGCAACTTCCGGGAAAAAGGAATTGATTCTCAATGACTTTTACCAAGACCTTTCTTGTATAATAAGAGGAATAACTAAATCTGAGTGTCAATCTATACTCGATGGACAGGCAACCGTAAAGGACATCTCTTTTCAACGACAGCCGAACACAAATCCGTTTGAGAGAAAAATTCTCGAAAGCATCGAGAAAAAATATCAAAAGATATATGCAGGTCAAATTCTAAACCACACAACTTTTAAATTAAGCGATTTAGACTTAGAGATGATTAGGCCTGTGCCTCAAGGTGGCAGTTGGAAAGACATCCCTCAAGAAACTGTCCAAAAATCAAAGCGATTGTCACGCATATTCAAAACAGGTGGAAGAACAACATTATACGGAAGAATTGATTATTCTAAACCATCTTATACCATAACAACATATTTTAATCGTCCAGGAAATGGCACCTATGTGCATCCTGTTCACGATCGTGTGCTTAGCGTTCGAGAAGCCGCCCGATTCCAGTCTTTCCCTGACAACTATATGTTCTGCGGTAACAAAACTGATACGCTAAAACAAGTAGGAAACGCTGTTCCGGTTCTTATGGCTTTTAACATCGGAAAAACCATCTGCGAGAAAACTGGTTGTTGCACTTCGGTAGATTTGTTCTCTGGTGCTGGAGGAATGACGTACGGATTCAAACTTGCAGGAATCAAGGCAGCTATCGCTAATGATTTCGAAGAAAGTGCGTGTGTAACACTAAAAACAAATTCTCCCGAAATTAATGTACTGTGCGGCGACATTACCAAGGAGGAAACAAAGCGAGCCATTATACAGGCTGGAAAGCACGCCAGCGCTGATATCATTTGCGGTGGACCTCCTTGCCAAGGTTTTTCGCTTGCAGGTTTTCGAAAGAAAGATGATCCGCGTAATGAATTGTTTAGACATTTCGTTGATATCGTTTCCGAAGTCAACCCAAAAGTTATTGTGTTTGAAAATGTTGAAGGTCTGTTAAGTTATCAAAATGGTGAAACCTACCGCAACATTATTGAACTTTTTTCTGAACTCGGATACAATACTGAAGGTCGAAAATTACTCGCCAACCATTATGGGGTTCCGCAAAGAAGAAAAAGAGTAATCATTCTGTGCACACGCAAAGATTTAGATGTTATGCCATCTGATTTATACCCAGATCCCATAACCCTTGATGACGACCATCAAATCACGGCATATGAAACAATATTTGATTTAGAAAAAATCGAATGTTCGGAAACAGCAAAATATGACAGTTCGTACTCATCGCTAATGCTGCGATATCTCAAGGGAGAAATAAGTGCAAACAGATATGTCGATGAAATTAGCAAGCAGCGTAATGATACCGACAAGAGTTTCAGTAAAACAAGCGAAGCTATACAATTGACACTTTTCTAATCTACAACACAAAATCGGATTCACAAGATAGTGAATCCGATTTTGTCTTATAAATATGAAATTATTCTACGCTGAACCAAAATCAACAAATTCTCCAATTGTGCTTTGGCATGATTAACATCGAGAGTGGTATTAATGCGGTTACAGATATTATGAAGAATATCATCTTCCTCCGTGGATAAATTGGGAGAAACATTTCGATTATCTTTTTCCATATAATCATAGACCGCTTCAATTGCTATGCGTTGGTATCGAGCCATTTCGTATTTGCTGCGCTCAGTATGATGTCGAGGCACTTGCTGAACAATTTCTCCTAATTCATTAAACGAATATGAGTATTCGAAATGTTTGAAGTTTGGCTTTAAAAAGGCTTCAACAAGAAACTCTTCACCATTACCGGGGCATTGGTCTAAAACGCTCCAGAGTATATACATAAAGTTTGCCATGTTCTGTTTTAATGCATCTCTATATACACCAGCAATTTTAGGAATATTTGATGAATAGTTTGCTCTTATATATTCCCATATAACTTTAGAGTACCATGACATAGGATATATTCCCGTCCGGCTCTCCACCTTGATAATACTTTCGATATCCTCTAACTGCAGGCGATCTCGCTTTGAAGAATTCTCCCCGCTACCCATCGGCTGCAGATATCTCGGATCGTGAACAAATCCAAGAGAAATAGGCCCTATATGATCTGCGGATATTCCATTAAAGAAGGAACTACCCATAAACTGATTTGCTGCATGAATATTGCCGTCACTCCAATACTCATATGCTCGCCTATCACGAGTATATGTTTTCATATTCTCTTTTGAGCGACCTTTATCTTGTGTAGCACGACAACAACGATTATATGTATGGAAGCCATCATATCGGTCTGGGAAGTTTGACATAGCACCAGGACCTAAGCACTTCTTTCCACCTTTTCTACATTGATACTCTAACGCTTCAATTATATCATCTTTATCTGCCGAACAATCCAAAGAGAGCTCGCCTTTTCCAATTAAAAATTGCGCAATCTTTTGTCGGTCTATTCCTTTAGCCATAAGCTCATCCCATATATCGCCGATGTGATCGCAATCGGTAAAATCGGAATTGAACTCACGATTTAACGACTTTACAAAGTTGGCATTAGGATAGTGGTAATACAGCGACATTTCTCTGCCACATGTTTGGCACACTTTCCATTTTGTTGGATGAACAGCAAGCATTACATCGGCATAAAACCCATGTTTAATTTCTATATTCAGTTGATATGCCTTAGCCATGCACCAAGCTATTCTATCTTTGCCTATTTCGGATTCTGCAGTAGCGATCCAATTATAAGAGCCATCCGCTTTCTTGCTAATTCGCAAGCCTTGATAGTTCGGATGCTTTACTATTTTATCCATATATCTAATGAATCGAGGGTGCCATTTTCGTGTTTCTCTTGGCATAATATACCTCCTTATAATTTTAATAAACATTTTAGAAAAGATTATTCTTCAAAATATGTTTTGCATCCATCTAACACATAAGTTTTCCAGTATTCATAAAACGCAGGATCCATGTAATCTTGTTCAGTTTTTCCAAGTGATTTCAACTGAACTTTATCAGGAAAATCCACCTTACTCAAGAGTGAAGCCGGCTCTGTTCCAGTAACAATACGGTTTTTGTTTAAATGAGCAATCAATCGATTCACAACACTTATAACTTGATTATATCTTATTCCGTCTAACTCAAAATCTTCAGCATTTTTGATATCTAAAGTTACTTCACTTTTCCCGTTTGTTAGGAAGGTTGGGATATCCTCATACTTGATTGACAAAACCTTATATTCATTAATTGCACGAGTTGCCCAAGCAGCACCTCCCTCGAATAAGCAGAATGGGCTGTCCATAAAGTTCTTTGATGTTAAAAAAACGATATCGTTATTCTTGGAGATTATTGCATCCTTAATAACCTTAGATAGCGGTTCTATATTATCACTATCCAAACCACTGGAAGAATAAAAAATTTCGCAGTGTTCAGGATCAGACAAATCGCCCTTAAACCCTAAAGATTTAAGATAATTAAAAATGCAATCCGAAATAAATCTGTCTTTACTTGCATGCGATATAAAAACAGTATATTTTGCTTTTGCATCCAGTTTTGGATTGCCCTCAACCTTATTTACTATTGCAGTTTCAAGCTCCGCTTTGGTTTTTTCGGGAATATGAGGTAAAGAAGCTATCTCATCATGAACTTCTGATGTGAAAATAGTTTTTGCTTTAGAGGAAATATCTGTATCAATTCGTTTCTTCTCCTCTTTTATTTTATCTGCTACAGACTGCCTTTTTCCAACAAGAGCGTTTCCAATTTTAATCATTGCTTCTTTAAGCATGATAAATCTATCGTCTTGCGTGTCAAAATCTTGTCGACCGGCAGTAGCTATATCTTCTAAATTATCATCATCCAAAATATCAAATATGACTTCGCCCTCAATATAGTTTGCGAACGCTCTTGTAATCCCAAGGTGTTCCAACATATTCGACATTCCTAATTTGTTACGAACATAAACTCGAAGTTGATTTGGATTATAAAACTGATTCTTTATATATCGGCTGTCATTTTTCTCGGCTACTTCTTTATCAATAGAGCTATGAATACCAACCCATCCTCTCAATTGATAAGGCACACCATCATATTCACCCGAAATTTGCTCTTCTTCTAAAATATCTGAAAACGTTTTCAATTCCAATGTCCCAAGATATTCTTTTTCATTACCCAATTTATCTTCATAAGGTATTCTGTAAGAATTACCTTGTATTTCCGAAAAATCAACGCTATCATCCGAAAAAATACATACCATATTTTTATATGCCACACGCTTTTTAATCTCTTTAAAGTTGCCGCGCTGCTCTTCAGAATTGAAAATGTTTATGTTGATTTTAGCCGACAAATCGTCAAAAATATAATAATTTGACAGTTTGCTTTCCAAGGATTCAAACGCTCTATCTCCAAATCTGTTGAAATCAACATTTTCAAGATAGATATATGTACCACTGCTCTGATTTTGCCATTTTTCATAACATGTGAGAGTGTTTGGAACTTCTTCTGTGACGGGTATTAATTCCGGGTTTTCTTCCTCTCCAGTTTTAGAAACGTCAAGTTTCCACGAAGACGCTTCAAATCCTTCTTTTTTGGTTGTAATAATAAAACAATCCGAAAGATAGAGAGCAGCTAATTTACCAATACCTTTTCTCCCTAAAAATTTGTTTTGAGTATCGCCTTTCCGCTTGTTATGCCCAATCTTAATATAATTACCTCTAATATCGTCAGGAGACATACCAGTACCATCATCAAGGATTTCAACTGTTGCGCGATGTTTATCTACAACATTAATTGCAATATAAACATTTTTTGCTTCAGCATCCAAGCCATTTGCCACCAACTCAGAAATGGCAGAACCAACATTTGAATAGAGTTGTTTTCCAAACATTTTAAGAGCTGCATATGTCAACTCAAACTTTACATTTTCCATTTTTGTCTTCCTCCTTATCTATAAGACTGGATGCCTTTTTAACTATCTCTTGTAGCACATTAACAACAACACTGTTACCAAATTGGGTGTAACACTCAAATTCAGAATCGGATAACAAAAATTCATCTGGAAATCCCATAAGTCTTGCACATTCTCTCGGACTTAAACGACGAACTTCTCCGTCAATTAAATACATTCCTGTCTTTCCACCCAATCCGCCCCCTTGGGAAGATAGCGTTGTAGCTTGTCCCTTAATTGAATAAATTCTTTCTCCTTGACGGCCTAATCCAATTTTTCCGATTCTAAGAAGTTTCTCGTATTTATCCACGCCTTCTTCGATAGAAGCGTCAATGATATTTTCTCGTTCAACTTTGTACTGACTATTGTCTTTGGATTCGAGGATATCTGCCACACATTTTAATTTTTCAACATCCGAATTCCCCTCGGGGAATGAGAAATTTTTAATTCTTAAGTTGTTTTTGAAAGCTATTATATATATTCTTTTTCTCGCTTGCGGAACGCCAAAATAGGTAGAGTTTAAAACTTTTGAAAAGGTTTTATATCCCAAACCATTAAGTTTATCTTTAATAGTTTTTAAAGTTTTTCCATCATCATGCGATTCAAGGTTCCTTACATTTTCAAGCAAAATAATCTTTGGTTTATGAAATCGTGCAATACGTACAATTTCAAAAAACAACTTGCCATTTGGATCATTAAATCCTTGTTTGTTTCCTGATATACTGAAAGGCTGACAAGGGAATCCTGCACATAATATATCATGGCCGGGGATATCTTTACAGCGAATCTTTTTTATATCTCCTTTTGGCTTAATTCCAAAGTTCTTTTCATACACATTACATGCGGCTTCATTTATTTCAGAAGCAAACACACATGTGGCGCCCAATGAACTTAAAGCCAAGTGGAAACCTCCTATCCCACAAAACAAATCTATAAAGCGATAACCGCGTAGTTTATTTTTATCTTGTTGACTTAATTCAATCATAGCAAATACCTCTATTAAAAGTTAGTGATGCGCTTTTTAAAACCATCAATAAAAACTGCTTTTATATGATGAAAAAGAGAAAAATATACGGATAGCAACAAAATGATTACACTAACCCTATTTTAATTATTCTATCATATTTTGTCGAAAGGTGCAATAGTAGCTATATAGTAGGTTGATAATTTAATATCGCGCATATCTGCGGAACAAGAGATTACAAGTTAGAATAACAGAACGATGTTTTAATATAAAATCCAGTAATATCAACGATTTGGGCCACTTCTATGAGCAGAAAAGTGGCTTAACCTCTCACAAAAACTGCATGGTTTGACCCTATATTTGACCACAACTGAAAATGGACGGAAGAAAATCAACAGCAAAACGGCCTATATAAGCAATAAAAACAGGCTCAACAAAGCCTGTTTTTACGTGTTTTAGCACAATTATTCGCCTCGTTTTTATACAATTTTACTCGAACCTTGGTTTGGGAGCAGGATGCTGCAGGTTCGAGTCCTGTCACTTCGACCATCGGAGCACTTTAGCGAGTGCTCCCTTTTTTATTATTTCGAATAACTAAGCAAACCTGCAGCATCCTGCATCGCCATCCCCGAGCGGTTGCTTTTATTGTGCCCGCACAATAAAGGCGAGCGAGTGGGGGCATCCGCTGCATCAGCAGCACGCAGCATTGCTGCGCGCTGCTGCAGGTTCGAGTCCTGTCACTTCGACCATATGAATTGGTTCTGTTTTTTGATTTTTTCGAAAAACGGAACTTTCTTTGTTATAAAGCCCTTTATTTTCTAGCACAATTTTTCAAAATATTTACTAACTTGCATATCTTCACCAAAACGGGGAAAAGTATAGCTTAGAAAATACAGGGAGGAATAAAAATGTTCAAACACGAAAAAATGCTTTTTCATCCGGTGGAAGTAGAGCGCCCCAACCCGCAGTATGCAGCGCTTTTACAGGAGCAACTTGGCGGCGGCAACGGGGAATTGAAGGCGGCGATGCAATATATGTCGCAAAGTTTCAGAATCAAAGATCCAGAGATCAAAGATTTATTTTTGGACATTGCCGCTGAAGAATTGAGCCATATGGAGATGGTGGCGCAGACGATCAATCTTCTGAACGGTCACGATGTTGATGCCACAAAGGTTCCTTCGGGGGAAATTCAATCACACGTTCTTCTTGGCCTGAATCCCGGTTTGATCAATGCATCGGGTTATTCCTGGACTGGCGATTATGTTACCGTTACGGGCGATTTATGCGCAGATCTTTTGAGCAACATTGCATCCGAACAGCGCGCAAAGGTGGTTTATGAATATCTTTACCGCCAGATCGATGATAAAAAGGTGCGAGAAACCATCGATTATCTTTTAAATCGCGAAGAAGCCCATAATCAAATGTTCCGCGATGCCTTTAATAAGGTTCAAAATTCCGGTTCCAACAAAAACTTCGGAACAACCGAAGCGGCAAAAATATATTTTTCCATGTCGGACCCCGGCCCCAACGTATTTGCCACAGGAGAAACGCAGCCTGTTTCTTTTGATAAATAAAAACTCGCAGTGTATGACCATTCATACACTGCGAGTTTTTTACTTGCTTAAATAATTCTTTATTTCATTTAAAAATGCCTTACCATAACGCTTCGCTGTATATTCCCCTACTCCGCGGATTTCCAAAAATTCTTCTTTGGTGGTTGGTTTTTGAGCAGCCATATACTTTAACGCTGAATTACCAAACACCTGGAAGGGCACCATTCCGTTTTCACTTGCGATCCGATTTCGCAACATTCTTAAGATTTCATACAGATCCTGATCATAATTTTCCGGTTCTTTGGGCACCAATTTCTTTCGTACTTTTTTGCCACCGCACGCATCCAGAACGGCATACAACGCGCGGACAACATCACCCTTATTATAAACACTATCTTCCGACAACAATTCCCCTGTGATCGGATCGATCCCTTCCGCCAGCGCGGATACAATTTCTTTTGCTTTGTTCAGTTCCATATTCATCCCCCTTTTTTCTTATTATAGAACATATGTTCTCAAAAATCAAGTTTTTATTGACTTATCATCATTGATTCGATATAATAGTTGCATAAGAAACTGTTGCGTATGCAACTATTTATTTTTGAGAGGTAAATTTATGGCAAGATTTATGAAAATGCTGAATAACATCAGCCGTTCTCAGGCGGTTTATCGGCACAATAAGATCTCCGCAAAAGATCTGCGGGGAGGGCATTACGCCTTTGTTCTGGCCATCTGCCGTATGCCGGGGCGGTCGCAGGAAGAACTTGCAAAAGAGCTCTGCCTGAATAAAAGCACGGTGGCAAGAGCCTTAACACGGCTGGAAGAAAAAGGATACATTACCCGCACTCCGCTGCACAACGATAAGCGGCAATTTTCGGTACATCCTACCGAGAAAATGATGGCGGTTTTACCTGAAATTCGCCGTGTTTCCGCCGAATGGACAACCCTTCTTTCCGAGGGGATCCCCCAAGAAGAATTGGAAATTTTCCATTCGGTATTGGAACGGATGCAGACACGGGCAAGAGAAATTATTGAGAAGCAAGAGGAAAACAAATGAAGTGGGTTTTATCATACTTAAAGCCGCTCATCCGCAGGATCGCTGCGGGAACGGCTGTTAAAATCATCGGTACGATCGCGGAACTGTTCATTCCGTTTTTATTAAGCTACATTCTGGAGCATGTGATCCAGACCAATGAGATCCCAAAAATCCTGTTCTATGGGGTTCTTATGGCGCTCTGCGCGATGGTTGCCGGCTTGGGCAATATCATTGCCAATCGAATGGCGGCCAAGACCACCATGATCTTTTCCACCAAAATGCGCCGAGATCTTTTTTCCAAGACGCTGCACCTTTCCGCCAAAAGCACCGACCGGTTCACCATTCCGTCTTTGGAATCGAGAATCACCTCCGATACCTATAATGTCCAGAATTTTATCGGAATGATGCAGCGGATGGGTATCCGCGCCCCCATTCTTCTGCTGGGCGGAACCATCATCACAATGATTATGGACAGCAAGCTGGCGCTGGTGATGATCGCGATGCTGCCGCTGATCTTTATTATTGTCTATAGCATCTCCCGCCTGGGTGTTCCCCTCTATTCCTCGGTCCAGCAATCGGTGGACGGCATGGTTCGGGTGGTGCGGGAGGATGCCCAAGGGATCCGCGTGATCAAAGCCCTTTCCAAGGTTCCCTATGAAAATGCCCGCTATGACCGCGCTAACCGCGCGCTGCAACGCAATGAATCCAAAGCAGGCATCATTATGGGCGTGGTCCACCCCATTATGACCTTGCTGATGAATTTAGGAATTGTCGCGGTAGTTGCCGCCAGCGCCTATCTGGTGGCGCAGGGGCGCTCTTCGGCCGCGACGGTCATCGCCTTTATGCAATATTTCACCCTCATCTCCATGGCGATGATGTCCCTTTCCAGAATGTTCATCATGTATACCAAATGCGCGGCTTCCGCCAACCGCATCGCCAAGGTGATGGAAGAAACCAGCGAGCTTACCCTCTGCGCCGACGACGGCAAGGGCAAGCCCTCCAACCATATTGAATTTGAAAACGTTTCTTTCTCCTACCTTGGTAAAAAGAATAATCTGACCGATATTTCCTTCGCCTTGAAAAAAGGCGAATCGCTGGGCATCATCGGCGCGACAGGAAGCGGAAAATCCACCATCCTGCGCCTTTTGATGCGCTTCTACGATGCCGATGCAGGGTCCATCCGCATCCATGGAAAAGACATTCGTTCCTATCCCCCCGAAGAATTGACCGCGATGTTCGGTGTGGTCTTTCAGAACGATTTTCTCTATGCCGATACCATCGAAGAAAACATCCGCTTCGGGCGAAATCTTACCAAAGAGCAGATCATCGAAGCTGCCAAAATTGCTCAGGCAGACGATTTTATCACCGCCTTTGCCGATGGCTATCAGCATACGGTTTCCACCGGCGGTACCAACCTTTCGGGCGGGCAGCGGCAGCGGGTTCTGATCGCCCGCGCCATCGCAGGCGCGCCGGACATTCTGGTGCTGGACGATTCTTCCTCCGCGCTGGACTATAAGACCGATGCCAATCTCCGCAAAGCACTCTCCGAAACCCTGCCCCAATCGACGGTGATCACGGTGGCCCAGCGGGTCAGCTCGGTGAAAAACTGCGACCTCATTCTGGTGATTGAAAACGGCGCCATCATCGGCTGCGGCAAACACGACGCGCTGATGGAAAGCTGCGCCGAATATAAAGAAATCAGCGATTCGCAGATGGGAGGTGCCTTCCTTGACTAAGAAAACGAAAAAACGCGGTGTCTTTCTGCGATTGAGCAAGTATGTTCTGCAGCAATGGCCGCTCTTCCTTTTAGCGCTGGCGCTGACCTTGGGCGCTAACCAGCTTTCTCTGCTGGGCCCGCGCTATTCCGGCGCGGCGATCGATGCCATTGAATTTTCAAGCGGGGTGGATTTCCCCACAGTATGGAAAAACATCGGGCTGATGCTGGGCTGCTATCTGATCTCGGCATTGCTTTCCTATGTTCTTTCCGTTGTGATGATCCGGCTGAGCCAGCAGATCATCTATAAAATGCGCAAGCAGGTGTTTGAAAAACTGACCACCCTGCCGGTCGGCTATTTCGATACCCACGCGACCGGCGATATCATCAGCCATCTTTCCTATGATATCGATACCATCAATGCCACCCTCTCCCACGATCTGATTCAGGTGATGACCAGTCTCTATACCGTGGTGGGTTCGCTGATCTTTATGTGGCAGATCTCCAAGCCGATGATTTTGATCTTTGTTTTGACGGTGCCGATCTCCATCCTCTTTACCCGCTATCGCTCCAAGGTGGTGCGCCCGCTCTTCCGCAAGCGCGCCAAAAAATACGGCGAGCTCAACGGCTTTGCCGAAGAGATGCTGACCGGCTCCCGCACCATCTCTGCCTACGGAATGGAGGATACCATCTCCGATCGGTTCAATAAAATCAACGACGAAGCGATGGACGCCTTCTATAAAGCGGAATACCAAGGCGCTTTGCTCTTCCCTTCCATCAATATGATCAATAATTTTTCCCTCGCCTTGGTGGCGGTGATGGGCGGCATTCTCTATATGTTCTCTCAAAACGGAACGGTGGCCGCCGCTTCCATCTTTTTCATTACCTTGGGCGGGGTGGCGCAGTTTGTCCAATATTCCCGCAAATTTGCAGGGCCCATCAACGAATTTTCCAATATTCTGCACGAATTTCAATCCGCCTTTTCGGCGGCAGAGCGGGTCTTTGCCATTCTGGACGAACAGCCCGAAAAGGAAGATCTCCCCGATGCCAAAGAGCTGAAGGACGTTCAAGGGGATGTCTGCCTGAAGGATGTCACCTTTGGTTATACCGAAAACAAAATTGTTTTGAAGAATGTCAACGTCCACGCAAAGAAAGGGCAGACGGTGGCGATCGTCGGCCCCACCGGAGCGGGAAAGACCACCATTATCAATCTTTTGATGCGGTTTTATGATCCCCAAAGCGGGGAGATCCGCCTCGATGGCACCCCCTCGGAGCAGCTCAAGCGCACCGATCTGCGGTTTGCCTTCAATATGGTGCTGCAGGATACCTGGCTGTTCTACGGAACCATCTACGACAATATTGTCTACGGCCGCGAAGATGCTACCCCCGAAGAAGTTTACGCCGCCGCCAAATCCGCCAAAATCGATTCCTACATCGAAAGCCTGCCCGATGGGTATGATACCATCCTTTCCGACGATGGTGTGAATATCTCCAAAGGGCAAAAGCAGCTCATCACCATCGCCCGCGCCTTTCTTTCCAACGCGCCGATTTTGATTCTGGACGAAGCGACCTCCAATGTGGATTCCCGCACCGAGATCCAAATTCAAAGCGCGATGACCGCGCTGATGAAGGATAAGACCTGCTTTGTCATCGCCCATCGCCTTTCCACCATCCAGAATGCCGATACCATTCTGGTGGTCAAGGACGGCGCCATTATCGAGCAGGGCAACCACGAAGAACTGCTCAAGCAGGGCGGTTTCTATCATTCCCTTTACCATTCGCAATTCCATTAAAAAAACAACCCGCCGAAGAAAATTCTTCGGCGGGTGATTTTTTTACCAAAGGAATGGGATCAACCGATATTTTACCTTTTTCTGATATGCGGTATAGCCTTGCAGCTGCGAAGCCAAAAGTTCTTCTTCATTGCGGATGCGGATCACCATCAAGGCGGGATAAAGCCCAAAGGGGATCAGCATATACCAAGAACCCAGCATCAGCGGAACCGCGCCAAACAAAAGGATGGTTGCCAGATACATCGGATGGCGCACCACCCCATATAAGCCGGTATCGATCACCTTCTGCCCCTGCTGCACTTCCACCACGCGGGAAAGATAAGCATTCTCCCGCAGCACCTCGGCATACATTCCGTAGCCCGCCAGAAAGACTCCCGCGGCAATGATGGATACCCAACGGGGCATTGCCGACCAACCAAAGCGAAAATCCAAGCCCGAAACAATAAAAATAATCAAAAAGAGCAAAATCGCGCCCAGAACAACACCCTTTTGCGCCTGCTCCTTTTCTTTAAGGTTCAGCCGCTTTTCCAGCAGGTCGGGGGCTTTTAAAAACAACACCACCCCCATCATAAAAATGGGGATAAACACCGCGCCCATAAAGAGCCATCCGCCAAAATAGCGCAGCGTTCCCGCCGGCAGAAAGATCAGCAGACCGCAAAGCACCAGCCCACAAATAAATTTAATCAATCCGTTCAATAATAATTTCATTTTCCATCACCCATACGATGTAAAAACCTTAGCGAAGAAATCAGATTTCCTCCGCCAGAATCTTGCGTTTTTTCCAGCGCCCTGCCAGAAAATAGATCATTCCGGGGATGGCACAGCCATAGGCAGCAATGCCATAGCCCAGAACAAAGCCATAAAAGCCCCAGCCCCAGAAGATGCCGAAAAGCCAGCTCAACCCGATCCGTAGCGCCACCGCATCCAGAATGGAAAGAACCAATCCAAGCTTCGCATTACCAATGCCCTGAATAAAAGCGTGGCTGCCCCGCATAATGGCGAGGGCGGGGAACATCCATAGAATCGCGCTGATAAAGGTTCCGCTCATCGCGTGAACGGCGGGATCATTGGAAAAGAGCATAAATAGCTCCTTGCCAAAGAGCAGATACATCGCAATGGAAAAGACAGTAAACACCCCTGCATAAAGCCAGGAATACCAGACCACCTTGGAAGCCCGCTTGGGCTGCCGCGCCGCAATATTCTGGCTGATCATCGGCAACGAGGCATACTGGATACCTTGGGAAAGCTTATTCACAATATCATCGATGCGCATCCCCACACCGAAGGTAGCGGATGCCACCACCCCGACATCGTTGATGAGCGAATTGACATACAGCATCGAAAGATTGATGCAGCCCGATTGGATCGCCATCGGCAACCCCAATTCCAAAATCATCTTGACATACTGCCGATGGGGAACAAAACTTTTGAGTTTGAAATCAAAACCGAAATCCTCCTTGCGCTTCAATAAATACCAAATGGAGAACAAGAAGGAAACCGCCTGCCCGATGATGGTGGCCCAGGCTGCGCCCGCCACGCCCCAACCTAAATATCCGGTAAAGAGCAGATCCAAAATCAGATTGACCGCCGAAGCGATGCCGATAAATAGGAACGGGCGCTTGCTATCCCCCATCCCGCGCAATACAGCGGAGACCATATTATAACCCGCGGTGAAGATCAATCCCGCGCCGCAGATCACCAGATAATCCATCGCCATCCCATAGGATTCGGCAGGGATATTCATCAGCCGCAAAATGGGATGCCGAAACAAAAGAAACACCGCCGAAAGAACCACCGACATTCCCGCCAGCATGGTAAAGAGAGTTCCGATGATGCGGTTCATCTCCTTGCGCTTATCGGCGCCCAGCGCCTGCGCCACCAGAACCTGCCCGCCATTGGCAAACCCCAGGCAGACCATCACCGCAAAATTGACGATCAAACTCGCCTGCGCCACCGCTGATAAACCCGCGGTGCCCACATATTTGCCCACAATGATCATGTCGATGGTGCTGTATAAAACCTGCAGCCCGTTGGATGCCATAAACGGCAAGGTAAACCAAATGAGCTGCTTGGGAATACTCCCTTTAGTAAAATCCTTTGCGATCTTTTTCATTCTCTTACCTTCTTTAATCAATACTGCCTTCATTATATACCTTTTTTCTCCAAGATACAAGAAAAAGTGTAAATTTACACCGCATTTTCTATGTTTCTAAACCGCCCAAATTGGATGTAGAAGTGCATTTCTCCGGCTGAAGCTGTATGTCGATACCGCGAAGACGGAAAATGCGCTAAAAAAAGAGTCCAATTATATTGGACTCTTTTTTGGTCTACGCCAATTTCGGCGGTTTATTCAGCGGTGTAGTTGTCGAAGTACCCTTGAATATATACGAAGGGGGTTCCCTTGTCTCCCGAACCGCTGGTCAGATCGCAGAGCGAACCGATCAGGTCGGTCAGGCGGCGGGGGGTGGTGCCTTGGGCAGCCATGGAATCGCCGGGGCCTGCGCTGACCGCATCCTTATGGGCGATTTCGCTCTTGATGGCATCCCGCAGGGCTTCGCCGGAAAGGGATGCAAAATCGTTATCTGCCAGATATTTCAGCTTCAGTTCGTTGGGGGTTCCTTCCAAACCTGCGGTATAGGCAGGGGAAACAACGGGATCTGCCAACTCCCAGATCTTGCCGACAGGAACTTTGAATGCGCCGTCGCCATAGACCATCGCTTCGATATGCTTGCCGGTGAGATCGAAGATCCGCTTCTGGATCTCTTCGACCAAGCCTTGGCAATCGCGGGGGAAGAGCTTGACCTTTTCTTCGGTGGACTTATTGGAGCCCAGCAGGCCATACTTTTCGTTCCAGCCGCTCTCGCCGATGGGGGCGTCCATGATCTGGTCCATACCGTAAACCACTTCGGCACCGGCAGCCTTGAGCTTTTCGCGGGTGGCAAAGCGGGTATGAATATCGCAGTTTAAAACCTTTTTGGTATAATTGAGAATCGCGCAGGGATCGTTGGCAAAGATGATCTCCGCCTCGGCGCCGCATTCCTCGATCAGCTCTTTATAATACTGAACATAGTCCATTCCGGTGAAGATATGCTTTTCATAGCCAAACAGCTCGCGATACTTCTTCAGATCCAGAACATCTTTATAGGGGTTGACATCCTTGCCGGTGAGCAAGGAGAGATCAAAGAGATGGTTGCCCACTTCGTCGGAAGGATAGCTGAGCATCAAAACCACCTTTTTGCAGCCCTTGGCAATACCGCGCAAGCAGATGGAAAAGCGGTTGCGGCTGAAGATGGGATGGATAACACCGACCGTCTCCCCGCCGAACTTCGCCTTGACATCGGCAGCAATATCATCGATGGATACAATATTTCCCTGCACCCGCGCAACGATGGATTCGGTGACAGCGATGACATCGCGATCCCGTACCTTAAAATCCCCGTTCTCTACCGCCTGCATAATGCTATCGACCACAATCTTTGCCAGATCGTCGCCTTTACGGACGATGGGGGCGCGCAAACCTCTGGAAACAGTTCCGATTATACGACTCATTCTAATACACACCTTTTCAAAATAGATTTTAGCGGTTATATGCTTTATTATATACAACCTGATAAATCACATACAACATAATATTATAATTCCTGAAAAAAAACTTGTCAATAAAAAAATCACCCCGCGGGGTGATTTTTTTCAATTATTTAATAAAGCTGGTGGGCGTCCAAGGTTCTCTTTGAGGAATACCAAACTGCTCCTTGCCTAGAGCAATGGATTTCATCAAAAAGGTCATATTTTCCGCCAGATGCCGCATGGTCTGCAATCCTTCGGCATCTTCCGCCGCTTCGCCGACTTTGCGACCATGGACACTGTTCCAATATTGGCTGGAAGCGATGGGCATTCCCGAGATGGTAAAATATTTATTCAGTTGGTCAAAGGTGGCCGAGCACCCGCCGCGGCGCGCCACCGCCACCGAGGCCCCCACCTTCATGGTCTTGGGATAGGGCATGCTATAAAATAAGCGATCCAGCAAAGCGATCAAGGTTCCGTTGGCGGAGGCATAGTAAACAGGGCTGGCCAGCACCAAGCCGTCCGCCTCCTTTAATTTTTCTGCCAGGACATTGACAATATCGTCGATGGTGCATTTGCCGTTTTTGGCGCAAAATCCGCAGCTCAGGCAGCCGCGAATCGCTTCCCTGCCCACCTGAATCATCTCGGTTTCAATGCCGTTGGCGGCAAACACCTTTTCCATTTCCGCCAGCGCAATGCCGGTATTACTATTGGCCCGAGGGCTTCCGTTGAGCATCAGAACTTTCATAAAGATACCACCTTTCTAAGGTGACAAGAGTAATCCGAACCTTGTTTTAAAAAGGCGGATTTCCGCTCACCCATCGTTAAAATACTCACCAATGCACAAAGCATTGGCTGCGTTTTATGCCTTGATTGAACGCAAATCCGCTCTTTTTAAAATCTTCGACCTCAAAGCAAGGAGATTTCGAGGGATTTTTGCTCTATCTTTTATGCAGATCGGCTGCCGCCGATCAAAGAAAAATAAGTGAAAAGCACCGAAATATCCTGCTTTGAGGCAGGTTCAGATTACTTTTGTCACCTTATGTTTTCTTTATTATATATGTTTTAAAAAGTGCCGTCAATCATTTAATTGGTTATTGAGTTTATTGCGGGTGGCGCGGACGATGAAATAAACAGTAAACCATACCACAAAATAAACAACAATAAAGATCGCCGCAAAGATTAGCAGCACCATCGGCTCAAAGGGAATCCAGGTATTGAGCAAGTAGCAGCCGCTATAGGCGATAAACAAGGTCAGAAAATGAACCAGCAAGGATTTGCCGATGCCCCATTCTTCAATCTGATTAAAGACCGAAGCACCCGCCTGAATAAACGCCAGCAGATAGATCGAAACGATCCCTAAACACACCTGACCGCCGTTTACCGAAAAACCATCGATGGCGCAGGATAAGATCCAATAAATGATTCCCAAAATGATGGGGCCAAACCCACCGAAGATCAAACCGCGATGCAAAAATTCTTTCATATATTTATTCATCATATAATACCAAACCTTTCTTTCACTATTTTTAATTGCCTGCGGGAAACATAATCCGAATGCCCATTCTGAAAGACCACCCGCAGAGCGCCGGAAATGGACACCTCAAACCGCGCAATCTTTTTGCAGTTGGCCAAGCAGGATTGATTGATCTTGACAAACTCGGCCGGCAGCCGCTCTTCCAGCTGATAAAGCCGGCATTTCATCCATAACCGTTCCTTTTCCAGATAGGCATACACCTTATTTTCTTCCACCGAGAAGCAGAAAACTTCTTTAGGATCCAGCGGGACCATGCTCTCTTTCCCATAGCCGATCCAGGCGGATTCTTCTTCCCTCGCCAACCGCTCGATCGCTTCGGTCAGCGCGGAAGACTTTTTGGCATAGACGATGATCTCTTCTTCCCGCGAAGGATCAATCACAATTTTGCATTTCATTGGGGAATTCCTCCTTTGCAAATTCATTCTATCACGCCATCGGCGTCGAAACAATGCTTTGCAGCCATTCGGTCGTTTATTCGCTATAAGCGGTAATGGCAATAAAAAAAGAGGCGTTTTTCAACGCCTCAACAAATTTAGTATAACATAACTAATTTATTAAAGTCAATAAAAAAATGCTTCAAGCAATGAATTTCTCCCCTTTCAACAGATATTCTTTGTTTATTTTGTACAACATTACATATTGAAAGTTGAAAACTTTTATGCTATTATATAGACGAGGAAAGGGAAAGGTGATACCAATGTACAGTTAAGCCCGGCGCTTCTTTCGAAAATATGAGCATCCGGCGGTTTCCCCCAAATAATGTAGATAGATGACCGGATATTCGAAAAAGTGCAAAGAAAACGACTGTGGATTTCTTAATTTCAAAAGAAAACCGCAGATCTGAAGAAAGAGAGGTTAAATTCGATGTTAGATATCAAGAGTGACCGGAAGTGTCCCTTGATCGCAATGTAAGGTGAAAGATTACGTTGGATCGAGGGGCACTTCTATTTTTATTTGAATAAAAAGGATCAAAACACCCAAACTATGATTAAAAATAGAAAGGGTGATTTTTTTATGATCGAAAACGATACCATTTGCCTGCTGAGAGAATGCGATGCAGGGGTGCAGATGGGCATCTCCTCCATCAAAGAGGTGTTGGATTATTCCAAAAGCGAGAGGATGCGCAAGCTGCTCTACGATTGCAAGGAGCGGCACGACCACTTGAACAATGAAATCCAGCAGCTTTTGGAGCAATACCACGACGACGGCAAGGGACCCAACCCCATCGCCAAAGGAATGAGCTGGATCAAGACCACCGCCAAGCTTTCCATCGATAGTTCCGATGCCACCATCGCCGATCTGATGGTGAGCGGTTGCGATATGGGGGTCAAATCCCTCAGCCGCTATCTCAATCAATATGCCGCTGCCGATGAAAAATCCAAGGACATTGCCAAGCGACTGATCCAATTGGAAGAACAACTTTCCAAAGACATGCGTGAGTATTTATAACAAAAGGGGCTTTTCAAAAGCCCCTTTTTCTATTATAATGATACTATCAACTGAAAGAGGTATCATTATGGCAAAAATAACTTGGAAACCTGGTACTTTAATGGCGCCGGTCCCGCCCGCGCTGATCTCCTGCGCCCACGGCGGAAAAGATAATCTCATCACCATCGCCTGGACAGGCATTATCAATTCCGAGCCCGCAAAAACCTATATCTCGGTGCGCCCTTCCCGCTATTCCTACGATTTAATCAAGAACAGCGGCGAGTTTGTCATCAATATGCCCTCCTCCCATATCGTTCGCTCCATCGATTTCTGCGGCGTCAAAAGCGGCAAGGATATCGATAAATTTTCCGCCTGCCGCTTAACGCGAGAGGTGGCTTCGGTGGTTTCCTGCCCGATGGTGGCGGAAAGCCCGGTCTCCATCGAATGTAAGGTCACCGAGATCGTCCCCTTGGGGACCCACGATATGTTTATCGCCGATATTGTGGCGGTCAACATCGATGAGCGGTATATCGATGAAAAGGGCAAATTCCATCCCGAAAAATGCGCCTTTGCCGCCTATGCCCACGGCCAGTATTTTGCGCTGGGCAAAAAGATCGGTTCCTTCGGCTATTCGGTGAAAAAGAAAAAGGCAAACAAACGAAAATAATTCAAAAGAGTGCTCATTAGAGCACTCTTTTTTATAGTAAAAAATCTACCGCCAGCATCAGGCAAAAGCCCACCAGCAGCGCATAGGTTGCGCCGCGCTGATTGCCGCCAGAATGGGTTTCGGGAAGCATTTCATCGCTGATGATATAAAGCATCGTCCCGCCGGCAAAGGCAAGAGCAAAGGGCAAGATAAAGGTCGCCAGATGCACCGCATAATACCCAATCACTGTACCGACCACTTCCACCAATCCGGTGAGCGCGGCAATGCAAAAAGTTTTGGCAGGGTTCAGCCCCGCCGCCAGCATCGGCGCGATGATGACCATACCTTCGGGGATATTCTGCAGCGCGATCCCGCCGGCGATCACCAAGGCTTGGGCGGTATCCCCCGACCCGAAGCCAACGCCCGCCGCTAACCCTTCGGGCAGATTATGGATGGCAATCGCTAGGACAAAGAGCAACACCTTATTCAACCGCGCATCGGGATGCTTTTCCTGATCGGGACCCATCAACCGATGGAGATGGGGCACCAATTTATCAATAAGATTCAGGCAGACTGCACCGGCAAAGATACCCGCTATCGCAATTAAAAGCGCATATTTTCCACCCGCCTCCAGCGAGGGCAGGATCAGCCCTATCACCGCAGCCGCCAGCATCACCCCCGCCGCAAAGGATAAGACAATATCGGAAAAACGGCGGGAAAGATTGCGAAAGATAAAACCCAGCACCGCGCCCAGAACGGTGGCTCCGCCCACGCCCAGCGCAGTGATTAAGACAAGTTTCATATCTTTTCTCCTTTTTCAAAAAATCCCGCGCGTTGCGCGGGATTTTTATAAAGTTAGTTCTCTGCGAATTCTTCTTTGCCTACCCCGCACAAAGGGCAAACAAAATCTTCAGGCAGATCTTCAAACTTGGTGCCGGGTTCAATTCCTTCTTCGGGAACACCGACTTCTTCATCATAAACCCAACCACATACCGTACATTCGTATTTCATATTAATTTCTCCTTTACTTAATATCGGCTTTCCATAAGCCGTGCAGATTACAATAGGCATAAACCGCGATGGGCTTTTCATCGCTGATCGCAAAGGTGACGATAGGCTCATCGCCGGGCTTCAGCGCCTTGCGCTGGCCACCGCGATCGGTCTGCAGATAGACCCAGGTAATGCTATGTTCTTCGGTCATGGGATGGATCACTTCACCCACCACTGCTTTGACCACCGAACCGTCAAAGGTAACGACAGGGATATGCTTTTCCACCGCCGCTTCCTTGGTACCCGGCTCCAGTTTGGTCATTTTCTGGCCGCAGCACATCATCGGAACACCGGCATCGTGGATCATACCAACGATATTACCGCAATGCTCGCAAATAAAAAATCTGTTGTCCATTATAATGTCTCCTTTATTATTTGATTTCTTCAAAATCGGCCGCGCCGTGTTTACATAAGGGGCAGACAAAATCTTCCGGCAGAGGATGCCCTTCATAGACATACCCGCAGATGCGGCAGACATACCCCTTCTTGCCCTCGGTTTGGGGCTTGGGCTTGACATTGCTATGATAATAGGCATAGGTCATGGTCTCCTTATCGGAAAGCACCCGCGCCTCGGTGACCGAGCAGATAAACATTCCATGGGAATCCAGATCCACATATTCCTCCACCTTCAGGCTCATCATCGCATTGATATACCGCGGCAGGAAGATTAGGCCGTTATCGGAGCGCAAGGGTTCGCAATCGGCGAACTTATCCACATTCCGCCCGCTCACAAATCCGAACTTTTCAAACACGCTGAACGGTGCATCCACCGAAAGACAGTTGACATTCATCTTGCCGGTCTGCTTGATGATATGATGGGAATAATTTTGTTTATTGATGGTGACCGCAATACGATTCGGTGCATCGGTCACTTGGGTCACGGTGTTGACAATCAGGCCGTTATCCTTTTTTCCGTCGTTGGAAGTGACCACATATAATCCGTAGCCGATATTGAAAAGTGCCTTGAGATCGTTCTTATCGGCGGTAGCATCCTGCTGGGCTAAATATTCTTTGCAAAGTTCCTGCACCAAAGCATCCATCTGCTCTTTGCTTTCCTCGTTGAGTGCCGAGAGGATCCGAACGGTGTTTTCCGTAAAGGTAATGTTTTTGCTCTTTTCAAACATCCCTCTCATCACCTTGGCCGCCACCGGTGCCCAACTGCCGTTCTCCATCAAAGCCACCGTACGGTTGCTGAAATTCCGCTCGGTGAGATGGGTGATAAACTCCCGCATAAAGGGAAAGATCTCTGCATTATAGGTAGTAGTGGCAAGTACCAACTTACTATAGCGGAAAGCATCCTCCACCGCCTCTGCCATATCGCAGCGGGCAAGGTCATTGACAACCACCTTGGGGCAACCGTTGGCTTTGAGTTTTTCCGCCAGCTGCATTACCGCCTTTTTGGTGTTTCCATAGACCGAAGTATAAGCGATCATAATCCCTTCTTCTTCGGGCTGATAGGAGGACCAAATATTATAAAGATTGAGATAATAACCGAGATTTTCGGTCAGAATAGGGCCATGGAGCGGGCAGATGATCTCGATATCCAGCCCCGCGGCTTTTTTGAGCAGGTTCTGCACCTGCGCACCGTATTTGCCCACAATGCCGATATAATAGCGGCGGGCTTCGCAGGCCCAATCCTCTTCCACATCCAAGGCGCCGAACTTACCGAATCCATCGGCAGAGAAAAGCACCTTATCGGTGGCATCATAGGCAACGATGACTTCCGGCCAATGAACCATCGGCGCCGCCACAAAGGAAAGCTGATGGTTGCCCAGAGAAAGGGTATCCCCTTCCCCTACAACGATCTGCTTTTCGGGATAATCGGTACCGAAAAAGTTTTTCATCATGGCAAAGGCTTTGGCGGAAGATACGATCTTGGCATCGGGATAGGTCTTGACAAAATTATGGATATTGGCGGAATGATCCGGCTCCATATGCTGGACAATGAGATAATCGGGGGCTTTGCCGCCCAAGGTGTTTTGCAGGTTATCCAGCCATTCATGGGTAAAATTGGCATCGACGGTATCCATCACCGCGATCTTTTCATCCAAAATGACATAGGAATTATATGCCATTCCGTTGGGGACCTCATATTGCCCTTCAAACAAATCGATCCGGTGGTCGTTGACACCGATATATTTAATGTCTCGAGTAATTTCCATTTGGTTCACCTCTTTGGGAATATTCTAATTTTATTATACAAATATCCGGTTTAATAATCAATAGCGAAGGTGAAAAAGTAATCAAAAACATTTCCCCGATTTACAATGATCGGCAGAGCCGCATACTTCGTTTTTACAATGGCCGTTCTCAAAGAAACTTTCCAGATTTTCTATCGTTGTCCGAGCAATATTCTCCAGCGCCTCCTGTGTCAAAAACGCTTGATGGGAGGTGACGATGACATTGGGCATGGAAATCAACCGCGCCAAAGTATCATCCTCCATAATATGCCCCGAATTATCTTCAAAAAAGAATTCCGATTCCTCTTCGTAAACATCCAAACACGCCGCCCCCACCTTGCGGGATTTGATTGCCTGCAGCAACGCTTCGGCATCCACCAAAGCACCGCGAGAGGTATTGAGCAGTACCACCCCGCTCTTGCATTGATTTAAAGCTTCTTCATCGATCATATGGTGGGTCTCCTCGGTCAGGGGGCAATGAAGGGAGATGATGTCGCTCTCTTTTAGCAAGGTTTCCTGCGAAACATAATGAATTTCTGTATCGGTGGAGGGATATTTATCATAGGCCAAAACCTTCATCCCAAAACCACGGCAAATATCAATAAAAACACGACCGATCCGCCCTGTGCCGATCACGCCGACGGTCTTTCCGTGCAGATCAAATCCGGTCAATCCCGCCAAGCTGAAATTGAAATCCTTACTGCGGATATACGCCTTATGAATTCTTCGGATCGAGGACAGCAACAAGGCCATCGTATGCTCCGCCACCGCATAGGGAGAATAAGCGGGCACCCGCAGAATGTGTAACCGACCATAGGCGTGTTTCATATCCACATTATTAAAGCCGGCGCAACGCAGTGCCAATACCGAAATCCCCATCGCCTGCAATCGATCGATCACCTTGGCATCGATCGTATCGTTGACAAAGGCGCAAACCGCATCAAAGCCATGCGCCAGATCCACCGTATCCTCATTGAGTTTGGTCTCAAAAAACTTGAACTGTGCCCGATCGGCAAATTTTAAAAAAGATTTTTTGTCATAAGACTTGGTATCAAAAAATGCAATCTTCATCGTTATAACTCCTTAAGAACCATATAAAATAAGGATTGGCATATATTTCTAAAATATTCAAAAATAAAAAAGCATTCCCGTGCGGGAATGCTTTTTTATTTTTTCAGAAAGATCTTGCAGGGTTTCCCCTTCTTTTTGCAATGGTCGATAACAAATTTGGTGCCGCGGGATTTTCCATCCCAAAAGGCGAGGACCAGATCGCTGTAGTCAATAATTTCCAAATTGCGCAAAAGGGGTGCGCGGTTGCCGTGGGTGGCATAGTCGGGCAAGAACTCCTTGAGCTTGATCCCCTTTTCCTGCGCATATTGCCGCGCGGCGGAATCAATGCCGCGGGCACCACCCGAAACGATCTCCTCTACCCCCTCGGGCAGATATTTTTCAAAATCCGCGACCCAAAGATCGCGAGAACCGATAATGGCAACAATCATAATTTGAAACTCCTAAATGCAAAGGCTCCCTTGTGCAAAGGGAGCTGTCAGCGAAGCTGACTGAGGGATTGTTTTACCATATCATCAATGTAATTGCAAACACCCTCAAAATTTTGATTCACCTCATTATTTGGAATACGAATGATTTTTAAATCATACTTTTCCAAAAAAGAAGTTCGCTCTTGATCTTTTTGAATTACTACATCCTCGTAATGTTGACTACCATCTAATTCAACAACCAATTTTGCTTTGGCGCAATAAAAATCAACGATATAAATTCCCAAAACTTTTTGTCGGCAAAACCGAATGGGATAATGCCGCAAGAAATCATACCATAAATGCCGCTCTTCTTTGGTCATATTTTTACGTAATGATTTAGCCAACGGAACGATTTTTTTATTATGTTTTCTTTTCAACCGCAATCCCTCCACCGCTTACGCGGTCCCCCTCCCTTTGCACAAGGGAGGCTTTTGTGTTTCCATATTTTATAAAACTCTCATCGAAGGGGGAAAATCGGAAGATGCGCCCATTTCAACTTAACTTTAAAACCGTTCAAATGGGATGCAGGTTTCGATTTCTCGAACTGAAGGCGTATGTCGATACGTCGAAGGGCGAAAATCGGAAGATGCGCCCATTTCAACGGTTTAATTAAATTGCATATTATAGAGTTCGGCATAAATTCCATTCTTTTCTAAAAGTTCCGAATGAGAACCCTCTTCCGCAATGCCTTCCTCGGTGAGAACCAAGATCCGATCCGCATTGCGGATGGTGGAAAGGCGGTGGGCGATCACAAAGGTGGTGCGGTCTTTTGCCAACACTTCCAAACTCTCCTGCACCACCCGCTCACTTTCGTTATCCAGCGCGCTGGTGGCTTCATCAAAGATCAGGATCGGCGGATTCTTTAAGAATACGCGGGCGATGGAAAGGCGTTGCTTTTGCCCGCCCGAAAGCTTGAACCCCCGCTGACCGATATCAGTATGGTACCCATTGGGCAGCGATAAGATAAATTCATGGGCATTGGCCTTTTTGGCGGCCTCGACGATCTCTTCATCGGATGCCTCGGGGCGGCCGTAGCGGATATTTTCCATCACCGTTCCTGCAAAGAGATAGACATCCTGCTGCACCATACCGACCTGGTCTCGCAGCCCTTTCAAGGTATACCGGCGGATATCTTCCCCATCGATCTTAATCGCTCCGCTGCTCACCTCGTAAAAACGAGGAATCAGATTGCAAAGGGTGGATTTTCCGGCGCCCGATTCGCCCACCAAAGCAATATACTCTCCGGCAGAGACATTCAGGCTCACCTTGGAAAGGACTCTCTTTTCATGGTCGGGATAATGGAAAGAGACCTTATCAAAGCAAACATTTCCCTCAAAACGAGGCGGGGCGATGGCATCGGCCTCGTCCACGATCTCGACAGGGACATCCATCATTTCACGAAAACGACCGAACGCAGTGGCACCATTTTGGAACTGCTCAGTGAAATTGATCAATTTACGCACCGGCTCGGTGAAATTATTGATATAAAGGACAAAAGTGACCAGATCGGTGGCGGTAAGCTTTCCGTAGGTAATCAAAACTGCCCCTGCGACCAAAACCGCGATGGTAATGAGGGTATTGAAGGCGCCAAGCCCCGAATGGAAAATACCCATATTTTGATAGGCGAATTTTTTAGCGCCAAACAGTCCATCGTTGACCACCGCAAATTTTTCAGCCTCGACCCCTTCGTTGGCAAAGGATTTGACAACACGGATGCCCGAAAGGTTATCCTCCATCCCCGCATTGAATTCCGAGATCTTTTCGCGGCTGCGCTTAAAGGCGGTATGCATATTCACATTACACTTGGCGGCAAAGAAAATCATAATGGGCAAAATCAGCAGAGCAACCACGCCCAATTTCCAATTCAAGCTCATCATAATTGCCAAAGAGCCCACCAGTTTCATCAAAGAGATGAAAATGTCCTCAGGGCCATGGTGCGCCAGCTCCGCAATATCAAAAAGATCGTTTCCGATGCGGCTCATCAAGGAGCCGACCTTCTGATTATCATAAAAACTAAAGGATAATTTTTGATAATGCTCGAAAAGTTCGGCACGCATGGTATATTCCATTTTAGCGCCCATCACATGCCCATAATAGGCGGTAAAATAAGAGCAATAGGCCTCCAAAGCGATCAAGCCCATCATTGCCGCCGCAATGATCAAAATCCATTTCAAGGCATCGGGACGGTTGATAATATCGCCGGTAATCAACCGCACCAGCAATGGAATAATCAACGCAATCCCGCCACCCAGCGTGGCAAAGAACATATCTGCCCAAAAGAGCTTCCAATGGGGCTTATAGTATGAAATGAATTTTTTAATCATGGCTTTTTAATTCCTTTATTCGTTCTTTATAATCCGGCAGGATCTTTTCGATCTCCTTATAAAAAGCGGGGCTGTGGTTATGTTGCTTGATGTGTGCCAATTCGTGCACCACCACATAATCGATCGCCCGCAGGCTTTTTTCCATTAAAAACAGAGAAAAATTGATACTGTTCTTTCCGCTGCAGCTGCCGTAACGAGTACGTGCCGATGTAATCTTCAGTGCGGTGGGAGCGACACCCATCTGCGCGGCATAATACGCCACCCTTTGGGGCAAAAACTCCTTGGCGCGGCGGCGCAAGACCTCGATCTCCTGCGGAGTATACTGCTTTTGCGCCCGATGTTCCTGCAATCGGCGGTCCAGCCAGCCTTGATGCTTTTCAATAAACCGCTCGATTACTGCTTGGGGGCAACCATAAGGGGCGCGGACCTCCGGTTCCCCTTGGCGGTTGATGCAAAGCGCTAATGTTTTTCGTTGACTCCGTATGATCTTCATCTCTCCACCTAATGCTTTTTAAAAAAGTATAACACGGATATTTCAAATTGTGAATAGTTTGGTCAGAAAAAAACTCAAAAAGAAGCAGGCAGGAAAGGTCAAGAACCACGCAACAAACATCGATGCAGCTATTTTAAAATCCACCTTCCCTGCCGCCCCCATCATGGCGCAGGTTTTGGCGTGGGTGGTGCTGACCGGCAGACCCTGCAAGGTGGATAAAAGCAAACTAAAAGTCCCCGCCAGATCGGCGGCAAAACCGCCTTGCAGATCCATCTGCACCATCGCACCACCCACCTTACGAATGATCCGACCGCCGCCCAGCAGCGTACCGAAGCTGATCACGCCGCTGCATAAAAGCATCAACCAAAAAGGTAGTTCAAAATCCCCCTGCATCCCCTTGCAAAGGAGCAGTACCGAAGCGAATTTCGGGGTGTCCTGCAGCCCGTGGGCAAAGGCCATCAGCCCCGCAGAGACCACCTGCCCACCCTGCCAAAACTGCTTTGATGCCCGCACTTTGGAAAGGGCATAGCCGAAGAACCGCCCGCCCAAAAACCCCAGCGAAACCGAAAGCACCAGCCCCGAAACCATCCGCCAGACCGCCACCATAGAGACCGCACCACCCAAGGCGACGGCAGAACCCAAAATACTCGCCATCAACCCGTGGCTTTCGCTGGTAGGAATACCAAACCGCCAAGCCGCCACCGCCCATAAAATCACCGACGCCAAGGCGGCGGCCAACGCCGCTTTGTCGGAAGAAAGATCGCCCATAAAATAAACGGTCTGCGCTACCTTCTGCCCAATCAAAAGAGCAGAAAGCCCGCCCAGCGCATTCATCACCCCCGCCAGCAACACCCCCTGCCGCATCGAAAGGGCATTAGTAGCAATGGCCGAAGCAATGGCATTGGGTGCATCGGTCCAGCCGTTGACAAAGAGAACCCCCAGCGCCGCCACCGCGACAGCGGCGGAAAGTGGAGATGCAAAAAGATCCAAAAATTGCATTAAAAAATCACCTCATAAAAATCTATGAGATCATTTTCCGCCCTATGTTAATACTCCATTCATATAGTAAAAAAGAACCTGTCTTTGCCAAGTGTCCTTGAGGTTACTTGGTAAAGGCAGGTCCTTTTATTTTCTTTATTCTTTTGTCGCCGCCCCATCGGATGTTTCTTCTGTGGTTTCGGCTGTCGTTTCGTTTGTGTTTGTATCGAGCTGGGGTTCGGTGATTGTTTCAGATTCTGTTTCCGTCGGCTCGATTTCTTCTTCGGGCGAATCGGCAGGTTCTTGCTCGACTGCCTCTTTTTGCTCGTCTGTGGGTTCTGTTTGTTCTTCGGGCGAGTCGTTGGTTTCTTGCTCATTCACCGATTCTGTCGCAGGTGGAGTCAGCTCGGTTGACGGCGGTGTGATCGGCTCTGCAGGTTCTTCTGTTCCGCCTTTTTCATCCTCTTTTGCATTCTCATCGCTCGTTGTTGGGGTTGTCAAATCCACGGTGTCATCATTTTTAATAAAGATTTCCGTTCGGTCGTCGTCCTCATAACCGTAATACACGGATGTGCCCCAATAAGAAGACACTTCAATTTTTGTGGCAGTCGATATCAGCAGATCGAATTTCACACCGGCATCTGTCAAATTTTTCGCCGCGTCAACGCCAATCTGATCGGTATAGTAGGTTTTATCCCCGATGGTTATAACGCAATAACCTTTGTTTGCCGTGCTTTCGCCTGCGGTGAGTTCTATTGTATAGTTTCCTGCCTCCAAATTTGCGACTTGTACTTCGCCTTCCTTTATAACTGTAACAGAATCGCTCTTTGGCTCTGTCATTGTTATAGAGACCTTCGCTTCAAAATGTGCCGCTTTAATAATGTTGGAGCCGGAGGTGATATTGCAAGAAAAATAAGCATATGCGGTAATGCTCATTGCCGCCAGAGAAAGAACTACAACGGTAATCATTGATGCCAATCGAGTCAGCATTACTTTCTCACGCACTTTTCCATGCTTGGGTATATAGAAAAACTCGTCAAAAAGCTTTCTCACACGATCATCCTCCTTTCAAAATTTTACTATTGCTAATTAGCCTGTAATTTGATCCGCTTTAACGGTAACGCCCAGTTCCACTTTAGGTATTGTCTCGCCGCGATAGTTGGCAACATTACCGACTTCTTCGGGCATACGCACAATCAATGCGATGTATTTTATGCCCTTCGAGGCCAATTCAAAACTTCCTTTTTCATCGTAGTTGTGAAGCGGTTCATTTGCAATCTCAACCGCAGCATCGCGATTGGGAATACTATCTTTCATTTCGCCCTCGGTATCCGCCGTTACAAGTCCGAATTTCAAGTGTTCCTGCAGCATAAGGGGCTGACCGAACACATTGGTTGCTTGCACACAACCGTGCACTGTAACGGCCGTATCAAACTTGAAAGGAACCGTCCCTCTATTTTCTACCTTCAAATATACGACCTGCACATAGCCGGGCTCGTATAACGCTTTTTCATCAAAAATTTTGGTCTTTTCGTCGATCTCTTTCCAGTTGCCGTCGGTCAGGCGATGGGAGACGACCACATCAAAATCCGCAAAATGGAAAATATTGTTGACCTCGGGCGAGGTATCGGTAAACCACGCGAGAGACGCGCCTGTACCAAGAATACCCCAAACAATGAGGGCACACAGGCTGAGGGCTAAGGCTATTTTTTTGTATTTTTTCTTTGCTTGGGGCTTCACGCCTTATTCCTCCTTCATCTGTGTTATGCAGCGCTTTCATCCTTTTCCTTATTCTTCTTGCGCCATACCAAAAGAATAATCATCATCAATAGAGAGCCAACCATCGTAGCGATCCATAATTCCAATCGGAAATCATCGCCGGTATTCGGAGATTGGGGATCGCTCGATTCGATCGGAAACTCCTCGATCTTAAATTCCCAATCGAGATAACCGATTTTGCTTTGAAATTCGTTATCTAATTCTACAGGCACATTCAAGGTCACATCTAAATCAACCTCGCCGCCCGAATAGAGAGTACCAAGGCAAACCCAATCGGTCAGCTGTGCCGTTTCATTGGCAGCAGCATCAAACATATATGCCATTTTGTTTTCTTCACTCTTGGCAACCTTTAATCCAAGCTGTGAAAGGAAATCTACCGAATCCTCATGCGCACCAAGAGAGCGAATATAGATCTTCACCTTCACCTTGTTGTCCGCATTGTTTTTCACAGTGATTTTCTGAATCAGGGTATCCCCGGGCATCACACCCTTAAAGTTTGGGAACAGATCGGTCAACGAGTGTTCGCTGCCCGGTTCAAATACAAAATCCCCTGCGTTTCCGCTGTATGTCACCTTGCCGTCTGCCGCAGATGCAGGCAAGACCGCGAAAAGAGCGATGATACATACCAAAAGTAATGTAATTATCTTTTTCATTCCTCTACCTCCTTGGGCCAACCGGAGGCGGTATAGGTATCCCCATCGATGATGGGATTATTCTCGCTTTGGACCGCTTGAGCCTTGACCGTGAGGGTCAAGGTCTTGCCGAGGTACTCGTTATCCATCTCGGAGCCGACAATTTCCACATGGGAGAACACCTCAGGGGTGGTTTCCTCGGGGTCGACAATATCCTTGTAATAGTACCACCCATCGTGCAATTCCCAATACTTCTCATTGATATTGAGCTTAAAACAATCCTCTGCGGTCAACTCCTGTGAGTCGATACCGTAAACCATCTTCACCCGCAGATAGAACGGATGTGCGCAATCACTCTCAATGCTGACCTTTTTGGAAACAACATCACCGGGAACGATATATACGCCCTCCTTGGGAAATTCCTTTCCCTGATCGGTCATTTCGTGAATAATAAATTGAATATTACCGGAGGTCACAACATTGGTGGCTTTTCCGACCGTTGAATAGTATGCAATCGTCGATGTGCTTATAAACGTCATCAGCGCCGCCACAAGAGCAACGACAAAGATTTTATTTTTGATTTTGCCCAATAGAATGTCCTCCTTTTTGCAAGATTTTGCCTCTCGGCAATCAAAACACTCAAAGGAAAATCGCCTCTTAGCAAGGTCAAAGCGATTTTTTCAACCCCTTGAGTGCTTTGATTGCCGCCCATCCCCGAAGGGATGGGGCGGACTTACTATTTGAACTTATTGAATCGTTGATTATTCAACTTCGGTGCCGGTAAACGTGCTGGTCGCATCGCTTGAGATCATCATATCTTTATAATAATCAACCGATGCGGTCGCACCGTTTGTCAGCGTGATGCTTCCGATGCCTTTACCGTCGAAAGCGTGGCCTACAGATCCGGCCACAATGGTAAAGCTGGAATCATCAACTGTAATGGTGCCATTATTGCCGCCATTCTCACCAAACTGAATGGTCTTACCGGTCAGGACCGACTTATTCTTCAGCTCGATAACGCCGCTGTTGCGCAGGTAATTACCAAGAGTAACGATCGAATTATCAATTACAATCTTGCTATCCGATGCTGCAACGCAGAGTTTTGTTGCGGTTGTAAGAACAGAATCCTTAATGTTTACATTAAAGGTCGGTGCATTACCGCCTGTGGGCTCAGAGAAAGTAAACTGATTGGTAAACTCAACAATAGAATTGGTGAAATTCATTGTGAAGGTTCCGTTTGCCGCACTGTTTTTGCTCGAGGTGCTGCCGATCTGAACATACGCGTTGGTAACGTTCATGGTCGCATCATTACCACCGGTGATCGAGATACCGCCGGGAATGATCAGCGAGGGCTGAACAGTCACCTTATCGGTGCTCTTTGCATTTTCAATATTACCATTGATATTAAATACATTACGATAACCAACAGATACACGACCTGTTCCTGTCACTTCAAGGCAAGCATCCGGCTCGATGGTGATAGTGCGATCATAATAGGAAGCGCTGAAAGCAGTCACCTTTGTATGCCCTGCAACGGTGAGATCACCGCCGGCAGAAACAGTTCCGTTGATCTGCTTACCGTTACCATTAAGAATGATCCCTGCGGGGAGCGTTACCGCCTCAGAAAGGGTGATATCGGATACCAGATTGATGGTATCGCCGGCTCCCAAGATTGCACACGCTTTGGTGAAGTCCTCAGCAGTGGCAACTTCCTTCTTGGTTGTGGGATAGGTCGCATCCTTATCATACTGATCATCGAAGCTATCCTCTTCATAGGTCACCTGAGTGGCTACGATCTGGATATCGAATTCTCCGATGGTCTTATCCTGATAATCGTTGCCTGCGCTCTCCTGCATTTTCAGAGCGATGCCGAAATAGGAAATAGCGCCTGCTGTACCCATCGGGGTGAGGGTGCCGTAGGAAGTTTCCTCAAGAGTGTTCAGATACTCTCTTAAGGTACCTCTGCGGGTATAGCCTGCCAGATCGCGGCCTGCAGGATAGGTTTCTGCACCTTCGCAGACATAGACATCGATGACATCGGCAAGAATGCCGGGCTCTTCTGCGGAGACAAATTTTGCCTTCCATTGAAGCGCCAGATCGCCTTCGTTCTCAACCTTCAGGACCTTTGCATCGATGAAGCCGGGCTCCCACTTATTATAAGTAAAGATGGGATCCTCGGACTTCTTCAGGGAAGCCCATTCGCCGCTTGCTTTATCCAGCAGCTCCAGATCCACTTCCAGTGTGCCGGATTGAATCTTGTTACCTGCGGAGGTAACACTGTCGGTAAACCAAGCGAAGGTGCTGCCGATCAACATCGATACGCACAACAAAAGAGACAGTGCGCTAATCAGCAGAGCACGCTTTGTGCTTTTCATTTTTTTCATTTGGGATAATCTCCTTTAATACGTGTCGGCGCTGCGTGAGAAAACTGCAAACTCGTTCGCCGACAAACGAGCGCAGTTATGACTTAGGTTCTTACGGATTGACCGTGTTGTCGGGATAAGAAGCAAACTCATTCCATTTTACAGCAGCGAATGCTGCGGAAGCGTTGTCGCCGGTGTTTGCGGTCTGCAGAGCTTCTGCCTTAACATCGATGTTGAATACAGCGTTGTTGCCGGACAGATCTTCCTGAACAAACACACCGGGGATGCTCACAGTTGTGAACAGCTTCACCTTATTGGTCTCTTCACCCACCTTCTTGCCCAAAACGCTCTTCAGGTAGTAGCAATAGGTGATATTGCCGTCTGCATCCACATTCGTGTTGTCGACTGCATCCCATACGGTGCTATCCACATTCAGCCAAGTGCGCAGGTCCTCGGAAAGACCATATTTTTTGCACGCTGCCTGCAGGGTTGCGGCATCGCTGAAGGTGACATAAGCGCGGATATACTGATCATAATTACCGGTATTCTCAACAGTGGGGTCCTTATCGAGGACATCACCGGGAAGAATATCCTTATACTCTCTTTTCTCCACACGATTGTCGTATGCGTCGGTTTCCCATAATTCAACAGAGAAATCGGGCTTATTGTCGCTATCGGTATCCGCCACCTGGAAGGTATTGGTTACAGAATCGCTGGCATTAAACCACGCCAAAGTACCCATCGAGAGGATGGCAATCAAGCAAATTGCAAGTGCTGTAAGAAAGACCTTTTTCTTATTCATTTTCATTTTAAATTTCCTCCTTTCTTCAAGATTTTATCTCAAACTCGTGCCTATTGGAATTCCGATTGCAGATACGCACGAATCAGAAAACATCGTTTATTCGCTCTAAGGGCATCGAAAGGTGAACGCATTGCGATTTTACACAACGCCTTTTTCGCCTTTTCTCGTGTTCATTTTTGTAAGGCGATAGCCTTACTTCAAATTCCACACTTCGCCCTTTCAAAAAATGCGCAAGTGTAAAACTCTTCGACCTGATAAATAAAGAATTTTTCTTCTCGGCGAAATTGAAGAGTGCAGCAATACTGTCGGTATTGCAAGCGATAAGATGATGCCGGAGGGAAAATTATTCTTTATCATGCGTAATGGGTTCATCTTTCGATGCCCCACTTTCCATCTCGGCGCGAAGCTGAGCAAGCTCCACCTTGAGCTTTTCATTTTCCTCGGCGGTAGCATCCAGCTCGGTCTGCACCGCTTCCTCTTCCTCTTTCTTTTTAGGGAACATATCGGGCAAAAATACCGCAAGGATCAAAAGAATTCCAACCCCGATGGTGATATACATTCCGGGCGGATGCTGAATAAAATCGGAAACATAGCCAAGCTTAGGGATCGAAAACTGCGGAACACCGATCACATTATTGAAATGGACAGGCTCCTGATCTTCGATCTCATTGGCAAGACCTTTGGTATAGAACCGTTGATTTTCGGCATCCACACGGACCACCTGATGGGTCGCAACCACCAGATCTTCGTTCAAGACAAAGGTAATATCATCGCCGACCTGAATACTTTTCGCATCCACCTCTTTGACATAGAGAAGATCGCCGACCATATATTTCGGCTCCATACTGCCCGAGATGACGGTATAGCACTCATAGCCCATCAATCTTGAACCCATCAAAAAGACAGCGCAAAGCACCATCAACACCACCAACGCGGTGGACAGGACATTCCAGAGTTTTTTAAAAATAGCCATATAAATGACTCCTTTCAAGCCTTTTCGGCAATCAAAAGGCACAAATAAAGGACTTGTACCCTTTGATTGCCGCCTATCCCTCACGAGGAGGGATAGGACGGATGTTTTGAAATTAAAGTCCGGTTGCTGTCCAAACAACGGTGCCGTCAACGATCCAGTTGAAATTGGTCTGTGCCGGTTTGGTTTCACCGAATGTGCCTGCATAACCATATATGCCGAATGGAGGGAACCAGTATGTGATAAAACCAAAACTCTCAATCGGTCTGTTTTCTACACCGTTATTGCCATAAGTACTGTTTTCAAACGTTACCGTACCTGAATACCGTGTGCTGTCAAGATAGAAGTTTACATTTTCTTCAAAATGACATTTCTTAAAGGTCATGTCACCCATAAGGAACAAGATTGCTTGCGGATTGGCATTACTTGTCTTAGTGGCATTGTCAGCCATCAAATGGCAACCCTCAAAAGTAAGCAGCTTGCCATAGGCAACCTGAACAAAATTGGCAATCTCGCTGTCTTTCACATACACGCTATTGCCCTTTGCGTCAAGGTCGATAGCCATGTCGAAGTTAGAAATCGTCACATTCTCGATGTACAAATCCTCGGTCAAAGTGGTGGACGCAAACTGGATGGAACCGATAGCGTACTGTGAGCCAACCCAACTAGTATTGCTGTTGGCAAACTTCAGATTTTTGATGGTGCCGCCGGTAGGATTTATCAACACAGCACCGGTAGCAGTATTGGTAAAAGTCAAAGTCTTGCCGTCACCGTCAATAATACCGCCATTCATGTTGATTGTGTCGCTGACGCTTATGTCATTCCCGAATATAGCCCAGCCGCCCACTTCAGCAACAGCCCGTAATTCTGCTTCGGTAGTTACATAAGTGGGAAGTTGAGCTTCTGCATCATACTGATCGTCGAAGCTGTCTTCCTCGTATGTATACTGAGTTGCGAACAACTTTACGGTGAAATCAGTACCGATAGCGAGATTCTGATAATCGTTGCCTGCCTCTTCCTGCATCTTGAGAGCAAGTGTAACGGTGTGCTTTTCACCGGCCAGTAACTTACCGGAAGCAGAAGTGCTGACGTTAGCAAGAATTTCGGTTAAAGTGCCGAGCTTGTTAGCATCGGTAAGCTGAGTACGGTCAGCAACCTGAACAGCAGGATCAACGTAATAAACGTCGATCACATCAGCGAGTTTGGAAACTTCGCCGTTAGCAATAATGCTCAGCTGATATTTGAGGGCAAGAGTGCCTTCGTTAGCGATCTTAATGTGGCGAACCTCAGTATAGCCAGGCTCCCAAAGATCATAATCAAAAATTGCACCTGTGGATGCATCAGTCCAGTCAGTGCTGTCATCAGCAGGAACGGCTTTTGTACCGTCAGCCCACTCCATTGTCACATCGAGCGTACCGGACTTGATAATGTTACCTCCAGAGGTAACGCTGTCTGTAAACCAAGCGAAGGTGCTTCCGATCAGCATGGTAACACACATCAGCAAAGCCAACGCGCTCAACAGCAAGGCGCGTTTTGTACTTTTTTTCATAGTCATTGCTATGACCTCCTTTTCTTATTTGCCAACATCATTTGCTCTACCACCTTTTCCGATGTTGACGCAAAGAAAAAGATGGGCTATTTGCCTTACGGCAATCAAAAGGCATAAATACAGGACTTATGCCCTTTGATTGCCGCCTAACTCCCCGAAAGGAGTTAGGACGGACGTTTGTATTACTTAATAGTCAAAGTGCTGTTGGCTCCACTCTTACGGGTACCGCAGTTGATCAAAGTGCAACCGTCAAGGATAACTGCAGTAGAGTAATCGTTATCAGAGTCGTTTTTAGAGTTGATGGATCCGTTGTATATACCGGTACCAAGGTCCGTCTGGCTCACACCGGTGTAATCAAAGGTACAACCGTTAAAAATATGGGTTCCGCCCATAGCCAGAACGTAATTATATCCGATTGTATGCTTTGTAAATTTGCAGTTGTTGTAGGTAGCTACACCGGTGGGGTTATCAACAAAGTTAGTGGTAAAGGGACCTGTAAAGGTACAGCCATTATAAACTACGGAGTTAACACCGCCTTCCACACCGCTGAGACCGAAGCCCATAACCCTTCCACTAGGTCCAAAAGTACAATTGTCAAAAACGATTTCCTGATCGGGAGAACCTGCAAAATAGAAGAAGTTACCTCCGCGGTAGGAACCAACTACGGTAAGATTTTGAATAGTAACACCGCCAGGAATATTATAAGCTTTTATACCGCTAGCTACTTCCGTACCGATGGTATTAATGTCGACAGTAACACCGCTTGCATCAATAATCAATTCACGATCTCCTGTTGCGGCTTCATCAAGAGCTGCTACGAATTCATCCGGTGTAGTAACTTTAAGTTTCTTTGCAGGAAGCTTTACCTTGTCATATTCTGCATTTGCATCATACTGATCGTCAAAGCTATCTTCCTCAACAGTATCCTGTGTTGCAAGGATCATAATATCGAATGCACCAAGAATCTTATCTTGATACTCGTTGCCTGCAGTTTCCTGCATCTTGAGTGCAATACCGAGATATGCAACAGAACCGTCAGTGCCCTTCGGTGCCAAATTGCCTTTAGTGGTATTTTCAATGGTGTTTACAAAATCACGAACAGTACCTACCTTGGTGTAACCTTCGAGATTACGGTCAGCAGGATATTTGAGCTCGGTTGCACTGGGGCAAACATAAACGTCGATCACATCAGCAAGGATGGAAAGATCGTCTGCAGAAATAAACTTTGCATACCATTTAAGTGCCAGATTGCCTTCGTTCTCAACCTTGAGGATCTTCACATCGGTATAACCGGGTTCCCAAAGATTGTAATCGAAGATAGGAGCCTTGGATTCCTTGATAGATGCCCAACCGGTTTCTTTATCAAGCAGTTCAAGGTCGAGTCTCAAAGTACCGGACTGAATTTTGTTACCGGCACTGGTAACGCTGTCTGTAAACCAAGCGAAGGTGCTTCCGATCAGCATGGTAACACACATCAGCAAAGCCAACGCGCTCAACAGTAAAGCGCGCTTGGTAGACTTTTGCTTTGTCATTTTTATGACCTCCTAATTATATTTACTTATATCAAACCCAATTGACGGTGACTTTAGCATTGCCTTCGGCGTTATGCTTTTGGACGCCTGCCAATTTGGAATCGATAGTTAAGCCCTCGACATTGATCTTCGCGCTCTTGAAAGCAGAAGAATCCACATTGATGATGGACTTATTGACATTATAGTCTTCGGTAGCGACCACCTGACCGCCCTTGATATTGAGTTCATACTCAGCAGGACCTTCGGAGTAGATCTTAATGGCGCGATCGCCATACATAAAGGTACAATCGTTGGCGTTTACAACGCCGGTGTCATACAGGAACAGTCCATAGTACTCTTCCCCATCCTGCACGTAATAATTGAAGGTGCAGCCGGTGGCGTTTACAACATCGCTATAGGTGGAGAAAACACCGGTGATATCGCAATCGATATAGTTGGCAACCGCATGGCCCATATAATCAATACCGCCATGGAAGCCGTCGCGTTCGCTTCCTTCGCTAACGGCAACAGTGGTCAATTCCAGATTCTTATAGGTGATTTCATTTGCGCCTGCGATGTTATGGCCATTGAAATGGATGGCCGCATTATCGCCGATACCGGTGAAGGTGACATCCGAGGCATTCATCCCTTCGGTCAGCTCGATGGCACCTGCGATGGCAATTTTCTTTTCGCCGTTGGCCAGAGCCTCTTTCAAAGAAGCGGCATCGGAAACGACATAACCGTTATCTTCCACCTCGGGGAAGGTATACTTAAATTCGCCGATAACGATCGGTTCGACGCCCTGCACCTTATCATAGGAGGTGGAGCTGCCGTTGGGATCGGCGGTGGTCTCAAACAAGCAGAGCTTGACTGTCAGGGTGGTTCCGCCGTTTTGACCGGTCAGATCCTTGGCACCGCAAAGGAAACCGATGCCATCGTTGCCATATTGGCAAATATCCTTATAATGGACGGTTGCGCCCAAAGCCTCAACAAGATAAATTTCATCTCCGGCGGGGATATCAAGGCCGTCGTTGCTCATCATCACCCAGTTATCGTTGTTGTATTGACACCAAGCATCATAATATCCTGCCAAAGCCATACTGCCTGCGGGAACATCCTTATCGGCAGAAACGATGAAATCGCAAATATAGTACTTATACTCCGATTTCATAAGGTCGTCGAAGCTCTGAGTGGGCTGGAACTTATAGGCGGTATCCAAGGTAAGCTCTTCCGCAGCACCGCCGATGCCGGCTGTTGCCGAGATGCCCTTCTCCTTCAGCTCTCTGACAAGAGCGGCGGGAACTTCGGCAGACAACGCTTTTTCATCATAAGTATTATCAAAGCTATCTTCTTCATAAACCGCTTGGGTAGCGATCAGCTCGACAGAGAAATCGGTCCCGATCGAAAGACCCTGATATTGATTGCCTGCCGATTCCTGCATTTTGAGGGCGAGAGTAATCTCTTTTTCGGTGTTGGCGGTCAGCATTCCGAATACGGTTGTGGAAATGTTTTTATCGGTACCCAACACATCTGCAACCGTTCCAAGATAGGTTCCGTTTGCCAGATCGGCGCGAGCCAGCTGCTGCGCATTTTCAAAATAATAAACATCAATTACATCGGCTAATGCGGAAACAGTTCCGTTGGCGACAAAGCGCAGCTTATAGTTGAACGCCAGATCGCCCACATTCGCGATACGCAAATGCTTTGCATCGGTATAGCCGGGCTCCCACTTTTCATAGTTGAAGATCGCGCCTTGGGACGCATCGATCCACTCTGCGCTATCGGATGCGGGGACCGCTTTCGAGCCATCTGCCCAATACATCTCGACACTGAGTGTACCGGACTTGACGATGTTACCGGCAGAGGTAACAGAGTCTGTAAACCAAGCGTAGGTGCTGCCTACGAGCATCGAAACACACAACAAAAGTGCCAGAGCGCTCATCAGCAGAGCGCGTTTAGTAGTTTTTTGATTTTTCATTTTCTAAAAGTCTCCTTGTTTTTACCAATCCCAATCGGTATGATCCATTACTACATTCTTAATGCTTGCGCTATTGTTTGTATATGCAGTGCCGCCATAAGTCAAATTATTATGATAGAACTTATAGCTTCCGGACGTAGTGACAATACCAAAAGTTCTTGTAACATTAAGGTTACAGTTTTCTACGTACAAGTAGGCGGGATATTTTACTCCGTCAACCGCGTTATTACCATTGACATAGAAGGCAACAGCATCCAAGCCGCTTCCCTTTACAATGGTAAGGTCATAGCACTTAACCTTTGATTTGCGAATCGACTGCACAGCTCCATTATCTTTGCTATTTGTTGTCTTGGCAGTAGCATCCAAATAAAGATTTTCCAAGGTTACATTGATATAATCCGCCTTCGTTCCGCTAACATTAAAAAGGTGGCGGTTCGAGCTGGAGGAAGATGTTTTCACAATCTTAACCGAATCGGTATCACCGATTCCCATAATATTCATACTGGAATAGACATTAATCGTTGTCCCTTCATTATAGGTACCGGGAAGAATGTATACGGTGGAAAAATCGTTATTCTGCAAACCGGAAATGATAGACCAAAGCTTGCTGCTGCCCGATGCATTCAAAACATCGCTGTAGTACGCTTCATCTTTACCGTCAAGGAAAGCAGCTTTGCCCTCGTCATTGGCAGCGACAATAACAGTGGTTGTTCTTTTGCTTACAGCGTAATAAGAAACACCGTTCTTAACATAAGGAACACAAATGTATTCGGAATCAACCTCGCCCAAGGAATCATCAAAGGTTACAGGGTTGACAGTGAAGATACCGCCTGTGATTTTTCTTCCTTCCGATGTGGGATTTTCTGCCACTTCGGTGTATGTTACTTCAAAGGGGCTGAAGGAATTGGTATAGAAGGTGACAACGCCTGTAAACGCATCGTACTCACACTCGGTTAAGGGAATTTCATTCCCGTTATGGGTGATTTTTTCAATAGCAACAAACTGCGGGAGTTTAAGATTTACCTGATACTCAAATGCGGGGTCCACCTTTTCGCCGTTGAGCACTGCCGCGAAATCAGCCGCATAGGTATACTTGCCGTTCTCTTCGGTCAATTTTTCAGAGTTGACAACCTTCGCATAGTTTCCTGCATATGCTTCTGCAGGAATAACGATTTGAACATTGGTTTCATCATAAGGCAAAGTCAATACTTCATTCAAAGCCTTTTTGCCGGAAGCCACCAGCGGATACTCGGCATCCACATCATACTGATCATCAAAGCTATCGCTCTCAGCAGTAGCCTGGGTTGCAACCAGCTGAATAGAAAAATCGGTTCCGATCGACTTCGCCTGATACTCATTGCCTGCAGATTCCTGCATTTTCAGAGCAATGGTCACGGTATGATCTTTGCCGGCAGGCAATTCGCCCGCTGCAGAGGTATCGTTATTTATATCGTCGAGCATCTCATCCAAAGTGCCGAGAACGGTTGCCGAAGCAAGATCCGAACGGTTTGCCACCTGAACAGCAGGGTCGGCATAATAAACGTCGATCACCTTTGCCAGTTCAGAAACCTGCCCATTCGCAACAATTTTGATCTGATACTTCAGGGCGAGCGTTCCTTTATTGGCGATCTTAATGTGGCGAACCTGAGCAAAACCCGGTTCCCATTTGCTATATTCGAAAATCGCCCCTTTAGAAGCGTCTGCCCATGTTGCAGAATCGGGGGCTTCCTTCCCGTCGGCCCATTCCATCGTTACATCCAGCGTACCGGATTTAATGATGTTACCGGTGGAGGTAACACTGTCTGTGAACCAAGCAAATGTGCTGCCAATCAGCATCGACACACAAAGAAGGAGTGCCAATGCGCTTATGAGCAAAGCGCGCTTAGAACTTTTGGTTTTTGTCATTTTTTATGACCTCCTTTTTATATTTGCCATATCGGCAATCGAAACACTCAAAGGAAAATCGTCTCTTAGCAAGGTCAAAACGATTTTTTCAACCCCTTGAGTGCTTGGATTGCCGCCCATCCGATAAGGATGGGGCGGCGCGGGGTAAAAAATGTTTGAAGACAAGATCATTTCATTACCACGCTTACAACAAAGAAGTTCTTTGTTTGTAAGTAATTTTATTGTTTCGGCGAAATCAAAGGCAAACTTCTTCGACTTTGACCGATTCGTCTTGTGGACTTGGTGCCGATTGTTGGGCGGTTTCGAGCTGAGCCTTCAAGGCCTTAAGCTCTTCCAGCATCTTTGCATTTTCCGCCTTTTCGGCCTCGAGCTTTTTACGCTCGGTCTGCATTTCTTCCATCTGCTCCATCTTATATCGGCGGAACAGGGCAAAAAATCGCACACCTTCATAAAGGATAATCAGCATAAAGGGGGTAAAGATGCAGACAAAATAACCGGGAGTGGTCTTCAGAAAATTGAAGAAAGTACCGACATTGGGGAGTTGGCTTTGATATTTACCCAACACATAGGGATATGTAACGATGGTTTCATCGTCGGTATCGGTGGTTGTACCGTAGGTGATGAAGCCGGGGTTGCCTTCGGCGTCGGTAGTGATCTTGCGGATCTTATGGGTAATCGTCTCGCCGAAGCTATCGGTATCCTGCGACATAAAGGTGATAATATCACCCTCTTTGAGGGTGGCAGGATCGACTTCCTTGGCAAGGATCAATGCACCCGCCTTAAAATCGGTGGCAGCCATAGAGTCGGTATTGACGATATACATCTTATAGCCAAAAAGGCTGCGGTCATTGCGGTTGAAGGTGGTGCAAGATATGACAGTAAAAATCATCATCATAACAGCAAAGACTACCATCAACCATACAAAAGTGGTTTTGATTATATTTAACGCTTTCTTCACAATATACTCTCTCCTTATTTAGTCTTCCAAAATTGCCTTTGCCGCAGTTTTATCATGCCAAGCAATATGCGGCTCGATAGCGGAATAAACGACAGAAAATACCTCTTCCGCCGTTTCTTCGTTATCGGGAATTTCGTCACGCAAAATTTTAATAACGGTGGAGTACACAATATCAAGGATGCGATTGAACACACGCCAGACATCGGTCCCTTTTTTGAAAGCGGGGCTGAACCGATCCACCACCTCGCGATACGCCTTTCTTCTCTCGATCGGCGAATAGGTATTATAGAAATGCGAATAATAGTACTTAATAAAGAACGAACACTTCTCGCGGTCGGAAACCACATTCTTCCAGCAACTTCTAAAGAAGATCCGGCATCGTTCGTCCATATCAATTCCGGCAATCTCCATAATCGGCAGATACTTCAAAATCGTATCAATCAGCTCATTATCAATTGCGGTAAAAGTTGTGGCAAATAAATCTTCCTTATCTTTAAATATACGGTAAATATATACCTCGTTGATACCCGCATGAGTTGCGATCGCTTTTGTAGTGGCTTTGTGGATACCGGCGGCAGCGACAATATGTATCGTACTGTCGATAAATTTTTGGCGCAGTTCCTTTTGTTCCATCTTCACGTTCTCCTTTTGTAAGTGTTTACTACAAATTACATCCAAAAAATACAAATGCTAAGCATTTGTACCGGAATATAAACATAATCATCTCGGAAACGTCGCTCTTTGGAATTGCCTTGCTTGATGCTATAGTTTAATCAATGTTAAGCGGTTCTACATTGATAACGCTTTCTTTGCCGCACAATTTACATTTAATCGGCAAATCTCTGATTTCTGTCGTAGGAAGTAACCACAACACGGTGTGCTTCCCGCACAAAGGGCATAAAAAGCGCCGCATAGACGTTTCCAGTTCGTTTTCCATCAAATTGTTCAAGTCGTTCTGTAATGCGTTTTTCAAATGAATTCTCCTCATACTTGTTTGATTTGCGTCCGAGCAATAAAAAAAGCCCGCACCATAACCGCTTAAAGCGATTAAATGGCACAGGCTCTTAGGCTCAGGCTCGGGGGTCCATTCTTATTCAGACACACAACATATTTTTTCAAATGACACGTTTCTTCTAATTATATTAAAAAAGACATTCATCGCCATTTGAATTGTAAGTTGAATTTTATCATAAATAAACTAATAAAACAAGTATTTTTTAAGAAAATTTTTTTCTTGGTAAAATCAATGAACTTTGTTCACTTAATAGAAAATTTTTGTTCATTTTTTTGAAACGTCTATAGAAGCCGTTTTTTATTTCAATTTATTGTATCTGTGTCAGCGGTACGATCTCGTACCCTTCCGCCCGCAGTTGGTCGATGAGGGTTGGCAAAATTTTTGCATTGGTTTGAGAGGTGGAATGGAGAAGCAGGATGCAACCGTTATGCATACGGCTCATAATCTTTTGGAGCGCCGCTTGAGGGTCGGGCTGATCCCCTTCCACCCAATCATAATAGGCAAAGCTCCAAAAAACCGTCTTCAGCCCTAAAAGCTCATTATAGTCCAGCGCCCGCGCCGAAAACCGCCCCTGCGGGAACCGAAAATAGCCCGATGGCTCGATGCCGTAACCCTTTAAAATCTCGTTCCAGCCTTCCACCTGCGCGCGATAAGCGGAAAGCTCGGTCAGCTTGGTCATATCGGGATGGTTCAAGGTATGGTTGCCGATGATCTGCCCTTCTTCTGCCATCCGCCGAACAATATCTTCATTCTGCTTCAAGAAATTACCGTCCACAAAAAAGGCGGCGGTGACCCCTTTTTCCTTCAAGGTATCCAAAATCGGCGCGTGGGTTCCTTTATCAAACCCCGCATCGAAGGTGATGCAGACCTTTTTGGTTTGGGGCTCGCCGCAATACAGCACCGAATGACCGCGAAGGTCCACTTCCCCTGCCACCTGCGGTTGCAGATGCTCCTCATTGGGCTGAAAATACCAATCATAGCCGGTAGGGTCGGCGGTGCTGCCGCCCGCGCCGAGAAAGAACAGCACCGCCACCATCAATAGCGGCACCGCCAGAAATAGCATTAAATCTTTGCCTTTTACCATTCATTTTCACTCCTTTTTATATATTGTTTGGTTTTTGGGGGCAAAAAATGCGTAATTTTGGCAAAAATATATATGGTTTTTTATAGATAAGTCTGTTATAATTTTTTATGTTGAATTTTTGAATGGATAAGGATTGAATATGAAAAGAGAAGATTTAAGAAATATTGCCATCATCGCCCACGTCGACCACGGTAAGACCACCTTGGTGGACGAAATGCTCAAGCAAGGCGGTGTCTTCCGCGATAATCAAGCGGTTGCCGATCGGGTGATGGACAGCAACGATCTGGAACGGGAGCGGGGCATCACCATTTTAGCGAAAAACACCGCTGCCCATTGGAACGGAACCAAGATCAATATTGTCGACACTCCGGGCCACGCCGATTTTTCCGGCGAGGTGGAGCGGATCTTAAAGATGGTCAACGGTGTTCTTTTGCTGGTGGATTCCTTTGAAGGTGCCATGCCCCAGACCCGCTTTGTTCTGGAAAAGGCGCTGGAGATGGGGCATCAGATCATCGTCGTGGTCAATAAGATCGACCGCCCCGATGCACGGCCTTTGGAGGTTGTGGACGAAGTGTTGGAGCTTTTGATCGAGCTGGGCGCCACCGACGAGCAGCTGGATAGCCCCATCCTCTTCTGCTCCGGCAGAGAAGGTACCGCATCGGTCACCCCCGATCAGCCCGGCACCGACCTTGCCCCCTTATTCGATAAAATTTTAGAGCAGATCCCCGCCCCCGAAGGCGAAGCCGAAGAACCCCTGCAGATGCTGGTCTCTTCCATCGACTATAACGATTTCGTCGGTCGAATCGGCATTGGGCGCGTGGAGCGCGGTGTCATCCGCCAGAACGAAGAGCTGGCGATCTGCAACTATCATAACCCCGATGAGATCCGCAAAGGGCGGATTCAAGCATTATTCGCCATCGAAGGCCTCAACCGCGTACCCATCACCGAAGCCAAGGTAGGCGATATCGTCTGCTTCTCGGGCATCGAAAATGTCACCATCGGTGAAACCCTCTGCGCCGCAACCAATCCCGAACCGCTGCCTTTCGTTAAGATCAGCGAGCCGACTCTGGAAATGAACTTTATGGTCAATAACAGCCCCTTTGCAGGCCGCGAAGGCAAGTTTGTCACCTCCCGCCATCTCCGCGATCGGCTGATGCGGGAACTTTTGAAGGACGTTTCTTTGCGGGTGGAAGAGGGCGAGACCGCCGATACCTTCAAGGTAGCAGGCCGCGGTGAGATGCACCTTTCCATTCTGATCGAAACCATGCGCCGCGAAGGCTATGAGTTCCAGGTCAGCACTCCTCGCGTGCTTTATAAAACCATCGATGGCGTAAAACAGGAACCTTATGAAGAACTGGTTATCGACGTGCCGGAAGAGTCTATGGGCAGCGTAATGGAGAAAATGGGCTACCGCAAAGGCGAGCTGAAAGAGATGGTCAAAAAAGGCAACCGCCAGAAACTGGTTTATATCATCCCGTCCCGTGGTTTGTTCGGTTATCGTAACGAATTTTTGACCGATAC
>JAZTXG010000004.1:0-1213 GCA_045636365.1 Eubacteriales bacterium
GAATCGTCATCGTCGCCAAAAACGCGGCGGCAGGACGGGCGCTTTATGAGATCGTCAAATATCGTCAGGTGGAAAAGCGGTATCTTGCGCTGGCATTGGGGCATTTCGACCGCAAATCCGCCACCTTGAAGGCCTACCTGAAGAAGGATGCCGACCAAAATATGGTGCAGGTCTCTGCCCAAAATCGGGAAGGCTTTAAAGAGATCATCACCCGCTATCGGGTCTTGAAGGAGAGCGCTGAGCTTTCTCTGCTGGAGATCGAGTTGGTCACAGGTCGCACCCATCAGATTCGCGCCCACCTTGCCTTTGAAGGGCATCCGGTGGCAGGCGATATGAAATACGGCAAGGCGGCAGCAAATAAGAAAAACCCCTTCCGCCATCAAGCCCTCTACGCCTATTCGCTGGAATTCAAATTGCCCGAGGATCATTTCCTTTCTTATCTGAACGGAAAAGTCTTTAAAGTGCCCAAGGTCTATTTTGAAGATTACATTCAATAAAAAAACACCCGCCGTGGCGGGTGTTTTTTATTTAATGGGTAGTTCAATATAGCTTTCATCCAAAAGGACGGTGTTATCGGCAATTTTCGCAGTTGTCTGCTCGGAAAACAGCCCCTTTTGGTTGGTATGGCGCACATAATGGGGAACATTGGAGGAAGAAATGTCGATCCGCAGTTTTTCACCCTTTTTCACCATAAATGAGTGTTCATCAAAGGTAAAGTCCATCTCCAAATCGGTGCCCGGAATATAATTGACATCGAAATTGGAGATTTGATTAATATCATCGCGCAAACCATAGTCTCCTTGCTCTTTGCAAAGGGAGAGACGGATATAAAAGCAGGTATCTTCGCAGCTGGAACGTACCTTCAGCTTGGCATTCATTTTTCCGAAGACGACGGTGTCTTCTGTGAATTCAGGGGTAAAAAGCGAGATGATATCATGGCGGGAATTGGGGGGATCCTGCCATTGATTTCCGCCCGATGTTGTGGAAAGCCCGCCCTTGAAAGATGCGGGATCATAAGGGTTATAGCGGAAGGTAACCGTGCCCTGCCCCAAGGGGAGCTGCTTGGTCTTTGCGGTGGTATGGAAGGATGGGGTTTGCGCCCAGCCATCTTCAAAGGTTTTATAATAGGTGATCTGCCCCGCTTGGAAGGGCGGTTTTTTACCGCGGCGGATGGCATCGATCCAAAGAAAAGCATAGTCGCCGAAGGCTTCCT
>JAZTXG010000005.1:0-10771 GCA_045636365.1 Eubacteriales bacterium
TCATAACAAATACTTCTAAAAACTGGCTTAAAAGTTCTTTTGTTAATCGCTTTCGCCATAGCAAAATTTTCGCCATGGACTTTACAATTAACGGGTCCTTCTTAAATGATGCTGTTCAATTTTCAAGGTTCATTGCTTGCCCGCTTTTTACGGTTTCCATCTCGGTTGAGATAGCTCCTTTTTTGCGGGTGCTCGAATATAATAACATTTTATAGAGGGTTTGTCAACACTTTTTTTAAAATTCTTCAGGTTTTTTCAAAAACTGCGAAAAACCACAAAAATGCCATTGACTATGAAAAAGATATGGATATTTCGCACAATTTATTGCATCGGTTCTGCTTGATAGCCCTTGGATTCCAATAAATCGATTAGATTTTCGGTGTTCTTATCGTTATTCCCCATCACACCGCTGACACGGACCAGAAATTCCCCGTCCTCTTTTTCGGCGATTTCATAAAGAGCGTTCGCCGCTTTAATGACACAGTCTTTTTTCATTGAAAAAGTAAACAGTTCTTTCTCCACGATATCCTGCGCGTTATCGGTGACGCCCATACAGTTGATACACATACCAAAGGCGGTAAAATCCATTTTTGCGGAATAACTTTCGCCGGTTTCGGTCTGATAGGATACCACTACGCTCTGGACACCGAAAAAGCTGACCAAGAGTATGGCACCCAGCAAACCTACAATATAGAATTTATATTGCTGCCAAAAGGATTCTTTTTGTTCTGTCTTTTTTGCTGCCATAAAAATATCTCACATTCTTTTAAATTTTTGTTTATTTTTTGCTTCATATATATTATAATGAAAAAGAACCACACCAAAGGAGGTTTCATTATTTGAGTATTATATCACAGGATTTTAATCAATACAAGAAGTTTTCACATATTCACTTTGTAGGGATCGGTGGTGTTTCCATGTCTTCCTTGGCGCTGATTTTGAAGCAGCAAGGAAAAACCGTCACCGGTTCGGACAGCGGAAACGGCCCGACCATCCAAAAACTGAAGGATGCGGGAATCACCGTCTACCCCACCCACGCGACCGAAAATGCCGTCGGCTGTGATCTTTTGGTATACACCGCCGCGATTTCGGACAACAACCCCGAGCTGGTCTATGCCCGCGAGAATGAAATCCCGATGATGGAGCGCGCGGTTTTGCTTGGCTATATGATGGCAGAGTTCAAAAAATCTGTCGCGGTTTCGGGAACCCACGGAAAAACGACGGTTACCTCTCTGCTTTCTTCGGTCTTCACTGCTGCCAACACCGATCCTACAGTCATGGTTGGCGCCAACCTCAAAGCCATCGGCGGTAACTACTGCCTTGGAAAAAGCGACTATGCAGTTTATGAGGCTTGCGAATATGTCAATTCTTTCCACCACTTCTTCCCCAACTGCGCCATCATCCTGAATATCGACGAAGATCATCTGGATTTCTTCAAGGATTTGGATGCCATAAAGAAATCCTTTGTTCGCTTTACCGAGAATATCGACAAGGACGGCTTTTTGGTGATCAACGGGGACGATGAAAACTGCAAGTACGTCATTGAGCAGTATGACGGAACGATTTTGACCTTCGGCTTAGGAAAAAGCAACACCTGCCGCGCCGAGAACATTTCGGTCCGGAGCGGGTATGCTTCTTTTGATATTTATTATAAGGATGAATTTCAAGTACATATCGATCTCAACATCCTCGGCAACCACAATATCACCAACAGCCTCGCTGCCGCTTGCGCTGCGTTCCATTACGGCTTGACTGCCGAGGATATCAAAAAAGGGTTGGAGCAATTTACCGGAGCTGATCGCCGCTTCGAACTGAAAGGGCTTTGCAACGGCGCGCGGATCATTGACGATTACGCCCATCATCCCACCGAGATCACTGCCACTTTAAACAGCGCCAAGCAAGCGGCAGAGCATCTGGTCTATGTGGTCTTCCAGCCCCACACCTTTACCCGCACATTCTATTTGATGGAAGAGTTTGCAAAGGCGCTTTCCATTGCCGATCGAGTGATTCTGACCGACATTTATGCCGCAAGAGAGATCAACAAGGTCGGTGTCAATATCTTAGACCTGCGGGATAAAATCCCCAACGCACGATACATCAGCAAATTTGAAGATATTGCCGAAACCTTAAAAAGCGAACTGATCGATGGCGACATCGCCATTCTGATGGGCGCCGGAAATGTCAATCAAATTGCAGGGCTTTTAACTGAATAAAATACAAAAGACCTTCGGGGACATCCCGAAGGTCTTTATTTTTTTAATAGCTACGGAAGCGTTTGGCGGTGCGGCCGGCGGCCTCCATTTTGTCCAGATAGTCCAAGGCTTTTCCGGTGCCCTTGGCGACGCAGGAAACGGCGTCTTCTGCAATATAGGCGCGGATACCAATCTTTTGAGAGGTTAATTGATCGAAACCACAGATCATTGCACCGCCGCCGGTCATACAGATGCCGTTCTGGTAAATATCGCCGACCAGCTCGGGCGGGGTACGCTCCAGCACGTTATGCAGCGCATCGATAATGGTGAGGGCACATTCCTGCAACGGCTCCATAATCTCATCGGAACGGATCTCGATGGATTGGGGCAGGCCGGTGGTAAGGCTTCTGCCTTTGATCACCATGGTCTTGACCTCTTGCTGAGGATAGACACAGCCGATTTCCACCTTGATGGCTTCGGCGGTACGTTCACCGATCAGCAGGTTATATTTCTTTTTCAGATAGCGAATGATAGATTCATCAAATTTATCGCCCGCCATCTTGACCGAATCGGAGAGAACCACATCGCCCAAGGAAAGGACAGCGATATCTGCAGTACCGCCACCGACATCGACAACGATATTGCCGTTGGGCTTATAAATATCAATTCCGGCACCGATGGCAGCCGCTTTGGGTTCTTCAATCAAGGTGACGAACTTGGCACCTGCGTTTTTCGCTGCTTCTTCCACCGCCATCTCTTCCACTTCGGTGACACCCGAGGGGACGCAGATGATGACGCGGGGCTTGAAATAGGAATTTTTAGATGCCTTGGTGATGAAATACTTGATCATCTTCTCGGTCACTTCATAATCGGAGATGACCCCATCCTTCAAAGGACGGACAGCGACGATATTGCCGGGGGTTCTGCCGACCATACGGCGCGCTTCCTCACCAACTGCCAAAACTTTATTATGCGTCTTATCGATCGCCACAACGCTGGGCTCTTTCAAAACGATTCCTTTTCCTTTAACATAGACCAGAACGGTTGCGGTACCCAAATCGATACCGATATCATATCCCAACATAATGTTCCTCCAACAAAATTTAACTTCTATTATTTAATTATACCTATTTCTTCCTGAAAATTCAACTCTTTTTTACGGCGTTGGCAAATGTGGCGCAGACAACCTCTTCTGCGCCCGCCGACCGCAAAAGCTCGGCGCAGGCATTCAAGGTGGCACCGGTGGTGAAGAGATCGTCGATCAACAGCACCCGACCGGAGACCGAAGCCTTGGGCAGAAGGGCATAATTTTCTTTTGCATTTGCCCAACGCTCCGCCGAAGAGAGATATTTTTGCTGCGTTCCGCCGATACGGCGAAGTACGTCGCGGCAAGGAAGATTCAAGCGCAAAGCAAGATGCTCCGCCAGCACCTTGGATGGATAATAGCCCCGCTTGATACTGCTTTGGCGGGTCTGCGGAACATAAGTAATACAAGAAAATTCCGTACCCAGCCGCGCTTTGATATGAAAATACATCCGACGGCTCATAAACTCCGCCAACTGCGGGCGGTTTCTCTGCTTATAGTGGAGCAATAGATTTCTGGGCGCTCCGGCATAGGCGAAGGCAGAGACATTTCTGCGGAAGGCAAACTGCCGCAAGCTGCAATGGCAGTCTTGCGGGTAGGCGCCGCAGGTCGGGCAGACAATGGCGGTCAGCTCTATCGTATTTTTCAAGCACTGCTTACAAGGGATTTCCTCTTTTTGAATCGTTCCGCAAAAGGGACAGCGGGGAGGGTAAATTAAATCTTTCAGTTTCATTGCAGCAAATATTTTAGTCCGCTATAGCGGTTGGTATGCTTATTATTGGCAACCATATGGTCGACCACTTGCCTGCTGCCGACAATTACCAGCAGCTGCTTGGCGCGGGTGACGGCGGTATAAAGCAGGTTGCGATACTGCAGCAGCGGGGTCATCTCCCCCAGCACCAAAACCACCGCCTCAAACTCACTACCTTGGCTTTTATGGACGGTGATGGCATAGGCCGGCTCCAATTCATCCAGCTGCTCAAACCCGTAGGTTGCCAGCCGATCATCATATTGGATCTTCAGTTTTTTATCGCGATGGTTAATTTCGGTAATGATCCCGATATCCCCATTGAACACACCCGCCTCATCTTTTCCCTCGGAGGTCAGCACCGGAAGGTCATAATTATTGCGGATCTGCATCACCTTATCGCCTTCGCGGAAGGTCTGGTCACGGAACGCGACGGTCTTGACCCCCGCTTGCGCAGGGTTGACACGGTCACGAATGACCGAATTCAAATTGATCGTCCCTGTCAGGGTCTTGCGGGTGGGGACAATGACTTGAAGCCCGTCCATCACATCCACCCCATACCGACGCGGGATCCGGTTGACGATCATTTCGACTGCCGCTTCCAATGTACCCTGCGGTGTTTTCTTGGAGATAAAGAATAAATCGCCGCCGCTTTCCAATTCGGGGCGCTCGCCGTCGTTGATCTCATGGGCGGTGCGGATAATGGCGCTGGACTTTGCCTGACGGAAGATTTTGGTCAGGCTGACGGTGGGAACAATTCCGCTCTGCACCAGATCGGCAAGGACATTTCCCGCGCCAACGCTGGGCAGCTGATCGGCATCCCCCACCATAATCAAGCGGCAGCCCAACGGCAGGGCTTCCAGCAATGCCTCGAACAGCAAACTATCCACCATCGACATTTCATCGACGATCAATACATCGCATTTCAGCGGATTGGCGCTGTTATGGGTAAAGGTACCACTGCCTGTCTGCACCTCCAGCAAACGGTGGATGGTCTGCGCTTTGCAGTCGCAGACCTGCGCCATACGCTTGGCCGCTCTGCCGGTGGGGGCGCACAACTCGATGCGATAGTTCAACGCCTCAAATAAGGCGATCATTCCCCGCAGGGTCGTCGTCTTACCTGTACCGGGGCCGCCGGTCAACACCATAACGCGGTTTTCTACCGCGCAGCGAACCGCTTGCTCTTGGGGGTAATCATAGAAGATGCCCAGATTATTTTGGCTCTTTTTGATACGGTCTTCCACATTGCGGATCTCTTGCTTGCCAAACTGAAGCATCAGTTTCAGTTTCTCGGCAGAGCGGGTCTCCGCGCGGTAATATTTGGGGAGATAGACCGCTTCGCGGTCATGGATCATCGCCGCCTCCAGCTGATGGCGTTCGCACATATTCTCAATAGCGATCTCCACCTCTTCCTCCGAAACGCCGACATATTGCGCGCCCAGAGGGATCAACTTTTCTTTCGGCAAGAAACAATGGCCATTCTGCAAATTATGGGTCAAAATATATTTCACGCAATAACCCACCCGCAGTTCATCGGCGGGTTTGATGCCCGAAGAGAGGGCAAGATTATCGGCGTTCTGAAAGGAAAATCCTTCTATATCATCCCATAAGCGATAGGGGTTTTCCTGAATGATTTTTGATGCAAGGCTACCGTATTCCCGCGCCACCTTAACTGCAAATGCGGGGGCGATCCCCATCTCGTGCAACGACATTAAAATCTCGCGGGTACCGACGGTCTCCCGAAAGGCATCCGACAGTTTTTGCGCCCGCTCCTTGGTGATCCCTTTAATTTGGGTCAGCATCATCGGTTCGTGCTCCAAAATATCAAAACTGTCTTCCCCGAAATATTCGACAATTTTACGGGCGGTGGCGGGGCCGATGCCCTTCACCGCGCCGCTGATCAAAAACTTTGTGATCCCCTCCAGCTCGCCGGGGAAGCTCTTTTCAATTTCGGTGCAGACAAACTGCCTTCCATAGGTAGCGTGGTCTGCCCAATTCCCGACCGCATTGACCAGCTCGCCGACAAAAATCGACACGCAGGTCCCGACAGCGACCACACGATCCCCATCGCAATCCAGAACAAAGACCCGATAGCCGGTGCTTTCATTTTCATAAATAACCTCTTCCACCGTACCTTCGATCTGCTCTTCCTCGAACAAGGCAGCCACCTCCTTTTTTTGACGAATTTCTTAAACTTTATTATAGCATTTTATTCATCGTATGTAAACCGCACCCAAGGATTTTTTTCGCAGTATTCTAAAATTTCAAGCCGCATCCGCTCGGACATACCGCCATCGACAATATCAAGGGTAGCCTCTTCCTCACCCACATCGACCCGATTGAGCATCAACAAAAGGGTATTTAAAATATATTCGGCATTTTCATCCTCACCCGCCAATTCTACCCGCAAGGAAACATTGCGGATCGAAGAAATTTTGCGCAGCGCTAAGACTTCCAGAAAAAACAGCATAGTTTCCATCAATCCTACGATTGCAAAAAACGAGACCAGAACCAAAAAAATCACCCATAACATGGTACAGACCCTCCGATAAAATATAATCAGCCATTATTATGGTATGCGAAGGTTTGAAAAATGTGAAAAAGGCTGTAAAGTTCGCATACTTTACAGCCTTTCGAATTATTTTACATATTCACGCAGTTTTTCTGCGATGGAAGTATCTTCCCAAGGAAGGTTCAGATCCTCTCTTCCCATATGGCCATAGCTGGAGGTGGGGGTATAGATGGGGCGGCGGAGATCAAAGTTCTTAATAATCGCCGCAGGGCGCAGATCGAAGAACCGATGGATCGCTTCCAAGATCTTTTCTTCTGAAACGGTCGCGGTTCCAAAGGTATCGACGGTTACCGAAACGGGGCTGGCTACACCGATCGCATAGGCAAGCTCGACTTCGCATTTACGTGCCAAACCTGCTTTGACAATATTCTTTGCCACATGGCGGGCAGCATAAGCAGCAGAGCGGTCTACCTTGGTGGGATCCTTACCGGAGAAGGCGCCACCGCCATGGCGGCCATAACCGCCATAGGTATCAACGATGATTTTACGGCCGGTCAGACCGCTATCCCCTTGGGGACCACCGACAACAAAGCGACCGGTGGGGTTGATATAATATTTGGTATCGATCAACAGTTCGGCAGGAACGATCGGACGGATAACTTTATCCAGAATATCGCGGCGCAGTTCGTCCAACGAGATTTCGGGGCTATGCTGAGAAGAAACAACCACCGTATCCACACGAACCGGGCGGTCATCTTCATATTCCACAGTTACCTGTGTCTTACCATCGGGGCGAAGATAAGGCAAGATGCCTTCTTTACGGACAAAGGTCAGCTGCTTTGCCAATTTATGCGCCAAAGAGATTGCCAGCGGCATCAATTCTTCGGTTTCATCGGAGGCATAGCCGAACATCATTCCTTGATCCCCCGCACCGGTGGACATGGAGGCATCTTCATCGCCTTCCTTGGCTTCCCAAGCTTTATCAACGCCCATTGCGATATCGGGAGATTGACGGTCCAAGGTCACCAAAACGCCGCAGGTATCACAATCAAAGCCATATTTTGCGCGATCATAGCCAATCTCGCGGATCGCTTCGCGTACAATATTCTGATAATCCACCTGCGCGGTCGTTGTGATCTCACCCATCACATGGACAGTGCCGGTGGTAACGGTGGTTTCGCAAGCAACGCGCGCCTCTTTATCCTGCGCTAAAATTGCGTCCAGAATACTATCGGAGATGCGGTCGCAAATTTTATCGGGGTGCCCTTCGGTTACCGATTCGGATGTAAACAAATAATTTCTTGCCATTTTTCAAATTCCTTTCAAAAAAATACGCTCTTGTACATATCAAGAGCGTATCGTAAACTTATCTTTCGGATAAAATCCGCAGGATTTGACACCTTACCTTTGCAGGTTGTCGGGCTTCATTGGGCCTGTTCCCTCCGCCACTCTTAATAAGATATATTCAATTGCATAAGATAGTATATCGTATACTGCAAAATTTGTCAAGGTTTATCTTTTTAATATCGGGGAAAGTTTTTTATAGATCAAAAAGCAGAGTACAGAAACAATGATACCCTTAAATGCTGTAAAGGGCAAGTTGAAGATCAGCAACGATTCAAAGATACTGTCGATCGAGGGCAGAATTGCCTGATAGGCAGACAGAATGACATTTTTAGGGATCATAATTTTATAATAGATGGGATAAACAAGAAAATAATTGATCAGCACGCAGAAAAATCCCATCGAAAACGAGCCGATCAGAGAACCGATCAACGCGGATTTGCGGCTTTTATGATAACGATAGATCAGCCCTGCGGGAAGGACAAAGAAGATTCCCATCAAAAAATTTGCCAACTCCCCTACTCCGGCGGTGGATGTCGCCATCAGGTGCAGGGCATTCTTTAAAAAACAGACCAGTACACCATAAAGGGGACCATAGGCAAAGGTGGTAATCAAGGCAGGCAATTCGGAAATATCAAATTTAATAAACGACGGCATAATAGGGACGCCCAATTCAATAAACATCAAGATAAAGCCCACTGCGCCGAACAAAGCGGAAACAACCAGACTACGCAAAACAGTTTTATTCATAGAGATTCTCCAAAAAAATATCCCCCGATACGAATATCGGGGGATATTATTCATCATTTCAAAAAATACACTTCTATCATCCGGACTATACCGTCGGTTCAGGAATCACACCTGATCATGCGCCAAAAGCGCTCGCAGACTTTACTGCCGGTGGGGAATCACACCCCGCCCCGAAGCAATATTTAGATTTTGAAATTACTCGTTGATAGCGGTAACAACGCCGGAACCAACAGTACGGCCACCTTCACGGATAGCGAAGCGCAGACCTTCTTCGATAGCGATCGGAGTGATCAGCTCAACGTCCATATCAACGTTGTCGCCGGGTTTGCACATATCAACGCCATCGGGCAGAGTGATAACACCGGTAACGTCGGTAGTTCTGAAGTAGAACTGGGGACGATAGTTGGTGAAGAAGGGGCTATGACGGCCACCTTCGTCCTTGGTCAGAACGTAAACCTGACCCTTGAACTTGGTGTGGGGGTTGATGGAACCGGGCTTAGCCAGAACCTGGCCACGCTTAATGTCGGTTCTGTTAACACCACGGAGCAGAGCGCCGATGTTGTCGCCAGCCTCAGCATAGTCGAGCAGCTTGCGGAACATTTCGATACCGGTAACAACGGTCTTGCGAGCTTCGTCAGCCAGACCAACGATTTCGATTTCTTCGTTCAGCTTCAATTGACCACGCTCTACACGGCCGGTAGCAACAGTACCACGACCGGTGATGGTGAAGACGTCTTCAACAGGCATCAAGAAAGCCTGATCAGCCTTACGCTCGGGGGTGGGGATATAAGAGTCAACATTGTCCATCAGCTCAAGGATGGGAGCATAAGCAGGATCGCTGGGATCGTTGCTTGCGCACTCGATAGCGCCCAGAGCGGTACCACGGATGATGGGAATATCATCACCGGGGAACTCATACTCGTTGAGCAGGTCGCGGATTTCCATCTCGACCAGATCCAGCAGCTCTTCGTCGTCAACCTGATCGCACTTGTTCATGAAAACAACGATGTTGGGAACGCCAACCTGACGGGAGAGCAGGATGTGCTCGCGGGTCTGGGGCATGGGGCCATCAGCAGCGGATACAACCAGGATAGCACCGTCCATCTGAGCAGCACCGGTGATCATGTTCTTAACATAGTCAGCATGTCCCGGGCAGTCAACGTGAGCATAGTGACGAGATTCGGTCTGATACTCAACGTGAGCGGTGTTGATGGTAATACCTCTTTCTCTCTGTTCGGGAGCCTTATCGATGTTTGCATAATCAACGAAGTCAGCGCCGCCGCGGAAAGAAAGTACCTTGGTGATAGCAGCAGTCAGGGTGGTCTTACCATGGTCAACGTGACCGATGGTACCAATGTTTACGTGGGGTTTGCTTCTCTCAAATTTAGCCTTTGCCATTTTGAGTTTCCTCCTTAAATTTGGTTTTTAATTCAATAAGATTATTTTAATATAAAATATCAGAGATTGCAAGGGGTTTTGCGAAATTAATCATTCTTTTGACGGTTTGCAATGATCTTTTCTGCGATGTTCTTGGGAACTTCGAGGTAAGAATCGGGCTGCATGGTGTATTGACCACGGCCTTGGGTCTTACTACGCAGATCGGTTGCGTAACCGAACATTTCGCTCAAGGGGACCAAAGATTCGATCTGGCAAGCGCCGGGGATCTCTTCCATACCTTGAATCTGACCACGGCGGCTGTTCAAGTCGCCGATAACGTCACCGCGGTAATCCTCGGGGGTTACAACAACAACGCTCATGATGGGCTCCATCAGAACGGGGTTGCCCTTCTTCATTGCATCCTTGATAGCCATAGAACCGGCAATCTTAAATGCCATTTCGGAAGAGTCAACTTCATGGTAGGAACCATCATACAGAGTAACCTTCAGGTCCACAACAGGGTAGCCTGCCATGATACCAGCCTGCAGAGCGCCTTGGATACCGGCGTCAACAGCGGGGATATACTCCTTGGGAACGGCACCGCCGACAACCTCGTTGACGAACTCATAGCCCTTACCGGACTCATTGGGCTCGACACGGATCTTAACGTGGCCGTATTGACCCTTACCACCGGACTGACGTGCATACTTCATATCGGAAGCGCAAGCGGAGCGGATGGTTTCCTTATAGGCAACCTGAGGTGC
>JAZTXG010000006.1:0-37811 GCA_045636365.1 Eubacteriales bacterium
ACACCACCACCGCCTTTTCATCAAAGCGATCCACATCTAAAACCCCCGATGCCATCACCTGCTTGCGGTTTTCCACCGATAACAAATGATTCCCGCTTCTGCGTTCTTCTTCCATAGCTTATCCCTCCTTTTTTATCATAATATTCTAAAGGAAAGAAAAAAATGCAATAAAAAAACAGTCGCGCCAATCGGCACGACTGTTCTTTTATTCATATGTTCGAATTAGCCTTCGATTGCTTCGGCGGGGCAAGAAGAAGCGCAAGCACCGCAATCGATGCACTCATCTGCATTGATGACGTATTTATCATCGCCGGCAGAGATTGCGCCAACGGGGCATTCGCCCTCGCAGCTACCGCAATTCAGGCATGCATCAGTAATGTTGTAAGCCATTTCGGAACACCTCCTTGTAGTATTGCCATTATACTATCACACTTGGTGATTTATTTCAAGTATTTTTTTCATTTTCCGCGGTTTTGGCCGCCACTTTTTCGCCTTTTTTCTTTCGATCGTCCTTGCGGGGATGGTCTGCGCGGCGGTATTTCAGCGCAGCGGCATCATAGTTGCCAAATGTTACCGTTCCGTCCTCGGCGGTAAATTTTACCTTGACCTTGCCCGCCAGAACTGCCACTTCCGCCACCGTTCCGCGGCCGTCGGGGGTATCGATCTGGGAGCCGACCTTGGGCATATTTTTACCCAGTTCCTCATAGGTGGCTTGCTCATAATTGAGGCAGCACATCAAGATGCCGCAGACACCGCTGATCTTGACCGGATTCAAGGGCAAGCCCTGATCCTTGGCGCTTTTGATGGTAACGCGATCAAAATTATTCAAAAACTGATTGCAGCAGAAGGGCCGACCACACATACCGATGCCGCCCATCATCTTACATTCATCCCGCACACCGATCTGGCGCAGCTCGATGCGGGTCTTGAAGACCGAGGCCAGATCCTTGACCAGTTCGCGGAAATCCACCCGCCCTTCGGCGGTGAAGAAGAACAAGATCTTGCTGCCATCGAAGGAATATTCCACATCCACCAAGGACATTTCCAGATGATGCTTTTTTGCCTTTTCGACAAAGACCTCTGCCGCTCTTTTTTCTTTGGCGCGGTTGCTTTCCATCCGGCGATGGTCGGCAGCATCCGCCACCCGCAGGACCGGCTTTAAGGGCTGGACCACATCCTGATCCGGCACCGCCTTCACCCCGATGGTGACCTCGCCACATTCATTGCCGCGGGCGGTCTCCACCACGCAATAATCCCCCGCCTTTAAATTCAGTTCGCGGGGATCGAAATAATATGTTTTACCGTTTTCTTTGAAACGGACACCTACAATATTTGTCAACGCAATAATTCTCCCATCTCTGCAATGAAGCAGGTTTTCACCAAGTTTTCATTGCCGTTTTGCTTTAGCATATTGATTGTATCCAGCGTCAGCGCTGCGATTTTATACAGTTGCTCTAATCTCATTCTACCTAAAAAGGCTTTGATTTGCAAGATGCTTTCCAAAAAAACAATATTTTCCTCGCCGCTGCCGGTTTTGAACAAAAGAAAGTCGTGCGCCAAGCGGGAAAAACTGCTCAAAAAGACAATAAAATCCCCCTTAGGCAGTTCCGCCAGCATCCGATCGGCTTCCAGCATTTTATTGCGGCAAAGCTTGCCCAAAAAGCGAATGCCGAGGTCGCCGTAGGTCAGCAGATTGCCGCCCTCTAAATATTCCATCGCCTTGCCGAGGTTGCCGCCCGCCGCCTTCAGCAGCGTTTCGACCCGCTCGGCTTCGGGGTAGCGCTCCTTCAAAAAAGGAACTCCTTCTTCCGCCGCAATCGGCTGCATTTCCCAAATGACGCAGCGGGAGCGGATGGTCGCCAGCATCTCCTCGCGGGAGGAGGCTAAGAGCAAAAATACCGCGTGCGCCGGCGGCTCTTCCAGAATCTTCAGAATCGCATTCTGCCCGTTCTCATTGAGTCTTTCGCATTGGTCGATGATCAACACCTTTTTGGGCGCTTGATTAGGCAGGGTATAGGCCTCGCGACGAAATTCCCGCACCTCATCCACAGGGATGTTCTTGCCCGCATCCTTCGGCGCCAGCCAAAGGACATCGGGATGGATATCCTGCAACGCCAGCCCTGCGCGATCTTCCGTCAGTTTGGACGCAAAGAGCCGCGCCAAGGTTTTCTTGCCGCTGCCCGCCGCGCCGGTAATCAGGTACGCGTGGGCAAAATTGCCCCGCTCCAATTCTTTTTTAATTTCGTGGTTTCCCAGCAATTTACTCATAGATCCGCTCCACTGTCCCGTTGATCTGCAGCGGCGAAAGCCCGATCACCATTTTTTGACCGGGGCGAATATCCAGCCCCGAAACATCGAAAAAGCTATGGGTGGTGGCAGGGCGGCCGATCATTTTGGCAATCTTACCGTCCACGGTACCGAAGACTGCAGGCTTTTTCAGCAGCAGCTTCAGATCGTGGAAAAGATAGCGGGCGATATCCATCAACCGAAAAAGGTCTCTGCGCTCGCTTTGGTAAAACCCATCGGCAGAGCCGATTCCCACCACCGCGACGGTGGTTTCTTTCTTTAATTTATAGACCGAGCCATAGCCGATATTGCTGCCCGCAGGCAGAGTACGCACCGAAAGGACTTCCGCTTCCAGCCGCCCTGCGCGCTTTAAAGGCAAGGCAGTTGCGATGGGTAGCCGCCCGATCAATGCCGAGCCGAGCCGCACCCCATCCAAGGCAAAGCCGCCCTTGATGGCAGCGGTGGAATTGGCGATATGCCGCATCGGCACCTGCAGACCGCGGTTGGTCAACTCTTCGCAGACCCCATCAAACAATGCCTTTTGCTTTTGAGCGGAACCATCCGCCAGAAATGCGCTGCTCAGATGGCTAAAGATGCCGCAAATTTCCAAGCCCTTTTGGGCAAAGATAGCGGCGATGGCATCGGTTTCGGCAGGCAAAAAGCCGAACCGACCCATTCCGGTATCAATTTTAATATGCACCTTGGCCTTTTTGCCTTGGGCAAGTGCCTGCGCCGAAAGCTCTTGCGCGAAGGCAAGATCCCCCACCGCGCAGGTGATTTCATTTTCCAAAATGGCTGGAATTGCATTTGCGCCCACGCAGGAAAGGAGCAAAATCTCCACCCCCTGCCCGCTCAAAGGAAGCGCTTCTTCCAAGCGGCTGACCGCCACCAGCGGGCAGGACTCCCCCTTGAGGATCTCAAAAAGCCCCTGCGCGCCCAAGCCATAGCCGTTGGCTTTCAGAACAGGGATCACCGGCACCCCGCAATAGCCTTGCAGCAGCCGATAATTATCGATAATATCTTGTTTTTGAATGATCAGTTGCGCCATTCTTTATCCTTTATCCTCTATGTCTTAATTTAAACAAAATTCCGTTGATCTTGCGATAGACCTTGCTTCCCCATTTGGACCAGAGCAGCATCGGCTTATTATAGACCAGATCCATCTCGCCGATGAACTCGGTGAATTCGCCGTTGAAGCCCTTCTTAAACCGATAGAGCCCATAGAGCGGATTATCTTCCGAAAGGTCGCCCGAAACGCCGCGGAAATCATAGACCCGCGCGCCCCGCTCGATCGCCCACTTGATCATCTCCCATTGCAGCAGATAGTTGGGCATATAGTTGCGATGCTCATTGGAGGATGCACCGTAGAGGTACCACACCTTGTCCCCATACCCGATGGCGAGGGTCCCCGCGATGGCGACTCCGTCCAGATAGGCCATATAAAGCCGCGCGTGGTCGCCCAACTCCCGCATCATACGGCGGAAATAATCTTCGGTGCGAACCACAAACCCATCGCGCGAGCCGGTGGTCACCATGATCCGATGGAAATCGGGCAGCGCCTCTTCCCCGCAGATCTTGACTTCCACACCCTTTTTTACAGCAACGCGGATATTATATCTCCATTTCTGATGGAAGGAGGCCAGCATCTCTTCCTCGCCCCGCCCTTGCAGATACAGGCGGAAGACGAACTTGGGCTGGATGCCTTCAAAGTTCTTGGATGTATTGGGGGCGGTGAAGCCCAGCTTTTGGCAGATGGCATAGAATTCTTCATCATCCACCTTGGTATCGGTATCGATCTTCAAGGAGCAGGCGCGGTATTTCTTGCCCACCTCTTTGGCGGCGTTGACCAGCTTGGTCACCATCGCTTCATCGTGCAGATCGCAGACCGGTCCGCGGCAGGAATACATAATCGCTGTCCCCGGTACCTTGCGGATCAAAAGACCCATCGAGCCTGCAATTTTGCCTTCTTCGTCTCGCTCGATGATGGCTTCAAATTCCCATTCTCTTTTCAGCCGCGCCCATTCCACCGATTGGGCAAAATGCCCCTTGGGATGACGCTCCAAAAAGGCTTCATATTCCGCAACGGCGGCCGGATTTTTAATATCTAATAATTCCATAGTGAACTCCTTAAAGTACATATTAATCCATAGTAATTCAATTTAGTATAACACTTTTTAAAGGGAATGTAAACCAATTTTGAAAAATACCTTTGCATTTCCCTAAAAAATCGTTTATAATAAAAACAAATAAACCAAAAAGGAGATCAAATAGAATGGTTACTAAAGATATGATTATTGCCGAAGTTCTGGATAACTATCCCGAAACCGCACCGCTCTTTTTGGAGATCGGTATGCATTGCCTGGGCTGCCCCTCCGCCCGCGGCGAGAGCGTGGAGCAGGCCTGCATGGTGCACGGCGCCGATTGCGACGCGCTGATCGAAAAGATCAACGCTATGATTGCAAAATAATTAAAAATCCCCCGATCGATGATCGGGGGATTTTTTTGCCTTTTCCACTTTACTTTTGGGAATTTCTATGCTATAATACAGAAAATGTGTTCCGTATGGTACAGATTGGAGGGGTTTGATGAGCAAATCTCCATGGAATGATTTGTTTTTATGGGAAGGGGTCGCGCCGGATACGGTGGATGCCTGCCTGAAGGAGCTTTCAGCGCCGCAGACCTTTGAAAAGGGTGCGGTCATCTATAGCGAGCGGGATTTTCCCCGCGCCTTTGCGGTGGTGCTTTCGGGCAAGATCGTCATCTGCTCCCATAGCGGCGCCGCGATGCGGACGCTGGAGCGGGGCGATGTTTTCGGCGTGACGGCGCTGTTCGGCAACGAACGGTATGCCACCACCATCTCGGTAGTCTCCCGCGCGACCTTGCAGTTCATCGAAGAAGAGCGGCTGACCGCTTGGATGGAAAAAGAACCCCGCATTTCTGCAAACTACATTCGGTTGCTGCACCGCAAGATCCTTTATCTTAATGAAAAGATTCGCCTTTATACCGAAGGCTCGGTGGAGGAGCGGCTGATGGATCACATCGCGGCGCACACCGCCCCCGATGGTGAAATTCGTTTCCCCGGCGGGCTGGCGGCGGTGGCGCGGGAGCTGAACATCGGGCGGACCAGCCTTTATCGCACCTTGGATGCTCTGGCTGAAAAGAACATTATTTATAAAGAAAACCGGAAATGGTTTAGAAAATAATCAAGGAGAACAAAAATGAAAAACTTCAAAAGAATTGTTGCAATCGTTTTAGCGCTGGCTTGCGCCTTGGCGCTTTTCACCGGCTGCCAAAAGGCAGAGCCGGAAGCGGCACCCAAGATCTTTGCCATCAGCGGCCCCACCGGTGTGGGGATGGTCAACCTGATGGAGGACTACGACATTACCCTTTCCTCCGCTCCCGAAGAGGTGGTTGGCAAGGTCGCCAATAACGAAGCGGATATCGCCGCGGTTCCCACCAATGTGGCATCCAGCCTTTATAAGAAGACCAACGGCGCTTTGAAGGTGCTTTGCGTCAACACGCTGGGCGTTCTTTACATTATGGATAAGGATGGTTCCATCAAGAGCTTTGCCGATTTAGAGGGCAAGACTATCTACACTATGGGCGAAGGCTCCAACCCCCAATATACTCTGGAATATCTCCTGAAGAAGAACAATGTCAACGCGACCTTGAAATTCGCCGCCACCAACGATGAGCTGGTCGCCAAGATGGCCAAGGGCGAAGCAGAGATCGCGATGGTTCCCCAGCCCGCCGCCACCACTGCCGCCGCCAAGACCGGCTTTAAGATCGCGCTGGATGTCACCGCCGAATGGGACAAGGTCAGCACCGACAGCAAGCTGATGATGGGCTGCGTTGTCGTTCGCAAGGACTATCTGGAAGCCAACCCCAAGACGGTAGAAACCTTTTTGAACGACTACAAAGCATCCATCGAAAAGGTCAACGCGGACGTTCCCGCCGCCGCTACCCTTTGCGAACAATATAAGATCATTCCCGCCGCTGCGGTTGCCGAAAAGGCGATCCCCAAGTGCAACATCGTCTATCTGGACGGTGCCGATATGAAGAGCGGCCTGGAAGGATACCTGAAGGTGCTCTTTGAAGCCAACCCCGCCTCCATCGGCGGAGCGTTGCCTGCCGCCGATTTCTACTACGGCGCGGAGTAATCAGCAATCCATCAAAGCCCTTCTTGCAAAAAGAAGGGCTTTATTTTATAATAGACGAAAAAGGAGGGATCGGTTTGCTGGGTTTAGTTCTGGAAGGGGGCGCGATGCGCGCCATTTATACTGCGGGGGTTCTGGATGTTTTTATAGAGCAAAACATTTGGCCCGATGGATTGATCGGTGTTTCCGCCGGTGCGATCCATGGCAGCGTTTATCTCGGCAACCAGCCGGGGCGGACCATCCGCTATTATAAGAAATACAGCCGCCATAAAAACTTTATGAGTTTTTATTCCCTGCTGACCACCGGCGATCTGGTGGGGGAGCAATTTTGCTACCACGATCTACCCGATCATTTAGATCCCTTCGACTACGATACCTTTGCCCAATCCAAAACCGCCTATTACGTGACCTGCACCGACTTGGAAAGCGGCAAAGCCATCTATCGCCGCTGCACCGATCTGCATACCGAGATGGAATATATGCGCGCATCGGCATCGATGCCTTATGTTTCCAAAATTGTGGAGATTGAAGGGCAAAAGCTGCTGGACGGCGGGGTGGCCGACAGCATCCCCCTGAAGGCTTTTCAGCAGATGGGTTACGATAAAAATATTGTGGTTTTGACCCAATGCGAAGGCTACCGCAAAAAGCCCCAAAAGCCTTGGGTTGCCAAGCTCTTTTATAAGAAATATCCCCGCTTTATCGATGCTCTTTTAAATCGGCATCAGCAATATAATCAAACCTTAGAAGAGGTCGAGGCCGCCGCGAAAAAAGGCGAAATTTTCCTGCTGCGCCCCTCCAAAGATCTGCAGATCGGCCGAATGGAGCGGGATCCTGCCCACTTGGAAGCGCAATATAATCTCGGGCGCGCCGATGCGCTTGCCGCATTACCCGCGCTGAAAGAATGGATGAAGAAATGAAAAAATACGACCTGCCGATCTGGCTGAAAAAATCGCTGGGCGCGCTCTTTTGGATTGCGCTATGGTGGATCATCAGCCTCATCATCAATCAAGAATTATTAGTCCCCTCCCCCGCGCAGACAATGGCGGTTTTGGGCAGCCTGCTGGCGCAGCCGGCCTTTTGGTATGCGGCGGGCCTATCAATGCTGCGGATTCTATGCGGATTTGGGCTGGCCGCTCTGCTGGGTACCTTGGGCGGCATTCTTGCCGACCGTTGCGCGCCCTTTGATTGGCTCTTTTCCCCGCTGCTGCAGCTGATCCGCTCGGTGCCGGTGGCATCCTTTATCATTTTGGCGTTGGTCTGGATCCATACCCCTTGGTTGCCGGTGTTCATCGCCTTTTTGATGGTGCTGCCGCTCTTTTGGGGCAATATCCGCACCGGTATGGCGCATACCGATATCAAGGAACTCGAGATGGGCAAAGTCTTGGGGCTTTCCCGCCGCAAGATCTGGAAAACGATTCGTCTGCCCGCCTTGAAGCCCTATTTCCGCTCCGCCTGCGTAACAGGGCTGGGCTTTGCTTGGAAAAGCGGCGTTGCCGCCGAGGTCATCTGCCGCCCCGATCAATCGCTGGGCGATCTTTTGCAAAGCGCCAAGCTGCAGCTGGAAACTCCCATTGTTTTTGCGCTGACCATCGTCATTGCCATCCTTTCTCTGCTTTTAGAATTGGCGCTCCATGCTTTATGGAAGGAGAATCCCCATGATTAAACTGCATAACATCTCCTTTTCCTATCCCGATAAAGAAATTTTCAACGATTTTTCCTTTACCCTCGGTGAGAACGAACATTTGGCGCTGATGGGCCCCTCCGGCTGCGGGAAAACCACCCTGCTTCGGTTGATTATGGGCTTGGAAACCGCCCAATCGGGCAGAGCGGAAGGCTTGCCTTTCCCCATCGCCGCGGTGTTTCAGGAAAACCGCCTTTTAGAGCATCTTTCGGTTTTGGAGAATACTGCTCTGGCGGGAGAAGATCGGCAAAAGGCAGTCAGAATTCTGACCGCGCTGGGGCTGGGCGAAGAGCTGCAAAGCAAGCCTTCTTCCCTTTCGGGCGGGATGCGCCGACGCGTCGCCATCGCCCGCGCCCTTTGCACCGACTCTTCCCTTTTGATTTTAGACGAAGCCTTCAACGGGCTGGATGAAGAGACCAAAAAGCAAACTGCCAAGGTCATTCTGCAGGAATGGCAGGGCGCAATTTTAGCGGTCACCCATCTGCCCGAAGAAGCGGCGCTGTTAGATGCAAAAATCCTGCAAATGTAAGCGAAAATCGCGGTGTAAAATTACACCGCGATTCCGTCATAAAGTTTCAAAACCATAGTCGTAGAGCGCTTGATTGAGTTTCATCACCCGATCGCCCCGCAAGATGCCCGCGATCAAAACGCTATCTCGCGCAGAACGCGGATAAAGGGGTAATTCTCCCGCATATTTCAGCGTCTGATTCAATTCCTCAAGCGAAAGCCCCATCCCAACGCATAGGCAGATCAATTTATCCCGCGAGGGCTTGCGGCTGCCCGCGAAGATCTGGTACCCATAGATCTCGTTCATTTCGGCATCCTTCAATACCTGCGTTTTTTTCAATCCCCGCGCGGTGACTAATTCATTCAGATAGGCGCTGAGCTCTTTTGAGATCAATTCGTTCTCGTTCTCTTTCAGATAACGATCCAAGTTCCTATCCGAGGAAAGATTTTCCATCAGATCGTTTGTTTTTTTCTTAACCATTCCATCTCCCCCTTTTGGTGGATGATACCATAACTTTTTTCAAATTGCAAGAGGTGATTTCCATGAACTGGCTGGAGCAGACTCTCCAATCGGAATATGAAACGGTGGCTATGCTGGCGCCCAATAAGGTGCGGCTTCGCCATCGCGATTTAGGGCAAGATCTTCTGAAGATCGAAACTACCGCCGATGGGGCGGTCTATCGGCGGCTGATGCCGATGCATCATCCCAATCTCGCCCAAATCTTTGATTTATTTGAGCAAGAGGGGAACTTGATCGTTTTGGAAGAATTCATCGACGGAACCAGCGTTGCCGACCTGCTGACCGCAGGCCTTTTCAGTGAAGAGGGTGCTAAAGAGATCTGCAGCGCTCTTTGCGATGGTCTCTATGCTCTGCATCTTTCGGGAATCATCCACCGCGATATCAAGCCCGAAAATGTAATGATCGAAAACGGCGGCAGAGTCGTTTTGATCGACTTTGAGGCCGCCCGCATTTTCAAATGCGGCCGCTCCAAAGATACCCAGATCCTCGGAACCGCGGGCTATGCCGCCCCCGAGCAGTTTGGCATCAACCAAACCGACGAACGCTCCGATGTCTATTCTTTGGGGATTTTGTTGAATGTTCTTTTGACCGGTTGCCACCCCTCGGTCACCCTCTATGGCGGGCGGCTGGGCAAGGTGATCGAGCGGTGCACCCATATTGATCCCGCCAAACGTTATAAAAACACCGCCGAACTGAAAAAAATTTTATAAAAACTAAGCAGCCTGCTTAGTACACCGAAATGCCGAACCTGCTATAATTAGGTTCGGCATATTTTTTTGCCAGAATATTACAAAATTCGAAAGGATGTCCATCAAATGTTTTGCCCCAATTGTAAAAAAGAAGTTCCCGAAAATCAAAAGTTTTGCCCTCAATGCGGCACCAACCTCGCTTCCCCCGGCGGCGCTTTGATAGAGGGGTTGATTAAAAAAATCAAGCTGGATTCCTATGTCTGGTTTGGAATCGCCGCTTTACAGGTGATCATCGGTCTTTACGACCTCTACGTCGGCTTCACACTGAATTCTCTTTATTTGGATGGCACCAACGATATCATCAGCGGTGTCGTTGTACTCGCCATTGCCGCGGTCAATGCCATCACCGCAAAAAAAGATCTGGACTACTGTAAAGAAGTTCCGACCTCGCCTGTAGGTATTGTCGCTAAATTCAAGCCGATCAAAGGGCTTATTATTACCTTAGCTTATAACCTGATTCTGGGTGCTTATATCGGTGTTGTCGGCTCAATCTTTGGGTTCCTGACCCGCAAGTATGTTTTGGATCACGAATCCGAGTTCCTCGCTTTAGAGCAAGCGGAGCAGCCCGCCGAAGTTTCTGCTCAATAATTTATTTTATAAAAAGCGGCGCTTTTATTGAAAAGTGCCGCTTTTTGTGATACTCTATTATAAGAGGTGAACACCCAATGAAATATTGCAAACATTGCGGCAAGGCGCTGGACGAGCAGGCAAACTTCTGCCCCTACTGTATGCAAAGGCAGCGAAATACTGTTCCCGCACCGAAAATTCAACCTAAAAAAAGAAATCTTTTCGTTTTAATCGGGATTCCCCTTGCTCTTCTTCTGATCGGCGGGAGCCTTACCGCTTGGTGGCTTTGGACCAAAGAGCCGGCTCCTCAAAAAAAGCCCTCCCCCGAGCAAGAGACCGTTCAAACACCCCAGGAACCCTCGATTCCCACCTTGGAGACCACCGCAAGTGCCTACGATCTCAACGCCCTATATGATAATGTCTTGGGCAGTGATTTTGAAGAAATCAAAGATGCCTTCGGTCCGGAGGTTTCCCCTGTTTCTGTGGATCCCTTCACCGAGTTTGAAGTGCACGTCTTTAACGGAATTGAACTGAGTGTTTGGCCGCAAACCGGTCGTGTATATAGTTATACCGTTGATTTCAATCTCTCCGATCCTCCCCACCGCTATAATTATCGGGGCATCGACAGCGCCGCTTCCTATCAGCAGGTCATCGGTCTTTTGGGAATGCCCTCCGACGATAGCGGATACCCTTATGAGATCGCCTATGCGCTGGAGAAAGGATATCTCAAAATCAGTTTTGATGAAAAAACGAAGGTTTCCCGCCTATTTGCCCTTTTCCCCTTTGAATAAAAGCAAAACCGGATGGCTATTGTCATCCGGTTTTTTGTATATTTTTCTATGGTTCGGGCAATCTACCCTTGAGGTGATTTAAACACTATGAATAAGCAGGAATATAATCGTTTTTTAAAGACCCGAACCCCCAATTCCCCCATCCTCAAAGACTGCCTTTGGGCGTTTTTGGTGGGCGGCGGCATCTGCTGCATCGGGCAGGGCATCAATGATCTTTTGAGCCTTTGGCTGCATACCGACGAGGTGAAGCTTTGGGTGCCCATTTGCATGGTCTTTTTGGGTGCGCTCTTCACCGCGCTGGGGGTTTACGATAAGCTCGCCAAGCACGCGGGCGGCGGCACCATCATCCCCATCACCGGCTTTGCCAATTCTGTCGCCAGCGCCGCCATCGAATTCAAACACGAGGGCTTTATTTTAGGCCTCGGCGCCAAGATCTTCACCATCGCAGGGCCTGTGATTGCCTATGGCGTGGTGGCGAGTGTGGTTTATGGTTTTATCTATTGGTTGATGCAATTAATTTAGCAAATGTATATTAAAAAAACGGCAGGAGATTTACATCTCTTTGCCGTTTTTTTGATGCACTTGTTGACATTTCAACAAGTTTGTGTTATGCTTATGCTTGTTGAGATTTCAACAAGTGTCTTGGAGGTGTGCAATGAAAGAACGATTCGAAACTTTTACTGTGCTCATTAACCGCATCAGCCGTAATATTCGCAAGATAAAGAATCAGGAAATGTCTGAATACAATTTGAGAAGTGCGCATGTTTCCTGCCTTTACTACCTTTATACCAATAAGGGGGCAACCGCCACCGATCTTTGCGAACGTTGCGAAGAAGATAAAGCGACCATTTCTCGCGCGCTCGATTATCTTGAAACCAACGGGTATTTGACCTGCGAAACAAAAAGCGGCAAAAGATATAAAAGCCCACTCTTGCTGACCGATAAAGGTCTTACGGTCGGTAAAAAGATTGCAGACAAAATTAGCGGTGTTCTCGATGCAATCAGCGATGGTCTTACAGAGGAGGAAAGAGTAGCATTTTATCACAGTCTTTCCATTATTAGCAAAAGTTTAGATGCCGTTTCTAAAAACGGCAAAAGATAAGGAGTAGATATTTATGAAGACAAGAATTATTGTGGATTCCACCGCAGATTTAATGCCCGAATTTAAAAGCCGTGTGCATACTGTTCCGCTCACTTTGAATTTTGGCGATGAAGAATATATCGACGGTGTTACGATCGATCACAAAACATTTTACGAAAAGCTTATCGAAAGCGATGTTCTTCCCACTACAAGCCAAGCAACACCCGATGCATTCATAAAAGAATTCGAAAAAGCAAAAGAAGCCGGAGAGAGTGCTGTTGTTATCACCGTTGCTTCTAAATTATCAGGTACATACCAAAGCGCAACGATTGCGGCTGAGGATTTTGAGAATATTTATATCGTCGACAGTGCCAGCGCAGCAATGGGCAGCGGCATCTTGGTTGAATTGGCATTCAGGCTTTTGGACGAAGGAAAAAGCGCCGAGGAAATTGCAGCAACGCTGGAAGAAGAGAAGAAAAAGATCGTTATAGTGGCTTTGGTAGATACGCTTGAATATCTCAAGAAAGGCGGTCGCGTTTCAAAGGCGGTTGCCTTTGCCGGCGGGGTATTGAATATCAAACCGGTTCTTTCTGTTGTTGATGGTGAAATCCATCTGCTGGGGAAAGCCCGCGGCTCTAAGATGGGCAACAATTTGCTCGTTCAGGAAATAGATAAAGCCGGTGGTATTGATTTCAGCAAACCTGTTTTACTCGGTTATAGCGGAATTTCTGATGCACTTCTTTTAAAATATATCGAAGATAGCCGTCATATTTGGGAGGGTAATCTCGATGAAGTGCGTTATACAACCGTCGGTAGCGTTATCGGTACACACGCAGGCCCCGGCGCTGTCGTGGTAGCCTTTTTCAAAAACTGATGGGCCAATGTGGTCTATGGGGTTATTTATTGGGCGACGACATTACTTTAAAATCAAAAAAGGCTTGACCGATTCGGTCAAGCCTTTTTATCTTATTTGCTTGAATATAGTTTTGCAAGGCCGCCCTCGGAGGTTTCGCGGTAAAGGTGGGATAAATCCTTGCCGGTCTGATACATGGTCTCGACCACCACGTCGAAGGATACCTTTCGGCTGGCAAACAGGAAATTTGCCAAGCTCAAAGCATTGATCGCCCGCATCGCAGCGACGGCATTTCGCTCGATGCAAGGAATCTGCACCAGCCCGCAGACAGGGTCGCAGGTCAGACCCAGATGATGCTCCATCGCCACCTCGGCGGCATATTCGATCTGGTCGATTCCCATCTCAAACAGTTCGCACAGAGCGGCGGCCGCCATACTGCAGGCGGTACCGACCTCTGCTTGACATCCACATTCTGCGCCGCTGATGGAGGCGTTGGTGGCGACAATGTTGCCGATCAAGCCCGCCACCGCAAGGGCACGCAGGATATCTTCGTCGGTAAAATTATTTTTATCCTGCATATATTTCAAAACCGCAGGCAACACTCCGCAAGAGCCGCAGGTGGGCGCTGTGACGATCACACCGCAATCGGCATTTTGCTCGCTGACCGCAAAGGCATAGGAACAGACCAAGCGGTTCTCTCTGGTTTGGGGGCTTTCATCAATATGCTTTTGGTTAAACAAAAACTGCGCTTTACGCTCGACCGAAAGACCGCCCGGCAGAATGCCGCTTTTGCTTAGGCCCTCGTTGATGGCATTTTGCATCGTTTTCCAAACCTTCATCAAATATTCCTTGATGTCGGGATCTTCGTTCTCAAAGACATAGTCGGATAGGCGGATATTTCTTGATTTACATACCTTGGCGATATCCTCGAAGGTATTTTCTTGGTAAATGTTCTTTTTGTCGGCGGTACGCTTTTCATCGGTCTGAATTTCACCGCCGCCAATGCTATAATAGAATTTTCTGCCCAACTCGACCTTATTATTAAACGCAATAAATTCGATAGTATTGGGATGAACGGGGGTTTCGGTTTCGTAATCGAAGACAATTTCATGGGGGACACTCGCCAACGTCTCCGAAACGGCACGATCGGTGCCGTGCCCTTTGCCTGTTTTCGCCAAAGAGCCAAACAAGGTGACTTTGATCTCATCCGCCTGCGGATAGATCTTCAAAAAATCCATCGCCGCAAAGGAAGGGCCCATGGTATGGGAACTGGAAGGACCCAGCCCGATTTTATATAGATTTTTAATCGACTTCATCTATTGATACCTCGTTTTTTAGTGCGTTTTGACGTGTTTAAAATTACCGTAGGTTTCATTGACCATCTCGAAATAGGAGAAGGTATTATCGTATTTAGCGACGATTTTTTGGAAATCGTTTAGCTGATGCTTATTGATGACGCAGATCAAGACGGTTCTTTTGGTTCCGGTATAGGTTCCCACCGCCTCCAATTGGGTGCAACCGTGGTGCAGTTTTTGGGTGATCTCCTCGATCAGCTCGTCCTTATGGGTAGTAATGACGGTGAATTTATAGGCGGTCTTGGTGGTCTTGAGCAGAAGGTTGCCCACATAGGTCGAAATAAAGCAATACAGAATACACAACGCCATCGGCTTATAATTCAGAGCCTCCTCCGAATAAACAAAAATCGATGCGATCGCCACAATGGCGTTTAAGGTAAAGGTGACAACGAAAAAATTGGTGTCCGGTCTTAATTTATTGACATAGCGGGAAACAATATCGGTCCCGCCGGTGGAGGCGTTGTTTCTGAAACACACGCCATAGACAACCCCCGCAAGAACACCGCTTAAGATCACAGGATAGATGGTATCATGCCCCAAGGCGTTATATTGAATAAAAGATAAATCGGAATTTTGAAGAAACAAAAATACAAAGGAATACACCAATGAAAATAGCATGGTCTTAATTGCAAATTCCCTTTGAACCAAAAAATACGCAAGGACCGACAAAGGAATATTGATCAAGAGTGACATATAGCTGATACTAAAGCCGGTTTTGTATTGGATCATGGTAGCAATACCGTTTAACCCTGCGGGTGCAAAATGGTTGGTTACGATGAAAATATAGTAGACAAAAGCCAACAAAACAGCGGCCAAAATAATGCCTAGATATTCCATACTTTTCTTCACATTGATCCACCCCTTTCAAATCAACACAATTATAACGCAGTTATAATTAAAAAGCAACAGATATAAAGCAATTTTCTTAATAAATCGGTATATTTTTTCATACTTTGCAGATATTAAAAATAAACAAGATGCAGGAGAGAAAAAATGGCAAAAAAACAAGGGCGATACGCCTTTACCTTTGAAAAAGAAATTTATATCGGCGGCTATGGCAACATTGCGGGCAAAAAAGAAGGGCAAGGCCCTTTAGGCAATCTATTTGACCGCATCGAGCCGGATTTCTATTGCGGCAAAAAGACCATGGAGCAAGCCGAGCAATATCTCCAGCAGACCGCGCTGGAAAATGCGCTGCATCGCGCAAGGGTCGAGCGAGAGGCTTTGGATATCTTCTGCGCGGGGGACCTGCTCAATCAATGCATCAGCTCTGCCTTCGGGTTTCGGGAGAGCGATGTTCCCTATATCGGGCTTTACGGCGCCTGCTCCACCATGGCGCTTTCCACCTTGATTGCCGCCTTGAATATCGAATCGGGGCTTGCTGAAAAAGCCGCCGCCTGCACCTCCTCCCATTTCGGTACCGCCGAGCGGCAATACCGCTTCCCCTTGGAATACGGCGGGCAACGTCCGCCTGCCGCCCAACATACTGCAACTGCCTCGGGCGCGGTGGTGCTGACCACCCAAAAAAGCCCCATTCGGCTCCATGGCGGCGCCTTCGGCAGTATTCAAGATTTAGGGGTGACCGATCAGAACAATATGGGCGGGGCGATGGCGCCCGCCGCCTTGAAACTGATTCTGGACTATCTGCAGGAAACCCGCACCACACCTGAAGATTACGACCTTATTTTGACCGGCGATTTAGGCGCTGTCGGCGCTGCGGTGGTGATAGAACTTGCCCAAGAGCGCGGTGTAAATTTACACCAAAACTACCAAGACTGCGGTCTTTTGCTTTATAATCGCGAAAAGCAGGATATGCACGCGGGCGGTAGCGGCTGCGGATGCAGTGCGGCGGTTCTGACCGCCTATGTTCTGCCGAAATTGGCAAAAGGAGAGCTGAAAAATGTACTCTTTCTTTCCACCGGCGCGCTGCTGAGCCCCACCTCGGTGATGCAGGGGGAATCCATCCCCTCCATTGCCCATTTAATTCATTTGAAAGGAGAAGCCCGATGAATCTTCTTCCCTATTTGCAGGCCTTTTTGGTGGGCGGTATTCTTTGCGCCCTCGCCCAGATTCTCATTGATAAAACCCAATGGACACCCGCAAGGATCGTTGTCCTTTACGTTTGCGGCGGTGTGGCGCTGACTGCTCTTGGCCTCTATGATAAGATTGTCGATTTCGGCAAGGCGGGCGCCACCGTTCCCCTGACCGGCTTTGGCTATTCCCTTGCCAAAGGGGTGGAGCAGGCGGTGGATACCTATGGGCTTTTAGGTGCCTTTTTAGGCGGCCTGCGCGCCACCGCAGGCGGGATTGCCGCCGCCATCTTCTTTGCCATTCTTTTTGCCTGCTTTGCCAAACCGCGAGATAAATAGAAAATGCACCGAGCGATGCTCGGTGCATTTTATTCGTCTTAATAATTCAAATACTCTTTTTCGTAGGGTGCCATAATCTCTGCAATAGTGGATTGCATTTCGGCGGGAATTTCATAAAGCATATCTTCCGGACCCGGAACGATGATGCGGTATTGCCCGTTCAACGCGCTGATATAGCAAAGCATTTCGCGGAAGATATGATTTTCGCTGCTGCGATAGAGGTCGATACTATAATCTTCATTATAGCCGTTATATCCCAAAGAAATGGGTTGCGTTTGCAATACGGTTTCTACCGCCTTCTTTTGCGCATCCGTAAAACTGACCATATAATTCAACTCATCCTTAAATTGCCAATAGGTGTATACGATCTTTGGCATCTGCACTCCTTCGGTGATCTGCTTGACCAGCTCATCATAACGATCAGTGCGGCAATAAAAGACCGGATAATCATTTTCAGACCAATGGATGGATTGCAGCAATACCTCATCCTTACTGCAGTTCATCGGGCTTCCAAATTGCTCCAAAAGTAGGACAGGAACATCGGGGGCGGTGACAAAAACATTCTTTTCGCTGTGGTCCCAGATTTCCAACGTGGAACTGGTCGGTAATTTTTTATAGGTCGCTCCGTTCCATTCCAATTCGGTTTGGTTCTCATCTTTCCAGATGGCGTGGCTTGCCTTCATTTCGTCTAAATTGGCGCAGCCTGCGCAGCTTAATGCCAAAATACAGAGCAGCAAGGCCGCAATCAGTCTTTTTATCTTCTTCATAGGCGCATCACTCCAAATTCAGTTTATTGCGAATGACTGTTTTAATGATCCAGAAATAAAGCCCTGCCAGCAGCGCAGAAAAAAGAATCAGCGTAATTAGAATGAGATGGACCGAAATTTCGGGCTGGGCATCGATAAAATTGGCAATGGCAACAAAGAAGCCGTTATCGGCCAAGAAGGTGCAGATAATAACAAGGATCGTGCCGATCACCTGGGTAATGGCATAATAGATAAAGAATACCCCCACCGCGCCGATGACGCGGTTCTTTTTAAAGGTCTGCCCCAACGCAATACAAGCATAATAGAGCAGATACAGCATCAGAATATAGATGGCGACCAAAATAATTCCTTCAATCACATAGGCAACGGTATTGCCCGCACCAAACACTTCGGCAAATTTCTTAATCAAATAGCCTGCCGCCTTCATTACCTCGACGAACACTTCCCCTGCGGAAAAGAGCATAAAGGAGAGGAATGCGACCAAAACGGTGCCCACCATCGAAGCACCTGCCACCAGAGATTTTACCATAATATGCTGGGTGGGCGTAATCGGCAGGGTGAAGGAAAGATAGCCTTCGCAGCTAAACAGATTCTTATAGAATCGAACAATCCCGAAGATTAAGGTCAGCATCACCGATGCGATCAGCGCGAGGACATAGATGACTGTCGACGAACCGAAGACAATGCGGTAAGCCTGGGTATCGGTCTCGAAAAATTGAATGACTCGACCAAACAGCGCCACTGCCATCAAAATAATCTGCATCGGCAACCAAAGGCGCAGCACTGCCAAAAATTCGTGTTTAAATAATTTCTTTACCATCGGAACACCTCCCGGAAAAGCTCATCCACGCTCTTTCCATGCTCTTGCCGAATCTCATCCACCGATTGATCCAGCACCAATCGGCCGTTTTTGAGGAACAGTACCCGATCCAAGATCTCCTCAATATCGGAAATCAAGTGGGTGGAGATCAAAACGGTGGAATCGGGGTTATAGTTATTGATAATGGTGGAGATGACATAATCTCGAGCCGCAGGATCCACCCCTGCGATGGGCTCATCCAAGACATAGAGCTTGGCATTGCGCGCCATCACCAAAATCAAGCAGACCTTTTCCTTATTGCCTTTGGAAAGGGTCTTCAGCCGCCGCTGGGGGCGGATATCCAACCGCTCCAGCATCGATAAGGCCAGATCGGGGCGGAAATTTTCATAAAAATCCGCAAAATAATCCACAATCTGCTGAATGGTCATCCAGGAATTGAGGTAACTATTATCGGGCAGGTACGCCACCAATTTTTTACTCTCCACTCCGGGGGCATACCCATCGACCACCACTCGGCCGCCCGAGGGGGTCAGCAGGCCGTTGATGATCTTAATCAAGGTCGTCTTGCCCGAGCCGTTGGGGCCCAGCAGACCGACGATCTTGCCCGATTCCAAGGTTAAATTTAATCCGTCCAAGGCTACGGTGTGGTTGCCGTATTTCTTGGTCAGATTCTCGCAACGCAAAATTTCGCTCATTCGCTCCACTCCTTTACATAGGCTTTTACCGCTTCGGGCGCAACCCCCAAAGCCGCCATCTCTTTAAAATAGGCGGCGGTCTTTTCGCCGATGATCCGCTCCAGCACCGCCTTGGCGCGGGCAATCTCCGCGCCGATAAACCAGCCCGAACCCCGCACCGAATATAAAATGCCATCCCGCTCCAGCTCTTCAAAGGCGCGCTGGACGGTATTGGGATTGACTCCCGCTGCCACCGCCACCTCGCGCACCGACATCAGCCGCTCTTCCGGCTGAAATTCGCCGCCGGCAATTCCAACGCAGATCTGCTCGCAGATCTGCGGGCAAAGGGGGCGATCTTTATTCAATGTCCAAACCATGGATCCACCTCCATTTTTTGCTTTAACTGTACTACTGTACTAATACAGTAACACAGTTTATGCGAGTTGTCAATAGATTATGATAAAAAAATTCCCTTGCGCGATGCAAGGGAATTTTCATTATATAAAATAATAGATCAAGAAAAATAAGCCAAATAAAATCGGCTGATGGGCGATATAGATCCAAAGAGAGTTTCTTCCGATCCATTCGACAGGGCGCAGCCGCGCGGCATAAAACCACCTGGGCAGCTTGCCGTCCCGAACCGCGGGGCCTATGAAGGTTCCCGCCAAGAACAAAAAGAAATAGGGCAGGAGCGGATAATAATCGGCGGAATAAAATCCCGCGGGGGTAATTCCCACCACCGCTTTGCAATTTTCCGCCCAGACCGCGCCTTCGCCGGTGATGACCGCCAGCCAGAAGACAAACAACACCACCGCCGTCGCGATGGGGACCCACCGCTTTTGGCTGGTAAACAGCCCATAGAGAAGCATCGAAAGTCCAAACATATGCAGGATGCCGAACCAAATTTGCAGGCCATCGATGCCGAGGGCGGGCAATACCACGCCGGTCGCCATGGTAACCAGCAATGCCGCACCGCTGACAATGAGACCGCGGCGCAGAACGCTGCGGGAGAAGACGGTACAGATACCGCTGATCAGCAAAAACAGCCCGACAAAAATCTCCTGCAACACCCAAAAGGTTTTGGTCTGCAAAAACCAAAATTCGATGGGCGCGCCGAACATATAGGAGACCTGCTCCAGAGCAAACAGCCCATGATGAAGCACCATCCCGCAGACCGCGATGCCCCGCAGCCAATCTAAACTATAGATGCGGGATTGGGTCATGCCTTTTTCTTCAGAACGGATTTGCGGGTCTCTTCGATGGCCGCGCTGCTCTTATTGAGGCTATCGGCGGTACGCACCAAGATACTATCGCAATATTCCACCACCGAGTTGCGCAGTTCTTTGGCATTTTGCTGCGCCTGAGCAATGATCTCCTGCGCCTGCTGCTGGGCTTCGCGGTAGACATTCTCCTGAGAGATCAACTTATCGGCTTTGGCGCGGGCGGTACTGATGGTCAGCTCCGCTTCTTCGCGGCCCTGCAGAATGATGCGGTCCCGCTTGGCAATGATCTCATTGCTTTGGCGGATCTCTTCGGGCAGGGATGCGCGCAGGTCAGTAATCATTTCCTGCAGCTCGACGGTGCTGACAACGCATTTACCGCCGGAAAGGGGCATACTCCAAGCATCTTCCAAAAGGTCTTCCATTGCTACCAAAATTTCTTCGATCTTCATCCTAATAATCTCCTTTTATTTTAAGGTGGCAAGAATAATCCGAACCTTGTTTTAAAAAGGCGGATTTCCGCTCACCCTTCGTTAAAATACTCACCAATACGGCAGTATTGGTTGCGTTTTTGCCTTGATTGAACGCAAATCCGCTCTTTTTAAAATCTCCGACCTCAAAGCAAGGAGATTTCGAGGGATTTTTCCTCTATCTTTTATGCAGATCGGCTGCCGCCGATCAAATAAAAATAAGTGAAAACCACCGAAATCTCCTGCTTTCAGGCAGGTTCGGATTACTCTTGCCACCTTATATCGATTGCGTTTTTAATATCATCAATGACCGCGGGATGGACAAAATCCGAAATATCCCCGCCGTTGCGCGCCACTTCCTTGACAATGCTGGAAGAAAGATAAAGGTACTTCGCATTCGTATTCAAAAACAAGGTTTCCACTTCACGGTTGAGTTTCTTATTAATGAGCGCCATCTGGAATTCATATTCAAAGTCGGTCACCGCGCGCAAGCCCTTGACAATGGCGATGGCGCCGTTCTCTTTGGCGCAATCCACCAAAAGACCCGAAAAGGTAATGACCTCCACATTGGGTAGGTCGGTGATGCAACGATTTAAAAGCTCGATGCGCTTTTCCACCGAAAAGAGCGGCTTTTTGGAGCTATTTTCCAGCACCGCCACATAGACCTTATCAAAAAGTTTGGCGGAGCGGGAGATGATATCCAGATGCCCCATGGTCACCGGATCGAAGGAACCGGGGCAGATCGCTATTCTCATTCTTCCATCCTCCTCTTTTCCAAGAGTGTGATTTTCACTGTCCCTTGGCGGTATTCCTTGCGCAATGCCAAGCCTGCAAAAGCAAACGCTTCATCGCTGCCGGTTTCCACCACCACCAAGGCACCCTCCGCCAGCATCGGCGCAAGCCGCGCCAAGGCATCTTCGGCAAGCCCCTTGCGGTAGGGCGGATCCAAAAAGACCAGATCGGGCTTTTTGGCATCCCTTTCTATCATTTTAACACACATAATATAGTCTGCGCAAGTCACTTTTGCATCTTTTTCAAATCCACATTCCTGCAGGTTCTTTTGGATAATTCGAACTGCGGCGGGATTGCTGTCGTTGAAATGGCAAAAGGCTGCCCCGCGGGATAGGGCTTCCAGCCCCAGCTGACCGCTGCCGCCAAACAGATCCAAGACCTTGCGGTCGGCAAGCTCAAATTGGATCGCCGAAAAGAGCGCCTGCTTCAGCCGCTCCAAGGTCGGGCGGGTATCTTCCCCGTCCAAGGTGGCAAGGCGCTTGCCCCGCTTGGTTCCTGCGATAATCCGCATCATTGTTTTTCCCCTCCGTAGTATGCAAAAATCTGCTCCGCCAAGGAAAGCGGGATGCCCGCCTTCGTTGCAATTTCCTGCGCGGTACTCTCCCCAATCCCCTTGGGGAAGGCTTTTTTAAATTTCTTCAGCCGCGCAGGGCCCATCCCCTCTAAATCCAATAAAGGGGAACGGACCATCTTCTTGCTGTGTTTTTTCTTCATATAAGTGATGGCATAGCGGTGGACTTCCTCCTGCAGGGCAGAAAAGAAGCCATAAAGGGTGGGATCGCTCCTTAGGTCCACTTCCCCATCAAAGGAGACCAGACCGCGGGTCTTATGGCGGCGATCCTTCACCAAGCCAAAAAGGGCAATATCCCCGCAAAGATCCTTCACCGCGTTGATATGCTGCAGCCCGCCGTCCATCAAAATCAGGTCGGGCTTTCCGCCAAATTCTTCATCGCCCAGATGGGCAAGGCGGCGGGAGAGCATCTGCCGCGTGGCGGCATAGTCATCTTGCATATATTGGTCGCGGATCTCGAATTTCCGATAAGCGCTGCGCTTGAACCGACCGTCTTCCCAGACGATCATTCCGCCCACCATCGATTCGCTGCCGAAATTGGAGATATCATACATTTCGATGCGGTTGGGCGGCTCTTTCAAGCCCAAGGTCTGGGCGATGAGCAGGGCGGTTTTGCGAACGCGATCGCCGCCCGCCTGCCGCTCCGCCAATTTTTCCGAAGCGTTTTTGCGGCAAAGCTCCAAAAGCTCGGCGCCCTTGCCTCGCTGCGGGCAGCGCAGATGCACCGCACCACCCCGCAGATCCGATAAATATTGCGCCAAAAGTTCCGCATCCTGCGGCATAGCGGGCAACAAAATTTCTTTCGGCACCTGCTCTTGATCTCGATAATACCGCTGCAAAAAGGCGCCGATCCAATCGTCCTCCAGCCCCTCCTGCAAAATCTCGGTATCCTGCATCAGCAGGCGGCCGTTGCGGATCACCAAGACCCCGACAGCCAAAAGGTCGCCCACCCGAACCGCATCCAGAACATCGCGGTCCAGATGCTCTTTATCGGTGATGATCTGGCTTTGGCGCAGATTTTCGATCTTGCGTATGCGATCCCTGAGCGCTGCCGCCTTTTCAAACTGCAGATTTTCGGCGGCGCGCTCCATCTTCTCCTTGAGGTCCTGCAAAAGAAGGCGGTAATCCCCCTTCAAAAAGTCCATGACTTCGTCCAGCCGTTCCCGATACTGCTCCTCCGAGATCCTGCCGGTGCAGACCCCCGCGCAGCAGCCGATATGGTGCCTTAGGCACGGCCGCCCCTTGCGGAAATCCCGCGGGAATTTGCGATTGCAGGTCACCAATCCGAAAAGGTCGTTGGCGGTACGGACAATTTCTGCCGCCGCGCCCATCTGGGGATAAGGGCCAAATACCTGCATCCCCTCCCGATTTTCGCGGCGGATCACCTTCAGCTGCGGGTAGGGCTCCCGCAGGTCCAGCGCCACATAGGGATAGGTTTTATCGTCTTTTAAAAGGATATTATATTTAGGGCTGTGTTCTTTGATGAGCACATTTTCCAAAATCAGCGCTTCCATCTCGGAATTGACGCAGATATAATCAAAATCCGCCACCTTCTGCACCATCGCCATCACCTTGGCGGTATGGCTCTTGACACCGGTGAAATAGGAGGTCACGCGGTTTTTCAGATTCTTCGCCTTGCCGATATAGATAATGGTCCCTTCCCGATCCTTCATCAGGTAGACCCCCGGAAGGGCGGTGAGCACCTTGAGCTTATCGGTCACTGCTTGGGGAAATTGCATCGCGCTGCCTCCTTTCTCTATCATAATATTATAATTATACCATAGGTTTCGCTTGATTGCTACTCTTTAATATGGTAGAATGATAGAAAAATAAAGCAAAAGGAATTGAAAAACCAATGATTAAACTCATTGCATTTGATATGGACGGCACCTTGACCGATTCGGGCAGGCTGATCACCGCCTTTGCCAATCAGGTTCTGGCGCACTACGGCAAGGAGCCGCTGCCCGCCAAGTTGATCCACAGTTATGTGGGCGCGGGCGCCAAATATCTGCTGCAGGGTGTGCTGGATGAAGCGGGCGCCAAGATGACAGCCGACGAAGCCTATCCCTATTACGACAGTCTTTACGCTGGGGTCACCCCCGAGCTGGTTTCTGCCTACGACGGTGTCAAAGAAATGCTGACCGCCTTGGGTGAAAAGGGGATTCGGCGGGTGGTACTCTCCAACCGCCCCCATAACCAGACCTTACGCATCTGCGAGGTTGCGCTCCCCGGATATCTGGACGAAGTTTACGGTCAGCGGGAAGGCATCCCCATGAAGCCCGACCCCGCCGCGCTGCATACCATCCTCAAAGAGAACGGTGTCGCTTTACATGAATGCCTTTATGTGGGCGATATGCATTTCGATATGGATGTTGCCATCAATGCGGGGGTAAAATCTGTCGGTTGCGTTTGGGGGCTGGGTGGCTACGAGCAGGTAAAAAATGCCGACTATGTCATCGAAAATGCGATGGATATCCTAAAAATACTTGAATAATCGCCAAAATTTTGATATGATATTAAAAAATAAGTTGGAGGTTTCCTTATGAATATTGTATGTTTAGATATGGAAGGTGTTTTGGTTCCCGAAATCTGGATTGCCTTTGCCGAAGCCAGCGGCATCCCCGCTTTAAAACGCACCACGCGGGACGAGCCGGACTACGATAAGCTGATGAACTATCGCTTGGATATTTTAAAAGAGCATGGGCTGGGCTTGAAAGAAATTCAAGAGACCATCGCCAAGATCGATCCCCTGCCCGGCGCCAAAGAGTTTTTAGACGAACTGCGCCGCACCACCCAGACCATCATCCTGAGCGATACCTTTGAGCAATTTGCCGCACCGCTGATGGAAAAATTGGGAATGCCCACCATCTTCTGCAACACCTTGGAGGTGGCCGAGGACGGAACCATTACCGGTTATAAAATGCGGGTGGAAAAATCCAAGCTCTCCACTGTGAAGGCACTGCAATCCATCGGCTTTGATACCATCGCCGCCGGCGACAGCTTCAACGATCTGGGAATGATTTTGAACAGCAAGGCGGGATTCCTTTTCAAATCCACCGATGCCATCAAAAAGGAGTATCCCGAGCTGCCCGCCTACGAAGAATTTGATGACTTATTAGCCGCCATCAAAGCAGCACTCTAAAAAGTGTAAAACTACATCAAAAAAGCGAAGGATTTAATCCTTCGCTTTTTTATATTGCATCCAGCCAATCATCTGACCCGATAAAAGAACAGTTAATAAGGAATAACCCAGCCGTTGCCAAGGGATATAGGTGGCGGAAAGGACCAGCACCGAAAGGTCGCTGATGAGGTAAACCCATTGAATTTTGCATTTCATTGCCGAAGATAAGCTCATCGCCAGCGCATCATCGCCGGTGGGCGCGCCGCCCATCCGCACGCAAAGCCCCACCCCGATGCCGACAAAGCAGGCACCCAGCACCGCCGCAAGCAGCGGGTGATCGGCGATTGCGGGATACAGCCGCGGGAACCATTCCAAGATGCGATAAAAGACCGAAAAGCCCAAGGCGGAAACAGCGGAATAGGCAAGAAATTGCTTGCCCAACACCCTCCAGCCAAGAAGGTAGCAAAGGGCATTTAAAATCAATCCCGAAAGGGCGGGCGAAATTTGCACCCAATGATCCAGCAGCAGAGAAAGCCCCAAAACGCCCCCTTCGGTCACCGCCGAGACGGAATGGATATGATATATACCAAAGGCAAGGATCCCGCTCCCCAAAAGGCTGAACAGGATATTTTTGATTTTTAAATTTTTTAGCAGTTTCATAAGGATATTATACTCTCTTGCGTACCGAAAAGCAAATAAAAAACGCTTTATTTTTCGTCGATTCTATGCTATGATAAAATAAAAAGGAGGAATGTTCCTATGTTGAAATATGAAATTGAAGGCGGGAATCTCCCCGTGGTCATTTGCTATCCCGAAGCCAATCAGACCCTCTGCTCCGAGCGGGGCTCGATGAGCTGGATGAGCTCAAATATGCAGATGGAGACCCACGCCGGCGGAATCAAAAAAGCCATCGGTCGGCTCTTTTCGGGCGAATCCATCTTCTTAAATGAATATACCGCGCTGGGCGGCAACGGAATGATCGCCTTTGCTTCCAGCTTCCCCGGCTCCATCATTCCCTTTGAGATTCATCCCGGCAACGGGCTGATCATCCAAAAGAAAGGTTTTCTGGCAATGGAGAAAGGCTTGGATCTTTCGGTCCATTTCCAAAAGAAATTGGGCTCCGGCTTTTTTGGCGGGGAAGGCTTCATCCTGCAAAAGGTTTCGGGCGAAGGCATGGTCTTTTTGGAGATCGACGGCCATTGCAAGGAATATACCTTAGCGGCAGGTGAGAGCATCATCGTCGATACCGGTTATTTAGCGGCGATGAGCGAATCCTGCTCGATGGATATTCAGACCGTTAAAGGTGCTAAAAACATTTTCTTCGGTGGGGAAGGCCTATTCCACACCCGCATCACCGGCCCCGGCAAGGTCTATCTCCAATCGATGCCCCTTTATCAGACCGCGCAAGCATTGATCCCCTATCTCCCCCAAGCTTCTTCCGATGGGGACGGCGGCATCAAAATCAATTTCGGCAACAATTAACGTTCAATAAAAAATCTCTCAACCGCATCGCGCGGTTGACATATTTTTTTATTCGTCTTCTTCGGGTTCTTCCTCTTCCGGAAGGACCTCCACCTTCAACCGCTCGATACGGCGGTTATCGGTTTCCAAAACGGTAAAGGACAGATTTTCATAATCCACCTGATCACCGGTTTCGGCGTAATGCCCCAGCTGCTCCACAACGAAGCCGCCGACGGTGGCGTTATCATCATCGAAATCGCGATCGTCGAATTCGACCTCATCAAAAAAGTCTTCAATTCGCATATCGCCGTCGACTTCCAATGAACCGTCGGAAAGCTCTACGACCTCCGGCTCAATTTCGTCGTTTTCGTCCCAGATATCGCCCACCAACTGCTCGATGACATCTTCCATGGTCAAAATGCCCATGACACCGCCATATTCATCGGTGACCACCACCATATGGCTGCGCTTTTTGCGCATCAGCTCCAAAACTTCATCCAAGGCCATGGTCTTATGGACAAATAACGGCTCCATCAACGAGGCCATGATATCGGTATCGGGATCCTCGGTCAATGCACGAATCACCAGATTGACATGCAAAACACCGATGATATTATCAATGGTATCTTTATAGACGGGAATACGGGTATAGACCGAATCCAGCAACACATCCAGCATCTCTTCCCGCGTGCTATCGGCATCGATGGCAATCATATCCACACGCGGTGTGATGATCTCATAAGCCTGCACCTCATCAAAATCGAAGGCGCTTTGCAGAAGGTCGCATTTTTCTTCGTCGATGACCCCTTCATCTTCCACCGTATCCAGAATGGTCTCCAATTCTTCTTCGCTGATGGGGGCATTATCGATCCCCTTTTTCCAAAGATGAGAAACCAGCTTGACAATGGCATCGACAAGAACAACGATCGGCTTGGTGATGATCATCAAGGTATACAGCGGGAACGCATAGAGCGTCGAGACCGTCTCGGGCATGGTTTTTGCCACAATCTTCGGTACGATCTCACCGCAGATCAAGACAAGAATGGTCATCCCGATGGTCGCGATCCACGCATTGGAGGAACCCAACCAACCGATGACAATGACGGTAGCTACCGATTCCGAGGCGATATTCACCAGGTTATTACCGATCAGAATGGTTGCAAGGGCATTTTCATAATTATTATAGATCTTATAGGCCAGCTTAGCAGAAGCGGTCCCCTTTTCTTCGGCGGCGCGCTTCAGGCGCAGGCTATTGGCCGAAGCATAGGCGATCTCCGAAGAGGAAAAGAAGGCCGAGAAAATCAAGCAGACAATGATTACGATCGCATTAAGCATTGGCAACGCCCCCTTCCGTCTCATCATAGATCTCGCCGACCAATTCCTCTAAGATATCTTCGACGGTAATAATGCCGAGGATCTTACCCGCGGATTGGACATAAGCGATATGGGTGCGGTTGGCAGAAAGGGTGCTCAAAAGATCATCCACCGGGGTGGTTGCATTGATCATTGCGGCACTGCGCATAATCTGGCGCACATTAAAGTCTTCTTTTTTATAATAGCATTTCAAGAAGTCGCGGATGCTCAGCGTTCCCACAACCCAGCCTTCGTCGTTGACAACAGGCAGGCGAGAGAAATTGCTGCTCCGGATCAATTCCAGAACCTTCTCGTTGCTATCGTTTTCGTGGATATGCAACACCTTTTCCCAAGAAGTCATAACATCCTTGGCAGTCCGCTCGGAAAATTCGATGGCGTTTTGCACCAATTCCTCGGTATCCTCATCGATATCATTTTCCTTAACAAAGGTTTCGATGATATCGTATAATTCATCCTCCGTTACGGTGGGGGTTTCCTGCGCCTTTAATTTAAAGGGGCGGCTGACCCACTCGCTGATGGCGGCGAAACAGATACTGACCGGTGTCAACACCTTCATCAAAAAGACCAGCGAACCGGAAATGGCAAGGGCAAATTTTTCGTTGCACGCCTTACCGAACGCCTTGGGGATCATCTCCCCGATCAAAAAGACCACGATAGTCGAAATAATCGTCGAAAGTGTTACCGCGTAATCCGGCATAGCTTCGATACTGTCGAAGAGCGCATATGTGAAGACGGTGGAAAGGGTCGCGATCCCTGCATGGGTCACATTGGTACCGATCAACAAGGTTGTCAGCGCCTTATCGAAATGGTCCAAAATATAAATTACACGCTTGGCACGCTTATCGCCATCCTCCGCTCGATTGGTCAATCGAATTCGATTCACCGATGCCAAAGCAATCTCTGCTCCGGCAAAATATGCTGCCAATAACAACAAAATAAAAATCGAAATCAAATACCACGTACTACTGTCGTCCACGAAAGAACCAACTCCTTTATAAATATATTCGGCACTATTCTAACATACTTTTTTGATAATTACAATATAATTATTTATATTTATAGCAAATTCCGCGTTTTAAATCCAACCTTATCATCATATACTATGAAAAAAAGGGGGAATTTATCTTATGAATCAAGCGATCCGTCTTTGGCAATGGCTGGGGTTTATAATTACAGGTATTTTAGGTGTTTTGCTCCATTTCGCCTATGATTGGCTGGGGCAAAACCCGCTCATCGCTCTCGTTTCGGGGGTTAATGAATCCACATGGGAACATATGAAGTTGCTCTTCTTTCCCATGTTCTTTTTCGCTGTTGTGCAGGCCCACTTCCAAAAGGATCGGCCGCAGAATTTCTGGTGCATTAAGCTTTACGGCATCTTGATCGGGCTTTCGTTGATCCCCATCATCTTTTATACCTTCAACGGCGTGTTCGGCAAATCGCCCGATTGGTATAATATCACCATCTTCTTTCAAGCCTCCGCCATCGCTTATCTTGCGGAAACCGCGCTGTTCAAAAGCGAAAAGGACGGTTGTTGCGCCTCCAGACTTGCTTTATCGGCGTTGATCGCCATCGCCTTGCTCTTTGCGGTCTTTACCTTCTTTCCTCCTAAAATCCCGCTCTTTCAGGATCCCATCACTCTGCAATACGGTATATAAAAAACAGCTCAGATTAAACTGAACTGTTTTTTATATTTTCCTCCAAATTTCGGGCGAGAGTATAGCCCTTGCCGTTCACATTTTTCACTTCCGATGTAATGATAAACGCATGGGGATCCAACTTTAAAATTGCATCACGAATGGCAGGAAATCGCTTGGCATAGAGAATGCAAAGCACCGCCTTTTGAGCCTCATCGGTATAGCCGGTATGAATATCCAGCATCGTAAGGCCGCTATCTTGGCTTCCCAGAAGTTCACGGCGAATCTCCTCATAACGCGGGGAGATCACAATCAACTGAACCTTCTTGACACCGGAGACTACTGTACGGTTCACTGTCGCCGAAACAATGAAAATGATCAGCAGGCTATATAAAAGCCCCTCCAACCCTTGCAAGCAAACCTGAGCCAGAACAATGACAGCGTCGAACGCCATCAAAGAGGTTCCGACAGGGATCCCTTTATACTTATGGATAATACAGGGAGGGATATCCATGCCACCGGTAGCACCGCCGGCGCGAATGACAATACCAACGCCGACACCGATGATCACAGCGGCGAAAAGGGCGCAGATGAGTTTATCCTCATCGAACAACTCCCCCAGCGGAAGCTGCTCGAAAATCGCCATAAAAACAGGGTATGCGACGGTGGAAAGTAGGGTGCCTGCGGCAAAATTCTTTCCCAAAAATCCCAAACCCGCAAAGAACAACAGACCATTTAGAATTGCATTCAAGACAGACAAAGGCAGGGGAATAAAGGTATGAAGAGCAAGCGCAACACCGTTTGAACCGCCCATCATAAACGCATTGGGCACCACAAACGCGCAGACTGCAAATGCCAGCATCGCATTTCCAAGCAAAATACTTAAAATTGCAAAAAGTTTTTTCTTCATATATACTCTCTCATCATTCTTTTATTTCCAACTTGGAAAGTTCTCCGTTGATTAGACAATCGATCGCGTATGCCACACCGTCTTCCAAAAAAGGCTTGGTGATATACTTCGCGACTTCTTTCAGTTCGGGCCTGCTGTTCCCCATCGCGATGCCGATGCCCGCGTAGGTCACCATATCAATATCCGGCGCACTATCGCCGATCGCGACTGTGTTCTCGCGAGCGATCCCAAATCGCTTTTCCATTACAGAAATTCCACCGGATTTCGAATTACCCTTCAAAATTCCCTCTTTGGTAATGAAATTGAATTTATTGCCGAATTTTTCTTGCCAATCGGGGATAAGTTCATTCTCAATAACAAACTTACACAACCGTTTGGACCCCAGCATCTTTTTGAATTCCTCGAAATTTTGGGGATTAAAGCCTTTGGGGTTTTCGCTGTTGACATTGATCCGCACCTCGCCTTCAAAATGAAGTTTGGTTTGGCTTTCATAGGCGAATTTCGCCACCGCCTCCACATCCTCTTGGTCCATAAACTCAGAATGGATCAGCTCATCCCCCACACGAATCTCCATGCCCAAGGAATTAATAAAACCATCCAGCTCCATCTTATAAAAATCCTCGGGCATTCCGATATATGCGCGGGCGGTATTGATAAACACCTTATGCCCCGCCGCACGCGCTCTGGCAATAGCGTTGATGACCGCGTCGGAGACAGCGGGTTTTTTATAGGTCGTACCGTCGATATCTAAGAAAAATGCATACATGACTTTTATCCCCCTTTTTCTTCTTAATTTCAAAGTATAACACATTTCCTTTCTTTTGTCATCCTAATTTATTATAATTATCAAATCCATAATATAATAGAACCAAAAGCCGACCAACTCAACCGTTGGTAGTGGATTTTCCTCCCCACAGCGTTTATACCTTCAACGGCGTTTTCGGCCCATCGCCCGATTGGTATAATATCACCATCTTCTTTCAAGCCTCCGCCATCGCTTATCTTGCGGAAACCGCGCTGTTCAAAAGCGAAAAGGACGGTTGTTGCGCCTCCAAGCTTGCCATCATCGCCCTGATCGCTATCGCTGCATTATTTGCGGTCTTTACCTTCTTCCCGCCCAACATCCCGCTTTTTCAGGATCCTGTCACCATGCAATACGGCATCCTTTCATAATAAAAAATCGGCAAGGCATCGCCTTGCCGATTCTTTTAATCATTCCAATAATCTGTTTGGTGGGGCAGGTCGATCGCCTTGGCGCTAAAGGTGATCTCACCGCCGGTTTTGAGTTTGGTTTCATAATCTTTTAAGGTGCGGATGGCGTATTTGCCCATATAGAGAATCACCGGCATATTGATCAGCGTCATTCCGCCCATGGTGATATCCGCGATGCCCCAAAGCAGGTCTGCATTCAGCCCTGCGCCGATAAAGATCACCGCCGATGCAATGATATACCAACCAATCATGATCCCCTTGCCGGGCTCCTTGCCCCAAAGGTAATTGATGGTTTTATCCACATAATAAAGGTTGCCCAGCAGCGTAGTGAAGGCAAAAAGCAGCATCGCAACCGTGATAAAGATGGGGCCTGCCGCGCCGAGGGTTGCGCTCAGAGCATTTTGAACATAGGCAGCCGCCTGATCGCTGGTGGACGGCGGGGTAACCCCCGAGCTCATACACATAAAGGCGGTGGCGGTGCAAACCAGCAGGGTATCGATAAAGACCGAAAGCACCTGCACCAAGCCCTGCTTGGCGGGATGGGAGACATCGGCCGAGGCCGAGGCGTTGGGCGCCGAGCCGACACCCGCTTCGTTGGAAAACAAGCCCCGCTTGATGCCATACATGATGCAGGAGCCGCTGAATCCGCCGAAGATGGCCTTGAAATCAAACGCACCTTCAAAAATCTGCTTGAAAATCTCCGGCAACATTTTGGCATTAAGGAAGGTGATCATGATTGCGACAAGGATATAAAGGGCGCCCATAATGGGAACCAGCACGCCGGTCACCTTAATGATACGCTTTCCGCCGCCGATCAGGCAATAGCCCACCAGCACCGCGATGATAAAGCCGATGATCCAAGGGGTGATCTGCGGATCATAAAAAGAATATGAAGAGAACGTCGCCTGCAGGTTATAAGAGGCCAGCATATTGAAGCCAAAGCCATAGGTCAAAATCAAAAAGACCGAAAAGGCAACCGCCGGCCATTTTTGCTTGGTGGCTGCTTCAATATAATAGGCAGGGCCGCCATAGCAACCGTCCTTACCCCGCTTTTTATAGATCTGCGCCAATGTGCTCTCCACAAAAGCGGATGCTGCGCCGATGATGGCAATGACCCACATCCAGAAAACACTGCCAAAACCGCCCACGCAAAGCGCGGTGGCAACACCGATAATATTTCCTGTTCCCACGCGGGAGGCGGTGGAAACCATCAGCGCTTGAAAGGACGAAACGCCATTCTCATCGCTCTTTTCCATCACCGATTTGAATTGCTGCCCCAGCAGGCGAAATTGGGCAAAGCGGGTACGAAGGGTGAAATAAATTCCGCCCGCCACCAAAAGAATGATCAGCAGATAGCTATACAGCGCATCGTTGGTTCCGTTAATAATTTTCTCGAGCATTTGAATCCCCCAAAAATCGTTTTTTTACATTAAAAATAGCCTATGCGGATATTATATCATAAATCTCCGAATTTGAAAAGTCATTGTTGCTTTTTAAAAAATAACCATTTTTAAGCAACCGGATCAAATACAGGAAATCGCTCTTTTGCTCTATTTTCTTGCATAGTTTTCGCGCTGCGAGCCAAACTATATTTGCAAACTTATAAAGGAGAAAATTTTATGAACAACAACTATCAAAACAATCGCAACAACAACGAAAACAACTTGAACAACAAAAACAGCAACAGCAAAAACAACCAAAGCAACAACCAGAACAACAACCAAAACAGCAACAACAAAAACGACAATCAGAACAACAATCAGAACAACAACCAGAACAACAACCAAAACAACAACCAAAATCGCTAAAAATTGCTTTGGAATTCAAACCGGAGGTCTTTGGACCTCCGGTTTGAATCTTTTTTGAACATCAATAACGTGACGCTCTGGATCCAAGACGAAATACGCACCAAAATTCCCTTGCAATCATTCCCTCAAGGGTGTATAATAGGAGACAAATATTAACAAGAGGTAAAATTTATGGATTTAGTGTCGTTAATTGTCCTGATCGCGGTAATTGCCGCCGCCTTTATTTTTAAGGTGAATACCGGCCTTGCCGCTATTGTGGCATCGTTGGTGCTGGTGTATGCCGTCGGCATGCCGGAGAAGTTTATCCTCTCCGCCTTTGATAGCAAGATGTTTTTGATGCTTTTCGGCGTAATGTATCTGTTCTGCATTGCCCAAGAGAATAAAACATTAGACGTTCTGGCAAGAAAGGTACTTACCCTTTGCAAGGGAAACGCAAAGATCTTCCCCCTCATTCTGTTCCTGCTGGGCGCGGTTCTTTCCGCGGTCGGCCCCGGACCGATTTCCATCACTGCTTTGATGGCGGCGATCATTGTTGCGCTGGCAAAGCAGACCGGCTGCACCCCCATCAGCTTGCTGCCTTTTGGCGCGTTGGGTGCATTTGCCGGCGGTCTTTCCCCCATCACCCCTTCGGGCATTGTGGCGGTCACGAAAGCAACCGAAGCCGGCATCGAAGGGATTGCAGGCCCCTTGAATTTGAAGATGGCATTTGTCAACGCGGTGTTTGCGGCGATTCTGTATTTCTTCGTGTTCAAGTGGCATAAGTTTAAAGTCGCCCCCGCTGCTGATGGCGCAGCAGAAAAAGTGGCCCCCTTCACCGGCAAGCAATGGGCGACCTTGGGCGGGATTGCCGCTGTCGCTGTGATGGCCTTCTTGGGGATCAATGTGGGTCTGGCGGCCATCAGCGTCGCTGTGATCCTCACTATCTTCCACTGCGCCGACGAAGTTGCCGCTTTGAAAAAGGTCTCTTGGGGTACTCTGCTGATGATTACCGGCGTGGGCATCCTGATCTCTCTGGTCACCGAGCTGGGCGGCATTGACTTGCTCTGCAACGGTCTGCAAAAGCTGGTCGGCCCTGCCACTGCTTCTGCTATTATGTGTTTCCTCGGCGGTGTGATGAGCTGGTTCTCCTCCGCTTCCGGTGTGGTTATGCCCACCCTGATCCCCACCATTCCCGCCTTGGCTTCCTCTATGGCGGCGGGTAGCGATGTGATCATCACTGTGGCATTGTGTATCGGCGCCCATTTTGCGGCGATAAGCCCCCTATCCAGCTGCGGCGGCCTGATGCTGGCGGCATACTCCTCCTCCGGAGAACCCTCCGCTAAGGATCGCAACCGCACCTTCCTCCAGCTCTTTGCCATCTCCGCAAGCGGTTTAGCACTCGCCACCGTTTTGGCGCTGATCGAAAGCCTGATCCACGGATTGCTGGGTTAATTTTAAATTGAAAATAAGAAGACCTTGGTCGTCATTAGACGACCAAGGTCTTTTAATTTGAAGAAAATCGCTATCAAATCTTCATCAGTTGGGATCGCGGGGAATGATGATGGCGCAAACGATATAGGCAAGAATACCGCTGCCGACAGCGCAACTCAAAACGACGGTGGCCAACCGCACCAAGGTCGGATCGATATTGAAATATTCCGCAACACCGGCGCAAACACCGTCGATCATCTTATCTTTATTGGATTTATATAATTTCTTTTCCATGGGGTTACTCCTTTAAATATATAATCACAATTTCATTATAGCATAATAACAAAATAACGCAATACCATTTAAAGGTATTGCGTTATTTTGACAGATATTTATTTCATGTCAAAAGACAAAGGCATATCGCGTAAAAAGTACAAAGATACATATTCTCTGTATATAAGCTATTATGGCAGACGGTTTGTATTCTATTACGCGCCGAAATCCTCCGGCAGCTCGGCAATCACAGCCGCCAGGAGCTTCGCCTGCTCCACCAAAGAATCCGCGATCATAAATTCATCCGTAGAATGGGCTCTCCCACCCCGAGGACCCATAGAGCATACGCTGGGAACACCTGCCATGGTGGTATAAGATGCATCCGATCCGGAAGATTTCTTCTTGGGCTTGATCTCCCCGAAGCCGTACTTTCGAGATGTGGCATCAATGTGCGCCGCAAGGGCATAGTTGCCTTCTGTTGCATCCATAGGCAGCCGCTCGCCAACGATCTCAAAAGTGGAATCGGTGCCGGGAATGTAGGACTTTGCCACAATCCCCTCCACGTGGTCCCGAATCTGCCGACGCTGGGACATCTGCCAATACCGGTTGTACAGAGTGAACATCGCTTCGCCGGGAACGGTGTTGGGGGCTGTACCACCTTGGAGTATGCCGCAGTTATAGGTGATCTGCTCTTGATCGCTGGGTGCTTCGATGGCAAGAATCTTATGTGCCGCCTCCTTGATGGCGCTAATGCCCTCGGCGTATGCCGCACCGGCATGGGTGGCGTGTCCCTTTACGTAAACCTTATAGCGGATAGAACCCTTGCGTCCCACCGTTACATATCCCTTTTCATGACCCTCCAGGGTAATGGCAGCGGCGCAGCCTCTGACGCTTTCCCGAATAAATTCCTTACCGGGTTCGCCGGACAGACCCTCGCTCAGTTCCTCGTCTCCAATGAGCACAAACCGCAAAGGGCGATCCCGAAAGCCGCCATCTCTCAGGGCACACATAGTGAGAAGACCGACGGCTAATCCACCCTTCATATCCGCAACGCCGGGACCGTAGAACATTCCGCCCTCTTCCCGAAACAGGGGCTCCTGAAAGGTTCCCTTGGGAAATACCGTATCCATATGTCCGGTAAACGCCACTGCGGGCAGGGGCGCGTCCTCGTTCCAAGTAATCAGAAGTCCGTTGCCGGCTTTTTCAAAAGGCACGGTCTTTACATGAAAACCCTGCTTTTCTGCAAATTTCCGCAGATAGGTTCCTACCGCGTCCACATCCTCCTTGTCGGGTGTATAGCTTTCAATGCAAACGATATCCTTCAGCAACTGCTTGTGCGCCTCTGCCAAGGCATCTACACAATTAAATAACTTTTCTATCATCATAGATCCCTTTCCCCTTTGCATGAAAATATCAAAAAGTGTTGTCAAAAACGCTTTTTCGTTTCATCAAAAGATGCCATAAATGGCTTGAACACTGAGGTTCAAGCCATTTTTTGTTTTTTATAAAATTATTCCCACTCGATGGTGCCGATGGGCTTGGGAGTGAGGTCCAGCAGAACGCGGTTGATGCCTTCCACTTCGTGGGTGATGCGGTCGGTGATCTTATGCAGCACCGCATAGGGGATCTCTTCGATGGTGGCGGTCATGGCATCCTTGGTGTTGACAGCGCGAATGATGGCGGGCCAGCCTTCGTAGCGGCTCTCGTCCTTCACGCCAACGCTCTTGATATCAGGCACCACGACGAAGTACTGCCAGACCTTTTCAGCCAGGCCGCACTTGTCGAACTCGTCCCAGGATGGCATCGGCTTCCCGCAGCGCGTGGAGGCGGTCACGGGTAATGGCACCCAGGCAGCGGACGCCCAGACCGGGGCCGGGGAAGGGCTGACGGTAGACCATGTTGTGGGGCAGGCCCAGAGCCTCGCCGACCACACGGACCTCGTCCTTGAACAGCAGCTTGATGGGCTCCACCAGCTCGAAGTTCAGGTCCTCAGGCAGACCGCCCACGTTGTGGTGGGACTTGACGGCCTTCTTGCCCTCGGCAGCCTTGATGGACTCCAGAATGTCGGGGTAGATGGTACCCTGAGCCAGGAAGCTGATGCCCTCCAGCTTGCGGGCCTCCTCGGCGAAGACGGTGATGAACTCCTTGCCGATGATCTTGCGCTTGCGCTCAGGATCGGACACGCCGGCCAGCAGGCCCAGGAAGTGATCGGTGGCATCGACATAGATCAGGTTGGCATCCAGGCCGTCCTTGAACATGGTGATGACGCCCTCGGACTCGTTCTTGCGCATGAGGCCGTGGTTGACGTGGACACAGACGAGCTGCTTGCCGATGGCCTTGATCAGCAGGGCAGCCACGACGGAAGAGTCGACGCCGCC
>JAZTXG010000007.1:0-11858 GCA_045636365.1 Eubacteriales bacterium
GCCAAAATTAAAGCCCTTTTTGACTACATCTTTATACAATTTCCAGAGCATATCTTATACAAAGACGGTGAAAGATTACGTTAACGATAGTTTTTATCGTGATGTTGAATTAGTTGTAGATCCGGGCGCAACTACAGGCAACGTTTACGGTATAAACGTAATGGGAACGCTATACCGTTTTGGCACGTTCGACGAACAAGATAATTTCACGCCAACGCCGATAACAATAAACGGCGTATTAAAAATAACTGTTCGACAATCCTGGTCTACGGACTTGCTCACGCCCGCCGGGTAAACGCACACGCCCAGGCATGATGCCTGGGCGGTGAACGATTTGCCAACGGCTGGTTTTGTCGGGGGCAAAATAAAATAGCTGCTAGTTTAACATCCGTTACAGTTTTACCGGCAGCGCACCGCGATTTTTTGACACGCATCAAAGCGCGGTGTTTTCGCGTATTTAAAAATAACTAATAAAATACGCAAAAACAACCCCGAAATCCATAGAAAACCGCACAAATAGCGTTTTTTTTGTATTTTATTGCTATCCGCGGCGAGGTAACGGCCGCCGCGGGGCTGGTTTGCCTGGCTAATAGTCGCGGGGGATGTTCTCTACTAACGCTTGACCATTGCGAAAAAGCCGCACACACACGCACATGTGCGAAACGGCGCAATAGGTGACACTAGGATACAGGCCGACACGCAGCGAACCCGCGCGCGGACAAACTCCGCCGCAATTGCCGTAAAAGCGGCGGCGGGCTATCGTTGCGGGGGGCGGTCAAATACGCATACCAAATACGGGAAAGCGGTTTTGATACTCCAGCCAACCGGCAGCGCATTGGCTTTGTCGGGGGGCTGGGGGCAGTGTATCCGCACCCAAGCCAGGAACGCAAACACCGTGCCAGCGTTCCCGCCGTTCCCTCACAAGCGCGCAACGGCGCGCCCGACCTCGCCCCCAGGTTCGGCCCCAAAAAAAACGTTACCCCCGCAACGGTTGGCCTTTGCGAACAAGTTATATATAAATGCCCGCGCAAGCGCGGCCCGATTTGCGCACAACGTAACGGAAGCAGGGGAGCAGCCACGGCAGGCACCGGCCGCGGCAATCGGATGGGCGGCGGGAGTGCCATGCGCATGGCGTGCCGGCGTGCGGGCGATTGGTGCCGCGGTTGGCCCCGCGCCATCGGGGCGGGGGCCGTGGGGCACGGTACGCGGGGCGGCGTTTCGGCGGGCGTGCGTAAATCGTAGGCCGATGGATGGCCAGCAGCGGCCGAGATGGAGGAGGGCGGCCGGCATGTTCCAGCCTGGAATAATGAAAACAAAATTTTTCTTGGTAATGCTATTGAATGATATTATATTATATCATGCGGGGCGATGTTGCCGCTCATAAAAAAAGGATTGCTAGAACCGCAACATATTTGGGGGTATAAAATGTTTGATATTGCGTACGAACATGAGGCAAATATTGAGGCCGCGAAAATCTACAAAGATAAATTGTGGAAAAAGCTTTCAAAAATTGATTTGTCAAAACTGTTTAACGGTTTAATTGAATGTTTGGAGATTGAACGTTGCAATAATTGCATCAATTATCACTCAATAATGTTTTTCACACATGGAGTATAGACAAATGAAAGATATTAAACAGAAATTGCTCTACTTATCCAATGCCGCGTTCAACGCTGCCAAAACCAAATACAAGGGCGGAACATTTGCCATGGCCAGCGATAGCGCATTTGTGCGCGATTTGCTAGCCGAGGTAGTCAAGGCCGCCGCAAAGAAAAAAGGGGGGGATCATGCCTAAATACAAAGCTATAATAACCCAGCGCGATGGCACGCGCATTTGCCTGGAATTGAGTTGCAGGGCGTACCATGCGCAAAAATTGAACTACGTTTTTTCGCGCACACTTGACCGCGCCATTTACATGGATGCCGCCGTTGTCGCGTGCGATGCAGTCCAGGCCGATGCGGTGACGATGCGTAGAAAATCACCGCGACAAATATTGTCGCATACAAAAAAATGATAGGTGGTATTTTATGAAATATGCAATAATTTTATTTACTTTATATTTTAACGATGATGAAAGTGAAAAAAGAATAAAAATAATTTTTAAAGAAAATGAAGATGAAAAAAAACAAATAGAGGATTTTATTTGTTCGGTTAGAAATATCTATAAATTTTTAAATAGTGATTTTCTTTATTTATTAGTTGATAGTGTAACGGTATATCAAGAAGTAAAACACAAAATTGATATTTCAACTTTAAAATTATAAATTGGGGGGTAACATGAAAAAGGAAACGAGAGAAAAAAAATTTAAGTGCCAATTTGCTGGCGAGGTGAAAAAAAAAAAGGCTACACGATGAACTGTTATTATTTTGGTTGTATCCATCAAATAAACGGCGATTGCCCTATATTACAAGTGGGTAAAAAAAATTTTTAAGGAGGTGTATAAATGAACGTTTTACTATCAATACATCCCGAATATGCGGCCATGATTTACGCGAGTGAAAAAAAAATTGAATTAAGGACAATAATGCCTAGAAAATATGAACTTTGTGATGACTATATTTTTTTGTACGAAACCGCGCCAATTTTCGCCGTTACCGGCTGGATGAAAGTTGATAGCTATATCAACGTAAACAAGATTTTGAACGGCGATAGAAAAGACTTAAAAAGGATGATAATAAATGAAAGCCGTTTAACGATGGAACAAATAAAGGTGTACAAACCAAATTTGCATCTTTGGGGCTGGCATATTTCCGAGGCTTGCAATTTTAAATACAAAGAATTTATTACGCGATTTTCGCCAAACGAAAAGCCGCCGCAAAGTTGGTGTTATACGCGGGCAGAAATACAAAGCCCAATTTGTTTAAAAATTGACCACGTTTTGACTGAAAAATCAAACAAGAAAGAAAAAGAGATTTTAAAAAGATGGGATATTTTTAAAGGGGGTAAAAATGCCAATAGGTTTTAAATTTATCGAATTAGATTTTTATAAGTGCCCCATTTGCTTGTATCAATTGAGCGTTCCGGCGGGGCAAATCTTGATGCCATTTATCAAGAAATGCCCCAAATGCAACGTAGAATTGAAAAAGCAAGATTGAACTATGGCAGCCGGTTGGCTGCCTTTTATTATATATTTATGTACATGATAAAGAGAGTTCAACCGCTTGAAAGTGTATTTTTGACCGGTGCCGAAATGCGCCGGATCACCCAGGAATATGCCGGCGACCTGGGGGCATGGTTGGCGGTGCCTTTCGTGGATTTTTACCGGCATGTGTGCCGGCTGCCCTATGTGGCCGACCCAGACAACGTTGAAACGGTGAGCCGGCCGGCGTTCACGTTGCGGCCCGATTATGGCCCGCGTGATTGTGACGATAAAAGTGTATTGTGTGCCGCCTGGTGGCACGCGCATGGCGTGCCGGTGCGATTCGTGGCCACTTCGTGCAAGAAAGATGGCCAATTGCACCACGTTTTTTGCCAAATTCCTGGCATTTTCATAGATGCGACATACAAAAGCCATGAAAATTGCATAGGAATCTATCCATATATGGCCAAAGTGACAAATGCGGTGTTGCTTTGTGATTGGTTTTAACATATATTTAAGAAAAAAAAGAGGTTTAAAGATTATGGCAATGTTGGCGACATTAGAGGGCATTGAATACAACCGCGGCGGCATTTTTGGCGCGTGCCTGGGGGCATGCGAAATGGTGGCCAATACGGTGCGGGGTTGCCTGGGGGCCATGCCTCAAAAAAAGATTTTCAAGACAAGCGACAATTTTTATATACCCGATCTTGAATACACTACCGGATACAGTGCCATAAAAGACGATGATGAGCGAGAAATTGCGCAGGCATTGGGGCCATTGGATGCAAATATTTCCGTTATTTCTAGTATTAACAAATATGGCATCGGTGACTTTTTCGACAAAGTAACATTAAATACATGGCTTTTGCCGATTCAAAATTTTTTAAACTATCTTTGGCAAACGTTTATAAATTATCCCGAATTGTCTATACAAGGGGCCGCCGCAAAGGCTTATTTTGCATGGTTGGCGAACAATCCTAAGCCTAATGATTACAGATTGCAAGTAGCATGGGATGCAAAAGTAAATGCGCTAAATGAATTTATGGCCGGTATGGGATGGTGGGATAGCGTTATAAAAGCCCGAGCCGAGGAAAGCCGCAAACAGCAAGGATTAGTAGCACAAAGCCAGGCCGCCGCCGCCGCCGAAGCTTACGCCGAGGCGATGCGCAAAAAGGCCGAGCAGGAACAGCAAATCGAAAAAGAATACCAAGAGATGCAGGAACAAACAAAACAGAACCTGCCGAAAACTGAAACCGGTACCGGTTCCAGCATCTTGCCTATTTTGGGATTAGCCGCCGCCGCGCTGGCTTTCATGGGGTAATTATGCGCGTTGGAAATGTTGTTATATACTCTGGTAATGAATGGACAATTATTGAAGATGCCGGCGAAACGTTGGCACTAACAAACGAATACGGAGAGTTTAAAATTGTTCCAAAGGCCGAGGCCGTTGCAAAATATGGTAATGAACCAAAAAAGGCATTTGGCTGGGCTATTTTGGCGGCCATCGTCCTGGGCATCATGAGTATTTAAAAAGAGAGGTTGAAAAAATGACAAATGAACAATATGGCGTGATGATGTACGGTCCCCAGCGTTGGGCGGCCATCAAGGCGGCCAACGGCCAGCAATTGGGCTGGAGTTGGGGCGGCATTTGGGATGGCATCAAGTCTATCGGCACATGGGGCTTAAATACATTTATCAATTCAGAACAAACCGGCGTTTACAAGGATGTGGCCGCCGCCGCAGTCATGCAGCAGCAGCAAATGACCAAGACTATTTTTACCGCCGCCGCCGTTATCGGTGTAGGACTTGTTGCGGCATCTATAATAAAGAGTAAGTAAAATGGCGGATTGGTTGACGGAATCGGAACATGCTTATAGTTACCTTTATGATTTTTATGGAGGTAACAAAAATTTACCGCGCTATAATAACGAGGTATTTTTTGGATATTCCGGTTGTGTTCGTCAAATATTACTTGTTACCTTAAATGCGATGCGTGAAAATTGGGGCCTTAATTGGTACAATACGGACAACGTAAACCGCCAGGCAATTTTTTCCGAGATTGCCGCCGAAATTTGGGTAAAGAGTGGGTTTTCTTTCGATGTAAACGCGCTTATAAAATTTCAAAATTGGGTATTTGTCGCGGCACAAAAAACGCCTCAACTACTCAACTATTTAAAAGGCGGTTCGTTCAGTGATTTTGTAAACGTTAAAACAGCAATTACTGATGTTTCGTCTAAAGTATCATCCGGTATTACTAACGCTGTTGATGTGGTAAAAGAAATTATTACAATACCGTCCGAAAGCGTGAATTTGGTTGCAAGAATCGCGCCGGCGGTAAAATGGGCCGCAATCATTTGGGGCGCATCAAAGATTATCAAAGCAATTAAAGCATAAAAAAAGAGAGGTAAAACCATGGCCAAGATTATCAAAGCCAAGAAGAGGGGCGGGAGAAAGACCCGCGTTGTAACTAAAATAAAGCGCGTTACGGTTGGCGCAAAGCGTGCCGCAAAGCGTGCCCGCCGTGCATTGTCCGTCAATGTATCCAAAAAGGATATTATCGTAACATGCGCCGCCGGTGGTGCCGGCGCAATCGGGTCCGCGTTCCTTGTATCCAAGATGCCCGATAGTGTGCCCGACATGGGCAAAAATGCCATCGTCGTGGCTGTGGGTGCGTTTGCTGCTTACAAGGGATTTAAAAAGCGTAATAAGGCACTTATCGGACTGGGACTGGGTGCCGCATCCGTTGGCACGGCCGGCCTTGTTGCAAGCGCAAAGAGCGCAGCAGCCAGCACAACAACAACGGTTTCGGCCCCGCTTTCGGCCCCGCTTTCGGCCATCGCTTTTGATGAGGCCGCCGCGCTCAATGCACCCATTGATGCCGAATTGGCCGGCATCGGTAACAAGGTAATGATTTAACAAAAAAAAGAGAGGTAAAAACATGGCACAGAGAATCTGGGGTAATACTAACCCCGCAAACCCCGCATCTATCGTATCTTTCGGCCCTGGTGGCCAGGGATATATCTATGACATGGAAACCGGTTTTATGGTTTCCAGCGAACGGACAAATCCTATTTTTGACTTTAGCAGCACGGACAAAAGCGTTCCTTATGCCGAATTTCTTACCAACCTAACCGAGGCTAAGAAAATTGGCAGCACTATGGCTGTCGATGTTGTTCAATTGGGTTTCCGCGTCAACAAGATTGACGGCACCGAATGCAGCCCCACCGAGGTGGCCGCCATGAAGGCACTTTTGGCAAGTGCCCGCGTTAAGTTGACCTATGGCAGCAATGACACCGTTGTAGGTGAATTTGCTGGCCAGCACATCATGGCTCCTGTCGATAATCTTTGTGCCGACACAACGGCAACATCCATGAGCCAGGCGGGCGGCATCAATTGCGCAAGCTGGATTAACTTGCCTGTATCCATCCCGATGCAGCCCAATGTGAACATTGGCGGCACTGTGCGCTTTACGTTGCCGGTGCCGTCCGCTTTGCTCCCTGCCGATGACGAAGATCCGAAATTTGCATTTAAGGTTATTTTGGCCGGTTACAAGCAGGTTAAGTAATTAGCCATGACAAAAGGCTACCCCGCGCGGGGTCGGACACTTGACCCCGCGCATTTTTCTAAACAAAGTATAAACGCGTGTTTGTATTTTGTTTGGAAAAATAAACACCTTCAACCATAAAAAAAGGATAAACAAAATGGATGCAAAAATAACCGTTAAGGCCGAATTGATGGCCATCAAGCAAACCCAGGCATTTAAAAAGCGTTTTGACTTTACGCGCAAGATCATCGCGCAAAAGGACACGGCCGGCAAAGAGGTGATTCCCCTTACCAATGAGGGGCCCTTTCTTTGCACCGGTTACAATATCAAGTGCACAAAAAATTCAACGGTCACCCGCGGCGGCGTTACAAAAAATATCAGACGCGTTGGGTTACGTTTCACCGCTGAAAGCGACAATAGCGCACAAAGTAATGACTTTGTGCCGGTTGACCTTATTGCAACACCTGGCGATGTTGATGGCGTGCGATACGGTGAAAGGCCGTGGCAGCATCTTTACCCAGAGGGCGATGCGCTCACAATCGAGTATGACAACCGCGCGCCCGCCGTGCCCGCCGTTGTCGGCGATGTGTACAACATGGAAAATGAAGAGATTGAAATTGTTTTCACCGGTTACATTTTCCCGGGTCAAAGCATCAAGTAAAGCGCGGGTGGCATCATGCTCAAATCATACGTTGAAGCATTTTGCCAGCGTTTGACCGGCTTGAAAAACGGTTGCACAATCGCGAGTGCCGACCATGTGCGGCGCATCCTAGAAACGTGCAAGAACGCGCGCGCAAAAGACTACATTTATAAATTCAATATTGCCGCCGGCGATGCCGTGCGCGATGCCGTGACAACTACGGCAAATTGGCATTTTCTTTTGTGCGGTATTAGCGCATATTTTTGGGATGATGCCGGCGCGCTTGATTCATCTGAATGGCCAACGGTAAGCGTTAATTTTGAAAACTTTTCGCTTTCGTCACCGTTTGGCGCGGCGGCACGAGATGTTGGCCGCGTGCCCGCAAACCTGGTATTTGGCCGCGAGGGATTGCACGGCGCAAAAAATCACTTTGAGGAACAAAAGCGCATTTTCATAGATTTAGGCCAGCGGTTCACAACGATGCTGGAGGCCAAGGGCGGCACAAAACCGTGCTTTGGCGCGGTGCTTTTGACCGGCGTTGAAATCAATGAAAATGAATTTTTGAATTTTGACGGGGTGTAAAGATGGCAAACACTAAATATTCTTTGTTCCCGTTTAGCACGATTTCAAAAAACGATTTTACCGTCTATCCGGTAAGTATTGAATTTCGCGCGCCGCTAGTGGCCGGCAAATACGTTTTTAGCCCCAGCACAACGCCCTCCAAGATATTTGGAGAACTGTTGCAGGGTGAACACGGTTTTGTGGCCGGCGTGATGCTTTCGGCCAACACAACGCCCGAGAATTTTGCGGCCGCGGTTGAAACGCCTATAAACTTGCAAATCCTACACGGTGGAAACCAAACCGCCATCAATATGCGCGCGTTTCCTTTTTCCACGTTCGCACACGGTGACAACTTTTTAGCGGATTGGGAAATAACCGCCGCCGAAAGCAGCCGCAAGGATGATTTTTATTTGCAGGTGACCGGCGAGGTGGGGCAACTGCCTGGCATGACACAAAATGAACTTATTTTGAAAATCGCATTCAACTACATCCGAGCGAACAAAACCGCGGTAAAATAGAGGGGCAAATCATGGCGACAAACAATCAGAGTGTTTGAAACAAATTAAAATTTGTTTGGTTGCTGGTAATTTGGCAACAAGTAAAACCGGCTTTCATGGTGATTTTACAGAGGCATATTTAAAGGGAAAAATTAAATAAAATGCGCCTTGTGATTAAGCGAGAAAAGACAACCCAAGCGGGCAACGTGCCTGGCCGTTTATACATGGACGGCAAATTTTTCGCTTACACCATGGAAAACGCCGCAAAGATGATACCGGCGGGAACGTTCCCGATATATTGGCGGTTTTCGCCCAAGTTGCTGGCAAACAAAATCGCCATTGATGTGCCTGGCCGCCAATATATCATGTTCCACGGCGGGAACGTAGCCACAGAAGATAGTGAAGGATGCGTTTTGACGGCCGCGCGCAAGTTGTCGGCCGATTACATCCAGGGCGATGCCAGCACGGAATTATACAACACCGTGCGGCCCGCGATGGATGCGGGCGAGGCGGTGACGGTCACGGTAAAAAATCCGACAAATTGGCCGCTAATTTTCGCGGTTGCGGCCGCTAGTTACTTTATCATAACACGCTAAAAAATAGGGGTAGCACATGACTAAAAAACAAACTGAAATAATTGAACCGTTAGAAACTATTGACGAGATAGAAGAGGCTATCAACGCGGCGGGCGGCACGGCCCAGGCAAATTTAATTTGCCGAGTATATCGCGATTTGGGCCGAGCCGAAAACGGTAAAACTTTGCGCGAGTTTTGCGGAAAGTTCGACATCATACTAGATGAGCAAGCTATTGGCGAGGCGTTCGGCCCTGGCAAATATTGCTTACAATACACATGGAGAGTCAACGGCGAACGCAAGGACACAACACGAAACTACAATATTGGCCGAGAATTTGCCAAGTTCGAAAAGTCCAAAGAGGGGGCCGCGGCGGCGGTAGGTACTACGGCCGCTCCCGCGGTTGTTCCTCCCCAGGCTAATGCGGGCGGTTTGATAGGCAATTTGCTGGGTAACTTGACCGCCGACAAGGTGACGGCCGGACTTGCTTTGCTTGATGCCATTAAAAAGTTTTTGGCACCGCCGCCGGCACCGGACTACACGCCGCTTTTTAAGATGATGCTAGAGAGCCAGCGCGGGCAAACCGTTGGCGATGCGGTTGTAATTGAGGCACTTAAACAAGCCAACAAGCCAGCCGCGCCGGCACCAACGGTCATGGAACAAATAAACTATTTAAAGGCCGTGCGCGATGCCTTTGCTGGAGATTTCGCTGGCGGTGATAATTCTAATAGGGGTAGCGATAAAATGGAAATGTTTATAGAAATGGGCCTAAAGTATTTGCCCGAATTGCTGGCAAAGCATAACAACAATTACAACGCGGTCGGGGCCGAGGTTGCAAAAAATAACTTTGTGCAAAACTTGATCAAGAGTGACCCGGATTTGACACAGACATTTTTTGCCGTTGCGGCCGAGAAATACGGAAAAGATGCGGCCATGCAGTTGGCCAACGGCTTTGGCGTTCAAATTGATTTCAACGAGGGCGATGCGGCCCAGCAGCCGCCGCAAATCGCCCAGCAACAACAAGCCCAGCCGGATGCGGCCGCGGCGCAATAAAGGTGGTTCAACATGGCTAATGTAGCGGGCAAATATTCTATCTACTGTAAATTGCCTTTTGGTAATGACGGCACCGCGCCGGCTTACCAATTCACCGGAAATGATAGGGATGCGAATTTTACCGCATCAATCCCCGATAAGATTTTAGATACAGTTTGCACTTCTTCTTACCTTGATGGCGGTTATGCCGCGTTTGCGTACAATGCTGACTTGATCATTTTGCGCGCTCGACTTAATCCCGAGGGCGCGCCAGGACTACAAAATTCTCCCGATAAATTTGCCGGCCGTTTTTTGTTATCGATGCGAAAGGGTATTGCAGGTATTGACCCCGATAGTGGGAATCTAGGTTTGGAACTAGATTCAACAAAATTAAGTTTCAAGCATTGGGGCGAGTGGGTAGAAATTAACGCACGATTGAGGCCATACAAGACTGTAACAGATTGGCCAAATGATTGGCTTAAATTGTGCCGTCTCTGTTTTAAATACCAAAATAGTGAATTTTCATGCGATGATTTTAATTTGCAGGAGGCTTTTGTTGGCCAGGATTTGGGCGTTTCGCTTGAATTGGAAATTGATGCACCTGGCATATATAGCAGCAATAACGGTTCTATTTATTAAAGTGGTAACGCATGGAACCTACGATTTACAAACGCCCGCACGCCTATAAAAGTAACGCTTACAAGCGTTACTCTATCTACAATGGACAGGGCGTCTATAAATTGCCATATGGTTCCGCGCAGGAATGGACGGACCAGAACGTACCGGCAGGCGTGCAGATTACGCACGATTTCGGGGACGGTCTCGGGCCAGTTCCCGCCGTACCCGTTGACGCGTGCGGCGTGCGTAACGATATTATTGAAGTGATTACTTACCCTGTAAATACCGACGCTTGCGGCGTGCGTAACGCCATTATAGACATACAACAAATTATTTAAAAGGTGGTGAACATGAACGCGAAACTAGGCGGACATCTGGTTGGCTACGGCCTCAAGAAAAGGAACGGCGAGGAAAAGAGGGTAATCTTTGACAAGCCGATTCATAATACTATTACGAAACACTGTTTAAACAACTTGTTGACATTTGATGGAACAAACGCGCTTGCTCCCGTGCTAAATAGTGATTCTTATCGAGCGGCCAACATCGGGTCTTTATTTGTTCGCGCCTCAAATGCGCAGGCCTCAAGATATGGAGTTATTAACGATTGTGCACTGGGTGACGGCACCGGTGAAACCTCCGTTAATGATACCGACTTGAAACACCGTGTAGGCGAGCATACAACGACTAAAAAAACCGGTTCTGGGTGGAACGGCACGTCTTTTGATAATAATGATGCTATTGTCAAGTTGAGAATATCTCATGTACATGTTATAGAGCAAGATTTTACAGTTAAAGAAATAGGATGGTATAACGCAATTAGCGGCGGCGGATTATTGAATTATACTTTATCCGCGAGAGTACAACTAGACGAATTTATTGATGTCGAATCCGGTGATGAATTTTATACTATTTATGAGCTTACACTAGGTTTTCAAGGGGTCGAAAAATTTAATAATCTTGCGGGACTTGCTGGCGGATTGTTTACGAACGGTATTTACAATAATAATGATTTGTGTTTACCTATGATTTCAAATAATGGAACAGGCATTTTTCGTAAAATTGACTCGTCAAATAATGCTAGTAGCAATATGAATGACCGTACTATGTATATAATTCCGCCGTGGGTAAATGATAGTACTTTTTGCTATGTGGGAATTGTTAAGAGTAATCTGCCAAAATTAAAGCCCTTTTTGACTACATCTTTATACAATTTCCAGAGCATATCTTATACAAAGACGGTGAAAGATTACGTTAACGATAGTTTTTATCGTGATGTTGAATTAGTTGTAGATCCGGGCGCAACTACAGGCAA
>JAZTXG010000008.1:0-37132 GCA_045636365.1 Eubacteriales bacterium
CGCTCGAATTGGGGCAGCCAGACCCGCTCCAGCTTGGCACCCATCAAATGCTTGCGCAGCACCATACAAAACAGCGGCGGTTGGGCGGGGTTTTCCGCATCCTTTTCGGTCAGGGTGATCCGCGCGCAATTGGGCGCGCAGCAAAAGAGCAGCCGCTTGCGGATGCCCGGCGCCCGCAGATGGAGGATGATCTCATCCTTGGCGGGCTGGTAAAGCTTTTCCACCCGCGCGCCCTGCAGGGTGCCGTCGATCTCTTTGGCGAGCAGGGATAAAAAACAAGCGTCTAAAGCCATAATTACAAACTCTCCGTCGGCGCCTCAAAGGGCATCAGTTCAAAGGTGATTTCGGGGAAGGCGGCGCGCAGCCGCTCCGCCAGCGGAGCAAGGACAGGGTATTCGGTCTCGTAGTGGCCCAAAACCAGCAGGTTGATGCCCTGCTCCTTGGCGATCAGCAGTTGGTGGTGCTTGGCTTCGCCGGTGATAAAGGTATCCCCCGCCTGCAGGGCGAAGGGTTCTTCCAAAAAGCTGCCGCCCGCTCCGCCGACGATGGCGACGCGGCCCACCTTTTCTTGCGCGCAGACCGCTTGGCAATGCTCGGTATGCAGCGCCGCCTTCAGCCGCTCTGCCAAAGCAGAAAGGGTGGTTTCGGTGGTGCCGATTCGGCCCATTCCGCAGAAATTCTCGACATTTTCCAGCCCGCAAAGCTCCGCCAGAACATCGTTGACCCCGCCTGCGGCAGCATCCAAATTGGTATGGCAGGCGATATGGGCGATATTATTGGCGGCCAGCGCCAGCACCCGCCGCCCTTCGGCGGTATCGGAATTGATCTGCTTGGTGGCTTCAAAGAGCAGGGGATGGTGGGTTAAAATCAGTTCGCAACCCTTTTCTTTGGCGGTAAGGATGGCCTGCATGGTCAAATCCAGCGCAATCAGCACCTTTTGCACCTTGCGGTTGCGGTAGCCCACATTCAAGCCCGCATTATCCCAAGGCTCTGCCAGCGCATAGGGGCAGACAGTATCTAAAAATTCATAAATCTTTTGAACGGTGGTCATAGTAAACCCTTTCTCACAGTTTCGAGTAATTTTTCGGTCTCCTCGATGCGGTCGGCATCGGGATTTTTCGCCGATTTCAAGCCCTTCAGCGCAATCTGCAGGCGGGCTTCTTCCTTTTGCAGATAGGGCAGATACAAGGGGTCCTCCCGCAGCATCTCAAAATAATCGGCTTTATAGGAAATTCCTGTTTTCTGCGCTTGGAAAATACGATAAAATTTATCGCCGTCCTGCGCCAGGCGGGCGGCCAAGATTTCGTAGCCTTCCGCCGCCATAAAATCCAGCAGTTCATAGATGGCGCTCATCGGCTGCAAGACCCAAAGGTCCGGCTCCAGCGGCGCATTTTTTAAAATCTGCTCCATCACTTCGCCGCCCATTCCCGCCACCGCCACAGTGGTGACCTGCTCCAAAACATCCAAGGGGATGGATTTCAATCCGTCGGAAAGAAAGAGGGGGATGCGCCCCGCCAATCCCAAGGAAAGCAACTGCCGCTTGGCGGCATCCAGCGGACCTTGGTTGATGTCTGCTGCGAAAGCGGCGGCGATTTTGCCGCTGCGCAGCGCTTCGGCGGGCAGCTTGCAATGGTCGGTGCCGATATCCAGCAGGGTACTGCCTGCGGGAATCAGATTCAAAACCGCCTGCAAACGTGCGTCTAATAGGCTCATTGTGCCATCTCCTTTAAAACATTCAAAATATGGTCGATTACAAGTGCAGAGTCCTTTTCCAAAAGAATCTCGTGCCGCATCTGCGGAAAGAGTTTTTGGGTGGTGGGGTAACCCTTGGCGGCGACCATTGCCGCGGCGGCATGAAAGTTTTTGATGCCCGCGTGGCAGGGGTCGTCCTCGCCCGAAAGAAAATGAACAGGTAAAGCGGGATTTTTGCATACCCAGCCTTTTGAAGAATAGGTCTCGTCCATCAATTTCAGCAACCCTTGAAAGCCATTGAGGGTAAAGCAAAATCCGCAGCGCTCGTCCGCATCGTAGGCGGCGACATTTTCGGGATTATAGCTAATCCATTGGTGAGGGGAGCAGGGCTTTTTAATTCCTTTGTTGAAGGCGCCGGTCACCATCGCGTTGACGGTGTTGCTCCGCCATTCCTCACCGTTGATTTTGAGTTTTAGCGCCACAAACGCGCGCCCTGCCTTGATGACCGCCTTGGGCGCGAAGGGCGTTCCGCAGATAAAGACCCCCGCTAAATTCGTATCGTCTTTTTTCATATAGCAGCGAGCGACCAAACTGCCCATACTATGCCCGAAAAGGTAGAGCGGCAGGTCGGGAAACTCCTTTTTCGCCAGCGCCGAGACCTCCATGGTATCGGCGACCGCGCCTGCGGCGCCGCCCTTGCCGAAATACCCCAAAAGAGCGCAGTTTCCGTGCCCGCGGTGGTTATGGATGGCGCAGGCGTAGCCTGCTTTTGCAAAGGCGCGCATCGCGTCGAAATACCGCTCCTGATGCTCCGCCATTCCGTGGACAAACTGAAGGATGCCGATGGGCGCATCGGGGTAGATATAGGTCCCTTCCAGCGGGATCTGATCGACAGGGGATTGGAAAGAAAACGCTTTTTGGTGCAGGTTCATAGTCCGTCGCTCCTTTCCTTTGGTATATTCTTACCTATATTGTAGCAAAATCAATGAAGAACTGCAAGTTTTTATTGCAATTAACCTTATTAGTATGGTATAATTTAGTTGATTATGATGAAAGAGGTCTAAAATGAGCGTATCGATTTTGGGATTGCCCATTCAAAATGTGACAATGAGCGAGGCGGTAAACGATGTTTACAGCTTTTTTGGCGCGCGGGAAAGCAAAATCGTGGTGACCCCCAATGCCGAGATTCTGCAGATGTATTCTACCGATCCTGCGGTGAAGGAAGCGTTGAATCAGGCGGATTATATCGTTCCCGACGGGGTTGGTATTTTGCTGGCCGCCAAGCGGCTGGGGACCCCGATAAAGGAAAAGGTGGCGGGGGTAGAGCTCAGCCGCAATCTTTTGGAAAAAGCCGCCAAAGAAGGCGGGAATGTCTACCTTTTGGGTGCCAAGCCCGGTGTTGCGGCGGAAGCCAAGCGCTGTCTGGAGGAGGAGATTCCGGGCATTTCCATCGTCGGCGCGCGGGATGGGTATTTCAAGCCCGAAGAGGAACCTGCAATCATTGAAGAAATCAACGGTCTGGATGTGGATATGCTGTTTGTCTGCTTAGGGGCGCCCAAGCAGGAGTTTTGGATGGCGGAGCATAAAAAAGACCTGAAGGTCGGTGTGATGCTGGGGCTGGGCGGTTCGCTGGATATTTTTTCCCATACCCTCAAAAGAGCCCCCCAATGGATGATCCGCTGCCGCATGGAATGGCTGTATCGGGTCATCAAAGAGCCCTATCGCATCGGGCGGATCGCAAGCCTGCCCAAATTTTTATTGAGCATTAAAAAATAAATCAAGGCGGAGAACTCTCCGCCTTTTATCACGAATTTGACACGAATTTAAGGAGATACATACCATGGGAGAAGCAAAATTAAGAGTTCAACTTTTGAGCCATACCCCCGATGGGGAAAAACTCATCGCCGCAGCGGCCAAGCTTTGCTATGCCCGCGCAGGCATTGATTCGGTGATGGACGGGCTGACCCCCGAAAAAACCAAAGATTTTCTGGAGATGCTCTCTTCGCTGGGGCATGCAAGCCCCATCGAGCATATCTCCTTTACCTTCGGGATTGAGAATGTATCCCGCGCATTGCTGGCGCAGATTACCCGCCATCGCATCGCTTCCTTCAGCGTGCAGAGCCAGCGGTATGTGGCGGAGGATAACTTTGAATATATTTTGCCCCCTGCCATTGCGGAAAATGCCGAAGCGAAGGCGCTTTATCTGGAAACCATGGACGAATTGGCTTCCCGCTATGCCCGCTTGACCGCGCTGCTGATGGAAGGCACCGAAGGGTCGACTGCCGATAAAAAGAAGGCGATCGAGGATGCCCGCTTTGTCCTGCCCAACGGCTGCACCACTAAGATGATGGTGACGATGAACGCCCGCAGCCTGATGAATTTCTTCAACCTGCGCTGCTGCAACCGCGCCCAATGGGAGATTCGGGAGCTGGCGACCCAGATGCTGATGCAGGTGCGGGAGGTTTGCCCCACCCTGTTCCGCTATGCAGGCCCGCCCTGCCTTTCCGGCAAATGCCCCGAAGGCAAGATGACCTGCGGCAAAATGAAAGAAATGAAAGAGAAGTTTTTAGGTGAATAACAATGGGTAGATTATTGGTTATCGACGGGCTGGACGGCAGCGGCAAGGGAACCCATTCCAAGCTGGTTGCCGCCAAACTCAATGAGCTGGGGATTGCTGCCGAGCGCATTTCCTTTCCCGATTATGAATCCCCCTCCAGCGCGCTGCTGCAGATGTATCTGCGCGGCGAGTTCGGCACCCATGCCGACGATGTCAATGCCTATGCGGCGTCGGTCTTTTTTGCCGCCGACCGCTTTGCAGGGTTTCGGACAAAGTATCAAAAATTATACGACGACGGGGTGATTTTGGTCGCCGACCGGTATACCACCTCCAATATCGTCCATCAGATGAGCAAGCTGCCCAAGGAAGAATGGGATGCCTTCATCGAATGGCTTTCGGATTTTGAATACGGCAAGCTGGAATTGCCCCGCCCCGACGCGGTAATCTATCTGGATATGAAGCCCGAAATCTCCCAAGCGTTGATTGAGCGGCGGTACCGCGGCGACCTTTCCAAAAAGGATATCCACGAGCTGGATGTTTCCTACCTGCAAAAGAGCCGCGATTGCGCCCTTTATGTGGGCGAGCAGTTGGGCTGGCGGATGACCCCGATGTATGATGAGGCGGGCGTACCCCGCAGCAAGCAGGAAAATTTTGAGATTATTTTTGAGCAAGTAAAGGAAATTTATGGAGACCTTGACCTTTAATGCCCCCAACCTTTCCCAAAAGGAAGCGGTGGATGCCATCACCCGAGCGGCGGATGTCCGCAGCTGCGACCAAGCGTTTGGCAACCTTTTTTGCTGGTCGGCCTCGGTGGAGGTCGCTCTGGCGCTTTGGGGGGATAGCTTTGTTGCCCGCTGGGGCAAGCGGCATACTGTTCCCATCGGCTCCGAGCGCAAAGAGCTGATTGAGCAGATGCTGGCGCAGGGAATCACCCGCTTTTTGGGCGCGGATGAGCGGTATAAGCAATGGATGGAAGAAACTTTCCCCCATCAATTTAAGTTCAAAGAATCCCGCAATTTTGATTATATTTATGAGCGGGAAGCGCTGGCGACGTTGCGCGGAAAAAAGCTGGCCGCCAAGCGCAACCATATCAATGCCTTTGAGCAGGCGCACCAATGGGAGGTGCGCCCCATCACCGCCGAGAACCTGCAGCAAGTCTGCGCCTTCAACGATTGGTGGTGCGCGCAAAATAACTGCGCCGCCGAAGATTCGCTGGCGCGGGAAGGCTGCGCGGTGCGGCGGGGGCTGAAGCATTTTGAAGAATTGGGCTTTTATGGTCTGGCGCTTTATGCCGATGGCAAGCTTTGCGCCTTTTCCTATGGCGAGCGGCTGGGCAAGAATGGCTTTTGCGTCCATGTCGAAAAAGCGGATGCAGCCATCCGCGGTGCCTACCCGATGATCAATCGGGAGCTGGTGCGGGCGCTGCCCGAGGAAATCCTTTGGATTAATCGGGAGGACGATGCGGGGGATGAGGGCTTGAAAAAAGCCAAAATGAGCTATCGCCCCTCGGAACTTTTAAAAAAATACGAAGCGGAGTATATCAATGAATAAGATTTATTTGTTATTGGCAGAGGGATTTGAAGAAATCGAAGCGCTGGCACCGGTGGATTTATTGCGCCGCGCCGGCGCAGAGGTGGAAACAGCGTCTATCACCGCCGAAAAAATGGTGATGGGGGCGCACGGAATTCCGGTCTGCGCAGATATTACCATCGATGCAATCGATGAAGAAGAGCTTTCGATGCTCATCCTGCCCGGTGGGTACCCCGGCTATGTCAATTTAGACCAAAGCGAGGCGGTGCGGGCGCTTCTGCTGCGCACCGCGCAGGCGAAAAAGACCATCGCTGCCATCTGCGGCGCTCCTTCGGTGCTGAACGGCTTGGGCTTGCTGCAGGGGAAGGTTGCCGCCTGCTATCCTTCGATGGAAGAGGATATGGATTGCGAGATTTCCCATAAAAAGGTCGTGGAGTGTGAAAACTTCATCACCTCTCGCGGCGCAGGCACTGCCATTGATTTTGCGCTGGCGCTGGTGGAGGCGGCTGTATCTGCCGAAAAGGCGGATCAACTGCGGAAAGGGATTGTTTACGAATGAGTTCCCGCCGCGATATCTCCAAAGAAATATCATTATTGCTTTTGACAGTGCTCTGCCTGCTTTTGGGGCTGAGCTTTTGCAGGCAATGGCTGCCCGCCTTTGACCCGCCGCTGACAGCGCTGATTTATGTGGTGGTCTATCTGATTCCCATCTGGATCTATAAGCGCGCCCACCGCTATAAGGCAAGGGCGGCGCTGCGGCTGAAATGGGTCCATCCGCGGTATTGGCTGTTCATTGTGATGTTCGGGCTTTCGGTCTGCCTGCTTTGCAGCCTAATCAATCTGGGCTGCTCTGCCTTTGCCCGCGGAGTGTTGCATCTTTCCTACGGCAATGCCACCATTGTTGATTTGAGCAGTACCAATCCGGCAACCCTGCTGTTTATCGGCGTGTTGCTCCCCGCTTTTTTTGAGGAATTGCTGCTGCGGGGCTTGGTGCAGAGCGAATACGAAAAATACGGTGTCACCATCGGGGTGTTGCTGACCGCGCTGCTGTTTGCGCTGTTCCATACCAATCCGGTGCAGATGCCCGCATTGTTTGTGGCAGGGGTGTGCTACGGGGTGCTGACGCTGTTGTTTGGCAGTATCTGGCCCGCCATTATCGCCCACGCCATCAATAACGGCATCGCGGTGATGCTGGCGAAATACAGTGATTTTGTCCGCTACATATTGCAGGATCGACTTTTTATGATTATTGCGGTGGTCGCCTGCTTTTTGATTCTTATTATTACCCTCAAATTGCTGGAGACGACGGTAGACCGGCTGCTGGGCAAGGGTAAAAAGATCAAGAAAAGCACCCGCTCCCTCGCCTACGGCGACCCGCTGATGAGTCCGTGGCTATGGATTTTCACCCTATTGTGTATCGGCAAAATGGTATACAACGGATTTTTTAAGTAAACCGATGAAATGGGCGATCATTTGAACGGTTTTAATTAAAAAGTGAATAACGTTTGGAATAATAAAAGAACCTGCCTTGGGGCAGGTTCTTTTTTAATTATATGCGATTATAGAGAGCGGAAAGTTGATAATACTCTTCGGGTTTTAATTGGGCGAAGGCCTCTTCGGTCAGGCGGTAGCCCCAGTTGCCCTTGGCGATGCCGGGATGGTTCATCTTGGTATCGCCGCCGTAGCCCAAAAGGTCTTGGATGGGCACCATCGCCAGATTGGCGTGGGATGCCCAAAGGGCGCGGATCAAGGCGCGGATGGCGGGGTTTTTGGCGCCGCCCTCCTTCCAGCTTTTGCCGCAGTAGCCGCAGTAGTCCAGCGCGTAGCGGCGGTCCTGCGGGGTCAGCTCCCAAAGGTAGCCCAAGAGGGTATTATTATCGTGGGTGCCGGTATAGGCGACGGTATTGGCGGAATAATTATGGGGGAGATGGATGCCGTTGTCCATTCCGGGGAAGGCAAATTGCAGCACCCGCATCCCCGGCAGATCGGTCTCCTTTAAAAGAGCGCGCAGGGCATCGTCCTGCACCCCTAAATCCTCGGCAATCAACAGCTCCTTATCGATCTTTTGGAAGAGGACGTTGAAAAAGTCCATCCCCGGCCCTGCCTTCCATTGCCCTTCTTTGGCGGTGGCGGCGGTGGCGGGAACCGCCCAATAGGCGGAAAAAGCGCGAAAATGGTCGATGCGGATGCGGTCGAAGAGGGTGCTTGCGGTCTGAAGCCGCTCAATCCACCAGCGGTAGCCGTCGGCCTTCATTGCCGACCAATCGTAAAGGGGGTTGCCCCAGCGCTGGCCGTCCTCGCTGAAATAATCGGGCGGAACGCCCGCTTCTTCTTCGGCGCGCCCATCGGTATCCAGCGCAAAGAGGTGCTGATGGCTCCAGACATCGGCGCTCTCATGGGAAACATAAATCGGCATATCGCCGATGATCTGAATCCCCTGCTCGTTGGCATAATGGCGGATGGCTTGCCATTGGGTGAAAAAGAGATATTGCAGAAAGACCGCGCGATCGATGGCGGTTTTCAGCCGCGCCTGCGCTTCGGCGATGGCTTGCGGCTCCCGCAGTTTCAGCGGCAGTTCCCAATCGATCCAATCCTTGCCTGTCTCCTGCTGCAGCGCGGTATAGAGGGCAAAATCCTCAATCCAAGGTTGCTTGCTCCGCCAAGCATCGATGCGGGTCTGAAGCTCGGCATCGCAGCGGGCAAAGGCGGCATTGAAAAGAGCCGCGCGCTGCTTTTTGATAAGGTCAAAATCGACCGTATAGGGCTGGGCGGCCTTGCAGCCCTCCAGCTCCGCTTCGGTAATCAGCCCCATTTCCAAAAGTTGGGCGGGGTCGATGAAGAGCGGATTGCCCGCAAAGGCGCTGACGCTCTTATAGGGGGAATTGCAATAATCGGGGATGGAAAAGGGCAGTACCTGCCAGGCTTTAAACCCCGCTTCCTTTAAAAAATCGATAAACCGCAGGGCATCCTTGCCGAAAACACCGATGCCGTAGGGCCCCATCAGGGAGGATATATGCAGCAAAACGCCGCTGCTTCGTTCAAGCATAGGAACTCTCCTTTGAATGACTGATACCATTATTATACCAAAGAGTGCGGCGGTAATCAAATGTTTTTGTAAAATAGGGAACCCTTTAAAAATTGGCAACATTGTGTTAAATAAAAACAACATTGAGTCGTTGGAAAAGTTGCATTTTAATGTTATAATGCTAATATCTAATACTATCTCGTAAATTCCGCTTGCTGCGGAAGAGGAGGTTCGAACATGAAGAAATGGACAAAACACATTGCTTTGCTGGGAATTCTGGTGCTCAGCCTTTCGATGCTCTCGGGCTGTATGACCGGAAGAAACTACAGCGAAGAGATGATGGGCAATAAGGAAGGTCTGCCGGATTTTTATAAAGATCAGGAGATTGAGGTTCCTTATACCGGCGATAAGGTCACGATTATCGAGACAGAAGACCCTGTCCTTGCAGGCTTATGCGATGCCGACGGTAATTTGCTGGACGGCAGCGGTAAGGTCGACCTTTCCAATTTAGGCGGGTCGGTCAGCAACGGCGGCAGCAATGACGACGATGATGACGCGGATGTTCCCGGGGATGACGATCAGGGCGATGCCGATACTTCCACCCCCGATAAGGACTCCGATAAGAAACCCAATAACGGAAACGGGCTGATCGACCCGAACGATTATGAGGACCCCTTGGCCATTCTGGAAGCCGACGAAAGCGGCACCAAGGTCCGCATTATGTCTCAAAACGTGCGTAATGAAAATACAGATGATACTAATGCCGGTCTCGGCGCTGCTATTCGTATGTACCGTTTCCAGAAATTGGTGGAAAAGAACGACCCCGATATTATTGGAACGCAGGAATCGGATAATTTCTGGATCGAGGCCTTTCCTCAGTTGTTCCCGGCATATACCATGAGCTATCAATATCGCGGCGCCTCTTCGGGAAGCGATGAAGCTTGCGCCATTTTGTGGAAGACCGAGAAATATAACCTTTTGGCCAAAGGGCAGTTCTGGCTCTCCGAGACCCCCAATCAGGTCAGCAAAATGAACGGTCAGTATTATCCCCGTATTGCCCATTGGGTCAAGCTGGAGGATAAAGCCACCGGCGAAAAGATCCTCTTCTTCTCTACCCACTTTGACTTCCCTCGGAGCGAGAACCATCCGGAGGGCTATACCCAGCCGCAGATCGTCTACCTGCGCAGCTTGTTTGCCAAGGTCATCGCGGATCATCCCGATGCCTACCCCTTTGTTGTGGGCGACTTTAACATTCACTTTGATACCGATGCCTATAAGGCAATCAACGATGGTAAGGACCTGCTCGATATGCGCGATGTCGCCAATGATATGAGTGTAGTCGACATTTGCGAGATGGGCGATATCCGCAACGGTACCAGCGGCGCCTATGAGAAGGAGAACGGAAGCGCGATCATCGACTATATCTTCTCTCAACCGCGTAAGCAGTTGGCGGTGGACTATTATACCTTCTTGTATGACCGCATCGGCGTAGAGGAAAAAGGTATCGCGGTAGGTCCGGTCTCCGACCACTTTGGTGTGTTGGCAGATTTCCGCATCGGCACCTCGGTTTCCTATGAGGAATACTACAACGGAAACGCAAAATAAGAAGACCCCATATCAGTTTGGTTGCTCTGTCTGAACAATAGAAAATAAAATGCAGAGCGGTTGACGCTCTGCATTTTTTATCGAAAGGAAATGCTAAAATGAACTTGAAAATTTTATGCCAGAACCTGCGTTATGCGGGCAATAAGAAAGAGATCGGCACCGATAACGAAGCCTCCATCCGCCGCCACCGCTTTCAATGGCTGGTAAAAAAATATGATCCCGATATCGTCGGGATGCAGGAGGTCAACGACCGCTGGATCGAGATGCTGCAGGAGGATTTCGGCGCGGAATATGAGCTGTTCTATCAGTACCGCGGCGCCTTGGTGGGCAGCAATGAAGCGGAGCCGGTGATGTGGAAAAAAGATAAATTCGAGAAGGTGGAGGAAGGCAGCTTTTGGCTCTCCGAGACCCCCGACCAAGCCAATCCGCCGGGCTTTGACCAATATTATCCCCGCATCTGCAATTGGGTGCGGTTGAAGGAAAAAGAAAGCGGAAAAATTATCCGCATCGGCTCCACCCACTTTGGTTTTTATGCGGATAACGAGCCTATCAAAATCATCCGCGGCTTATTCGAAAATGAATGTGAAAAAGCAGGGGAGGAGCCCTATATCTTTATGGGCGATTTCAATATCCGCTATGAAAGCGAGAAGTATCAGGTATTGATGGATACCGAAGTATTCTATGACCTGCGCCCCGCTGCTGAAAAGGCGATGAAAGAAGGTACGTGTGAACCGGGCGATATCCGCATCGGCACCTCCAACGGCTTTAATCCTGAAAACAGTAACGGTAAAAATCCCATTGACTATATTGTCGGCGGCAGCCATACCCCCATCGAGATCCAAAAATTCACCTATTGCTATGAGCGGCCGGGTGTCCCCGAAAAGGGGATCAATGAGGGCTTTGTTTCCGACCATTTCGGTGTTTTTGCCCAAGTAGAGGTATAAAAAAATAAAATTTGCGATGCACGCTTCGGAGCATCGCAAATTTTTTATGGAAATCAGTTGAAAAAAACCAAAATCTATGATATTATTGAATTAACTATATAACTATTATACAAATTTACGCGTAAATTTTATCGAAAAAGGTGGTTTTTGGAATGATGAAATCGAAAAAAGGCTTATCGGGCGTTTTGGCGGTATTGATGCTGGTATCGATGCTGGCCTGCTTTGTCCTGCCTGCAACCGCAGAAAATATCCAAACAAATTATTATGTAAGCTCGGCAGCGGAATGGAACGCGGTGGTTGCCGAAATTAATGCGATCTATGACGCCAATAATAAAGTGACCGGGACTATCCATATTCAGAAAGACATCAGCTTTGTAGATGCTGATCTTAAAGTTATTACTCTTGACGCTATTGTGAGCTTTAACGGAACGCTGGATGGGCATGGGTATAAGTTTACCAATATCACTCAGACCGCTTGGGATGCAAATGCCTGCGGTGCAAGATTGATCAAAAATTTGAATGCCGGCGGTGTTATCCAAAACCTGACCTTAGACGCTTCCTGCACCTTTAAGAATACTTCTACAAGTACCAGTCCATCCGGCGCCTTCGCATCGAACACAAACGGTGGCACCATCCGGAAGTGCGCCTCTTATGCCACCTATATCAACAACGGCAGTGCCACCGCTGTAGGCGGCTTTGTGGGGATGGTATCCGGCAAAGGCGTCACCATCGACGGATGCATCTTTGGCGGCACGGTGACCAATTTGGCTGCCACAGCAAACGCTTTCGTCGGTGACGGTGCAACGGCAACCATCAAAAACTCCATTGCGCGGGGAACAGCGGAAACCGGTGCCGATGCGAGTTATTTTGAAAATACATATGCCGTCCTTGCAAGCGGTTCGTATGGTGGTAATGCGGACATAACTAAGACCGATCTCAACGAGGCAGTTTGGATCATCAATAATCAAAGAGAACAAGCGGAGGACGGCGAAGAGGTCAAGGTTTATCTCAATGTGGATGAAAACGGAACTCCCTGTTTTGGCGATAAGAATAACCGCACTGTTCGGGTAAGAACCGAGAACGGAACAGCGGATCCGGAATATGCGTACTACGCTCCTCGCGAGATAGAAGACAACCATGTATGTCAAACCAGATATGCGCCCCAATCGATTCCGAAAAAAGTCTGGGAAGTCAGCGGTGCCGAACGTCGCGGTAATTATGTCTATATCGGCAATGAAAAAGATGTCACAGTGACGTACTATGATACCACCCTCACAAGCAACGTAACAGGTGGGGAGTACTCCACCGAATATAAAATTAACCAAACCAAAGCGCAGCTGCGGGCGATGGTGGAGGCCTATAAGGCGATGGATTCCGCCTACTTTAACGGCGCCACCTTTGAGACTTCTAAAAACACATGGATCGCCAAGGCGGAGAACGCCTTGAACACTTCGGTGACGTTTGATGAAATAGTACCGGCGGCACCGGGAAGTCCGACAAGTGATGAAAAAACAGCGGAAAAAGCGAGAATCGCGGAGATCACTGCTCTGGAGACTCTTTTGCAAGAGATCAAAGAGGAAGAGCAGAACCTGGAAACCTATGCCATCGTAACGACCAATCCTAAAAAATATCCTTCGGTTAAGGACTACAATATTTATAAGTATATCGACTCTTTCAAAAACTATAAGGTCGAGAGTGCCGAAGCTTGGTTGAAGGCGGTCGAACTGAGCAACTATGTGGAAAACTCCAATGCCACCAATTTTTCCGGCATTACGTTGCATTTGACAAAGAATATCGTTATGAACTCTGCACCGATGAAACCCCTTTGCTACGGCGGGTACTTCGACGGTAATTTGGATGGCCACGGCTATGCCTTTGAAAATATTAAGATTGAAATCGATAGCCCCTATGGTCCGGTGGGCTTGATCGGTGTTCTTGGCGAGACCAAAGCAAGAACCGTCCAAAATGTCGGCATCGAGAGCGGCAGCATCAAAGTCACCGGTCAGCCGCGGTTTAAGAAAGCGTTGAACCTTGCAGTCAAAACCAACATCGTGGGCGGATTCGTCGGCAAAAACTATGTAGCGAACTCCTTGGTCCGCAAGTGTTGGAACAATGCGGACATTAGTGTGGAAAACGGCGAATATATTGCGGGCATTCTCGGCGATGGCAGAACTTATGCTATTATCGATAGCTGCATCAATGAGGGCCATACCGGCATCGGCGGTTATGGCATTTTGGGTTATGGGTATAGCCGCGCCAAAACCTATAATTCCATGAGCGGCGCGGTCGATAAGACCGCGGTGGGGTATCATGGTGCTGTAACGGGCATTAATGAAAATGCGGAGTCTCTCAAGGAAGCAAATATCGAAGCCTCTATGGGGGAATATATATCCAACGTCAGCGGCGTCAAGTCGATCGTGAATTTTTCCACTTTAACCCAAGCGGTTAAAACAGATCAGGGGAAAGCCGAAAAGGATTATAATTTCAAGCATAGCGTGATGAGCAGCGCCGCCGCCGGCTGGACGGTCAATACGAATTATCAGCAGCAAATGACACTTGGCAACGGCGAGCGCATCTATTATACTTTGGATGAGAATGGCGATGTACGGTTCGGCGATAAATCCAACCAGATCTATCGCATTAAGATGGTCTGCGACCAACATGGAGAAGCTTGCGCCAACCATCTCACCCGCTATGCCTACGGCGTTGCAGGTCGAGAAATCACACTCGGTTTCGATGTGGAAGCCAACTATTACGCTTGTGCAAACGAAAATGTCACCATCAATGGAAATGTTCTTACCTTCAGCGAGGGAGCTAAAGTGGAGGGCAACACCTTCACCGTCTATGTCGACTACAATGCCAACCGCGGTGATGTCAACAACGATAGCGCGATCAACGTTCTGGACGCGCTGACTGCAGTGCGAATGGTGGTTAATACAACAACGCCTGTTTTGAAAACCGCTGATGTAAACAGCAACCATAAGGTTGATATTCGCGATGCCTATCAAATTGTTCTCTATGCATTGAGTGGGAAGAATGAAAACATTGTTGCCGATTTTGTCGCCGGCGGACCTGCTGAAAAAGAAAGCGACTATCTGAAGGTTGCTTCCTATAATATTAAAGGCGGCTATTATGATCCCTGGAATGAAAACAACAGCACCGGCGCGGCCTTGAGCCGCATAGACGAAGTGTTGGCAGAGCTCGAAGCGATCGATGCCGATATTATCGGCTTCCAGGAAGTTGTTAAGGGTGCCAGTGTGTCCAATTACCAAGACGTACTTAATAAGCTCTACAACGATTTGAATAAAGCGACGGGCAACAAATATAAGTATAAGCATTATGTCCCGACCAGGGAATATCCGATTTTAGGAACTGCCGGAGACGGCATTATCAGCAAATATCCCGCACTTGACAGCGAGACGATCTTTTTCAAAGGAAAGTCGTTCCCGGATGATCCGACCCAAAATTTGGACATGTCGAATAATCGTGTCTTTACCTGGTATAAGATCGATGTCGATGAAAATGGGAAATACGAGCAAGGTGGAGATGATATCATCTTCTATACTTGCCATTTGGCGACCGCATCTGATGCAATGGCCGCTGCAGAGCTGCAGTATATAATTCAATATATGAAGGCAAATCATCCCAACGATCGTGTTGTCTGTGTCGGCGACTGGAACTTGGGCGCTTATCATACAAAAGCGGTGCTCGATAAAGAGAACGAGCAAGGCCTTAGTTATACCGCCCTCAATGGCGGAGATAACTACAACACCTACGCCAGAACCAACCCTTATTCCGGCAGTATGATCGATAACATTTTGATCTCCGATAATCTGGATTACTTCCATTTTTCGGAAACTCCGCTTTCCGGTGCGCCCGGTTTGAATACCCGCGCCCAGTTTTATGATAAAAACGGAAATCCGGTTGATGGAATTACTTTTACGGAAACGGCATGGACTGCCAGTGACCACATGCCTATCTGGGCGTATATCAAAAAATAAGACACTATAATCAAAACAAGCAGAATGCAAATTTGCATTCTGCTTGTTTTTTTACGGTTGTAGGGGCGGGGTTTCCCCGCCCGCATTAAAATCAAATCAAAATCCGTTTCGATTGCGAAACGGATTTTTTCCTTAATTTATGCGCAGCATAACATCATTATGCCGAAGGCATACATCATTCGGCGAAAGCCAACATCATTTGCGCAACGCGCAACATCATTTTGCCGCAGGCAAACCTTCACACTGTATGGCAACGAAAGTTTCGTTCGATTTTCAGGGGTTGTTCGGTGTGTTCTGCCTTCTTTCTGAGCGCTTGTATTTCGCTGCGCTGATGGAGCAGAAACGATCCTCCGAAAAACGCGCCGCAAACTCCTAAATACCATAAAATACTCATAAGATCATCTCCTTTTTCATTATTTTGATGATCTTATTATAAAACAAGTCGTGTCCGATAAAACGGACACAAATAAATCCCCTCAAACCCGCTTGAGAGCTAAGGTTGAGGGGATTTATCATATAAATTTATCGCCTTTATACAATCAGTTGGAAGGCGTTATGGAGCACTTCGATATGGACATCCTGCTGCTCGCCGCCGGATTCGCCGTCTAAGGTCCAGGTCTGGGGCTTTTCGGTGTGGATATCCACCGCCTTGGCGTGGGTAAAGACGACATAGCGGGGGTCGTATTTGCCCCGCACCAGCCCCTGCACGATTCCGTGCAGATCGGCGAGATTTTTGGGGTTGCGGATCAGCATCAATTCAAATTCGCCGTCGTCCATTCGAACATCCAGCGAGTTAAGTTTAAAAAGCCCGCCGATGGAGGAAGAATTGGAGATAGAACCAAAGACAAATTCACCCTCATAGGTCTCGCCGTTGGCGGTGATGGTGGCTTTGAAGGGGGAAATGTTGCGAATTTCCTTGATTCCTTCCCAAAGATAGGCGGAATGACCGAAAATATTTTTTAGCTTTTGCGGGGTGGAATAGGAGACATTGGTGAAGGCGCCGAGGGAGGCAATATAGGTGAAATTACGGCCGTTGAACCGCCCTAAATCGCAGTTCCGCGGCCAGCCGCCCAGAATGAGGTCCATGCATTTTTCTGCTTTATTGGGCAGGGAAAAGGTGCGGGCAAAATCGTTGGTGGTGCCGGATGGAACATACCCCAGCGGCACCGAAAGATTGGCTTGGTGCAGGCCGTTTAAGACCTCGTTGAGGGTCCCGTCGCCGCCGCAGCAGACGATGAGATCTTTGTTGGCGCCGTATTCCAGAACAAAGCGGGTGCCGTCGCCGCTGCAGGTGGTGGTCTGGATGGAAACGCGATAGCCCTTTTTGCTCAAGCGATCCACGATCTCAAACATATCTTTTTTGGATTTTTTCATTCCTGCTTTGGGGTTTAAGATCACCAATGCTTTGGGCGAATTCATCCGATGCTCCTCCTTTGGAATAGTCACTGTAACTATAATATAACTAAACGCAAAAAAATTCAATGGAAATTTTGAAAATCTTATGTTAAACTTGAGATAGTAAGAGAAAAGGAGCAATGGTATGGTCCATATCGGTAATAGCTGGGATGCCCTGCTGGCAGACCAATTTTCTGCGCCCTACTACCTGCAGCTGCGGGAATTTTTGAAGGCGGAATACCGCGCAGGCGCGGTCTTTCCGCCGCCGGAAGATATCTTTAACGCGCTGAAAGCGACCCCTTATGAAAAGGTCAAGGTGGTGCTGCTGGGGCAGGACCCTTACCATGGCGAAGGGCAGGCGCACGGAATGTGTTTCTCGGTGCGCAAAGGGGTGGCGCTGCCGCCGTCGCTGAAGAATATTTATAAAGAATTGGAGCGGGAATTGGGGATTGCCCCCGCCGCCCACGGCTGCCTGCAAAAATGGGCGGAAGAAGGGGTGCTGCTGCTCAACACAGTGCTGACCGTCCGCCAAGGCGCGCCCGCCTCCCATCGGGGCAAAGGCTGGGAGCTGCTGACCGATCGGATCATCACCCTGCTGGATGAGCGCCCCGAGCCGCTGGTCTTTTTGCTCTGGGGCAGCCACGCCCGCGCCAAAAAAGAACTGATAAAAAACCCTCGCCATCTGATCTTGGAATCGGCGCATCCCAGCCCTCTTTCCGCCCATAGCGGGTTTTTCGGCTGCAATCACTTTTTGAAAGCAAACGAGTTTTTGAAAGAACCCATCGATTGGTCCATTGAATAAACAATAAAATCTCTCAATCTGCCTTGATTGAGAGATTTTGTTTTGCATTACAAAGCAAAGAAACGGCTCTGCTTATATAAATTATATAAACAACATAGTGTTGAAAAAAAGCAACATAAGGTGCTGTTATAAAAACGGCTGCCGTGCTATAATTAGGCTATATAATAGTCTATTAATATAATAGACGCAAATTTAGTGTTAAGGTGGAAGTGATTATGGTAACAAAGAAAACAAGATGGTTATCTGCAATAGCCGCTGTGATCATGCTGGTTTCCATGCTTGCGGGCATTGTTGTCCCCGCGGGCGCGGCGTCCGGCTCCGCAATTCTTACCGAGCTGCAAAAGAAGTATGATGCTTTGCAGCAGGAGGATTTTGTCGAGGTTCGCGGGAATACTGTTGCAGAAGTCCGCGCTAAAATCGCTCAGCAGATCGCAGACTATGCGGCGGCTGAAGATTATGAGCGCGAGATCTACGAAAACATCGGCCTGCAAATCGATCGAGAATTTGTTGCTGCCAATAAAGGAAATCTGGTCTCCGGCTTAATCGTTCGTTATTCTGCCAAGGAATACTACGAAGAGCTGGGGTATGATTCCAATGCATCGACTTATTACATCTCCGATGAAGATGACTGGGCTGCTGCTGCCGCTTCCGGCTCGCTGTTTGCCAATAAGACCTTGCTGGTTACCAACGATATCGATTTCGGAGGTAAGAAAACCGAACCGCTGACCACGAACGAAACGGCGTTTATGGGCGTTCTGGACGGTCAGGGTCACCGCTTTATCAATATGGTCATCGAGATCGGCGATACCACCCCCGAAAAGAGCTATAAGTATGGCGGTCTGGTCGCTGCATTGACCGGCGGTACCATTAAGAATCTGGGTATGGACGGCGGTGCGGTCAACTTCGACGGTTTAGACGTGGTCACCGATCGTAACGAAGGTGTCGGTTCCTTCGCGGGCTACATCGGCGCGAACGGTCTGCTGCAGAACTGCTGGAGTACCATGACGATCACCAACAACGGTGATGTTATTGCAGACGGTAAGAACGGTGTCTCCGGTCTGATCGGCTGGGGTGAAGGCGGTGCGATTGATAACTGTTTCTTCGCCGGTACCGTCAATAATATCGGTTCTTCGCGTGCGGCCACCGACCTGATCAGCTATACTGCCAACGCGGTCAAGGTCTATAACTCCATCGGTGCAGGTACCCTCAACTGCGGCGCAGGCCGTAATCCCGCCGCCGTTGGTGTGCACTATACGATGTATACGGATACCGAAAGATTCTCGGTATACAATACTTATGCGGTAGGAGAGGGCAAGAATGCAATTCGCCACCGCGCAAATTACGACCCCTACAAAGTCAAAGATGAAGACGAGGCAGGCAACACCATCTATGTCAACTATGTTCAGCTTCCCGATACCGATATCACTTTCACTAAAGATATTGTTCATAAGTTCACTCCCGAAGAGACCAATGCCGCCTATAAGGTAAATTCCTTGGAGGAGGCGGTCTGGGCGGTCAACAGCCGCTTTGATAGCACCCACCAATCTGCCGACCGCGATTATATCATCTCGGTGGATGAAAACGGCAAGATCTATATGGCGAAAAAAGAGAGCGATTGCGTTTACCGTAAGGTCACCCTCGATGGCAGCGCTTCCGGTGTGTACTATTTCAAAGAAGGCGCCAAGATCAATCTGCTTGAGGATCTGGGGCTGATGGTTGCCGATTCTATCACCATCGATAAGAAGGCATTTGCTTCTGCGCTGAACGGCTATGAGCTGACTGTTCCCGCCGGAGATATCGTCCTCACTGTGACCTATACCCTCGATGGCGAGATCCATCTCTACGCCACAGAATTGGCGAAAAGGATTGCAAAATACGAGAAACTCGATTTTGACCTCTTTGATTGCGCCCAGCTGCTGAAAGATTGGCTGCAGGAGTCCAAGACCGAGCTGGCCAAGAGCGAAAAAGATCTGGATACGATCAAGATGTTGCTGGATCTTGAATCCGGTGAAGAGGGCTTTGCCCATATTATGGCATTGCTTCCCGGCAAATATCCGAGTGCCGAGGATTATGAAGTATATCAAGAATTCAATACAGCGAAGGAATGGGCGGTTGCCTCTGTGGCAGACTGGCTGGCAATGATCGACCTTTCCAAGACCAATACCTTCGAAGGCGATACCTTCCACATTCTCAAAGATATCGATTTTGAAGGTCAGCGGATGGCACCGCTGAACTATATCGAAAGTCAAGTGGCCGAAACGGATTCAAACATTCTGTCCTTCAAAGGAACCATTGAGGGTCACGGAAATGCCTTTATCGATGTCAACGTTTATGCGGGTTCTTCTTCCGGGAACACAGTCGCTGCCGGTTTGATCGGCAAGCTGGGCGATGGCGCTGTCATCAGAGATTTCGGTGTGGAGAGCGGCTCCATCGAAGTGGCGAGCAAAAACTATGACCAAGCTTCCACCTTCGGCGAAATGGTGGGTGCCGCCACCCTGACCAAGGTATGGTCGGGAGCCAAAATTATTTGTAATACCGGTGCATCCTCCGGTTCCCACGGCATGATTGTTCACTCGCAGTATTCTGCCGGTTTGGTCAACGGTGCTTATTTCTATGGTACTTTGATTACCACCGGTTCCAATGATACCCGCGCCATGGCGATCGCCGGCGATAATATGCGCGGCATGAGTATTTTTAACACCTTAGGCGCACCGGTTGTTTCGAATAGCATTGAAAATTCCAAAGCGTACGCCGGTATTCGATACAGTTCTTTGTCGAGTACTTATTTCGGAAACAACTATGGTGTCAACATTCCCGGTGACTACAACAACATTGGCAACGCAGACGCCGGTGATATGGTCGCATCTGTTTTGGAAGGTGCCTATAAGATCAATCAGGGCAATAGCGGTCTGACCGGTGCAGACGGCGCTCTTATTAAAGCGGTCTACTTCACAATGAAGGACGGCAAGGTCGCCTTCGGTGCCGATGACGGCTCCGACCAGATCCGCAAGATCACCTTTGAGAACCAAGGTGCTTTCATCAGCGAAATGTATGCCGTTGCCGGCACCACCGTGCAGCTGGAGTGCGAAAAAGCAGAGTCCTTTGATTCCATCCTTGTCGGCTCTAGCAGTACCCTCAATAAAGAGGCAGGTACACTGGAGCTGGGCAACGAAGATGTCACCATCGAGGTCAAAGTCGATAATTCCCAAGCCATTCAGGCGCAGACTGCTTTGCTGCAGGGTCTGCTGATAAAATATGAAGGCCTGAATCCGGAAGAGTTTGCCAACGGCGCCGAGATCACCGCTTGGGTGGCGGCTGCTGAAAAGGCAATCGCCGACGAAGATTTGGTGGCTATGAACAACGCTATCAATGCCGAAACCGCGTTGGCGGAGGCAACCGAACTGAAGGAAGGCTTCTGGCCCACCTTCTCTCAATATGATACCTATAAAGATTTCAATAAAAATAATGACTGGCTGATCTCCTCCAAGGCAGACTGGGATAAGATGGATGCGTATGCTGTGGCAGAGTCCACCCCCGATAAGTATTTTGAAGGATTTACCTTCCATCTGAATAAGGATGTCGACTTTGGCGGCGTGGCTATGGGTCCTTTGGGAATTAAAACCAAAAACAAGAGAATCTTTTCCGGTACCATCGACGGCCATGGCTATGGCTTTGAAAATGTAAATATCTATTATCATAAGGATTCGTCGACCGGAGATTCCACTTATTATGGCGAAGATATGGGCGGCTCCATCGGTTTGTTCGCCTTCCTCGGCGATTGCGAGATCCGCGATTTCGGCCTCTATAACGGCATTGTCGAGACAAAAACCGGTAACGGTAAAGCCAACGCATCGAGCTTTGGTTGTGTTTCCAAAAATACCATACCTACGTTTACCCGCGTTTGGTCCGGCTTAGAGCTTATAGCACCGCAAAATGCGCATGTGAACGCGCTGGCAGGTTCTGTGGAGAACGAAAGCGCCGCGGTCAAAGTAAACGGCTTTATCTTCACCGGAACGATGAAGAAAGCCAAAAAACACGGCACCGAGCAAAGAAACACCGCCTTTGGTGTTATCGGCGGCATTGGCGCTACTCCCGGCGATGATGGCGAGTTTTACAATATTATTACAAGTCCGGACATCAATACCACCAATATCACCGCTTCCTTCCTTTTCGGTTTTTCCAATGAAAATGCGTTTAAGAACGCGGTGGAAACCGGTAAAGTGAAAAATGTATATGGATTTGGTAATCTTGCCAAAACCTATCGTAGCGGCACCTCCGGGCAAACCGCCGGTAATACGACGATTGGCGGAGTCAGCTACGAGATGATCGCAAAAAATATATCTATTACGGTAGCAGCCTGGAACAGCAACAACAATCAGGTCGCCGGTCAAGAGCCGGTCTACTTCACCTTGAAGGACGACGAGGTCTGGTATGGCACTGCAGAAAATCAGATCCGCAGAGTACTTGTTATGGCAGATGGCGAGGTTGTCGCTACCTACTATAAGCTCCCCGGCGAGACAGTGACTCTGAATCCCAACACCGATTATGTGTTGACCGAAGGTACCTTGAGTACCTTTGCGGGCAATGTCCTGACAGTCGGTAATGAAAACGTAGTCGTCACCGCGGCGAGCTGCGCGCATGCCGATGTTACCTATAGCCATAACGCAGGTACCAAGACCCATACCATCCACTGCAACGATTGCGGTAAAGACTTTAACGGCGATTGTGAACTCGGTGCTTGGGCTGCCAACGATGATCTGGTCATCGCAGGCGGTGTTGTCACTGCCGGTACCCATAGCGCTTCCTGCAATCAGTGCGGCGGCGTTCAGACCGAAAATTGCGAAGGAACCTTGGTTCTCAACGCAGTCGATTGTACCGATGACGGTACCATGACCTTTGATTGCTGCGATCGCGAAGATGCTGTTGCGGTCGGCTCCGGCAGAAGCGAGCATACCTATAGCGGTAATTGGACCGAAGAAGGCGCTCCCGCAGGCAAAGAGATCAATCCGTGTGAGCATTGCGATGCGTACCTGGTGCGCTCCGCCGGAAAGGTGGAAGTCTCCACCGGCAATCTGGTCCAAGCAGGCGAAGAGGTGGATGTTGTCATCACCCTGCCCTACGCTTTGACCGAAGCAAAGATCGCAATCGCCCCTGCGGCAGAGTCCAAGTATACCATAACAAACGTGGTGGCTGAAAAGGTTACCATGGAAGATCTTTTGGAGCAGGAGGGTGCTTATACTGCGAATCTTAAGGATGTGCAGGCGGGCGCCACCATCACCGTCACTGTCAAGGTCGATAAGTTCGGCTTTGTGGAGGATGGTTTCCTGAACGTAAATGTCACCGAAGCAAAAAATGCAGAAGGTGACGTTATCGACGCTTCCGCGATGGCGCAGATCACTCTGGCCCGCGTGAAGGGCGATGCCGATGCCGACGGAACCCTGACGATTATGGATCCGCTGTTGGTTCTGCAGTATGCTGTGGGTCAGCCTGTTCAGATCCACACCGCCAATGCGGACCTGAATGAGGACAGAAATGTCACTATAGCAGACGCACCGCTGATCGTCCGTGAATGGATGAAGACCGTCTGATTCGAGTATAATCAAATAAAACCCGCGAAGGTGAATTCACCTTCGCGGGTTTTTTTAATCCTTGCGGGCAAACGATATGTCATGCGGAAGGATGCAGGCTAAAATAGCTTTTTTATGTCGAATTGTTGGTCAAACAAAATGTATGCCAATGCCAGCAGCATCGGGATATCGGGGCGATTTTTGCTCCGCAATACCAAAAGGGCGATGCCGACCAGCAAAAGGTCTTCCCAAGGCAGCTCCTGTGGCACAGGGTGCGGCGGCGGGCAGGGCGGCTCGGGTAGCTTTGGCTTGGGCGGTGGTGGCTTGGGCTTTTCTTGCTGCCGCGGGGGATAAAGCTGACCGTCGGAACGGATCTGAACCTCCATTTAATCCATCTCCTTTCGGAAAATTTCAGCCAGCCGCATCAGCTGGAGCAGGCGGATGGCTTCGTCCACCCGCTCCCGGCGTTCGGGGCGGAGATAGGGCTTGAGGGCGGTGAGCAGCGAGCAGCGCTGATCCGGCTTTCCCTGCAGCCCCGCCACCGCCTTGCCCACCTTCATCAGCAGCGCAGGGTCCAACCCGCCAAGGAGCGAAGCAGGGGAATCGTCGGCATGCTTTTGGGGAGCAAAGGCCGAGAGTACCTCGCCCATTTTCTTGGAATCCAATGTGGAAAGCAGCCCACCGAGGTCTACTTCAGCAGCTCCTTCAGCCGATGTTGCACCTGTGGGCTGTTGAGAAAATCCTGCGCATCCTCCTTGCCCGCAAGGCCTTCCACCAAGGTATTAAAATCCTCGCCCTTCAGATTATTTTTAATCTTCTCCATCTGCTTTTTATCGCCCATAATGGACTGCACCTGCTTTTGTTGCTCGGGGGTCAGGGCAGAGGTGAGTTTTTCCAGCATATCGCGCCGCTCTTTTTTATCCATCTTTTTAATCTGGTCTAAAAAATCGTTCTGGCTCATCGGGGTTCTCCTTTGCATAGAAATTTGGTGATTTTTATTTCTTTTCCTTTCATTTTATGCTATAATCGGGATAATGAGAACAATCAAGGGGTGAAAATGTGCTTCGATTCTTGGTATTTTCCGATTCCCACGGCGTCCGCCAACCGATGAAAGATTTATATGACCGCTATATCAACGATGGGGTCCTCCATTTGGGCGACCATATCGCCGACGCTCGCTGGCTGCTGCAGCAGACCAACGGCCATCCGGTCTATCAAGTGCTGGGCAACTGCGATCTCGGGGAGATGGGCTATGAGCGGCAGGTGCTGGAGCTGGGCGGTGCAAAGATTTTAATAATGCACGGCCATCGCTATGGGGTCAAGAGCGGTTATGCAACTGCGCTGGCCGCCGCCAAGGCGGAAGGGGCGCAGGCGGTGCTTTTCGGGCATACCCATATCCCCTTTATGGAGCGGCGGGACGGTGTTTTAATGCTCAATCCCGGCTCCATCCGAAACCCCAATCGGGAATATGCCATCATTGAAATTGAAGATGGGATTGTGAAAGGAGTATTACTGCAAGATGCGGAATAAAGAAGAGATTGCAAGGCAATACAGCCCGCTGGCGCTGGCTTATCTGGGCGACGGAGTTTATGAACTGTTTGTACGCGGGCATATTCTGAAGCAGGGCAACTGCCAGAACCATAAATTGCACGAAAAAGCCAAGGATTTTGTCAGCTGCGCGGCGCAGGAGCGGTTTTTGAAGCTGCTCTGGGACGAGCTGACCGAAAGCGAGCAGGAGATCGTTCGCCGCGGCAGAAATGCCAAGACCCATTCCAAGCCCCGCAATGCCGACTATGGCACCTACCACGCCGCCACCGGCTTTGAGGCGCTTTGGGGGTATTTATATTTAGCAGAGGAGCATGAGCGGCTGGAGCAGCTTTTTGCCCGTATTCTTGAGGAACAGAAATGATCGATTATTTGAAAGAATGGGTGGATCTTTCCCCCTATATCGGAAGCCCTGCGCTGGAGGGGGTGCGCTTCAACCCCAAAAAGTTGGGCAGGGAAGCATTTTTGGCGGTGGCGCCCTTTGCGGTGGCGCCTTCCCCTTTTTATGCCGATGGGTTTTATCTGCAAGGGGAGGGGGACGGCACCCATCCCTACCATTGCGCGGGGCTGTATTATTTTCAGGAGCCCAGCGCCATGAGCGCGGTCACCGCCCTGCAGCTGCAGGGGGATGAGCGGGTGCTGGACCTTTGCGCCGCGCCCGGCTCCAAGGCGACCGCCATCGCATCGCGGCTGAAGGAGGGCTTATTGGTGGCCAACGAGATCCAGCCCTCCCGCGCCAAAATTTTGGTGGAAAATATGGAGCGGATGGGCATCTCCCGCGCCGTCATTACCAATAATGATTCTGCGGCGATCGCCAAGGCTCTGCCGGAATATTTCGATAAGGTTTTGGTGGATAGCCCCTGCTCGGGGGAAGGAATGTTCCGTAAGTACCCCAGAATCTTGGAGGAATGGAATGAAGATCTGGTGCGGCTTTGCACCGAGCGCAGCCGCGAGGTGCTGGAAAATGCCGCCAAGACCCTGCGGGCCGGCGGGCGGCTGGTCTATTCCACCTGCACCTTTAATTTGGAAGAAAATGAAAAGACCATCCTTTGGTTTTTGGAAAACCATCCCGATTTCGAGGTGGTCGAGAGCGGATTGGAGGGCGGCAGAGCGGGCTTTTTAGGCTTGAACCTTGCCAAGAGAATCCTGCCCGAAGATGGGGGCGAGGGGCATTTTGTCTGCGCGATGGTGCGGAAAGGCGATGCGCCCCGCCGCGAGGCTCCGCTCTTTAAAAAAGAAAAGCACACGGACGCGCAAGAGGCCTTTGCCGCGCTGCTGAAAAAGGCGCCCCAAGGGGATTGGATCTGCCGCGGGAACTATTATTATCTGATGGATGCCGACTTGCCTTGCCCTGCGGGCTTGCGCATTTTGCGGGCGGGGATGCAGGCGCTGGAGCTGAAGGGCAAGCAATGGAAACCGATGCACCACGCGGCGATGTGCCTTCCCAAGGAAGCCTTCCGCTATGGGCAGGATCTTTCGGTGGAGCAGGCGCGGAAATATCTCCACGGCGAGACCGTCGATTGCGCTGAGCAGGGCTACGGAGTGGTCTGCGTCGAAGGGGTCCCGCTGGGCTGGATCAAAGCCTCGGGCGGTATCGGCAAAAATCATTATCCCAAGGGATTACGGACATTAAAATAAGAATCAAACAAAAAATCTCTCCATCGACGATGGAGAGATTTTGTTATATACTATGAAATTAAAAAGTGGTTTATTTTTGCAAGGCGGCGGCGCCCAAAGCGGTGGCAAAGGTGGCGTTCTTTGGGATTTCAAAGGGAATGCCGTGCAGCGCGGTGACCCCGTCAAACACTTCTTTTGCATAGGGAATGGCGGTGACCGAGCCGGTCACAATCACCTTTTTAAAGCCGCGGGCTTTGGCGGTGAAGGCCGCCATAACACCGGCGGTCTGGAAGATGGTGTTGATTAGACCCAAGGCCAGATCCCCTTTGGTGGCGGTGCTTTGGATGCGGCCGAAATTGGAGGCGGTGACATTTTTGGGCAGGGTGGAGATCTCTTCGTTGCTGATATCCTGCACCGAAAGATCCACATGGGAAAGGTCGCCCGTTTCCGCCAGCGCCAAAATGGCTTCGAAATCGCTTTCGCCCACCAGCTTGGAGGCCAGCCCGATCAGCGTCCCTCCGCCGACACCGCTGCCGCCGATATGCTCGATTTCTTCGCCCTTGGCGTAAACAAAGGCGGTGCCGGTACCCATGCTGACCACCAGCGCTTCCTCCTCCTCGGCGAGCAATAATCCGCCCTTGCCGATGGCGGCAAATTCGTTGACCTTCACCGTGGGGATGCCATAGATATCCTCATCGATCAGCGAAGCGCCCACACCGGTCAGGACGATTTTTTCCACCTGCGAAAGGGTCAGGTTATGTTGATGCAAAAGGTTGCCGATGGCGCCGTAGAGCGAGGTCAGCTGGTCGCCGGCGCGCACCTGCAGCATCCCCACCACCCCTTGATCGAAGGCAACGATCTTGGTGGTGGATCCGCCCACATCGACTCCTAATATGATAGACATAATAAATCACACCTTTAAGGAAAATTTTTCTGTATTAATAATAGTATAAACCTTTTAAATTGTCAAATGAAAAAGAAAAAGCAGCGGTTACCCGCTGCTTTTTTAAAATTGTGTTTTGGTAAATTATTCGTCTGCTTTTTTGTTCAGAACCACGTTGACGATGATACCCAGAATCAAAGCGCAGGCGATGGAGGTCAAGGTGACCTGACCGAAGGTCAGGGTCAGCCCGCCGATACCGCAGATCAGGATGGTGGAAACAACAAAGAGATTCTTGTTCTCTTCCAGATCAACCTTTTGGATCATCTTCAGGCCGGAAACAGCGATGAAGCCGTAGAGCGCGATGCAAACACCGCCCATCACGCAGGAGGGGATGGAGTTTACGAAAGCGACAAAGGGGGAAAGGAAGGAGATCAAAACCGCCAGAACGGCAGTGGTGCTGATGGTAAAGGTAGACGCGTTGCCGCTGATGGCAACGCAAGCAACGGCTTCGCCATAGGTGGTGTTGGGGCAACCGCCGAAGAAAGCGCCTGCCATGGATCCAATACCGTCGCCCAGCAGGGTGCGATGCAGACCGGGTTCTTCCAGCAGATCCTTTTCGATGATGGAAGAGATGTTCTTATGGTCGGCAATATGCTCGGCAAAAACAACGAATGCGACAGGAACATAAGCCACAGCGATGGTAGTGATATAAGAAGCGTTGATTTCACCGATGGCGCCGAAGGCGGTCATAAAGGTGAAGTCGGGTAAGGTGAAGAAGGTGTCGATGTTGATGCCGTTGGCAACCAAACCGGTCAGTGCGGAATAATCGATGACCTTCAGAGCTTCAATGCCTGCCAGATTGCCGATAACAGTGAAGATGGAACCCACAACATAACCGGCGAGAATACCGATGATGAAGGGGATCATCTTTGCCATCTTCTTACCGAAGGTGGAGGCGATGATGGTGGCAAACAGAGTAACCAGACCGCAAAGGACAGCGATCAGGATATGGCCGCCTGCGGGAGCTTTCTGCAGATCGCCGATAGCGTTGCCTGCCAGAGAAAGACCGATGATGGCGACCGTGGGGCCGATGACAACGGGAGGCATCAATTTATTGAGCCAGTTGACGCCGGCGAACTTGACGATGATCGCGATGACCACATAGACCAGACCGGCAAAGGCGGCACCAAGGATCAGGCCGACATATCCCAGAGCCACCGAAGCAGCGCCGGCGAATGCGGTTGCCATAGAGCCAAGAAAGGCAAAGGAACTGCCAAGAAAAACAGGGCTGCGGAACTTGGTGAAGAGCAGGTAAACAAAGGTACCGATACCGGCGCCGAAGAGCGCGGCGGCGGGGCTCATGCCATTACCGACAATGATGGGGACAACCAAGGTAGCAGCCATAATCGCCAGCAACTGTTGGATGGCGAAAACAATGTTTGCGCCAAACGAGGGTTTCTCGTGGGGTTGGAAAACGAGTTTCATAGTTTTTCCTCCAAATTTTTAATTTTCATATAGATCCACATTTACGCACTCGTCGTAAGGTGGGATATGAACTTTGATCAGCTCGCTGCGGGCGGTGGGGACATTTTTGCCGATATAATCCCCCCGAATCGGCAGCTCCCGATGGCCGCGGTCGATCAGAACCGCCAGCTGGATGCGGGATGGGCGGCCCATGGCGAGCACCGCTTCCAAAGCGGCGCGGGCGGTACGGCCGGTATAGATGACATCGTCCACCAAAACCACCGTTTTTCCTTCCACCGCGCAATCGGGCAGCAGGGGGGTGCGGGGTTTATCTTCGATGTCGTCGCGAAAATAGGTGATATCCACCGTTCCCAGATGGACCTTGAGATCGGAAAAGGCCTGAATGTTGGCGGCGATCAGAGCCGCCAGCGGCGCGCCGCGGCGCTCCACACCCAAAAGGCAAATCTCCTGCTCTTTGCCGTTGCGCTCGATGATTTCGTGCGCAATTCTTGCCAGCGCACGGCGGACATCGGCTTCTTCCATAATGCGTGAACGGAATGTTTCGGGCATAGGGTTTTCTCACCTCTTGGCATAAAAAAAATAGGTCCTGCGCGGCATTGCGGCAAGACCTTGGAAATTTGCTATGGTGGGTTCTTGCCGATGTCCCGCATCGGATTAAAGAACTTGGTTTCAATGGGGCGCGCCCTGCGCCCTACACTATTTAAAAGTATACCCAATTTGAAGATATTTGTAAACCCCTTTTTCGCCATTTTTTGCATTATTTTTTCCTTGACAAAGAGGAGGCAAAATGATACGATAAGGTTAATAAAATATTAAAAAAGAAGGTAAAAAACTATGGCCAACGTTGTTGTTTTTGATCATCCCTTGATCCAGCATAAAATCTCCATTTTGCGGGATGTCGCCACCAGCAGTAATCAGTTCCGCGCCTTGGTGGAAGAGATCACCATGCTGATGTGTTATGAATCGATGCGGGATCTTCCGCTGGAAGAGGTGGAGATCACCACCCCGATGGCCAAGACCAAGACCAATGTCATCGCCGGTGTCAAATTGGCGGTCATTCCCATTCTGCGCGCAGGCTTGGGGATGGTCAACGGTGTTTTGAATCTGGTCCCTTCCGCCCGCGTCGGCCATATCGGTATGTACCGCGATGAAGAGACATTAGAGCCTCATCCTTATTATTGCAAGCTGCCTGCCAATATCGGTAAGCGCTTGGCGATCGTTGTCGATCCCATGCTCGCCACCGGCGGTTCTGCCATCGATGCCATCAACCAGATCAAGCAGCTGGGCGGCAAAAAGATCAAATTTATGTGCTTGATCGCAGCCCCCGAAGGAGTCCAGGCATTGACCGAAGCCCATCCCGATGTGGATATCTATTGCGCCCATGTGGATGAGAAACTGAACGAGAACGGTTATATCATCCCCGGTCTGGGCGATGCCGGCGACCGCATCTTCGGAACCAAATAATTGAAATGAATAAAATGAATCCTCCGTGTCGATGATGAAGGCACGGAGGATTTTTATTATGAAGCAAAAATGGATCTTTATCATCGTTCCTGCGCTGGTTCTGCTTGGCGCGGGGGTTTATCTTTTGATTGCGGGCGCAGCCGATGCGGCGGCGGTGGAGCAGAGTGTGCTAAGGTTCCATGTGGTCGGTGCATCAGATAGCGCGGAAGATCAGCAGATCAAATGCAAGGTGCGGGACGGCATGTTTGATTTGATGAAGCAGCTGTTTGCCGATTGCAAGGACCGCCAAGCCGCGGTGGAAACCGCCCGCCTGCATCAGCCGCAGCTGCAGCAAAAGGCAGAGCAGTTGCTGCGGCAGGAGGGCAGCGATGCTTCTGTCGCGGTGGAGATCGGGGAACGGTTTTTCCCCACCAAGCAATATGGCGCTCTTTCCTTCCCCGCAGGGAAGTATCAGGCGGTGAGCATCCGCATCGGCGCGGCGGAGGGGGAAAATTTCTGGTGTGTTCTCTATCCGGCGCTTTGCATCGCTCCTGCGGTCGCAGAAGAAACGGCGGCGGATGAGATGACAGCGGTCTTGGGCAAAGAGCGTGTGGAATTTTTGCAAAAAGGCAGTGTTGCCTATAAGCTGCGGTTTGCGCTGGCGGAATGGTGGGGGAAGGTTGCGCAAAAAATTGGGATTTTTAAAAAATAATTTATAAAAACCCCTTTATTTTATCTTCGTTTTATGTTATTATACTAATTGATATAATATAGCGGAGGTTTCCCCGAATGAAAAATGCAACAAAATTGATTTGTATGTTGGTCATTTTGGTTCTTTCTTTGGTGATGGTTTCCGGTTGTTCCAAAGCCAAATCCGATGATGAAGTTACCCTTACTATGACCATTGGTATTCCTGCCGAGTTCATCAACGGTCCCGATGCAGAGACCTGGAAAGAATGTATGCGCTATTGGCAGGAGGATTATGCCACCTTCTCCAATACTAAGATCAGCTTCACTGCGGTCCCCACCGAAGCAAAGGCTATGAAAAGCTTTATGAAAAAGGTGGAGCGCGGCGAGGTCTCGATGTTCTTCGCTCCCCGCGGAGAGTTGATCGATAAGATGGTGGAGGAAGAGACCATCATCAGCCACGATGGAATCCGTGTCAAGTATGGCGGCTATAATAAAGAGGTTCCCGGCGGTATTCTGAATATTTCCGCGGAAGATAATCTGGTCAATTATATGATGCCTTTGGTGGGTACATATCAGGGCTTATTTATCAACAGCGAGATCTTTGCAGAAAATGAGATCGCCGAGCCCACCGATTGGGCTTCCTTGCTGGATGCGATCGCCAAGCTGAAGGAAAAGAAGATCACCCCCATTGCCGCCGGCTTTGCCGATGAAGGCTTGGAATATATGGTGGATGAGATGATCCTTTCCGAGGGCGGTACCGCTGAGCATAGCTATCAGCCCACCTTCGGTGTAATGTCCAGCTGGGAGCGCGCAGTCAGCAGTATCAAAACCTTGGAGAAGGCAGGCGCCTTTACTAAGAATTGCTATAATGTTTCTTATGCCGATGCCAAGCAGGCATTTGTCGATGGAAAGGCTGCGATGATCGTCGCTCCTTCCTCCGATCTGATTCCCGCCGTTGATGCCGATCAGGTGAAGGCGGTTGCATTCCCCTGCACCCCCACCGGCAAGAGAGAAAAGGGCGCCATTTTGGGCGACATCAATTTTGGTCTGTATCTCTCTGCCGAGTATTTCAACAACAGCAATATGCGCTGCAGCGACGGTGTGATTGAATTGATGGATGAAGAATATGTCTATAATTCCGATTTGATTCGGTCGATGATGGGCGAAGGTACATTCTGCGGGTTGGATAAATTTTACGATAGCAATGCCGAATCCACTCTGGAGGAATCCTTTGGCAAGCTGCTTTCCAAGACCACCGCTGGCGACCGCCCGATGCGCACCAACGCATATTCGATGGATACCACGGTAGATGCCTTCCGCAAGGCGCTGACCGGCAGCAATGTTTCGGAAGTTCTGCTGCAGGCGACCAATGCAGAGATCGCTGCCAAGAAAGCAGCCACCGAGGGTAAATAATGAACGCATTTCTTAGAACCCTGCGCTGGATCGCAAAGCATTGGGCGCTGACCACCGTTCTCTTTTTGATCGTTGCCATCACCGCAACCACCATCATTTGCTGGAATGTTTTCGGCAAAGAAAAGGTGGAAAAGATCCCTGTGTATGTCACAGTTTCGGGTCTGGGTGAAGGAAAAGATATGGTCAAGCGGGAATATATTGTGGACGACGCAGAAATCGTATCCGAGATGTTCAGCGTAAAATATCCCGAGATCTATCGGGATTTTGAAAGTCCCTTGGTTGCCAATAATACCTTCCGCTCGCTATTGGGTGTTTCCCCCAGCGGATCGAAACGATTTTATGTCACCATGGGAAGTACCGTCGATGCCCAGAGCACGACGACCGATGCCAATAACCTGACGCAAAGCTATGTTTATAGCGGCTGCGAGCTGATTATTGCTTATAGATGACTTAAAAGGGGGCGAGGGAAACCGTCGCCCCCTTTTTATTCGAAAATTCGGGAGATGAAATTATGTTTGAGATTATAAAAAAGGAAGCGCTGAATCCCACCGTGTCCAGAATGGTCATTAAAGCGTCCTTGGTCGCCCAAAAGGCGCAGGCAGGGCAGTTTATCATTCTGCGGGTGGATGAGCGGGGCGAACGCATCCCTCTGACCATCGCGGGCTTTGATCGCGAAGCAGGAACCGTCACCATTATCTATCAGATCGTCGGTGCAACCACCATGCGGCTGGATCGCCTGCAGGAAGGGGATGCGCTGCATGATTTTGTAGGCCCGCTGGGCAAGCCCACCGAAACTGAAGGGCTGAAGCGAGTCGCCGTTGTTGGCGGCGGTGTCGGTTGCGCGATTGCGTTGCCGGTGGCGCAGGCGCTGGCGGCAGAGGGTACGATCGTCGATACCGTTGCCGGCTTCCGCAATAAGGATCTGGTGATTTTGGAAGAAGAATTCCGCGCCGCCAGCAAGGAATATCGCCTGATGACCGATGATGGCTCTGCGGGCGAAAAAGGGCTGGTCACCGAAGCGCTGAAAGAGCTTTTAGAGAAAAATACATACGATGAAGTCATCGCCATCGGACCGCTGGTGATGATGAAATTCGTATCGATGCTGACCAAGGAATACGGCGTCAAGACCGTAGTCAGCATGAACCCTGTCATGATCGACGGGACAGGGATGTGTGGCGGTTGCCGCATCTCTGTCGGCGGCGAGACGAAATTTGCCTGCGTGGATGGGCCCGAATTTGATGGCCATCTGGTGGATTTCGATCTGGCGATGGAGCGGGGCAGAACCTACCACGCTTATGAGCAGGAACGCTGCAATTTATTCAAGAAAGAGGTGCAGGAATAATGGCAGATATGCGTATGGAAAAGCAACCGATGCCGGAGCTTGCACCGCAGATTCGTAATAAAAATTTTGAAGAGGTCGCGCTGGGGTATACCGAAGAGCAGGCGGTGGCGGAAGCCAATCGCTGCCTGCAATGCAAGCATCAGCCTTGCGTGGGCGGTTGCCCGGTGCAGATCGATATCCCCGCCTTCATCCAAAAGGTGCAGCAGCGGGATTTTGAAGGGGCTTATCAAATTATCAGCGCCCAAAGCGCATTGCCCGCTGTTTGCGGAAGAGTTTGCCCGCAGGAAAATCAATGCGAAGGCAAATGTGTGCGGGGCATCAAGGGCGAGCCGGTGGCGATCGGTCGCCTGGAGCGGTTTGTCGCCGATTGGCATATGGCCAATGCTAAAGAGCCGCCGATCAAGCCCGCCTCTAATGGCAAGAAGGTGGCGATCGTCGGCAGCGGCCCTGCGGGGCTGACCTGCGCGGGCGATCTGGCGCGCAAAGGCTATGAAGTGACCGTCTTTGAAGCGCTGCACGTAGCCGGCGGTGTTCTGGTCTACGGTATTCCCGAATTCCGCCTCCCCAAAGCCATCGTTGCCAAGGAAATCGAAGGCTTAAAGGCAATGGGTGTCAAGGTAGAGACCAATATGGTGATCGGTCGTGTCCTTTCGGTGGACGATCTCTTTGCCATGGGCTTTGAAGGCATCTTCATCGGCAGCGGCGCCGGCCTGCCGCGGTTTATGGGCATCCCCGGAGAAAACCTCAAGGGTGTTTTCTCTGCCAACGAATATCTGACCCGTGTCAATCTGATGAAGGCGTACCTGCCCGATAGCGAAACCCCCATCCAGCGGGGCAATAAGGTGGCGGTCGTCGGCGGCGGAAATGTGGCGATGGATGCCGCCCGCTGCGCCAAGCGGCTGGGGGCAGAAGAGGTTTATATCGTCTATCGCAGGTCGATGGATGAAATCCCCGCCCGCGCCGAAGAGATCCACCATGCCATCGAGGAAGGCATCATCTTTAAGACCCTGACCAATCCCACCGAGATTTTGGGGGATGAGCATCAGAACGTGGTGGGAATGACCTGTCTGGAGATGGAATTGGGCGCGCCCGATGAGAGCGGCCGCCGTCGCCCTGTGGTGAAGGAAGGCAGCGAGCATCGGCTGGATACCGATGTGGTGATTATGGCGATCGGTACTTCGCCCAATCCCCTGATTCGTTCCACCACCCCCGGTTTGGAAACCAATAAATGGGGCTGCATTGTGACCGAAGAAGAGTCCGGCAAGACCTCCCGCGAGGGTGTCTACGCGGGCGGCGATGCTGTCACCGGTGCCGCCACCGTCATTCTGGCGATGGGGGCAGGCAAGCAAGCCGCCGCAGCCATCGATGAATATTTAAAATAATAAAAATGCAGTGAGTTTCTCACTGCATTTTTTATTGTCATAAGTGGCATTATAATGAAGTAAAAAACTCTCAAAATGAGGTGAGTAAATGGATCTTTTTGACATTTTGTCGATGCTTGGCGGGTTGAGCCTGTTCTTATTCGGAATGAGCATTATGGGCGATTCCTTGGAGCGCCGCGCAGGCGGCGGGCTGAAAAGCCTCTTGAGCCGCCTGACAAGTAATGCGTTTATCGGCTTACTGACGGGTTTGGGGGTCACCGCAGTGATTCAGAGTTCTTCGGCGACCACTGTGATGGTGGTGGGGTTTGTCAATTCGGGGCTGATGACACTGCGGCAGGCCATCCCCATCATTATGGGCGCCAATATCGGAACCACCATTACCGCCTGGATTTTAAGCCTTTCGGGCATCTCGGGCGAGAATTTGTTTGTTCGGCTTTTAAAGCCCACCTCTTTTACGCCGATTTTAGCTTTGATCGGCATTGCCCTTTTTATGATGGCTAAATCCGGCAAGCAAAAGGATACCGGCAGTATCTTGCTGGGCTTTGCCACGCTGATGTTTGGCATGGACGCTATGTCCGATGCGGTCAAGGGCTTGGCGGAGGTGGAAGGCTTTCGGGCGCTGTTCCTGCTCTTTCAGAACCCTATTTTGGGTGTTCTGGTGGGCGCGGTGCTTACCGCCATTATCCAATCCAGCTCCGCTTCGGTGGGTATTTTGCAGGCGCTGGCGGTGACCGGTCAGGTTTCCTATGGCGCGGCGGTTCCGATTATTATGGGGCAGAATATCGGTACCTGCGTTACCGCGCTGCTCTCTTCGGTGGGGACCAATAAAAATGCCCGCCGCGCGGCGGTGGTGCATCTGGCCTTTAATATGATCGGTACAATTTTGGGCTTGGCCCTTTTTATCGGAATCGATGGATTGGTATCTCCAAAGCTGTTTGATGCGCCTGCGTCGGGGTTTGGCATCGCTGTCTGCCATTCCATCTTCAATGTATTTTGCGTGGCGGTGTTGTTCCCTGCGGCGGGATTATTGGAAAGACTGGCCAATCGCCTTGTCCCCGCAGGGGAGGGGGAAGAGCGCGTCGCCGAGCTGGACGAACGCTTGCTTGCCACCCCGCCCATCGCCTTGGAGCGATGCAACCAGCTGGTTTATGAGATGGCGCAGATTGCGGCAAACTCTATCCAAAAGAGCATCGGGATGCTGAACGCTTATGATAAAGCGGCGGCGGAGGAAATTCGCAGGCTGGAGGAAAAAGCCGACCATTATGAAGATATCCTCGGCACCTATCTGGTTAAGCTCAGCGGCAATCGGATGAGCGACGATGATAGCACCACCATCTCCAAACTGCTGAAGCTGATCGGCGATTTCGAGCGCATCTCCGACCATAGTGTCAATATTTTAGAATCGGCGGAAGAGCTGCAGGAGAAAAAGATTCTCTTCACCATAGGCGCCCAAAAGGAATTGCAGACCCTTTGCGCCGCGGTGGAGGAGATCTGCACAATGGCGACCGATGCCTACCTCAAAAATGATTTGACCACCGCTATGGAGGTGGAGCCGCTGGAGCAGGTCATCGACGGTTTGAAATCCCACCTGCGAAATCAGCATATCCTTCGGCTGAAGGGCGGCGAATGTACCATCGAAGCAGGCTTTGTCTGGGCGGATCTGCTCACCGATCTGGAGCGCACCGCCGACCATTGCTCCAATATCGCGGTCTGCATCATGGATGCGGCGCAGAATAATATGAACCAGCACGCCATGATGATCCGCCTGAAGGGCGATGCGCATTTCAAAGAGCAATGCGAAAAATACGCGCAAAAATATGCATTATAAAAGAAAAATGCGAGGAACAAAGGTTCCTCGCATTTTTTATTTTTTGCCTAATTTTTGAAAATATTTAAAGGTCAGCGGCCAGACCGCGCCTGCAAAGATAACCAGCAGGAAATAGGCGATGGCGCGCATCAGCAGCTCGTCGTGCATCCAGCCCAGCGCCAGATAGGAAAGCTCCTTGATGCCCAGCGAGAGACCTAAGCCCAGCACCAGCTTGAGCACCTGCGCCCAGAAGCAGGCGGAGGTCTCATAGCGGATGAACCGCAGGTCTAATTCATAGGCGACAACAAAGCCTGCCACCGCGCCCAGCATTTTATAGGCGTTTTTCAGGCCGCTGTAGAGATTGGCGGCATCGGCATCGGCAGGGAAGGGGAAAAGCTGCATAAAGA
>JAZTXG010000009.1:0-30059 GCA_045636365.1 Eubacteriales bacterium
CAAATTTTTTCCAAAACAAAACTCCGGGGGATAGGTAAAGCACCCGGGTGATTTTCTTTTTTTATTTTATTTTTTCTTTCCCAAAGAACCGTCGGTATAGTAGGCGATATAGCGCTTTTCCCCCACATTCAGGCAGATGCCCGAAAGGTTCATCAGCTCGCCCGCCTTGATGGCTTTGAGGGGATGGCGGAAGAGGATCCGATTGCCGCAGGAGATGATGAGTTCATCCTCGGCGACGCTGAAGGCACCTTCCCGCCCTAAAATGGTTTCCCGATAGGTTTGCGGATCTCGCTCGGCAAAGGAGGTAATTCCCCGCTTATCCAGCCGGCGCAAGAGGGCGACGGTTTCATCCGCTTCCTTTTTCTTTTTGAAAAATCCCATTAATCCAGCACCACCTTACCGAAAAATTCCGGCCGATGGAAATCGGGGGTAGGATGCTCGATGGGGAAGAGCATCCCGAAATGCATAATGGGGGTGGCTTCGCCGCAGATATAGGCGTTTAGCCGCAGGGTATCGCCTTTTTGGAGCAACGGGCGGTCGTAGATTTCTGCCAATGCCGCCAAGGGGATGGTATAGTTGATCTCATAGCCCTTGCCTGCGTGGATGGCGGAAGAAACGTTCATCAGCGGCTTGAGCAGAGAGACCAAGCTGACCCGCTCCTTGCGCCCCGCGCCCTTGCCGATCACCATAGCGCAAAGGGGGTTACATTCGAAATTGATATAGTCCGGATGGTCGGCGTAGGGGGCTAAAAACAGCTCCAAGCAGTTATCTTTCCAGACCGGTCCGTTATCTTGATTGGTCAATACCGTCAGCTCGGTAACCGGGGATTGCAGCCGCACCCGCAGCGCCTCTTCGTTATAGGCCATGGTGATGGTGGCTTTGGGGGTATAACCGGTCTCATCCCAAGGATAGATGCCCATTTCACCCAGTGGGGCGGCGGGCAAGATCAGATCTTTATTATAAGGAATTTTTAGCATGATTATCACCTCGGGTTCTATTATATTGAATTTTCTTGATTTTTGCAATCGTTTCTTGCAAAATATAATTGCTTTATCGAAGGGTTAATGCTATAATAAACGATAGATGATTTAAAGGAGAGACTGCAATGCCCGAATTAGGCGGATTATATGAAATGGCCGATGTCAAAGGATTGGTCCTCTTTCTTTTGAAGGAAGCCGATTGTGTTTTAGAGGAAACCCGTTTGACCGATATTTTGATGGAAGACGGTCTTGTGGAATATTTCGATTATAAGCAGGCGATCGAGCAGCTGCTGCTCACCGGCTTGATCGATATTGCCTCGATGGAGGAGACCGGAAGCTATCGGATCACTCCGCAGGGGCGGGAGATTGTGGATGAATACGAAAAGAAGATCCCCTATAATGTGCGGAGCAAGACCCAGCAAGCGCTGAAAAAGAATCTGCGGCAGCAGAAAGAGGAGGATCAGATCTTCACCGAGATTGCGCCTTCCCCCAGCGGCTATTCGGTCTGCTGCAATGTTCGCGAAGGCGGGGAGACGATGCTCTCTTATGAGGTATTGGTTCCCGACCAGAAAACCGCCTATTACGCAGCCGAGCGGTTCCGCGAAAATCCCTCGCTCTATTATCAAAAGATCATGGAGATCGTTCTGGACGAAGATCTTTTTAAGAAAAACTAAAAAAATGCACCTTGCTTAGCAAGGTGCATTTTTTATATTAACAACGGCTGCAGTTGTTCTCCCTTTAATGCCGTTTCCAGAGCGGCGGGGATTTTTGAAAAATCCGCGATGCAGGAGCGGGGCTTAGCCAAGGGATCGTCCTGCCCATAGGGGACGAAATAATAGTTGCGCGCCCCTTGCAACACCCCGATATTTTTGGCAGCACCGCTCAAGGCATCGTTGGTGGAGATGGCAAGCAAAATGGGCTTATGATTGCGCAGGGTGGATTTGACCGCCATGGTCACGGCGGTATCGGCGATCCCCAGCGCCAATTTCGCCAAGGTATTGGCGGTGCAGGGCGCCACGATCAGGGCATCCAGCAGGTTTTTGGGGCCGATGGGCTCCACCTGCGGGATGGTATGCCAAATTTCTTTGCCGCAGAGCCCCATCAGCCGCTCGCGGAAATGAGCGGCGGTGCCAAAGCGGGTGTTGGTTTCATAGACAATGGGGCTCATTATGGGGAAAAGATCGTAATGCTCCGCCAGCGGGCGCAACGCATCCAGAACAGCGGTCAGGGTGCAAAAAGAGCCGGTCATGGCGATACCGATAGGGGGTTTATTCATGGCAGTCCATCTCCTTTAAAATGTAGTCGCCGATGATCTTGGCGGCGGTCTCGGGGGCATATTGACCGGGCAGACCCGGCGCATAGCAGACCTTCAGATGATGCGCCACCGCGAGCTCGGGATCAAAGCCGCCCGGCGCGGATGCCAGCTCCATCAGCAAAGCGCCCTTGGGCAGCAGCGCCATCCGCTCCTCATCCAGCACCGGCGCGGGAACGGTATTGAACACCAACCGAAAGCGGCGGTAGGGGAGATCCTCATAAAGGGCGGAATTCCAGCCGAAGGAGCGGCAGAGAGCCACTGTGGCGCTGCGGCGGGCGCCCACCCAGACCTGCGCGCCCAGCGCCGATAGTTTCGCCGCCAGAAATTGACCGATCCGCCCGCCGCCCAAAATCAAAGCGGAGCTGCCCGCCAGCATAAAAGGGGTGCGCTCGATGGCGATTGCCAAGGCGCCTTCGGCGGTGAGGGCGGCATTGGGGAGCAAGACTTCCTCCGCCTCATAATAATCGATAGCGCCGGATGGAGCGTCGGCGGGCAGCATTCCGCCAAAGATCCGCCCGCCGCGAAAGCGGCGGAAGATCTCTTGCAGGGGGATGGTTTCTTGGCTGCGGGGTGTATGTAAATGAACGTGGTCTTTGGTCGCGGGAAGCGGCAGGATCAGCGCATCCGCATCCCAATCCGGCATTCCGCCGGGAAAGGAAAGGGTTGCGGAGAACCCCTGCTCTTTCAGATAGGATGCGAGCAGGGCTTGGCGGCGGTCGCCGCCCATCAGATGAAAGGTCATAGTTTTCTCCTCCTCTTGTCTATGGTTTATATTATGAGAAAAAAACAAAAAGGTGAAGATTGACGAACGCAAACTTTTATGCTATACTGTACTAAATTTCAAACCTCAAATTAAAGGAGAATCATTATGGAAAGAGAAAAACTTGGCAGCCGCCTTGGTTTTATTCTGCTCAGTGCAGGATGCGCCATCGGTTGCGGAAATGTGTGGAAATTTCCCTGGATGGCAGGGCAATACGGCGGCGGCGCCTTTGTATTGATCTATTTGATCTGCTTATTGGTGCTGGGTCTGCCGGTCATGGTGATGGAGTTTTCGCTGGGTCGCGCCAGCCAGGCCAGCCCCATCGGTATTCATCATAAACTGCAGCAGCCCGGCCAAAAATGGCATTGGCATGGCAAGATGGCGCTGGTTGCCAACTTCCTGCTGATGATGTTCTATACTTCGGTTACCGGCTGGATGCTTTATTATTTCGTTCAATTTTTGAGCGGGAATATGACCGGCCTTTCCGCGGAAGCTTCCTTAGCGCAGTTTGGCAATATGCTGAGCAATCCTTGGATCATGGTCGGCTTTATGGCGATCGTTGTTGTTTTGGGTTTCTTGATCCTTTCCTTCGGCCTGCAAAAGGGTGTGGAAGGGGTTACCAAGTATATGATGATCGCGCTGTTTGCGTTGATGATCATTCTGGCGGTCAACAGCTTCACGCTGGAAGGCGCCAAAGAAGGCTTGGAATTTTATCTGAAGCCCGATCTTTCCAAGATCAACGGCAACGTTATCGTTGGCGCGATGAACCAAGCGTTCTTCACCTTGAGCTTGGGTATTGGTTCGATGGCGATCTTCGGCAGCTATATCGGCAAGGAGCGCTCTTTGATGGGCGAATCGCTGAATATCCTTGGCTTGGATACCTTTGTCGCCCTGATGGCGGGCTTGATCATCTTCCCCGCTTGCTTTACTTATAATATCGAAGTTGGCGCAGGCCCCGGCTTGCTCTTCCAATCGATGGCGTCGGTCTTTAATAATATGGATGGCGGTCGCTGGTGGGGCAGCTTGTTCTTCCTCTTTATGTTCTTTGCGGCGATGTCCACCATCATTGCTGTATTTGAAAACATTCTGGCCATGCTGCGGGAGATCACCGGCTGGAGCCGTGTCAAGGGTTGCATCATCTCCGGAGTTCTGGTATTGATCCTCTCCGTTCCTTGCGCGTTGGGCTTCAACCTGCTTTCCGGCTTTGTTCCCTTTGCGTCCGGTTCCGGTGTTCTGGATCTGGAAGATTTTCTGGTTTCCAACTGCTGCCTGCCTCTTGGCGCGCTGCTTTATGTCCTCTTCTGCGTCAGCAAGAAGGGCTGGGGCTTTGAGAACTTTTTGGAAGAAGCCAATGCAGGTAAGGGCTTGAAGATGCCTCGCTGGCTCAAACCCTATCTCACCTATGTTCTGCCTTTGATCATCATTTCGATCTTTATTATTGGTATTTTGCAGTTCCAATTTGCCGATAACTTCACCATTCTCGGCTGGATCCAATCCCTCTTTTGAGTTAAATAAAAATACGGTAGCGCGATGCGCTACCGTATTTTTATATAACTTTATATAAGTGAACGGCAGCCCATCGGACTGCCGTTTGTTTATAATTCTTCTTCGGTTAGAACTTCGATTCCGTTTTGCAAGAGCAGGGCGGCGGTGATGCCGTTGCCTTTTGCTAAGGTTTTGGAAAAGCTTCCGTCGTAGATTTCTCCTTTGCCGCAGGATGGGCTGCGGCTTTTTAAGATCGCCTTGCGGACACTCAAGGTCCGGCAAAGGAGCAGGGCTTGCTCCGCTCCCTTGCGGTATTGGGCGGAAACATCCGCCCCTTCCGCGTTGATCACCCGATCTCCCTGCAATTCGGCAGGCGGGCGTGGGGTGGGTAATCCGCCCATACATTCGGGGCAGAAGGGAATCAAGGTTTCGGTATCCTTTAATTCAAGCACTGCGCTGCAGGGCTTTTCTTTGCCGTCGTAGCGGCAGGGAAGCCCTAAAAGGCAGGCGCTTACTAAGATCTTGCTCATATAGCGGGGGCGATATCGGCTTCTTCGATGATCTTCGCTACTGCATAATCCAGAACGAACTGATCTTCCAGCATAGGACGGCCCTTGGCATTGATATAGGTGCTGGGGTCGGAATAGCCGTAGGCGGTGGCATATTTTTTGGCGCTTTCATTGAAATCTTCTTCCGAGAGGGTATAGCCCTCGGCTTTGGCAATGGCATAGCCGATCAGAACATTCTTTGCCTGCATTTCGCCTTCGATCTTTAAGGATGCTTCAAAATCCTTTTTGGATACCTGGCTGGCTTCCAGCATCTTATCCAAGGAATCGTAATTGTATTGCTTTGCCATCGTCTCATAAGTGGCGCGGCAGGACTCGATGTAGGGCTTGAGGAGGGAGGCGGGCAGATCCTTTTCAAAGGTGCAATTTTCAAAGACCTGATTCCAAAGGCGGCTCTTTTTCAGCATATCTACCTCGGACTTATTGGATGCTTCTACGCTTTCCTTGGTCTTCTTACGCAGTTCGTCGGCGGTTTTCACATCTTTATCGATTTCCTGAGCAATCTTATCGGTCAGTTCGGGATATTCCACCTTGCCGGTGATGGCATTGACGGTGACCTGAAAGACCACATCCTGCCCTGCCAGCTCGGCGGATTGATATTGGGCGGGGAAGGTGAGGTTGATCTTGACTGTTTCGCCCACATTGACGCCCACCAGCTGCTCTTCAAAGCCGGGGATAAAGGTGCCGCTACCGATGGCAAGCTCCGCTCCTTCGGCGGTGCCGCCTTCAAAAGCAACGCCGTCTTTCATTCCTTTATAATCAATATTGAGAATGTCGTTGAGCTTGACCGTGCCGCCCTTTTGGGTGTTATCGTAGTGTTGGGTGCTGTAGCCCAATTCGCTCATAGCAGCATTGATCTCGGTTTCTACCGCAAAGTCGGTGGCTTCGGTCTTGCGATCCTGGAACTTCAAGCCGGTATAGTCGCCCAATGTGACATAAGCATCGGGATCGATCTTGGCAAAGGTGGCGGTAGAGCCGCAGGCGGAAAGGGTGAGCGCGGCGATCAGCGCCAGCGCAATCAAAGCAATCTTTTTCATAGGTTTAATTCTCCTTTGAGTTTCTTTTGTTCTTCACTGATTATGGCGCGTACCCGCTCGGGCAACGCTTTTTCTTCGGGGCGGGAAAGCCCTGCGGTTTCGATAAGCGGCAGGACAGAAAGGATGACCTTTCCTTTACGCAGCTTTTTGCCGTTGCCTTCAAACATGCGGTTGGTCCCTTCGATGGCGACCGGCAGGATGGGCGCGCCCGATTTGGTGGCCATCATAAAGGCGCCGCCTTTAAAATCCAGCAGCTCGCCGCCGTTGTTGCGGGTGCCTTCGGGGGCGATGGTCACATTGATGTTATTCTTCAAAAGCTCCACACCCTGCATAATGCATTGCATCCCCGCTCTTGCGGAAGAGCGGTCGATAAAGATGCATTTGCCCGCCTTCATCCAAGAGGCCAGCAGCGGGGTGGATTCCAGCTCCTTTTTGGCGACCATCGATTGGGTGTTGGGCATATGGGCGATCAGCGGAAAGGCATCCAAAAGGCTTTGGTGGCTATAGGCGGTCAGGGTGGCGCGGTCGGGAATGTTTTCCAACCCCCGCATTTCTAAATCCATCCCCATCACCTTGATGCATCGGCGGCAAAAGTTCATAATCTTTTTGCGGCAATAGGCTTCGTGCCGAATGGGATCCTTTTCCAAAAACTTGGCTTTGAGCAGCGCGGGGAGATTTACCAATAAATACCCTGCGACATAAAGGATCATACCGATCGTACGCAACATATCGGATCAACTCCTTGTAATTATTACTAACTTCATAATTATATCATAGGCGAAAAAAATCGTCAATTCATATTGAAAATTTTACGGTTTGTTGATAAAATAAGAAGAAATACAATTCCAATAAAAACGATTGTTGGTCAAAATGTATAAAAATGCGAAAAACCGCATTTTTTCAAGGATTTTTCTTGATTTTTACTGCGAAATATGGTATGCTGTTCTTACTTAAAAAGCAGATGTTCGCCTGTGGTGGACATATTGCGATTTTGTACGGAACACAACGACAAAAGGAGATAAATATGGTTATAGGACTTATGGGATTCGGCACCATCGGCGCCGGTGTTTATGAGCTGGCAAAGGGGCTGGAGGATCTTTCGATCAAATATGTGTTGGATATTCGGGACGTGGAGATCCCCGAGTTGACCCACCGCGCCGAGGATCTTTTTGAAGATGCCGAAGTGGATACAGTGGTGGAAGTGATGGGTGGTTTACATCCCGCTTATGAGTTTGTCTCGGCGGCATTGAAGGCGGGTAAGAACGTCGTCACCGCCAATAAATATTTGGTAGCGATGTATTACGACGAACTTTTGGCGTTGGCGAAAGCCAACGGGGTTGCCTTCCGTTGTACTGCAGCTGTGGGCGGCGGCATTGGCTGGCTGACCGCGCTGGAGAGGGTCCGCCGCATCGAGCCCATCAACGCGGTGGAAGGCATTATGAACGGCACCACCAACTATATCCTTTCCAATATGACCCAGAACGGTCTTTCCTTTGATACCGCCCTTTCCGAAGCCCAAGCCTTGGGCTATGCGGAGGCCGATCCTTCGGCGGATATCGACGGTCTGGATGTCAAGCATAAGCTGCTCCTTTCCGCCAATATCGCTTTTGATGTATCGTTGAATGTCAATGACATCTTCACCGCGGGGATCCGCAGCATCACCGATGGGGATATCAAGAATTTCGAGGAGCGCGGCTTGGTCTGCAAGCTGCTGGGCGTGGCCTGCAAGGAAGAGGGGAAGGTCGCTGCCTTTGTTCAGCCCAATCTGTTCCCTGCCGATGCGTTGACCGCGTCGGTTCCCACCAACTTTAACCTCATCACCTATGATACCGCCTATACCGGTCAGATGAGCTTCTACGGTCAGGGCGCGGGCCGATATCCCACCGGCGCTAATGTTGTGCAGGATCTGTTGGATATTGCAGGCGGCAAGGAAGAATTTTATTCCAAGGAGAGCGCGCCCTGCGCCCTTTCCAATGAGATTGTATCCTTCCAATATTATCTGCGTACCACCAGCGCCAAAAAGGATGCAGTAAAAGCGGAAAGCTGGGGCGATGCGGTGCTGACCCAAAAGATGAGCGTTGCCGCCATGGCAAAACTCTTGGAAGAAATTAAAGAAGAAGATCCCCGCGCATTTATTGCGGCGGTTCGTTCATAATTTATAGTAGGATTTATTTAAGGAGTATCAATTATGAAAAATGTTGCTATTTTAGGCGCCACCGGTGCGGTGGGCCGCGAGATGCTGAAGGTTCTGGAAGAGCGCAATTTTCCCATCGGGAAATTAAAGCTGCTGGCCAGCGAGCGTAGTGTTGGTAAGCTGATTCCTTTCAAGGGCGAAGAGATCGCTGTGGAATTGGCGGATGAAAATGCTTTCGAGGGAATGGATATCGTTCTGGGCGCCGCGTCCAACGATCTGGCCAAGAGATTGGCTCCCGCCATCGTCAAGGCAGGCGCAGTATTTGTGGATAACTCCAGCGCCTTCCGTATGGATCCCGAAGTTCCCCTCATCGTTCCCGAGGTCAATGCCGAGGATGCCAAGAACCATAAGGGTATCATCTCCAACCCCAACTGCTCCACCATCATCACCATCACCGCGGTCAACGCGCTGAACAAGCTCAGCCCCATCAAGACCATGATCGCCTCCACCTATCAGGCGGTTTCCGCTGCCGGCGCTGCTGGCCCTGTGGAACTGATGGACCAGGTCAATGCCGTTGCCGAAGGCAAGGAGTTTGAGACCAAGGTGTTCCCCTATCAGATCGCCTATAACCTCATCCCCCAGATCGGCGGCGAAGCCTTTGAAGGCTATACCTCCGAAGAGATGAAGATGCAAAACGAAGGCCGCAAGATTATGCACCTGCCCGAGCTGCTGGTCAACTGCACCTGCATCCGCGTCCCTGTGGTTCGCAGCCATTCCATCTCGGTTACTGTCAAGACCGAAAAGCCCATCAGCGTGGAAGATGCCCAAAAGATCATCGCTTCCGCTCCCGGCTGCAAGCTGGTGGACGATCTCAATAATCAGCAATACCCCATGCCCCTCGATACCACCGATCAAGACCTCGTCTTTGTCGGCAGAATTCGTAAGGATCTCACCGATGAATGTGGGCTGCAGATTTGGTGCTGCGGGGATCAAGTACGCAAAGGAGCAGCCACCAACGCGATCCAGATAGCTGAGTTGTTATAATCGATGAAATGGGCGACCTTTCCGTTTTTCTTCCCTCGACGTATCGACATACGCCTTCGGTAAGAGAAAACGAAAATCTCATCCCATTTGATCGATTTGATTGTGCGAATTATGTATGGAAGAGCTGTTATAATCGACATACGCCTTCGCCCGAAGAAATCAAAAAATCCATCCAATTTGAACGGTTTGTCTGTACGAAGTATTATATAGTATAAAGAAAGAACCTGCCAAGGCAGGTTCTTTCTTTATTTGGGATTGATTTGTACTATAAATAATGATATAATAACAATGTATAAAAATGTATTGGAGGTTGGCAGATGATCACGTTATGGATTTCATTGGGCATTTTAGCGTTGATCGTTTTGCTGCTTTCGGCAGTTTTGCTGCTGCCGGTGGACTTGCTCCTTCTATTGGATCAAGCCCAAGGCTTTCGCATTCGTTATCGGCTGATGGGCAAGATCTATGGCGAGGAAGCCAAAGAGCAAAAGCCCAAGGCAAAGAAAAAAAGCAAGCCCAATCCCATTATTGAAGGTCTGAAAAGATCGCTGGGGATCGAGCATTTAGGCAGTGTGGAGAAGATCAAAGAGTCGCTGCAAAGCAAAGGTGCGGAGGCGACCTTGAAGGATACCATCAGCGCTTTTTGGGAGCTTTTGGATCGGATCTTTTGGATCTTAAAGCGTTGCCGCATCACCCGCTTTAAAATCGCCGCTTATTGCGGCGGGGAGGATGCCCCGCTGGACTATGGAACCGCCTGTGCGGTGGTCTATCCCTTGGTTTCTTATCTGGAATCGGCGGTAGGCTTACGCCCCAAGGCCGAAGAGATTATCATCGCTTGCGATGATGAACGGCAGCAGACCGAGCTGGAATTGGAAATCTTTGTTCGGGTGCGGGTGGCGCACATTTTGAGAGCGCTGCTGCACATTATTCTCAAGAACATAGAAAAGGAAGTTTAATCGGAGGAAAGAGCAATGGAACAAAAAAATCAAGCAGGAAATGTAATGAATGTATTATCCTTTGTGGCGGAGCAGACCATGGCGCTTTCCAAGCAAAACAGCGTATTGGGTGCGCCCATCGAAAAGGATGGGGTGACCATCATCCCTGTCTCTAAAATTTCGGTAGGATTTGCCGGCGGCGGTGCTGATCTTCTGGACGAAGGGCGCAAAAAGCAGCGCCATCCTGCGGGCGGCGGTGCCAAGGTGACCCTGACTCCGATGAGTTTTTTGGTGATCGAAGGCGGCGATGTTCGCACGGTCTCGGTGGAATTGCCCGAACGGACGGTGGCAACCGAAATTTTCGATGCTGTATTGGAGCAATTCAAGAAAAAAGAACAAAAATAAAAAAATAGGTGTTGCATCGCAACACCTATTTTTATTGATAGATCGATAAAATATATTCTTCGGTTTGGATTTGTTGCAATCGCGGCAGCAGATCGAAATAGCAGATGCTTTTCAGATTGGTGATACCGGTGCCGATCGCTTTAAAATAGGCTTCCTTCGCTGTCCAGATCCTCAAAAAGCGCAGCAGCGCATCCGGCTGATCGGGAGCAAGGTATTCCAGCTCTTTTGGGGTGCAGATGCGGCGAGCAATTTTAAGATCGCGCGGCTTGATGGCCTCGATATCCACCCCCAGCGGCTGATCGCCGACCGCGCAAAGGAGCCATTTGCCCGAATGGGAAAGGTTGAATTCCAAGGGGGAATTGGCCAGATAGGGTTTGCCTTTCGGAGCGCGCTTAATGACAAAGTCTTCGGCGGCTTGGCCGGAATATTCCTCCAGCAGTTGCCTTGCAAACGCTTCCCCGATTTGGGTGCGCTCTTTGGCATCGGTCGGCGGGATTTCTTTAACGCGCCAAACCATTTATTCGATCACACGGATGGATTCGATAATTTGAGGCTCTTCGGGCATATCCATAAAGTTGGTCTGCACCGCAGCGATCTTATCCACCTCTTCGATGCCCTCGACCACCTTGCCGAAGGCGGCATAGTTGCCATCGAGGAAAAAGCCGTCGGCGTGCATAATGAAAAATTGGCTGCTGGCGGAATTGGGATCGTTGGTCCGCGCCATGGAGATGACACCGCGTTCGTGGCGGATGGGGTTATTAAACCCATTGGCGGCAAATTCGCCTTCGATCTCCTTTTCGCTGCCGCCCATACCGGTACCGGTGGGGTCGCCGCCCTGGATCATAAAGCCGCTGATGACCCGATGGAAAATCAATCCGTCATAGAATTTTTCTTCCACCAGCTTCAAAAAGTTGGCGACGGTCTTGGGGGCGGCTTCGGGGTAAAGCTCCAATTTGATGGAGCCGCTGTTTTTGATTTTGATTTCTACCATAATAAAAATTCCTTTCAGTTGTATGTAGATATTATAGCACATATTTTCCGTTTTTCAACACCTTTTGAACCTTCCTTCATTTAATAGAATAGGAGGTAAAAAGGATGAATGAACTGATTTTTTATGCCCTCTTTGCCACATTGGGCACCTGGCTGGTCACCGCGCTGGGTGCGGCAACGGTGGTGTTTTTTAAATCACCGAGCCCCAAGGCTATGAATATAATGCTGGGTTTTGCTTCGGGTGTGATGATCGCGGCGAGTTTTTGGTCGCTGCTGCAGCCCGCCATCGAGCAGGCGGAAGCGGCGGGAGACCCTGCTTGGCTGATCGCAACCTTGGGCTTTTTGATTGGCGCCTTCTTTATGTGGGGCTCCGATAAGGTGGTTACCTATGCCCGCAACCGCGCGGGAAGCGGGCAACCCAATGAGCGGATCAACCGCATCTTGATGCTGGTCCTTTCCATCACGCTCCATAATATCCCCGAAGGGCTGGCGGTGGGTGTCGCCTTCGGCGCGCTGGGGAATGGGTTTTCGCCGGAAGCCCTGATGGGCGCTGCCACCGTCGCTTTAGGGATTGGGTTGCAAAATTTCCCCGAAGGGGCGGCAGTTTCCCTGCCGCTGAGAAGGGAAGGATATTCCCGCTCTCGTGCTTTTTTGTTGGGGCAGGCATCGGGGATGGTGGAGCCGATTGCGGGCGTTTTAGGCGCGATTTTGGTGGTCTATGTGCAGGCGCTGTTGCCCTTTGCCCTTTCCTTTGCGGCGGGGGCGATGGTTTTGGTGGCTGTCCATGAGTTGATTCCCGAATGCCAGCGCCATCGCAGCGATTGCCCCTATCTTTCGACAATGGGCATCGTTTGCGGCTTTGCGGTGATGATGCTTTTAGATGTGGCTTTAGGTTAGATTTCCATCGGCGAACTCTTGATATAAATTCTTTTATGTGGTAAAATGATGGCGGATAAGGTATGTACCCTACCGCCATTGGATGATGGGTGATCATCTTGCAAGGGGCGGCTTTTGAAGATATTGTAAAAGGAGATATCGTTCATATGAAAGCAAAAAAATATATAATCATTGCCATATCGGTTCTTGTTGGTTTGTTTCTGCTTGTTTATGTGGCTTTCTGCATATTATCTGTTAAGCCGGGGATGAATGGGTTTACGGTCACCAACGGAATGATCCGTCTTGTTGTTACCGGCAAAGACTATGTTAAGGTCGATGAAAACAAGTATTTGTATAGAGGCGGATCATTGCATGAGATTATTCTGAACGAGTATGATTCCTATAGATTATTAGAGGTATGGCAACCTGAGTACGATCATCTTTCAGAGGTGGATGAATCCGGACTTTTGAAAGTGGGAATTGTATCAAAAGACGGGCAAGAATTCAAAGGAAAAGGCAACCAAGTGTGGGACGAATTGATAGACGCATATTCGGTCTTTTACACCCCATATGAGTAATTGAAATTCGGAAGAGCAAGACATTTCAATCAAGAATAAATATAAAAAGCAGAGCAAATGCTCTGCTTTTTTATATTGTCAAACTAAAAAGAAACAGAATCGCGCAATAGAGGACCAGCAGGATCATTCCCCAATTGAGCCAGGCGGCCTTGAATTGGGAAGAAGGCTTCAGCCCCTGCGCGCCTTGGGTGGAAAGGCGCAGTTTTTTGATCGAACGGATCAAAAAGATGCCGCCGCAAATAGCCAAAATCATCATCGCCATAGAATAGAGGGTGGCGACCATCATCCAAGGGGTGATGGCAGCAGAGGGGTCTTGGGGCAGCCGCTCATTAAAGAAGGAGGCGATGATGCTGCCGGTGAAATTAATGATGGCGTGCATCCCGATGGTATGGAAAATATTGCCGGTTTTGACATAGACGACGGCAAACAGCATCCCCAGCAGCGCCGCATAGAAGAATTGATAGAAATTGCCGTGGATCAGCCCGAAGAGCAACCCCGAGGTCACCACCGCCAGCACTTCGCTATAGGGCAGCAGGCGGTCGATAATCAGCTTGCGGCAGATCAGCTCTTCAAAGATGGGCGCCAAGACAACGGCAACGATAAAATTGACCAGGGGAGAAGAGCCGTTGATCTGGTCGGCAATGGCGTTGGAGATCTCTTGCCCTTTGAGGGATTCGATGACGCTCATTAAAAAGTTTGCGATCATCGAGCCTGCTTCCATCAGCAAAAAGGAGATGGCCAAAAAGGCGATCCAGCCGCCAAGGCCCAGCCGCTCCTTTTGGGGCTTTTGCTTGGGCATTGAGGCGATGAAACCAAAGAAGATGGGGAACCCCACCGCATAGCCCAGCAGCGTGCAGGCGATAAAAAACCAATCCTGCGTATAAATTTGGGGCGCAAAGCGGGCGCAGAGGAACATCGCTGTCGCCTGCACTGCCGAAGTGAGCAAAAGATAGACCAGCAAAGCCAGCCCGATGCGCAGAAGATTTTTGCGCGCATCTTTGGTGCGCTGCTTTTCCACATCGATGATGGGGTTATAGGGTTGATAATAACCTTGAGGTTGGATAAGAATCACCGCCTGTAAGTAAATTCATTATTGTTATTATTTTACTATAGGATAAAGCATAATTCAATGAATAAATTATTAAAAAAAGAGTGGTTTTCACCACTCTTTAGATTTTTTGGATGGAAACTTTTTCGAAAATTTCTTGGATATCCATAGCCTTCGGGGGATTGGTTCCTTGCCGCAGGCAGGCGGCGGAGCCATAGGAAACCGCATAGCGCAGCCGCTCTTCGGGGGTGCTGCCGCAACCTAAAAATCCAGCGATGGCGCTGTCGCCCGCGCCGACGGTGGAGATTGCCTCGATGGCTGGAACATACGCTCGATAAAGGGCGCCTTCGGCAGCTAAAATAGCGCCGTCGCCGCCCAGCGAGAGCATCGCGTTGGCGATGCCGCTTTGGTGCAGCTCCATCGCCGCCGCGCAAAGCTCTTCTTCCGATAGGGCTTTGCCGCAATAGGATTCCATCTCTTCGGCGTTGGGCTTGATCAGCCAAGGTTGGATGCGCTTGAGCATTTCCAGGGAAACGGATTTGCTATCGATCACCAAGCGGGCGCCCTTTTCTTTCAGCCGCAGTAAAAAGTCCTCGATCTCTTGGGCGGAAATGCCTGCAGGCACGCTGCCGGTGAAGGTGACGATTCCTTGGGAATCGATGAGTTCCTCCGCCTTGCTTAGCAGCGAGCCGTCGCAATCAAAGCCCTTGAAGGAAAGGCGAGTCTCCGGCTCGATTTCGGGGTGGATGGTGATATTCTCCCGAATCCGCCCCTCCCAAAGCAGCGTTTGGTAGGTCAGCCCCGCCTGCTGCATCCCTTGGATGAAATCGGCGCTGTTTTCTTTGCCCAGCACCACCAAGGCGGTGTTTTCGATACCATTCTCGGTCAGCGCGCGGGAAATATTGATGCCCTTGCCGCCGATATCCCGCGATACAGAATCTGCAAGGCTTTCCCGCCCCAGCGGGAAGGAGCGGAGGGAGACATGGATATCAAAGGCAGGGTTTAAGGTTAAGGTGGTAATCTTCATTTTCAGATAGAATCCTTATTTGACTTTTAATATAATATGCAATAAAAAGGGACCTTCAAAGAGGTCCCTTCATTATTTTAGTCGGTCTTCGCTCATTTCAACGGTTTATTCAATGGGTTTCAAGTTCCAGATGTCGTTTGCATATTCGCGGACCGCGCGGTCGGAAGCGAAGATGCCGGACTTGGCGATATTGACCAAGGACATTCCGTTCCAATGATGGCGATCGCCATAGGCTTCGTTGATCTTGGTCTGGGCATCCTTATAGGCATTGAAATCCGCCAGCACCATATAGGGATCGGGCCCGATCAGGTAGCGTACAATGGACTCAAAGCCCTTACCGCCGATACCGTCTTTGAGGATGGAATCCAGCAGATCCCGCAGATGGGGATCGTTGCGATAGATCTGGTCGGGATGGTAGCCATCGGCTTTCCAGGCGTTGACTTCGGGGGTGGTCAGACCAAAGAGGAACATATTCTCGTCGCCCACCTGCTCGTGGATTTCCACATTGGCACCGTCCAAGGTACCCAAGGTCAGAGCGCCGTTAATCATAAACTTCATATTACCGGTACCGCTGGCTTCCTTACCTGCCAGAGAGATCTGCTCGCTGACTTCGGCGGCGGGCATCAAAATCTCTGCCAGAGAAACCTTATAATCGGCAAGGAACACCACCTTGATCATATCGTTGATGGCGGGATCGTTATTGATCATATCCCCGAGGGCGCAGATAAAGCGGATGATTTCCTTCGCCATCACATAGCCTGCGGAAGCCTTCGCGCCGAAGATAAAGGTGCGGGGATGAATTTTCAACCCTTCCAGCTTAATGCGGCGATAGAGGTCATAGATATGCAGGGCGCAGAGCAGCTGGCGCTTATATTCGTGCAACCGCTTGGCCTGAACATCAAAGATGGAATCGGGGTTGACCTTGATGCCGCAGGAATTTTCAATATACTTGCCGAGGCGAATCTTATTTTCCCGCTTGATGGCGGTCAGACGATCCAGAACAGCGGCATCATCTTTATAGGCCAGCAGCTTTTCCAGCTCGGCACCATTCTTGACAAATCCGTCGCCGATCAATTCCTTAATCAAGGCGGTCAGACCGGGGTTGGATTCGCAGAGCCAGCGGCGGTGAACAATACCATTGGTAACGTTGGTGAGTTTATTGGGGAAGATATCGTTATAATCTTTAAAGAGATCGTCCTTTAAGATTTGGCTGTGCAGCGCGGAAACGCCGTTGACGCTATAGCAGCAGGCAACGCAAAGGTTTGCCATCCGCACCATACCGTCGCCGATGACGGCGATGCGATCCATCACACCGCGCTTTTCGGGATGGTCGTTATAAACCATTTCGCAGAAGCGGCGGTTGATTTCCTGAACGATGGTATAGATGCGGGGCAGGCGGGCGGAAAACAGCCCGATGGACCAAGTTTCCAGCGCCTCGCTCATAACGGTGTGGTTGGTATAGGCCAAGGTCTTGCAGGTAATCTCCCAGGCCTCCTCCCAAGAGTATTCGTGTTCGTCCATCAGCAGGCGCATCAACTCGGGCACGCAAAGGGCAGGGTGGGTATCGTTGATATGAACGACCACCTTATCGGCCAGATTATCCAAGGTGCCGTATTTCTTCAGATGGTCCTTCAGAATGTTCTGCAAGGATGCGGAAACAAAGAAATATTGCTGGCGCAGCCGCAGGGACTTGCCTTCTTCGTGGTCATCGGCAGGGTAGAGGACGCGGGAAATGGCTTCCGCCTTGGCATCCCCTTCGCAGCTTTTGAGGTATTCGCCGCGGGAGAAGAGGTTCATATCGAAGTTCTCCAAACTCTTGGCGCCCCAAAGACGCAGTTTATTGACAATCTTGGAATCGTAGCCCGAGATCAAAAGATCATAGGGAACCGCCAAAACCTTATAATAGTTGGAATGAACGGTCTTTAAGCCGTCCTCGCTCCAAATCTCTTCCACCTGACCATCGAAATGAATTTCCTGCGCTTCATCGAGGCGGGGAACCAGCCAGTTGCCGCCCAGCTCCAGCCAGTTATCGGGGAACTCCATCTGCCAGCCATCGATGATGACCTGCTTGAAGATACCGAATTCATAGCGGATGGAAAAGCCGGTGGCGGGATAATCGCAGGCGGTGAGAGAATCCAGATAGCAGGCAGCAAGCCGGCCGAGACCGCCGTTGCCAAGCCCTGCATCGGGCTCCATATCGTAAAGCTGCTCTAAATCGATGTTCATATCCTTCAAAACAGCGCGGACATCCTCTTCGATGCCCATATTATAGAGGTTATTTTTGAGAGAGCGGCCGATGAGAAACTCCATCGACATATAGTAGACTTTTTTAGCTTCCTGCTCGGAAACCTTTTTGTGCCCTGCCTTGCGGCGGCGGGAAAGCTCCTTGACGACCATCGTCACAACGCTTTCATACATCTGGCGAATGGTTGCATCCTCTGCATCGCAAGCGAATTTATCGGTTACAACCGCTTGAAGTCTTTCTTTGATTTCGCTTTGGGTCATTTCAATTTCTCCTTAGGTAGAATCTATATAATAGTATTTTAAACAATATATCCTATATAATACCAATTTTTCAGTTTTGTGTCAAGATAAGGAAAAAAATAAAAGGAACTGTGAAAATTTTTTTCACAGTTCCTTTAGCTTAATCATAAACGGTGCAAGAAATCGGATGGATTTTTCGTTTTCTTCAGCCGAAGGCGTATGTCGATACGGCGAGGAAGAAAAAACGGAAAAGGCGCCGATTTATCAGCCGAAGCATTAGATGCTGTTATAAAGAGCTAAATAAGCTTTGACGCTGGGTCCCCAACTATAGTCGCCCTTCATGGCGTTCTTTTGCGCCTGCAGGAAATGCTCTTTATTATGGAACAGTTCGATGGCGCGCCAGAGCGCGTGGGAGAAATCTTCGGAATGCTGGGTATGGAAGGTGATGCCGCGCCCGCTCCGCTCGCCATAGTTATAGGCGGGAACGGTATCGGCCAATCCGCCGGTGACGCAGACCAGCGGCAAGGTGCCGTAGCGCATGGCGATCATCTGCGCCAAGCCGCAGGGCTCGAATTTGCTGGGCATCAGGAAGATGTCGCAACCGGCATAGATGCGTTGGGCGAGGTTGCCGTCGAAGGCGAGGATCACCCGCAGATTTTCGGGATGACGCTCGGCGGCATCCTTCAAAAATGCTTCATAGTGGGCATCGCCCGTTCCCAAAATGACCACCTGCACGTCTTGAGAGAGCAGCCAATCCAGCTTGGCTTCCATCAGCTCCATCCCTTTTTGGTGGGTCAGGCGGGTGACCATACCGAAGAGGGGAACCTCGTCGGTCTCGGGCAGGCCCAGCTCCTTTTGCAAGGCATTTTTATTTTGCACCTTCCGTCCTAAGCTGCGGGAGGTGTAGTTGACTTTAATGCGTGGGTCGGTCTGGGGGTTGAACAGTTCGGTATCGATGCCGTTCAAGATACCGCTCACCTTAAAGGCGCGGGCGCGGAGAATATCCTCCAACCCGCAGGATTTCGGGGGATCCATAATCTCTTTTGCATAGGTTTCCGAAACGGTGGTAACACGGCTGGAGCATTCAATGGCGCCCTTCATCAGGTTGAGGCTGCCGCCGTAGGTCATCAGCGGTAGTTGCTCGTTGCCCATTCCAAAGGTGCCACCCAGAATATAGGGGTCAAATTTCCCTTGAAATTCGATGTTATGAATGGTGAACACCGTGCGGATATTCTTAAATTCTCTCCGCCAACGGAATTCGGTATCCAAAACGCAAGGGATCAAAGCGGTATGCCAATCGTTGCAATGGAGAACATCGGGGATGAAATCCAGAACAGGGATGGCTTCCAGCACCGCGCGGGAGAAAAAGGCAAACCGCTCGGCATCGTCGCCCTCGCCGTAGGTCTTTTCCCGACGGAAGTAAAACTCATTATCCAACAGATAATAGATGACACCGCCCACATTGGCTTCGAAAATTCCGCAATAGCGGTGTTCCCCTGCGCTGTGCACGTGAAAATGGGTTTTATAAACGCATTGTTCCCGCAGGTGCTGGGGGATGGCACTGTAGAAGGGCAGAATCACGCGGCAATCTTCCCCCGCGGCGCAAAGCGCCTTGGGCAAAGCTCCTGCCACATCACCCAACCCGCCTACCTTGATAAAAGGAGCAGCTTCACTTGCTGCATAAAGAATCTTCATAGGCGTTCCTTTCTTATATGGTCTTACCTTTGCCGATGACAATGGGCAGACCCTTGGCGCCGCGCAACTTGGTTTCTGCGGAAATGGTAACATTCTTATCAGAAACCACATAGTTTAACTTGGCGCCTTTGCCAACGGTGGTCTTTTGCATCAGGATGGCGTTTTCGACAATGGCGCCGTCCTCGATGGTGACGCCTCTGGCAATGATGGAATTTTTGACAATACCTTTGATAACGCAACCGTCGGCAATCAGGCAGTTGCTTGCCGCCGCGCCGAAATCATAAAGGGTGGGAACCGAATCCTTGACCTTGGTATAGATGGGGCGTTCGGCATTGAAAAGATCGTTGCGTTTATCGGTGTTCAGCATATCCATATTGGCGCTGTAGTATTCATCGATGGTATCGACAATGCGGGCATATCCGCCATGGCAATAGCCGCAGATCTTTTTGGTATTCAGTTGATTGCGGATCAGGCTGCGGTTGAGATGAGAATAATCCTTATCTTCCGCTTCTTCCAAAAATTCCAGCAGATCCGCTTTCTTCATAATTGCGGTTCCCAGCGCATAAGCCCCTTGAGTAGCGGGGACATTTTGATAATGGATACCGGAAACGGTATGATCCTTTTCCACATCCATTAAGAGTTCACCTGCTCCGGCAGGGATATCCGCATAGGCGATGGTGAGATAGGCATCGTCGGCGATATGTTGCTCCAGCATGGCATCCAAATCAATGTTGGCAACGGTTCCGCCGAAGGCGAAAACAACCCACTCATAATTATTATCTTCAATATAACCCTTGACCGAGCGCAACGCATCCAACCGACTGCGGGAAATACTATGTGTCGCTTCGGGGCGGGCCAGCGGAGTCAGCATCTTGATACCGCCTGTGCGGCGATTGAGATCCCAATCCTTGCCGTTGCCAATGTGGTCGACCAGCGAGCCGTAGTTTTCCTTGCAGATGACGCCGATCTCATCGATACCGGCATTGACCATCGAAGAAAGGGTAAAATCGATTAAGCGATACCGCCCTCCGAAAGGCATGGAGGCGGGGGTGCGGGAATGAACCAACTCGCTCCGCGCAGTTTTTGTGTCATAATGATCGCAAAAAACAATACCTAATGCGTTCATATTATTCAGCCTCCTTTACAGTATAGGGTTTGATCATTTCTTTGGGGCGTACTACCTGACCGGCACGGACGATGGCGCCCGAACCGATAACAGCGATGCCCCATTCGCCATCATATTTTTCCGGCTCTTCGCCGATGATGGCGCCATCTTCGATGATGGCATCATCCGCAATGATGGCATATTTGATGGTGCAGTTCTTGCCGATCTTGGCATTTTGCATTACCACCGCAGAATTCAGCGTGGTTCCCTTATCCACCGAGACACCCGAGAAGAGAACACTGTACCAAAGATCGCAACCGTTCAAGGTGCAGTTTTCGGTGATGGTGGATTCACGGATCAAGACATTTTTGCCGATGTATTGGGGCATCAGGTTTTGACCGTGGCGGGAATAGATGCGCCAGTTGGGATCGGAAAGATTTAAGGGGATATTGGGATTGAGCAGGTCCATATTGGCTTCCCAAAGGGAGTCGATGGTGCCCACGTCTTTCCAATAGCCCTCAAAGGGATAGGCAAACATCCGCTCGCCGTCGGCAAGCATCTTGGGCAGAATGTCCTTACCGAAGTCTTTGGAACTTTCGGGATTTTGCTCGTCCTCGATCAGATACTTACGCAGTTTATCCCATTTGAAGATATAGATACCCATCGATGCCCGATCGCTCTTGGGCTTGGCAGGCTTCTCTTCAAATTCGTAGATCTTATCGTTATCGTCGGCGTTGACAATACCGAAGCGGCTGGCTTCCTCGATGGGCACCTGCAGGGTGGCGATGGTGGCATCGGCTTTGTTGGCCTTATGGAAATCCAGCATCTTGCTGTAGTCCATCTTATAAACATGGTCGCCCGAAAGGATCAAAACATATTCGGGATCATATTTTTCGATGAATTGGATATTCTGATAAATGGCGTTGGCGGTTCCTGCATACCATTCACCGGTGGAACCTGATACATAAGGGGGCAGGATATGTACACCGCCGTGCATCCGATCCAGATCCCAAGGCTGCCCATTACCGATATAGGTATGCAGCTCCAAGGGGCGATACTGGGTCAGAACACCCACCGTATCGATTCCCGAATTGGTGCAGTTGGAAAGGGGAAAATCGATGATTCGATATTTCCCGCCAAAGGGTACCGCAGGTTTTGCCATCTCCTGCGTCAGAACATACAGGCGGCTTCCTTGACCGCCGGCAAGCAGCATCGCTACCATTTCATTTCGTTTCACTTTGCTTTGCTCCTTTCAAAACGAAGGGCTTTTAAATAAAACCCTGAATATAATTTTACATGATACCATTATAAACCTTTTTTATCTATTTTTATAGTGAAATTTGTCATTATCCACTAAAATCCATTTTTTGCCTAAATCTCTCTGCTTTTTATTGGTTAATTTGCACAAATTTATGTATGCAAAATCATTAGATTTGGAAGAATAAACAAAAGATTGACAACCGGAATGATTTATCGTAAAATGAAGTCTATGATTATATTTAATAGCCGAAAAACCGAATATAAGCGCCCCTTTGGAGCAGTCAAAGCGGGAGAGACGATTTATTTGCGTGTCATCCTGCAAGGGGAACCTTGCTGCAAGCAAGTGGATGTCATCTACCGCTATGAGGACGGAACAGAGCAACGCGGAAGTTTGTTCCCCACCGGAAATGGGGGGGAGTTTTTCGGAGAGATTTGCTTGGAGAAGGTCGGTCTCTGCTTTTACCGTTTTGAGGCAGTGAAGGTGGATGGCGGATTGCTCTTTATCGGCACCACCGACGGTGTCCGCGCCAAGGTGGGCGAATGGTTGCCCGAATGGCGGCAGACGGTATATGAGCGGGATTTTTGCGCTCCCGAAGGGATTGCGGGCGGCATCTGGTATCAGATCTTTCCCGATCGGTTTCATAAAGGGGAGATGCAACCGCCCCGCCCTGCCAAGGGGGATCGCATCTACCACGAAAATTGGGAAGAACGCCCTCTTTTCGTCCAAGACCGCCCCGACTTCAAGGGCAACGATTTCTTTGGCGGCAACTTGAACGGTATTCGAGAAAAACTGCCCTATCTCAAAGAACTCGGAGTAGATTTGATTTATCTCAACCCCATCTTTGAAAGCGGGGAAAACCATCGCTACAGCACCGCCGATTACGAGCAGGTCGACCCCCTTTTGGGTACCAACGAAGATTTTGAAGCGCTTTGCCAAGCGGCAAAAGAGCAGGGGATCCGCATTGTTCTGGACGGGGTCTTTTCCCATACCGGCGCCAATAGCAAATATTTCAATAAAGAAGGTCTTTATGAAGGGTTGGGCGCTTACCAAAGCCCCGAATCCCCCTATTACCATTGGTATGATTTTAAAAACTATCCCGAAGAATATGAAAGCTGGTGGGGTTTTCCCGCCCTGCCCTGTGTCAACGAATTGGCGCCCGATTTTCTGAACTATATTACCGGCGAGCAGGGCATTGCCTGCCAATGGATGGAGCGGGGCGCCTATGGCTGGCGGTTGGATGTGGCGGATGAACTGCCCGACGGCTTTTTGGAAGCCTTTCGTCGGCGAGTGAAAAAGACCGATCCCCAAAGCCTCATTATCGGTGAGGTTTGGGAAAATGCGGTGGAAAAGGTCAGCTACGGCGCCCGCCGCAAATTTCTGTTGGGCAACCAATGCGATACGGTGATGAACTATCCTTGGCTCAATGCCATTGTGGCCGTGCTGAAAAGCGGCGATGCCAAAACTTTTTGCGAGGAAGTTTTGGATTTAATGGAAAGTTATCCTCCGCCGGTACTTGCTTGCCTGATGAATATCCTTTCCACCCACGATACCCCGCGGATTTTAAACCGTTTGGGCACCGATGTTATCCCGCCCCGCGCCTTGCAGGCGGATAATTATCTATCGGAGGAGCAACGAAAAAAGGGAACTGCCCTTTTGAAAAAGGCGGCGGTATTGCAGTTTACTCTGCCCGGTATTCCTTGCATTTTCTATGGAGATGAGCTGGGAATGGAAGGCTACGGCGATCCCTATTGCCGCGGCACCTATCCTTGGGGCAAGGGCGATCAAACCCTATTGAACTTTTATAAAGAGCTTGCCGCGGTTCGGGTTGCCAACCGCGCCGCCTTTGCCGGCGATTTTCGTATCGAGGAAAAGGACGGGCTTTTGGTGCTGGAGCGGGGGGGCGCCATCCGCTTGATGATGAATTTCAGCCAAGCTCCGCAAAAGGTGCAAGGGGAAGTTCTCCTTGGCGAGGGTTATGTCGATGGGGTGTTGCAGCCTGAGGGCTATATTTTATTTAAGATTTGACGAATTTAAAAAAATGTAGTATTATATTAATAGAACAAAAAACGGAGGAAATGAAAAATGATTAAGAAAAAAGGAAATGTAGCTGTTATGATCCGTGAGCAGTTGAAGGATGTGGAAGGCTGTTTCATCAATTTTGAAAACTTTATCCGCGCCTCTCTCACTCCCGAAACCGCCCATGAAACTCTGCGGGCGCTGGAGGGCGGCGTTGTTCAGATGGAAGGAGCCGCCGACCGTTCGCTCTCGATGATGATTGAATCGTTGGATAATACCTCGTTGCTTCCTTCTACGCGGCAAGATTTGATTAAGATTGCCACCAGCTGCGACCACATCGCCAATAAATGCGAGCATCTGGCTGTGATGATGGTCATCCAAAAGTTCCGCTTCCCCGCCAAGTATAACGAGGAAATCGAGAAGATCATGGAGATCACTCGTGTTCAATTCGAGCTGCTGGAAAAGGCAATCGATAAGCTCTTTGCCCGCTTTGGCGATCTGCTGAAGGATCATAGCATTCTGAAGGAGATCCGCGATGAAGAAACCAAGATAGATAAAATCGAGCATGCGCTGTTTGAGGATATTTTCGAGCTGGATATGGATCTTGCCCATCAAACGCAGGTCTTTAATTTCGTGGATGCCCTCTGCGATATTTCCGATATCATCGAAAATATTGCCGATAATATCCAGATTATGCTGACTACAAGAAAGGCATAAGGCGCGAAAAAATGATTTATTTATTGCTTATTGCCGGTATGTTTATGGGCTGGTCGTTGGGTACCAACGATGCAGCCAATGCGTTCGGCACCGCGGTTGCTACCCGCGTTATTAAGTATCGGACCGCGATTACCATTATCGCTGTTCTGGTATTGGTAGGCGCCTTTTTCTTCGGCGCGAATAATATTGGTGAGTTATCCAGCCTTGCTGAGAACAATGAGGTTCTTTCCTCTGTTGCCGAAGCCGAGCAGGCCAAGGAACAAGGATTATTGCAGGATCTTCGGCTGAAATCCGCGCTCAAGGCGTTTATCATCTTTGCCTGCGCGGGGTTGACCGTATTTGTCATGAGCTACTTAAAGTTCCCTGTCTCCGCCAATCAGTCTATTGTTGGCGCGGTCATCGGATGGGGTCTTTTCCATGCAGACTATGGTAATGCCGCCATCCGCAACGCCAATGTCTATCAGTTGCTGAAATTTGCATCCACTTGGTTGCTCTGCCCGTTGGGTTCGGCAATCATCTCCTTTATTTTGGTATTCTTTGTCAGCAAGTTTTTGGAAAAACGGCTGACAACGCTACATAGTTATGATACCTTGATCCGTGTGGGTTATCTGGTGGCGGGCGCCTTTGCTTCCTTTAGCATCGGTCTGAACAGTTCCGCCAGCGTTACCGCGTTTTATTATGATCAAACCGGTCTGGGCGCCAATCTGATGAGCAGCGCTCAATGGACTGCTGTCATCGGTGGCGCATCTATCGCGCTGGGTGTCCTCACCTTCTCCAAGCGTGTTATGATGACTGTCGGCAGCAGTATTGCCGATATCAGCCAGATCGATGGCTTTGTTGTCATCATCGCTATGTCTCTCACCATTGTTTTGATGGGCGACCTGATGGGAATTCCGGTCTCTACCTCGCAGGCAGTGGTCGGCGCAGTGGTCGGCGCAGGCTTGGTCAAGGGCGTGCGGAATGTCCGCTTCGGTGTCTTTAAAAATATTGCGATTGCTTGGGTCAGCTCGCCCACAGTGGCAGGTCTGTTTGCCTACCTTATCGCACTGGCAACCCAAAACTATTTTGCATAAGAAAAACGCTCGAAGGTTCAACCTTCGAGCGTGTTTTTATTTTATTTCAACAGTTCAATTAAGTCGCCCAATGCGGTTTCGAATTTCACACCATACCAATGGTCGGGATCGTCTTGGGTGTTTTCAATGCATTTGAGGGTATAGTCGGCGGCGATTTTGGCGCTTTCTTCGGCGGTCTTGCCGTGGACTAAGGCGCCGACAAAGGCAGAGGCGTAAACATCGCCGGTACCATGGCAACCCTTGGGGAACTTATAATGCTCATAATAGGTCTGCTTGCCGTCGCGGTATACGGCCACACCGGTGCGGTCGGGGGCATAGGAAACACCGGTCAGCACCACCACTTTGGCGCCTAAGGCCGCGGTCTTTTCTAAAAGGGTCTGGATATAGGTCTCATCGTAGGTTTCCTTATAATCCATGCCGGTCATCATGCAGGCTTCGGTAATGTTGGGGATGGTGATATCCGCCTGCCCGCAAAGGGTGGCCATCGCGGCAGCATATTCTGCATCAAAGGCACCGTAAAGTTGGCCGTTATCCGCCATCGCGGGGTCGACGATGGTGATGCCGCCTTCCTTTTTTAAAGAAGCAAAGATGCTCTTGACCAGCTCGATCTGATATAAGCTGCCCAGATAGCCGGTATAGATGGCATCAAAGGTAATGCCTTCCTTAATCCAATGGTCGCGGATGGCGGGCATATCGTCGGTCAGATCCCGAACAGTGAAGCCGGAAAATCCCGCGGTGTGGGTAGAAAGCACCGCCGAAGGGAGAATGCAGGTCTCCATTCCGCAGGCGGAAAGAATGGGTAATGCAACGGTCAGCGAGCATTGCCCCACGCAAGAAATATCCTGAATGGTTAAAAGTTTTTTATAAGACATCGATATCATCTCCTTTTAGCATATCATATGCAATTTTTGGTATTAAATAAATAACCAAAATGAGAGATATTTATATAACCAGATTTTTTCTTCTTGCCCGCCGCACCCGATTGATGTGCCGCTCGAAATTGCCGCTGTTGATCAGCTCTGCCAGAATGTATTGCTCCAGAACAGGAACGGTGCAGGAATAAAAGCCCAGCCGCTCCTCGAAGGTATCTGAAAGGGCAGAGGGCAGCACCATATATCCCACACGCATGGAGGGGGCAACGGTTTTGGAAAAGGTATTGAGATAAATCACCCGCCCTGCGGCATCCAAGGAGAAGAGCGGGTCTTCATTTTTCTTGGAAACGGTCAGCTCGGAATCATAGTTGTCTTCAATCAAGTACCCCTGCCGTTCCTTGGCCCAGAGCAGATATTCTCTGCGCTTGGAGGCGGAGGCGGTAATGCCGCTGGGGAAACTGTTGAAGGGGGTGATGTGCAGAATGGTGGCATCGGTTTTTTGCAGGTCGGCGGTGGGGATGCCGTCTGCTGCCAGAGGCAAGGGGCGCAGGGCGATATGGTGGGCGTGATAAACCTTGCCGATTTTTTCATAGGATGGATCTTCGATGGCAAAGGTGCGGTCGGTCCCGAAGAACTGCGCAATTAGACTATAGAGATATTCTGCGCCCGACCCGATGATAATCTGCTTGGGGTCGGCTTGAATGCCGTTGCTGCGGGCAAGGTATGCCGCAATCGCTTGGCGCAATTCCATGCAGCCGCGGTTGGGGGAGCGGGAGAGCAGGGAATCTTCATAATCCGCCAGCACCTTGCGGGCGGTCTTGGCCAGCACCGAATAGGGGAAGGCGCTTTGCGGGTGGTGGGGCGGTTGCTTGCGGATGGGCAGATCGGCGGGCAGGGCAGAGATAAAGTCCCGCGCCCGATAGCAGACATAGTAGCCGCTGCGCTGGCGGGCTTCGATGTAGCCTTCATCGGCAAGGATATTATAAGCATGCTCCACAGTGATTACGCTGATGCCGCATTCCTCCGCCATCAGCCGCTTGGAGGGAAGCTTACTGCCGGTGGGAAAAATGCCGCCGGCGATCTCCTGCCGCAGCATCTCATAAAGCTGAAGATAGGCGGCTTTGGGATTTTTGGGGTCGAGATATCGTTTCATCTGGTATCATTCTTTCTTTTAAATTTGATACTTTTATTATATCCAGATTTGCCGAAAAAGTAAATAAAAAAGATGAGCCGAAGCTCATCTTTTTTATTTTTAATATTCGATCTTCAAAACATCCACTTTGGCATCGCTTTCGGAAATGTATTCCACCGAAGCGATGGTCTTTTCGGGATGGGGATTGACCCATACCATATTATAATAGGTCTTTCCGTCGATGGTCTCGGGGATGGTGGAGCAGGAAACTTCGGCAATCGCCGCCACCGAGAGATTATCTTCGTCGAAATCGTTTTTATCGATCATATCAAACTGATAGGGATAATCGCAGTTGGTGATATGCTCGCCATAGGTGATATCGAAGAATTCTTCGGTTCCGTCGGTGTAAGAAACACGGTATTTACCCAAATGGTAGGCATCGCCGGCGTAAATTCCGTTATAGAAGGCACGATAGGGGATCAGTCGATCGGTGGTGTGGCAGATCTTAATGTGCGGAACCTTACTCAGATCGCCGTATTTTTGGAAGAAGCATTCGCGGAAGGTTGCCTTGGAAACTTCGTCCAGCATCGGATCATCATAGTCCTTGCTCCAAAGGGCAAAGGACGCCGCGATCAGGTTATAATATTGGCAGTTGCGTTGCATATAGATCTCTTGGAAGGTGCCCCAGTTGGAGGGGGCGCCGCCTTTGATACCTAATTCACGCCGCTGGCGCCAATTCTTCAGCGCACCCAACGCCATATTGCCGAAAACGGTGGCGTTGTAGCCGTGGGTATGATACACATAATCGTATTGGATGCCGAAACCGCCGTACCAATGGAGCATCACAATATCCCGCGGGAGCATACTCTGGCAGTAATAGAGGACCGGCATATCTTCGTATTGACGGGGCTTACCGCCACGCATACGGATAAATTCGCCGCCCGCTCCGCCATAATGACGGCCGTCCGAAAGGATGATGGGGAGAAGCTTATCGGCCCACATCATTGTGCGGATACCACGCTCTTTCAGCCACTCATAAATGGTGGTGACATCCCGAACGAAAAGTTCGTGGGGCGGGGTGCCTTTGCACCGCTCGCAAAGACCGATGGAATAAAGCTCATCGTGGCCGATATTGACCACCTTCGGCTGAAATACATCGATAATCTCCTGCAGCATTTCAAAGAGGATCTTATAGGTATCGGGATGGTTGGGGCAATAGGCGTCGGGATAGGGATCGTTCTGCCGCTCGGCAAGTTCGGGATGAGCAAGGCAGAAATATTCGCAATGGGAGAGTGAGGGAACTTCGGGGTAAACCTCCAGGCCACGCTCACGGGCGTAGGCGATAAATTCCTTCACTTCTTCTTGGGTTACGATCTGGCAATCCGCATTATTGGGATGGTTGGCATCCTTACGCCAAGGCAAAGCGCTATTGACTTTTTGGAACGGATCTTCGGGATCGTAGAAGGAATGGACAAAGGTCTTCCAGGCTTCGTTGATCTCGGGATGGGATTTGAGTTCCATCGCGCCGCCGATCTCAAAGGAGAGGCAGTTATATTTATAGTATGCCAGAAGATCGACGGTTTTTTTGTATTCCTTAATGGAAAGGGAGCTGGGAAGCAGGGTGCGGTAGCCGCGGAAGCCGCAATCGGGCGCATCCTGCAGAATGCCTTGGCAAAGCTCGTTATGATCCAGCATCTGCTGCAAGGTCACAGCCGCATAAATGCGGGTACGCAGGGTGGCGCCGTAAAGAACGGCAGTATCCTCGCCAATCTCTAAAGCATAGCCCTCCTCCTGCTCGCCGAGAGCATAATCGGCAGGCAAGGTATTGCAGACCTTGATGGTCTTGATGGCTCCGTTTTCGGTGCCGAATGTTTCGATGACCTTTTGTAAAACCTCTTTTGCATAGCCTTCCGCACCTTCAATTACGCAGGCGGCGGCAATGGCGCAAGGCGCACCTTTTTTCCAAATTTGCGGCTTAAAGAACATAATGACTTCTCCTTTAAACATATTTGAGATAATTATACAATATATACAACATTTAGTCAATCTTCAAGAAAAATAAAAATATTTAACGAAATCCTTGACAAAATAAAAACAACCTTGTATAATAGTTGAGCATCTGATGATCCATTAGCTCAGCTGGCAGAGCACCTGACTTTTAATCAGGTTGTCCGGAGTTCGATTCTCCGATGGATCACCAAAATAAAAACAGCACCCATCGGGTGCTGTTTTTATTTTGACGATCCTCGAAGATCGAACCATTTCCGCTTGCGGAAATGTGTTCGTTGAAGCAACCGCGCCGCCGCGATAGGCGGGGCGGTCTGCTGTGTCTCGAAGCCGATGGGGATGTCGTTGCTGCCCGGGGCAGCCGACAGCCACCGAGAGCGCAGAGTTTCTCCGAATCTCCTTCGCACAAATTTTTTAACCGAGCACCCATCGGGTGCTGTTTTTATTTTGACGATCCTCGAAGATCGAACCATTTCCGCTTGCGGAAATGTGTTCGTTGAAGCAACCGCGCCGCCGCGAT
>JAZTXG010000010.1:0-24589 GCA_045636365.1 Eubacteriales bacterium
TCATAATAAACTTCCGCCTTCATCTCGATCAGATCGATGATACCACGGAAGGTATCTTCGAAGCCGATGGGGAGCTGAACGGGAACTGCGTTACACTTCAGACGATCTTTCATCATCTGAACGACGCGATAGAAATCGGCACCCATAATGTCCATCTTATTGACGAACGCCATACGGGGAACGCGATACTTATCAGCCTGACGCCATACGGTTTCAGACTGGGGCTCAACGCCGCCCTTAGCGCACAGAACGGTAACAGAACCGTCCAGAACGCGCAGGGAACGCTCAACCTCAACAGTAAAGTCAACGTGTCCCGGAGTATCGATGATGTTCAGGCGATGGCCTTTCCATTGGCAGGTGGTAGCAGCGGAGGTAATGGTAATACCACGCTCCTGCTCTTGCTCCATCCAGTCCATGGTGGCGTCACCGTCGTGGGTTTCACCGATCTTATGGCTACGGCCGGTATAGAAAAGGATACGCTCGGTAGTTGTCGTCTTACCGGCATCGATGTGGGCCATGATACCGATATTGCGATACTTGTCCAGTGTAAATTCTCTAGGCATAGTTTCTCCTCTCTAACGCTGAGATTACCATCTATAGTGGGCAAATGCTCTGTTGGCCTCTGCCATCTTATGAGTATCGTCGCGTTTCTTGACTGCGCCGCCGGTTTCATTGATTGCGTCCATGATTTCGCCGGCCAGACGCTCACACATATACTTTTCGTTTCTGTTTCTGGAATACAGAGTCAGCCAACGCAAACCGAGAGTCTGACGACGGTCTGCACGGACCTCCATAGGAACCTGGTAAGTAGCACCACCAACACGGCGAGCTTTAACTTCCAGCTTCGGCATAATGTTTTCCATTGCTTCAGCAAATGCATCCAAAGGATCTTTGCCGGTCTTTTCTTTTACGATTTCAAATGCATCGTAAACAATTTTTTGAGCTACACCCTTCTTACCGTCATACATAATGTTGTTGATCAGCTTAGCAACAACAACACTTCCGTATAAGGGATCGGGGAGCACTTCTCTTTTGGGGACAAAGCCTCTTCTGGGCATGTTCTTCCCTCCTTCATAATTATGATATCATTGGTACTCGAAGAACTTTTCGTTCTCCGTCAGCCGTTTTAAGAAACTTTATCATATATTAAAAAACAAATAAAGTTTATAAAATCAACTGAAAATCACAGGCTGTACCTTATTTTTTGCCTGCTTTAGCCTTCTTCGCGCCATACTTGGAGCGAGCCTGATTACGGTTTGCAACACCCTGAGCATCCAGAGTACCACGAATAATATGGTAACGGACACCGGGAAGGTCCTTAACACGTCCGCCGCGGATCAGAACCACGCTATGTTCTTGCAGGTTATGACCGATACCGGGGATATAGGAAGTGACCTCAACACCGTTGGTCAGACGTACTCTCGCGATTTTACGCAGCGCAGAGTTCGGCTTCTTGGGGGTAGCGGTCTTGACAGCAGTGCAGACGCCGCGCTTCTGAGGGCTTGCGGTATCGATGGGCTGATTCTTCAGCGTGTTGAAACCTCTGTTCAGAGCGGGAGCGGTAGACTTCTTGACAGATACCTCTCTTCCCTTACGAACCAACTGGTTAAAGGTGGGCATGATAGCATCTCCTTTCTTCATTATTTTATATTAAAAAGCCAAATTGGGCTTTTTAACCAATTTTTTTCGCCTTACATAGGCAAGTTTATCCATTTTTACAAGAAATAAACATAACAAAACGCCCATGCGAAACCATTTTAAATGATACCACATGGGCGTTTAATTTGTCAATCTTTTTTTAAAGATTTTTTAGGTTTTATGCGAGTTCCTCTTCGCTATCGGCAGGCTGTTCCACAGTTTCGACTTCGATGCTGCGGTACTGCTCCATACCGGTACCGGCGGGAACCAGACGACCGATGATTACGTTTTCCTTCAAGCCGACCAGAGGATCGATCTTGCCGCGGATGGCAGCGTCGGTAAGAACCTTGGTGGTTTCCTGGAAGGAAGCGGCAGAAAGGAAGGAATCGGTGGCCAACGAAGCCTTGGTGATACCCAGCAGGACCGGAGAAGCTTCGATCAGCTTCAGATCGGTCTCGCCTGCATCGATGCGGGCTTGCAATTCCTTATTGCGGTCTTCCACATCGTAGCGATCGACCAAGGTACCCAGCAGCATATCGGGCTGCGGATTCTCCTCGATGCGAACCTTACGGATCATCTGGCGAACGATAACTTCAATATGCTTATCGTTGATATCAACACCCTGCAGACGATAAACGTTCTGAACTTCCTTGATCAGGTAGTCCTGCGCGGCGATATCGCCCAGCAGACGCAGAACATCGTGGGGGTTGATAACACCATCGGTGATGATCTGACCCTTTTCAACACGAGTTCCTGCAAGGTTTTCGCGGAATTTCAGACCGAAGGGGATGCTGATATGCTTCTCTTCCCCATCATCGGTAGTGATGACAACGGGAGTGCAATTATCCTTAGCGTCACGCTCGGTGGTATCATGCTCTATGATACCGGTGGCCTCGGCCAGAACCGCCGCCTTCTTCGGGCGACGCGCTTCAAACAGTTCTTCAACACGAGGCAGACCCTGAGTGATATCTCCGCCCGATGCAACACCACCGGTATGGAAGGTTCTCATGGTAAGCTGAGTACCCGGTTCACCGATGGACTGAGCGGAAATGATACCGACCGCTTCACCGGCACGAACCGGCTGACCATTGGCCAAGTTGGCGCCGTAGCACTTGGCGCAGACGCCATGGTGGGAACGGCAGGTCAATGCAGAGCGGATCTCCAAGCGTTCGATGCCCTTGCTTTCGATCAGATCGACATCGGCATCATTGAGCATCTTTTCATTGCCGATCAGCACCTCACCGGTGGCTTCATCCACCAAGGGATTTACCAGGTAACGACCGATCAAGCGATCACGCAGTTTTTCGATAACGGTATCGCCTTCGGCAATCTTCGAAACGAAGATACCTTCGGTGGTGCCGCAATCCTGCTCGCGGATGATAACATCCTGAGCAACGTCGACCAGACGACGAGTCAGATAACCGGAGTCTGCCGTACGCAGAGCGGTATCCGCCATACCCTTACGAGCACCTCTGGAAGAAATGAAATATTCCAGAACATTCAGACCTTCACGGAAGTTGGCTCGGATCGGGATTTCGATCGCCTTACCGGAGGTATTGGCCATCAAGCCACGCATACCCGCCAGCTGACGAATCTGGTTCATGCTACCACGAGCACCGGAGTTCGCCATCATATAGATGGGGTTGAATTCGTCCAGATAATTTTTCAGTTCGTCGGTAACCAGCTTGGTGGTTTCATCCCAAGTGCTGATAACCAGCTGATAACGCTCCTCATCGGAGATCAAACCGCGGCGATAGCTATTGAGGATCTTGGTGATCTTCTTTTCAGCTTCTTCGATCAGTTCGTATTTCTTGGGAGGAACGGTCATATCGCTGGCAGCAACGGTGATCGAACCACGGGTGGAATACTTAAAGCCTTGCGCTTTAACCATATCCAGCATTTCAGCGGTGATGGTGCTTCCCTTTTCTTTGATGCAGCGGTAGATGATCTTATCCAAGGTCTTCTTGGTAACCGTTTCCTGCACTTCCAGATCGAAGATCTTGGCGGGATCGGTACGATCCACAAAGCCCAGATCCTGCGGAATGGCATGGTTGAAGATCAACTGACCGACGGTACAATTGATGACGCGGCTTTCCATCTTACCTTCCCATTCGCGGGTTACGCGAACACGGATCGGTGCATGCAGACCGATGACACCATTGTCGTAAGCAACGATGGCTTCATCTTCGTTCTTAAAGGCTTTGCCTTCGCCGGGCTCATCGTGCTTGACGATGGTAAGATAATAAGAACCGAGAACCATATCCTGGGTAGGAACGGTAACCGGATGACCATCCTGAGGCTTCAACAGGTTATTGGCAGAGAGCATCAGCAAGCGAGCTTCCGCCTGGGCTTCTGCAGAAAGAGGTACGTGAACCGCCATTTGGTCACCGTCGAAGTCGGCGTTAAATGCGGTACATACCAGAGGATGCAGTTTGAGTGCGCGACCTTCCACCAAGACCGGCTCGAACGCCTGGATACCCAAGCGGTGAAGAGTAGGCGCACGGTTCAAGAGAACCGGATGATCCTTGATGACGCTTTCCAGCGCATCCCAGACTTCCTTGCGCATCCGCTCTACCATCTTCTTGGCAGACTTGACGTTGGTTGCCAGACCATCCGCGACCAGTTTCTTCATAACGAAGGGCTTGAACAGCTCGATGGCCATTTCCTTGGGCAGACCGCACTGATAGATCTTCAGCTCGGGACCGACAACGATAACCGAACGACCGGAATAGTCGACACGTTTACCAAGCAGGTTCTGACGAAAGCGGCCTTGCTTACCCTTGAGCATATCGGAAAGGGATTTCAGCGGGCGGTTATTCTGACCGGTGACCGGGCGACCGCGACGACCGTTATCGATCAGCGCGTCGACTGCCTGCTGCAGAATCCGCTTTTCGTTGCGGACAATAACCTCGGGAGCGCCTAACTCGAGCAATCTCTTCAAGCGGTTATTACGATTGATGACCCGACGATAGAGATCGTTCAAGTCGGAGGTGGCGAAACGGCCGCCGTCCAACTGAACCATCGGGCGAATTTCGGGCGGAATGACCGGAATAACGTCCAGAATCATCCATTCGGGGCGGTTGCCGGAATGACGGAAGGCTTCCACGCACTCGACCCGCTTGACCAAGCGGCTCTTCTTTTGACCGGTGGCGGTCTCCAACTCTTCCTTCAGCTCGGCAGAGAGTTGATCCAGATCGATCTCGCTGAGCAGCATTTTGATGGCTTCCGCGCCCATCAGAGCGGTGAAATCATCTTCATAACGCTCTTTATACTGGGCATATTCGCTATCGTTCAGAATCTGCTTCTTCTCCAGCGGAGTGAAACCGGGATCCACAACGATATAGGAATCGAAATAGAGAACCTTTTCCAGATCCTTGGGAGAAACATCCAGGATCAAGCCCATACGGGCGGGGATTCCCTTGAAATACCAGATATGCGAAACAGGAGCAGCCAATTCAATATGGCCCATTCTCTCGCGGCGCACCTTTGCTTTGGTTACTTCAACACCGCACTTTTCGCAGATCTTACCTTTGAATTTAATTCTCTTATACTTACCGCAATGACATTCCCAATCCTTGGTGGGCCCGAAGATCTTTTCGCAGAAAAGACCTTCTTTTTCGGGCTTCAAGGTGCGGTAGTTGATGGTTTCGGGCTTGGTAACCTCACCATAGGACCATTCGCGGATCTTATCGGGAGAGGCAAGACCGATTTTTACGGCTTCAAAACTATTATATTCCATTTCAATAATACTCCTTTCCGCGAATTATTCTTCGACAGCCTCATCGGCGTCTTCAACATTTTCTTCATCATCGGACCAATCGCCCAGATCCAGATCAGCAGCCAGTTCCTCTTCTTCCTCAGCGGGAGCTACTTCATCTTCATCATCGAACATATTGGCCATATCAGCACCATCCTTCGCCTTGGCGCGGAAACGTGCTTCGTAGATATCGTCATCGTCGTCCTCAAAGGAATCACGCAGATCGATCTCTTCCATATTACTATCCAAGCACTTGAAGTCCAGACCCAAAGACTGCAGTTCCTTGACCAGAACCTTAAAGGATTCGGGGATGCCGGGATCGGGGATATTCTGACCCTTGACAATGGCTTCAAATGCCTTGACACGACCGACAACATCATCCGACTTGACAGTCAGGATTTCCTGCAGGGTGGATGCGGCGCCGTATGCTTCCAGCGCCCAAACTTCCATTTCACCGAAACGTTGGCCGCCGAACTGAGCCTTACCGCCGAGCGGCTGCTGAGTTACCAAGCTGTACGGACCGGTGGAACGGGCATGGATCTTATCATCAACCAAGTGATGCAATTTGAGGAAGTACATATAACCGACGGTAACCGGATTATCGAAGGGCAGACCGGTACGTCCATCATAGAGGACGGTCTTACCATCTTCCCGCTTGCCGGCTTCCTTCAGGCAGGTGCGGATATCGCTTTCAACAGCGCCATCGAAGACCGGAGTCATGACCTTCCAGCCCAAAGCCTTAGCGGCATAACCCAAGTGCACTTCCAGAACCTGACCGATATTCATACGGGAGGGAACGCCCAGAGGATTCAGAACGATATCCAAGGGAGTACCATCCGGCAGGAAGGGCATATCTTCCTGAGGCAGGATGCGGGAAATAACACCCTTATTACCATGGCGACCTGCCATCTTATCGCCGACGCTAATCTTGCGCTTCTGGGCGATGTAGACGCGGACAACCTTATTGACACCGGGAGAAAGCTCATCACTGTTCTCCTGAGTGAAGATCTTAACATCCACGATGGTACCATACTCACCATGGGGTACACGCAGAGAAGTATCGCGGACTTCGCGCGCCTTTTCACCAAAGATAGCACGCAGCAACTTTTCTTCGGCGGTCAGCTCGGTCTCGCCCTTGGGGGTCACACGACCGACCAGAATATCGCCGGAGCGAACCTCGGCACCGATGCGGATGATACCGCTGGCATCCAGATCCTTCAGGGCATCTTCGCCCACATTGGGAACGTCGCGGGTGATCTCTTCGGGGCCCAGCTTGGTGCTTCTGGCTTCGATTTCATATTCTTCGCTATGGTTCGAAGTATAGATATCTTCCTTGACCAGACGCTCGTTGAGCAGAACCGCATCTTCGTAGTTATAACCTTCCCAGGTCATAAAGCCGATCAGCATATTACGGCCGAGAGCAATTTCACCGTTCTGGGTGGAAGGACCATCGGCAATGATCTGATCTGCTTCGATCATCTCGCCTACGCTGACGATGGGCTTCTGGTTGATACAGGTACCTTGGTTGGAGCGCAAGAATTTGGTCAACTCATAGGTATCCTTTTCCCCACCGCCGCAATCGACAACGATCTTATCGGCAGAGACAAATTCAACGGTACCGGCGCGCTTGGAAACAACGCAAACGCCGCTATCGTGTGCAATCTTATATTCCATACCGGTTCCGACAACAGGGGCTTCGGGACGCAGCAGAGGCACAGCCTGACGCTGCATGTTTGCACCCATCAGAGCACGGTTGGCGTCATCGTTCTCCAGGAAGGGGATCATCGCAGTTGCAGAGGAAACCATCATCCGCGGGGAAACGTCGACATAATCGATATACTTACCCTCAACTTCGATAACTTCATCGCGGCGGCGGGCAGTAATACGCTCGCTGGCGAAGCAACCATTCTCATCCAACGGCGCAGAAGCCGGAGCGATGGTATAGGGATCTTCCACATCGGCGGGCATATACACGATCTCATCGGTAACTCTGCCGGTTTCCTTATCCACCTTACGGTAGGGGGCTTCGATGAAGCCATACTCGTTGATACGAGCATAGGAAGCCAGATAGGAGATCAGACCGATGTTCGGACCTTCAGGGGTCTCGATCGGGCACATTCTGCCATAATGGGTATAGTGAATATCGCGGACTTCGAAGCCTGCGCGATCACGGCTCAAACCGCCGGGACCCAGCGCAGACAGACGGCGCTTATGAGTCAGCTCCGCCAAGGGGTTGTTCTGATCCATGAACTGAGACAAGGGAGAAGAACCGAAGAATTCCTTAATAGCGGCAACCACAGGGCGGACATTGATCAGCGCCTGGGGAGTGACCGACTCGGTATCCTGCAGGGACATTCTTTCCTTGATGGTACGCTCCATACGAGCAAAGCCGATACGGAACTGGTTCTGCAGCAGCTCACCAACACCACGGATGCGGCGGTTACCCAAATGGTCGATATCGTCGGGGGTACCCACACCGTAGGTCAGACCGATCAAATAGCTGACGGTAGCCAGCATATCATCGACAATGATATGCTTGGGGATCAGCTCAAGGCGGCGCAGGTTGCACTGCTCTTTGATCTGCTCTTCGGTCTCGCAGCTTTCCAAAATCTCTTTCAAGACAGTGAAACGAACGCGCTCATTGAGGCCACATTCATTGGGGTCGAAGGAGAGGAACTTGGACGCGTCCACCATACCATTGGAGAACACATTCAAAACCACATCGCCGACCTGAATCTTGACATTGAATACACCGGCATCTTCGATCGCCTTCGCCAAAACGCGGTCGATCTTCACGCCTGCATCGGCCAGAACTTCGCCGGTCATGGGAGCGACAACGGGCTCAGCAGTTACCTGATGGAGCAGGCGCTCTGCCAAAGCCATCTTCATATTATATTTATAGATGCCCACGCGGGACTGATCATAACGCTTGTCGTCGAAAAACAGATTATTGAGATGCGCGATGGCGCTTTCCACCGCTGCAGGCTCGCCGGGACGCAGTTTCTTATAGACCTCGATCAAGCCTTCGTTGCTATCGTGTGCAATATCCTTTTCCAGAGTCTTGGTGATATAGGGGCCTGCACCGAACAGATCGGTGATGGTGGCATCCTGACCCAGATCCAGATGGTTGAAGGGGCTATAGGCATCGCGCGCCACAAAATAGCCCAGCGCACGGACAAAGGTGGTGATAGGGAGCTTGCGGTTCTTATCGATGCGGGTATAGATCACATCGAAAGAATCGGTCTCATATTCCAACCAAGCACCGCGATTGGGAATGACTTGGGTCTTATAGAGGGGGTTACCGCCCTTATCCAACTCCTTGGAGTAATAGATACCGGGGGAACGGACCAGCTGGGATACAACCACGCGCTCTGCGCCGTTGATCACAAAAGTACCGCTCTCGGTCATCAGCGGGAAATCACCCATATAAATTTCCTGCTCTTTGAGCTCGCCGGTCTCGTTATTGGTCAAGCGGACCAATGCCTGAATGGGAGCTGCGTAAGTGGTGTCCCGCGATTTACATTCGATCACGCTGTATTTCGGGGGCTCGTTCATGCTGAAATCCAAAAAGTCCAACACCAGATTACCGGAATAATCTGTGATGGGGGAAACATCCGCAAAGACCTCCTTCAAGCCTTCCTTCAAAAACCATTCGTAGGAATTCTTCTGGATCTCAATGAGGTTGGGCATCTCTAAGATCTCATCGATCTTATTGAAGCTCATTCGTTTGTTTTTACCCAGAACCTTTTCTCTCGGCATCAATAAATCACTCCATTTCCTTTATATTAAGAAAAATTCTCTGTTTTGCACGATAAAACCGCGAAATTTCTGTGAAATTTCTACACTTCCATCGTTTTCCAAGCGCTATTTTTCCATTATGATGCAGTTTAATATTGTATCATTTGTCAAGGGGCTTGTCAATAGAAAAATAAAAAAATCTTCTCCGCGGAAAATCCGCGGAGAAGATGCATTATTAAAATTTTGGAACGGTCATTGAGCCGTCTTCGATTGCATATCGGGGATAGTCTTTACACCGAACAAATTGCGTGGGTGTTTTTCCGTCTTCGCTATAGAAGGCTACATCGATGACTTCATAGAATTGAAATCCTTGTACCTCCCCTTTCAGCACCATAGCGCGATCGGCAGGAAAGGTCATTCTGCTTTCTACAACATCATCGCCGTTATAACGGTCGAAGCCATAGTTAATGCAGCGGGCGGTGATCAGCGTTTTTCCGTCCACTTCCTCTTTCTTATATTGAATTATTTCGGCAAAGGGAATATCAAGCAGGGATCCTGCTTTAACAAACACCTGATCATCGTCGGCAAGTCCGTAGGTGACACCGAATCGCTCAGCGATCTCCTCCACCGCTTTTCCGGAGTAGTTGACTCCCATATTCACATAGGTCTTATCTTCTTCCTTGACAAAATAGGCGCAATAATATTTAAACAATTCCAGTTCCATCGGATGCTCGGCATCAAAATCGTACATAGCATCGATGCGGTATTCTTTGACCAGATCGAAGAACCAGCGACGCTGCTCATCGCTGATGGAGGGGTCCTTCCATCGGGGATCGATCTTGGGATCGGCAGGAGTTTCCGGATTTTCCGTTCCTTGGTCCGATGCGGGTTGCTCCTGTAATACTCCCTCATCCTGCTGCGGATGATCGGGTTTGGCGCAACCGGAAAGGATCAATAATAGCATCAATAATACAGCAATGATTCTCTTCATATTCATTTCTCCTATCGAATCGATTTGGCAACCTTAAGGATCTCTTTTTCGGTCAAGGTGCCGTTGAGTTGGTAGAGATATTCCCCATCGTTGAAGATCAGGTGGGTACAACTTTCGCTCTTCAGCAGATAGCCTTCATATTTGCCCACGCGGATCCGCTCGCAGGTCGCATCTTCGGCATAGGCACCGGCATTCGAACTATTACCGTATTGAGCGTAGTAGAAGCAATCAGTCCCTTCCCCTTCGTATATCAACTCTACCTTCCGAGGTTCGCTTCGGTCTTCCTTCAGAACATACCCTTCCGGCAGAAAGGAAGGAACCTTGGGGGTAATTGGGTCCTTTGTCGTTTCATAGGGAAGTTCTACATTAAAGAAACGAACATATACACTGTTTTCAGAATAGCCGCTAACTTTAAAATACGAGGGTTCCGGTTTATCGCCGTTGACGCTCAATACCACCGCCGAGCCGGAGACAAGAACCGCGGCAGCGATACAAGCCACTCTTTTCAGCACCGTATTAAACATGGGATAATAAAACCGTTTTTGCCGCCGCAGCAGACGCTCCATTCTTTCTTCAAACTGCGGAGAAAAGGAGATCTCTTGAAGAGGCTCATCCTTGAATTGATCCATCAATAAGCAATGATACTGCTCAAATGCAGCATACAACAAGGCATCATTTTGCATAACATTCTTCTCCTTCCATTTGATCTTTTAGCAAAGCGCGGGCGCGCTCCAGCCGCTTACGAACGGTGGCGGAAGAGATTTTAAGTAACGAAGCACATTCTTTGGCAGAAAAACCATAATAAACCGTCAGTTCCAGAACGTCCCGATAGATTGGTTTGAGCTGCGCGATCCATTGCGCCAGCATCTGCACCCCCAATTCCTGCTGGGGATCGACACCTCCGCTGATGGGCATCTCTTCCATATCTTCAACAACGCGGTGTTGCTCTTTGCGCAGCAGGTCCACCGCAACATTGCGGGTGACCACATACAGAAAGGCTTTGATGTCGTTCTCGTTCATCTGCTGCAGTTTGCCGATATTGGAGATCACCGCAAGCATCACATCATGGAGCGCATCCTCCGCCCATTCCCGCTTTTGAAGTTTGGAATAGGCAATATGATAAATTAGTTTTCGATATTTATAATAAATCTCTTCGACCTTGCTTTTTTCTTCCGGAAGAGAAACTAAATTTAAATAGAATGCCAGCATTTTCTCGGGATCCTTTCTCTTTATGTTTTCATTATACCATATGGCTTTCATTAAATAAATCGTTTGAAAACAAGAAAATGTGACAAAAAATAAAAAACCGCTTCCGAAGAAGCGGTTTTTATTTTGATTGAATTAAACCTTTTGCTTAACTCTGGCAGCCTTACCAACGCGATCACGCAGGTAATCCAGCTTAGCGCGGCGGACTTTACCGCAGCGAACGATCTCAACCTTAGCAACGTTGGGAGAATGAACCAGGAAGGTTCTCTCAACACCGCAGCCATAGGCTACGCGGCGAACGGTGAAGGTGGAGGAGATACCGTTGCTGTGCTTAGCAATGATGGTACCCTCGAACGCCTGAATACGCTCTTTGTTTCCCTCTTTGATCTTAACGCTGACACGCACGGTATCACCGATATTCAAAACGGGAACTTCATTCTTTAATTGCTCATTTGTAACTGCTTTCAACAAATCCATTTTACAGTTCCTCCTTAATATATCGGACATTCGTGCGAGCAATGTGCAGAGGACTATCCGTTTTTATGCCATAATATCATAACATACGCTTTTTCATTTTGCAAGTGTTTTTTTCGAAAATATCGAAATTTCTACGATTTCGGGGAAATTGAAGAGCCGAAGCGGAAATTTGGTATTCCCGAGCCCGCCGCCGACGATCATCGAAACGCCGTTTTCCTCATAGAGGCCTTGGGCATATTTGGGAAAGAACCACTCCCCCGGCGCAAAGATGGGGCCATAGAACGGAATATGCGCCACACCTGCGTGGGTATGCCCCGAAAGCTGCAGATCAATCCTGCACTCCCGCAGCATCAGCTCGGAATAAAATCTTGCCGGTCGATGGACCGCGACGATCTTATATCCCTCTTCCCTTTCAAAGGCTTCCACTGCCGCTTGCGCTTTATCGCAGGGAAACTCCAAATAATCGGTGATCCCCAGCAGCTTAACACCGCAGGTTTCCACCCACGCATTATCCAAGGGCTTTGCTTTTTTCAACCGCCCGCAAATCTCTTCGAAATTTTCCCGCTCGCGTTCATGGTTGCCGCAAACATAATAGGTCGGCGCAATTTCAGCGCAGGCATCCGCAAAGGAAACACCGACCTCGATCTTGGGGTGGCGCTTATCCACCAGATCCCCCGCGATCACAATCAGATCGGGATGCAACGCCGCCATACATTCCAGCAGCGGCGCGTTTTCCTTGCCGTAGACTTTATTATGAAGATCGGAAAGGAGCAGGATTTTTAAATCCCGATCCACGCGGTCGGTCTGCAGTTCATAGGACCGCACCACAAATCGATTATTATAAATAAGGAACAAAACCAGCAAAAGCACCGCCGCGGCGGCAGCAATAATCCACCCGATCATTACATTTTTTCCGGCGCATCGATGCCCATCAGCGCCAGCGCATTGGCGATGACGTTCTTGGTGGCAACGCAGAGGGTGAGGCGCGCCTTTTGCAGATCTTCCGCTTCCCCTTTGATACGGCAGGCATTATAGAAGCTATGGAAGCAGCCCGCCACCTGCATCACATAGTGGGTCAGGCGGGAGGTTTCCAGCGCATCGGCGCAGCCGACGATCTCTTCGGGGAAGTTGGCGATGGTGCGAATGAGCGCCCGCTCTTCGGCGGTTTGGAACATTGCCCCATCGATGGGCGCATCCTGATAGGTTACATTCAACTCTTCCATTGTACGAATGATGGAACAGATACGGGCGTGGGCATACTGCACGTAATAGAGCGGGTTTTCGTTATCCTGCTTCAAAGCCAGATCCAGATCGAAATCCATCGCGCTATCGCAACGGTTCAGATTGAAGAAGAACCGCGCGGCATCGGCAGGGATCTCATTGAGCAGATCCGCCAAGGTGATGCTCTTGCCTGTTCTCTTGGACATACGGAAGGGTTCGCCGTCCTTCATCAGCCGCACCAACTGCATCAAAACAAACTGCAGTTTTTCTTGGTCCTGACCGATGGCTGCCATTGCCGCCTTAAAGCGCAGGGTATGACCATGGTGATCGGCGCCAAAGACGTCGATGCAACGATCGAAGCCGCGCTTTTCAAACTTATTGCGATGGTAGGCAATATCCACCGCGTAATAGGTATAGAAACCGTTGGCTTTGACCAGAACCTCGTCCTTTTCGCAGCCGAACTCGGTGGCTTTAAACCATTTGGCGCCTTCCTGCTCATACATCCAGCCTCGGTCTTCCAGCAGCTTGACGGTTTCGGCAACATAGCCGCTTTCGTGCAGGGTGGATTCCAAGAACCACTCATCAAATTGAATCTTATATTTAGCAAGGTCGCTCTTCATACGAGCAATATTATTTTCCAGACCGAAGGCAATCAGCTTAGGAGTGACCACCTCTTCCGCTTCTTCGGCGGCTTCGGGATGGGCATCCAGATAGGTCTTTGCCAACACCTTGATATCATCGCCATGGTATCCGTTTTCGGGAAATTCCACCGCATCCTCGCCCTTCAGCAATTGCTGCAGGCGGGTATAGAGGGAAAGACCGAACAGAGAAACCTGGTTTCCTGCATTATTTACATAGAACTCCTTATGCACATCGGCGCCCGCCCAAGCCAGAACATTGGCAAGGCTATCGCCGACAACGCCGCCGCGGGCATTGCCCATATGCATCGGGCCGGTGGGGTTGGCAGAAACGAATTCCACCATAATCTTTTCACCATGGAGGCGGTCGGTCTTACCATAGTCTGCCCCAAGAGCCGCAGCAGAGCGGGCTACATCGGCAAAATAAGAGCCGCCCAGATAAAAATTCAAAAAGCCGGGGCCGGCAATCTCCGCCCGCTCAATCTCGGAGCAGGCAGGCAGGTGGTCCAGCAGCATCTGGCCGATCATCTGGGGCGCTTTTTTGAGAACGCGGACATTTTTCATCGCAAAGTTGCTGGAAAAATCGCCGTTTTTCGCATCCTTGGGCTGCTCGATATCAAATGCCATCAGCTCTGCTTCGGGCAATAAGCCTTCGGCAACGCAAGCTTTATAGCTTTCTTCCAGCAGCGCGCGGATTTTAAGGTTCATTTCATTTACCGGATTCTTCATTTTCGTTTCTTTCCTTCATCGTTATTGTCATTTCATTCATACTTGCCAGCTGATCTTCCACCAGCAGATTATAGCGGATATAAAGCCGCATCCGCTTGGGATCCCACTCCAATTTATGGGTATCCAGCGTTAAGATCATGCGCCCATAGGGGGTTTCATAGCGGGTATCTCTGCGATCGCCGCAAACAAACCATAGATTCCCCGAAAGTTCCCCCAAGCGGTGAATATGAGCTGTATCGCCGCTGATGCGGATATGGGTCTTGGTTCCGCCCTCTTCATAAAGGATATGGGTGGAACCTTCCTTCACATATAACGTTCCTTGGGCTTTGGTTTGGGATTGCTCCCGCTCCCCCTCCACCTTTTGGGAGGATTCTAAAAGAATATCTACTTTTTTACTTTCCGAGGTCTTCTGCATCTTGCTGCTCCACCTTTCCGGAAAGCTCCATTCCTAAAAACGCACCGCCTTGGCGGGCAAAGTCTTCGGGCGAACCGCTGACGATATAGCGGGTGCTGCCCTGCTCCTGCTCATTAAGAAGATCCTTTTCTTCCAATGCCGCTCTCAAGGTAGCCACACTTTCTTTGCCGGAATCGATCAGCGTCAATTCCTCTCCTGCAACCTCGCGGATAGCATCCGCCAGCAGCGGATAATGGGTGCAGCCCAAAATCAAGGTATCGGCGCCGCCCTTTAAAATCGGTTCCAGATATTCTTCCAACGCCTGCCGCACCATCGGATCTTCCGCCGAGGTGCGCCCGCTTTCGATCAGCGGAACCAGTTTAGGGCAAGGGACCGCAATGGTATCGGCATAGCCCAGCGCAGCCACGCGGCGGGCATAGGCGCCCGAACCAATGGATGCGGCGGTGCCCCAAATGCCGATCTTGCCGCTTTGGGTGGCGGCGGCTGCCGCAGCAGCAGCGCTTTCGATGACACCGACCAAAGCGATGGGATATTCTTCCTTGATCCCTTCCAGCAGCACCGAAGAGATAGTTCCGCAGGCGACCAAAATCGCTTTCACTCCATAGGAGCGCAACAGCGCAATATTATCAGCCGCGAAGCGGGAAAGGGTTTCCTTATCCCTGCCGCCATAGGGAACGCGGGCGGTATCGCCAAAATAAATATAATCCTCATTGGGGAGTTCGATTTGCAATGCCTTTAAGGCGGTCAGCCCGCCAAGGCCGCTATCAAACACCCCGATGGGCGCTTTTTTATTTAATACTTCACTCATTGAAATGCTCCATTGCCAGATCGATCAACCGCTCGATTAACTCTGTACCTGCAATGCCGCTGGCCTCCATCATTTTGGGATACATACTGATATCGGTAAAGCCGGGGATGGTATTGAGCTCGTTGAAGATGACTTTCCCATCTTTTTGGACGAAGAAATCCACGCGGGCATAGCCATTACATTCCATCGCGCGAAAGACATCCAGCGCAGCCATACGCACCTTTTCCTGCACCGCTTCATCCAAGCGGGCGGGAATAAAGAGCAGCGAATCGGCATCATTATATTTCGCATCATAGGTATAAAATTCCACCGCGGGGCAGATCTCGCCGGGGACAGAGGCGATCAGATCGTTATTGCCCAGAACAGCAACTTCCACTTCCTGACCGACGATGGTTTGCTCTAAAACGATCTTAAAATCGTGTTCCGCCGCAAGGCGCAGCCCTTCGATCAAGGCGGCGCGGTCATTGCACTTGCTGATACCCACACTGCTGCCTGCGCTGGCAGGCTTGACAAAAATGGGATAATCCAGCGCCTTTTCGATCTTGGCGACAACAGCGTCCATATCGGAAAGATCGCGGGAATAGACAAAGGTCCAATCCGCTTGAGCGATCCCCGCCTTTTCGCAGATCAGCTTGGTCAGCGCCTTATCCATGGAATTGGCGGCACTGGTCATCGACGTTGTTATCTGCGGGATGCCCGCCAACTGCAGCAGAGCGGCAATGGTACCGTCTTCCCCATTCTTGCCGTGAAGAATCGGGAAAGCGATATCGATGGCGATCTCTTTGCCGCTTGCGGTGCGGATGCCGCCCACCGAAGGATCGGGCAGGATCCAAGCCGATTCATTATCGGCGCGGGTTACCCAACTACCGTTTTTGATCTCTTCCAAGGAGGCATCAGTCAAGAACCAAGCGCCTTCTTTGGTGATTCCGAGTTTATATACATTATATTTTTCATTGCTCAATAAATTCAGTACATTACACGCCGAACTGCAGGAAACTTCATGCTCCGAAGATTTTCCGCCAAATAATACAACTACGTTCATTTGTGTTCCTCCCATAGTTATTCAGTATAATATAATATCAAAATAATTAAATAAAGTAAAGTATTTTTAAAAATTTCTTTACTTTCTATCCGCAGCGGGATAAAATGATAGCAGGAGTTGATCAAATGGACAAGAAAATGATGCGCGCCGCATTAAAGCAGGCGGAAAAAGCGGCTGCTTTAGGAGAAGTCCCTGTCGGCGCGGTGATTACCAAAGAGGGCAAGATCATTGCCCGCGGCTATAATCGGCGGGAAATTGACCAGAACGGGCTTGCCCACGCAGAGCTGACAGCGATGCTCAAGGCTTGCAAAAAACTGAAATCCTGGCGGTTGGACGGTTGCACCCTTTATGTTACTTTAGAGCCCTGCCCGATGTGTGCCGGAGCGATCATCAATACCCGCTTAGAGCGCGTGGTGATCGGCGCAATGGATCCCAAGGGCGGCGCGATGGGCGGCGTGACAGACATTATGGAGCAGCCCTGGAACCATCATCCCGAAGTTACTTATGGTGTTTTGGAGCAGGAATGCGGCGATATTCTGCGCAATTTTTTCAAGGAACTGCGGGCGCAGAAAAAGCGCGAAAAATCCCATTCATAAATTATTCAAGTTTCTTTGACTGTTCGTTTACAGTTTGATAACATATTTTCGTTTCAACTGTGTTATACTACAAACGAGATGGAAAACAACCATCTCATCCCCCTCCTATTTTTAATGCAAAAACGGAAACACCCTTCGCCTTTGGGCGAAGGGTGTTTTCGTTCTATCGGCCCGAAGGGCAAAAACATTCCCGCAATTTGCGGGAATATTTTTAGATTGACGGAAATGGCCGCTGCGAAAGCAGCGGTCATTTTCGTTGTTGACGAAACATCATTCAATGGATATAATATTATTATAAAACCAATTAAAGGAGATTTTCTTATGGACTATAATGAAATTTTAGACCAAATTTCCAAAGGCGCGAAGGTTGCCGGCGAATTCATTACCGAAAAAGCGATCCTTGCCAAGGATTATACGGTTCTGACCGGAGAGATCACCACCCTGCGCAACCGCATCAATACCTTATATAAACTGCTCGGCAAAGCGGTTTACGCTGCCCACGCCACCGCAACGGACAACGCTGCGCAGATCGACGATTATCTTAACGAGCTGGATGCCAAGCTGGAAGAGCTTGCCGATAAGGAGCAACAACGCAATTCGCTGAACAAATAATCATTTTATCCCACAGAAACGAGGACGTTTATTTTGGCTAAAGCACAGAAAAACTTTTTAAGCGGCGCGTTGATTCTGACGGTGGCCAACATTATGGTCAAAATCATCGGCGCGGTCTATAAGATCCCTCTTGCCAACTGGATCAAGCCGGAGGGAATGAATTTTTATAACGATGCCTACCAGATCTTCAGTTTACTTTTTATCCTTTCCACCGCCGGTGTGCCGGTGGCGATCGCCAAGATGGTAAGCGAAGCGATTGTCGATAAACGGCATAAGGAACCCAAAAAGATCCTTGCCGCCTCCTCCGGCATCTTTGCCGTCATCGGGTTTATCCTGATGGTGGTGATGATCCTGACAGCAGGCTATCTTTCGGATTATTTTGGCTATTCCACCGTCAATTATTGCTTATATCTGATCGCGCCCGCCATCTTTTTAACCTCGGTCACCGCCACCATCAAAGGCTATTTCCAAGGCTATAAATGCATGACGCCCACCGCCATCTACCAAGTCATCGAAGCTGCCTTCAAGCTGGTGGGGCTGGGGATCGTTCTGATTATGCTGGGCCGCGGCATTACTGATCCGATGATCCTTGCCTGCGGCGGTATTTTGGGCGTCACCTTCGGGTCCTTTGCCGCCGGTGTTTTCCTGCTGATCCGCTATCTTGCCGAAAAGGATCTGGGGCATAACATTCAAGAATATACCCCCTCCCGCTCCGCCAAAAGCATTATCGGCACTACCCTTGCTCTTGCCATTCCCATCTCTTTGAGTTCGGCGGTAATGAGCCTGACTTCGACTTTAGATATGTTCTTAGTCAAGGGAAGCTTAGCCGCCTATGGGCTTTCTCCCGATGAGATCACCGCCCAATACGGCTCTTATGCAGGGGCGACTTGGTCGCTCTTTAACCTGCCCCCCACCTTAACCGTAACGGTGGGAATCGCGGTTCTTCCCTTCCTCACCTCTGCGCTGGCAGAGCATAAAAAGGAAGAAGCATTTATCAATATGCGCTCTTCCGCCAAGGTGGTCGCCCTCATTGCGATGCCTTGCGCTTTGGGAATGAGCGCGATGGCCGAACCAATTATCAAGCTTCTTTATAATGAATCCTATTGGGCGGTTGCCATTCCCACCCTGCGGGCGCTGGCGATCTCCATCTTCTTTGTCGCCTTTGTTTCCCTCACCGGTGTATTTTTGCAGGCAGCGGGCAAGGTCAAAACCTCTCTGCTGACCATGGGGATCGGCGGCGCGATGAAACTGATTGTGAACGTGGTTATGGTCAGCCGCATCGGCATTATGGGCTCCCCCTTGGGAACCTTTGCTTGCTACGGCACCATTGCGGCTTTGAATGTTTATTTTATTTATCGGTATGTCGGCTTCCGTTTGCCGATACGGGCGACAGTTCTCAAGCCGATGCTCTGCAGCGCCCTTTGCAGCGCCGCGGCATACGGCGTATGGGCAGGATTGCATCAACTTTGCCACCTTTCTTCCAATCTTGCTTTGATGGCAGGGTTGGCAACCGCTGTTGTCGTATACGCGGTTTCTCTGCTGCTCTTTAAGGTGCTCGCCAAGGAAGATATGGCCTTTATCCCCAAGGGCGCAAAGATCGGGGCCTTTTTGGAAAAGAAGGGCTGGATCCATGAATAAGGAGCAGTTCAAAAAACAAGAGCATTTTTCATACGAGGATGTCTTAGATTTAATAACCTATCTCCGCAGCGACGAGGGCTGCCCCTGGGATCGGGTGCAGACCCATCAATCGGTGCGCCGCGGGGTGATCGAAGAGGCCTATGAAGTGGCGGAAGCCATCGATCGGCAGGACGACGCTATGATGATCGAAGAATTGGGCGATCTGCTGATGCAGGTACTCTTCCATGCCGAGATTGCGCGGCAGGAAGGGCGGTTTACCCTGCAGGAGGTCTACGACCGCCTTTGCAAAAAGCTGATCTTCCGCCACCCCAATCTTTTTGAGGGCAGCGAGCCGATGGATTGGCAGGAACTCAAGCGGCTGGAAAAAGGGCAGAAAACGCTGGGCGAGGACTTGGAAGGAATTGCCAAAACCTTGCCGGCGCTGACCCGCGCAGAAAAAATCGCGGGCAAGCTTGAGGAATGCGACCAAGCGCAAAATCTCGCGCAACTCGGAAAAAACTTTGCCGCCGAACCCAGCGAAGCAAACTTGGGAAAGCTGCTGTTTGCCGCTTGCGCCGCCGCAAAGGAAGCAAAAATCGACCCCGAACAAGCTTTAAATATAGAAAACCAAGGAAAAATCGCAAGAAATTGGGCAAAATAGCAGGTTTTTTTCAAAAAAGACTTGCAAAATTTAATAAAATGTTGCATAATTAATACATAAGTTATCACAAGTTGGTGATAAAATATCTACACTAAATTTTTGGAGGATTTTTAAAATGAACAAAGCAGAATTGATCGCTGCAGTTGCAGCTAAAGCAGGTGTTTCCCAAAAGGATGCAGGCGTTGTTGTCGCCGCTGTTCTGGACGAAATCAAAGACGCTCTGAAGAAGGGCGATAAGGTTCAGCTGGTTGGCTTCGGTTCCTTCGAAGTTCGCGCTAAGGCTGCTCGCACCGGTAAGAACCCCCGCACCGGCGAGACCATCAACATCCCCGCTTCCAAGGCTCCCGCTTTCAAAGCTGGTAAGGCTTTCAAGGATTACATCGGCTAATTCAAAATTAAACATAAAATCCGGCACATTTTGTGCCGGATTTTAATTTCAAAAGGAAACCATATGAGAATTGATAAGTTTTTAAAAGTCAGCCGTCTGATCAAGCGGCGCACGATTGCCACCGAGGCCTGCAACAGCGGCCGCATCACCATCAACGATAAGGTCGCCAAGGCATCCACCGACGTCAAGGAAGGCGATGTCATCTGCATCGGGTTTGGCGGCAAGCAAACCAAAGTGCGCGTCAAAAAAATTGTCGAGTTCATCAAGGCGGAAGAGGCCGACACGATGTTTGAACCCATCGATTGATTAAAGACCCCCTGCTCAGCAGGGGGTCTTTTTTTATTCTTCTTCCTGAAGGAGCAGCCATTGCTCGGTCAGCTCGTCCTGCTTGGTGCGCAGGGCCTCCATTTCATTGCAACATTCTTCCAATACTTTATAATCGGCGGTTCCTTCGTCTAAAATCGCTTGCTTTTCCGCCAAGGTCTGCTCGATGCGCTCCAGCTCCCGCTCAATGGCGGAAAGTTCCCGCCTGCGCGCTGCCTGCTGCGCCCGCTGCTCTTTGCTTTTATAATTGGAGGGGGGCGCTTTCTTCTCTTTGGGCGCTGCGGGGGCTTGCTCTTGAGGCTCCTGCCAATATTCTTCCAGGGTTTTGAGTTCTACCAGACCGTTGGGGGTCAGCTTCAAAATGCGGTCGGGTACCTTGGAGAGAAAATAACGATCGTGGGAAACCACCAAAAGGTTACCACCGAAATCGGCGATGCTTCGCTCCACCTCTTCGCGGGCAGGGAGATCCAGATGGTTGGTGGGCTCATCCAGCAATAAGGTATTGCACCGCAGGGGCATCAGCGCGGCAAACTGAAATCGCGCCCGCTCACCGCCCGAAAGGGTGCCGACTTTTAGTTCTACTTCTTCCCCAACGAAAGAGACCTGCGCCAACAGAGAGCGCAGCTGCTGATAGTTCATCTGGGGATAAAGGGCAGAAAGCTCTTCCAAGACGGTATGGTCATCATTGATAAAATGAGTCGCCTGACGGAAAAAGGCGCGCTGAATATTGGCACCCCAGCGAATCTTGCCGCTGATCGCCTCCTGCTCCCCCATCAATACCGAAAGGAGGGTGGATTTACCGGTACCGTTGCCGCCGACGATGGCGATCTTTTCGCCTTTTTTCATATGGAGCGACAAGCCTTCAAAGAGTTGGTGATCTTCCCCGACCACCACCGCAAGATCGCGGCATTGGAGGACATCGTTGCCCCCCGCCTGATCCACCGGAAATTTCAAATGCAGGCGGCGCTCATTGGTATGGGGCTTTTCGATGAGTTCCATCTTTTCCAGCTGCTTGCGGCGGCTTTTCGCCATGGCGGAGGTGGAGGCGCGGACCAAGTTTCGATCAATATAATCAGTCAGCTTTGCCACTTCCTTTTCCTGCTGCTCATACAGCCGCATCTGCTCTTTGACCCGAATCTCTTTTTGCTCTTTAAAGGCGGTATAATTGCCTTTATAACATTCGATATGCCCTTCCTGCATCTCCCAGATCTCATCGACGCAGCGGTCCAAAAAGAAGCGGTCATGGGAGACGACAATGACGGCGCCTTTATATTCATTTATGTAGGATTCCAGCCAACTGAGGGTTTTGAAATCCAAATGGTTGGTGGGTTCGTCCAGCAGCAATAAATTGGGCTGCTCGATCAAAAGCTTGCATAATGCCAGCCGCGTTTGCTCGCCGCCCGAAAGATCGGCCACATCCATCTGCAGGTCATAAGAGCCAAAGCCCATTCCGTTCAAGACGGTTTTGATACGGACATCGATCTGATAGGCATCGGTGGCATCGATGATGGCCTGCAGGCGGGCATATTCCTTGGGGTCTTGGGTATGGGGCAGTTTTTCAATGGCTTCCAGCCCTTCCCGAACCACGCTGCGCAGTTCCTCAATAATGCTTTTTCCGCCCGAAAGACCGCTGTTTTGCAGCAGATAGCCGATGCGGGTCTTGGGGTGCAAAAAGCGCTCCCCCGCGGTATGCTCCAGCCGATTGGCAAGGACATTCAGCAGAGTGGATTTTCCGGCTCCGTTGCCGCCGATCAAGCCGATGACGGCACCTTCTTCACAAAGGACGCTGACATGATCGATGACACGGCGGTCACCAAATTCAACAATTAAGTTTTTTAAGGATGCAATGACCATTTAACACTCCAAGAGATAAGCGCTCAGCGTCTCCCCCGCAGGGTGGACGTGCGCCAAGCGAAATCCTAATTTTTCATAAAAGCCGACATTGGCGGGTTCATAGATTTCCACAACACCCACCACCTGCCGCCGCTGCGCTTCGCGGCAAAATTCCTCCACCAAGGCTCTTGCCAGCCCTTTGCCTCGCATTTGGGGCGCCACCGCCAGAAGGTCTAACAACAGATATTCCTCATAAAATTGATTCACCAGCCCGTCGCTGATACGATCGTAGACCTTTTGGACATCGATCGGCAGGGTGACGCGCTCCTCGCCTTTGGCGGTATGAGGGCAGATGCAGAGAATTCCGGCGCGCTGAGGCGTTGTATAGACCGTCAGCTCCTCCCAAAAATCGCTGAGATATTTGCGAAAGATCTGCAATAGGATTCCCTGCCGCTCTTCTTCATAGGGCACATAATGGCAATAAAGAGGGTCATGGCAAAAGCTTTCCGCCAGCAGGGCAGAAAGCTGCTCAATATCGGTTTTTTCGGCTTTAATTATTTTCATCATAGTTTTTATTATACCCGCTTTGGTCTTCTTTTTCAATCATTTCTTTTAAAGCGGCCAGCGCATCCTTTAATCCGCCTACCCCATCGATCAGCCCTTCTTTTACCGCCTGCTCCCCATCCAGCATCGTTCCCACATCGGTGACCAGATTTCCCACCTGCGTCATCAGGCTGTGCAAACGGTCCATGGAGACCTTTGAATTTTTGGTAATGAATTTGCAAATGCGGTTTTGCATCTCTTCCAAATTCCGAAGGCTTTGGGGTACACCGATGATCGTCCCTGTGGCGCGGACAGGATGAATGGTCATCGTCGCGGTGGGGGCAATGAAAGAGCGGCGGGCAGCGCAGGCCAGCGGAACACCGATGGAATGACCGCCGCCCAGCACCAGCGAGACGGTGGGGGTCTGCATGGATGCGATCAGCTCGGCGATCGCCAATCCCGCCTCCACATCGCCACCCATGGTGTTGAGCAAAATGAGAACCCCCTGCACCGATTCCTTCTCTTCCATCGAGACTAAAAGCGGAAGAAGATGCTCATATTTGGTGGTCTTATTTTGTTCGGGCGCCAAAAAATGACCTTCCACCTGCCCGATCACCGATAAGACCTGAATTCCGCTATCGGTATCTAAGGCGCCCAGCTCACAAATTTCTTCCAGCATTTCGTTATTTTTCTTTTCTTGCTCCATCGCTCTCTCCTTTGATAAATTCCATTTTTCTATTTTAGCCTTTACCGATTCTATGAAAAAAATCAAAAAAATTTTAAAAAATATGTTGACAAGAAGAAGGTTTTGCTGTATTATATAAGTCGTCTGTTACGGCGCGATAGCTCAGTTGGCTAGAGCATGCGGTTCATACCCGCAGTGTCATTGGTTCGAATCCAATTAGCGCCACCATATATGGCCCGATGGTCAAGCGGTTAAGACACCGCCCTTTCACGGCGGTATCACGGGTTCGATTCCCGTTCGGGTCACCAGGAAGTTTAGCTCAGCTGGGAGAGCATCTGCCTTACAAGCAGAGGGTCAGCGGTTCGAGCCCGTTAACTTCCACCAACAAAAATCACTTGGCGAAAGCCAAGTGATTTTTTTATCCAATTCACAAAAAATCCATGTAATCAAGCGCAATCATGATCAACGCGCCGCGCACACGTGCTGTTATTGAAAACATATCTTTTTCTTCATACCGCTTGATTATAATAAAAATAAGGAGTATAATATTAAAAAATTCATAAGGAGATTCAGGATGTTTAAAAATCAAAAGCACTTAAAAACTCTGCTGATCACTGCAGGTGTTATTTTATTACTGGCAGCGTTGGTAATTGGTTTTTTATATTTCAAC
>JAZTXG010000011.1:0-57803 GCA_045636365.1 Eubacteriales bacterium
TGGGCGCATGTTCTTCACCTTCAAGAATTTACAAGGGTAAGAAAATGCCTGGTCACATGGGTGCAGTAAAGGTAACTGTACAGAACCTCGATGTTGTCAAGGTTGACACAGAAAACAATCTGCTCGTAGTTAAGGGTGCTATCCCCGGTCCTAAGGGTTCGGTAGTAACCGTAAAGTGCACAGTAAAAGCAGGTTAAGGAGGTAAAGTATAATGGCTACAATAGATGTAATTAATATGAACGGCGAGAAAGTTTCTACAATAGAGCTTTCAGATGCTATCTTTGCCATTGAGGCAAACAAGCCTGCAATGCATATGGCAGTTACAAATTACCTCGCAAATCAGAGACAGGGCACACAGTCCGCTCTTACACGCGCTGAAGTTTCAGGCGGCGGCAAAAAGCCTTGGAGACAGAAGGGTACAGGCCACGCAAGACAGGGTTCAACAAGAAGCCCGCAGTGGACACACGGTGGTATCGTGTTCGCACCCAAGCCCCGTGACTATCGCTTCGCTATGAACAAAAAGCTTAGAAGACTTGCTCTTAAATCAGCACTTTCAACAAAGCTTGCTGAAGGAAAGCTTATTGTAGTAGATGCTATCACAATGGATAGTTACAAGACAAAGACAGTAGTTGAGATGCTTGGCAAGATGGAAGCTAAAAAGGCTCTCGTTGTAAACGGTGAGTACAACAACTTCTTTATCAAGAGTGCTTCAAACATCCCCGGCGTTAAGGCTGCTCTCACAAACACAATCAACACCTACGATATCCTCAAGTACGACAAGCTCGTTCTTACAGCGGATGCCGTTAAGAAAATCGAGGAGGTGTACGCATAATGAAATCGGTTTACGATATCATTCAGAAACCCATCATTTCACAGAAATCTATGGGTACAATGCAGGGTAAGACCTACGCATTCAAAGTAGCAGTTGATGCTAACAAGATCGAAATCAAAAACGCAGTTGAGAAAATCTTCGGCGTAGAGGTTGAGAAAGTTACAACAGTAAACTGCTTAGGTAAAGAAAAGAGAATGGGCGTGCATAAGGGCTTTACAGCAAAATCCAAGAAAGCTTATGTTAAGCTCACAGATAAGTCAAAGACAATTGAGTTCTTTGACGGTATGATGTAAGGAGGAGAAAAGTTATGGCTATGAAAACTTATAAACCTACTTCTCCGGCTCGTCGCCAGATGACCAATGTGGATTATAGCTGCCTTTCCAAGGACGCTCCCGAGCGTTCCTTGCTGACCAGCTTGAAAAAGCACTCCGGTAGAAACAGCTATGGTCGCATCACTGTTCGCCATCAGGGCGGCGGCAACAAAGTCAAGTACAGAATCATTGACTTTAAGAGAAACAAGATGGATGTTCCGGCTACCGTAACCTCCATTCAGTATGACCCCAATCGTTCTGCTTTCATCGCTCTGGTTCAGTATGAAGATGGCGAAAAGGCCTACATCATCTGCCCCGAAGGTCTGAAGGTTGGCGATAAGGTTATCTCCAGCGCCAGCGCCGACATTAAGCCCGGCAACGCGCTGCCCATCGAAAACATTCCCGTGGGTACTGTTATCCACAATGTTGAGCTGTATCCCGGCAAGGGCGCTCAGCTGGTTCGTTCCGCAGGCAACAGCGCTCAGCTGATGGCTAAAGAGAACGGCTACGCTCAGGTCCGCCTCCCCTCCGGCGAGGTTCGCCTGGTTCGCCTCAACTGCATGGCTACCATCGGTGTTGTATCCAACGGTGAGCATGCAAACGTTTCTATCGGTAAGGCCGGTAGAAAGCGCCATATGGGTATTCGTCCTACCGTTCGCGGTTCTGTTATGAACCCCTGCGATCACCCCCACGGTGGTGGTGAAGGTAAGTCCCCCATCGGCCGCAGCGGCCCTGTAACTCCTTGGGGTAAACCGACCTTGGGTTACAAGACCAGAAGCAAGAAGAACAAGTCCGACAAGTTCATTGTGAAACGTCGGAATGCGAAGTAATCTGGAAGGAGGAATGAAGAATGAGTAGAAGTGTTAAAAAGGGACCTTTTGTTGATCCCAAGCTTTTTGCAAGAATTCAAGCGATGAACGAATCCGGCGAGAAGAGAGTTCTCAAGAGCTGGTCTCGTGCATCCACCATCTTTCCGGAGTTTGTAGGTCATACGATCGCTGTCCATGACGGCAGAAAGCATGTACCTGTATATGTAACCGAGGATATGATCGGTCATAAGCTGGGCGAGTTCGCTCCCACCAGAACCTTTAAGGGCCATGCAGGCTCCAAGACCACGAAGTAAGGAGGAAGTAAAGAATGGAAGCTATTGCACATTTGAAATATCTCAGAATTTCTCCTCGTAAGGTCAGCGTGGTTCTGGATCTGATCCGTAACAAACCCGCTAAATACGCTGTAGCAATTCTGCAGAACACCAATAAAGCCGCTGCTGAGCCTGTTTGCAAACTGCTCAAGAGCGCAATGGCCAACGCCGAAAACAATAATGGTATGGACGTGGATAAGCTGGTTGTAGCCAAGTGCTTCGCCTGCCCCGGTCCCATCCTGAAGAGAATCATGCCCAGAGCACAGGGCAGAGCGTTCCGCATCAATAAGCGGACCTCTCACGTGACTATTGTATTGGAGGAGGCGTAATCATGGGTCAGAAAGTAAATCCCCACGGCCTGAGAGTCGGGGTTATCAAAAACTGGGATTCCAGATGGATCGCAGCAGACGGTAAAGTCGGCGATTTGATTTTGGAAGACTACAACATTCGTAAGTTTCTGAAGAATAAGCTGTATGCTGCCGGTATTCCCGATATCGAAATCGAGCGTACTGCCGATGGCAGCAGCATCCGCATCTTCCTGCATTGCGCAAAGCCCGGTCTGGTTATCGGTCGCGGCGGTGCAGAGATCGAGAAGCTGAAGAAAGAATTGATGGATATGACCGGCAAGAAGGTCAACATCAATATCGTTGAAGTTAAGAACATGGACACCAGCAGCCAGTTGGTTGCTGAGAACATTGCACAGCAGCTGGAAAAGCGTATCGCTTTCCGCCGCGCAATGAAGAAGGCGATCGGCAACACCATGAGAACCGGCGCAAAGGGTATCAAAGTTATGGTATCCGGCCGTTTGAACGGTGCTGAAATCGCCAGAAGCGAATGCTATCACGAGGGTACCATTCCTCTGCAAACTTTGAGAGCTGATATCGACTACGGTTTCACCGAGGCAAACACTACCTACGGTAAGATCGGCGTTAAGGTCTGGATCTACAAAGGCGAGATCTTAAACGATGTCAAAAAGGCTCCGAAAAAAGAAGGGGGAGCTAAGTAATGTTAATTCCTAAGAGAGTTAAATACAGAAGAGTACAAAGAGGCCGCATGAAGGGTAAGGCTACCCGCGGCAACACCATCGCATACGGTCAGTTTGGTCTGCAGGCTTTGGAGCCCGCTTGGATTACCAACAACCAGATCGAGGCCGCTCGTATTGCGATGACCCGTTACCTCAAGAGAGGTGGTCGGGTTTGGATCAAGATCTTCCCCGATAAGCCGGTTACTGCAAAACCCGCTGAAACCCGCATGGGTTCCGGTAAAGGTTCTCCGGAATATTGGGTAGCAGTTGTTAAGCCGGGCCGCATTCTCTTTGAGATTGCAGATGTTCCCGAAGAGCTGGCACGCGAGGCTATGCGCCTGGCGATGCACAAACTTCCCATCAAGTGCAAGTTTGTGGTCAAGGAAACTGAAGGTGGTGACGAAGAATGAAGGCTAATAAAGTAAGAGAAATGAACGCAGCAGAACTGAATACCAAGCTCACCGAGCTGAAGAAGGAACTTTTTAACCTGAAATTCCAGCACGCGACCAATCAGTTGGATAATCCCCAGCGCATTGTCGCCGTCAAGAAGGACATCGCTCGTGTGAATACGATTCTTCGTGAGCTTGAGCTCCGTGAGTCCAAGTAATCTTAGAGAAGGAGTGAATGAAAATGGAAAGAACATTGAGAAAGACCCGCGTAGGCGTGGTTGTCAGCGACAAGATGGATAAGACCATCGTGGTTGCTATTAAAGACAATGTCAAGCACCCCTTGTATAAGAAGGTTATGAAGACCACTTATAAGTTGAAGGCTCATGACGAGAACAACGAGTGCGGCATTGGTGATACTGTTGAGGTTATGGAAACAAGACCTCTTTCCAAGGATAAGAGATGGCGCCTTGTTCGCATTATCGAAAAGGCGAAATAATTAAAGGAGGACTAAGTCGTGATACAGCAACAAACTTATCTTAAAGTTGCCGACAATACCGGTGCTAAAGAGTTGATGTGCATCCGTGTACTTGGCGGTACAAGAAGAAGATACGCAGGTATTGGCGATGTAGTTGTTTGCTCTGTTAAGAAAGCGGCTCCCGGCGGCACCGTGAAAAAGGGTGACGTTGTCAAAGCCGTTATCGTACGCACTGTAAAAGGCATCAAGAGAGCGGACGGTTCCAGCATCCGTTTCGATGAGAACGCGGCCGTTATTATTCGTGATGATAAAAACCCCAGAGGTACTCGTATCTTTGGGCCGGTAGCCAGAGAGCTTCGTGATAAGGATTATACAAAGATCCTTTCCCTGGCTCCCGAGGTACTGTAAGAGTGGAGGTGCGATCAGAATGAATAAACTGCATGTTAAAAAAGGTGATACCGTTCTGGTGATCTCCGGTGCTTCTAAGGGCCTTAAGGGTAAGGTTCTGGAAGTCAGCCCCAAGGAGGGCAAGGTCATCGTTGAGAAGGCCAATATGGTCATCAAACACGTCAAACCCCGTCGCCAAGGCGAAGCCGGCGGCAGAGTTGAAGCAGAGGGTGCGCTCTATGCATCCAAGGTCCAGGTTATCTGCCCCAAGTGTAAGGTAGCCGGCCGTATGGGTCATACCGTTGTCGACGGTAAGAAGATGCGCGTCTGCAAGAACAAAGATTGTGGCGAAATTTTCTAAGGAGGAGTAAAGAGAAATGTCTAGAATGTCTGAGCTTTACAGCAAAGAGATCGCTCCCGCCTTGATGAAGAAATTCGGATACAAGAGCGTTATGCAGATCCCTAAGCTGGATAAAATTGTTATCAACGTCGGTTGCGGCGACGCTAAAGACAACGCAAAGGTGATTGATAATGTCTGCGCTGAGCTGGCACTCATCACCGGTCAGAAGGCTGTTCCCACCAAGGCCCGTAAGTCCGTTGCGAACTTTAAGGTTCGTGAAGGCATGAACATCGGCGCTAAGGTGACCCTGCGCGGCGAAAGAATGTATGAATTCCTGGACAGACTGTTCAATACCGCTCTGCCCCGCGTCCGCGACTTCCGCGGCATCAATGCCAACGGCTTCGATGGCCGCGGCAACTATGCTTTCGGTATCAAAGAGCAGCTGATTTTCCCTGAAATTCAGTATGATAAGGTCGAAAAGATCCGTGGTATGGATATCGTATTCGTTACCACTGCGAAGACCGATGAAGAAGCAAAAGACATCCTGACCCTGTTCGGCGCTCCTTTTGAGAAGTAAGAGGGGGAATTTAAAATGGCTAAGAAATCTATGATCTTAAAGCAGCAAAAGACCCAAAAATTCTCCACGAGAGAGTACAACAGATGCAAAATCTGCGGCCGTCCGCACGCTTATCTGCGTAACTACGGTATCTGCAGAATTTGCTTCCGCGAATTGGCTTATAAGGGCCAGATTCCCGGTGTGAAGAAGTCCAGCTGGTAAGGAGGAGCGAAAGATGCAGATTACTGATCCTATCGCAGATTTGCTTACCCGGATCCGGAACGCAAATGCTGCAAAACACGAAAGTGTATCTATCCCCGCTTCCAACATGAAGAAGGCAATTTGCCAGATTCTGCTTGACGAGGGATATATCAAAGAAATGAAAGTTGAAGACGACGGCCTGCAGGGCAACATCGTTGTTACCCTGAAATACGGCGAGAACAAAACCCGCATCATCCAGGGCTTGAAGAGAATCTCTAAGCCCGGCCTGCGGATCTACGCCGGCGTTGAGGATATGCCTCGCGTACGTAAAGGCCTTGGCACCGCGATCGTCAGCACCTCTAAGGGTGTTATGACCGATAAGCAGGCCAGAAAGTTAGGCGTAGGCGGCGAAGTGCTGGCTTACATTTGGTAAGGAGGAATTCTGATGTCGAGAATTGGTAGAAAACCGATCACTATTCCCGCAGGTGTTGAAATTAAGGTAGACAGTGACAATACCATCACTGTCAAGGGCCCCAAGGGCAGCCTGACCAAGACCTTCCATCCCGATATGGCAATCACCATTGAAGGTGCAGAACTTTTGGTTACCCGCCCCGATGATGAAAAAGAGCATCGCGCTCTGCATGGCCTGACCAGAACCTTGATCGCTAATATGGTCGAGGGTGTTACCAACGGTTATTCCAAGGAATTGGAAATCAAAGGTGTTGGTTACAGAGCACAGCTGCAGGGTAAAACCTTGAACATGAACTTGGGTTATTCCCATCCTGTCATCATGGAGCCCATCGATGGTATCACCATCGAAGTTCCTGCTCAGAACCGGGTTGTTATTTCCGGTATTGATAAGCAATTAGTTGGTCACTTTGCGGCAAACGTTCGCTTCAAGAGACCTCCCGAGCCCTATAAGGGCGCCGGTATCCGCTATGTCGGTGAGGTTGTGAAGCATAAAGAAGGTAAAGCCGGTAAGGGCTCGAAGTAATAAAGGGAGGAAACGATTATGGTTAAGAAGCCTGATAGCAATGCTGCAAGAATTAAACGGCATAAGCGGGTCCGCGCCAAGATCTTCGGAACTCCCGAGCGCCCCCGTCTTTGCGTATTCCGTTCTGCAAAGCATATGTATGCCCAGATCATCGATGATGTGAACGGCAAGACTCTGGTAAGTGCTTCCACTATGGAGAAGGACTTCACCGAATATGGCGGCAACGCTGATGCCGCAAAGAAGATTGGCGCGCTTGTCGCAAAGCGTGCTCTGAAAGCTAAGATCGACACTGTTGTGTTCGACCGTGGCGGTTTTGTATATCACGGACGTGTAAAGGCTTTGGCCGAAGGCGCTCGTGAAGGCGGACTGAAATTCTAATTGGAGGAGAAATGAAAATGGCTAAGAATTTTGATGCAAGTACCGTTGACCTTCAAGAAAGAGTCGTCTCCCTGAATCGTGTATCCAAAACCGTTAAGGGTGGACGTATTATGAAATTCTCCGCACTGGTTGTTGTCGGCGACGGCAACGGTCGTGTGGGTGCCGGTCTCGGTAAGGCTGCTGAAGTACCCGAAGCGATCCGCAAGGGTATCGAAGATGCCAAGAAAAATATTGTTACCATCAGCATGAAGGACACCACCATCCCCCACGAAATCGTTGGTAAATATGGCGCTTCCATGGTTATCATGAAGCCCGCCGCTCCCGGTACCGGTGTTATCGCCGGCGGTGCGGTTCGTGCGGTTCTGGAGATGGCCGGTATTAAGGACATTCGTACCAAGGCGTTGCGTTCCCGCAACCAGAGAAACGTTGTCAACGCTACTCTGGCGGGCCTCACCGCTTGCACGGATGCTGCCACCGTTGCCGCTATGCGCGGTAAGACCGTAGAAGAGATCTTAGGTTAAGGGGGGCACTGATAATGGCTAAAGTAAAAACTATCAAGATCACTCTGGTAAAGAGCCTGATCGGCTGCAAAAAGGATCAGATCGCTACTGCTTATGCACTGGGTCTGAAGAAGGTAAATGATGTTACCACCCAGCCCGATAACGCTTGCACCCAGGGTAAAATCAAAAAGATCATTCATTTGATCCAGGTTGAGAAGTAAGGAGGAAGAATTATGAAATTACACGAACTTGCTCCTGTAAGCGGCTCTACAACTGTTGCAAAGAGAAAGGGCAGAGGCCCCGCATCCGGCAACGGTAAGACCGGCGGCCACGGCCATAAGGGCCAGAAAGCCCGTTCCGGCGGTTCCATCCGCCTGGGCTTCGAAGGCGGCCAGATGCCCTTGCAAAGACGGTTGCCCAAGCGCGGCTTCAACAATATCTTCGCTAAGAAGTATGTGGTCCTCAAACTCGACGACCTGAATGCATTCAACGCCGGAGATGTAGTAGATATTAATGCGGTCATCGCTGCCGGGTTTGCCAAAAAGGCATTCGACGGCCTGAAGGTGATCGGAACCGGTTCCGTCGAAAAAGCTGTTACCGTAAAGGCAGTCAAGGTGACTGCCGGCGCGAAAGAAAAAATTGAAGCTGCCGGCGGAAAGGTTGAGGTGATGTAAGATGTTTAGCGTCTTCAGAAATGCCTGGAAGATCGAAGATCTGCGCAAGAAGATCCTCTTCACCGCGTTCATCCTTCTGGTTTTCCGCTTAGGAAGCGCAATCCCCGTTCCGTTCCTGGATTCCTCTGCTATGGAGCAGTTGTTCTATGGTTATGCGCAGGACGGCAACATCTTTTCCTATCTGAACATTATGTCCGGTGGTGCGATGCAGCAAGCGGCGTTGTTCTCTTTGGGCATCTCCCCTTATATTAACGCATCCATCATTATGCAGCTGCTCATGGTAGCGATCCCCGCTCTGGAGCGGCTGATGAAGGAAGACGGCGAGCGTGGCAAAAAGATCATGGAAACATGGACCCGCTACCTCTCCATCGCATTCTCCTTCCTGCTGGGCTTTGGTTACTACACCATCCTGAAGAATCAGGCTAATGCAGTCACCAAGGATGCCGGTGTGTTTGGTGCGATCGTTATCGTGTTCTGTTTCGCTGTCGGCGCATCTCTTGTGATGTGGCTGGGTGAGAAGATCAACGAAGGCGGTATCGGCAACGGTATCTCCATGATCCTCTTCGGCGGTATCGTCGCAGGGATCCCCGGAACCATCAATATGGTTGTTCAGAACGTTACCCTCAACGCCCTCCATTGGGCGATCGCAGTGGCTGTTGCGCTGCTGGTTGTTGTAATGATCGGCTTTGTCGTATTCGTTACCAACGGTGAGCGCCGCATCCCTGTCCAATATGCAAAGCAAGTGAAGGGCCGCAAAATGTATGGCGGTCAGAACACCAACATTCCCTTGAAGGTGAATATGGTCGGCGTTCTGCCCATCATCTTTGCTCAGTCTTTCGTTATGCTGCCTCCCACCATTATGAACTTCTTCCCCTCCTTGGAGAAGACCTGGTTCAAATCGGTGGTAGACGCAATGTCCGCAGGCGGTTGGATCTATATGGTCCTGATGTTCTTGTTGATCATCTTCTTCAGCTATTTCTACACTGTCATCAGCTTCAATCCTGTTGAAGTTGCAAACAACCTGAAGAAGAACGGTGGCTTTATCATGGGTATTCGCCCCGGTAAGCCCACTGCCGATTTCATCACCAAGAGCCTTAACCGCGTTACCCTGATCGGCGCTCTCTTCCTGGGTCTGATCTCTGCGCTGCCCAACTTGGTGGCAATGATCAATTCCAGCTTGTCGATGGTCGCCATCGGCGGTACCACCCTGCTGATCGTTGTCGGCGTTGCTCTTGAAACCGTTAAGACTCTGGAATCCCAGATGTTGATGCGGCACTATAAGGGCTTCCTCGAATAAGGTGCATTGAAATGAAACTCATTCTTTTGGGTGCACCTGGTGCCGGTAAAGGCACCCAGGCTGAAAACATTTCAGGTCGTTATTCCATCCCCACCATCTCCACCGGAAATATGATCCGTGCGGCGATCCATAACGGCACCGAGCTGGGCAAGCAGGCCGAAAGCCTGATCAATGCCGGTAAGCTGGTTTCCGATGAGGTCGTCATCGATATGATTCGGGAGCGGCTGGGGGAGGCGGACTGTGCCAAGGGATTCATCTTAGATGGATTCCCCCGCACCATTCCTCAGGCTGAGGCGCTGGAAGCGATGGGTATCACCATCGATATGGCGCTTTCGCTGGAGGTGGCAGACGAGAAGATCGTTCAGAGAATGAGCGGTCGTCGGGTTTGCCCCGCTTGCGGTATGACCTATCATGTGGACTTTAAGCCCTCTGAAGATAACAAACATTGTGATGCGTGTAAAGCCGAGCTGATCATTCGGAAAGACGATCATCCCGACACTGTTCTGGATCGGCTGAAGACCTATCACGAAACCACCGAATCCTTAAAGGCATATTATGCTGCTAAGGGGAAGCTGGTCACGGTGGAGGGGCAAGAAGAGCTTGCCGAAACCACCAAATCAACCTTTGAAGCTATCGAGGCGTATTTAAAATGATGATCATAAAATCCGATAGTGACATACGCTTGATGCGCAAAGCCGGCGCCATCGCCGGCGGCGCGCTTCGGGCGGCGGGAGAAGCCATTGAGGCAGGAATGACCACCAAAGAGCTGGATAAGATCGTTGAGAGCTATATCCGCTCCAAAGGCGCGATTCCTTCCTTCAAAGGATATGGCGGATTTCCCGCCAGCGCGTGCATCTCTGTCAACAACGTTGTCATCCACGGAATTCCTTCCGAGAAGATTGTTCTGAAGGATGGGGACATTGTCAGTGTGGATGTGGGCGCATATATCGGCGGATTTCACGGCGACACGGCCAATACCTTCTCGGTGGGAACTGTCTCACCGGAGGCGATGAAGCTGATCGAAGTTACCCGCGCAAGCTTGGAAGAAGCGATGAAGCTTTTGAAGAGCGGCGTGCGGCTGGGGGACATCGGCAGTTGCATCGAGACCTATGTTCAGCAGTTCGGCTATAGTCCGGTAAAGGATTTTGTGGGCCACGGCATCGGCCGCGCACTCCACGAAGATCCCAATATTCCGAACTTTGGTCGGGCAGGCCATGGATTGCGGCTCCCCAAAGGAGCAACCGTCGCCATCGAACCGATGATTAATGAAGGCACAGACCGTGTGATCGTGAGCAATGAGGACGGCTGGACTGTCACAACAGCAGACGGCAAACTCAGCGCCCATTATGAGCATACCTTCTTTATCGATGAAACCTGCGCTCATATTCTGACGCTGGCGGAAGATTAAGAAGAACAAGGTTTAATTTGTTGTCGTAGAAAGAGAAATATTAGGAGGCTTTATGTCGAAAGAAGATATGATTGAAGTGGAAGGTATTGTTGTCGAAGCAATGCCTAACGCAAATTTCATGGTTGAGCTGGATCAGGGCCATAAAATTCACGCCCATATCTCCGGCAAACTTCGTATGAACTATATCAAGATCCTGCCCGGCGATCGGGTCACTGTGGAGATGTCTCCCTACGATCTGACCAAAGGCAGAATTATCTGGAGAGCGAAATAATCTTCGCTCCATACACGAATGGAGGTAATTTCAATGAAGGTAAGACCTTCCGTTAAACCCATTTGCGAAAAATGCAAAATCATTAGAAGAAATGGCAAGATTATGGTAATTTGCCAGAACCCGAAGCACAAGCAAAAGCAGGGCTAAGCCTTAATTTGCTTGCTTGATTAAAATGGAGGTGTAATAACCAAATGGCAAGAATTGCTGGTATCGATTTACCGAAGGAAAAGCGCGTAGAGATCGGTTTGACCTATATCTACGGCATCGGTCGCAAGAGCTCCAACGACATTCTGGCTGCCGCCGGCGTCAATCCCGACACTCGTGTCAAGGACCTGACTGAGGACGAAGTAGCCGCCATCCGCGCTGCGATGGACAACTATGTTGTGGAAGGCGACCTTAGAAGAAACGTTGCTCTGGACATCAAGCGTCTGATCGAGATCGGATGCTATAGAGGCACCAGACATAGAAAAGGTTTGCCCGTGCGCGGTCAGAGATCCAAGACCAACGCCCGCACCAGAAAAGGTCCTCGCAAGACCATGGCAAATAAGAAAAAGTAAGGAGTGAATGAGTAATGGCTAAAGTTGCAAAGAAAGTAACCGGCAAACGCCGTGTTAAGAAGAACATTGAACGTGGAGCCGCTCATATTCGCTCTACCTTCAATAACACTCTGGTAACCATTTCCGACGTCAACGGCAATGCGATCTCTTGGGCATCTGCCGGCGGTATGGGCTTCAAGGGCTCCAGAAAGTCCACCCCCTTCGCCGCTCAGATGGCTGCAGAAACTGCTGCCAAGGCTGCTATGGAACATGGTTTAAAGACTGTCGAAGTATTCGTTAAGGGTCCGGGCGCCGGCCGCGAAGCCGCTATCCGCGCTCTGCAGACCGCAGGTTTGGAGATCACCATGATTAAGGATGTTACTCCGATCCCCCATAACGGTTGCAGACCCCCGAAGAGAAGAAGAGTATAAGGAGGATATGACGATATGGCTAGATATACTGGCGCTGTATGCCGTCAATGCCGCAGAGAAGGTCAAAAGCTGTTCCTGAAGGGTGAGCGCTGCTACTCCGATAAGTGCGCGATCGCTCGTCGTGCTTATGCACCCGGTCAGCATGGCCAAGGCAGAAAAAAGGTTTCTGAGTATGGTACCCAGCTCAGAGAAAAGCAAAAGGTCAGAAGATATTATGGCGTTCTGGAAAGCCAGTTCGCAAAGTATTTCGAGATGGCCGCAAAGAAGCAAGGCGTTACCGGTGAGAACCTGCTCTCTATCGTTGAAAGCAGACTGGATAACGTTGTCTATAGATTAGGCTTTGCTATGTCCAGACCCGAGGCTCGCCAATTGGTTCGCCACGGTCACTTCACCGTCAACGGTAAGAAAGTCAACATCCCCTCCTATCTGGTAAGCATCGGGGATGAAATCGCTGTAAACGAAAAGAGCATGAGCTCCGAAAAGATCAAGGCGATTTTGGAAGCAAACGAGAAGCGCGCTGTTGTTAAATGGCTCGAGCTCAACGGCACCAAGGGTAAGGTAGTTGCTTTCGCCGATGCCGAGGATATCGACCTCCCCATCGAGACACACCTGATCGTCGAGTTGTATTCGAAGTAAGCATAAGCTTTCGGGAACACCGACGAACCGTTTTCGTGGTATTCCCGCTGATTGCAAACTCATATTTTTGATTAGGATGTAACAAGAAGACTCGCAGATTGCGAGGAAGATTATAAGGAGGTTTTAGATATGATCGAGATAGAAAGACCCCGTATTGAAACCGAAATCATCGGTGATAACGGCGAATATGGCCGTTTTGTTGCAGATCCTTTGGAGAGAGGCTATGGCTTGACCTTGGGCAACTCTCTGCGTCGTATTTTGCTCTCTTCGCTGCCCGGCTGCGCTGTTGTGGCTGCGAAGATCAACGATGTCCCCCATGAGTTCACCACTCTGGAGGGTGTCAAGGAAGATGTGACCGAGATTATTTTGAACATCAAGGGCATCATCCCCAAGCTCTATTGCGACGAGCAAAAGACTGTATATGTTGAGGCAAAGGGTCCCTGTGTTGTCACTGCCGGCGATATTAAAGCCGATAGCGATGTTGAGATCCTGAACCCCGACCATGTTCTGGCCACCCTCGGTGAAGGAGCTGTTCTGAATCTGGAACTGATCGTCGACCACGGTCGCGGTTATGTTTCCGCAGAAAAGAACAAGGAATATACCGAGAACCAGACCAATATGCTGGCTGTCGACAGCGACTTCTCTCCGGTCACCAAGGTGAACTATAAGGTAGAGAACACCCGCGTCGGTCAGATCACCGATTTTGATAAACTCACGCTGGAAGTATGGACCAACGCGGTCATTTCCGCCAGCGATGCGGTTTCATTGGCTGCAAAGGTTATGAACGAGCATCTCTCGCTCTTCATCGATCTTTCCGAAAAGGCAAAGAATGCCGAAATTATGGTTGAGAAGGAAGAATCCCGCACCATCACTGCTCTGAGAATGACCATTGAAGAGCTGGATCTTTCCGTTCGCTCCTTCAACTGCTTGAAGAGAGCCGGTATCAACACTGTGGAAGATCTCATCAATAAGAGCGAAGAAGATATGATGAAGGTTCGCAATCTGGGCAGAAAGTCCTTGGATGAAGTAATTGGTAAGATTGCTTCTCTGGGCCTTGCGCTGAAGAAGGACGACGAATAAGATTTTTTGATACTTTGATAAGGAGGTAACACTCATGTCCGGTTATAGAAAATTGGGCCGCCCTACCGCTCATCGTAAGGCGATGCTCAGAGGCATGGTGACCTATCTTTTAGAGAACGGTTCTGTGGAAACCACCCTGACTCGTGCAAAGGAAGTGGGCAGAGCTGCTGAGAAGATGATCACCTTGGGCAAAGCCAATACGCTGCACAGCAAGCGTCAGGCATTTGCCTATATCACCAAGGAAGATGTTGTCAATAAGCTGTTTACCGAAATCGCTCCCAACTATGAAGAGCGCAACGGTGGTTACACCCGTATCGTTAAGATCGGTCCCCGCCGCGGTGACGGTGCTGAAATGGCAATCGTTCAACTGGTCTAATTGAATTAAATCCCGCAATGCATAGCATTGCGGGATTTTTTTATCCCCTTGCCACCTTATACGGTTTATGATATAATATCCACACAAAGCATTGATAGACATCGATGGTTGCATACATTATCCACACAAAGAATTGATGGACATCAATGTTCGCAGACGTTGTGGATATTATACGATGTCCAATTTTCTCGCCTGCGCGGCAGGCAACCGAAAATGATGGACGATTATATCAAAATGCGTTGCATTTATGATATAATATATAAAATGAAAGGTGGAAATTATGGCACTTCATGTTTTAGATGAGGCAACACGTTGCCTGCAATGTAAAAAACCGATGTGTGTTCAGGGCTGCCCGATCCAGACACCGATTCCCCAGATCATTGCTCTTTTAAAGGAAAATCGGCTGGATGAAGCGGGAAGAACCTTATTTGAAAACAATCCGCTGACAACCGTTTGCAGCTTGATTTGCAACCATGAGAAGCAGTGCGAAGGGAATTGCGTGTTGAATAAAAAAGGCGCACCGGTTCACTTTTCGGCGATTGAAAACTATATCTCCAGCGCCTATGCGCCCAAAATGGTCAAAGGTCCTGCAAAGTCCAATGGACATAAGGTCGCAATCGTGGGCTCCGGCCCTGCCGGACTGACCATCGCCATTATCCTTGCCCGCTATGGATATCAGGTAACCATCTTTGAAGGGAAAGATAAGATTGGCGGCATCCTGCGCCACGGAATTCCGGAGTTCCGCCTGCCCAAGAGCGTCTTGGACGATCTGCAATATCGGCATATTGAGTTGAAGGGAATTAAAATTCGCCCCAATATCCGTATTGGGGATGCCATCGGCATCGATGACCTCTTCCGCGATGGCTATAAGGCGATCTTTATCGGAACAGGTGTTTGGCGGCCGAGAGTTTTGCATATCAAGGGCGAAAGCTTCGGCAATGTCCATTTTGCCATCAACTATTTGACCAACCCCGGTGTTTATAAATTGGGTGAGCGGGTCATTATTATTGGCGCGGGCAATGCGGCCATGGATGTCGCCCGAACGGCGATTCGTAACGGAAGCCGTCAGGTGACCTGCTTCACGCCTGAATCCAAGGTGGCGGCGAGCGATTATGAGTTCAACTATGCCGCATTGGAGGGCGTTCAGTTTGAATATCATCTGAAACCCATCGAGATTTTAGACGATGGTGTGATTTTCCGCCAAGTCCGAGAGCTGGAGGATGGCACGCTCCAAGAGATTGAGGGAAGCGATAAAGTGTACCCCTCCGATTCGGTGATTATCGCCATCAGCCAAGGTCCCCGCAATGTCATCGTATCGACGACGAGCGGGCTGCAAGCCAATGCCTCGGGGCTTTTGGTGGCCGACGAGAAGGGCAATACCAGCCGCAAGGGCATCTTTGCCTCCGGCGATGTGGTCAACGGAGCGCGAACCGTTGTGGAAGCGGTGGCGCACAGTAAGATCGTGGCAGAAACGATGCACCAATATATTCTGGAAGAATATGGACCGATGGCGTAACAAAACTTTACTAAAAAAGGAACCCGATGGGTTCCTTTTTTATTTTGTGTACTGTTTATGGGACATTATGTCGAAAGCCGCAGATTTCTGCTTTACATTGAGAGAGAAAAAAATTATAATTAAATTATGAAGAATTTGAAAGGGGCAACAGAATGGTTACCTTGATTACCGGCCGCAGCGGCGCGGGGAAAACCGAATACATTATGGAGCGGCTGCCGCAGTTGGCGCAGGCGCATCGGATGGTTTATTATATCGTTCCCGAGCAAAGCTCCATGGCGTTGGAGCGGCGGCTGGGCGCGATGGGGTTGGAGCAGGTGAAGGTGGTCTCTTTCCGCCGCCTTTGCAACGAGATTTTCCGCGCCTTCGGCGGGGTGGCAGGCACCTATATGAGCCAAACCCGCGAGATTGCCTTGATCTTTCGTGTCTTGCAGCAGCAACGCGGCAACCTTGTATACTATAAAAATGCCCGCCCCGGCATGGGCTTTGTCTCCAAATTGGCGGCGGTCTTTAATGAATTTTCGCTGGCAGGCTTGGAAAAGCAGGCGGTGCTGGAGGGGTTGCAGCAGAGCAACCGCGCCGATTGGCAGCAAAAGTATCAGGATCTCTTTTTGCTTTATGATGCTTATCGCGCCGCCCTTTCGGAAAGCACCCGCTCTGCCGCCGAAGATCTGGCGGCGGCCAATGCGCTGGCAAGTGAGCAGGGCTTTTTCGCCGATTGCGCGGTGATTTTGGATGGCTTTTTCGGGTTTACCGGCGGGCAACGGCAGTTTTTGCAAACCATGATTGCCCAAAGCCCCGCGGTTTATTGCACCTTTTTGCTGGATCCGCAGGACCCTGCGCTGCTCTTTGAGCCTGCCAAAAAAGAATTGGCGCTCTTGCAGCGGATGGAAAAGCAGATGGGGGCAGAAAGCAAGGTGCAGCACCTTGCGGGCGGCTCCAAGCGGCTGCAATATCCCGACCTGCAGATGCTGGAACAGCATCTCTTTGCGCCCCAATCCGATGCGACCATCAAGGCAGAGCATATTCATCTGATGGCGGGGCAGAATATCCGCGAAGAGCTTTCGATGGTGGCCGCCGATATCGCCCGCCGCGTGCGGGAGGAGGGCTATCGCTACCATGAGATTGCTTTGTTGGCGGGCAGCCTTTCGGAATATGGCGCGGTGGCCGAGAATATTTTCCAAAAATACGGAATTCCTCTCTTTGTCGATCGGGGCAGAGCCTCGCTGGGCAAGCCCATCTTTGCCTTTGTCCAGAGCGCGCTCCGAATCATCAGCCCCGAGCGGTATTTTCGGCAAGAGGATGTCCTGACCTTTTTAAAGACAGGGCTGACCGGAGAGGAACGGGATTTGGTCAGTCGGCTGGAGAACTATTGCATTTTATGGCAGATCAACGGCGAGCGGTTCTATCGGGAGGCGGATTGGACCCAAAACCCGCTGGGGATGGAGAAACCCACCGAAGACTCCGCCGCATTGCTCCAAGAACTCAACGCGCTGCGTAAGCGCATCTGCGCCCCGCTTTTAAAGTTGAAGGCGGCTGCCGCCAAAGGCAGCGGCGCAGCATTGGCGGAAGGGATCTATCAGCTTCTATGCGATTTCAAGGTGGAAGAGCAGATGCTCAGGATCGCCGAAACCTATCGGGGCGAAGAAGGTGCCAATGCTTGGGAGACCCAGCAAAACCGCCGCTTGAGCAAGGAATATTTGAAATTATACAGCGCGATGATGGATATTTTGGACGATATCTATGCAGTCTTTGAAGATCAGCCCCTTTCGGTCTATGCGATGGAAGAGTTGATTGGGCTTTGCGGGGAGCAGACCGCGCTGAATATTGCCCCGCCCACCCAGGATGCGGTGACCTTGGGCGAGGTTGCCCATAGCCGCTTGGAGGGGGTGCGGGCGCTGTATGTCGTCGGCGCCAACCAAGGGCTGCTGCCGATGCCCGCCGCCGACCGCGGCTTGATCGGGGATCGGGAGCGGGAGTTTTTCGCCCAGATGGACCTGCCCTGCAATGCCACCTTGCAGCAGCATCAGTTGCAAGGTCAGCATCGGCTGTATAGCGCACTCTTTTCTGCAAGGGAAGAGCTGACCTTTTCCTATAGCGCCTTTAAGGTCAGCGGGGAAGCGCTGATCCCCTCGCTTTATATCGATAAGCTGCGGGCGCTGACCGGCCTGCAACCGAAATTGCGCGCCGAAATGGATCTATATGATTTCGCCCTCTCCAAAGAGGGGGCGCGGGAGCTGATCGGCTGGGAGCCTGCCCTGCGGGCATCGATTTTGGATGCCTTGGGCGAGGAGCCTCCCGCTCCGCGGGATACCGAGCAGAAGATTCCCCAGGCGATTGCCAACCAAATGTTTGGCGACCATCTGCGGCTGAGCTACAGCCAAATCAGCCTCTATCAAAATTGCCCCTTCCAATATTTTATGGAAAAGACCATGCGCATCAAGCCCACCGAACCCATCACCTTTGATGCGGCGAATATCGGTACCTTTGTCCATTACGGAATGGAAAAATTGGTGGAGCGGCTGAAAGAGGAACATTATAATTACGATAAGTATACTTCCGCCGAAATTCAACGCTTTGGCAAAGAAATGGCGAAGGAATATCTGCAAGAGCAACTCAAGGATTTCAATCGCAGTAATCGTTTCGATTCCCTTTATAAGCGGATGACCGCCCTTTTCTGCCGTGTGGCAGAGAATGTTCTGGGCGAATTTAAGGAAGGAAAATTCCGCCCCTATGGGGTGGAGGTCTCCCTTTCGGGCAACCCCATTTCCCTGAAAGATGGGGGTGTGGTGGAGTTGATCGGCTCGGTCGACCGTGTGGATACCTTCGAGCAAGACGGCAAGACCTACTTAAAGGTCACCGACTATAAGACCGGCCCCAAGACCTTTGATATGAAAGGGATCACCAATCGGGATAATGTCCAGCTACCCATCTATCTCTACGGCTTGATGAAGAGCGGGCGGTGGGAGGAGCCCATCCCTGCGGCAGGCTGCTATATGGAGGCGCAGAACCCCAATTTCGATAAGCCCGTCCCGCCCGAACTGTTGGAAGCAAAGCTGCGGGATTTCTACCGTCGCAACGGTGCATTTTCTGCCGATAAGGCCGCGCTGGAGGCTTTGGATCAAGCGGCGGGCAGCAATTATTTTAAAATTCGTTATACCAACAAAGGGGAGTTTTACAGCGGAACCAAGGTCTATGAGCCTGCCTTGATGCAGGAGCTGGTAGACCATATGGAAACGGTGCTGAAGGAGACCGCCGAAGGCATCCGCGCGGGCAATGCGGCGGCGATCCCCTTAAAGGGGCATACCCCCGATGGATGCACCTATTGCAAATTTGCCGCCCTTTGCGGCTTTGATGCCGAAAAGAGCCCGCGGCGGGACTATTCCGATCAGCCCTTTGGCTGGCGGGGAGAGGAGGAGCAGCAATGAGCGTTCAATTTACCACCCAACAGATCAATGCCATTGAAGGCAAGGGCGATGCTCTGCTGGTCTCCGCCGCCGCCGGAAGCGGAAAGACCGCGGTGTTGGTGGAGCGGGTGCTGCGCTACCTCACCGAGCAGGGCGGGGATATCCGCCGCCTGATGATTATGACCTATACCACCGCCGCCGCCGAAGAGATGCGGCAAAAGATCAAGCGCAAGGTGAATGAGGCGCTGCAGCAGAGCGGCGGCGACCATCTGATGCGCCAAAGCGCCATGATCGATTCCGCCGAGATCGGAACGGTGCATAGCATCTGCTTGGGGCTGATTACCCGTTATTTTGACCGCTTGGATTTAGATCCGCGGCTGCGGTTAATCAGCGATGCCGATGAAGAGGCGATGATTGCCGAAGAGACCGAAGCCTTGCTGGAGGAACTTTTCGGGCGCAAGGAAGAACGGTTTAGCTATTTCTTGCAATGCTACGCGGGCGGAAGAAACGATAAAAAGTTGGCGGAGCTGCTGATTCGCGGAATGAAATTTTTGGATAACCAGCCTTTCCCCGAGCAGTTTATTTATAAAGCGCTGGCGCCCTACCGCAAGCGCAAGGATGATTTGTTTTACCGTTTTATCGAAGACGGTTTATATCAATATCTTTCCGAAGGGCTGGAAGCCCTGCGGGTGCGCTATCTCTTTATGCTGCAAAAATTTCAGCAGTTGGGGATGGAGCGCTGCGAGCCGCTGACCTTATTTTTGGTGGCGGAGCAGCAGGAAGTGGAGCGCATTTCCGCCCTGCCTTCGCTGCATAACTATGCCGCATTTTCAAAGCAGGTGCAAAACTTCAAATTCCCCACCGCCCAATGGCGCGCTTGGGGAAAGGAAGGGACCATCACCGAAGAGGCGCTGGAGCTGATTAAGCAGGAGCGGGAAAAATTCAAAAAATCCTTTAATGATTTTATCGCCCCCTTTGCCGCCGAGGAATCGAAAGAGGTGGATCGGCTGGATGAGCAGGGCAAGCGGATCCGCGCCTTTTTGGAGCTGAGCTTAGAGCTGCGGGCGCGGCTGGAAAAGGAGCGCCGCAGGAGCGGGGTCATCTCCTTCCACGATATGGAGCAGATGGCGCTTGCGTTGCTGGTGCAAAACTATGATCCCGAGACCGATACGCTGGTCCCGACAGAGCTTGCGCTGCAGCTGCGGGAGGATTATGACGAGATCATCGTCGATGAATTTCAGGACACCAATCGGGTGCAGGATTTAATCTTCCGCGCCCTTTCCAAGGAGGGCAAGAACCTCTTTATGGTGGGGGATTTAAAGCAGAGCATCTATCGCTTCCGCGGTGCCGAGCCGGAGATTTTCGACCAAAAGCGCAAGGCTTCGGCAGCCTTTGAGCAAGAAAAATTGACCGCGCCAACTGTGTTGGAACTGAATAAAAACTTCCGCTCCCATGCGGGCATTCTGCGGTTTGCCAATGCCGCTTTCGGCGCGCTGATGAGCGAGCAGATGGGCGGAGTGACCTATGATGAGCGGGAGCAGCTCAACTGCGGGCGGGAATATGCCGCCCCCGAGCAATGCCGCGCCGAGCTTCATTGGATGGAACCCCAAACAGAGGAAAAAAGCGGCAAAAAGATCAAGCCCGCCGAGCAAAATGCCCGCTATACCGCATCGTTGATCAAACGAATGGTGGAGCAGCGGGAAGAACTGCTGCTGCCCGATGGAGCGAAGCGGCCGGTGGAATATCGGGATTTTGCCATCCTGCTCCGCAACGCGACCGGTGCGGCATCCCTTTATGAAAATGCCTTGGCGGCGGAGGGAATCCCCTCCACCAACCAAAGCGACGGCGCCCGCTTTTTTGAATTGCCCGAGGTGCAGAGTATCCTTTCCTACCTGCTGGTGCTGAATAACCCCTACGACGATGTGGCGATGGTCTCGCTTCTGATGGGGGATTATTTCCGCTTCAGTGTGGGGCAGTTGGCGGCATTGCGTAACCGCAGGCAACCCCTTTTCGATAACCTGCGCCATGCGGCAATCGCCGATGCCAAAGCCAAAAAGGTCTTGGATACCATCGAAGAATACCGCAGCCTTGCGGGTACCCTTTATGTCTATGACCTGCTGCACCGCATCTATCAGCAAAGCGGTGTCTTTGCCACCTATGCGGCGGAAGGGGAGGCGGAAAAATGCGCCAACTTGGAGCTGCTGGCGGAAGATGCCCGCACCTTTGAGAATGAGGGATATCGGGGCTTATATGCTTTTGTCCAGCATATCCGCATCTCGAAAAACAGCACCCAAAGCGGCGCCCGCCTGCAGGCGGAGACCAATAGCGTGCAGATTATGACCATCCATAAATCCAAGGGCTTGGAGTTCCCCATCTGCATCCTTGCCGATGGGGAGAAGCATTTTAACCGCGCCGATACCAAAGAGGCGGTGCTGCTCCATTCCCGCTATGGCGCGGCGGCGGAAGAGATGGATCTGCCTTCGTTCTATAAAGGCCGATCGATTTCCCAACGCGTTCTCGCCGACCAGATCATCACCGATAGTATCAGCGAAGAGGAGCGGGTGCTTTATGTGGCACTCACCCGCCCCGAAAGCAAGGTCATCATCCTTGCCAATGTGGAGCAGGAGACCTTGCAGCAATGGGCGACCGAAGGGGCGCTTTTGGGCCGCCCCCTGCCCCGCTGGTTGCTGACCGCCAACGATTCCTGCTATGTCCGCTGGCTGATCACCCTGCTGGCAGGGTCCGAGGAAGGCGCACCGCTGCGCCAAAAACTCGATATTCAGCAAGGGGATTACCCGCCTTTGTATCTTAAATGGGTGGAGGCGACGACGGAGCAAGCAGCCGCGCGGCAAGAGGCGCAGCCGCAGCAAGCCACCGCCTTTGATTTGGATGCCTTCCGCAAGCGGATGGATTGGGCGTATCCCCATAGCGAGGCGGTGCGGATGCCCGCCAAGCTTTCGGTCTCGGAGCTGAAAGGCCTGCGGGAGCCGGAGGAGGATGCCCAGCCCCTGCTGGAGGAGCGGGCAAAGCTTTCCAAACCCCGCTTTGCCAATGCCTTTGCCCCGCGGGGGAATGAGATCGGTAACGCGCTGCACCAAGCCTTGCAATTTTGCGATTTTGAGCGATTGCAAAAGGATGTTGCCGCCGAGCTGGAGCGGTTGGTGGAATTGAAATTCATCACCGCCGAGCAGAGGAATATGATTGCGGAAGAAAAACTGCGCCGCTTTACCCAAAGCGAGTGCTTTAAGGAGCTGCTTTCCGCCGATTATTATTGCAAGGAGGAGCGGTTCCTCTTCCCGATGAATGGCGCGGAACTCTTCCGCGGCGGGGAAGGCGAAGTGCTGATCCAAGGCGTCTTGGATTGCTATAGCGTGCGCGGAGATGGGGCAACGATTCTGGACTATAAGACCGATCGAGTGGATTCCGAGCAAGAACTCATCCGCCGCTACCAAGTGCAGATGGACCTTTATGCCGAAGCCTTAAAGCGGGTCAAGGGCCTAAAGGTGCAAAAGAAAATCATCTATAGCTTCGCGCTGGAAAAGGAAATTTTGGTTTGATATGCGCAATATAGGGGACGATGCTTGCATCGTCCCCTATTCTCTTTTTTGTTGCTACTTGCAAAAACAAAAGGGCGGGTGTATACTGATAATATAAGGATTTCATTAAAGGAGAATACCTATGAAAAAACGGTTGCTTCGTATGGCAGCATATCTTTTGGTTTTAATGATGATAGTGACGAATCTGCCGATGGCGTTTGCCGCACCGGCGGAATACGGATCTCTGCAGATCTCTCAAACCAATCCCCATTTTGAGGGCTTGGAGACCTCGCTGCAGATCACGCAGGTTGCGCCGCTGTATTTCAGCGATGGGGAAGAACCCACCTATCATACCGACCCTGCCGATGCGGCGGCGGTGATCCGCGATGCGATGGAAGCGCGGCAGGAGTCCTTCACTGTGGGCTATTCGGTGCCGGAAAAACTTCCGGAGAACCAAGATGAATGGAGTGCTTGGTTTAACGGCATTGCCTTTGATTTGTTGATGGAAAAGGCATTTGATGAGACCGAAAATGCCACCGAGGGCGATTCCCTGCGGTTTAGCTATCGCTATGTGCATTTGCCGATACAGTATGTTTCTTATCCCGATCGCACGGATATTTCGTTTACCTATGTTCCCACCTATTTTACAAATGCCGCCCAAGAGGCAGAGTTGATCGCAGCGGTGGATGAATTAGTGGAGGAGTTTGCCTTCACCGCGCAGACCACCGAGCGGGAAAAGATTGATGCCATCTATGATTGGCTTTGCGCGAATGTCGATTATGACCATGACCATCCGGACGATTATAATTTGAAATTCTCTGCCTACGCGGCGATGGTGCATAAAACGGCCGTCTGCGAAGGCTATGCGGTGTTGTTCTATCGGCTGGCGGAAGAGGTGGGGCTGGATGCCCGCGTCATCACCGGTAAAGCCACCCATAGCGGCGAGAATCACGCCTGGAACATTGTCCGGCTCGACGATAGCTATTATTATCTGGATTCCACCTGGGATGCCGGTTATGAACCGCAGGAATATGCGTATTATCTGCGGGGCGACGATGATTTCTACGGGCATACCATTGACCCGAAATATGAAACCGATGCGTTCCGCGCCCGCTATCCTCTGGCAATCAATGGGGTTTCGGACTCCAACGGAATTGAATTGACGCTGGGCGATTGGAAAACGTTGATTGTCGGCAAAAGTCAGGCAATCATTTTAGAATATCTTGGGAATGATACCAACGTCACCGTCCCCGCCTCCTTTGATCTTGACAACTACAATGTGGGGTGGTCCGGCGTTGTTCCGGTGGACTCCATCGCAAGCAACGCGTTTTCAGACGGCGACCCCGTCAATACCACCATTGAATCCATCGAGATCAGCGAGGGAATCCGCAGTTTGAGTCCCGCTGCCATTTCTTATTGCACCAATCTGAAGCAATTACATCTGCCCTCCACTCTGCAAATAAAGAACTACGGCTTTACTTCTGTCACCGAAGTTCCAATCTCCTGCCATAATATGGAAACGATTACCTTAGCGCAAGGGAATCCTTATCTGAAATTGGAAAACGGCGTTCTTTATACCGCCGACGGCACCACTGCGCTCTATTGCCCGCCCAAAAACGGGCTGGAAACCCTTGCCCTCCCGAACGGAGTCAAGGTCATCGGCAATGAGGCCTTTGCGCACCACGCCACCCTGCGGCAGGTCACTCTGCCCTCGTCGGCGGAGGAGATCGGCTTTTTTGCCTTCCAGACGGCTTCCGCGCTGGAGGAGATCACCTTCAACGAGGGGCTGGACCGCATCGGTCAATATGCGTTTCATAATTGCTACAGTCTGCAGTCGGTGCATCTGCCCGCTTCCTTGCAGCAGATTTTAAGCGGTGCATTTTATGAGGTTCCGCTCCGGACCATCACCGTCGATGCGCAGAACGATGTCTTCTCGATGCAAAACGGAATGTTGATTGGGGAGGGCGTGGTCTATAAATTTGCCCTTTCCACCCAAGGGGAGCAGATTACTGTCCCCGCAGGAATCACCGAGATTGACCAAGGCGCTTTTGAAGGCGCAGGCTTTAAGGGCATTACCCTGCCCTCTTCCTTGCAAACGATTGGGCAGACCGCTTTCAGCGATTGCGAAAACTTGTTGCACGTCACCATCCCCGAAAACGTATCGAGGATTGGCGATATGGCCTTTTCGGGCTGCGATATGCTGCTCAGCGTGGTCATTCCCGCCAATGTCACCCAATTTGGAGACAGCCTCTTCCATCTGGGAATGACCGAATACTTTGTCACCGTCTTTGGCGAAGAAGGCAGTCAAGCGCAGGAATATTGCGCGGAAAATGAGATCGAATTCAAATTGATCAGCACCTTCCCCTGCGAGAATGGGCATAACGTTCAAAAGGTAATGGATGAAGAGCTTTCCACCCCCTATTCGGATGTCTGGCGGTGGGAGTGCGAGGCTTGCGGCTGCAAGACCCACACCTTCACCAAACTTTATACTTCGCTAAGTGATCCGAAGATCTCCCATGCATTGGAATCCGACACCCATATCTACGACGAAACGAGATTCACTCCGGACGTTCTTTGGCTCAAATTTGAGGATACTCTGTTGACCGAAAATGTGGATTATCAGATAGTAGAGTATGGAGAAAATCTTGTCCCCGGCGGCAACAACTTTATCCGTCTTGAGGGTATAGGAGAGTTCCGCGGCGAACGGTTTATCCCCTTGACCATCCAAAGAGCGCCCATCGACAATGCGGAGGCGATATTGGATGGCTATACCTTTGAATACGACGGCAACGGCAAATATCCTACGGTTCAGTCTTTGACCTTAAATGGTAAGAAATTGACCAACAATATCGACTTTGTTACCACATTTGAAAATCATATTCAAGTAGGAACCGGCTATGTCGTCATCCGCGGCAGCGGAAACTATACCGGCGAGCTGCGGGTCGAATTTACCATCACCGAGCATCAGCATAAATGGGGCAGTTGGCAGTCGGTCGATGAGCTGCAGCATCAGCGTAAATGCACCGTCTCCATCTGCGAATATTTCAGCGCACCGCAACGCGCCGACCATCGCTATGATGATGAACATGACGGAATCTGCAACGATTGCGGATATACCCGCGATGTACGGATTTCCATCGCCGATGCGGTGGCGGTGTTGAACTGTTATGAATTTGTATACGACGGCGACCCCAAGCAACCTTGGGTGGAGTCCTTGACCTTAAACGGCAAGGAATTGACCCGCTTCACCGATTTTGTCACCGCTTTTGAAAACAACACCGAGATTGGAATCGGCTATGTCGTTATCCGCGGCAACGGCAACTATACCGGTGAACTGCGAGTTCCCTTTGCCATTATCGCCCATCAGCACGATTGGAGCGCTTGGGATTCTTGCGGCGATACGCAGCATTCCCATTTCTGTACGGATCCCTTCTGCGATGAATATGGTGTTTTAAAATATGCCGACCATCGATACGATGATATACACGATGAGATCTGCAACGACTGCGAGTATCCTCGCGATGATGCACATTCCTTTACCGATAACTATCAAAGCGACGAACAGTTCCATTGGCTGGTCTGCGACGGTTGCGATAAGACGCAAACCAAGGATGACCACAGCGGCGGCACCGCCACCTGCCAAGTCCTTGCCGTCTGCAGTGTTTGCAGCCGCTCCTACGGAGATTTGAACGCCTGCGATTGGCAGCTTGAGAAGGATGATGAGTACCATTGGGAGAAATGCACCGTCTGCGGCGATACCACAGAGAAGGGAGAGCACATCGGCGGTATCCCCACCTGCACCGCGCAGGCAAACTGCGAGGTTTGCGGCAAAGCCTACGGTTTATTGGCGGAGCATCAATGGAATAAAACCGGCGACAATGTCAACCATTGGGATGATTGCGCTATTTGCGATGCCACCCAAAATGTCCAACCCCATAGCGGACCTGCGCCCACAATATGCGGCATGCAAGCGATCTGCCAAGATCCGGATTGCACAATGCCGTTTGGCGCACCGGCAGGGCACAGCGGCGGAACCGCTACCTGCACCAGCCCCGCATTTTGCCAATATTGCTCTGCGCCCTACGGCACCGTTGCACCCCATCAATGGGAGCAGCGGTCGGGAACAGCGCAGCATTGGCTGGGCTGCAAAAACTGCACCGCCACCCAATCCCGCGCCAACCACAGCGGCGGCACCGCCACCTGCAAGGAGCAGGCCAAGTGTACCGTCTGCCAAAAGGCCTATGGTGAAACGAAATCCCATCAATGGACCAATGATTGCGACACCGAGTGTAATGTTTGCAAAGCCACCCGCATACCGGCCGCGCATAAGGGCGGCGTCGCCACTTGCAAGGAGCGGGCAAAATGCTCGGTTTGCGGCGTTTCCTATGGTTCGTTGGCAGGCCATCGGTTCGGCGGGTATGTCTATAACAACGATGCCACCTCGCAAAAGGATGGCACCCAAACCCGCACCTGCACCGTCTGCGGTTTGAAGCAAACGACCACCGCATCGGGAACGAAGATCAAAAATCCCTTCAAGGACGTTAAAGCAAACGAGTATTATACCGATCCGGTTCTTTGGGCGGTGGGCAAGAACATTACCAACGGAATGAGCCCCGATACCTTTGCACCCAACAATGAATGTACCCGCGGTCAGATCGTCACCTTCCTCTGGCGCGCGGCGGGCTCGCCCAAACCCAAGAGCACCAAAAATCCCTTTAAGGATGTCCAAAAGGGTGCGTACTACTACGATGCCGTCCTTTGGGCGGTGGAAAAGGGCATCACCACCGGCACCTCGGCCAATACCTTCAGCCCTGATGCCGCTTGCACCCGCGGTCAGGTGGTCACCTTCCTCTGGCGTGCCAACGGCAAGCCTGCCGCCACCTCCGCCAACGCCTTTAAAGATGTCCAAAAAGGTGCATATTATTACGATGCGGTCCTTTGGGCGGTGAAGAACAACATTACCAACGGTATGGGTGATGGTATCTTTTCGCCCGATGCGACTTGCACACGCGGACAGATCGTAACTTTCTTGTACCGAGCTTATAACTAAACCGTTGAAAGAATAAAAAGGAACCGATCAATAATCGGTTCCTTTTTTGCACCAAAAGCAGCCCGCAATATGTATAAAACGAGGATGAATTTGATATTAATTTTGGTAGATATTGAGATTTTTATCGAATTTTCGAAAATGGGTTGAACAATGGGTCGGTTTTTAGTACAATTAAGATACAATATTGTTGATATCATAGGAGGACGTTTAAAATGGCTGATTATTTGGAAGATCTGATCAATATTCCTGTGGGTCCTTTGGGGATCATTGCAATGCCCGGCTGCGAAGAGATGGGCAAAAAGCTGGATTTTTATCTCACCAAATGGCGCAAAGAGCGGGAGCATGAGCATAAAGAAACCCTGAACTTCCGCGGTTACGATCGGGAGTCCTTCCTGATCGATGTTTACTGCCCGCGTTTTGGCAGCGGCGAAGCCAAGGGAACCATCAAGCGTTCGGTGCGCGGCTTGGATCTCTATATTATCAGCGATGTCTTCAACTATGGTGTGGAATATAAAATGTATGGCCGCGAAGTGCCGATGAGTCCCGACGATCATTATGCCGATCTCAAGCGCATCATCGCCGCCACCCAAGGCAAAGCAAAGCGCATCAATGTCATTATGCCGATGCTTTATGAAGGCCGTCAGCATCGCCGCACCAGCAGAGAATCCCTCGATAGCGCCACCGCTCTGCAGGAACTGGTCGCGATGGGCGTTTCCAACATTATCACCTTCGATGCCCATGATCCCCGCGTTCAGATGGCGATTCCCGATCACGGTTTTGATAACGTGATGCCCACCTATCAGATGATTAAGGCTTTGGTCAACAGCGTTCCCGATGTTAAGATCGATCCCGATCACCTGATGATCATCAGCCCCGATGAAGGTGCGATGGCACGCGGCATCTATTTCTCCTCTGTTTTGGGTGTGGATCTGGGTATGTTCTATAAGCGCCGCGATTATTCCCGCATTGTCAACGGCAAGAACCCCATTGTCGCCCATGAATATCTGGGTGCCGATGTGGCGGGCAAGGATATCATCATCACCGACGATATGATCTCCTCCGGCGATAGCGTTCTGGATCTGGGCGCCAAGCTCAAATCCCTCAACGCCCGCAACATTTATGTCTGCACCACCTTCGGCCTGTTCTGCAACGGTCTGGAGCATTTCGATAAAGCCTATAAGGATGGCTGGATCACCAAGGTATTTACCACCAACGGCATCTATACCAACCCTGAACTGCTCAAGCGCGAGTGGTATTGCCCGGTGGATCTTTCCAAGTATATCTCCTACATCATCGATACCTTAAACCACGATGCATCCATCAGCGGTCTGCTGGATCCCAGCGCCAAGATCAATGCGCTCTTGGTCAAAAAAGGCCTCAGATAAATGAAATAAAAATCACCGCAACGTTTCGTTGCGGTGATTTTTTTGCGCAAGGTCCGATTATTCTTTTTCGGGGCCTAAGTGTTTAAAGAGCAGGTTGTTGCACCAGATGCCCGCCAAGCCCACCAGCGTGAAGATCACGCGGCTGACCAGCGCATCCATACCGCCGAAGATCCAGCCCACCAGATCGAATTGAAATAACCCGACCAAGCCCCAGTTCAGCGCGCCGATAATGACCAGCGACAATGCGATTTTATTTACCATTTTTAAAACATCTCCTTATATAGTTTAAGATTCATCGCCATTAGTTTGGTAAGGGAAGGGAAAAATTATTCAAAAAAATATAAAAAATGGGTCGGCATACTATATTTTTTTATATTTTTATGGTATGATATAAGTTGAAATTTAAAAAATGCGAAGGAGATTCGCGGTTGAAAAACAACGGAAGTTTAATCAATCAAATAGAGAGCGGGCGTTTATGGAAAGCCATCGGCGTGCGTTGGCGCTGGGGAATGCGTCGGCTGCGCCGCAGCCTGCAAAAAAAGCAGCTCAAGCAGCGCCTTTTCGGCTCCTTTGCCCGCCGCCTTTATGCCATGGTGCTGCTGCTCTTGGCAGTGGGCGGTATCGCTTATGCCGCCGATTGGTATGGCGGGCGGTGGTCTGCCAATGAAGAAGTGCTTAAAGGGCGGCTTTCGATGGGCGCGTTTGATGAAAAGGATCCGGTCCTTACCGCGCTGGATAGCTTTGGTGCGTCCAATCGGGTGCAGGTGATTTTAAAGACCGCCAAAAAAGATCCCTTAAAGCCCCAATCGGTGGATCTGGATCGAGGCAACCTCAATCTGGTGATGACCCTGCAGAACGGCAAAATTATGGAATATACTCTGCAGAATAAGCGGATCGATAATTTTGAGAGTGGCTGCACCGATTATTTCACCTTGATTCTGCCCGAATCCATTGCGCCCTTTGATATTAAAGAGTACAAGCTGATGCTGCTCCCCGATGCCCAAGGGGAATACGATGAATGGCATTGCACCTCGGCGCAGATCGCCTGCCTGCTGGGCGGCGAGCGCACCCTTTTGGCCAAGGGAAGCTGGCAGAAGGAATGTATCCTTTCCGCCGACCGCACCGATGCGGTTTTGCCCTTGGCGACCGAAACCAACGCCTATTTTCAGCAGATGCAGGCATTGTATCCTTATGCGTTGCAGGTCTGCCAAAAGCAAGGCGCGGTGCATACCAAGTCCATCAAGCAAGACGCCAATGTGGCGCTGGGGTTGATGAGCGGGGATACCCTGCATCTGGATATCGAGACGGTGGGGTTGGAAAACCAAAACCAACTCTTTAAGGATTCTTTGAGCCATCCCTTCTCGGAATTTGAGACCTTGGGCTATAACGGGACCATGACCCTAAGGGTGAAATTCCTGCACGCCTTTGATGGCTCTTATTATAAGGATTATAATTTAGATACCCTCGGGAAGGATGATTTTGAGCTGGGGACCACCTCCTCCTTTGCGCTGGAGATGCCCGAAGGGGCTTCGGTCTTTGATATAACCGAAATGGAGCTGCTGGTCCACGATGCCGCGGATGCCTGGGCGCCGCGGATGATCCGCGCCTACCTGCGCACCGACTACGGAACCACCTTGGAGGTCGCCCGCTTGAGCGATACCATGCTGACTGCCGAGCGTAAGACGTCCATTTTCCATCGGGATTGGATCAATACCTCGGTCAGCCCCTTGCGTTTAGACCTTAAGCGTGAGTATTCATTGCCGCTGGCCATCAAGGAGAGCATTGAAAAGCAATATTATACCGAGATCGAAGGCGTCATCTACAGTATGTATTTCGGCGAGCATAACTTTATGGAGCGTCAGAAACTGTATTACAGCCAGATCCACGCACTTTATGGGGAGGTCGCCGATGAAGAAACTTAATTGGATCGCTTGGGTGCTGCTGTTTGCCGTGTTGCTGTGCGGTTGCAGTAAATCCCAAGAGGATGTAATGAAGCTGGAAGATCTATTCTATCGCACCGAGGTGGCGATGGAAGAAGGGCAGCTCTTTTTTGCAGGCAAGGTCTTAAGCGTCCAAAAGCAGGACCGCGCCATTACCTATTATGACAGCGAAACGATTGCAAACACCTTTTATGAGGTGGAAGTTACCGAGGATTTCTTCGGATTTTTGCCCGAGCGCACCCTGACGGTTTGCGTGATGGGGACAGGGGAACACTTTGTCTCCCGCACCGAGCCGGAAGAAGGGAAAGAATATCTCTTTCAGGTCAACGCCTGGGCAGGGGAAGAAGAAATGCTCTTTTTGCTACCGACCTTTTATGAAGCATTGCCCCAGCGCGAGGGCGAATATATTTACTATACCAAGGGCAACCTGCGGTATGCGGTAGACGGCGGATACGAGGATTATAAGCAGATGCTGAAGGACCTTGCCGATCAATATGGCTATACCGCGCAGGGGGTCGGCAAAGCAATCTTGACCAATCTGCAGGCGGCAAGCAAAAAGGATGCCGCTTATTTTGAAGATTTGGAATTTAAGACCATCGATAGCGCTGCAATCGACGGCATCGCTGCCTTTGCGGCAGAGCGGGGCAACATTGCCGCGCCCCAAAATGCCAAGCAAATCAAGGAGATTTTGAAATGACACTGTTTTTTTATGCTTTGGGTTTAGGCATCAGCTTGGCGATGGATGCCTTTTCGGTTTCCATCACCAACGGTATGCAATGCACCCGCTTTAAATTTCGCCACGCCCTTGCCGATGGGGTCACCTTCGGCATCTTTCAGGGTCTGATGCCGATGATCGGGCTGTTTTTGGGGCTTTCCTGCCTCAAATATATCGAGCCGGTCGACCATTGGATCGCCTTCATTTTGCTGGGCGGTATCGGTTTCAATATGATTCGCGGCGCCTTGAAAAAGGAGGAAGAGGAGGATTGCGCCTGCAATCCCTTCACCTGCAAAAACCTGCTGATTCAAGGGGTTGCCACCAGCATTGATGCGCTGGCGGTCGGCGTGGGCTTTTCCACCGAGCTGAGCGGCTATGGCGAAGGCATCTTCACCGCCGCCATCATCGGGGTCACCACTATGATTATCAGTACCTTGGGTGTTTATATCGGTAAGCTCTTCGGCGGATTGCTGAAACAAAAAGCCGAGATTTTCGGCGGCGCGATCTTAATTGGTATTGGATTAAAAATTCTGATTGAACACTTATTCTTCTAAAAATAAAAGCGGAGCCAAGCTCCGCTTTATTTCAACATCGCGGTTCCTTACAGATCCAGATGACATCCTCGCCGATGCGTTCCACATCGCACCAAGGGATACGCAACGATTCCTTACGAAAAAGAAATCCGCCCCGCTCGCAGAGCAAAATCGATTCGATCTTGCCGCAGGAGCAATCGATGATCAGGTCTTTGGGATACCCGAGTTTTCGCCCCGAGGCGACCACGATGACTTCTTTTTCCTTCAAACATTCCCAAGAAAGTTCCATAAATAACCTCCTGAAAGGATTTAATTATGATACACGAATATAAAATGCAAGCCAAAGCCGCTGCGGAAGAACTGATCGCGGCAGCAAATCTGAAAAAAGGCGATCTTTTGGTGGTGGGCTGCTCCACCAGCGAAATTATCAGCCAAAAAATCGGTACCGATTCCGCCCCCGAGATAGGGCAAGCGGTGGCGGAAGGGATTTTGGAAGCCTGCCGCGCGGCCGAGGTAGAATTGGCCGCCCAATGCTGCGAGCATCTCAACCGCGCGCTGATTTTGGAATCGGCAGCGGCGCAAAAGCGGGGCTATCCCCTCTGCAATGTACTCCCCCAACCCAAGGCGGGCGGCTCCTTTGCCACCGCGGTCTATGGATTGCTGGAATCCCCCGCCGCGGTGGAACATATCCAAGCCCAAGCGGGAATGGATATCGGCGGAACGCTGATCGGCATGCATCTGCAGGCGGTGGCGGTTCCCTATCGCTTAAAGCAGAATCAAATCGGCGATGCCTTGGTGCTTGCCGCTCGCACCCGCCCCAAATTTATCGGCGGGGAACGCGCCCATTATGTGGACGATTTGAAATAATCATCGCCATCCATTTCCGTTGATCTCGTGTACTTTCAGGACAGTGATGAAGGCATCGGGGTCGTATTGCTCGATGATCATCATCAAAAGCGCGTATTGGCGCATTGAAAAGCTGACCTGCAGCATTGTCTTATCCGCGCCGCTGTAGCCGCCCTTGGCGGAAAGCAGGGTGGTGGTGCGCTGGAGATGGGCGATGATGGCTTGGTTGATCTCTTCATACCGCTCCGAGACGATCTGCGCCGAAAGGGCGCGGTTGCCGCCCAAGAAAATGCGGTCCACCGCCAAGGCGCAAAGAAAGGCGGAAAGGACACCCAGCAGCGAGCGGGAAAGATCTCCCAGTGTGAACATTCCAAAAAGGATGATGGATGCATCCACCGCGAAAATGACATAAGAACTGCGCCACTTTTTGAAATATTTGCAGAGCGAAAAGGCGATAATATCGGTACCGCCCGTAGAGCCGCCGCTCAAAAAGGTCAGCGCGCAGCCCACCCCGATCAAAAGCCCGCCGAAAAGCGCGCCCAAAAGCATGGCGAGCTGGGGATGCTCCCCAGCGGGCAGATGGAAAAAACCGCCCAGAACATTGGCATCTGCCAAGCGGGAAAAGGCGGTAATCCCGATGGGATAAAGGATGGCGGAGACCAAGGTCTTGGCGGCAAACCGCTTGCCGAGGATCAAAAAACCCAATAAAAATAATCCCCAGCAAAGCAGCGTGATCAAAAGGTCTTTGCTGACACATTCCCAAGGGCAAAGGCGGTCGATGCCGATGGCAAGACCGCTCATCCCGCCGATCACCAGATCGAAGGGAAGGATAAAGATGGCGGTGCCGAAGGCGAGGATCAAGGTCCCCAGCGCCACCAGCCCTGTATTTTTAATCAATCGAAGTAAAATTTCTTTTTTCATAGTAGTATTATTATATCTTTGAACAAGAGCAACTATACCATTTTTCGAAAGGAGGGCAGGCCGATGGAGCGCCCTTGGCTCAAGCATTACGGCGCGGTCGCGCATCATCTGGAATATCCCCAAAGCAGCATCAGCGGGCAGGTTTTAAAGACCGCGGCGCGCCTTCCTAAAAGCGATGCCCTTTCCTTTATGGGCAGGCGCATCTCATACGCAAAAATGGCAGAAAAAATGGAAGAAGCTGCCCGCGCCTTTTGGGCTTTGGGCATCCGCAAGGGCGATAAGGTATTGCTTTGCCTGCCCAATCTGCCCCAGACGGTGTATTGCCTGTATGGCCTCAACTGCTTGGGCGCGGTGGTGGGGTTGATCCATCCGCTGGCTGCCGAAAAGGAGATTGCGCAGAATCTTAAAGAGGTAGAGGCGCAAACGCTGGTCACCTTGCGGCAATTTGCGCCCAAAATGGAGCAGGTGCAAAAGGAAGTTCCCTTAAAGCATCTCATCATTACCGATATCGACGATGCCCTCGTCGGTATCAAAAAATGGGGCTACCGCTTGGCGGTCAAGAGCAAGTTCCCGCCGCTCAAGAAAACGGAAAACCTGTTGCTTTGGCGAGATTTTATTGCCCGCGGCTGCCCCTATGAAGCGCAGGTGATGCCCGCCGAAGAAGGCGCGGTCATCCTCTTCTCGGGCGGGACAACCGGCACCCAAAAAGGCATCCTGCTCTCCAATCTCAACTTCAATGCTTTGGCATTGCAGACCGAAGCGATGTCCGCCCGAAGGGTGGAAGGGCAAAGGCTTTTGGCGGCGATGCCGATGTTCCATGGATTTGGGCTGGGGGTTTGCGTCCATACCGCGCTGGCTTGCGGCGCTTGCTCCATTTTAGTCCCCCGCTTCAACGTCAAGGACTATGCCAACCTCATTCGCAAGGAAAAGCCCAATTTCATTGCGGGAGTTCCCACCCTTTATGAAGCCCTGACCCGCACCGATTATCTGGACAAAACCGACCTTTCCTTTTTGCAGGGGGTCTTTTCCGGCGGGGATAGCCTTTCTATCGAGCTTAAGCGCAAGATGGATCGGTTTTTGGAAGAGCGGGGCGCAAAAGTGCGGATTCGGGAAGGCTACGGCACCACCGAATGTGTCACCGCCAGTTGCTTAACCCCCGACCATGAAGAGCGGGAGGGCAGCATCGGGTTGCCCTATCCCGATATGGATTATATCATCTGCAAGGTGGGGTCTACCCAAGAAGTCCCCTATGGGGAAGAAGGGGAAATTTGCCTGACCGGCCCGACGGTGATGATGGGATACCTCAACCACCCCGAAGAAACCGCTCTAGCGCTGCAGACCCACCCCGATGGGCGGGTCTGGTTGCATACCGGCGATCTGGGGATGATGGATGCCGATGGCTTTATCTATTTCCGCCAGCGACTCAAGCGCATCATCGTCACCAGCGGCTATAACGTGTATCCTTCGCAGATTGAAAATGTCCTCGATGGGCACGAAAAGGTGCAGATCAGCTGCGTCATCGGTGTTCCCGATTCCTATCGGATGCATCGGGTCAAGGCGTTTGTGGTTCTGAAAAGCGGCATCGAGCCTTCGGAAGAACTGAAGGAAGAACTTTTAGACTATTGCAAAAAATATATTGCCAAATATGCCTGTCCCAGAGAGATTGAGTTTCGAAAAGATCTTCCAAAGACCTTAGTCGGAAAAGTTGCTTATAAAGTTTTAGAACAAGAAACCGCCCTTAAATAAGGGCGGTTTTATATTATATAAATATATTTATAAAAAACTATTGACTTTAGCAAAGTAAAGTGTTAAAATGATGGACATACATTGGAAAGGAAGTACTTTTGAAATGAGCAAATTTAAAAATGAAGCCACCGATAAATTATTTGAAGCGATTCTCACCTTGAAGAGTGTGGAAGAATGTTATCTCTTTTTTGAAGATGCCTGCACCATCAAGGAGATTCAGGCCATCAGCCAGCGCTTTGACGTTGCCTGCAAAATGGACGCGGGCAACAATTATAAAGAGGTCATCAAGGATACCGGCGCCTCTTCTGCCACCATCAGCCGTGTCAATAAATGCGTCAACTACGGCGACGGCGGCTATAAGATCGCCATCGATCGGATGAAGGAAGCGGGGAAACTTTAATGGTCATTCGCAAAGACGAACAAGCGGTGATGGCGCTGCGCAGCCTCTATCGGCAGTATGGCTACAGCCAATATAAGATGAGCCGCTTTGAAGAATATGATCTTTATGTCCGCAATAAGGATTTTTTGATTTCCGATGAGGTCATCACCTTCACCGACCATTCGGGCAGGCTGCTGGCACTTAAGCCGGACGTGACCCTTTCTATTATCAAAAACACCGTTGACCGCGCAGGCGCGGTGCAGAAGGTTTATTATAACGAAAATGTCTTCCGCGTTGCCAAGGGTACCCATTCCTTTAAGGAGATTATGCAGGCGGGCTTGGAATGCATCGGCGATCTGAAGGAATATGAAATTGCCGAGGTATTGCTGCTGGCGGCCAAAAGCTTGGCATTGATCGGGGAGAACTATGTTCTGGATCTTTCCCACATGGGCTTGGTGGCGGCGATGCTTTCTGCCTGCGCTCTTTCGGAGGAGGGCAAGGGCAAAGCCCTTTCCTTTATCCATCAAAAGAGCGCCCACGAACTTTCCGCCCTTTGCGAGCAGGAAGGTCTCACCGCCGAAGCGGAGCAGAAATTGCTGGCGCTCTGCCGCCAAAGCGGCGATGCCCGCCAAGTGCTGGATGCCTTAAAGCCGCTGCTGCAGACCGAGCAAGAATGGGCGGCATTTGAAGAATTTTCTGCCCTTTGCGCCATTTTGGCGGAGGAGAAAATCCGCTTGGATTTCTCGGTGGGCAACGATATGAAGTATTACAGCGGTGTGGTCTTCAAGGGCTATATCGAAGGGGTGCCTGCGAGTGTCCTTTCGGGCGGTCAATATGATAAGCTGCTGCAAAAGATGGGGCGCAAGAGCGGCGCCATCGGCTTTGCGGTCTATCTGGATCTTTTGGAGCGGCTGAACCAAGAGAAAGCCGACTATGATTTTGATTTCCTGCTGCTGCGGGAAGAGGATGCCGATTCCGCCGCCTTGGTAAAAGCGGTGGAGCAGCTGCAAAAAGAGGGCAGCGTTTTGGTGGCGGAAGCACCGCCCGAGGACCTGCGTTTTTGCAAGGTGCTGAAATTTACCAAGGGAGGGCTGCAGAATGGATAAGATGGTCAATGTGGCTCTGCCGAAGGGTCGGCTGGGCGAAAAGGTTTATAAGCTCTTTAAAGAGGCGGGCTACGAATGCCCTTCCATCGAAGAGCAAAACCGCAAGCTCATCTTTGAGAACCCCGAAAAAGGGGTGCGCTATTTTTGGGTCAAGCCTTCCGATGTCGCCATCTATGTGGAGCGCGGCGCGGCGGATATCGGGGTTGCGGGCAAGGATATCTTGCTGGAGTATCGCCCCGATGTCTATGAACTTTTGGACCTGAAGATGGGCAAATGCCGCATGGCGGTTGCCGCCAAGAAGGATTTTCGCGATCCGCGGGGGGAGACTCTGCGGGTGGCGACCAAGTTCCCTAATATCGCGGCGACCTATTACAACGAAAAATGCAGAGACATCGATATCATTAAATTAAACGGTTCCATCGAGATTGCCCCGATTTTAGGGCTTTCGGATGTGATTGTCGATATCGTCGAGACCGGCAAGACCCTGCTGGAGAACGATTTGGTTCCCTTTGAGACCATTGTCCCCATCAGCGCGCGGCTGATTGCCAATACCGCCGGTTATAAATTCAAGCAAGAGGCCATCGAGGCCATCAGAAAAGGATTGGAAAAGCAGATCAATGATTAAGATTATGAAGTATGGCGAACTGCCCAACAGCGAAATTTTTGCCCGCGAGGAGCAAAAAACCGATGTTTCGGGCATTGTCGCCGAGATTATTGCAACCGTACGCAAGGACGGCGACAAAGCGGTCTTTGCCTATAATCAAAAATTCGACGGCGCTGAGCTTTCCGCGCTGGAGGTTTCGCAAACCGAGATTGAAGAGGCCTTTGCGGCGGTGGACCCCAAGTTTTTGGAGATTTTGCGCAACGCCGAAGCCAATATCCGCGCCTTCCATCAAAAGCAGGTGCGTACCAGCTTCATTATAAACGAAACCGAAGGTGTTGTCTGCGGGCAGAAGATCACCCCCATCGAAAAGGTGGGTCTTTATGTCCCCGGCGGCACCGCCGCCTATCCCTCCACCGTGTTGATGGATAGCGTTCCCGCCAAGATTGCCGGCTGCAAAGAGATCGTTATGGTCTCCCCGCCGGGCAAGGATGGCAAGATCAATCCCGTCATTTTGGCGGCCGCCAAGATCGCAGGGGTGCAACGCATCTTCAAGGTGGGCGGCGCGCAGGCGATTGCCGCGCTGGCCTATGGCACCGAAAGCATCCCCAAGGTGGATAAGATTGTCGGCCCCGGCAATGCCTTTGTCGCCGAAGCGAAAAAGCAGGTCTTTGGGATGGTGTCCATCGATATGATCGCAGGCCCTTCGGAGATTTTGGTGGTGGCGGACGGCAAGAGCAATCCCGCCCATGTGGCGGCCGACCTGCTCTCCCAGGCGGAGCATGATAAGCTGGCTTCCGCTGTTTTGGTTACCGAAAGTAAGGAACTTGCCGAAGCGGTTTCGGCGGAATTGGAGCGGCAGATCCCGCTGCTCTCCCGCGCAGAGATTGCCCGCGCATCCATTGATAACAACGGCAAGATTATTATTGCCGACGATCTGAAGGTGGTTTTGGAGATCGCCAATGAGATCGCGCCCGAGCATTTGGAACTGATGGTGGATAATCCCTTTGATTATCTCGATGGCATCAAGCACGCCGGCTCCATCTTTATGGGGCGCAACTGCCCTGAGGCACTGGGCGATTACTACGCAGGGCCCAACCACACCCTACCCACCAGCGGCACCGCGCGGTTTTCCAGCCCGCTCTCGGTGGATGATTTTGTCAAAAAGAGTCAATATACCTATTATACCGCCGAAGCGCTGCAAAAGATCGGCGCGGATGTGGTTACCTTTGCTGAAGCCGAAGGGCTGCAGGCCCACGGCAAAAGCGTCAGCATCAGATTGGAGAAGGAATGAGCAGATTTTTAAAGGAGCGCTATCAGGCGCTGGAAGCCTATACCCCCGGCGAGCAGCCGCGGGATATGGAGTATATCAAACTCAATACCAACGAATCCCCCTATCCGCCCGCCCCCGCGGTGGTGGCGGCGATGAAGGGGGAGGAGATCGAGCGGCTGCGGCTGTATTCCGATCCCACCGCCAAGGGCTTGAAGGACGCGCTGGCGGAGTTATATCAAGTTTCCGCCGATCAGATCTTCCTTTCCAACGGTTCGGACGATATTCTGAACTTCGCCTTTATGGCCTATGGGCAAAAGGGCGCTATCTTCCCCGATATTACCTATGGATTTTATCCGGTTTTTGCCCAGCTGCATGGCGTTGAATATCAAGAGATTCCGCTGGAGCAGGATTTTACTGTCAACTATAAGGAATATCTCAACCAAAATAAACTGATTGTCATCGCCAATCCCCACGCCCCCACCGGAATGAGCATCGGCCTCGATGCCATCGAAGCCATTTTGCAGAGCAATCCCGATGGGGTGGTGGTGATCGACGAAGCCTATGTGGATTTCGGGGGGATCAGCTGCTATAAACTGATCGATCGCTATGAAAATCTTTTGGTGGTTCGCACCTTTTCCAAATCCCGCTGCTTGGCGGGCGGGCGCTTGGGCTATGCCTTTGCCAATGAGGCGCTGATCGCCGATCTGGAAAAGATCAAATATTCCACCAATCCCTATAATATCAATCGGCTGACCCTGCTTTTGGGGGAGCAGACCGCCAAGGCGAATGCCTATTATATGGAAAAATGCAAAGAGATCATAAAAACCCGCGAAAGCACCGCCAAAGAATTGGCGGAATTGGGCTTTGAGGTTCTGCCCAGCGATGCCAACTTTATCTTTGCCCGCCATCCGAAAATCAGCGGCGAGCAATTCTATCTGGAGCTGAAAAAGCGGGGGATTTTGGTGCGGCATTTCACCAAGGAGCGCATCAAGGACTTCAACCGCATCACCATCGGCACTCCCCAAGAGATGCAAACGATGATTCAAACGATAAAGGAGATCCTTTTATGAGAACAGCCAATATTGATCGCAAGACCAAGGAAACGGATATTTCCCTTTCCTTGAATTTAGACGGCAGCGGTGCAAGCGAGATTCAAACCGGCTGCGGATTTTTAGACCATATGCTCACCCTCTTTGCCGCCCACGGTAAATTCGATCTGCAGGTCACCTGCAAGGGCGATATCGAGGTGGACGACCATCATACGGTGGAAGATATCGGCATTTGCCTCGGCAAAGCCTTTGAGCAGGCCTTGGGCGAAAAGAGGGGCATCCTTCGCTACGGAAATATGATTCTGCCGATGGATGAGACCTTGATTCTTGCCGCCTGCGATATTTCGGGGCGGAGCTTTTTGGGCTTTGATCTGCCCATCCGCGCCAAAAAGATCGGCACCTTTGATACCGAGCTGATCGAAGAATTTTTCTTGGCGTTCACCCGCCAATGCCCCATGAGCCTGCATATCCGCAAGCTGGCGGGCACCAATTCCCATCACATTGCGGAAGGCGCTTTTAAGGCAGTGGCAAGAGCCTTGAAACAGGCAGTGACCACCGACGGCACCGATGCGGTGCCGTCCACCAAAGGAGTATTATAATGGTTGGAATTATCGACTACGGCGTGGGGAACTTATTTTCCCTGCGTTCCTCGTTTGATGCCATCGGCGAGCAGGCGTTCGTTTCGGGGGATCCCGAGCAGCTCCAAAAAGCCGATCGGCTGATCCTGCCGGGCGTGGGCGCCTTTGGCGATGCCGCGGCAAAGCTCAGAGAGAATGGGCTGGATCAATTTGTCGTCAAGCAGGTGCAGGCAGGCAAGCCCTTGATGGGCATCTGCCTTGGCATGCAGATGCTGTTTGAAAAAAGCTATGAATACGGCGAGCATCAAGGCTTAGGGCTTTTAAAAGGCGCAGTGGTCGGGATGGAAGGGCGGCTGCCCGCCGACCTCAAGATCCCCCATATCGGCTGGAATGCGCTGAAATTTCAGCAACCCGACTGCCCGATTTTTAAGGGCATCCAAGAAGGGGACCATGTCTATTTCGTCCATTCCTTCTATGCCGAAGGCTGCGAGGATGCGCTGGCGGCGACCACCGCATACGGCAAGGAGCTGACCGCCGCGGTGGCCAAGGGCAACCTTTTCGGCTGCCAATTCCATCCCGAAAAGAGCGGCAACGTGGGCTTGGAAATCTTAAAAGCCTTTTGCGCAGTGAAAGGAGCAGAGCAATGAATATCTTTCCTGCCATTGATTTAGTGGGCGGCAAGGCGGTCCGCTTATTTAAGGGCGATTACGCTCAAATGACGATTTATAGCGAGCAACCGTTGGAAGTGGCGAAAGCCTTTGAGGCGGCGGGCGCAAAATTCATCCACTTAGTGGATTTAGAGGCTGCCAAAAGCGGCATCCCCGCCAATTTGGAAACCATCCGCGCCATTGCGGAGAATACATCCCTCTTTGTCGAAGTGGGGGGCGGTATTCGCAATATGGAGATCGCCCGCACCTATCTGGAGGCGGGGGTGGATCGCATCATTTTAGGCACCGCCGCGGTGGAAGATCCCGCCTTTTTGCAAGAAGCTTTAAAGGAGTTTGGCAGCAAGGTGGCGGTCGGGGTAGATTTGAAAGATGGCTATGTCGCCATCAAGGGTTGGACCGAAACCTCGGCGCTGACCGCCGATGCCTTCTTTGCCCAAATGGAGCAGCTGGGGGTGCAGACCATTATCTGCACCGATATCTCCAAGGATGGCGCCATGCAGGGTACCAATCGGGACCTTTATAAAAATTTAAGCCAAAAATTTTCCATTGATCTCATCGCTTCGGGCGGGGTATCTTCCATCGAAGATATCAAAGCCCTGCGGGCGATGGATCTCTATGGCGCAATCATCGGCAAGGCCTATTATGTGGGCGCCATTGATTTGAAGGAAGCAATCGAGGTGGCAAAATGATAACAAAGCGGATTATTCCCTGCCTGGATGTCAAGGACGGCAGAGTGGTCAAAGGGGTCAATTTCCAAGGCCTTTCGGACGTTTCTTCCCCCATCGAGCTGGGAAAATATTATAGCGATTGCGGCGCCGATGAGCTGGTGTTTTATGATATCACCGCCTCGGCGGAAGGCCGCGCGCTCTTTACCGATATTTTAAAGGAAGTGGCCAAAACCATCTTCATTCCCTTAACCGTCGGCGGCGGCATCAATACCTTGGAGGATTTCGATCGGGTATTGAAATGCGGTGCCGATAAGGTCAGCGTCAATTCCGGCGCCATCCGCAACCCTGCTTTGGTGCGGGAGGCGGCGAAAAAGTATGGCGATCAATGCGTGGTGCTTTCGGCCGATGTCAAACGAGTGGATGGTGTCTTCCGCGTCTTCGCCAAGGGCGGCAGAGAGAATACCGGGATGGAAGCCATCCAATGGATCAAGGATTGCGTCGCCAGCGGCGCAGGCGAGGTGGTCCTCAATTCCATCGATACCGATGGGGTGAAGGGCGGCTTTGATCTGGAGATGCTGGACGCGGTCTGCAATGCGGTCAATGTCCCGGTCATTGCGTCGGGCGGCGCGGGCTGCGCCGAAGATTTTGTTCGGCTCTTTAAGGAACTGCCGAAAGTGGATGCAGGCTTGGCTGCCTCCATCTTCCATTTCGGCGAAGTCAAGATCACCGATCTAAAGCAACTTTTGAAACAGAATGATATCAATGTGAGGTTATAATATGTTGGATATTGAACAATTAAAATTTGACGAAAAAGGGTTGATTCCCGCCGTTGTGGTGGATGCCGAGACCAAGAAGGTATTGACCCTGGCCTATATGAATAAAGAGAGCCTAAAAATCTCGATGGAGAAGGGCTTGACCTGCTTTTGGAGCCGTTCCCGCCAAGAGCTTTGGCTCAAAGGGGAGACCAGCGGCAATTATCAGCATATCCTCTCCATCACCGCCGATTGCGATAACGATGCGCTGACGGTGCTTGTGAAAAAGGAGGGCCCCGCCTGCCATCTGGGGACCGATAGCTGCTTTAATACCCCTGTTTACGAGAGCGGCGAAGAAGCCTTTTCGATGGAAGGGCTTTATGCCTTGTTGCAAGGGCGCAAAGAGCAGATGCCCGAAGGCTCTTATACCACCTATCTCTTTGAAAAGGGCTTGGATAAGATCTTAAAGAAGGTGGGGGAAGAATCCACCGAAGTTATCATCGGCGCCAAATCCAATGATAAGGCGGAAACGATTTATGAGATTGCCGATCTGGCCTATCATATTATGGTATTGATGGTGGAGATGGGCATCTCGGTGGAGGATATCCGCAAGGAATTGGGCTCCCGCCATGTCATCGACCATAAGGTCAAGCAGGAGAAGATGGTATGATCTTGAAAGGCGACTTTCATACCCATTCCACCTATAGCGACGGCGACCATTCTTTAGAAGAAATGGTGCAGGCGGCCCTTGCCAAGGGCTTTTCCGCCTATGGGTTTTCCGACCATGCTTATATGGATGATCCCGCGCGGGATTGGGGAATGAAAAAGGAGCAGATCGAGCCTTATCAAGCGGAGATTGCCCGATTAAAAGAAAAATACCGCGGCAAGATCGATCTGCTTTGCGGCATCGAGCAGGATGCCTTTTGCCCCTTGGGGGTGGAGCCTTATGATTATGTCATCGGCTCGGTCCACGCGGTGGAAAAGGATGGCATCCTTTGCGAGGTGGATGATTCCTTGGAAAAGGTTAAGCAAAACCTGCAGCTGTTTGCCGATCCTTACGAATATGCGGAAGAATATTTCCGCTTGGTGGCATCTCTGCCGCAGCGGTTCAATTTCGATATTGTGGGGCATTTGGACCTGCTGACCAAATGGCAGGAAAAGGAACCCCTTTGGGATGAAAACCATCCGCGGTATCGGGCGGCGGCGGAAGAGGCGCTGAAGGCGCTGATCCCCACCGATGCCTTATTTGAAGTCAATGTGGGCGCCATTTCCCGCGGCGCGCGCACCACCCCTTACCCGAACCCCGCGCTGCTGCGCTCGATTTATGAGCGGGGCGGGGATGTGATAATCAACGGCGATTGCCATAATGCAAATTATCTGGGGCTGGGCTTTGATGCCGCGCTGGCGCTGATTAAAAGCTGCGGCTTTGAGCGGGTGGTTACCCTATCCTCCAAAGGCAAAGAATTTATCAACATATAAAAGTGCTGAAAGCGTTTGCTTTCAGCACTTTAATTTATACGTCATTTATACGTCCATAATGATGGGGATAATCATCGGGCTCTTTTTGGTTTTGGCAGAGATGAACCGCGCCAGCGCATCCCGCATATCGTTTTTCAGCGCTGTCCATTCCAAGTTGCCCTTGGCAAGACTTTTATTCAGCGCATCGGTGACCACGCTGCGAGACTCTTCCATCAAATCTTCGTTTTCCCGCACATAGATGAATCCGCGGGAGACAATATCGGGCCCGCTGACCACCTTTTTATGCTCCTTGCTGATGGCAGCAACGACGATGATGATGCCGCCGTCGGCAAGAATATGGCGATCTCTAAGGACAATGTTGCCCACATCGCCGACGCCAATGCCGTCCACCATAATGGCGCCTGCCTGCACATTGCCGGCAAAGGCGGCTTTGGTTTCGCTCAATTCCAAAACCGTTCCGTTGGTGCCGATGAAGATATCCTCTTCCGCCATACCCGCTTCCATTGCCAGCTTGGAATGGGCGACTAAATGATGGTATTCGCCGTGGACCGGCATAAAGAATTTCGGCTTGGCAAGGCCTAAGATCAATTTCAGTTCCTCTTCGCAGGCGTGACCCGAGACATGGACACCCGCCATTTTATTATCCACCACGGTGGCGCCCAGCTTTTCCAGCTCGTTGATGACACGGCTGACCAACCGCTCGTTTCCGGGGATGGGGGAGGCGGAGATGATGATTAAGTCATTGGAATTGACATTGATGGTGCGGTGGTCGGAATGGGCCATCCGCGAAAGGGCGCTCATCGGCTCGCCTTGGGAGCCGGTGGTGATGATGGTAATCTTGCTGGGCGGGAAGGAGCCGACCTGCTCCAAGGGGACCAGCGTTCCCTTGGGCATCTTCAGATAGCCCAGCTCGTGCGCCACCGCGATGACGCTCTCCATCGACCGCCCCGAAACCGCCACCTTGCGCCCAAACCGCACCGAGGCATCCACAATCTGCTGCACCCGATGGACATTGGAAGCAAAGGAAGCGACAATGATGCGCTTATTGGGGTTGCTTTCAAAGATATTCAATAAAGCTTTGCCCACCTTCTTTTCGGAGGTGGCCATTCCCGGCTTGCCTGCGTTGGTGGAATCGCTCATCAGCAAGAGGACTCCTTCTTTGCCCAGCTCGCCGATGCGGGCAAGGTCGATGGCGCGGCCGTGGATGGGGGTGGTATCGATTTTAAAGTCTCCGGTATGCAAAAGGATGCCCACCGGGGTGCGGATGGCAAAGCCTGCCGCATCGGGGATGGAATGGTTGACCTTGATAAATTCCACCGAGAAGCAGCCCCGCTGAATGATGCTGCCGGGCTTGGTCTCGATTAACATAGCGGTCTTATCCATCCGATGTTCCACCAGCTTACGGCGAATCAGACCCAAGGTCAGCTTATTGCCGTAGACGGGGACGTTCATTTCCTTTAAAACATAGGGAAGCGCGCCGATATGGTCTTCGTGACCGTGGGTGACAAAGATGCCCCGCACCTTATGAATGTTCTTGCGCAGGTAGGTGATATCGGGGATGACCAGATCCACTCCCAGCATATCTTCGTCCGGAAAGCTCATACCGCAATCGACAATAATGATATCGTCTTCGTATTCAAAGACGGTCATATTCTTGCCGATTTCGTCCAATCCGCCCAAAGGAATGATTTTTAGCTTGGATTTTGCCTTGCTCTTACGCTTAGGTGCCGCCTTTGGAGGGGTTTGCTTGCGGGCAGGGGCTTTCTTTTCGGCGGGCTTTTTGGGCGCCGCTTTCTTCTTGTTTTGCGATTGGATCTTCTCCTTGGGCAGATTATTGCCCCGCTTGCCGCCGGCGGCAAGGATCATATCCTGATTATTCAAAAGATCGTCGATCTTCAGTTTCTCCGCCGGCTTGCGCTTGATTTTGCGCGCCGCCTGGCGGGCTTGGGTTTGTTTTTTGTTGTTATTTTTTTCCATAATACTCCTTTCAATTTTTAAATGACATAGGAAAAAGACCTATTTAAAAATGAACTTTAAATAGGGATGATGAAGTTTCCCATAGGCGTTCAAGAAACTTATTTTAGTAGCGAGGGTCCGTTATCAATAAACTTATTCTACCATATTATAGGCGAAATGGCAAGTTTTTATTCTTTTTCAATATAAGTGGCGCCGCGGCGGTAATCTTCGCCGGCGGGGAGGGGGTCTTCGCGCCAGCCGTTGCAAAGGTCGGTGGCCAGCCGTTCAAGGGCAAAAAAGGCAGGAGAACTTTGCTCGCATTCCTTGCCGCTTTGGCATAAGGGCAGGCGGGCGGTATCCTTCAGGCTGCGCAGCAGACCGCGCCCTTTTTTGCCAAAGGCTAAAACCCGCAAATAGGGGGCATCCGCTTCGGGCAAGTCTGCAGAAATTCCCAAAGCCGCGGCGCAAAGGGCGCGGCGAAGCTTGGCATGGGAATAGCGCTTGGTCTTGATGCGGTCGGTCAGTGCAGAGAGGGTGGGGGCTTCAAAGAGCGCCGCCAGAATACGGTTCTCCAGCCCTTCGGAGATGTTGGCGCATTGGCGCAGTTGATCGGCAGACTTCGTTTTTAAGAGGGTCAGCAGCCCCTGCTCTGCCGCCTTGGTATCCAGCATCGCCCCTTGGGCGCAGGGGGTATATTTTTTGAATTTTCGGGGATGCTTTCGAATATAAGATGCCGAGGCCATTTTTCCGCGGGGCGCGCCGTCGTGGGCGTTGGTGCGGCGGATGGCGGTAAAGCCAAGGCCATGCTTTAAGCAGGCGCGGATATAGCCGCAGGCCAAAAGATTATTGGGGGAGCGCAAAAGCGCCGCTTGCTCGGGCAATAATTGCTCTAAGGCCAGCTGGCGAGCCGCGCCATAGGAATGACCTTGCTCTAAAAACTCTTTAATGATCGGGGAAATGGCATCTTCCGAAATCGCCGCCAATTTTTGCAGCCCTTCCAAATCCTCGCATTCGGTGCCGAAAGCCAAAGTGGCGGGCTGACCCAATGCGGCAGCCAGCTCCACCCCCTTGGCGGCGAAGCGATCACTGTCGGAAAGGGCGTAGGGCAGCGGCAATTCCAGCACCAGATCGGCGCCAAAGCGCACCGCAGCGGCGGCGCGTTCCCATTTATCAAACGCCGCAGGCTCCCCGCGCTGAACAAAGCTGCCGCTCATAATGCAGACGATATAGTCCCCATCGCTTTTGGGCAGCTGCTCCAAAAGGTAGCGATGCCCGTTATGGAAGGGGTTAAATTCGCAGATAACAACGTAGACCAAAGCCATTACCTTTCTTTTTCTAAAAAATGGTTGCAAGTTTCTTTTCTCTATTATATAATATTTAGATGGAAAATAAAAGGATTTTTTTATAAAGGAGTTTTAGACGATGAAAATCTTGGTTATCAATGCAGGTAGTTCCTCTTTGAAGTATCAGTTGATTGATATGGAGAACGAAAACGTTCTGGCGAAAGGTCTTTGCGACCGCATTGGTCTGGACGGTAAGTTTGTCCATAATGCCAACGGCGAAAAGCTGGAGATGGACCATCCCATGCCCAACCATTCCGAAGCCATCAAGGTAGTTTTGGCTTATTTGGTGGATGATAAATGGGGCGTTATCAAAGATGTTTCCGAAATTTCCGCAGTCGGCCACCGCGTTGTTAACGGCGGCGAGATTTTCGTCGAGGCGACCTTGATGGATGCGGAAAAGATCGATACTCTGGAGGGCCTGACCGAGTTTGCTCCTCTGCATAATCCCGCGGCTGTCACCGGTCTGCGTGCTTGCCTGGAGGTTATGGGCGAGAATGTTCCGCAGGTCACTGTTTATGATACCGCATTCCACTACGGTATGCCCAAGACTGCGGCGATCTACCCCATCCCCTATGAGTACTACGAGAAATACGGCATCCGCCGTTTCGGCGCCCACGGCACCTCCCATGGCTATGTCGCCGAGGAGTGCGCAAAGCTGTTGGGCAAAGATTTTAAAGATTTGAAGATCGTTACCTGCCATCTGGGCAACGGCTCTTCCATCACTGCCGTCGACGGCGGTCGTTGCGTGGATACCTCCATGGGCTTCACTCCGCTGGCGGGCGTTCTGATGGGCACCCGCTGCGGCGATATCGACCCTGCAGTTGCCATGTTCATTATGAATAAAGAAAACCTGACCCCCGACGAAATGAACGCGATTATGAATAAGAAGAGCGGTGTTCTGGGCTTGAGCGGTGTTTCCAACGACTTCCGCGATTTGGATGCTGCTGCCAAAGAAGGCAATGAGCGCGCTCGGCTGGCTTTGGATATGTTTACCTATCAGGTAACCAAGTATATCGGCTCCTATGCGGCTGCTATGGGCGGCATCGATGCCGTTGTCTTCACCGCAGGTATCGGCGAGAATAATGTTGCTATGCGCAGCGATATCGTTAAGAACATCGAGTTCCTCGGCACCAAAATGGACGAAGAGGAAAATAGCAAGCGCGGCGAAGCCCGTGTGGTCAGCACACCCGATTCTAAGGTGAAGGTCTGCGTCATCCCCACCAACGAAGAGCTTGCCATCGCTCGCCAGACTCTGGCTGTTATCAATAAATAATTTGAGGTGATCTTATGGCGAGAGCCAAGAAATCCAAATTCAATTTCAAATTTGATTTTTCGTCTTGGGTAAAAACATTCTGGTTTAAATTCCTCTGCTCCTTCGCTGTTACCATTTTGGTACTCGGCGGCTCGGCAGCAGTATTTTACGGTTATGTTTTCGGCGAATTGGATGTGGAAAAAGGTCTGACCGACGATGAGACCGGTATTACCAAGCAAGATTACCATGTAAAGGGTATAGAAAACATTGCTTTGTTCGGTGTTGATACCACCAATAAAGAAATGGAAGGGCGGAGCGATAGTATTATTGTCGTCACCTTGGATCACGACCGTAAGGAGGTTCGCCTTTCCGCCATTGAGCGGGATACTTATGTTACCATCGAAGGGCATGGCAAGGATAAAATTAATCATGCCTATGCCTTTGGCGGTCCTGCTCTGGCGGTCAAGACCCTCAACCAGAATTTTGGCTTGAACATCAAAGACTATGCGGTGGTCAATTTCTCCAATATGGTCAAGGTGATCGATGCGCTGGGCGGTGTCCGAATGGATGTCCCGAAGAAATATCTTGGGGAAGTTAATGCCATGATCTCGGAGTATAATTATACCTATAAAACCTCGGTTTCCCGCTTGAGTGATGGCGGTGAGCAGTTGGTCAATGGCGCGCAGGCGCTTTGCTTGGCAAGGGTTCGCAAAAGCGTCGGCGGAACCAGTGTCCGCGCGGGAATGCACGAGATCATTTTGGAAGCCTGCTTTGCCCGTTTGAAGGAAAAGAATGTTTTGGAATATCCCAATGTCGCCAAGACCTTGCTTTCGCTGGTCAAGACCACGCTGAAATCCGGTGAGGTCACTTCCATTGCGGCGAAGGTGGTGCTCTCAGGCTATAAGATGCGGGATGCCGTCTTTCCGCTGCAGCAGGATTGGCTGGGCGGCAATATGATCAACGGGGTCTGGTATCGGACCTATAATACCGAAACCGGCAACGAAAATATCCGCAATTTTATCTATCAGGGAATTCTTCCTGAAGGAGTCGAATAATTTTTTAAATTAGGGCTTGATTTTACGAAAAATATATGTTATTATATTATTCGCTTTGAAAAAGCCCTATATGCGCTGGTAGCTCAGCTGGATAGAGCGTCTGACTACGGATCAGAAGGTCGGGAGTTCGAATCTTCTCCAGCGCGCCAACAAAAAGACCACATTTGTTCTTGGACAAAAGTGGGCTTTTTGAATGATGTTTGCCTTTCGGCAAATGATGTTGGCGTTGCCAATGATGTCAGCGAAGCTTAATGATGTCGCTCCGCTAATACTATGGCAAACATCGCATCATTGCTCGTTTACGGGCTGCATCATTATGCGATAGCATAACATCATATTGCGATAGCAATGCATCATAAAATAGCACCCGATCGAAACGATCGGGTGCTATTCTTTTTTAAATTATTTGGTATAGAAAGTCAAGGTTCCGCCGCCAATCAATTCCTTGGCAGAAAGCTGATAGCCTTCCACCGCAGAACCGTTGAACTCGATGCGGTCGACATAGCGGTTCTCGCCGCCCTTTTCGGTGCGGATGGTCAGCGTTTTACCACCCTGCAGGGGGAGGGTGGCTTTATCCACCTGCGGCATACCCAAAAGGAATTTTCCGCTGCCGCTAAGGGGGAAGAGACCGATCACGTTCCAGACAAAGGCGGAGGAAAGCCCGCCGGAGTCGTTGTTGCCGGGCAGGCCGCTCTTGCCGGTGCCAAAGGAACGGGTGACGCATTCGCGGAGGATCTCGCAAAGGCGATCGTGCCGATCGGCATAGATATAGGCATAGGGGGCATCCATATCGCATTCGTTGTTGAAGCCTTCAAAGCGATGGTAGGCGGTGGCTTCAATCTCCTTGAGTGCGCCGATATGGGTGATGGGCTTGATGCTTTCCTTACCAAAACCAAAGAAATCATCCAGCCGCTTGGCGAAGGCTTCTTTGCCGCCCGCCAGCGCGATCCGCTCTTCCATTTCCTTATGAATACGGAAGGAATAGGTGTAGCGATCGCCTTCGTAATAGTCGGACTTATCGGAAAGCAGACCGTCCTCGCCGTAGGCGTTGCGCCAATGGTTGCCCAAGGAGAGCAACTGCTCTTTGAGGGCTTGGTCCTCGGTCAGATCTGCCACATAGAGGCAGGTCTCGGCGGCGTCCAGAATGTGGGTGTAATATTTAAACAGGCCATCCTTAAGGAAAGGCTCAAAATCTTCTCTTGCCAATTCACGCTTGGTACACTCGCTGATGGTGGCGGCATCGGTCAAACCGAAATGGTAAGCATCGCAGAGGGTGATAACACCCAGCATCTTCGCCTGTTCTTCGCAGGGGAAGAATTCGGTAATACCGAAGCTGCAGCAGATCTTACCCATCGTCTCGCTGATGTTGGCAAGCGCCTTGGCGACCTTTTGGCCCATATCGGGGTAGCAAAGGTAAAGCAGGGGCAGAACCGTCTTATATTGATCCCAAAGGGTGGCAAACCCGCCCACAACATCGCCTTCCACGCCCAGAATGCTCTCGCCTTGAAGGTCGGCGGGCTTGAGCAGAGAATGATAGAGGTTGGAATAGAACTTGCCCTTTAATTCTTCATCGTCGGTCTCGATCTGAATGGCGGAAAAATGCTTTTCCCAGATCTCTGCCGATTTGGCTTTTGCTTCTTCAAAGGAACATTCGCTTCCCTTGGCGGATTTGCGGGCTTCCTCAAAGGAGAGGGTGGAGTAGCCCACACGCAGTTGCAGTTCCTTGCCTTCAAAATCAAAGATGGCGCCATAAAAATCGCAATCCTCGGCAGGGTTTAGGAGGGCTTCTTTGGATTCATCGTTGCCGCAGAACAAGGTGGCGGAAGCCCCTTTCGCATATACGCAGAAATAGAGGCGGATGCCCGAAAAGATACCGCTGAAGCAAACTTCATCCTCGGCGGTCCGCTCGATTTTGGGTTCGCCGATGACACCACGAAAGCGGGGTCTGAATTCCTTGGAAAGACCGTCGTTGGAAAGATCGATTGCCACGCGGCCGCCTTCCTTGGGGAAAATGTATTGATGCAGCGCTGCACCGCCGTCGATCGTCAGACGGCAGCGAATATCATCCAGCATCGCTTCGTAGTAACCGGGCGCGCCCTGCTCTTCGGTCAGGGGGCGGAACGCCAAAGCGTTGGCAACCTCGCCATAGATAGGAGAAGCAATGGCGTAATTATAATAGTAACGAATACCGCCGGTACCTGTTTGGTGCAGGTGGGAAAAGCCTCGAGCGACCTGCGCTTCATGCAACTTTTTGATGCCGCCGCAGCTGTTGACCCAATGGGTGCCGTAGCCGGTGGGATAAGCGCCGCTGTATGCGCCCACAGACATCCGCCCGAAGGGCAATGTGGCATGGGGGTGGGTGTTGCCGCAAAGAGCTTTAATATAAAACCATTTGGAGGCTAATCCGTCTTCAAAAAAGCGGTCGGTCTCGCCGTTGCCGTAAAAGACATCGGCATAACTACTTAATTGCTTCATTATTATAATGTTCCTTTCATTAGTTGCTTATATTATAGCATAGATTAAAGGAAAAACAAGAATAAATTGACTTTTTTCTACCCTGTGTTAAAATATAAATAATGCTGAGAAAGGATGATAAACTCCTGAACCGATTGGATCTGCAAAAAATCATCGCCCATTGCAAAGGCGATTATCATATCGAATTGCTGGAAGAGACCGATTCCACCAACCGTCGGCTGCGTCAAGCGGCAGAGGGCGGGGCGCCGGAGGGAACGGTGATTTTTGCGTTGCATCAGACCGCGGGCAAGGGGCGGATGGGCCGAAGCTTTTTCTCCCCTGCCGGAAGTGGGTTGTATTTTTCAATCTTATTGCGCCCGCAGGCGATGGCAGACGGAATGAAGATCACCGCCGCTGCCGGAGTCGCGGTGGCAGAGGCGGTCAAGGAGATTTTGGGCATCGAACTTGCCATCAAATGGGTCAACGACCTTTATCTGGGCAATAAAAAGGTCTGCGGCATTCTGGCGGAAAGCGCAATGGATGCCGACGGCAATTTTAATTATTGCGTTGTGGGGATCGGGCTGAATGTCTTTGAACCGCAGTGTTGGGAAGATGCGCTGGACCAAATCGCGGGCGCATTGCTGCCCCAAGCGCGGGAGAATGTAATGGAACCGCTGGCGGCGGCGATTTTGGACCGCTTTTTTGATTGGTATCAAAAGCTTTCCGATCCGCGGCTGATGGAAGCATACCGCAGCCGCTCCTTTTTGCAGGGCAAAAGGGTTACCGCGGTGCGGGGCAATGAGCGAATCAAGGGCGTGGTGCAGGGCATCTCCGATGAAGGAGAACTGCTGCTCCAAACCGAGAGCGGGGAAGTGCTGACCATCTGCTCCGGCGAAGTGCGATTGGAGGACTACCGATGAGAGCATCCTTGCGAAAAATGATCGATGCCGCGGTGTTCTGCGCGGTGATTGCCGCCTGCGCCCAGCTGGTGCTGCCGATGCCCGCAGGCGTACCGATGACCTTGCAGACCTTGGCGGTGGCGCTTTGCGGCTATTGCCTTGGGTGGAAATATGCCTTGGCGGCGGTGGGAACCTATCTGCTGCTGGGCGGCATCGGCCTGCCGATTTTTTCGGGCTTTGGCGGCGGGTTTGGCTGGCTTTTTGGACCGAGCGGTGGTTTTTTAGTGGGCTTTTTGCTTGTGGCTGTGGGGTGCGGTCTGCCGCTGAAGAAGCGGAGCCTTGCGGTGCTGAGCGGAATGGCGGCGATGCTGCTTTGCCATGGGTGCGGTGTGGCTTGGTATGCCTATGTCACCGCCCAAAATGGGTGGCAGGCGGCGTTGGTGGCCTCCCTGCCGTATCTTTGGAAGGATCTGCTTTGTATTTGGCTGGCGGAGTTGATCGCAAATAAAATCGGAATTTTCAAAAAAAGATATTGACAAAACCCATCGGAGTGATTATACTATTTAAGGTAACGGCGCGAGGCGTCAAAATGCTGGCGTAGCTCAATTGGCAGAGCAGCTGATTTGTAATCAGCAGGTTGATGGTTCGATTCCGTTCGCCAGCTCCATAGGGGAGAGTTCCCGAGTGGCCAAAGGGGGCAGACTGTAAATCTGTTGCATCTTGCTTCAGTGGTTCGAATCCACTCTCTCCCACCAAATAAAAATACCACCCATCAAGGGTGGTATTTTTATTTGGTGGGAGCCACTGGATCGAACTTTTTTGCAAGGCAAAAAAGTTCGTCGCAGCGGCTCGGAAGGCGCGTTAGCCTTTCGAGACCGCGGAGTCGGCAGCACGAAGGTTTTGTCGGGCACCGCCCGCAGCGGTCGACAAAAACCGAGAGCGCACCGCATCCACTGTGTCAACATACTATCTCATTCCTGCCATCTTCCACAATTGCCCTATTCCGCCGCCTTGGCGGCTTCAACCTCCCCGCCCATTGGGCGGCTTTTATTTTTGAGGGAGAAGCGATAAAAGGTTGCGTCGAGCGTCGATTTATGTTAAAATAGAAAAAGATGTAAATAAACGGAGGAATTCTAATGAACAAATACGGACTTTCAATAAAATGGTTATCCGTCTCTTGCTATGAGATTCGCTATGAGGGACATACCATCGTCACCGACCCCTACGACACCGAAGGTGCGGTGGAGAACTGCGATATGGTCTGCCTCAGCCATAGCCATTGGGATCATCTGGAGGATCTTCCTCAGGTGGCGGAGAAATTCGACCCCATCATCCTTTGCGGTGATAAGACTGCCTACGGTCTGGCCGAATGGCTCGACCGCGATCCTGCCGCGATCTATCCGATGTATCCCGATAACGAATTGGACTTCGGTTGGGTCAAGGTACGGGCGATCTATGGGCGGCATAAGGGCGGCAAGGGTACCTTTTCCGGTCTTCGCGAGCGGTTGAACAATAACCCCGGCTGCCAAAACGACCCCGGCATGGCGGCCATTCAGCTGATGGGGAGTATGGAATACCGCAACTTCCTGCTGACCTTCTCCAACGGCACCAAACTTTTGATTTGGGGCGGGGATCCCACCGTGGATCAGAAAAATCTCTGCGCCGCATTGGGGGCAGATATTGCCATCATCCAGCGCTCCAAGGACGAAGCAAAGGCGGAGTTTGCCGCTGCGCTGGGCTGCAAGATTTTGCTGCCCCATCATCAGCATTTCCGCAAGGATGATACCGAGCTTCTTGCTGCAATGAAAGAGCAATTTTTAGCCAAGGCACCCAAGGCGCAATTTATCGATCCCGCCAAGGGCGCATGGATTGAGGTATAATAATGGAATCGATTTTATTCAAAGATTTAGGGCTCTCGGAGCAGATGCTCAAGGCGCTGGAGGAAAAGGGCTATGCCTATCCCACCACCGTGCAGAAGCTGGCGATCCCCGAGTTTATGGCTTGGAAGGATGTGGTCGCCAAGGCGCCCACCGGCACCGGCAAGACCTTTGCCTTCGGCATCCCGATGATCGAGCATATCGATGCCGATTGCGCCGAGATTCAAGGCTTGATTTTAGCCCCCACCCGCGAGCTGGCGATGCAGATCGGCGAAGAGCTGCGAGGGCTTTTGACCTTTTATCAAGGCATTCGCGTAGCGGTGCTTTACGGCGGCGCGGGGATGGAGGGTCAGACCCGCCAGCTGGAGAAAAAGCCCCAGATCGTCGTCGCCACTCCCGGGCGGTTGATGGACCATCATAAGCGCCGCCATCTGCGGTTTGATCATATTCAGACAGTGGTTTTGGACGAAGCGGATCGGATGCTGGATATGGGCTTTTATAAGGATGTGACCCATATCATCGATCTGGTGAAAAACCGCCGCAATTTGGGGCTGTTTTCCGCCACCATCAGCCAAGAGGTGATGAACGTTTCCTGGAAATACCAGCGGGACGAAGTGGAAATCACGGTGGAACCCCAAAAGCAGGATCGCCCCGATATCGATCAATATTCGGTGACGGTTCCTGCCTTTAAGAAAATTGATGCGACCCTGCAGATGATCAAGGAAGGCCCCTTTGAGCGGATGATCGTATTTTGCAATACCAAGGTCATGTGCCAACGGTTGACCGACGATTTGCGCAAGGGCGGGGTGGATTGCGATTGCCTGCATGGCGATATCCCCCAAAGCAAGCGGGAGAAAACGATGCAAAAATACCGCGACGGCAAGCTGACGGTATTGATTGCCACCGATGTGGCTTCCCGCGGCATCGATGTGGATGATGTGGATTGTGTTCTGAACTTCGATATCCCCGAAGAGATTGAATATTATATCCACCGCATCGGCAGAACGGGGCGTGCCCAAAAGAAGGGTGTGGTGTTCTCGCTTATCAATAACTTTGCCGAAAAGACCAAATTGGAAGAGATTGTCAAATATACCAAATATGAAATGAAAGCGTTGGTGCTGGGGGAGGACGGTGTCCTCGCCGAAGCGCCCAAAGAAGAAGCGCCCGCCGCGCCTGCCCCTGCAGGACGGCGTCGCAGAAGAAGATAATATAAGGGTAGTGAAAAACGAATGTTTTTCACTACCCTTTTTGTATATTTTGGAAAATGCTTGCCCAAAATAGCAGTATGAAGGAATTATGGACTCAAAATGTGGAAATGCCGCGGTTTGCGCCGCTGCGCTATGACCTGAAGACCGATGTTCTGATCATCGGCGGGGGCTTGAGCGGGCTGCTCTGCGCCCATAAACTGCAGCAGGCGGGGGTGGATTATGCGCTGATTGAAGCCCGCACCATCGGCTGCGGAACCTCGGGGCGGTCTACCGCTAAAATCACCGCCCAGCATGGGCTTTTCTACCAAAAGGCATTGCAAACCTTCGGCTTGGAAAAGGCGCAGATGCTGCTGGCGGCAAACCTCGGCGCAGTGGAGCAATACTGCGCGCTGGCGCAAGAGATGGATTTCGACTTTGAAGAAAAGGAGAATTATATCTATTCTTCCGATCCGCAGAAATTGGAGCAGGAACTGCAGGCGCTGCAAACCATAGGGTTTTCCGCCGATTTGGTGCAACATCTGCCGTTGCCTATCGAGGCGGCGGGGGCGGTGCGGTTTTCAAGGCAGGCGCAGTGCCACCCGATGAAATTGATGGCGGGGCTGGCAAAGGGGCTCCATATCTATGAAAAGACCCCTGCCCGCGCCTTTAACGGCATGGATGTCATCACCGATGGGGGGAATATCGCCGCCCAAAAGATTATTTTTGCCACCCATTTTCCGATTTTAAATTCCTGCGGCGGTTATTTTATCAAGCTTTATCAGCACCGCTCCTATGTCTCGGCGTGGCAGGGGGCGCCCTTGCCCGATGGAATGTATATGGGAGATACTCCCGAGGACTTCTCTTTTCGCAGTTACGGAAACCTGCTTCTTTTAGGCGGTGGTGCCCACCGCACCGGCAAGCAAGGGGGCGGCTGGCGGGCGATTACCCAATTTGCCCGCGAACAGTACCCCAAGGCGCAGGAGCGGTATCGTTGGGCGGCGCAGGATTGCATCAGCTTGGATGGCGCGCCCTATATCGGGCATTATGCCAAAGGCAAGCAGGAACTCTATGTGGCGACCGGCTATAATAAATGGGGGTTCACCAGCGCGATGGTCGCCGCCGACCAGATTACCAAAATGATTTTGGGGCAGGATACCCCCTGCGCCCCTGCCTTTGAGCCTTCCCGCAGCATCCTGCATCGGCAGTTGGCGGTCAATATGGGGGAATCGGCGCTGCATCTCATAAAGCCCACCGTTCCCCGCTGTTCCCATCTGGGCTGCGCCTTGGAATGGAACCGCCAAGAGCGGTGCTGGGATTGCCCCTGCCACGGCTCCCGCTTTACCGCCGATGGAAAGGTAATGGAATCCCCCGCCACTGAAGATTTGGAATAAAAAACTC
>JAZTXG010000012.1:0-80854 GCA_045636365.1 Eubacteriales bacterium
GGCAGCGCATTGCCGGGCTTAATGTCGGCGCTGGCGCTGGAGATGATCTTATCGCCAACCTTCTGACCTTCGGGGCAGATGATGTAGGCGTTTTCGCCATCTTCATACTGAACCAAAGCGATGAAAGCGGAACGATTGGGGTCATACTGAATGGAGGTTACAGTGGCTGCAACGTCCATCTTGTTTCTCTTAAAGTCGATGATTCTGTACTTAACCTTGTTGCCGCCGCCCTGATGACGAACGGTGATGCGACCGTAGCTGTTTCTACCGGCATTCTTCTTGACGGTGGTCAGCAGGGAACGCTCGGGAGCGTCCTTGGAGAGGCAGCTGTAGTCCACATTGGTCATCTGACGTCTGGCCGGAGAAGTCGGTTTATAAGTTTTCATTGCCATAACTTTGCTCCTCCTTACATCATGCCTTCAAAGAGCTCAATGGTCTTTGAATCAGCAGTCAATTTTACATAGGCTTTCTTCCATGCAGCAGTCTTGCCGACATGAACGCCCATTCTCTTTTCTTTACCGCTGACGTTTACAGTGGTAACCTTCTCAACGGAAACCTTGAAGATTTCCTCAACCGCATTTTTGATCTCGATCTTATTGGCATCTTTTGCTACCTTAAAGACATAGGTCTTATCCTGCATAGCAGCCATGGATTTCTCGGAGACAATGGGTTTCATAATAATATCGTAACAAGATTTCATTATGCATATACCTCCTCAAGTTTCTTCACGGCGTCCTGAGTCAGGATCAAGGTGTCGTGCTTCAGGATCTCGTAGGTGTTGATGGTGTTGACGCGGGCAGCCTTAACACCGGGGATGTTCTTGGCGCTCTTAACGAAGAAGAGGTTGGTCACATCGTTGACGATGAGAGCGTTCTCTACCTTCAGGGCGTTCATCATACCTACAACCGTTTTGGTTTTATATTCGTTCATATCGATCTTATCGAGAACGATCAGCTTGCCTTCGGCCAGCTTGGAAGAGATGGCAGAGAGAAGAGCCAGCTTCTTCACTTTCTTGTTCATGCTGAAGCGATAGTCGCGGGGCTTGGGAGCGAAGACGATACCGCCGTGGGTCCATTGGGGAGCGCGGGTAGAACCCTGACGGGCACGACCGGTTCCCTTCTGACGCCAGGGCTTAATGCCGCCGCCGGAAACTTCAGCGCGAGTCAGAGCGGATTGGGTGCCCTGACGCTGATTTGCCAGATAGTTGGTTACTGCCATATGCATAGCAGCTTCGTTTACTTTTACGCAAAAAATGGATTCTGCAAGGTCCATGGTGGATACTTTCGCACCACTCATATCGAATACATCAATATTAGCCATTTCAATTTACCCCCTTACTCAACCATTTTTAACGGTGTTCTTCACAGTGACGATCGAGCCCTTAGGACCGGGGATCGCACCTTTGACCACCAGAAGATTATTCTCCATGTCGACCTTTACTACATCGAGATTCTGAACTGTAACCTGAACAGCACCCATGTGACCGGGCATTTTCTTTCCTTTATAAATACGAGAAGGAGAAGAGCATGCGCCCATGGAGCCTGCATGGCGATGGATCGGACCGGAACCGTGGGTCATAGGACCGGAACGCTGACCGTGGTATCTTTTAATGGTACCTGCGAATCCTTTACCCTTGGAAATACCGGTTACATCAACGCAGCTGCCTACTTCAAAGGCGTCTGCAGTGATGACATCACCGACATTGTAGTTTTCCGCATCTTCGAGGCGGAACTCTTTCAAAACTTTCTTATAGGCAACCCCAGCTTTATCAAAGTGGCCCTTCATGGGCTTGGTTACCTTTCTCTCGGCGAGATCCTGGAAACCCAGCTGCAAAGAAGAATAGCCGTCGTTCTCAACGGTCTTCTTCTGAGTAACGGTGCAGGGACCTGCCTGAATGACTGTTACCGGAATGACATTGCCCATTTCGTCGAAAACCTGGGTCATTCCGATTTTCTTACCGATAATACCTTTCTTCATTTAACTTACCTCCATATGGTTATTGGTTGATTTTCATCAACATGACCTTCTTTGCCGGTGGATTACAGCTTGATTTCAAGCTCAACGCCGGCAGGAAGTTCTACGCTTGCCAGAGCCTCAGCAGTCTTTGCTGCGGGCTTGACGATGTCGATCAGACGCTTATGAGTTCTGCGCTCAAATTGCTCACGGCTATCCTTATACTTATGAACAGCACGCAGGATGGTAACGATTTCCTTCTTAGTGGGAAGGGGGATCGGACCGGAAACAACCGCGCCGGTTCTTTGGGCGGTCTCCAGGATCTTTTGAGCAGCCTGATCCACCAAAGTGGAATCATAACCCTTGATTCTGATTCTGATTTTTTCAGCCATTTCATTTGCCTCCTTTTAGAATTTGACTTTGACGACTTTGACGGAAAATTCTTTAACACACATCCGGGTGTTTCACCGGAAGGGCTAAAATAAACCGGGCATAAAGCCCGAACAAAGCCCCATTCCAAAACGCGGCTTACGCAGCCAATCTGCGCAGTTCCAAGGATATGGCTTTCTTTGCTTTTCCTCATTGATTCGCTCGGCTTTAAGCCAAGCTGCTCCACGGAAATTCCCCATAAACGCCGGGGAAAATTCGGCGCTATGGCCACCTCCCGCTTCGTCGCTTTTTACAGTCAGCCTGAATATAATAACACACTCATCCGGGAATTTCAAGTCTTTTTTGAAAAAATTTTTCTGTTTTTTACAAAATTTTTTATGAAATTTCTGTCAATCTGCACAAACCACAATTTATGGTATTTTTCACCCCTTTTTTACCCAAAATATAGAGTTTTGACCAAAAATATAAATTATTTTTCTTTACATATACGAAACCGTATGCTATAATAGTTTCGCATATATACTATATATTAAATAAGGAAGAAACTCAACCAAACGGAGGAATATAAAAATGAACGAACCGATTTTAGTCATTATGGCAGCCGGTATGGGCAGCCGCTACGGTGGCTTGAAGCAGATCGACCCGGTCGACCCTCAAGGCAATATCATTATGGACTACTCGGTCTATGATGCCATGAAAGCCGGTTTTAAAAAGTTTGTTTTTGTTATTAAAAAAGCAATCGAAAAGGATTTCAAGGAATCCATCGGCAAACGTATCGAAAAGGTTGCCGAGGTCCACTATATTTTTCAGGAGCTGGATAAGGTCCCTGCCGATTTTGAGATCCCTGCCGACCGTGTGAAGCCTTGGGGCACCGGCCACGCCATCCTTTGCTGCAAAGATGTTCTGGACGCGCCCTTTGCCGTTATCAACGCCGACGATTTCTATGGCCGCGACGCTTATGTCCAACTGTATCATTTCCTGAAGGAGTCCAAGGATACCGAGCCGATGCAAATCTCGATGGTCGGCTATGTTTTGGAAAACACCTTGACCGAGAATGGCCACGTTGCCCGCGGCATCTGCTGTGTCGATGAAAGCGACTACCTGCAGAAAATCGACGAGCGGACCATGATCCAAAAAATCGATGGTCAAGCCCATTATTCCGAGGATGGCGGCGAGACCTTTACCGCAGTTTCCAATACCGCTCCGGTATCGATGAATATGTGGGGCTTCCCCTTGGCCTACCTGAGAGCGCTGGAACGCAAGTTCCCCGTATTTTTAAATACAACGGTCAAAGAGAACCCCTTAAAGAGCGAGTTCTTCCTGCCCTTCGTTGTGGACGAGCTTCTGCAGGCCAAAGAAGCCACCGTCAAGGTGCTGCATAGTGCCGATAAATGGTTCGGCGTTACTTATAAAGAAGATAAGCCCGCCGTTATGGCCGGCATCCAAGGCTTAAAAGATAGCGGAAAGTATCCCGCAACTCTTTGGGAGGAATAAGGAATGATCGCACGCTTAACCAATGTCGTCAAAGCATTTGCTTTCGACGGCAAGGTCGTGGAAGCCAAGCCCTTCGGCAGTGGGCATATCAACGACACGGTGTTGCTGACGACCGATAAAGGCACCCAATTCATTATGCAGAAAATCAATACCAAAGTCTTTACCAAGCCGCAGGCCTTGATGGAAAACATCTGCCGCGTGACAGAGTTTTTGAAAAAACGCTTGGTGGAGGTGGGCGGCGACCCCAACCGCGAAGCGTTGACCTTTATCAAGACCGCGGACGGAGACCTGTTCTATTCCGGCGAGGAGGGCGCTTGGCGCGCCTATCGTTTTCAGGGGGATCTGGTCGCCCTCAACGCTTGTCGGGATTCCAATGATTTTTATTCCAGCGGAAAAGCGTTCGGTCGCTTTCAGGCATTGCTGGACCATTATCCCGCCGATACTTTATATGAAATCATCCCTGATTTTCATAATACCCCTGTCCGCTTTGCCCAACTGCATACCGCCATCGAACAGAATTTGGCAGGGCGGTTGGACTCGGTAAGGGAAGAAGTGGAATTCTACTTGGCGCGGGAAAAGGATGCCGCGCTGGTGATGAACCTGCAGGAAGAGGGCATCCTGCCCTTGCGGGTGACCCACAATGATACCAAGCTCAATAATGTATTGCTGGACCCTAAGACCGGCGAGGGCGTTTGCGTCATCGACTTGGATACCATTATGCCGGGTCAGGCGATCTTTGATTTTGGCGACTCCATTCGGTTCGGTGCATCCACCGCCGCCGAAGATGAGAAGGACCTTTCCAAGGTTCGGTTGGACCTCGACCTCTTCGATGCCTATACCAAAGGCTTTTTGGAGGGTTGCGGCGCGGTGTTGACCGAGGCAGAAAAGGACCTCCTGCCCACCGGCGCTTGGATGATGACCTTGGAGTGCGGCATTCGTTTTCTTGCTGATTATCTCAATGGAGATACCTATTTTAGAGTCCACTATCCCGAGCAAAATCTGGATCGGGCAAGGACGCAGCTGAAGTTGGTCAAGGAGATGGAAGAGAAGCAAGATCAGATGCAAGCCATCATTGCGAAATATTAAAGTGATGAAATCGGCGAAGACCGCCGAAAATAAGGAAAGAACATCCCTTTGGGGATGTTCTTTTTTATGGCTTCCCATCGGCTCGACCGCTCGACGTATCTCGATACGCCTTCGGGATCGATCCAATGAGATCTTCATCCGATTTGATCACTTTAAGGTTTTGTTTGGGCGAGGGATCGGCTCAACGAAACCTGCATCCTGTACCAATTCAATTGGTACGAAAAACATACAAATGAATTGTATGTCATACCCCAAATCATTTGGGGTACGCCGAAAAGGTTGACTCTGCAACATACAAAAAGACACCTGCAAAAGCAGGTGGCTTTTATGATTAGTGATTCAGGCTGCAAACGCAGATGTTCTTCAATACCGGAAGCATCCGATAGATCACGACTGCGATCTCAGCGCGGGTTGCGTTGCTCTGGGGATTATAGTTCTTATCGGTATCACCCTGGAACAAACCAACTTTACCAACCCATTCCACATTGCCCTTGGCCCAGCCGCTGACCTTTGAGAAATCTCTGAAGGTTGCTGCGTTACCAAACTTGATGGTGTTGACATTGGCGCCGTAGGCTTCGACAAAGCGCTTGATCAAGGTTGCCATCTCTTCGCGGGTAATGTTCTTATCACCGCCGAAGGTGCCGTCGGGATAACCATTGACAATACCCCACTTTGCAAAGAGCTTTGCATAGCGCTCATAATACTTACCGCCCAGATCAGTAAAGCCGGAAGCCGACTTCATACCGCTGACCTTGGAGGTCTGCGCATTCAGGAATGCATTAAACTGAGCGGCAGACATGGTCTTTTCTGCCTCGGCCATCATAATTCTGCCCAAAACAGTGACCAGCTGGCCTCTGGTGATGTTGGAGTCGGGGTTGAAGTTCCCCAGATCATCACCGCCGAAGATCTCGAATGCCTTGCTGAAGTTTACTGCATCATAGTACCAAGACTTGGGATCCTGAACATCGGGGAAGGGATGACCCGCTTTGAGGGTCTTCTTAACCGCGCCTGCATAGGGCGGGGTGACATATTCTTTGCAGGTATCACACTGGGTAATGACGCTGCCATTGGTGGTTGTGCTGGGTGCAATATAGTGCAAAACCAGCGCGCCGTGTTTGCCGGGCGCCTTGACCACGTTTCCGGTGTAGTAATCACCGCAAGCGGTACAGGTGTAGATGGTATAACCATCCGTCATGCAGGTGCGATCAACGACTTGAGTGCGGTAGCTGCAGTTTTCTTCTTTGGTCGTGCCGCAGCCTCTGGTACAGGTGTATACATGCTTCTTGGTGCCTGCCTTATGGACCGGCTTGCCATCAAACTTATGGCGCAGCGCGGGAGCGTCGGGATTATTTACGGTCTCATCGTATCCGCAGACGGGGCACTTATAAGTAATGGTGCCGGGCTTATCGCAGGTGGCTCCGCCGAACGTCAGGTTGATGGAGCAAGCATCTTCCTTGACCGCTCCGCATCCCTTGGTACAGGTCTGAACGTGCTTGGAAGCTTCGCCGGAGGTTCCGTCCTTATGGACGACTTCATTGCTCCAGGTGTGCTCGCAGATTTCGATGTTGATCGCATCGACCTGCTCTGCGTCCACAGCATAATCCTGGCCGGGAATCAACGGAGTGGTTCCGTCGGTCAAGATCTCGCTAAAGGCAAAATCGAATTCCGCAATACCTCCATCGAGCACCTTAAAGACCAGAACGATTGCATCGAACTCACTGTTTGCCGCAATGTTGGCTGCATTGCTCCAAGCGGCGGTGAAGGTACCGTCTTCTTCATTTACTGTTTGATTTTTGTTCGCGCCGAAGGCGTCGGTCAGAGTGATGGACTCCAGCTTCAACAAGTTCTTATTATAAGAACCGTTGATGGTCATACCGCTCCACGCATTCAGATAATCCTTGACCGAAACGGTCACAGTGACGGTATCGCCAATCTTCGCATCGGTCTTATCAGCAGTAGCAATCAAATGGGGCTGCGCCTTGACATTGACAACAACCGTTTCGCTGCGCTCCTCATAATCCCAGACAGAAACCATCGGCTCTTCGTCGAAGGCGATTGCCTGATCGATCTCTGCATAGAAGGAAATTTCACCTTCGACCTTCGGGCTATAATAGAGATTCATTAAGGTGAGGGCCGTCTCTGTTGAGATGTAGTCTGTGGACACCAAAATGAAATGAACGTATCCTTCGTCCTCATTCAGGAAAACCACTCCGGTCACATCGTCCCTATCGCTCTGCCACTCATCGATATCCTCTTGGTCGATGGTAACCTCGCTCTTATCATAGTACAACTTCACCGAAAGCGCTTGCACGCGATTGTTGAGGTTGTTGACAGTGAGTGTCAGGGCCTCTTTCCTATTCTTGATCGCAGCATCCGCAGTGCCGATCGACAGGAACATCGGATCCATATTTTCATATTGGTTTGCGATCGTGATGATTTGATCCTCTGCCTTGGGAGCGTAGGTTTGGGTATCGACTACGGTAAAGCCGCCGTTCGAATCGGGGGTCTTAACACTGTCTGTTACAAACCCTGCACCGAATTTGGCTTCGCCGTCTTGGTATGCTTTGAAGGGGATGGAAGCAAGCAAGATCTGCTCGCGGTCATCCTGAATGTTCTCAAGGGAGATCCAGGTAAAGACAATCTTGCCGTCTCCGGAGCGGAGCAATACCTGAGCGTCCTCTCCGCCCAGCGGATTGCAGACGATATCGCTCTCTTTGATGCGGATCCGCTCTTTATCAAATTCCAAAACGACCGGAACGGTGCACCATTCGCTGCTATATTCATTCAGATAAAGATGGAGAACACTGTCGTCGCCTTCATCCATCGCGTTGCCCTTTTCGAGGACCATGGTCAGATGAGGGAATCTTATTTTTTTAGCGTCAACGATGAGCGCCTCGGCATCCGCCACATACTCATAGGGGTCCACATCGACATTCGCGTTGCCGTCGAAGGTCTTGACCTCGGTCAACGCTGCATCGAACTGCACATCGTCTTTAAATCCGTTTGTCTTGAAGGTGATGCTCAGAAGGGTGTTGTCCTTTTCGGCATCGATATTCGCGGCGCCTGCGGGGAAGACCAAAGAGATCTTACCGTCGACCGAAGTATCTACCGTCGGGGTAATTCCGCCAAAGGCCTTGGGAACAACCTCCTCGATGGTAAATACGCTTGCATCGTAGCTCAGCTCTGCGCTGAAGGAAGACCACAGATCGCTGTAGTCCTTCAGTTTCAGCTCCACAGTGTACTCTTCACCCTCTTGAGCTTTGCTTTCGCCGACAATCTCCAAGAAGGTAGGAGCAAACAAAACAACCGGCGCGGACACAGGCGCTTCAGAGTAAGAACCTTCCGGCGCATACATTCCGCCATCGGTGGCAGGATCTTCCACAATGATACCGTTCTCGGGGAACGCGAAGGAAACGTTGGGATCGCCTTCATCAAGAACCTCAAAGACGAGTGTCATCGCTTCAAAGTTTCTACCCAAAGCAACAGCCTCATCGTTCATCCAGGCAGCCTGGATCGTACCAGGCTTGGTTTCGTCTGCCTCGAAGTACGCGAAGCCGTCGACCGAAGAAGTTGCTTCGATGAACTTCAGCTTCGTTTGATCGTAGTTTGCGAAGATGGACATTCCCAGCCAATTGTCTTGATATTCCGAGACATTGACGGTGTATGTAATTTGCTCGCCGACCTTGACGCGATCCTTAGAAACCGTTGCTCCCAAATGAGCTTTGGAGTTATCGATTTCCAAAATAACCGTATCGCTCACTTCAGTCGCATCGTACCAACTCTCGGGAGCGTACTCTCCGTTGGCATCCAGAATTCCGTCGGGAACAAAGGAGAAGTTGAAACTTGCTTCGCCTTCCGCCAAAACGTCGAAGACGATTACCAATGCCTCAAAATTCGGATTTTCGGTCACGATCGCATCAGCATGTGCCCAGCAGACCTTGATCTCGCCGTTTTCGTTTTTGATCTCCGGCTCGATGACCTCGTCCTGGAAATTTTTAGGAGTGATGGTCTTCACCGCGAGCTTGGCGGGATCATAAGTTCCTTGAATGGTCATCGCGGACCAAAGATTTGCATAATCCTTAACGTTTACACGAACGGTAACTGTCTTGCCGACATAAGCGCTGTCTTCATCCACTTTGACTTCCAAAGAGGTTGTGACATCGTTATAAAGCAACTCTACCGTATCGGATACCTTTGCATCGGCGGCATAGGTCTCGGTGGGGACCTTATCGCCGTTTTCGTCCAGAACTCCGTCGGGGATAAAGGAGAATTCAAATTTCTCTGTAGTGTTTTCGCCGGACAAGACCTTAAAGGTCAGTTCCATTGCGGTAAACGTATCGTCTGCCATAACAACGGTATCGTCGTTGAGCCAGTTCACCGCTATTTTACCGTTTTCATCTGCAATGACCGGCTCTCCGGCAATTCCGCCATCGCTGAAAGCGGCAAATTTGCTTTCTTCTTCAATCAGTTCAAATTTTTTGGCGTCATAAGTACCCATGATGGTCATGACCGCCCAATTATCTTTGTAGTCCACTACGTCGACCTTGACGGTGATGGTCTCGCCGAGCTTGGCGGAGTCTTCCACTACATCGACGTTCAGCATCGTTCCCTGCACAGAAGGAGCGATCGCGATGGTCGCTGTTTTTTCTGCGCTGTCAAAATTGGAAACGAACTCGCCGTTGGCATCTGCAATACCGTCGGGAACAAAGGAGAAGGAAAGGTTGGCATCGCCTTCTTCCTTCACCTTGAAGGTCAGGGTCAGCGCGGAGAACTCCGGCTCCATATCGACTGCGTCGACATTAATCCAGGTCACACCCAGAACGCCGTCGATGCTATCTTCAATCACCGCTTCGGTGCCGGAGATGGTATCTTTAAAGTCGATCGGCTCGACCTTTTGCAAGTCTAATTTATCTTTATCGTAGGATCCCTTGATGGTCATGGTCGACCAGGCATCTGCATAGTCCTTGACATTGACGATGACGGTAATTTCGCCGCCGACTGTCGCGGTAGAAGGAGCAACCACTTCCAGCCCCACAAGGGTGGTGGACTCGCTGATGACGATCTCTTTTTCTACAGGCTCTTTGGAAAAACCGGTGGTAATTTGATCCGTTTCGTTTTCGCCGAAGATGCCGTCCTCTATGAAGGAGAAGGAGAGGTTGGCATCGCCCAGCGCTTTGACATTAAAGGTCAGAGTTAAGGCTTTGAATTCTGCATCTACGTCATCGACAATATTCTCATTGACCCAGACCGCCGAGATGGTTCCGTTTTCGACCTTAAAGATGGAGTCTTCCATGATTTCGCTGTTCTTAAACGTACCCTTGACGGACCGTTCTTCGTCCAGCTCCAATACATCCTTGTTGTAAGAACCGCGGATGGAGAGGGTCGACCAATTCTTGGCATAATCCTTGACCCAGACTTCGACGGTAATTTCATCGCCGACCACCGCAGTAGACGGAACAACCACGTCCAGATAAGTGGGAGTGGCCGTATCGATCGTGATGGTTTCGGTCGCCGGCTCTACACTGTATTTCGCTGTATCCAGCGGAGCAGAACCGCCTTCGGCCGCGACCAACATTTCGCTTTCCACAAAGTTGAAAGAGATCTCCGCCTCGCCCAACGCAGCATCCGCCTTGACGGTCAGAGGAACAACCATTAAGGTCGCACCCTCTTCCGGAGCCACATCCGAAGTGGCAACCCAACCCGCAAGGATCTTGCCGCCCGAAATATCTGCGTCCTTGACCGTCAGCTCGGTATCGCCGACGTTAAAATCATATGTCTCCGGTTCGCCATCGGGCGCGAAGAGGTCGGTGCTGTATGTACCTGCAACCGCCATCCCGCTGAGAGCGACCGTATTATGAATCGTGACAACAGCGTTGACCGCATCCCCGGGCGCGACAGAAGTCAGCGGATTGCCTTCGCCATCCACCAATTCCACCTTCAGTTCCATCGGGTCAGAAAGCGCCGAGGAAAAGACGGACGCCATAGAAAGCAGCATAACGATTGTCACAATTGTTGCTCCTATACGTTTGAACATAGAGATCCTCCTTCAAATACGCACTTATAAAATAACCAAAAAAGGGTATAAATACCCCTAACGGTACGTATCCATTATTAGTTATTAATATTATAACAGAGCCGTTGTCAAATTGACATTACCTTATGTGTCTTTTTTAACACACTTTGCGTAATTTTAAAATTTATTTTGCCGCGCATAAATCGCCCCGCTTTGCCCCTTTCGCCCCCCATTTTGCAGCTATATCATCACCGCAAGGTGTATATCATCACGCGCCAGCGTGTATGAAATCAACCGAAGGTTGAATGTAACCACCGTAGGTGTATGTAATCACCGCAAGGTGTATGTAACCACCGTAGGTGTATGCCATTTGCCCTGCACGGGCAAAAAAAGTGCGTCAGGAGTTCCTGACGCACTTTTTATTATTCTTCTTTGGATTTTTTGCGCAGCAGCAATGCGATGGCAAAGGCGCTGGCGCTGGCAACCATCAAGGAGATCCAGAGGATCAGGTCAAAATGGTCGCCGGTATCGGCGTTATCGGAATCGGGCTTGGTTTCGGGCTTTTGCTCCGGCTTGGGTTCCGGCTCCGGCTCTGTCTCGCCCTCTCCGCCGGGCTGGCCCGGTTGCTCGGGTTCCGGTTCGGGATCGGGGGTGGGCTCGGGATCGGGGGTGGGGTCGGGATCAGGCTCGGGTCCGGGGGCAGGCTCTCCCTGCTTTTTTGCCAAAGCAAAATAGCATTTGCTGCCGCCCGCCTTAAAGATCAGTTCTCCGTCTTTGATTTCGGAGGGAATCAAGGATTTTTGACTATCGGTAGTCAGGCGGTAGACCTCTAAATCCTCGGAGGAGACCTTGATGCGAATCTCGTCCCCTTCCTCTAATTCGATGCGCTGACCGGTGGTCTTATCGCGATAATAGACCTCAAAGGGCATGGCATCTTGGGTATCCAAGCCCTCGATGCACTCTTTAAACCAATCCAATGCTTCTTTATGATCGGGTTCAAAAAACCGCACCACCAGCTCCAGCTCCCCATTGGGCTCTGCGGGAGTGACAGCTAAAGCGCCCTCTTCTACCTCAATCTTATACAAATCGTCTTGCAGAGGGGCAGTATGCTGATTGGGTTCTTCCGCAGGAACATAGGTACCCTGCACTTGGATGGGAACCTCGCCCGGCAGTTGGGTAATGGTCGTCGAATTATCCGCTTGGGCGACGATGCCCAAAGCAAGCAGCATACATATTAAAATTGCGCCGATCCTTCGCTTCATGCTCATCCTCCAACTAAATTATTGTCGCTATTACTTATTCTTTACCGCGGGCTTCAAGGAGACCGAGCCGCTGCTCAAATAGGTTTCCGGCTCATAGCCCATCACCTTAAAGGCCAGCGGTTCATCGTCCGCTACCGCGCGGGAAAATTCAATGGTCTGCAGATATTCGCCGGGCTTAATTAAGCCGGTCTCGGCGATGATTTCACCCTGCGCATCCAATACACGCAATTTCAGCCAGCTTTCGTTTTTGGGAACGTTATAGAACCAGATATCCGCTTGGTTTTGCTCATTGATCAAAACACCGCCGCAAATGTATACGGTATAGGGCAACCCCTCTTGATGGATTTTCGACCATAACAGCCCTTTTAATTCATCGGTTTCTTCCAATTTTCCCGCCACCGCCGCTTCATCAAAGGCGGGGGGGACAAATTGGGGTTGCGCTCCGGGCTTAAAATGAATCAACGCCGCAACCATCGCGCAAACCGAGACGATACAAACCGCCCCGATGACGATCAAAGCAATTTTCAGTTCTTTTCTTGAGATTCTTCGCACGTTTTTTGATACCTGTTCTTTCTTTTTCCCTTGGTTTCTTTCGTCAAAAACGGCTGCAGGCGGAAATTCGCCGGCAGCCGCCTAAAAATTCATTTATGAAATGGTGACAGTAAAGATACCCAGAATGCCAGCCTCTTCTTCAGTAATTCTGCCGTCAACAGTAACCGTACCGGAAATAGCACCTTTGGTGCCATCGGGATTTTCCACATTAGCCTCATTCACAGTAGCTTTATTAACGGTAACATCTTCTACAGCTGCCTTCAATGCGGTCTCAGCACCGCCTTCAGTGTCTTTATAGGAAAGGGAAGCCTTAACATCTTGGCTGGAATGATTCTCAATATTAACGGTAAGAGTAGCTTCTTTGACAGACCATGCGCCACTCTCAGAAACATCCCACTTATGTGTTTTGGTGTTCCACTCGTTAGTATCGGCATCTATAAAGGTAAATACCGCCAAGTCATTCCAAGATAAACCAACCTTATAAGCGTGGGAATCACGAGATTCATCAATATACTCGCTCCCCACATCGATTTTTACTTCATTGCCGGGTGCTTTATTGGTAGTAATAGTCGCTTTATTGGAAGCAGGTTCTTCGGGATCTTGAGGTTGGTCGGGGTCTTCTTCCGGCTGGACTTCGATCGGGGCGGACTCCACCTCCGCGGAACTAAACGCACTGCCATCTGTATTTACAATGGGTTCCTCTGAACCAAGTTCCGCCTGACCGTCCGGGGTGAAACCGGCAGAGATGATTGCGTTTGTCGTTTCGGCAAGTGCGGTAAATTGCAGTTGAACCAAATAATCGGCGGCGGGAACACCATCGGAGCTGATCCAGTTGATCAGAATGGTACCCTCACCGTTTTTTACATCGGCAACGACCGTTTGAATATCCTCCAAGGCAGCATTGCCGAGAACGCCGGTCTCTTTATCAAAGGACAGATAGGCGGGGTCATAGGTGACTTTTACCGTCATCGCAGACCAGGTGTTCGCGGTATAATTCAATGCATTTACGGTGGCTGTCACCGTTTCGCCTTCCTTTACCGCAGTTTGATCTACGGTGATCGCCAAAGAGGGAGCGGTTCCTTCCGCGCTCACAAAGGCGGCCAGCCCTGCCAACAGCAGGGCGCAGATCATCAAAATGCTGAATACTCGCTTCATAGATATATCCTCCAAAAACTATATTTGGGGTTTATTGCTCAAATATCGCCGGTCTTTTTTTGCAGGCCGGAGATAGTTCAGCCATAAACCAAAACAAATGTTTTTCGGGGCGCGGCGGCTGCAAGGATGCTCGCCGCGCCGATTTTTCATGAAAAACGAATTCGCTTAATGTAAGCTTGGCAGCATGCCAAGGGCGGATTGCCGCCCTTGGCAAACTGCTTTAGATTAAAGGATTAATTAGCCCTCAACAGGAGCAGTATACTCGGCAACGGTAACAGTGAAGGTACCCATAACGCCAGCTTCTGCTTCAGTGATTCTGCCGCCAACAGTAACGGTACCGGAGATAGAACCTTCAGTGCCTTTGGGAGCTTCTTCTTCAGTCTCATTCACAGCAGCTTTATCAACAATAACATCTTCTACAGCAGCCTTCAATGCGGTTTCAGCGCCACCTGCAGCATCTTCATAGCCAAGGCTAACTTTAACATCTACGCAAGAATGGTTCTCGATATTAACGGTAAGAGCAACTTCTTCAGCAGACCAAGAACCACCCTCAGTAACATCCCACTTGTGTGTTTCGACATTCCACTCGTTTTCGTTGGCATCAGTAAAGGTGATTGCAGCCAAGGCGTCCCAAGTCAGAACAACTTTGTAGTTAGGAACATCAGTTTGCTCATCGGAGTATGCACCGGTAACTTCGATCTTAGTATTGGCATCGGGAAGAGCGGTGATATCAGCAGCAAAAGCAACAGCGGACATAGAGGCGATCATCGCGATCGCGAGAACGATAGATAATACCTTTTTCATTTTTTAAGTCTCCTTAAAATAATTTTTTATATTTGACCGCTTAACGCTCCTTGCAGCGCAAAAGCGGCTAAATACCTTAAATAAGTTTGATTTATTCCTGCACCTTAACGATGAGAGGAATATCGGTTTGAAGGATGGCTTTTTCGCCGGTTTCATAATAATAGGCGGCGGTATATTTGCCATCATAGCCGCCGGCGGAAAGCTTCACACCATCCCGCAAGGGAAGCTGGGAAAGGGCATTTCCCGGGGGCAATAATTTGGATTGGGCAATCAACTTATCCTTAACAAACACCTGCAGGACCATATCCTGATTGGATTCATAGGGGTTGGTGAAGGAAAAATAGACCATCCCATCGGAAAGATCCACACGGACCTCTTTTTGATATTGAATACTCACCGAGCCGCCGCCCTGCTCCTGCTCCAATTTCTCGTTTTCCTTATCGGAATCGGGGGTGGGGGTAGCGTTCGGTTCGATCTCCTGCGGGGCATAGTCCGGCGCAAGAGTGGGGGTGGTATCGCGGAAGAAGATGGACCAGATGGTGACACTGCAGCTGGTAATCAACAGCAACAGCAGCAAGATCAGCGCAGCAAGCATCCAGCGTTTCTTTTTGCGATTATTTTCTTGATTGACGTGCTTACTCAACGGGGACCTCCTGCGTTATTCTTAAACTGCTTTATCAATAGTCACTGTAATGGTGCCGAGCACCGTCTTCGTATCGGTCGAAAGTTCTGCGCCGGCGGGCAGGTCGCCCAACTCAAATTGAACCGTTGCCGAATTATATGCATCGCCTTCGGCCTTATCGACTGTCAACGACGATACTGCAGTTCCATCCTGCTCGAATGTATGGGTCAGCCCGACAAGGTCGGTCTTCTCCGGGTTTACAGCAAATTCAAACGTCGCTGTAATATCAACCTTACCTTGGTTGGTGACGGTGATCCAATTTTCGGCTTCGCTGTCTGCATTTAAGCAGGTCCAACCGCGGCCATCCCAAATATGGTTTTGGGGATCCCAGGTGCCGAAAGAATAGGTAAATGCCATTGCGCCCCATTCGATTTTCACCGAAATTTCCGACGCGGCCGTTTCGATCTTGACTTCGACTTCGGCGGGAGTATCTGTATAGTTATCGCCATCCAGCTCTGCGCCGTTTTGATAGTTTCCGCCTTCAAGAAACGCTACAGAAACGAACCGGCGAAGTTGCTCTTCGGTCAGGTCTTCCTGCCTTACTTTCAGCGTAAATACCATAATGTCTTGATTCGGCAAGTACATTGGCAAAGGATCGCCGTTGAACCAGCAGGCAAGCAACGTTCCTTTGGCGTGTTCGGTGATGAACTCGGAATGAGCGCCTTCACCATCGTCGTTAAACGCGTTCTTATCTTCGACAGAAACAAACTCGAATACGTCGGAATCAAACAACGCCTTGAGGGTCATTACTTCCCAAGCGCTTGTAAAATCCTTGATCGAGACAGCAAAACGAACTTCTTTGCCCTGCTCAATAGCGCCGATTTCTTCCCCTTCGGGAACATCCACGCCGTCGATCTGATCGATCCGGATGGAGAGTTCGGGCTTGCCACGAACGGTTATGGGCTTCACGGCAGACGTTTCGATATAACCGGCAACATCATCGCCGGAAAGGTTACCCCCCGCCAGGAAAGAGGCGGTGATGGGGAATTCGGATCCGTCTACCGTATAATCACTTTTAATTGTTATGGGGATCTCAAGGATCGTTCCGCTTGAGGCGCCCAGCTTGAGATCATCGCCTTCTTCAGAGAAAATGGTGATACCAAGTTTGTTTCCGCTAATCACCGGCACAACGGCGACATCACTGTCGCCTAATGCAACGATATTATCCGTATCTACCTCAAAAACGTTTTTATTGAGGTTGACAAGGATACTCATCATCGACCACGGATCAACATAATCAGTGATGTTCACTTGAAGAGTGAATTTCTCACCGCGAGAAAAGGCGGGTTTATCTTCCTCAACCACTACAGATAAGTAGGGGAACACCTTCTGCGTTACCTTGACTTCAGCTGTACCCTCTTCGTGCTCTTCAACATAATCGTCGGCGGAGGTCAGCAGTTCTTCTTCGCCTGTCGCGGCATCGTATTTAAAGTTGCCTTCTTGCTGGAAAGAGGTCCCGATTTCGAGCGCGCTTCCCGCGCCTTGGGCTTCCAAGGTCAGCTCCAGAATATCTGCATCGGATGCACCGTCTTTCAGAATCATATTGCCCAAAGAGGGGCTGAAGAAGCAGATTGAAAGCGGTTTTGCAGCATCTTCGGTCTCTGCCACCAGCATGGAGACGGGATCCGAAGTTTCGGAGTCAACAAGATTTCCTAAGTCTTCCGAACTTATATACTTGAATTTATTGCCATTGTATTGAAGGTCCAGAGTCATCATCATCCAGCCTTCGTAGAAATTGTTCAGGCAAACGATTGCTTTGACTTTTTCCCCTTGCTCAATTTCGGTAACCGGATTTCCGCTCTCATCCACCAACCGCATGGTCAGATGCGGCTGATACACACGGACCTCTCTTTCAAAATCGGAGGTGGCGGCATAAGCTTCGGTAGCGATGAACTCCGGTTCGTCACCAACATACCCCGCGACACTATCGTCTACAAAGGTAAAAGAGAGTTTCGCGTTATCGGTCTCCGCAATTGCTTTGAATTTCAAATCCATCAATGCGGCAGTTCCCTCTACGGCAGGGAGGTTGGTGCCTTGATTGCTCATCATAAAAACCATCAAGGAACCGCTTGCTTTATTAGACTCATCAATCGAGAGGGTGAACTCCTCGCCGATCTTCGTTTCAAAACCCTTATATTCCAGCTCCGCCGGATCATAGGTCAATTCGGCAACAAAGATCGCCCAATCGCCCCTATAATTTTCCAGCGAGACAGAAATATCAAACTCTTCGTCCAGCGAAAGATGCTCTTTCTCTGTACTCATCACCACGGAAGTCGGCTCAGAGCCGCCTTCGGTGTTTAACAATGCGGGCTGCTCGGAAGCGTAATTATTCAGTTGAACTGTTGCATCCAACGCATCGCTCTCAAGTACGCTTTCGTCGGCAGCAGAGACGACAAAGACCGAGCATACCATGGAGCAGAGCATTGCCAGCGCAACAGCGATTGACCATACACGCTTATTCACGAAATACCTCCACACAAAACTTTCAAAATGAATGAACCCCCGCGCCATATTGCAAAGGGGATACTTCAACCATTGACTTTATTATAGCAGAGCGAAAAACAAATTTACATTGCTTTATGTTGCTTTTTTTAAACGATTTGCGTCTTTTTTTAAAAAATTAGTGCATTTTATACATTTTTTTGCATCATTCTTTATTTCAGTCGTCGAAATAGACTATGAAAAAAGAAGGCTTGCTTTACCCCATAGCAAAGCAAGCCCTATATATTAAATATGAAAGGTTTTGAAAAATCAATCGGGGACGATACGGATATCGGCGCCCAGCGCGGAGAATTTTTCCACAATCCGCTCATAACCGCGGCGGATATGGTCAATATCCTCAATGGCGGTGGTTCCCTGCGCCGCCAGACCCGCGATGACCATCGCCGCTCCCGCCCGCAGGTCGCAAGCCCGCACCGGCGCGCCCAGCAGCTTGCCGCCGCCCTTGACGGTGGCGATCTTGCCCGCGACCGCAATATCGGCGCCCATACGGATCAGCTCTTCGGTATATTTGAAGCGGCTTTCCCAGATGCTTTCATCGATTTTGCTGGTGCCTTCTGCCCGCAGCATAACGATTGCCATCTGCGGCTGCATATCGGTGGGGAAGCCGGGGTAGGGCATCGTCTTAATATTGGTTTTTTTCAGCGGTGCGGTGGCATCCACTAAAATGCTATCGTCGTATTCCTCGATATGGACACCCATCTCCTCCAATTTGGCGGTGATACATTCCATATGCTTGGGGATGACATTTTTGACCAGCACCTTTCCGCCGGTCGCCGCCGCGGCAGCCATATAGGTGCCCGCTTCGATCTGGTCGGGGATGACCGCATAAGAGCCGCCCCGCAGCTCGGCCACACCCTGCACCTTGATGACATCGGTACCCGCGCCGCGGATATTGGCGCCCATCGAGTTCAAAAAGTTTGCCACATCGACGATATGGGGCTCTTTGGCGACGTTTTCAATCACCGTCTGCCCTTCGGCCTTGACCGCCGCCAGCATCGCATTGATGGTGGCGCCCACCGAGACCATATCCAGATAGATGCCCGAGCCTTCCAGCTTTTCGGCATGGCAATGGACATTTCCGTGCAGAATATCCACCTGCGCACCCAGCTGCTCAAAGGCTTTGATATGCTGATCCATCGGGCGCGCGCCCAGATGCCAGCCGCCGGGCAACGCCACTGTGGCATTGCCGAACCGCCCCAAAAGCGCGCCCAAAAAATAATAGGAAGCGCGGAACTTGCGGGCATATTCATAGGGGACCTCGGTGCAGCGCACCGCCGAGCAATCCACTTCCAAGCAGTTTCCGCCCGACCGACGCACCTTCGCGCCCATGGCAATCAAAATATTGCAGATATTTTCCACATCGCTGATCTGGGGGACGTTTTCAATTCTGCAAACGCCGTTGACCAGCATCGCGGCAGGCAAAATCGCCACAATGGCGTTCTTTGCGCCCGCAATATCTACCTCACCTTCCAGCCGGCAAGGTCCGTTGATGATGATTCGATCCATTTCTTCTCCTATCTTAAATGATACTCTATATATAATGTATCACACGCAAACGAAAAAATAAAGTTATTCTTTCACAAATTTTTCGGGGCGGTATTTTTTGATTGCCTTTTTATTGATCTTTACCTTAAATTGCTGCTCCCATTCCGAAAGCAGCGCCTCGATCTCTTCGGCGCGGATCTCTTCCAGGGTCTGCTGCCGCAGGGTGGCGGTAAACAGCTCGTCGGTGGTGCCGTCGTACCGCTTTAGGATCATCAGCGCGCCCTCGGTCTCCACCAAGGTCACCTCGCCAAGCTCCAACTTAAAGGCGGCTTCCTCCACCTTTTTATTAAAAGTACCGTCGTTGGTAATCACCATTCCGTCCGCCTCGTCGGCTTTCATATCCGAATGGGTTTCGATCAGGTCGGGGAAATAGTCCTTTTCGCTCTCCCGCTGCGCCGACTCCAGCACCGCCTGCGCGCGGTCGCGGGCGTCCTGCAATTCTTTGCCCACAAAAAAGTTGCCGTCCTCATCCTGCTTGGTGATATAGATGAATTTGACATAAATATGGTTCAGCGCATAATAATTTTTCAAATCCTGCAAGGAGACGGGTTTTTCCCCTTTTTCGCCGAAATAATGGCTTAAAACCTTGGTTTTCTTGGCGGCATCGTAATATTCGGTCAAAAATTCATCGTAGGTATAATATCCGTCGGCAAGGGCGTTATTGAACTCGGTCATACTGCCATAGGATTCCGCAATCTGCGCCACCGCTTCGGTAATCGCCTGCTCCTCTTCGGCGGAAAAGGAAAGACCCAACGCTTCAAATTGCTCGGCGTAAAGCTTCTTTTCAATCAGTTCCTGCTGCAGGGTTTCGGTCAGCATTGCGGATAAAGTGCCGCCTTGCTCATCCTCGGTGGTCCAGAGTTCCTTGGTGTCCTCTTCGCCCGATTCCTGCAGATAATTCTGCCGCAGGGTGGCAACGTTCCGCTTATAATCGTTCTCGGAAACGATGGAATTGCCCACCTTGATGGCATAGTCCGGCCCGCTGCAGGCGGCAAGTGTTGTTATCAATAAAGCAACCATCATTCCAACAACGATGGTGCGACAAAAGTTTCTCATTGAGATTCTCCTTAATTTATATGTGTTTTCAGTATAACATAGGAAGATATTTTTGTAAATAGAGTTGTTAATCCGATAAAATCGTGTTAAAATGGGATTTATGAAGAAAAACGACATTTTAAAAGTAAAAATTGAAGATTATACCGAAGAAGGCTTTGGTGTCGCCCGCGCGGATGGGTATGTTCTGTTCATTCCCAATACCATCGCGGGGGAAGAAGCGGAAGTGTTGGTGGTCAAGGCGGGCAAGCGCTTTGGGTATGCCAAGGTTTTGAAATTGCTCACCCGTTCCCCCCATCGCATCGAAACCGAATGTCCCTTGGGCAATCGCTGCGGCGGGTGCGCCTTCTGGCATCTTTCCTATGAGGAAGAATTGCGCCTAAAGGCAAGCCGCGTGCAGGCGCAGCTGCAGCGCATCGGCGGGCTTTCTTTGCAATGCGAGCCGCCCATCGGCGCGCCCACCCCCTTTGGGTACCGCAATAAAGCGCAGTTTCCCATTCGCCAGGTGAAGGGCGAGCCGCAGGCAGGATTTTATGCGGCGGGCAGCCATAGCATTGTATCGGGTGCGCCCTGCGTCATCCAACCGCCCATCTTCAACGCGATTTTGGAAGAAACCTTAAACTTTATGAAAACGCGGGGCATCCCCGCCTATGAAGAGCAGGGCTACAGCGGCTTGGTGCGGCATCTTTATCTCCGCCGCGGCGAAGCCGCCGAGGAAATTTTGGTTTGCCTGGTGGTCAACGCCCAAGAGTTCCCGCTCAAGCAGGAGTTTGCCGCCGCTCTGCAGCAAAAATTTTCCCAAATCCAAACTGTCTGCATCAATTATAATGATAAAAACACCAACGTGGTGCTGGGCAAGCGGACCGAGACGGTCTGCGGCAAGGGCTATATCGAAGATATCTTATTGGGCAAGCGGTATCGCATCGCGCCCCAATCCTTCTATCAGGTCAACCGCGCCCAGACCGAGGTTCTTTATAAAAAAGCCATCGAATTGGCAGATCTTTCGGGCGACGAGCGGGTGCTGGACCTCTATTGCGGCATCGGCACCATCGGGCTTTCGCTGGCAGAAAAATGCAAAGAGCTGATTGGGGTGGAAATCGTCCCCCAAGCCATCGAAAACGCCAAAATCAATGCCCAAATCAACGGCATTGAAAACGCCGAGTTTTTCTGCGCCGATGCCAAGGATGCCGCCCAAAAATTTGCCGCCGAAGGCAAGCAATTCGATGTCATCATCGTCGACCCGCCCCGCAAAGGCTGCGACCAAAAAACGCTGGATGCCATTATCCAAATGGCACCGCCCACCTTGGTCTATGTCTCCTGCAACCCCGCCACCTTGGCGCGGGATTTGAAAATTTTAGAAGCGAATGGATTTGAAACCCAACGCGCTGTTCCCATTGACCTTTTCCCAAAAACGCACCATTGCGAAACCGTCGCGCTTTTGAAGCGGAGAGAAGCCGATGTTTGATTTGAAGCATTGCAATCTTTGCCCGCGGCAATGCGGTATCGACCGCGCCCAAGCGCGGGGCGTCTGCCGCGCAGACGGGGAAATGAAAATTGCCCGCGCCGCCCTGCATTTTTGGGAAGAGCCCTGCCTTTCGGGGGAGCGGGGGTCGGGAACGGTCTTTTTCAGCGGCTGTAATCTGGGTTGCATCTATTGCCAAAACCAAGCCATCAGCCGCGCCGATTGCGGCAAGGCGGTTTCCCCCGCAGAATTGGCAGAAATTTTTGCCGATTTGGAGCGGCAGGGAGCGCATAATATCAACTTGGTCACCCCCACCCACCATTGGCTGCAAATCAAAGAGGCGGTCGGGCTTTACCAAGGGAACCTGCCCATCGTTTATAATACCAGCGGGTACGAGCGCCCCGAAGCCATCGATGCGCTGGCGGATACGGTGGATATTTATCTGACCGACCTGAAATATGCGGAACGCGATTCCGCCGCCCGCTTCAGCCACGCCGCCGATTATCCGCAGGTGGCAAGAGCCGCGCTGGAGCGGATGGTTCAAACCGTCGGAGTGCCTCAATTTGATAAAAGCGGACTATTGCAAAAAGGCGTTATTGCGCGGCTTTTGGTATTGCCCTCCATCGAGCACGAAGCAATGATGAACCTGAAATTTCTCAAGGAGCAATTTGGGAATCAAATCATCATCAGCATTATGAACCAATATACCCCGATGGGCGAGGATTTGCCCGAAGAATTGCGGCATCCGCTGCCGCCCGCCGCCTACCAAACGGTGGTGGACTATGCCCGCGCTTTAGATTTTAAATATGCCTATATTCAAGAAGGGGAAACGGCGAAAGAAAGCTTTATACCGCCCTTTAGAAAGGAATTGTAAATGCGTATTTTATGCTTGGGGGACGTGGTGTCCCAAAGCGGCATCACCGCCTTGGAAAAGGTATTGCCTCGCCTCAAAAGAGAATACCGCCCCGACCACATTTTGATTAACGGGGAGAACAGCGCTCTCGGCAACGGTATCGACCGCCGCAGCGCCGAAGCGTTGTTTGCCTTAGGCGCCGATGTTCTCACCGGCGGCAACCATTCCTTCCAGCGCAAGGATGCCGCCGAAATTCACGAAGAATTCCCCTTCCTGCTCCGCCCCGCCAATTGGAGCGGCGACCCCTTCGGCCGCGGAAGCTGCCGCTTGGAAGGGACCCGCTATGACCTGCGGGTCATCTCCCTGCAGGGAACCCTTTATATGAGCAAATGCGAAAACCCCTTCCTTGCCTTGGAAGAGCTGCTCAAGGAGCAGACCCCGCGGGATATCACCATTGTGGATTTCCACGCCGAAGCCACCGCTGAAAAGCAAGCGCTGGCGCGGCATTTCGACGGAAAGGTTTCCCTGATTTTCGGTAGCCACACCCATGTCCAGACCAACGATGCCCAGATCCTCCCCCAAGGGACAGGGTACCTTACCGACCTTGGAATGTGCGGTGCGCAGGAGAGCATTTTAGGCAAGGGCATCGAGCCCTGTGTCCATAATTTTATCGACCCCGAACATCGGATGAAGATTACCGATGCCGATGCGCCTTATATCATCAACGGCTTTCTGGCAGAAATCGACGAAAAAACCAAGCGCTGCACCAAAATTGAACTGATAAATCTGCGGGAAATCAATTGACAAACCACTGCCAATGTGTTAAAATTGCTTTTGTTCTGAAACCTTGCAATAAGGAAACGAACATGCCGGTGTGGCGGAACTGGCAGACGCCCGGGACTTAAAATCCCGTGGGTAGCGATACCCGTACCGGTTCGATCCCGGTCACCGGCACCAAAAAAAGAGAACCCATTCGGGTTCTCTTTTTTTGTGTTTGTGTCTGCCAAGACACAACATCGTTTGACCGCTCGCGGTCAACATCATTTCGTGCACCGCACGAACACCGTTTCTATACACAAAACGAGGTTGCCTAACGGCAAACAGTGTTGCGCCCTGCGCAAACGATGTGGGCTTTGCCCAACGATGTTGCGCTTCGCGCAAATGAAACCGCCCACTTTGATTTGACTTTTTCAACAATCTTTTATATAATTATTAAAAATGCACCTCAGGAGAACATTTATGGCAATTCATCCCAATAAAAAAGATATCTTTGTCATCGGCTGCGGGCGATGGGGAACCTTTATTGCTTGGTATCTGGATAAAATCGGGCATACTGTGGCACTCTACGGGCGGGAAAGCTCCGCGCGGATGCAAACGCTGATGGCCGAGCGCAAAAATGAGCAGCTCACCCTTTCCGACTCTATGGAGCTGACCACCGACCTGCGCGGTTGCCTGGATGCCGAGATTATCGTCATCTCCATCGGCGCGCAGCAGCTGGCGGATTTAGCGGAGCAGCTTCAATCCTTGGGATTGAGCGGCAAGACCATCGTCCTTTGCATGAAAGGGATCGAGATCGGCTCGGGGCGGCGGCTTTCGGAAATTTGCGCCGAGGCGCTGGCGCCCGCCAACAAGATCGCTGTCTGGCTGGGACCGGGGCATGTGCAGGAATTTTACCGCGGTGTTCCCAACTGCATGGTCATCGACAGCGAAGATGAGCAGGTAAAAGAGCAGCTGATCCAAGCCTTTTCGGGCGATCTGATCCGTTTTTACTACGGCACCGATCTGATCGGAAACGAGATCGGCGGCGCCGCCAAAAACGTCATCGGCATCGCAGCAGGAATGTTGGAAGGTGCCGGCCTTGGCTCCCTGAAGGGCGCCTTGATGGCGCGGGGGACGCGAGAGGTCGGGCGCTTGATCCAAGCCATGGGCGGGCAAGAAAACACCGCCTACGGTCTTTGCCATCTGGGCGACTACGAAGCCACCTTGTTCTCCCCCCACAGCCAAAATCTGGCCTTCGGAAGAGCCTTTATCCGCGGCGAGCAATACAGCAAATTGGCAGAAGGATACTATACCGCCAAGGCGCTGAAGGAGCTTTCGGAAAAGTATCAGGTGGAACTGCCGATCTGCGAGGCGGTCTACCGCATTTTATATGATAATACCAACCCCGACGAAATGCTGCAGCAGCTCTTCCGCCGCAGCCTGAAGAACGAATTTTGATTTTTTGTTTACAATTCCTAACTAATATGTTATATTAATATTTAATAGCTTTACAATTTTTTGGTATTAAAACCGTAAGGAAGGTCAAATAAATGACAAAGAAATTTTCGTCTTGGTTTTCTGCTCCCATTCTGCAGAAAACAATCTTAGTGGTTTTATTGGATATTTTCTCCATCGCCGCCTCCTTTTTTATGGGGCTTTGGCTGCGGTTTGATTTCCGCTTCAATTCCATCAATAAGCAATTCCTCGACGGCTACCTTTCCTCCATCCTCGTCTGGTGCGCTGTCGCGGTGGTGGTCTTTGCCTTTTTCCGGCTATACAACAGCATTTGGCTGTTTGTCAGCACCGATGAGTTTTTCCGCATATTGGGGGCCTACGGTGTTTTAGCCGCTGTGGGGCTGATTTATATCAACATTGTCGACCTGCAAATGCCCCGCTCTTATTTTGTTCTGGGGTTTGTGTTCAGCTTCTTCTGCACCATCGGGATCCGCTTTTCCTATCGATTGTTGCGGCTGATCGCCAAGCAATTTACCCATTTCGGCGCAATGAACAAGAGCAAAAATATTATGCTGGTGGGCGCCGGTGAAGCAGGGCGGGTCTTAGCCAAGGAGTTTGCAGCAAGTTCCTATCTTCATGGGCATATTGTCTGCGCCATCGACGATAATCCGGTCAAGCTCAATAAGCGGCTTTGCGGGATTCCCATTGTCGGCGGCAGGGATGAGATTCCTGCGGCGGTGGAAAAATATAAGATCGAAAAGATCATCTATGCCATTCCGTCCGGTTCTCCCGCCACCCGCAAAGAGATTTTGGATATCTGCACCAAAACCGGATGCGCTGTCCAAGCGCTGCCCGGTGTTTATCAGCTCATCAATGAAGAAGTCAGTGTCAGCCAGCTGCGGGATGTGGATGTGCAGGACCTGCTGGGCAGAGAGCCCATCCGCGTTAATAACGATGAAATTTTAAGTTATGTCTCCGATAAAGTGGTTATGGTCACCGGCGGCGGTGGTTCCATCGGCAGCGAGCTTTGCCGCCAGATCGCCCGCGCCAAGCCCAAAAAACTGATCATCTTTGATATCTACGAAAACAATGCTTACGATATTCAGTTGGAATTGCTTCGCAAATACCCCGACCTACATCTGGAAGCGCTGATCGGTTCGGTGCGCAATACCGCGCGGTTGGATGATATTTTGGCCACCCATCGGCCCGAGTTGGTCTTCCACGCGGCCGCCCATAAGCATGTTCCTCTGATGGAGGACAGCCCCAACGAAGCCATCAAAAACAATGTCTTCGGCACCTTCAAAATGGCAAAAGCCGCCGCCAAATACGGCGTCAAGCGGTTTGTCCTGATCTCCACCGATAAGGCGGTCAACCCCACCAACATTATGGGCGCCTCCAAGCGGCTTTGCGAGATGGTGGTGCAGATGATGAACCGCAAGACCGAGACCGAATTTGTCGCGGTTCGGTTCGGCAACGTTTTGGGGAGCAACGGCAGCGTGATTCCGCTCTTTAAAAAGCAAATCGAAAAGGGCGGGCCGGTCACTGTTACCCACCCCGATATTATCCGCTATTTTATGACCATTCCCGAGGCGGTCAGCCTGGTTCTGCAGGCGGGCTACTATGCCAAGGGCGGTGAAATCTTTGTTCTGGATATGGGCAAGCCGGTCAAGATCGATGCCATGGCGCGCAATTTGATCCGCCTTTCCGGTTTTGAGCCGGATGTGGATATCAAGGTCGAATATACCGGCCTGCGCCCCGGCGAAAAGCTCTTTGAAGAGCTGCTGATGGAAGAAGAAGGCTTGCAGGAAACCAATAACAAGCTGATTCATATCGGCAAGCCCATCGAAATGGACGATGAGCTTTTTGCAAAACAGCTGGCTCTGCTGGAAAAAGCCTGCACCGGCGAATCCGCCGATATTAAAGAAATTGTGGCAAAAATTGTCCCCACCTATAAACGAAACGAAGAATAAACCAAAAGCCGAGATGCAAAAGCATCTCGGCTTTATTATTATATCTCGGTCTTGCCAAATTCTAAAATGTCGGCAATGCGGCGGGATGCCTTTCCGTCGCCATAAGGGTTGCTGGCTTCCGCCATCGCCGCATAAGCGGCGGGGTCTTCCAGCAGCAGCTTAAAGTTGCTGTAGATCACCTCTTCGTCGGTACCCACCAATTTCAGGGTCCCCGCGGCGATGCCTTCGGGGCGCTCGGTGGTATCCCGCATCACCAAAACCGGCTTACCTAAAGAGGGTGCTTCCTCCTGAATCCCGCCCGAATCGGTGAGGATCATATAGCTGCGCGCCATAATATTATGGCAATCCAACACCTCCAGCGGCTCAATAATATGGATGCGGTCGCATCCGCCCAGCTCCTCCTCCGCTGCTGCGCGGACAATCGGGTTCATATGAATGGGGTAGAGCGCTTTGACATCGGGATGCTCCTCCAACACTCTGCGGATGGCGCGGAACATCTGGTGCATCGGCTCGCCCAGATTTTCGCGGCGATGGGCGGTAATCAAAATCAGGCGGCTGTCTTTGGCCCAATCCAGCTCGGGATGGGTGAAATCCTCCCGCACCGTGGTCTGCAACGCGTCGATGGCGGTGTTGCCTGTGACATAAATGTTCTCGGCGGGGCGCCCTTCATTGAGCAGGTTTTCCTTCGCCTTCGGGGTGGGCGCAAAATTGTAGCGAGAGACGATGGAGACCGCCTGCCGATTGAATTCCTCGGGGAAGGGGCTATAAATATCATAGGTCCGCAAGCCCGCTTCCACATGCCCGACCGGAATCTGCAGATAGAAGCACGCCAGCGCGGTGACAAAGGTGGTAGAGGTGTCGCCGTGGACCAAAACCACATCGGGAGCGACTTCTTCCAGCACACCCTTGATCCGCTCTAAAATATTGGTAGTAATATCAAACAGCGTCTGCTTTGCCTTCATGATCGAAAGGTCATAATCGGGCACCACATCAAACGCTTCCAACACCTGCGTCAGCATCTCGCGGTGCTGACCGGTGACGCAAACGATGGTTTCCAGCCCCTTGCGCTTTTTCAGCTCATTGACCAAAGGGCACATTTTAATTGCTTCGGGACGCGTCCCGAAGACAAGCATGACTTTTTTCATATCCTTATTTCTCCGTCGTCGAAATGAAATCATATATAGGCATTATAGCAATTTTTGTAATTAAAGTCAAATGATATTCATAAAAACTGTATACTATATTATATAGATTATAATTATATAAATAAATGTTGCAATAAATGTTGACTTATGATACAATTTACTCATAATGTATCATTGCGTCTTTTTTGACCTTATTATCGACATGGAGGGGATTTCTATGTATCAAAAATTTTTCAAGCGCATCATCGATCTGATCGTTTCCGGCCTTGGAATCTTAATCCTTTCGCCGATCCTTTTAATATTAGTGATCGTCATCAAATTGGATTCCCCCGGCCCGATTTTATTCAAGCAAAAGCGCGTGGGGTTGCACAAAAAGCATTTCAACATTTTGAAATTCCGCACCATGCGGATCGATACCCCCAAGGATACCCCCACCCATCTGCTGGAAAACCCCGAGCAATGGATCACCAAAGTGGGCGGCTTCCTGCGTAAGACCAGCCTGGATGAACTGCCCCAGATCTTCAATATTTTTGCAGGGCAGATGTCCATCATCGGTCCCCGCCCTGCCCTTTGGAACCAATACGACCTGATTGAAGAGCGGGACCAATACGGCGCCAACGATGTGCTTCCCGGTCTGACCGGCTGGGCGCAGATCAACGGGCGGGATGAGCTGGAAATCCCGGTCAAAGCCAAGCTGGACGGCGAATATGTCCAAAAAATGAGCCTTTGGTTCGATATCAAGTGCTTCTTCGGCACCATCGCTTCGGTTTTGAAGAGCGACGGTGTGGTGGAAGGCGGAACCGGCCAAATGGAAAAGGAGAATTCTAAGGAATGAAGAAAATCCTGATTACCGGCGCCAATAGCTATATTGGTACATCCTTTGAAAACTATATGGCTCAATGGCCCGATCAATACCAAATCGATACCGTTGATATGATCGACGGCAGCTGGCGGGAGAAAAGCTTTGCCGGCTACGATGCCATCTTCCATGTGGCAGGAATTGCTCATTCCGATACCGGCAATGTTTCGGAAGAGCGCAAGGCGTTTTATTATAAAATCAATACCGACCTCACCATCGAGACCGCCCAAAAGGCAAAGGCAGAGGGTGTCGGTCAGTTTATCTTTATGAGCAGCGCCATCGTTTACGGCGATAGCGCGCCCATCGGCAAAGAAAAAATCATCACCGCCGAGACCCCCACCGCTCCCGCCAATTTCTATGGCGACAGCAAGGTGCAGGCGGAAAACGGCATCCTTCCCTTAAACGATGCATCGTTTAAAGTGGTTGTCCTGCGGCCGCCGATGATCTATGGGCCCCAAAGCAAAGGCAATTATCCCATTCTTGCTAAATTGGCGCAAAAGCTACCCATCTTCCCCGCAGTGCAAAACCGGCGCTCGATGCTGTTTGTCGAAAATCTGGCCGAGTTCATCCGCCTGATGGTCGAGAACAACGAAAGCGGTATTTTCCATCCCCAAAACAATGAATATTCCAATACCGCGGAGCTGGTCAAGCTCATCGCTGCCGCCCATGGAAAAAAGATTTTGTTGATCAAAGGCTTCGGCTGGGCGTTGAAATTAATGAGCCGCTGCACCGGTCTGGTCAATAAAGCCTTCGGCAGTTTATCCTACGACTCTTCCATCAGCGCATATCAGCAAGACTATTGCGTCTGCTCGCTGGGAGAATCCATCCAAAAAACCGAGGAATGCAAATGAAGATTTTAGTCTTTTCTCAATACTTTTATCCCGAAAATTTCCGCATCAATACCCTCTGCAAAGAGTTGGTCGCGCGGGGAAATGAAGTGACGGTCGTCACCGGTTATCCCCAATATCCCATCGGCGAGATCTACGAAGGGTATGGTTTTGACCTCCCTTATGAAAAAGAATGGAACGGCGTAAAGATCGAACGTGTTAAGGTCCACCCGCGCGGTCATAACGCTTTGGGATTGCTTCGCAACTGCATTGACTATGTGGTAGCGGGCAACCGCTGGGTGCGGCAGTGTACCGAAAAATTCGACGCTGTTTTCGTATTTGAAGTTTCTCCGGTGACTGTCGGCTTGCCTGCGGTTACCTATAAAAAGAAATTTGGTACTCCCATCTTTTTCAATCTTCAGGACCTCTGGCCCGAAAATGTCCACGAAGTGCTGGGGCTTCGCTTCCCGCCGCTCACCTGGGTAATCAATAAAATTGTGGACAAGATTTATACCAACAGCGATAAAATTCTTTGCGCATCCAACGGATTTGTCAAAAATCTCAAGGAGCGCGGTGTGCCGGATGAAAAACTGATCTTTTGGCCGCAATTTTGCCCCGAACCCAATTTTGAAGGGGTTTCAAAGCCCGAGATCTATTCCGATGAGCAGTTCAACATGGTCTTTACCGGCAACATCGGCGATGCCCAAGGGCTGGATTTAATGATCGAGGCCGCCAAAGAACTCAAGGGCCGCGGCATCCGCTGGCATCTGGTGGGCGATGGGCGCGCGAAAGAACGGCTACAAAAGCTCGCCGAAGAATATCAAGTGACCGACGAAGTCCGCTTTGTCGGGCGGGTGAGCGAAGAAGAGGCCAACCGCTATGTTCATTTTGCCGATTGCGCCTATCTTTCTTTCCAAGATAATGTCCTCTTTAATATGACGCTTCCCGCCAAGCTCCAGACCTATCTGGCCTGCGGCGCCCCGATTCTGGCGGCTGCCGGCGGCGAAAGCGCCGAACTGATCGAATCGGTGCAATGCGGCATTGCCACCCCACCCCGATTAAAGGAACTTACTGCGGCCGTTGAAAAAATGCTCGCTCTTTCAACGGAAGAGAAAAAAGCTTTTTCCATCAACGCCATCAATCACTATCAAAAGAATTTCACTCTCAGCCAATTGGCAGATGCGCTTGAATCTATGATGCAATAAGGAGTCTTTATGAACGTATTGTTGATCAATTCCGTCTGCGGCATCGGCAGCACCGGCAAAATCTGCGGTGCCATTGCTCAAGCCTACGAACAAGACGGTCATACGGTTAAAATCGCCTACGGGCGCGATCCCTTTGTTCCCGAACAATTTAAAAAGTTTGCCGTTCGCATCGGAAGCGATCTCGATGTTAAGCTCCACGCGCTGCGTACCCGCCTATTCGACGATCACGGATTTGGCTCCAAAGCGGCCACAAAGAAATTCTTAAAATGGGCGGAGGAATTTAACCCCGATATTCTTTGGCTCCATAACATCCATGGTTATTATATCCATATCGGCTTGCTTTTCGATTGGATCAAATCCCGCCCGCAGATGCAAGTCCGATGGACCCTGCACGATTGCTGGGCGTTCACCGGCCATTGCTCCCATTTTTCTTTTGTTCAATGCGATAAATGGAAAGGCGAATGTCGGCAGTGCTGCCAAAAGAAGGAATATCCTTCCAGCGCCTTGGCCGACCGCAGCCGCAAAAATTATCTCGATAAAAAGCGGCTGTTCACCGGTGTGAAAAATATGACCATCATCACGCCCTCCCAATGGCTTGCCGATCTGGTGGGGCAAAGCTTTTTGAAAGAATATCCCGTTGAAGTTCAGTATAACGAGATCGACCGAGAGATCTTCAAGCCCACCCCGAGCGATTTCCGCGAAAGATACGGCTTATCTGATAAAAAAATCATTCTGGGCGTTTCGAACGTATGGACCGACCGAAAAGGGCTTTTTGATTTTTATGAACTTTCAAAAAAATTAAGCTCCGAATTCAAAATTGTTTTGGTGGGGCTTTCCGAGCAACAAATCGACGCGCTTCCCTCTGATATTTTAGGGCTTCCCCGCACCACCAGCGCTGAGGAATTGGCGGAGATCTATTCTGCCGCCGATCTGTTTGTCAACCCCAGCCGCGAGGAAACCTTCGGGCTGACCACATTAGAGGCTCTCGCCTGCGGCACGCCCGCCATTGTTTATAAAGGAACCGCCGGCGATGAAATTATAGCCAAGCACGGCGGAAGCGCGGTGGATTTCAGCATCGATTCCCTTTACGCCGAAATCATCCGCCAACAAAACGAACAAGCCGAGTGACTGCAAAAACAAGCCATACAAAAAATATTTAGATCTTTATAAATCGCCTTGCTCAAGGAGAACTCTTATGTTTAAAAAGAAACAAATACCGATCTCTCGTCTTATATTTTTGGCGGCGACAGCGCTGATTCTGATTGCCATTGGGTTCATGATTGTCACCAGCCGCGAACCTGTCCAAAAAAATGGTTGGGTAATTGCAACGAATGTTTTGAACATTTTGTTTTTCTTGGTGCAGCTGCTGCGCGCCATTTATTATCATCCGTTCAGCCTGGATATGATGTTCTGGGTCTTTCATCTGTTCTTTTTCGGCTATGCGCCGTTGCTGCAGCACCTTGTCGCCCGTTATAATTGGGGGGCGGACCCCACCTATGCCGAAGTGGTGGGTACAAATTTAATCATTCTCCTCTGGTCTGTTCTTTATGTTCTCATCAGAGATCGCGCTGTTATCGCCAAAACTTCTTTGGGCATTTATGTCAAAACCAAATGCGCCCCCATAAAAGAGTCCTGGATGAATTTTTATCAAAAAACACCGCTTTATAAAGCGACTTCTTCCCATAAATGTTCAAATGGCAAAGCCCATCTTCTGAAAAAACTTCAGAAATACCAGCGGGGGAATATGAAATCCATTTTTATGAATACCCTTATGGTAGTTGCCATCCTTTTTGCCGGATTGGATTTATTGGTCAACGGCTTTGCCGCTCAACTGACCCGCGCCTCCTCAGAGGCGTCGCTCGGCGGCTCTTCTTTTGATTTGATTTTTACGCACGGAGTCAATAATACACTGCTTTTCATCACATCCCTACACATTTTTGATTCCTTTAAAAACCGCAAACTGAACATTCAAACCATTGTCGTATCCTTATGCTTTTTAATCGCCTGTTTCCCCACCGGCTTATCTCGAAATATGATGGCTGCTTTCTATGCCGGATTATTAATCGTCCTCTTTAAGCAAACCAAAAAAGGCCGCTGGTTCTCCTGGGCAGTCATCGGTGGGTTGGCGTTGGCATATCCCCTTCTTGAAATCTTTCGCTATGCCGCCACCTTATCCTCCGGAAACTTTTGGTCCACATTGACCTATATCTTCCGCAGTACCTACCTTGTGGGCCATTATGATGCTTTTTCCATGCTCACCACCATCTTTGACTATGTCCGAGAATTCGGAATCACATGGGGCGGGCAGCTTCTTGGCGCTTTGCTTTTCTTTGTTCCAAGAGCAATTTGGCCCGGAAAGCCTTCCGGCTCAGGGCACACCGCCATCAATGCGCTCGGGCAATATGATTTTTCCAATGTTTCTGCGCCTTTATTGGCAGAAGGATATATTAATTTCGGTTTTTTAGGGATCATCCTCTTTGCCATCGCTCTCGGGGTAATCGTTCAAAAACTTGACCGTAGTTATTGGTCGGCCACAGATCAGGATTTCCGATTAATCGATTTCCTCTATCCGCATCTGATCTTTATGTTCTTTTTTATGCTCCGCGGTGATCTGCTCTCTTCCGGTGCGTATGTGATCGCCCAATGCGTTATAGGAACCATATTGTTTAAATTATATCGTCTTAGCATTCACTTGAGTAAGGATAGCTAAATATCATTTTGGAGTTTTGCTATGAACTTTAAATCTATCGTTAATAAAATCGAATATATTCTATGCCCCATTGCTCTTTTTTTATTGGCGGTCAATTATCTTCTTTTTTCTTTTTTTGAATATGGCGCGTTAAAAAATATCATTCGTTTGGGTATTGTTTTGATTTTTGGGCTTATGCTCGCGGTTCAGTTTTATAAAAAAACATTTAAACGCACCCATATCGTTCTTTTTTTCATCTCGCTATTGCTCTTTTTGATTGATTCCTCCCTTGCATATAATTTACTTTTTCTTATTCTCTTGGTTTTGGCATTTCATACCGTCGACGAACGCTATTTTTATAAGGTCGCCTTTTTCATCTCTTTTGCTCTAGCGCTTATCGTTCTTTTTAGTCTGCTGACCGGCTTGCAAACCCCATGGATCTATACGGATGCAGACACATTGCGAACCCGCAATACATTAGGGTTCACCAATGTGAACAGCGCAAGCATCTTTTTCTTTTCGTTGATGGTATCCTTCTTATTTGCTCCAAAAAAGGTCACTTTTTGGCATTTGGGCGCTGTAACTGTCGGTTCTATTATTTTATTTATCATTACAGATTCTCGGACCCCTCTGCTCGGGATGTTGCTTTTGCTTTTTATTTATCTGCTTTTGCTGCGAATTCCCGAAAAATGGAGTTTGAGATGTTTCTATGCCGGCGTGATCCTTTTGTTTGCAACCGCCTTTCTTTGGACTCTTCCGTTCGTAAATACACCCATTATAAATTCCCTTCTGAGCGAAAGACCGCGCCATTTTGCAAATTATATTCAGCAACAAAATGTATGGACCTTCTTTATCGGTGGAACCAACACGCCCGAAATTGATAATTTTTATCTGATTCTGCTTTATAACGTGGGGATCTTCTTATATGGTTTCATTTGCTGGATTCTTTTAAAGGCGGGCCGCCAATTGATAAAAAACGGCCGATATTTAGAAATCTCGTTTGTTGCTTCTATGTTAATTTGCGGAGTGTTTGAAGCAACGCTTCTTCGCCCCGAGCTGATTTGCACCCCTCTTTTTTGGGTGATATGCTCTCGTGATATGCTCAATCGCAGCAAACCGCTTCTTTTTAAAAAGAAAGGCTGCGACGAACCTTTGAAATGAACTTCTTTAAGGAGGGTTCCTTTTGAAAAATAAAATTGCCATCAATACGGCTATGCTTTATTTTATGAATATAGCCAAATTGATCTTCCCGTTTCTGACACTGCCGTATCTCACCCGTGTCCTTTCGGTGGATAATTATGCCATGGTATCCTATGTCAAATCCACCATGCAATATATGCAGTTGATCGTCGACTTCGGATTCCTGCTTTCGGCCTCCTCTGCCATTGTTCTTGCGGCAGGGGATAAAAAGAAAATCGGCAGCATTGTCAGCAATACCGTTCTTGCCAAATTGATGTTGACCTTCTTTTCGTTGCTGACATTGGTTGTCCTTTCTTTCTCCATCCCGCTGCTGCGTCAAAATCTGCTTTTTGTTTTCCTTTCCTTTGTCACAGTGGCGCTTTCCGGTTTTTTGGTAGATTATCTCTTCCGCGGATTGGAGCAGATGCAAGAAATCACCTTCCGTTTTGTCTTAATGAAAGGGATCTCCACCGCACTTACCTTTGTTTTTGTGCATAGTGATAAGGATATCTTATGGATTCCCATTCTGGATATTTTGGGTACGCTGGTTTCCTTGGTCTTGGTTTGGGCGCGGGTTAAAAAATATCAGCTTCCCTTTGTCTTGCCCAATCTGAAGGAAGCTTGGGTGCAACTGAAGATCTCCTTCACCTATTTTCTCTCCGATATTGCCACCACCGCCTTCGGGGCGTTGAATACCTTATTGATCGGCATTCTTTTGCCCACTGCCCAAGTGGCGTTATGGAGCGTTGCGCTGCAAATCATATCGGCGGTGCAGGTAATGTATTCTCCCATCATCAACGGAATTCATCCCGAAATGGTGCGGAGCAAGAGCGCGCGCTTGCTCAAAAAGACCGCGTCGATATTTATGCCCATCGTTTTGGTCGGAAGCGTTGCCTTGTTCTTCCTCTCCGATACCGCCATTTTGATCGTTGGCGGAGCCAAATATCTGCAAGCATCCCCCATTTTGAGATTTCTCATCCCCATCTTGGTGTTCAGTTTCCCTGCGATGCTGATCGGTTGGCCGGGGCTGGGTGCGCTGGGTAAAATCAAAGAGACGACCGCCACCACCATCTTTTCGGCCGTTTTCCAATGCGCCGGTCTTGGAATCTTGATTGCCTGCGGGCAATTTACCATTATCAATCTTGCCATATTGCGGGGGCTGACAGAACTGATGCTCCTGCTTTCCAGACTCTTCTTCTGCTGGAAATATCGCAAACAATTTGCATAGTATAAGGAGAATTTTATGGATAACGAAACATTACGCAAAGTCCAGCTGGTGCAGCTGGAAATTGCCAAAGAAGTTCGCCGCGTCTGCGATGAAAACGGGATCGATTATTATCTCACCGCCGGCACCTGCTTGGGCGCCATTCGGCACAAGGGATTCATTCCTTGGGACGATGATCTGGACATCGGTATGCTGCGGGATCAATACGAAAAATTCTGCAAGATCGCGCCGGAAAAGCTGGACCCGAAATATAGTTTTCAAAATTGGCGCAACGACCCCACCTTTGCTGCGCCCTTTGGGAAGGTTCGCAAAAACGGAACCATCTATCAGGAGTCCAAGGCCAAGGAGGGTGGAATCAACGGCATTTATGTGGACATTATTGTTTATGATAACGCCCCCAAAATCAAGGAACGCGCTCATATCCTTAAATTATGGTTGCTGGAGCGGCTGATTTTGATGAAATGCCGCTATCGCCCTTGGAACAACGGCGATGCCATTGATTGGAAGCGTCGGCTTTTCTATCTTCCCTTCCAAATCCTCGCCTTATTCACCACCCAAAAAGGGCTGGTCGGCGCCTATGAACGCCTTGCCTGCCGCCCGAATGGCGATTCCGGCAATGTATACTGCCAGATCGGCGAAACAAACTATTACCGTTTCAAAAAAGAATGGCTGGCCAACACCAAGGAGGTCCCCTTTGAAGATACCACCTTTAGAGTGCCTGCCTCTACCCACGAATATTTAACCGCCGCCTACGGCGATTATATGCAACTCCCGCCCGAAGATCAGCGGGAAAACCGCCATCAGATCCAAGTTCTTGATTTTGGCGAATGAGAACAATACCTCGCATCACCTTCAATTCAGTTCAAGGAGTTTATTATGCTAACAAAGAATGAATTTCTGGTGCTTCGCTGCATCTGCGAAGCCCATTGCCCCATCAAAGCGCACGCAATTTCCGAGCAAACACAGGTGCCTTTGGAAGAAGTAACGACCATTCTGAACGCCCTTTTGGAGCGCAACTTTATTTCAGAGGGCTATCTGATCACCGAAAGCGGTGTTGCCGCGCTGGCACCCTACCGCGTAAACAACGCCATCATTCTGGCCGCCGGTATGAGCACCCGCTTTGTCCCTGTTTCCTATGAATTGCCCAAAGGGCTGATTTCGGTCAAAGGGGATGTTCTGGTCGAGCGTCTGATCGAGCAACTGCAGGAAGCCGGCGTTCCGGAAATTGTCTTGGTGGTCGGCTATATGATGGAAAAGTTTTTCTATCTGCGGGAAAAATATAATGTCAAATTGGTTGTCAACAACGAATTCGCTGTGAAGAACACCCATTCCAGCATCTATGCCGCGCGGGATTATTTGAGCAACACCTATATTGTTTGCTCCGATAACTACTATCCGAAAAATATGTTCCATCAATATGAATACCGCGCATTTTACTGTTCCATTTATCTGCCCGGCACCAGCTATGTGGAGCGCGCTTTTACCTTTGATTCCGATCATTTGATCACCGATACCAATAAACCCTCCCATGATCAATGGATCATGTATGGCCATGCATACTATGACCAGACCTTTACCGATAAATTCAAGCCCATTCTGGAAAGCTACTACGGGCGTCCCGGCATTGAATATATGTATTGGGAAACCATTTACGCTGAAAATGTAAAAGAACTGCCCATGTATGTCTTGCCATGCACCGATCAGGACATCTTGGAATTCGATAGCATGGAAGAACTCAAAACTTTCGATCCCGATTTCATTGCCCATAACCGCGTTCGCGTTTTTGAGCATATCTGCACCACGCTGCAATGCGAACCTTCGGATATCAAGGAAATTGAAATCATCAAAAAGGGGCTGAACAACCGCTCCTTCAAATTCACCTGCAAGGATACCACCTATGTTTACCGCCATCCCGGTGTCAACGCTTCCAATGTGATCGACCGCAAAAACGAGGCCTTTTCACTGCGGGCTGCCAAGGAGCTGGGCATCGATGATACTTTGATCTATGCCGATTCCGAAGAAGGTTGGAAAATCTCCCGCTTTATCTGTACTACAGACACCTTTGATTTTGCAAACGAAGCGCATATCCGCCTGCTGGCAGGGCATCTGAAGAAGCTGCACCAAGCCGATATCAAAGCAGGCTTCCGGTTCGACTACGCGCAGGAAGCCCAGCGCCTGATTGAAATTGTCAAACGAATGGACGGCATTTCCTACCGCAAATTGGTGGCTGAATCCGAAACGATACAGCCGATTCTGAACCTTTTAGAAAAAGAGGTCTGGCAGGTAAGCCTTTGCCACAATGATATTTATGAACCCAATCTCCTGCTGGAAAACGATCGCCTTTATCTGATCGATTGGGAATTTGCGGGGGATTCTGATATTGGCTTTGATATTTGCAAGCTCTTTTCGGTGCATAACCCTGCATACGAAGAGATCGATAAATATCTTTTCAGTTATTATGGCCGAGAAACCACTCCCACCGAAAAATTGCATCTGCTTTCTTGCGCCGCTGTCATTTATTATTATTGGTTCGTTTGGGGCGTTTATGCCAGCAAGAACGGCGAGGAAGTTTCGGAGTATATCATGACATGGTATGATAAAATGTGCCATTTCCGCAATGAAGTTTTAAATCGCTTAGAGAAAGGAAGAAAAGAATCATGATGGAAATAATTATCGCAATTGGCCTTGGCGCCTGGTTTTTGCTCTGCGGCGCAGTTTCTCTGATTGCTTTTTCCAAAGATTTCAAGAATAAGGAGGATAAAAAGTGAACATTTATTTAATAGGAATGTTGATTACGCTCTTAGCCTATGTTGTTGTGGGCGCGATCATCAGCCGCGGCGTTAAAAACGCCAACGACTACTATGTGGCGGGGCGTAATTCCCCCACCCTTTTGATCACCGGCTCGCTGGTGGCCTCCTTTATCGGCGTCGGCCTGTTTATGGGCGATGTGGGAGAAGCATATAGCGGCTTTTTTGCCCCCATCTTAGTGGCGGTCGGTGTGCTTTCCACCGGCTATATTGTCGGTTCGGTCTTTTTTGGGCGCTACCTGCGCCGCTCCAACGCACTGACCATCCCGCAATTTTTCGGCAAACGGTTTGATTCCAAGCCGATGCAGTTGCTCGCCACCATCACCGGCACCTTTATTATGCTGGTTTATAGCCTCTCCTGCGTGCAGGGCATCGGAACGCTGATGTCGGTCGTCACCGGCTTAAACTATAAGCTTTGCGTCATTCTGGCGGTCATCGCCTTCACGCTGATTTCCGCCGCTTCCGGCGCCAAGGGCGTTTTGATTACCGATACCATTATGTTCGGCGTCTTTTCGGTTGCAACCATCATCGGTGCCGTTGCTGTCGCGGGCAAGGCGGGCGGCTGGCTGGAAACCGTTACCGAAATGGCCAACTATTCCGAAATCCCCGGCATCCTTTCGGGCAGCGGGAATCTGGATTATTTCTACCCCACCGGAACCGAGAATATGATTTGGGCGGTGGGCTATGGAATTGCCTGGATGTCTGTTCTGATGGTTGCTCCCTGGCAATCCAGCCGCTATCTGATGGCCAAAAACGAGCATACCGTCATCCGTTCCAGCATCATTGCTTCCTTCAGCGTATTTGTGATTGAATTTTTAATGTGTATGGCAGGCGTTTTCGCCAATAAGCTCAACCCCGGAATGGAGGCTCCTTCCCATGCGCTGATCTGGGCATCGATGCACGCAATGCCGATCCTTTTGGGCATCGTTGTTCTCTCGGGTGTGTTGGCTTCGGGTATCTCTTCGGCCACCACCTTCTTATCCCTGATCGCCTCCAATATCACCAACGATATTCTTCCCATCAAAGAGGACCGCAAAAAGCTGAATCTGGGCCGCATGGTCACCTTGATCGCCGCAGTCATTATCTGCCTGCTCTGCGTTTATAATCCGCCCCAGATCTTCTGGATCACTTATCTGGGCGCAACGATTGTTTCCTGCTCTTGGTTGCCTGTGGCCATCGCCAGCATCTGGAGCAAGCGCGTCACCAAGCACGGCGCTTTTTGGGGGATGTTGGTCGGCTTTATTGTCAGTGCAGTAATGAAGATCTATACCGCAATGAACAGCATTTCTTTGCCGATCTATTTCGATCCCTTCTTTATCGGAATTATCGCCAGCATCCTCACCTTGGTTATCGTTTCCGCCTGCACCAAAGTTACAGAAAAGGAAAAGGAAGAACGCGCGCTTCTCTTTGTTATCCCCGAAGAAGAAAAGGATGCCAAAGAGGTTAAGAAAACCAAGCTGATGCTCCTGATCACCCTGCCTTTGGGCGCTTTGGTCACCGTTGTCTTGCTGGTTTTATGGGTCATTCCGTACCTGCAAGGTTTAGTCTAATATACGAATATTGGAATATAGGAGAAAAAACAATGTCCTCATTCAAAAACAAAACTTTAATGATCACCGGTGGTACCGGTTCGTTCGGTAATGCAGTATTAAATCGCTTTTTGCAGACCGATATCGGCGAAATTCGTGTCTTTTCCCGCGATGAAAAGAAGCAGGACGATATGCGCCATGAATTTCAGGCCAAGATGCCCGAAGTGGCCAATAAGATCAAGTTCTTTATCGGCGATGTGCGGGATCTCAATTCCGTTCGCTATGCGATGCACGGCGTCGATTATATCTTCCACGCCGCTGCCTTAAAGCAGGTTCCCTCTTGCGAATTCTTCCCCATCGAAGCGGTCAAGACCAATGTCATCGGCACCGAGAATGTGCTGACCGCCGCCATCGAAGCAGGGGTGAAGAACATTGTCTGCCTTTCCACCGATAAAGCGGCATACCCGGTCAACGCGATGGGTACGTCCAAGGCGATGATGGAAAAGGCCATTGTGGCCAAAAGCCGCACGGTCACGCCCGAAAAATCCAAAATTTGCTGCACCCGCTACGGCAACGTTATGTGCAGCCGCGGCAGCGTCATTCCCCTTTGGATCGAGCAGATCAAGGCAGGCAACCCCATCACCATCACTGAGCCTTCCATGACCCGCTTCATTATGTCTTTGGACGAAGCGGTGGATCTGGTGCTCTTTGCTTATGAAAACGGCGTCAGCGGCGATATTCTGGTCCAAAAAGCCCCCGCTTGCACCATCGAAACCTTGGCCAAGGCGGTTACCGGCCTCTTTGCTCCCGAACACGAGATCAAGGTCATCGGCATTCGCCACGGCGAAAAAATGTATGAAACCCTCTTGACCAACGAAGAATGTGCCAACGCCATCGATCTGGGCGATTTCTATCGTGTGCCTGCCGATAAGCGCGACCTGAACTACGATAAGTATTTCAAGGACGGCGATGTGGAGCGCAACCCGCTCACCGAGTTCAACAGCAACAACACCGATCTGCTGAATGTGGAGCAAGTTCAAGAAAAACTGCTCTCTTTGCAATATATCCGCGATGAACTCGCCGCATGGGAGAATAAATAATGATGAATATTCTCATTACCGGCGCGGCGGGCTTTGTGGGAAAAAATCTCACTGCCGCGCTGCAATCCATCAAGGACGGTAAGGACCGCACCCATCCCGCCTTGGAGATCGGCGAGCTTTATCTCTATGATATCGATACCCCCCAAGCTGTTTTGGAAGAAGCCTGCCAAAAGGCCGACTTTGTCTTTAACCTTGCCGGTGTCAATCGTCCGCAGGACCCCAAGGAGTTTATGGAAGGAAACTTTGGTTTTGCTTCCACCTTGCTGGACCTTCTGAAAAAATATAAAAACACCTGCCCGATCCTACTTTCTTCCTCCATTCAGGCCACCTGCATCGGCCGCTACGACAGCGACTACGGCCGGAGCAAAAAAGCAGGGGAAGAGTTGTTCTTTTCCTATGCCGAAGAAACCGACGCCAAGGTGCTGGTCTATCGGTTCCCCAATCTTTTCGGCAAGTGGTGCCGCCCCAACTATAATTCGGCGGTCGCCACCTTCTGCAACAATATTGCCAACGATCTGGAGATCACTGTCAATGATCCTGCCATCGAGCTGGAGCTGCTCTATATCGATGACCTGATCGATGAGATGCTTTGCGCGTTGGAAGGAACACCCCACCGTTGCGAGTTCGATGGGATCCAAACGGTGCTGACCGAAAACGGCCGCTATTGCGCTGCGCCCATCACCCATAAGGTGACCCTTGGGGAGATTGTGGACCTGCTGCATTCCTTCAAGGAGCAGCCCAATACCCTGATGATCCCCGAAATTCCCCATCATTCTTTTGCCAAGAAGCTCTATTCCACCTATCTTTCCTATCTGCCGAAGGAAAAGGTTTCCTTCCCCTTAAAGATGAATGTGGACGAGCGGGGCAGCTTTACCGAGCTGCTGCGGACCGCCAACTGCGGGCAGGTCAGCATCAATATCTCCAAGCCCGGCATCACCAAAGGCCAGCATTGGCACCATACCAAATGGGAGTTCTTTATCGTCGTTTCGGGCAAAGGCTTGATCCAGATGCGTAAGATCGGCTCGGATGAGGTTCTGAACTTTGAGGTTTCGGGCGAGAAGATCGAGGCGGTACATATGCTGCCCGGCTATACCCATAACATTATCAACCTGAGCGATACCGAAGATCTGGTCACCGTTATGTGGGCCAACGAACTGTTTGACCCCAATAAACCCGATACATTTTTTGAGGTGGTAGAATGAGACTGGTAATTCTCGGCGCGGGCGGTTACGGCCGCAATATTGCCGATCTAGCGGAACAGTCCGGTCGATATGATGAGATCTTTTTTTTGGACGACGGTGATACAAATACCGCCGGAAAATGCGCGGAGTTTCCGCGTTTTTCCAATGAAAACACCGAATTTTATGCCGCTTTCGGCAATAACGCTCTACGCATGAGCTGGCTGAAACAGTTTGATGACTGCGGCTGTGCCGTTGCGACCATTGTGCACCCTGCCGCTTATGTCAGCCCCAAGGCGACTGTGGGCCGCGGGGTTGCCATTCTTCCCGGAGCAATCGTGAATACCGGCACAGTGATCGGTGACGGCTGTATCATTAACTGCGGCTGTATTGTGGATCACGACTGTGTGGTAAGCGAAGGCGTCCACGTCAGTCCGGGCGCCATTGTCAAGGCCGAGAACCGCATCCCTGCTCTTGAAAAGATCGAAGCAGGGCAGGTCATTGCCAACCGAACCTATCCCTTATAAAACACAAAAAAGAGAAAGAGGAAACTACTATGGATATCAAACTGGACTATTCCGATGTCTCCTTTCAGGAAAACGGAAAGCTGAAGCTTTTGATCATCGTCGGCACCCGCCCCGAGATCATCCGCTTGGCGGCGGTCATCAATAAATGCCGCCAATATTTCGATTGCATTTTAGCCCATACCGGCCAGAACTATGATTATAATCTCAACGGCATCTTCTTCCGCGATCTGGGCCTTGCCGATCCCGAAGTTTATATGGATGCGGTGGGGGACGATCTGGGCGCCACCGTAGGCAACATCATCAACTGCTCTTATAAGCTGATGGATCAGATCAAGCCCGACGCACTGCTGATTTTGGGCGATACCAACTCCTGCCTTTCCGCCATTTCCGCCAAGCGGCTGCATATCCCCATCTTCCATATGGAAGCGGGCAACCGCTGCAAGGATGAATGTCTGCCGGAGGAAACTAACCGCCGCATTGTAGACATTATTTCCGATGTCAATCTGGCCTATTCCGAACACGCCCGCCGCTATCTCGCCGATTGCGGTCTGCCCAAGGAGCGTACCTATGTCACCGGCTCGCCGATGGCAGAAGTGTTACACAATAATCTGGACTCCATTATGGCATCCGACGTCCATCAACGGCTGGGTCTGGAAAAGGGCAAATACATTCTGCTTTCCGCCCATCGGGAAGAAAATATCGATACCGAAAAGAATTTCCTTTCCCTCTTCACCGCCATCAATAAGATGGCAGAAAAATACGATATGCCGATCCTTTATTCCTGCCATCCCCGCTCCAAAAAGCGGCTGGAGGCGAGCGGATTTAAGCTGGATCCCCGCGTTATCCAAAACGAGCCGCAGGGCTTCCACGATTATAACTGCCTGCAGATGAACGCATTTTGCTGCGTTTCCGATTCGGGGACTCTGCCCGAGGAGAGCAGCTTCTTCACCAGCGTGGGCCATCCCTTCCCCGCGGTTTGCATCCGCACCTCCACCGAGCGCCCCGAGGCGCTGGACAAGGCTTGCTTTGTTCTGGCAGGTATTGATGAAAAATCCCTGCTGCAAGCGGTGGATACCGCTATCCAAATGAATGTGGACGGCTGTTACGGCATTCCCGTTCCCGACTATGTGGAAGAAAATGTTTCCACCAAGGTGGTCAAGCTGATTCAAAGCTACACCGGCGTGGTGGATAAAATGGTCTGGAGAAAATATTGATTTCATAACAAAAGCGAGGTGCTGATGCACCTCGCTTTTTTTGCAGAAATATATAAGAATATTATGATAAGAAGAGGATTAGGAATTGGTTTACCAGCACCACAGAGATTAGCGCGATGGGGTAGGTAGCCGCATAGGCGGAAGCCACATCCTCGGTGCCGGTCACATGGATCAGCGTCCCCAGAGCGGGGGTGGAGGTCATGCCGCCGGTGATGGAGCCCAGATTATTGAACAGGGGCAGCTTCAGCAAATACTTTGCGATCAGGAACCCAACGAACATAGGCACAATGGTCATAACCATACCATACAAGAAATATATCGGCTGGAACAGCTCGATGAAACGGGAGCCGCCGGAGATGCCGGCGCCCATAAGGAAGAACACCAAGCCCAGTTCCCGCAAGGACTTGAGGACCGTCGTCTTGGGCATAATATTCACCGGTCCGATGTGCAAGAAATGACCAAACAGCAGGCCGGCCAGCAAGCAGCCTCCGGTGGCGGTCAGGGAGAAATTGCCGAACTTTAAGTTCCCGATGACAATACCGATTAATACCGCCAAAGCAAAGGGCATAAAGCCGAAGTCGTCCATATCGATGAGCTTGCCCTCGTAGGTTTTTTTCTTGCCCGTATCGGCAACGGCAATCTTTTGGCGTTCCGTTTCCACATCCACACGCATCAACTTGGGCATCAGCTGCACAAACAACACGACGCCCACAACGCCAAACAGGTAGGCAATGCCGTAGCCGGTGGAAACATAATCCACAAGCTCTGCTGCCACAGTTCCCTTGGCGGCGGAGAAGGCAGGGGTGGAGGTGAGGGCGCCGGAGAAGAGGCCGGACATCATGGCGGTCAGCTCGCTGTTGGCAAGCTCGGTAAAGTTTCTGCCTACCAGGATGCAGCCCATGCAGGTCAGACCTCCGGACACGATAATTATTAGTCCTATAAGGATATAGGATTTGAAATTCTTTTTAAAGTTCGCGACAAAACTGGGGCCTGCGATAAAGCCAACAGCGGTGACAAAGAACATAAGACCCAGATTCTCCACAATCTTCAGCGCTTCGCTGACAAAGGTCTGCTCTTTCACAGTAAGGGCAGCGGCCAAGTCCTTATAGAAGACGCAGCCAAACACCAGCGCCATGATGAAAACACCGGCAGTACCCAGATTGATGCCCTTAATGGTGATACGGCCGAGCAGGTACCCCACAGCAATCACAGCAAATAAGCAAAGCATCATAAAGGCAACGCCGGTAGATGCGGTAAATGTAAACATATCCATTTGCTCCTTCAATTTCACTCATTTTCTAAAGAATTATAGCATTTTTGTGTTTTTGCGTCAATAAGTGGAAGAAAAATATATCAAAGAAACGCAAAAGCGAGGTGAATTTCACCTCGCTTTTTTTCATCCTGCAAAATAGGCAGATAATATCTTGGCCCGCAAGGGGATGCTTTCGGCGTTCAGGAATTCAGCAGGGGTATGTTGTTTGCCGCCGCTGGCGCCCATACTGCAGATGGAGGGGATCCCCGCCATCTGGGTAAAGCAAGAATCCGAGCCGCCGCCGGATTCCACCGGCGTCAGGGTACCCAGCCCATGTTTCTGGCAAGCATCCAAAAGATCTTGCAGCAATGCCATCGTTTCGGGTGTTTTCTCCATCGGCGGGCGAATCCCCAGCAGGGTAACCTCGCAGGAAGTGCCGGAGATGAATTCGGTTTTTGCCACCTTATCCACCACTTCTTTGGCGCGTTCCACCGCCTCGACCGTACGGGCACGGACATCGATCATCACCGAGCAATGGTCGGGGATGATATTCAACACCGAACCGCCCTCGATGATATTACAGCTATAGGTTGTTCCCTCCGGCTCACTCTTTTGGCTCAGAGCGACGATCTTATGGGCAGCTTCCACCACCGCATTTTTTGAGGTAAAGACCGCCTTGCCCGCGTGGCCCGATACGCCCTTGACATCCAATTTGAATTTGAGGATCGCCTTACGGGCGACCACCACCTGATCGCCTTCGGTAGTCTCGCAGTTGATGGCGCAAGGGAAGCCTGCGGAGCGTTCCCGATAGAATTCCTGCTCCCGCTCACCGCCAAGGACGTTGGAGATCTCCTCATCGGAGGTAAGAACCAAACGCAGATGTTTATCAAAGCCCTTTTCCTTCAGCGCCTTCATCGTCAAAAGCGCGATGGCGATGCCGCCCTTGCAATCGATGACACCGGGACCATAGATTCGATTCCCTTCTCTACGCACCGCAGGGGAACCAAAGACGCCCTTATCAAAGACGGTATCCATATGCGCCATCATAAGACCGGCCTTTTCCGCGCCGGGGTTGATCTCAATGGTGAGAAAATCGCCGCATTGTTCCATCGGTGTCCGCGTCACCTGCAGGCCTTCGCCTTGGGCAAAATCGGCGATATAATCCACCATTTGGTCGATGGTCTCCTTATCGTAGGCGCGCGCCTCGAAGAAACAGATCTTGCATAAGAAATCGATATATTTTTCTGCTGTATTATCAATAAATTGAAATGCTTGCTCTACCATAAAATTATCTCCTAATTATATTCCTTATCCGTAATATTCACCGGTCAGTTCCTCTACCTCGGTTTTCTTCCGCTCGCTGGTAAAGGAGAGCAGCCAATCGTAGTTGCTCTCATCGGAATAGACGGTGCTCCAGCAATTATGGGCACATTCGGGGAAGAGAATCAGCTCCGCATAGCCGCCGTTTCGGTTGACCGCCTTGACCATCTCCAAACTTTCGATGGGATCGACCAGCGTATCCTTCAAGCCATGGAAGGCGCGGATGGGGAGGTCTACCATCCCTCTGGTGAAGGCAGGAACCCCGCCGCCGCAGACCGGCATCGCCGCCGCAAACCAATCGGGATGGTGGGTGGCAAGCATCCATGTACCGTAACCGCCCATGCTGTTGCCGGTCAGATAAATGCGGGTTTTATCGATATAGGGGATTGCGCGGTAGTGTTCTACCAAGCCGACCAACGGCTTCATCCATTCGTTCCAATCAGCGCTTTGGCAAAGGGGCGCTATGAGAATATAGCCTCTGGCATCCTGCCGCTCCAGCAGCCTGCCCACATTGGCATTTCTCCCCAAGCGCTCCAAGGAATCGCTGCGGGTTCCCGCGCCGTGTAAAAATATAATCAACGGATATTTTTGCTCTTGCTGAAAACCCTTCGGAAAGGAGATCAGATATTTGAGCCCTTCAAATATTTTTTCTTCCACGTTTTATTCTCCTTTTTTTAATGAACGCGCTTTGGACCGTTGCACCATTCCGTATGCAAGGGCGGTCGATGCCACGCAAACAATAATAGGATGGGCAAATTGAAGAAGGATAGAGCCCTCATAATTTATGGCAAACAGTTTATATATTCCGAGAATTACCGTAGACAGCATCACATGGAAGATATAAATATAGGTACTGCATCCCGAAAGGGCATTTATAAACAAAGGGTATTGGACGTTTGCGTACTTAATAAACCAAACAACCAGCGCAAACAAAATCAGCATGGAACCGATATACATCTCATTTCTGCCAAAGAAATGCCGAGAGATCAAGGCTTCGATCCCGCCGATGACCGCTAAAAGAATAAGCGCGTAATTGGGGATGTTGTGTAGTTTGTTTTCATGTTTTCTTGTAAATAGACCCAACAGGAAAAACGGCATTCCCATCAAGGCGAAATTCCGCACCCACCAAAGCGGGATTCGGATTCCGACCATCGAAAGACCCTCGCCAAGCAAAAGATGCCCGCCCAACAGCAAAAACGAAAGGATAAACATCGCTTTTTCGTTGAACCGAGAAACCGTCATCCAATAAAAAACAAGATAGACATAAATCAGCGCCAACAAAAACCATAAATGACCGGCACTGATGGGAACATTGAATATAAAGAGTTTACCCAACCTTGTAACATCCAGATACTTCGCAAAATAGAGAAAAACTCTTCCCACTTTCCCTTTTAAAAGGTAGGTCACGATGTTAAACACCGTGTAACTAACGACCGCAAGGATCGATAAATTCAGTATGTTTTTTGCTCTTTTCAGGATTTTTTCGGGCTTGATCTGATAAGAATAATAACCGGATATCAAAAAGAAAAGAGGCACCGCAAATCGCGCCAACGTCTCTATGGCAATGCCCAATCCCCCATAAAACTTTACATGGATAAACACCACCATATAAGATGCAAACAATTTTAATAATTCCAGTGTGTAATTTTTTTGATCGCTCATCCCCTCACCGCCTTTTATTTATTTTAACACATCTTATTTCAAAAGTAAATTATCGCAGTATAAATCTCCTCAAAATACAGATAATAACAACACGATTTGAAATTAAAAGGAGATTTATATATGAAAGCCACTGGAATAGTTCGAAGAATCGACGATTTAGGTCGTGTGGTTATACCAAAAGAGATTAGAAGGACTTTGCGGATTCGGGAAGGAGATCCGCTGGAGATATTTACAGGAAAAGAAGGGGAGGTTGTTTTTAAGAAATACTCGCCCTTCAGCGAGCTGGGGACTTTTGCGGGGGAATATGTTTCGGCGCTGCAGACGGTGAGCGGGTTTGGCTGCGCCATTGCCGACCGCGACAATGTCATCGCCTATGCGGGGAGCGGCAAGCGGGAGATTTTAGATCGGCCGCTTTCGGAGCAGGCGGAGGAGCTGATCGCCAGCCGCCGTGCCTTTATCACCGGCGCCGATACCGCCAGCATTCCGCTGCTGCGGGAGAGCGACAAGCACCGCATCGCCGCCGCCCGCCCCATCCTGGCGAGCGGGGACATTTTGGGGATGGTCTGCTTTTTGATGACCGACGGCAGCACCATCTCTTCCACCGAAGAAAAGCTCTTGCAAGCCGCAGCTCTATTCTTAGGCAAACAAATGGAAACCTAAGGCGGGCTTTAAAAATCGCCTGAAACTTCCAACCCTCGCCACTCGGCGTATTTTTATACGCCTTCGGGTGCCCTATCGGCGCGGTTTGAAACTTTCAAACAATTTTTATGCGCCCTTAAATGAAACAACAAAATTAAAAGACCGATCAAATCGGATGCAGATTTTGTTTTCTCTTACCGAAGGCGTATGTCGATACGTCGAGGGAAGAAAAACGGAAGCTGCGCCGATTTCATCGGTCTTATTTGTTTAGAAAATAAATCTTGCGGGGTTGACCTGCGATCCGTTGATAATAATTTCAAAATGGACATGGGGGCCGGTACTGTTACCGGTGGACCCGATGCGGGCGATTTGCTGCCCTTGAGTGACGCTCTGGCCGGCACTGACCAGCAGCGAGCTGCAGTGGGCATAGAGGGTGACATAGCCGTTGCTATGGCGGATCTTGACACAGTTGCCGTAGCCGCCGCTCCAGCCTGCGCTGATGACGGTTCCGCTGGCGGAAGCGTAGATGGCGCGGCCGTAAGCGCCGCCGCGATAGGTCAGGTCGATACCTCTATGACCGGGGTAGCCCCCATAGGGGCAGGAGGTAAATCCACCGCTGATGGGGCGGATAAATGCGCCGGTTCCCGCCAAGGACGAGAAGGATTCGGGATAATCCTTGGTACCGACATAAAGCTCTCTGGTGACCGGCTCCTTGGTGACCACCGAGGAAATGATGTTGGTGGCCGACTTAACGCCGTCGATATAGGTGATCTCCGCGGTGACCACGCGGTTGCCCTTCTGGCCCGCCTTTTTCACCTTGGTCTGGTTGACATAGAGGGAGCTATCCTTATGACGGATGGTATTATATTGGATCTCTTCATCATAGGTAACGGTACGAACCACCTTGACCCCCAGATAGACATCCGGCTCGCTGATCAGCACCTTTTTGCCCGGCACCAATCGCCGCTCATCCAGATCGGGGTTGAGGAAATAGATCATACTGCGGGAAACGCCGGTCTTTTCGACGATATCGCTGAGATAATCGTCCTCTTCGATGGTGTAATAGCGCGGGTCGGTAGACCCTTCAAACAACGCGCGCAACTGCGCTTTATTAAGCATGGCATCGGGGGCAAACAAGCCGGTCCGCACCTCGACATTGCTCAAAAATTCGATCCGCTCGTCCTTCGCGCCGGTCTCATAGGGCGCTTTCAGCTCGTTGAGAACGGTCTCGATGGTTTCGCGCTTTTCAGCGGCGGCGATCAGCTCGCCATCCACATATAAGCCAAAATGATGGCCGATCTCTTCGGTGACTGCGCGATACGCCTGCGCAAACAAGGTCTCTTCGCTGGCAAGCTGATTTTTCTTGACAATGGCAAACCGATACTCCGGCGCAGTGAACATACAATAGTTTTCGCCAATAGTCTCCGAAAGGCTTTGCTCCACCTCGGTGACCGCACCGGCGAACCGCGTTTCATTTTCCACATAGGTGACGGTGTTGCCGTTGATAGAAACCTCCAGCGCGATGGCATGGGAATGGAAAAAGATTGCCGCGCCGATCAGCATCGCTGCGCCGAAAAAGGGCGCCCACATACAAAAGTCGGAGACAATACTGTGCGCCGCCCAGGAAAAGAACCGAACCAAGTGCAGATAGAGCCATTGGGAGACAGAGATGACCTTCTCACCAACCGCGCAGACCCATTCAAAAACTCGGACAGGGGTGCATTTACTTAAAAGACGGATGATCGGCCAAAGCGTAAATCGGAAGATCCCGATGAAGATCTGCTCGATCACCCAACCGGTATTATAGATAAATTTGCCGATGCCCCAAAGCACCGAAAAAATCACATTCCATACGCTCTTTACCGCGCGGTCCATCCCATGCACCTCCTTTCAAAAGTTACAAATTAGTTACAATGTGTAACAATCATACCATTTTTCGGTCAATTTGTCAATGGTAAATATTGTATTATTAATGATGGTAATTCTTCATTAAATCGGTATAATATCGAACTTCTTCCCGATACTTGCGGTATTGCGCCTTATTAAGCTTGCCTGCGGCATACAGCTCCTCGGCGCGCTTGCCCAAAAGCTTGCGGCAATCGTGGGCCTGATCTTTATAGTTATTGGAAAGGAAGTTTTTCAGCTCCTGCAGAATGAAATCCAGCTCCTTTTGGGCTTTTGAACGAAAAAACAGCATCATTTCATCCTCACAAGCTCATATTGTTGCGTCCCGATCCCCAGCTTTTCCGCGTGCTGGACGCAGGTGCGCCAATCGGTATTGGGATGGTTGGCGATAAAATGGTCGTGGTGGTGGGGGACTTCCGCCAGCTTGCTATTGGGCAGGATGGGCTGGTCATTGCAAAGGTCGGCGCAGGCGACATCCAGCGCCACAGGGTCGAAAGAAGCCAGCATTCCCACATCCGAGATGATGGGCGCATCGTTCTCGCTATGGCAATCGCATTGGGGGGAAACGTCGCAGATCAGAGAAATATGGAAATGGGGGCGGCCGTCCAAAACCGCCTTGGTATATTCGGCGATCTTATAGTTGAGCAGCTTGCCGTCGCTATCGTGGGCGGCGACAATGGCATCCGCAGGGCATTCCCCAAGGCATCTGCCGCAGCCGACGCACTTTTCGGGGTCGATGACCGCCTTGCCGCTATCAAACTGCGGCGCATCATGGGCGCACACCTTGGCGCAGACCTTGCAGGCGATGCAATTTTTTGCCAACACCCGCGGCTTGCCGCTGCTATGCATCTCCATTTTGCCGGCGCGGGAACCGCAGCCCATCCCGATATTCTTCAGCGCGCCGCCGAACCCTGCCAGCTCGTGCCCCTTGAAATGATTGAGGGAAATGATGATATCGGCATCCATGATCGCTCTGCCGATTTTGGCCTCTTTAACATATTCCCCGCCGACCACAGGGACATAGGCTTCATCGGTCCCCTTCAAGCCGTCGCCGATCAGCACTTGGCAGCCGGTGGCAAAGGGGAAAAAGCCGTTGGCATAGGCGGTATCCAGATGCTCCAAGGCATCCTTGCGGCAGCCAACATAGAGGGTGTTGCAATCGGTGAGGAAGGGTTTGCCGCCCCGCTCCTTGATTAAATCCGCCAAGGCTTTGGCGTATTGATGGCGCAAAAAGGAAAGGTTGCCGTATTCCCCGAAATGCAGCTTAATTGCCACATACTTATTGTTGAAATCGATTTGATTTATACCCGCTGTATTTGCCAGCCGTTGCAATTTGTGCATCAGCCCCTCGCTGCCGGTGCGAAAATCAGTAAAATAAACTTTCGATGTTTTCATCCTTTTTTCCTCTCAAACAATTCTATTTTGCGGTGTTCCCGCAAAGAAACAACGGATATTTTCCGCGATGGTGGCAACGCACCGCGCGCGGGATTCAAAGCTGCCCCAGGCGTTATGGGGCGTCAGAATAACATTATCGCAGTCCAAAAGCGCATAAAAGGGATGGTTTTCGCTGAAGGGCTCCTCAGTATAGACATCGCAGCCCAGCCCGCCCAGCTTGCCCTGCAGGATGGCATCGGCGAGCGCTTGCTCATCGGTCTCGGCGCCCCGCGCGGTGTTGACGACAATGGCGGTAGGCTTCATCATCCCGATCCGCTCGCGATTAATAAGGTTGCGGGTCTCCTCAGTCAGCGGCAGATGAATGGAGATAATATCACATTCGCGGCAGATGGTATCGATATCCGCCAAGGGGAATTCCCCCTCCTGCTTGCGGCGGTAGACCATCACCTCGCAGCCCAGCGCTTTGGCGATCTGCGCCACTCTGCCGCCGATGCCGCCGCCACCCAAAACGCCCCATTTCATCGAGGCGATATCGTGGAAGACCGGCTCTAGCCGATTGGCGACCCCGCCGGCGGAGTACCCGCCCGAATGGACAAAATCGCGGTATTCCTTCAGGTGGGTGACCAGCGCCAGCGCCATGCTGACCGAAAGCTGCGCCACACTCTCGCTGGAATAGCCGGGGACATTGCAAAGGGCGATTCCGCGGGACTGCGCGTAGGCGGTATCAATATTATCGTAGCCGGTGGCGGCCTCGCAGATGAGCTTTAGGTTCTTGGCTTGCGCCAAGTTCTCACCGTTCAGCCGCACCTTGTTCTGGCAAACGACATCCGCCTCCGCGACCCGCTCTGCCACCAGCGCGGGCGGGGTATTCTCATAGGCGACCACCTCGCCCAGCGCCTCAATGGGAGAAAGGTCGATATCTCTCCCCAACGTTTCTTTATCTAAAATGACAATCTTCATAGGTTCTCCTTCATCACGCGTCCGTAGCATCGAAACGTGTTCGGTTCTGAATTCTGATTCCTTATCTTTATTATACTTGATTTCAAACGGAAATTCAATCCTTGCATTCCGCGAGAAAAAATATCGAATTGCGGAGCAATATATCGACAAAAAGGCACCTTCCTTGCGGAAGGTGCCTTTTTATTTGTTTAATTATTATGCTGCGAGGGTGCGAACAAGCCATTCGTGAACGATTGCATAAACGTCAGCAATCGCGAATTCGCCGTCCTCATTCATATCAGCATTCTTCATATTGATGGGTTTTGCATCAAGCTTTTCAGCCTTGACATACAATGCTGCGAGAGCATCGGCCAAATTAACATCGCCGTCACCGTTTGCATCGCCCAGGACACCGTCGAAACCAATGGTCGCAGTTGCGCCCGGAATTTCGATGGTGGTGCCTTCGGCATCGTTTGCTTTAGCACTCGCCACCTCAACTTTGAAGGTACCGCCCACGGCAGTAACATCTGCTGCGATGGTAACAGTTACGTCATCGCCATTGGAAACTGCATACTCGCCGCCGTTCCACTCAACACCATTGACATGGGTAATGGTATATGCGCCTTCGATGGTGAAGGTCAATACAGCAGTCGCCAGATTTTCAGGCAGGTCGATGACGATATCGCCATTTCCCTTGGGATTCAAGGTGATACCTGCTGCAGAAGCAGTGCCATGAATCTTATACTCTTTGACCAAGCAGCCTTCGTGTGCACACTGTCTGTAAGACTTATTTGCATCGTCATCGTCTTCTTTCCAGCCTTCGCCGCCTTCGAAGTCATGGCCATTCTCTTTAGTTTCTTCGGCCTCTACCATTGTGGGGTGAATCTCACAATCGAATTTCCAGAAATCGTTTTCGGTACAGTCTTCGTTGTGGACTTTTTTACCTTGGCAGGTTTCCTCATAATCGGCCCCACAAGGTTCGCAATGAGCTACGTGTTTGCTCTCGCCGGTTGCCGAAATGGCGGAATCGTAATCCCAGTCTCTGGTGCAGCTTTCGGTCTTGGTATAACCGCAATCACCGCAAGCATAGGTATGCTTGTTTGTTTCATCCACATGGTTGCACTCGAGATTGGGATGTTCACAGACATCGATGGTTACAACGATAGCTGCATCTTCGGTAACGGTCAGCGCGGTACCATCATATGCACCGCCCGAAGCGACTTCAACATTGACGATGGTTGTCTCGACACCATAGCCGAGTGCATCGCGCAGTTCCGCGTTTGTATATGCCTGGTTGGCATTGATATAGATGGTCTTGGTTTCCTCGCCAATGGTGGCTTCAACCTTGACAATCTTATCGGTTTCTGTACCGGTCGGGCGGATACCGCCATCCGCGGCCAGTTTGAAGTAGACGTCGCCTTCTGCTCCGGTGTTGGTTTTGTTGATCTCATAAGCTGCTGCACCTTCGGTCATATCGCTATGAACCCAAGGATTATTTGCGCCGGCACCTGCGGTTGCACTTGTTCCAACACGATAGGATTGGGTGATATCCCCTACACCGTATACATTGCTTATATTCGCCGAGGCTGCAGTAAAGGCATCCTCGTCGGTAAAGCCAAACAGGTAAGCGGTCGCATTATCGGGATTTTTATTTGTCAGATTGATAACAATGTTTTTGAAAGAACCATTATCAGCCTGACCGGTGCTACGTCCGCCGTAAACACCATAGGCAACGTTTCTGTTGAAACCAGATTCATGGGGGTCTGTTTTATTCACCGTTCCGTAGAAAGTAAAGCCGTCTACATTTACTACGGTTTCAGCATTGTCTGCATAAGCGCCTGCCAATGCACTAATATGATTACCTTTCACAGCCACAAGTGTTGCGCCGGACCAGACCTTATTAAAGGTCACAGTAGCTTCTTCATTAACAGCACCAAAGGTCGAAACGTTGGACGAAGCGGTGCCGGTAGTTCCGCGCATTGTACCGCTGTTGATACCAAATTCGGTAATAGTAGCTCCATCGAGAAGCGCAAACAGACCGACGTGGTTGTTTATATAATCAGCCTTGGCTCCCGGCTCGCCAACCTTAATGTTTTTAATATAAACATTCTCAAAGCCATAGCCATGACCGTTGATGGTACCGGCGAAAAATCTCAATGTACCGGCATCATCAGCATTACCCTTGCTACCCAGAGGCCACATATAGTCTGTATTTATTTCAGCCTCTTCGTCTTCGGTTGCAGCCGTATTATCTTGCGCGAAGTCGATATCATCGATCAGGTGGAAGGTGGTATTTTCGAAATATGCACCTGCTTCGCCATCATTTGCTGCTTTATCCATTGCAAACCAGTCGGCTTTGTCTACGATCAGCCAGTTGGCTTTTGCGGGTTGATAATTCTTATATACATCGTAATCTTTGAAAGCGGGGATGCTATTCAAATATGTGGTCTCATCGAATGTCGCGGGCGCATCGTTGATCTCGATGAGCAAAGTGCCGCCGTTCATATGAGCAACTGCAGCTTCCAGCTCGGCCTTTTCTTCGCTCGTTGCCAACTCAAGCCATGCGTCCATACCGATTTGGCCTTCGCCGGGAGTCTTGAAGTATTTAGCGTCGAATTTGGCGTTTGCCTGCAAAGCTTCGATTTCAGCAATCTTAGCTTCCAGTTGAGCTTTCAGATTGTTGATTTCTTGTTCATCATCGCCGATGGTGTAGGAAACGGTTACATCGCCTTCGATGAGATAGTTGCCTTCGCCATCCGGGTCGATCGGAGTAGGAGTTTCTTCTACGAGTTTAGAAACCACAATGTCTGTTGCACCGTTGGGAAGCAGCGCCGCTACGTCAACTGCAGCGCCAGCATTCGCATAGATGGGATCTGCCTCTGCGTTGTTTTCCATAATGGCATACTTCACAATGCGGTCTGCTTTATCACCAAAGCGGATATCGCCGTTTTTGTTGATGGTGAAGTAGACCTCACCAATACCGCTTGCAGCGGGTTGGGCGTTGTTGATCTCCCATGCACCGATCTTATCGGAGTCAACTTCTCTATTGTTGACAGTTGTTCCTCCTGAAGTATCGCCGCCATTTCGATAGATCGGGGCGCCTACGCTAAAATTATTGATCGCCACATAGTCCGAATACTTACTATCCGAAACATACAACGACATTGTGTCTGCAGGGGTACCCAGGAAAGTGGGCTTACTCAATGTGTTGTAAACATATACCGTTCTCAAGTACTGCATAATGCCGATCGCACTAGAGGATGTACTCAGCTTGCCAAAGAAATAAGCACCATTGATAGTAACCGATTGCTGCTGAGCGCGGCATACGATACCGGCAACCAAGTTGCCAGAAGATGTAATTGTTGCTCCGGACCAGACTTTGTTAAAGGTGGGGCCGACCGAGCCGGATTTATTCGGGGCACCGAAGGTGGCAACATATCCTTCACCAGTGATACTACCGCTATCCACACCGAATTCATTGATGACCGCAGCCCCAGTCGGTGTATTGATCAAACCGAGTTCTGCGTCGTTGGAAGTAATGCTGATGTTTTGGAAGGCATTAAAATGCCCTTCAATGGTACCAGCAAAGGCACCGGTCACCGGTTTCATCGGCACTTCATTGAAATTGATATTGTCGGTTACGTGGAAGGTGTAACCTGCGAAGGTCTCTCCATCTTCAGAAGCGTCAATCACCGCCAACCAGTCGTCGTCCTCGTTGATTGCCCAAACGTCGTTTTCGTTGTACTCGCCGAGGACATCAACCAAAGAATAGCCGGGGATCCGGTTCTCGGTTTCATTATAGGTTTCGTAGGTCTTCAGGGACAATTCATTGATTGCCTTAAGTTTTTCAGAAGCCGGAGCATTGCCGCTTACTGTGCCTGCGACAGTTCCCAGATCAGCAGCCGACTCATTGGTCAGATAGGTCTCGTAACCATTATCCAAAATGGTTTGGTATTTTGCCCAAGCTTCAGTCACCTGCGTATTTTCATCGATGGTGACGGTGAATGTTGCATCACCTGTCAGCTTCCATCCTTCACCCTCTACAGTGGCACCGGTGATGTCACCAACAGTAACCGCTTCTGCAGGAAGAGCACTATCAACGAGCTTAGCCAGATCGTCTTTTTTCAGTGTGTCGCCGTTGTTGACGTAGTCGAAATAATTATTCGTGCCGTCAGTCACCTTCACCTGAACGATTCTATTAGATTCTTTACCGGTCGGGCGGATGACAATGTTTTCGTTGGAGTCTTTCGTCCAGGTGTAGTAGACGGGAGACATTGCTTCGCCCTTGGTATAGGATTTAGATACATATATATATTTTTTTACCGACGCAGTGTTACTATTGATCTTCCATGCGCCTTCTTCGGGGGAGCTAACCGTCTCGCAACGTTCACCCAAATTTCTATCTGCAGTACAAGCCGGGTCAGTAAGGCTATAACAGTTTTCCAGCACACCATTGCCGTTTGCATGAAAGCCCGCTTCAATTGTTTGTACGCCGCCCTCGCCGACTGTAGAAGCGTCCAGCGAGTTATAAGTGGTTGTCGTGTTAACGTAACTTTGAAGACCGTAATTGCCGTAACTACCGGTCAGCTTACCGGAGAAATAAGCACCATTGATAGCTATATGGGTGCTTGCTATATGCCCTACAATACCTGTGGGCATGCCTCTAGTGAAGTTTTTTGAGGTTGCTACAAGCTCTGCGTTGGACCAAACCTTGTTTAATTCGGCATGTTGGTCAGCGGTTCCTCCAACCGGCTCGCCGAAGGTGGCGACAATTACATAGGCCGCCTTGCCGGTCGCTGTAATGGACCCGCTATCGACACCGAATTCATTGATCTTAGCCTTGGGGCCCAGCTTACCGATCATACCGAGGACATAGTTGATTTTTTTAGTGTCATCTTTCAACTCGTATGTTACCGTGATATTTTTAAAGGCATACCCATGGCCTTCGATGGTACCGTTGAACGGACAAGCAGCGGCGTCACGCGCATCAGATGCGCTCAAGTTCAAGGGAGCCACCGGATCCTCGCCGGTAAAGTCAATGTTTTTGGTTACGTGGAAGGTGTAACCTTCAAATTCGTTGGTGGCAGAAACATTAACCATCTCCCGCCAGTCTGCAGGAGCAGAGATGGACCAATTATTCCCCTTCGCGGCACTATAGCCTACCAAATCAAACTCTTCGTGAAAAGCATAACGGGGATATTTTACGGAATCACCGTCGAAGTTCTTCCACTCGATTTTTTCCTCATCAAAGAGGCTATTCATCAGTTCTTCGACGCTATCTTCCCCGTCGACATTATCGTCTTTTTTGTATTTTCCGGCATAATAAGCGTCTAAAACAGCCCCCATGTCCGGATCTGTGTTGTAGTCGACGATTGCTTGGACAACCTTTTTCCAAGCATCTTCTTGATCTGGAGCCGCTGCGCTTGCGGGGATAACAAAGCAAGCCAGCATCGAAACCAGCATCGCAACGACAGCCAAGATCGAAAGGACTCTTGTTCTTGTTGTGATCATAAGTCACATCCTCCTTAAAATTATTGATTTTGTATATTTTTTGCATATTTGCAGATACAAAACCAGTATTCTGACTTCATTATAATAAAGTTCCGCCGATTTGCAAATTACCTTATGTTGCTTTTTTCACACGATTTGCATACTTTTGGGCATTTTTTGGGATTTTTTTTGAATTCTTGGCACTCTTTTGACAATTCTATACAAAAATACACGCTTCGCGTGATGACATACAACCTTCGGTTGATTCCATACCGCGCCGAGCGCAGAGAAACGATGGTTGATGCTATATTATATCTTTATTATATAAAGGAAAAAATCCGTTCGGCGAACCGAACGGATTTTGTTTTATTGGTTTGTGTGATTTTATGCGTCGAGGCGGCTTTCGAACTTAGCCAGCTCTTCTGCCAATTCGCCGGGAAGAGTCTTATCCTCATCGAACTTGGCATAGAACTCTTTGATGCCGACGATATCTTCTTTCCAGAGATCCTTATCGACAGAGAGCAGACCCTTGACGGTATCGAGGTCGATATCCTTCAAGCCTTCGATGTTGATATCCTCAGCCTTGGGCAGGTAGCCGATGGCGGTCTCGACAGCGTCTGCCTTATCGGCGCAGCGGTCGAGGATCCATTCCAGAACGCGGAGGTTATCGCCGAAGCCCGGCCAGATGAAGTTGCCTTCATCGTCGGTACGGAACCAGTTGACATTGAAGATCTTGGGAGCGTGGGGGATCTTTTTGCCCATTTCAATCCAGTGTGCAAAATAATCGCCCATATTATAGCCGCAGAAGGGCAGCATAGCCATGGGATCGCGGCGGACAACACCGACAGCGCCTGCAGCGGCAGCGGTGGTCTCGGAAGCCATGATGGAGCCTACGAACACACCGTGGTTCCAATCGAAGGATTGATATACCAGCGGAGCGGTCTTGGCGCGGCGGCCACCGAAGACGATAGCATCGATGGGTACACCGTTGGGGTTATTGAACTCCTTGGAGATGCAGGGGCAATTCTCGGCGGGAGCGGTGAAGCGGCTATTGGGATGAGCCGCGCAGGTGGACTTATCCTTCTTATCGAACTTGGCGGGATCCCAGGGTTGACCCTTCCAGTCGATGGCGTTTTCGGGCAGGTCTTTATTGAGGCCTTCCCACCATACGGTATTATCCGCAGTGTGGCAAACGTTGGTGAAGATGGTATCCTTCATGGTAGAAGCCAATGCGTTGGGGTTGGACTTATCGTTGGTACCGGGGGCAACACCGAAGAAGCCGTTCTCGGGGTTCATCGCATAGAGGCGGCCATCCTCGCCGACACGCAGCCAGGAGATATCGTCGCCGACGCACCATACTTTATAGCCTTTTTCGGCATAAAGCTCGGGGGGGATCAGCATGGCCAGATTGGTCTTACCGCAAGCGGAGGGGAAGGCGGCGCAGATATAGCGAACTTCGCCTTCGGGGTTTTCCACACCCAAGATCAGCATATGCTCAGCCATCCAGCCTTCCAGCTTACCCTGATAGGAAGCAATACGCAGAGCAAAGCACTTTTTGCCCAGCAGAACGTTGCCGCCGTAACCGGAGTTGACAGACATAATGGTATTATCCTCGGGGAAATGCATGATATACTTCTTGGAAGCATCCATCTGAGCGCGGGAATGCAAGCCCTTAACGAACTCGCCATCGCCCAAAGCTTCCAGAACCTTCTTGCCGATGCGGGTCATGATGTGCATATTCAGCACAACATAGATGCTATCGGTCAGCTCAATACCGATCTTGGAGAAGGGAGAGCCGATGACACCCATGCTATAGGGGATGACATACATGGTTCTGCCTTCCATGGAGCCTTCAAAAAGTTCATACATCATTTTGTATGCTTCTTGGGGGTCCATCCAGTTGTTGGTGGGGCCGGCATCCTTCTTGGTCTTGGCGCAGATAAAGGTTCTATCCTCTACGCGGGCAACGTCCAAAGGATCGGTGCGGTGCAGGTAGCAGCCGGGCAGCTTTTCCTGATCCAGCTTCTCAATCTCGCCGGTGGCGCAAGCTTCGGCGCGCAGAGCTTCGAGTTGCTCCTCGCTGCCGTCGATCCAGACGATATTGGCAGGCTTGGTGATGGCTGCCATTTCGTCGACCCATTTGAGCAGTGCTTTGTTCTCAGTCATCGTTCAATTTTCCTTTCTTTTATGAAAATTCAATTTTTTCCTAATATACATTATATAGGCAGAATTGTCTCTTGACAATCCCTATTTTTGCTAAAGTTTTAAATTTTATCCCTCAAATTTTGTGCAAGATGGAAAAGGCGAATAAAATCTTGGGGCGAAAAGGTTTCGGCGCGTGCGGTTTGGGGCAGGTCTGCCGCTTCCAAAAGGGCGCAAAGCCCCGCCTTATCGGTATGGAGCAAGCCCTGCACCGCCGAAGAGGAGGCAAACATCTTGCGCCGCGCCGCAAAGGCCGCCTGCACAAAGGCGATAAAGCCCTTGGGGTCGGGATGCTCCTTTTTGGGGGTCAGCCGCACCACCGCGCTATGGACATGGGGGGCGGGATGGAAGCAATGGGGCGGGACTTCAAACAAAAGTTCCCCCTCGCATAACCCCTGCACCCAGACCGAAGCGGCGCGATACTCCTTGCCCTTCTTGGCGAGCAGACGCTCGGCGACCTCCTGCTGGACCATCAAAACAGCGGAATCCCAGCAATCGATATTCTTTAAAAGAAGCAGCAAAATCTCGGTCGTTATATAATAAGGTAGATTTCCCACAATGGTACACTTGCCGCCAAACGCTTCCTCGGCGATTTTCGGCAGGTCGCATTTCAAAACATCCTGCCAGATAAACCGATGGTTCTCAAAGGGAACCTGCTCCATAAGCAACGGCTCCAAGCTGCGGTCGATTTCGATGGTGACCGCTTTTTTTGCCCTTTGGCAGAGCAGGCTTGTCAGCGAGCCGATGCCTGCGCCAATCTCCAGAATATGCTCCCCTTCGGCGGCAGCGGCGATGCCCGCCAGCACCGAGGAATCCTTCAGAAAATTCTGCCCTAAACTTTTGGTGGTGCAAAGACCATACTGCGCCAAAACAGCGCGAACATCAATATCATTCATAACTTCTTGTTAGCCCTATCAAGCGTCCTAAAATTTGGCAATCTTGGGTATAAATCGGCTCCATTGCATCGTTTTCGGGCTGCAGGCGCATCCGCCCATCCTCCCGATAGACCCGCTTGAGGGTGGCTTCCTCCTCCAGCAAAACTGCGGCGATCTCTCCGTCCTCAACGACGGAAGTCTGCTCCAGCAGGACGATATCTTGGGGCAAAATCCCCGCGTTTATCATGCTCTCGCCCCGCACCTTCAGCGCAAAAAGGCTGCGCCCTCTTGCCACCGCGGGGTCGACCGGCAAATACCCTTCAATCTGCTCCGCCGCCAGCAGCGGCGCGCCTGCGGCAATGGTCCCCAATACCGCCACAGGGATGCTCCCCTTGGCGCCTGCCAGCCGCCGATATCGGCCATCCCGCTCAAGGGCGCCCTGCTGCTCCAGCCGGTCCAGCAACGCTGCCGCCTGACTGGTGGAGGAAAGGCCCATCGCCTGCTGCAGCGCCCGAACGGTGGGGAACCGCCCCTGCTGCTCCACCGCATCGCGAAGCCATTGCAGCGCCCGCGCATCGCGTTCTATGATTTTTTTGGTGGTGTTTCTCTTGCTCATTTTAAGAATTTAAAGGTTTCGAGCATCTTTTCGATGTCGGTCAGAAAATAGGTATAGCTTTCAAATTCGCCGATATAGGTCAACACATAGATTTTTTCCTTATACTCGACAAAAATCTGCATAAAGCGCAGGGCATTGGACCCATCCTTGGAGGAGCTTTCATAGACGATCTGGTATGCCTTTTGGCCCGAAAGGGTGGTCTCCTTTTCGCTGACCAGCTTATAGTTTTCCACGCTGCTCTCCAGATCGGCAACATAGCCGCGGACATAATCGGTATAGGCCATATCGGGGGTGAACCGCTGCACCGAAAGGCTCTCGTTATGCTGGTCGCTATAACCCTCGGTGGGGGTGACGAACACCGCAATGCCGTCTTTGTTACTCGAATTCTTTTGCCAGAATTCGGGGTACTCGATGGAAAAACCCAGCGGGGTGGAGCGGAAGAGCTTATAGCCCTCGTTGGTCGCCTTTTGGCAGCCCGCCAAACCGAGCAGTAAAAGTATGGATAAAAGAAATGCGATGATTCTTTTCATTGCGATTTTCCCCTTTAATTGCATAATTAATTTTATATTAACATAAAAATGTCTTTTTGACAATACAAAAGGTTGCCTTTGCCCGAAATTTGTGCTATCATTAAGCAATGAAAGGAAGTAATTGTTTTATGGCTGAAAAAAAGCAATGTAATTATACAAGTATCGGCGGTTCGGCGCTGATCGAAGGCGTGATGATGCGGGGGAGCGATAAGCTCGCTATTGCCTGCCGCCGCGCCGACGGCGCTATCCAGATGAAAATCGAGCCGCTGGACACCCAAAAGAAATGGTATGCCAAAATCCCTGTCCTGCGCGGGATTTTAGCCTTTGTCTCTTCGCTGACGGTGAGCTATAAATGCCTGATGTATTCCGCCGATGTCTCGATGGAGGGGCTGGAAGAACCGGAAAATCCAAGCAAGTTGGATCAATTTCTGGAAAAGCTGATGGGCAAAACCGGTATGGCGATTCTCGGCGGCATCTCGATGGTGCTGGGGCTGGCGCTTTCCCTTTTCCTCTTTATGTATCTGCCCACCCTCTTTACCAGCTGGGCAATGTTCTGGGCGCCCGCGCCGCTCAAGGCGGTGGCGGAAGGGATTTTGAAGATCCTCATCTTTTTGGGGTATCTGCTCTCGGTCTCCTTGATGCCCGATATGCGCCGCACCTTCCAATACCACGGCGGCGAGCATAAATCCATCTTCTGCTTTGAGGCAGGGGAGGAGCTTAATACCGCAAACACCAAAAAGCAAAAGCGGCTGCATCCCCGCTGCGGGACCTCCTTTATGTTCTTCACCCTTTTGATCAGCATTGTATTTGCCATGTTTATCCCTTGGGGCAACCGCTTGGTGCGGACCTTTTTGAAGATCATCTTCATCCCGCTGGTGATGGGAATCGCCTATGAATTCATCCGCTATGCGGGCAAGCGGGATAATTGGTTTACCCGCATCCTCTCTGCCCCCGGCAAGTGGTTCCAGCTGATTACCACCAAGGAGCCGGACGAAAAACAAATCAATGTGGCGCTCTGCGCCTTAAAGGGCGTGCTGAACGATTACCCGCTCAATAAGGAATTCATTGTGGACGAAGAAGGAAACTATCTGAAGGATAAGGACGATGAGAACGAAGCTGAAGGACCTGCAACGGCAGGGTGAGATCATATTAAAAGAGCGGGGGATCGAAAATTATCGCAACGATGTTTTCTGCCTGCTCAATAAGCATTTCGGCGCCTCCCGCGCTGATATCCTGCTCCAAGGGGAGCAGGATTTTGAAGAAGAAACGGTGCTCGCCTATATGCACGACCTGCAAAAGCGGGGCGACCGCACCCCCTTGCAGCACCTTTTGGGGAACTGGGAATTTATGGGCCTGCCCTTTATCGTTTCCCCCGATGTCCTGATTCCGCGGAGCGAGACCGAATGGCTGGTGGAATATGTGTTGAGTAAGTATGCCGACCGCCCCATCAAGGTGCTGGACCTCTGCACCGGCAGCGGCTGCATCGGCATCGCGGTGAAGAAACTGCTGCCCCAGGCGCAGGTGACGATGGTGGACATCAGCGCTTTGGCGCTGGAGGTGGCCAAAAAGAACGCCAAGCAAAACGGCGCGGAGGTCACCATCGAAAAATGGGATATCCTGCAGGGCATTCCCTTCTTTTTGGAAAAGGAGCGGTTTGATGTCATCCTCTCCAATCCGCCTTATATCAAGACCGAGGACTTAAAGGACCTGCAGCCCGAGGTTCAAAAAGAACCCGCCCTTGCCTTGGACGGCGGCGCCGACGGTCTGCTTTATTACCACGCCCTCGCCAAGACCTGGAGCGATCTTCTCGCCGAGGGCGGCGAGCTGATTATCGAAGCAGGGGAGGATACCGCCGCAGGGGTGCGGGACATCTTCGAGCAACACCTCAAGAATGCCACATTGCATCACGACCTGGCAAATCTGCCCCGCTATGTTACGGCCACGAAATAAAATAAAATCTCTCAATCCGTTCTTCTTGGATTGAGAGATTTTTTGTTTGAAAATCAAAATTTTTGTGTTTTTCGCAGTTATTTTATTACCAATGAAATTTTCTTGACTTTTAAAATACATTATTTTAAAATTGAAATGTATATATATTTAATATTAAAAGAGAAAGGTGATAAATTATGTCAACTTATCTTCGCGGAATACACACGCCTCACCGAAAAGGCACCAAAAGCAAGCCGGTCCTTCGGATGGACATCCCCAAAAAGGTAACCATTCCGATGTCGATGCATATCGGCAAGCCGGCGACCCCCATCGTCAAGGTCGGCGACCTTGTTCGGGTGGGGACCAAGATCGGCGAGGCCGACGGATATATTTCTTCGCCCGTTTTTTCTTCGGTTTCGGGCAAGGTGGTCAAGCTGGAGGAATACCGCCTCTCAAGCGGCGCCGCCACCACCGCCGTTGTCGTCGAATCGGATGGGGAGATGGCGGTGGATGAATCCATCGCTCCGCCGGTGGTGAGCAATAAGGAGGATTTGGTCGCTGCAATCAAAGCCTCCGGCATTGTCGGGCTGGGCGGCGCAGGCTTTCCCACCTTTGTCAAATTGGATGCGGACCCTGCGCGAATCGATTATTTAATCATCAACGGCGCGGAATGTGAGCCCTATGTCACCAGCGACACCGTCACCATGCTGACCCGCGGCGAGGATATGCAGATTGCTCTGGAAGCGCTGCGTACCCATTTGGGAATCCAAAAGGTTCTCATCGGCGTGGAAAACAACAATAAAAAAGCCGCCGAGGCCATGAAGGAGCTGGCGGCAAACATCGAAGGGATGGACATCAAGGTGCTCTCCCTGCCCGCTGTTTATCCCCAGGGCGGTGAAAAGGTGCTGATCTATCATGCCACCGGCCGCAAGGTGCAGACCAATCAGCTTCCCATCGACCAAGGGTGCGTGGTCCTCAACTGCACCACCCTTGCCGCCATCGGCGCCTATCTGCAAAGCGGTATGCCGCTGGTGGAAAAATGCGTCACTGTCGACGGCGGCGCGGTTCGCCTCCCGCAAAATGTTCTGGCGCCCATCGGCGCCTCCTTCCAAGACCTCTTTGAGGTTTGCGGCGGGCTGACAAGCGAGCCTGCCAAGATGATCTACGGCGGGCCGATGATGGGAATCACTGTCCCCAACGCCACCGCACCGATCCTCAAGAACACCAACGCGATTTTGGCGTTGACCCAAAAAGAGGCGCGGTTGCCCAAAACCACCGCCTGCATCCGCTGCGGCGCCTGTGTCAATACCTGCCCCTTCGGGCTGGCGCCGGCGAGCATTGCCGCAGCCTATGATAAAAAAGATGCTGATGCGCTCAAGGACCTGCAGGTTCTCTCTTGCATGGAATGTGGTTGCTGCAGCTTTGTCTGCCCTGCCAACCGCCCCTTGGTGCAGCTGAATAAACTTTCCAAACAATTCCTTCGCGAAGAAGCAAGAAAGGAGGGCGGCAAATAATGAGCTCTTTATCTAAAGTTATGATTTCTCCCCATATCCATAGCGGCAGGTCCACTGCGCGGATTATGGCGGATGTTCTGATCGCCCTGCTTCCTGCCACCATCGCAGGAACGGTGATCTTCGGCGAACGCGCCTTATTTGTCATCCTCGTTTGCGTGCTTTGCTCGATGGGCTTTGAGGCGCTGTTTAATCTCATCACCAAACGAGCGCAGACGGTCGGCGACCTTTCCGCCGCTGTTACCGGCCTGCTGCTGGCGCTGAACCTCAACGCCGAGACCCCCTTATGGCAATGCGCGGTCGGTTCGCTCTTTGCCATCGTTATCGTCAAATGTCTGTTTGGCGGCATCGGGCAAAATCTGGTCAACCCCGCCATCGCCGCTCGTGTATTTATGATTGTCGCCTTTGCTTCCATTGCAAAGCCCTCTTTCCCGATCGATTCGGTCTCTACCGCCACTCCGCTGGCCGCGGATGCGATGCCCTCCTTTATGGACCTCTTTTTGGGCAACTACGGCGGCGCCATCGGCGAGACCTGCTCTGCAGCGTTGCTGCTGGGCGGCCTCTATCTGCTGGTTCGCCGTGTCATCAGCTGGCACGCCCCCGCCGCCTTTATGGGGACCGTTTTTGTCTTTTCCTTCTTTATGGAAGGCTTCAGCGCTTATGATGCGCTGACCATGGTCTTGGCCGGCGGTGTCATCCTCGGCGCGCTCTTTATGGCCACCGACTATACCACCACCCCGCCCACCGCGGGAGGCAAGCTGGTCTTTGGTCTGGGCTGCGGCCTGATCACCTGCTTGATTCGCTATTTCGGTGTTTATCCCGAGGGCGTTTCTTTCGCCATCCTCTTTATGAACATTCTCACTCCCTATATCAGCCGCTGGACACGGCGGAAGACCTTTACCGAAGGAGGGAAATGTTTATGAAAACCAACATTAAAAATCTGATAATCTTCGTCTGCATCTGCACCATCATCACCCTGCTGCTGGCAGCCACGAATTTTATCACCGCTCCTATCGTTGAGAAAAACCAAGCCGCTTCCGCCAATAAGGCATTGCTGGAAGTGTTCCCCGATGGCAACGGCTTTGAAGCGATGGACCTTTCCACCTTTGAGCTGCCCGCCACCGTCACCGAAGTCTATAAAGAATCCGACGCCAAAGGCTATGTGGTCAAATTGGTCACCACAGGCTACGGCTCCGATATGGTCATTATGTGCGGCGTGGATACCGCAGGGATGGTCACCGGTGCGGTCTGCTTATCCTCCAACGAGACCTTGAGCAAGGAAAAAACCTACGGCGCAAACTTTGCCGAAAAGGATGCCGCAGGGGTGGAGGCTGTGGAAATCATCAGCGGCGCCACCAAAACCACCGAAGCTTATAAGAATGCGGTCAAGGATGCCCTCAATACCGCCACCATTCTGGGCGGCGGCTCGGTAGACCTCCGCTCCGAAGAAGAAATTTTGGCCGATAATCTGAACGCTGCCCTGCCCGACGGCAATAAAGACTTTGAACCATGGTTCCAAGTTGAAAAGCTGGAGGGCATCGATGCGGTCTATGCGGCGAAAAACGGCGCGGGCTATGTCTTCACCGTCGGCGAGCAGTTCATCGGTGTCAAATCCGACGGCACAGTGGTCAGCGACGGAGTGACCGACCCCTCTCTCTTTACCGATGCGGCGGCAACGGTAAAAAATTCCGCTGTTGAAGAAATCACTGTTCCTGCCGAGCTGGAAGCCACCGTTACCAAGATTCAAAAGACCGCCAGCGGGAATTATATCATCGACGCCAAGGGTGCCGGCTACGGCATCAAGGGCGGCAGCGAATGGCATCCTGCGTCCAATGAATATATCATTGTTCGGGTCTGCATCAGCCCCGAAAATGAGATCCTCGATTGCCTGACTGTTTCCCAAGCGGAGACGCAAGGCATCGGCGATGTCTGCGCCGAAGAAAGTTTCTACGGTCAGTTTGCAGGCAAGAATAATGAAAACTATAAAGAAATCGACGGCATCAGCGGCGCGACCATCACCACCGACGGCTATACGCAAGCCATCGAACGCGCCTATGCGGCGGTCGACACTCTGAAAGGAGGAGCATAAATATGAAACAAAAATCCTCCCTTTCCGTTCTGCTGAACGGAATTATTAAAGAAAACCCTGTTCTGGTTCTGATTTTGGGAACCTGCCCCACCTTGGCGACCACCAACACCGTCGACGGTGCCTTTGGTATGGGTATTGCCGCCATGGTTGTCTTGCTTTGCTCCAATGTGTTTATCTCTCTGCTGCGCAAGGTGATTCCCGAGACCATGCGGATTCCCTGCTATATTGTCATCATCGCAGGATTTGTCACCATTGTCAAAATGCTGGTGCAGGCCTATCTGCCCGCGCTTTATGAGACCTTGGGTGTCTATCTGGACCTCATCACCGTCAACTGCATCATTTTGGGGCGCGCTGAAATGTTTGCCAATAAAAATGCAGTGGTCGCCTCCGCGCTGGACGGCATCGGGATGGGCCTCGGGTTCACCCTCGCGCTGACGGTGATGGCCACCATCCGCGAGGTCTTTGGCGCCGCTTCCTTTGCGGGCATCGCCATCCCCTTTATGCAAGACTTTAAGATCGAATTTTTGACCAAGGCCCCCGGCGGTCTGCTGGTCTATGGCTTGATGATCGCGCTGATTTACGCGGTCACCCACGGCAAGGCGCCGCTCAAGCAGTCCTTCTCCTGCGAAGGCTGCCCCCACGCAAGCACCTGCCGCCCCCAAGATTGCCAACTGGAAGGAGCTGAAAAATAATGGAATCTTTCAAACTTTTAATGATTATCCTGCTTTCTTCCGTTCTGGTCGATAACTATGTTCTCAGCCGCTTTTTGGGCATCTGCCCCTTCTTGGGCGTTTCTAAAAAATTGGACCAAGCCACCGGAATGGGTATGGCGGTCACCGCGGTGATGCTGATTGCCACCGCTGTGACTTGGCCGATCCAATATCTGATTCTCAACCCCTTGAATTTGGGCTATCTGCAAAACATTCTCTTCATCCTGATCATCGCATCGCTGGTGCAGATGCTGGAGCTGCTGCTCAAAAAGTTCTCGCCTGCGCTCTATAACGGGCTGGGTGTGTATCTCCCGCTCATCACCACCAACTGCGCGGTGCTGGGTGTGACCATCAACAACATCAACGACGGATACAGCTTTATCGAATCGATGGTAAGCTCGCTGGGCTGCGGTTTGGGCTTCCTTTTGGCGATGGTGCTCTTTTCGGGGCTGCGCTCCCGCATCAACGATGCCAATATCCCCGCCCCCTTTAAAGGGCTGGGCGCCACCCTCATCGCTGCATCCTTCATTTCGCTGGCCTTTATGGGCTTTAGCGGAATTGTTGAAAATATTTTTGCTTAAGGAGGGCAGAGCATGGATATCTTAATTGCAATTTCTATTGTTTTCGGCATCGCCATCGTTGTCGGCGTGCTGCTGCTTCTGTTCTCTCATTTCTTTAGGGTAGAGGTCGACCCCAAGGCGGTGGAAGTCCGCGCCCAGCTGCCCGGCATCAACTGCGGTGCCTGCGGCTATAAAGGGTGCGACGATTATGCCGCCGCGGTGGCGGCAGGCTCTGCCAAGCCCAACCTTTGCATCCCCGGCGCCCAAGCGGTTGCCGAGGAGATCGGCAAGATTATGGGTATGGAAGTGGAGCAGTTTGAACATAAAGTCGCCTATACCGCCTGCAACGGTCACTGCAACGCCACCGACCATATCGCGGAATACGACGGAATTCAAACCTGCTATGCCGCATCGATGCTCTATGGCGGGACCAATTCCTGCCGCTTTGGCTGCTTGGGCTACGGCGATTGCGCCGCTGCCTGCCCCACCGGCGCCATCTGCATGAGCAACGGCATCGCGCGGATCGATGCTTCCCATTGCATCGGCTGCGGGCTTTGTTCCCGCACCTGCCCCAAGGGGATTATTTCGATGATTCCCCAAAATACCAAAACCATTGTCTTCTGCAGCAACACCCAAAAGGGTGCGGATGCGAGAAAGGCTTGCAAAAATGCCTGCATCGGCTGCAAGAAATGTGAAAAGACCTGCCCCAACGGTGCCATCACTGTTCAGAACAATCTGGCGGTCATCGATTATGAAAAATGCACCAACTGCGGCCTTTGTGTTAAGGAATGTCCCACCGGCTGCCTGAAAACCGTTCTCTTCCCCCATCGCGCGGAAGATGCGAAGATTGCAGAAGAATGATGCGTAAAAAAGACCCCGCTGCCCAGCGACGCGGGCGCAACGATCTGCTTTTAATCGGCGGGCTGCTGCTGATTGCTGCGGCGGCGCTGGTGTATCTCTTTTTCTTCCGCCCTGCGGGAGACCGCGTGGAAATTACCATCGACGGCAACCTCTATAAGACCTTCTCCCTCGGGGAGGAGATTACCGAGGAGATTCGCACCGGCGAGAGCGAGTGCAATACCCTTATCGTTCGCGACGGAAAAGCCTATATGCATTCCGCCACCTGCCCCGACGGTATCTGCGTGGACCATCCCCCCATCTTTCGAGAGGGGGAGAGCATTGTCTGCCTGCCCAATCGGGTGGTGGTGACGGTCGTCGCCCAAGGGGACAATGCCCCCGACATTGTGATCTAAAGGAGGCGGAAGAATGAAGAATAAATCCAAAACCATCGCTCTGCTCGGTGCCTGCACCGCGGTGGCGCTGGTGCTTGCCTATGTGGAAGCGATTCTGCCGCCGCTCTTTCCTTCGGTGCCGGGCATCAAGATGGGGCTGCCCAATATCCTTTTGGTCTTTTTGCTCTATCGCCGCGGACCTGCCTTTGCTTCGGTCGTCTCCCTTTTGAGAATTCTTTTGGTCAGCCTGCTCTTCGGCAACGCGATGATGCTGCTATACAGTCTGGCGGGCGGTGCCTTGAGTATGCTTTTAATGTTCCTGCTCTCTCGGCTGAAATGGTTTTCCACCGTCGGCGTCAGCGTGGCGGGGGGAGTCGCCCATAATATCGGGCAGGTGCTGATGGCGATGCTGCTGCTGGAAACCCCTCAGCTGGGCTATTATCTGGCGGTGCTGACCGCCACAGGTACAGCCGCAGGAATTCTGGTCGGGCTGGCAGGCGCACTGCTCATCAAAAAAATGCCAAAAAAGGGAATATTTGATTGACATCGCCTGTAAAATAGTGTAGTATTAATTCGATATTATTTTAAGGAGGACTACCCCCTATGAAAAGAAGTTTTGCAATGATCCTTTGCCTGGTTCTGGCGCTGACTGCTTTGGTCGGCTGCGAATCCAAGCCCGCCACCTTAATGTTTGGCTTTGGTGTTTATACCTCTGCGCCCGCAGTCACCGATGCCACCGCCGATAAGGACGGTTCCGGTAAGCTGGATATCACCTTTGCTGCGATTACCCTTGATAATGACGGCAAGATTGTGTCCTGCGCTTTGGATACCGCAAGCAACTCCGTCGCCTTCACTGCCGAGGGCAAAGCGGTTGCCGCTGCCGAGTTCAAGACCAAGTATGAGCTGGGCAACGATTACAATATGGTTACCTACGGCGGCTCCAAGAAAGAATGGTTTGAGCAAGCCGATGCCTTTGAGACCGTTGTCGTAGGCAAGACCTTGGAAGAAGTCAAGGCGCTGATCGGCGAAGATCAGAAGGGCAACGATGATGTTGTCGCTGCCGGCTGCACCATTATGATCAACGAATTTGTTGGCGCCATCGAAAAGGCATATATTGCCGCTACCGGTTCCAATGTTACCGCAGAGGACACTCTGAAGGTCACCGCTTTCACCGAGCAGACCTGCACCGATGCCACCGCCGATAAGGACGGAAGCAATAAGGTTTCCACCACCGTTTTCGGTGCTGCTGTTGATGCCAAGGGCAAGGTGGTTGCCGCTGCCAGCGATTGCGTAGAGCTGGAGTTCACCTTTGATACCAAGGGCGCTTCCACTCTGGATACCACCAAGGCTGTCCTCTCCAAGAAGGAAAAAGGCGCCGACTATGGTATGGTCGCCTATGGCAATGCCGAAAAGGAATGGTTCGAGCAAGCTGCCGCTTTTGATGCTGCTTGCATCGGCAAGACCGCTTCTGAAATTGCAGGCTTGATCGCCGAGGATGGCAAGGGTGTTGCCGAGCTGCAGACCGCAGGTTGCACCATCTATGTAACCGGCTTTGTTAAGGCCGCTTCCAAAATCTAATTGAACATTCAATCGAATAAAAAGGGGAGAGCAATCTCCCCTTTTTTATTAAGGTATGGATATGAAACGTTATATTTGCTTAATTACCGCGCTGGTTTTAATATGCTGCAGTTTTTGCGGCTGCGCGCCCCAAAAAAAGAAATATACCGCTTGGTCGATGGACTATTTCGATACGATGATTTCGGTCACCGGCTATGAGACCGAAAAGGAAACCTTCGATGCAAAGGCCGATGAGATCCTCGCGCTTTTGGGGGAATACCATCGGCTGTATACCATCTACCACCGCTTTGAGGGGATGGAAAACCTTTGCACCATCAACGAATTGGTGAACGGTGTTCACCGCACTGTAACGGTGGACCGCCGCATCATCGACCTGCTGCTCTATGCCAAAGAAATGTATGAGACCACCGGCGGGATGATGAACGTTGCCATGGGCAGCGTCCTCTCCCTTTGGCATAACTACCGCGCCATCGGAATGGATACCCCCGAAAAGGCATCCCTGCCACCGATGGAGCAGCTTCAAGAGGCTGCCGAGCATACCGATATCGAAAAAATGGTGGTCGACGAGGAGAACAACACCGTCACCCTCACCGACCCCAAGATGAAATTGGATGTGGGTGCCATCGCCAAGGGCTATGCCACCGAGCAGGTGGCAAAGGCGATGGAGCAGAAGGGGCTTTCGGGCTATATTCTCAATGTGGGCGGCAATGTCCGCGCCATCGGCGCGCGGGGGGATGGCTCCGATTGGACGATCGGCATCGAAAACCCCGACGGCGGCGATTATTTCGCCCATCTGAGTTTGAGCGGAATGTCGGTGGTGACCAGCGGCTCCTATCAGCGGTTTTATTATGTGGGGGGCAAGCCCTACCACCATATCATCCACCCCGATACCCTGATGCCCGCCGAAGGCTATCTTTCGGTCTCGGTCCTTTGCAAGGATTCGGGGATGGCGGATGCGCTTTCCACCGCTCTGTTTTGTATGCCCCAAAAGGACGGGCTGGCGCTAATCGAACCATTGGAGAATGTGGAAGCTCTTTGGGTAACACCAAGCGGGGAAAAGACCACCTCTTCCGGCTGGAATCAATACCAACAATAATGAAATCCCCACCGAATTTTCGGTGGGGATTTTTCATTATGCATTATATTTCTTTGCAATTTCGCTTACACATTGCTTGGCAATCGCCATCTGCTCGGCGGAAACCTCTTCATCAAAGGTTTGGAAGGTGTTTTCCGAAGCATCCCTTCCGGTCAAAAAGCGATACCAAGTAAGGCCAAGGGCATATCTGCCCAGCCCAAGGGCGGCGTGGAACCCATCGCGGTGGACCGATTCGATCCCCTTTTCCAGCATGGCGCCGAACACCTCGCCCGAGGGAATGAGGTAGTCTGCCCGAATCTCCTCTGCCGCCTCCTGATAGGCGCATTGGATATCGCGGAGCATTTCTTTATAATCGCCATAGTTCATTTTTTCGTGCAGCCGCTTGCACCCTTGCTCATAGGCCCAGGTCTGATGGACGGCAATCTTCGCTTTGGGCACATACCGACGGATATATTTCACCAGCTCATCCAGATAAGGCTGATAGGTATCGTAATCGGTCGATAAATGGCTGGCCTGCTGGACGGTGATGATATCCCACTCCCGATTCAATAAGGCTTCCTTTAAAGAAACCTTAAACTTGGTGCTGGTCCCGTTCATTTCCAGCGTATAGGCGCGCTGCTCGCTGAGCATATTGCGAAAATGCTTGGAGAGGGGGCAGCCGCCGATATAGAGATTAAAGGTGCGCAGCTCCACCCCGTCTGCCGCGGCGATGCGATGCAGATACCGCTGCGCATCCTGCGAAAAACTATTGCCGATCGATAAAATGTCCATACGATTTCTTCCTTTTTCGGTATGATATCTTTTTTAGGATTATAGCATATCTTTTTCCTTTTTTCAACCATAAAGTAATCCCCGCAGCCTTTCGGCTGCGGGGTGGTTCTTTGGTTATTCTTCTTCGCTTTCGCTATGAGAAATGCAATACTCCGAGCCGGGCTCTCTTTGCTCCGGGCAATCGTGTTCGACACATGCATGCTCATCGCAATAGCTCAGATCTTCATTCTTGGCATTGCTGCAATCCGCGGCAGGGCAATGGTGCGCGGTGCAATAATTAGAGCCTTGCTCCTTTTGCTGTGTGCAACCGCTTTCGCTGCACGCGTGGTTTGCGCAATAGTTATGACCTGCGCTCTTGGTCTTCCCGCAACCTGCGGCGGCGCAACCGTGGTCGGCGCAATAATTCGAATTTGCCTCTTTCGCATTTTTGCAAGAGGCCTCTTTGCAAGTATGGTCTTTGCAATGGGTACCTTCGCCTTCCACTGCCTTTGTGCAACCGTCTTTTTGGCACGCGTGCTTATCGCAATAGCTTGCGGAATCTTTGCCTCGCGCAAGTTGACATTCGCTTACTTTGCACTTATGGTCGCGGCAATAGCTGCCGGAATCCACCGCCGCCTTGCGGCAGCCTTCGCTGCTGCAAAGTTTTTTCTCGTCCTTTTGCGCGGTATCGGATTGCTCTTTATCGTCTGAAGAGGTTTTATCGTCCTCTTCTTTTTTATTGTTGTTATCGTTTGTTTCTTTATCCTCTTTATCCGAAGGCTTGGGAGAATCCGTATCCTCCTTGTTTTCTTCCTCCTCGTTTTCAGAAGATTCGGGAGCATCCGTATCATCACCTGACGTATCGTCTGATACGAAGACTTGCTCGCTTGTCGCTATATTGCAATTTTCACATCCCGCATCTTCGTTGGCTATGGCTTCGCCGCAAATCGGGCAATTCTTGGCATTCCTCGAGCAAGCAGAAAGAGAAAGAATCAAAATAATCGCGATTATTAAAGAAATTATTTTTTTCATCTACATCCTATCCTTTACTTCTTTTTTCTTCATTCTATCACACTATATTGCAAATGTAAATATTTTTGAAAAAAGTAGAAAATTATTCCCGTTTCGATGCTTTATTCTTCGATGATTTTCAAAAGTTCGGTGAAGTCCTTGCGCTTCTTTGCGCGCAGTTTATCCTCTGCCGAAGCGTATCCCAAGGTGATGACCAGCCGCACAGCGCCGTCCAGACCGCAAAGTTCGCGGATTTTCCCATCCTCGAACCAGCCGAGGATGCAGGTGCCAAGCCCCTGGGCGGTGGCTTCGGCGGTAATGTACGCCGCCACGATGCCGATATCAATGGAGCGATAATCATTGTTTTTCACCTTGGCTCCGAGCGCCGCAGATTTAACATACGGCTTTTCCGAGATCACAAGCAAAACCGGCGCGTCTGTTGCAAATTTGTTCATTCCCATTCCTTGAGTTGTTTTCGCCACCTTTTTCGCTGTCTCGCCCTTGCAGACGGTTATTTGATACGGCTGACCGTTGCAAGCGGAAGGGGAAAGCCTTGCGGCTTCCAAAATGCGGTCTAATTTTTCTTTTTCAACCGGTCTGGCCGAATCATAGCGCCGGCAGGACTGTCTGTTTTCAGCAATTTCGGTAAAGTTCATACGGTTCTCCTTTGTCATTAAATTTCGATAAATCGATGCTTTTTTATCATTATATCAAAAACCCGCAACATTTACAACAACTACAAAAATCCCCCACCGATTTCTCGGCGGGGGATTTTATCAAAAAATGTTAGCCCTTGATGGCAGCCCGAACTACAACAAATCGGTCCTTTAGGACACAAGGACAGGCTGAGGTTCCTCCGGGTCGGTGGGGGTGGGTTCCTCCGAGTCGGTGGGGGGTTCTTCCGGTTCGGGTTCCACCGGGTCGGGGGTGCCGATATAGTTCATAAAGAGGTCGAAAATATCCACGTTTTCACCGCGAATTCGATAATCCCGCGCGATGATCGGATTTTCGGCATCAGTAGTATCGTAGTCCACGCTATCCCACCAGACCAGCACCTTGGCGCGGTCGTAGTCGCCGATCTTTTGGAACATATCTTCGGTCCAAGCCCGTTTATCGCCCCCCATTTCGGCGCAGGCGAAGCCGGTAAGCATCAAGGGATGCTCAAACCAATCGCAATACTGGGTATAAAGGTCTTGATAAAGGGTGGTGAAATCTCTCCAGGTTTCGCCCACCGACGCGTAGTAGGTGCCGGTATTAAAGGCGGTGAGGCCCACAATATCGACATATTCATCGCCGGGATAATACATCAAGGTATGGTTCCAATCAACCGTGGGGTAGGAGACATCGCTGGGGTTCCAGATCCAAAGAACATTATCCACACCGGCCTCTTCAAACCGATGGTAGATATAGCGATAGGCTTCTTTATAGATCTGCGGATCGTTGGAGGAAAAAACACCGGAATAGACACACCAATTGCCGTTCATCTCGTTCATCAACCGAATCATGACCGGATGCCCGAAGTCTTGGATCTTTTGCACATAGACATCCAAAACATCGTCCCACATTCCCTGCAGGATTTCATACAAAATGTTGCCGCCGCCTTTGGCGCTATCCGGTTGGATGGAAAGCTGCAGCACCTTGCCGTCTGCCCAGGCATTTTGGAGCCGTTGGTCCAGCAATGCCAGCGATGCATCGGAAAAGCCGCTATAGGTGGAAAGGACCGAAAAATCATAGTTCAGCGCGTCTTCATATTCATCGACAACGGTGAAATCGCCGTCTTTCGCGGCGGTCGGCTCCATAATGCCCCAAGTCTGCTCGGCGGCGGCGCCATAATAGGTTTCGTAAAACGCGGCGGTTTCCTCCGACCACTGCTTTTGCACCGGCGCGCCTTGGAAGGTCGGCGCCTTCTTTGTGGGTGCAAACAGCTCCAGCGTTTGCGGCAGGTAGCGATACTGCTCCAAGCTTAAATCCTTGCGGGAGGATTTGATATAGATGGAATAGACCGCATCCGCCTCCACCACGTCGAAATAGAGGTAATAATTTTTATCCCCCTCGACCTTGGCCAATGCGTCTCGGTGCCAGGCGGTGACCTTCACCCTGCGCCCTGCATATGTGCGGGTCTCCTGCAGGGTCAAGGTATGATCTGCCTCATTTTCCAAAAAGGCGTCGTAGAGATTGTTGGTATAATAATCGGCGGAAATATCCGATAAGGATTGCTTATAAATTTCGATGACCGTTTCTTCGTTATAAAGCTTTGCCAGTACACCGGCAAGGGAAAGGTCGACGTAAAATTCCTCCCCGACCATCAAGCTATAGCCGTCGTACTTATTATGAAACCGCCAAGCCCCTTCGGGGATGCATACTTCTTCCTCTTTTTCTTCTTCCTTTTCTTCCTCTTCCACAATCGGCGGTTCAAACAGCGCCTTGCCGCGGTGCATAAAGGTTACAATCTGCCCGCGGGTGCAGGGTTGGTCGGGGGCAAATTTGCCGCCGCCCATTCCGTTGGTGATGCCGTTTTTCACCGCCCAAAGCACCGCATTATAATAGTAGGCCCCCGCCGCCACATCGGAAAAGGGGTTTGCTGCCCCATCGGCAGGATCGGCGGCCAAGCGATAAAGAAAGGTTGCAATCTGGGCGCGGGTGCATTGTTGGTCCGCCCCAAAAACGCCGGGTGCGACACCGTTGGTAAGCCCCTGCTCTACCGCCCAAAGCACCGCGGTATAGTAATAGGCAACGGGGGGAACATCGGCAAAGGGATTGCGGCTATTGGTCGGCTGCGGGCTGCCTGCGGCGCGCCATAAAAAGGTGACCGCCTGCGCGCGGGTGCAGGATTGGTCGGGGGCAAATTTGCCGCCGCCCATGCCGTTGGTGATGCCGTTTTTCACCGCCCAAAGGACCGCATCATAATAATAGACCCCCACCGCCACATCGGAAAAGGGGTTCTGTGCCGCCGAAGCCTCTGCGGCGACAGGCACCGCCGAAAGCAGCATCAAAAATATCAAAATACTTGCTAAAACCTTTTTCACTAAACTCGGTTCTCCTTAAACCACAAAACTGTTTCTTATTATAACATAGGTCCCTTGTCGATGTAAACACAGAAAATATTAACAATTCAATTATAATACGGTTCAACTACCGATTTTGTGACAAAAACAGATAAAACCTCCACCGATTTCTCGGCGGAGGTTCCTTGACTAAAACTTCTACTTACAATATAATGGAAATATATTTTTTTGCGAGGTGGGTACCATGCTGAATTTTAGAAATTTAAAGATAAAAAGGCAAATTAAAAAAGCACTGCTCGATTTGTTTAAGCTCAAAAAAATAGGCTCCTTTTGGTTTAAAGATAAAAATGATATTCTTTCAATCCGTATCAATGCTTCAAGAGGCAAGGTTTTTTTGAATATTCATCTCCCGCAAGAATTTAAAGAAACCAATCCGAACCGTACAAAATATGGGTTTCGCCAACAATTTGATACAACGGAACTCTATGACACGATGATCGAAAGGCCCTCAAACGAAGAACTGGAACAACTGATAGCAAAAGGGCAAAGACAATATTATTGCCCCGCTGTTCATGGTCATATAAATACCAAGTTGCTTCTTGGTTGGCTAAAAGTTTTCCCTGATGCCGTTTTGACTACAACGCCGGAAAGTGAGCCGAAATATATCTTGTTGAAAAGCGAATTCGGCTGTGCATTCATTTACATTTTCCGTGAAAAGAAATGATTTTACTCCTCCAACAGTGCGATTGCTTTTAAATATTTTTTTCTTCTGCTTAACGCTTTTTCGTCGATGGCATCTAATCTTGTTAAATCCGAATTGTGTTTTAAGTCTGCAAGTTTTACCGCTTTGGCAATGGGGTTGCTTTTTATTTCACGTACATAGTCCATATATGGCACATCGCTTGCGTGGGTCATCAATGCAATTGTATCTGTAATATTCTTATCGAACCCCATACTTATTAAATCTTCAATGGTGTAGTCTGTATCTTCCACCAAATCGTGCAGCAATGCAACAATCGTTGTCTCTTCGGTTTGCATCTGCTCCGCTAAATGGAACGGATGAAATACATACGGCATACCGCTTTTATCTACCTGATTTTTATGCGCTTCAAAACAAAGCTTGAGCGCTTTCTTCGTTTTTGGGGTATATATCATAATCCTCACCTCACCTATCATTATAGCACCCATCAACGAACTTGACAACCACTATTAAAAATCCCCACCGTTGCTTCGGTGGGGATTCGTTTTGCTTTATAATCTTTGATGGCGGCCTGCGGTACGGTACGCAAAAGGCCCCTTTGTGTAAAGGAAGGCTATGAAAAAACCCGCCGTAGCTACGGCGGGGGATGCTTTAATCGTGGCGGGTGCCGCCATTGCTGCCGATAAACTCCAACGCTCTTATAATTTCTTCGATTTTTTCAAAGCATTCTGCATCGTTCAGACTCTCATCTTCTATAATCTCCTTGATCTTCAACAACGCTTGATAACATTCTTGTTCCACAATTTTTTCTGCCTCTATTTTCAGACTTGGAAACACCACATTTGCTGTATGCTTTTCTAAAACCCTTACCATAATTTCCTTATATAATTCCATCGTTCACTCCACCTTTTCTTTATATGGGGAATATATCCCCTTAATAAAAAAGATTATAACCCCCATAATAATAGATGTCAAGACAGGAGGGCGGAACGATGATCAAATTTGATAAATTATGGGATGTTATGAAAGAAAAAGATGTTTCAACCTATTGGCTGAGAGAAAAATGCGGCATCGATAGCAAGACCATCCGCCGCCTTCGCGCTAATGAGAATATGGAAACCAAAACGTTGAACAAACTATGCGCTGTCCTTCAATGCAAATTGGAAGATATCGCAGAATATATAGAAGATTAAGTTCATTTTTCTGCTTATTAAAAAGGCTTTTTTCGGTGCTGATCCATTCGATGCAGAATTGGTTTTCTTCGGCGGTCAGGCGTACGTGGGTACGTCGACCGGCGAAAAAACCGATAGAAAATTGCAAAGAGAAACCCACGCGACCCAGGGCGCGGGGGGTTTATTTCATTTTCTATGCTCTTTGCAATTTA
>JAZTXG010000013.1:0-361691 GCA_045636365.1 Eubacteriales bacterium
TTGGAAAAAAAACCCCCACCAATCCCTCTTTTGCCGTAGTTTTGTTTACTTGTTTACGAGAGTTATGCCAACTCTGCGAAGTATTTGATGGTGCGAACCATCTGGCTGGTGTAGCTGTTCTCGTTATCATACCAAGAAACAACCTGAACCTGATAGGTGTCCTCATCGATTTTAGCAACCATGGTCTGAGTTGCATCGAAGAGAGAACCGTAGGTGATACCAACGATATCGGAAGAAACCAGCTCTTCTTCGGTGTAACCGAAGGAAGCGGAAGAAGCAGCCTTCATAGCAGCGTTGATGCCTTCCTTGGTAACATCCTTGCCCTTAACAACGGCAACCAGCAGAGTGGTGGAGCCGGTGGGGACAGGAACGCGCTGAGCGGAACCGATCAGCTTGCCGTTCAGCTCGGGGATAACGAGGCCGATGGCCTTAGCAGCACCGGTGCTGTTGGGAACGATGTTCGCAGCAGCAGCGCGAGCGCGGCGCAGGTCGCCCTTTCTGTGGGGACCATCGAGAACCATCTGGTCGCCGGTATAAGCATGAACAGTGGTCATGATACCGCTCTGGATGGGAGCATACTCGTTGAGAGCCTTTGCCATGGGAGCCAAGCAGTTGGTGGTGCAGGAAGCAGCAGAGATGATGGTGTCTTCCTTGGTCAGGGTGTTTTCGTTTACGCTGTAAACGATGGTGGGCAGGTCGTTGGCTGCGGGAGCAGAGATAACAACCTTCTTAGCGCCTGCAGCGATATGAGCGGCAGCCTTATCCTTAGAGGTATAGAAGCCGGTGCACTCCAGAACAACGTCAACACCGATCTCGCCCCAGGGCAGATCAGCAGCGTTCTTCTCGGCATAGATCTTGATGGTCTTACCATCGACAGTGATCTCGCCTTCGCCTGCGATAACCTCATGACCATCGTAACGGCCCTGAGCGGAATCGTACTTGAGCAGGTGAGCCAGCATTTTGGCATCGGTCAGATCGTTGATTGCAACGATTTCGTAGCCTTCGGCGCCGAACATCTGGCGGAATGCCAAACGACCGATTCTGCCGAAGCCATTGATAGCAACTTTAACAGACATGTTAATAGCCTCCTAAAAAATATTTTTTTAATTTACCATCGTTTATTATACACCAAAAACTTTGCTCTTTTCAACCCTATTTTTAATTTTTGCCGTTATACCTTAAAATAAACTGCCTTTTATGACTCTTTCGGTTGAAAATTACCAAAAAATATGATAAAGTATCAAAAAGAAAGCGAGGAAAAGGATATGGTTTTGCTTAGCAGCATTATAAACGGATGCACCATCGTTGCAGGCGCCCTGCTCGGCGCGCTTTTGAAAAAGGGGCTGCCCGAACGGATCACCAAAGGGGTGATGCAGGGGATGGCGCTTTGCGTCCTTGCCATCGGCATCCAAGGGATCTTCGACGGTGAAAACTTTCTCATTACCATCCTTTCCATCGCGGTGGGCGGTGCGCTGGGGCATTGGATCGATCTCGACCGCCACCTCAACCGCTTTGGCGATTGGGTGCAAAGCAAATTGGCCAAAGGGCAAAGTGGCAGTACCTTTGGGGAAGGGTTTGTCACCGCCACGTTGATGGTCTGCATCGGTGCGATGGCGATCACCGGCTCTTTGGATAGCGGAATCCGCGGGGATCATACCACCATCTTTGCCAAATCGATGCTGGACTTTGTCACCTGCTTGGTGCTGGCTTCTTCCATGGGCATCGGGGTGGCGCTGGCAGGGCCTGTCTGCTTTTTATATCAAGGCGCCATTGCGCTGGGTGGCAGCGCCGTTGCAGGATTTTTGAGCGAAGCGATGATCTATGAGATGAGCTGCGTCGGCTCGCTGCTGATCATTGCCATTGCGCTGAATATGCTGGGGCTGACCAAAATCAAGGTGGTCAATTTGATTCCCGCGTGCTTTCTGCCCTTGATTTTTTGCCTTTTCTGATTGATTTTCAGAAGGATTTATGATAAACTATAAAAAACAAAAAAGGAGATTATCGATATGGCAAACGAATATGGTAATGATTTTGTCGTCCTCACCGATGAGGACGGAAGAGAGATTGAATTTGAAGTGTTGGGCAGCGTGGATGTGGACGGCATCACCTATGTGGGCTTAATCGAGCAGTTCGAGGATCCTCAAGCGCAGCTGGACAGCGATGGCCGGATGATCGTCCTCAAAGCCATCGAGGATGATAACGGCGAAGAACTGCTGGTTACAATCGATGATGAGGAGCTGGCAAACGTTCTTCCCGCTTTTGAAGAAGCCCTCGGCGAAGAATACGATATCGGCGAAGAGGAATAATTTTTAAAAAGAAGATCAAAATAAGAATTACCCCCTGCGGTGTTCGTGGCGTGCATTCATTGAGCCTACACTTACGAAACGGGATCGCGTTCGGGCGCTGTGAGCATGCCGACTCTGGCAGGAGCCAATGTCGGAAGCCTGTGAGGCTAACCCGGCTAAAACCCACTTGTGACCTTTTGGGGTCAAACATTGTGTGCCACGGCAGTTGCGGGGGCTTTTTTTGACCAATTTGAGCCCTTTTCCGTTTTTCGCCCCTCGACGTATCGACATACGCCTTCGGTTCGAGAAAACGAAAAATCATCTCAAATTGATCAAAAAACTAAAGTTGGGGAAAGTTAATGGATGCATTGATAAGAACCGAAAGTTTAATAGGGAAAGATGGGCTGGAAAGGTTGCAAAAGGCCCATATTGCTGTAATCGGGCTGGGTGGTGTCGGCGGTTATGCGCTGGAAGCGCTGGCGCGGGCAGGGGTCGGCAAGCTGACCCTCATCGATGGCGATGCCATCGCCGAGAGCAATCTCAATCGGCAGATTTTGGCTACGGTGGAAACGATTGGAACGCCCAAAGCCGCGGTAGCAAAGGAACGGATGCAAGCCATCGCACCGCAGGCGCAGGTGCAGGCGGTTGCGGAATTTTTGAATGAGCAAACGGCGGAAACCCTGCTGGGCGGGTCGTTTGATTTTATCATCGATTGCATCGACGATGTCCCCGCCAAGCTGCTGCTGGCGGAGCATTGCCGTTCTAAAAAGATTCCGTTTTTGATGTGTTGCGGCACCGGCAACCGCTTATCTTCCGAAGGGCTGCGAATCGCCAATTTTGATAAGACAGCAGGTTGCCCGTTGGCAAAGAAAATGCGCACTCTTTTGAAGGCGCAGCGCTTTTCCAAATTGAAACTGCTCTTTTCCGATGCGCCCACCATCGCGGTGGCGCCCATCGAGGATGGCGGCAAGCGCACCGTCGGCTCCATTTCCTATGTTCCCGCCATCGCGGGGCTGAAACTTGCCGAAGCGGCGCTCACCGCCCTGATCGACGGTGAAGAGAGTAAATACATTCCAAAATAAAAAAGAACCCGATTTTTTTCGGGTTCTTTTTTGTTATTTTAGTGGGCGCGGATCGTCGATCAATCCCAGAATATAATCGGCAGAAACATTATAATACTTGCTGAAAGTGATAAGAACATCGTGGGGTGTTGCCCGTAAGCCATTTTCATAGCGAATATATGAATTTTTGCCGATGTTTGCAATTTCGGCGCACTCTCTTTGCGTCAGTTCGTGATCTTCTCTTAAATCTCTCAAGCGAAGCATTCAATCACCACCTTTGAGATTATTATAGACAGATACCCCAAACGGAGTTGACAAAATACTCCATATGGGGTATTATCGAATCAAAGAATAGATAAAGGAGATCGTTTTATGTTGTCGCCGCAAAGCATCATAAAGGAGTTCATTAGCGAATATAAAAGGTTGTTTTTAGAAGAATTTACGGATTTTTATAATATAAATCGATCTTTGGAGCAAAAGAAGGAAGAGGCGATCGTTTGTTCTCTCTGTGATGCCTATGAGGAACGGTTGCAAGTTTGGCTCATTTTTTGCTACGGAAATGGAATGAAAGAGAATCTTGATCATTTTAAGTATCCGATGAATCCAAATGTAAATGAAAGCGAGCCGGATTTATATTTGCGTGAATCTGTTGTGCGGCAATTACCGGCATTTCAGGTGGCTACAGAAAAAATAGCGGAAAGAGTGAAGAATGTCTCTAAGGTAGAATATGATGCGGTCTTGGAATATTACACATATTTGGAAACCCTACTTCCAAAAATTGCTCACTTGAAAGGATTTGAGTTTGGCGATCGGCTTTTTCCGATGATTGAACCCGGATATGTATCCGATTTGTTTTATACCAAAGCATATCGAAAAAAGGTTTCTCTTTGGAGTGAACTCAAACTTTGATTCAAAAGAAGAGAAGAACCGCTCAAAAAGAGGCGGGATTTCGTCGCAAGGATCCCGACGGCGTATGCCATACTCCGAGTGGTCCTTGCGGCGAAAAGCCATAAAAAAAGAACCCGATTTTTTCGGGTTCTTTCATATTTCTTGGCGGTGCCGCCCTTTTTCAGCGGTTATTTAACCAAAAGTTTTGCTAATATCGGGCGCTTTACCTTTAATGCTCCCTTGGGGCAGAACTCTTGGCAGCAGAAGCAGCGAATACATTTTTTGCGGTCAATTTTCGGTTTGTGTTGAATCATTTGGATGGCATCGGCGGGGCAGACCTTAAAACATTCCTTACAGCCGATGCAATCGGCGGGGGTCAGCACCGGTTTGGATGCCAAGGCGCGATCCATCACCGCCGCGCTGATCTTGCCGAAAAACTTTTCCGAGCCGCGGTTGAAGCGCAGGCTGCGTACCGCTTTGACCAGCTGATAATCGGGGATGATCCGCTTTTTCCAATCGATGCCGCAGACCTCGAGTTCCTCGGCCGTTTGCGGAATGAGCCCGCGGCGTTGGGCGGCCACCAAGGTGGGAACCTCCTGCGGCTTTAAGCCGATGATGGCTGCGCCCAAAAGGTCGGCAGCGTGGGGATTTTCCGAAGCGATCAGGATTCCGATGGGGCGGGGAGTTCCCGCGGTGGGGCCGTTGCCCTCCATACCGACGACGCCGTCGACAATGTGCAGGCAGGGCTTGAAATATTCATTGAGATCGATGATCATATCGGCAAAATCCGCCGGTTCGGGGAAACGGTAATGATATTCGGGCTTGACGGTACCCGGAACCGTACCGAAGATATTTTTGGCGGCGGCGCTCAAGGTCATCATCCCGTGGGTTTTCAGTTTGCATACGTTGATGATGGCATCGGCTTCGTCCAGCCAGCCGGTATAGGCAAATTCTTTATTGACCTTTCCTTGGGGGAACTGCGCCTGCTTGACCGAAAAATCCCAATTGAGCTTGGCATCGGTGGTTTTGGCGACCTCTTTCATTCCGGTCACCGCGTAGATGCGGTCCAGATACACCTTGGTATAGATGCCGCCGGGGCTATCCCCGATGGTCACCTGCGCGCCCTTTTCGCAGAGCATCTGCACCAAGGCTTGCAGCAATGCAGGATGGGTGGTGGCGGCCGCTTCGGGCCTCAGCATACTGACTAAGTTTGCCTTGATGGCGATCTTCATTTGGGGGCGGACCCAATCCAGCCCGCCGATGGGTTCGAGGGCTTCTTTTAATGCGGATCGAACCTGCGCCGCTTCATAGCTTGCGCAGGCGGTAATGGAAACTTTATTCATTATCGGCTCCTTTTTTAAAGTAATTTCATTGTAGCATAAATAATTATAAATTACAATTAACATTGAAAAATGTATAGAAATATGGTAAAATGATTCTATATTGTTCCAAAAAGGAGAGCCAAAAGAATGAGCGAGCAGATTTTTAATGTCAAAGACTACGGCGCCAAGGGCGATAGCATTACCTTGGATTCCCCCGCGGTGCAAAAAGCGGTGGATGCCTGCCATGAGGCGGGCGGCGGTATTGTCTACTTCCCCAAGGACATTTATGTTCTGGCGACCGTCTTTTTAAAGGATAATGTCCATATTCAGTTTGAAGATGGAACCGATATTCTGGGCGCGTTGGATTTTTATGCCTACGCCCAGCAGGAGGAGATCGATTATCCCTTATATCAGGATGCTTCCCATTCCTTCTTTGATTTGGCCATGTTTGTCGGCAAAGGCTGCAAAAACATCTCCATTACAGGCAAGGCGTGCATCAATATGCGCTCCGTCTGGGATGAGGACGGTGTGCGCGGTGCGGGAATTAAAAATCGCGGTCCTAAATGCATCTCTTTAAAAGAATGTGACGATGTGGAGCTGGCGGGCTTTGAGATTAAGTATGTCTCCGATCTGGCAATCTATTTTGCCGGCTGCAATCGTGTGGAGATCCATCATATCAAGATGATGGTCTATATCGACGGCATCTCGCCCGATAACTGCCACGATGTCAATATCTATGATTGCGACGTGGTCTCGGGGGATGACGGTATTGTATTTAAGTCGTCCTATACCCTCAATCGGCTGGGGATCTGCAAAAACATCCATGTCTGGAACTGCCGCGTTTCCAGCCGCTGCTCCGCCATTAAGATCGGCACCGAGACCAACGGCGGTTTTGAGGATATTCTGATCGAAGATATTGAGGTCTACGACAGCCGCATTACTGCCATTGCCCTTGAAAGTGTGGACGGTGCGGTCATCGATGGGGTGACGGTGCGGAACATTCGCATTAAGAACACCAACGGTCTGCTCTTTGTCTATCTGGGCGATCGGATGCGCGGGCCCGAAGGACGCGAGGTGGGCGAGATCCGCAATGTCACCTTGGAGAACATCACCGCCGAAGGACCCTATGAACCTTATATCACCGTTCCGATGAACTATACTGCTTATAATACCGGGAATTATTTGCAAGAGCCTTGGGTGCTAAACAGAAACTCCACCAGACTCCCTGAGGAGATGCAAAATCTTACCCGAGAGGACGGCTGGCAGCTTTCCTCCAATATCGTCGGTATGCCCGACCGCCCCTTGAAGAATATCACCTTGAGAAATGTGCATTTGAAGGTGGCAGGCGGGGTCAAGACCTATCAAAAGGAAATCCCCGAACCCACAAAGCCCTATCCCGAGATCTGGAATCTGGGTTACATTTTGCCTGCCAAGGGCATCTTCTTCCGCCATATTGACGGCTTGACCTTGGAGAACGTGAAGGTGGAAAGCTATCGCCCCGATGCCCGCGAAGATTTTATATTTGAGGATGTTACAAACTTAATTCAAAAATGAACGAGAAAATTCTGATCATCGAAGATGAACTGAATATCGCCCGTATGCTCCAGCTGGAATTGGAGCGGGAAGGCTATCCATGCACCGTCGCCACCGATGGCGAGGCGGGGCTGGCTGCTGCAGTGAGCGGGGGCTATGCCTTGGCGCTTTTGGATGTGATGCTGCCGAAAATGGATGGCTTTGCGGTGCTTAAAGCGCTGCGGGAGCAATCCTCGATGGCGGTCATTATGCTGACCGCCCGCGGGGAGATCGAAGACCGTGTGGAGGGGTTGGAGCTGGGTGCCGATGATTATCTTACCAAGCCCTTTGCCATGCGGGAGCTGACCGCCCGCGTTCGCACCGCGCTGCGCCACGCAAAGCCGCAAGACTCCCATCGCCTCATCTGCGGAAAGCTGCAGCTGGATCGGCTGCAGGGCAAGGTTTGGTTTGATGGGGAAGAACTGCTTTTGACCCATAAGGAATTGGACGTTTTGGCCTATTTTATGAGCCACCAAGGGGAAACCTGCTCCCGCGAAGAACTGCTGCGGGAGGTTTGGGGCTATGATTATATGGGCGATACCAATCTGATCGATGTCTATATCCGCTATCTGCGCGGTAAGATCGATCAGCGGTTTGGGGTGCAATACCTCAAAACTGTCCGCGGGCTGGGCTATATCTTTGGTGATGCCGATGAATAAGCAGGAGATTAAGGCGACATATAAGCGCGATCTGAGCGCGCTGAAGTTTGAATATAAAACCGAGAAGACCCGCCGCCTTTATGCTTGGCGCGTGAAAAAAGCGGAGCTGAAATATGCGGTCAAGGTGGCGGCAAAATCCGAAAAGAAGGCGGCCAAGCGCGAGCTGAAAAAAGAAAAGCGGGAATATAAAAAGGAAGCCTACCTGCAAAAGGGCATCTTTTTGGAAAAAAAGGCGCGCCTTAAAAAGAAGGCGCGGGATGCTTTGGGGAGTGTGGTCCGCATTGTTACCGACCATGCGCCCGAATCGTTGGTGGGCGGTCTGACCCTCAATTATGTTCTGATTTTTTTGTTGGTCGGTGTTTTGCAGGCGGTTTTCGTCGGCATATCGGCCAACTATGTTCTGGAAGATCGGGCGGCTCAGTCGCTGCATACCATTGCCGCTTCGCTGGAAGCGGGCGGGCTGGAGGAGCAGGTTGCCAAGGCATTGGCGGAAGAAAATGATATGAACATCACCCTCTATCAAGGTGACGCCGATGTTTCCTATTCCTTCGGGCTGGAAGAATATCAAGGGGATCTGCCCTTCAATGAGCGGATCGAGGAGCCCTTCACCTATACGGTGCAGGCGGAAAAACTGCTGATCTTAACCGAGCAGGTGGAGCGCCCCGAGGGGGTCTATTATCTCAACCTTGCCAAGAGCATGAAGGAAGAAGATGCGATTTTATCGGTCATTGTCAACCTGCTGCTTTTAGCGGTGGGAATTGCGCTGGTGGCCAGCTATTTCATCGGCTATCGCGCCACCCGAAAAGCCCTGCGCCCCATCGGTATTTTGGGGCGGGCGATGGAAGAAATGTCCGCCGCCAAGCTTTCCGATCGGCTGGAGACCGCCGATATTCGCACCGAGCTGGTGGATGTGGTCCGTTCCTACAACGGAATGTTGGATAAGATCGAGGATGCCTATGAGCGGCAAAAGCAGTTTGTTTCGGATGCATCCCACGAACTGCGTACCCCGCTGGCGGTCGTTCGCGGCTATGCCGATATCCTTTCCCGCTGGGGCGGGGAAGACCCTGCGGTGCGCCAAGAGGCCATCGATGCGATCTTGAGCCAATCGGCGAATATGGAGACCCTTTTAGAGCGGCTGCTTTATATCGCCCGCAGCGAAAGCGGCAAGATCCGCCCCAAGCCCGAGCAGGTGGATTTAGCACCGTTGTGTCATGAGCTCTTGCAGGAATTTCGGCTGCTGCACCCCGATCGCAACTATGTGCTGGATGGGGAGGCTACCGCCCTCTGCGATCCTGCCATGATGCGGCAGTTGCTGGTGATTCTTTTGGATAACGCCTCCAAATTCACCGCCGAAGGCGGTCATATCACCATCGCTCTGCGGCAGGCGGAAGGCAAAGCCATTCTGCAGGTGCGGGATAACGGCATCGGCATGAGCAAGGAACTTGTTCAAAATGTGTTTGAACGGTTTTATAAAGGGGATAGTTCCCATAATCAAAAAGGCTACGGGCTGGGGCTTTCCATTGCCAAGATTTTGGCGGAAAGCCAAGGCGGAGCCATTGCGGTGGAATCCAAAGAAGGCGAAGGCTCGGTGTTTGCCATAACAATTTAAAAGTAAAAGCAGCGAAGATTATTCTTCGCTGCTTTTTAATTTGCTATAAGTGGTTAAAAATTGATTCATTTCATCCAAAAGGTGCTCCTTGGCAGAGATCTTGAGGGTGAAATAGGGCTTGGCGCCGATGGAATAGAGAACGCGACCCTTCATTGCGTGAATCAAAGCCGCAAGGTGCTGGGGCTCCGGCTCGGCGGTGAAAAAGAGCACCGAATCCAATTTCTGCTTGATATCGGTGATGCCGCAGCTGCGGGCAGCCGAGCGCATCAGGGCGATCTTCATCAGATTTAAGATGGGGGCGGGCGGATCGGAAAAGCGATCGCAAAGTTCGTCGGTCATATCCATATAATCCTCTTGGGTTTGGATGGCGGCGATCTTTTTATAAAGATCGATCCGCGTCTTCTCGCTGGGAACATAGTCCTTGGGGATAAAGGCGCTGACCGAGATATCCACCGCGCAATCGGCCTCGGGCGGGGCGGTCTTGCCCTGCTCTTCAAAGACGGCTTCCTTGAGGATCCGCATATACATATCGTAGCCTACCACGTTCATCTGCCCATGCTGCTTTTCGCCTAAGAGCGCGCCTGCGCCGCGGATCTCTAAATCTCGCATGGCGATCTTCAGCCCGCTGCCAAATTCGGTAAATTCCCGAATGGTGGCCAGCCGCTTGGCGGCAACTTCGTTTACAATGCTGCCCTGCCGATAGGTGAGATAGGCATAGGCGCGGGTGCTGCTTCGGCCCACCCGCCCGCGGATCTGATGGAGCTGGGAAAGCCCCAAGCGGTCGGCATCCTCGATGATGAGGGTATTGGCAAAGGCGACATCGATGCCGGTCTCGATGATGGTGGTGCAGATGAGGATATCGATCTCGTGGTTTAAAACCTTCTCCCAGGTCTTTTCCAATTCCGCGCCGCTCATTCGCCCATGCCCAACAGCGATGCGGGCATCGGGCATCCGCTCGGCAAGATCGGCGGCGATGCGGTCGAGGGCATCAATATCGTTCTTCATATAAAAGACGCAACCGCCCCGCTTGAGTTCGCGGGCGATGGCCGAGAGCAGGAGATCCCGCTCGTATTCCAGCACATAGGTGGTCACCGGCTGGCGGTCGGCGGGGGGATCTTCGATGATGGAAAGGTCCCGAATGCCCGATAGGGCCATATCGAGGGTGGGGGGGAGGGGGGTGGCGCTCATGGTCAGCACATCCACACCCACCGAAAGTTCTTTGATCTTTTCTTTATGCTTGACCCCGAACCGCTGCTCTTCGTCCATGATCAGCAGCCCTAATTTTTTAAAGTGCAGATCCTTGGAGAGCAGGCGATGGGTGCCGATGATGATATCCAACCGCCCGCTTTCCAGATCCTCTTGGATTTTTCTGGTTTCCTTGGCGGTGCGGAAGCGGTTGAACACCGCGGCGGTGATGGGGAAATCGGCAAACCGCGCCTTGACGGTCTGGTAATGCTGCTCCGAAAGGATGGTGGTGGGGCAGAGGATGGCGACCTGATAGCCATTGTCCACCGCCTTGAAGGCGGCGCGCAAGGCCACTTCAGTCTTGCCGAAGCCCACATCGCCGCAAAGCAGCCGATCCATCGGGTGGGGCTGCTCCATATCCTTTTTGATCTCTTCCACGCAGCGGATCTGGTCGGGGGTTTCTTCATAGGGGAACTGCTCTTCAAACCGCAGCTGCCAATCGGTATCGCTGTCGCAGGGGATGCCCTGGGCTTGGAGCCGCTTGGCATAAAGGGCGATCAGCTCCCGCGCAACCTCGCGGGATTGGTTTTTGACCTTGGCTTTGGTCTTTTCCCATTGGCTGCCGCCCAGGCGGGATAATTTCACTGCCCGATCTTCGGCGGTACCGATATATTTGGAAATTAAATCCAGCTGCGGGCAGGGAACAAAGAGGGTATCCCCCTTATCGTAGCCGATCACGATATAATCTTTGGTCACCCCTTGGTTTTCCACCTGACGGATACCTTTATAGACCCCGATGCCGTGGGAAACGTGCACCACCAGATCGCCGGGGGTAATATCGTTGAAAGATTTGATCTTTTCGCCCTTGGGTTGCCCGCGGCGGCGGGCAAGGGCGGTCTGCCGCTTGCCGCTGTCGGAAAGAATCAAAAGTTTGGCATCGGGCAGGCGGAGATTGCATTGGAAGGTGCTTTCGATGCAGCAGACTGCTTTGGCTTTGGGCGCATCGGCAAGGGGAATATGGGCTTCTGCGATCATTGCGGAAAGCTCCTGCAATCGTTGGCTGTTGCCCAAAAGGCAGACGGTGTATTGCTCCTCCACCGCCTGCTGCAGTTCTTTCATCAAAGCATCCTCCTGATAGAAGGGGATGCGGTCCTCCAAGGCGCGCATCTGCCGATAGGCGCCCAATTTGAGGTCGGCGGGGCCCACCGCCAGCGCACCGAATAAGACGGTGCGTTCGTTGAAGCGTTGCTCGAAGGACTCCCGATCCAGAAAATAAGCGCCGTCGGCGGTATAAATACCTTTTTTGAGCAACCGCTCCCGCTCCTGCTGCAGCTGCCAATCCATAAAGGAAAAAATCTTCTGCTGAGAAGCATATTCTTCAATAAAGAGCCAGCCTTGGTGCAGGTCCAACGGAGTAAACAATTTCGGATAAAGCAGGGGCAGATATTTATCGGCGGCGATGGCTCTGCCGTTTTCCAGCCGCTCGATATCTTCTTTCAAGCCGCTGTTCTCTTGGGCTGCCAGCTGCTTTTTCAAAAGGGGCAGCAGCTGCTGCTCTTCTCCGCGGCGGGCGCGGGCGGCAACGATCTCTGCCGCTTCGATGGTTTCCAGCGTGCGCTGGGAGAGAACATCGAAGGTGACAATGCGGTCGATCTCGTCCCCGAAAAATTCGATCCGCAGGGGATCGGGGTGGTTGGGGGAGAAGATATCCAAGATCCCGCCGCGGCGGGCAAAGCTGCCCCGCCCTTCCACCAGCTCGAAGCAGGAATAGCCCTGCTCGGTCAGCCAGTCGGCAAGCTCGTTGATATCGTATTCCGCGCCTACCTTTAAAGAAAGGGTGGCGGCTTGGGCGGTTTGCTCCGGCGGGGCAATAGGCATCAGCAGCGCCGAAAGGGGCGCTAAAATCAGTTTATAATCCCCCTGCCGCAGCTTGCGTATGGTTTCTGCCTGCTCGCTTTCCCGCTCGCGGGAGCGGGCAGAATAGGTATCGAAAACCAGATCCCGCTCCGGCAGATAATAGACTTTATCCCCCAAAAGGGCGCGCAGATCCGCGAGAATTTCAGCCACCCCCGCCTCTTCGCGGAGGATGAAAATTCCCTTATCATTCGATTGTTTCAAAAGATGGGCGGCGGCCAACAGGCTTGCTTTGCCCAGCATCCCGCTGAGCGCGGCAGGCTTATCGCCGCCGGCGGGGAGCCCTTGCAGGGCGGGCTCCTGCGCCAGAAGAGATAAAAGATTCATCGATTTCACCTATTGAATCGGTTTTGCGCTTTGGCCAGATCCCGCTCCAAAAGCAGGCGGATGGCGCCGGGAACGCTTTCTAAGGCGGGCTTTAGTTTTTCCAGATCGTCCTTGGTGAATTTGCTCAAGACCCAATCCGCCAGATCATAATCGGGATGCGGCTTTTGGCCCACGCCGATCTTGATCCGCATCAAGTTTTGGTTGCCCAGCACCCGAAGAATGTCCTTGAGGCCGTTATGCCCGCCGTCGCTCCCCTTATCGCGGATGCGCAGGCGGCCGACCTCCATCGAAATATCGTCGGCAATGACGATGATGTTCTCGGGCGGGATCTTATAATAAGACCCCACTTCGTTGACCGCCCGCCCCGAAAGGTTCATAAAGGTCAGGGGCCGAACAAAGATCAGCTCCATGCCGTTATGGGTGGCTTTGGTCATGGTGGCGGATTTTTGGTTGCCGAAGGGCTTGGCGCCGAAGTCCTCTTCTAAAATATCCAGCGCCATAAAGCCGATATTATGCCGCGTCTGAACATATTTGGCGCCGGGATTCCCCAGCCCCACAATCAGCCAGCGTTCTTTTTTAAACTTATCAAAGAGCATTTATTTTTTCAACTCCATTCTAAATAATAAGTTTAGCATAATTAAAATGAAAATTCAATGGAGATTTATATATTGATTTTTAGCGAAATAAATTATATAATGGTCTTAACTATCGATTAAAGGAACAAAGACAGATGAAATATCAGTTTGAAGATACCAGAATGCAGACCGTCGCGGTACCTGCGCGGGTGGTGGATGGCCTGATCGGCATCGCCACCGCGGCGCAATTAAAGGTGCTGCTCTTTTTGCTGCGCTATGATAAGCTGGCGCACGATAGCGCGTCCATTGCCGCCTTTTGCAATTTGAAGGAAGAGGATGTGGATGCGGCGGTGGATTTTTGGATCAAGGAGCGGGTCTTTGCCAAGGAGCAGGGCAAGCTGCGGCTGGTCTCGGCGGTCAAAACAGTGCAGCCCAAGGAGCTGCCGCGGGTGCAGCCTACCATTGTTCTGGAGGAGACCGACGAAGATTTCCGCGGTCTGATCGGCGAGGTGCAGCGCATCTCGGGCAAGATGATCAATTCCACCATGGTCTCTCTGCTCTATAATATGAGCCAAAACCTGCATTTTTCCAATGAGATGATTTTGCAGCTGGTCGCCTATTGCATCAGCATCGATAAATTTACATATCGGTATCTGGAAACGGTGGCGATCGATTGGTACGACAGCGGCATCAATACCTTTGAGCTGGCGGAAGAAAAGATCCGCACCTTGGAAAATAACCGCAAGCTGGAGCTGCGGCTGGCGCGCGCCTTTGGCATTGCCACCGCATTTTCGGCAAAGCAGCGGGAAGCTATCGCCCAATGGAATGGTTGGGGCTTGACCGAAGAACTCATCTTGGAAGCCTATAACCGCTGCATGGATAATAAGGGGCAGATGAGCTTTGCCTATATCGGCAAGATTTTGGAAGAATGGAATAAAATGGGCTGGAAAAAGCCGAGCGATATTCAGGATCTGACCAAGCAGACCACCGGCAGAGTGCAGCATGAGGGGCTTTCGGATCTGGAGCAATTAGCCATCGCGCGGATGCAGCAAGGAGATAAATAATGAGCATAAAAGATAGATTATGGCAAGAATTTACATTGCGCCACGCCGAAGCCATCTGGCAGGCGGAGGAGCGCCGCGAGCGCATTTATAAGGAAAACCCTGCCCTTGCCGAGATGGAGCGCAAGCTTTCGGAATGTGGCTCCCGCTATTGTATGGCGATGGTGAGCGGCGGCGATGTTGCCGCTCTGAAAGAAGAGATGGATCAACTGCAGGTGCAAAGGGATGCCTTTTTGGCGAGCATCGGCGCGGATTTCGAGCCCCATTTTCAATGCCCCCATTGCCAAGATACCGGTATGGCGGAGGATGGAATGTGCGAATGCTTCCGGCGCGAGCTGATCGCGGAAAATTTTCGCCGCTCCAATCTGGACCGTTCCCTTGCGCACCAGACCTTTGAAAATTTTGATCTTTCGTTATATAGCGATGAGCCGCAAAACGGGCGGTTTTCTCCGCGGCAAAATATGCAGATGATCTTGAACCTCTGCAAGGAATTTGCATCGGATTTTGAGCATCAGGCAAAGAATCTGCTCTTCACCGGCGCCACCGGATTGGGCAAGACCTATCTTTCCACCGCCATTGCCAAGGCGCTGCTGGAGCAGGGCAAGAGCGTCATCTATATCAGCGCGCCGGAATTTGCGCGGCGGATCGAAGCCATTCGGTTTAAGGACGAAGAAGGAGAATTGGAGCAGTTTTTTGGTTGCGATCTTCTGATCATCGACGATCTGGGGACCGAAAGCCGCACCGGCTATACCATGGCAACCTTGGCGGATATGATCGATCAGCGGCTGCGCGCCGATAAGAAGATCATCTTTTCCACCAATCTGAATTTAGACGGCATCCAAAAGGCCTACGATGAGCGGATCGTTTCCCGCCTGCTGGGGCATTTTGCCTATTGCCATTTCTATGGCGAGGATCTGCGGATCAAAGCCTTTAAAGAGGGAAGATAATGGAAAATTTTGCAGCGTTTGATCAATTGGATGATCTGCAGCTGGGCGGCTGGTGCCTTTGGCAAAACAGCCGCTTTTTCCGTTTCGGTACCGATGGGGTGTTGCTGGCGGATTTCGCCCGCCTGACCCCTAAGGAAAAGCTGATGGACCTCTGCAGCGGGACAGGGATTGTACCCTTTTTGCTGCTGGCGCGGGGGGATTGCCGAGAGGCCGATGCGCTGGAGCTGCAGCCCTATCTCTGCCGCTTAATGGAGCGGAGCGCGGAGTATAACCATTGCACCGATCGGGTGAAAATCATCGAAGGGGATCTTTGCAAGATTAAGGAATTGGCGCAGGGCGGATGCTATGATGTGGTCACCGTCAATCCGCCCTATGAGCCGCTGGGCAGGGGTGTTTTGGGGAGCAATCCCCATCGGGAATTGGCGCGGCGCGAGGTTGCTTGCAATCTGGAGCAAATTCTTTCTGCGGCGGCGTACCTGCTCAAGCCCCAAGGGCGGCTGGTGATGGTGCATCGCCCCTTCCGCCTGCCCGAATTGATGGAATTGATGCGAAAATATCGGTTAGCGCCCTCCCGCATGCAGTTGGTGCAGGGGCACGCCGAGGAGCGACCCGCGTTGGTCTTGATGGAAGGCATCTATCAGAGCAAGCGGGAGCTGGTGGTGGAACCCAATTTTATTCTTCATCGGCAGGATGGAGAGATGACCGACGCATTATTAAAGATTTATCGAAGGGAGCGAAAGGAATGAACGAGCCTGTTTTATATTTGGTGGGGACCCCCATCGGCAATCTGGGCGATCTTTCGCCCCGCTGCAAAGAAATCTTGGAAACGGTGGATTTCATCGCCGCCGAAGATACCCGCAATACCTTGAAATTATTGAACCATCTCGGCATCAAAAAGCCGATGATCAGTTATTTTGAGCATAATAAGCGAGAGCGGGGGATGGAGATTCTCTCCCGCATCCGCGAGGGCAAGACCTGCGCTCTGGTCACCGATGCGGGGATGCCCGGCATCAGCGATCCGGGGGAGGATCTGGTGCAGTTGCTCTATGAAGAGGGGTATACCGTTTCGGTGGTGCCCGGCCCTTGCGCGCTGATTGCCGCACTGGTGCTTTCGGGATTGCCCACAGGGCGGTTTTCCTTCCAAGGCTTTTTATCCACCACCAAAAAGAACCGCCGCGAGCATTTGGAGGGAATCCGCTATGCCAAGGAAACGCTGATCTTCTATGAGGCGCCCCAAAAACTGCGTGGCACCTTGCAGGATCTTTTGGAACTGATGGGGGATCGCCGCATCGCCCTTTGCCGCGAACTGACCAAGCTGCACGAAACGGTGCAGCGGGGCAGCATCTCCGAGATGATCGCTTTTTATGAGCAAAACGATCCCCGCGGCGAATATGTCTTGGTGTTGGAAGGGGCAAAGGAAGAAGCCCCCCAAGAGGTCTTTTGGGAAAAGCTTTCTCCCGCCGCCCATGTGGACTATTATGTCCAGACCGGGATGACAAAAAAAGAGGCTATCAAGGCGGCCGCGAATGATAGAGGGGTTGCAAAAAGCGAAATATACAACGAAGTGATGAAAAAATAAAAAAAGAACCTGCGAGGCAGGTTCTTTTTTTATTACTGTTTCATCAAAATTTTTACGCCTTCCTTTGTGTCTTCTAATGCTACGCCCATGGCAGTCAGTTGGGCGCGGATCTCGTCGGCGCGGGCGAAATCCTTGGCGGCGCGGGCGGCGGTACGCTCTTCCACCAGCGCTTTGATTTCTTCGGGGATCTCCACATCTTGCTCGCCCTGAATGATATTCAGAACGTTTGTCAATTCGTCAAACATGGCTTTGAGCTGATTGAGAAATGCGAGAGAATGGGTATCCGCCAGCTGGGTATTGATCCAGCGCGCCAGATCGAAGATGGTGCTCAAGGCATCGGCGGTGTTGAGATCGTCGTCCATCTTTTCGATGAATTTCTCCTTGAAGGCGGTCAGTTCGGAAAGCAATGCCTCTTCTTCGGCGGTCAGCTTGCCGCTTGCGGTTTTGAGGGCGTATTCCAGATTATTCTTGGTGGTATACAGCCGCTGCAGGCCCGCCTTGGCGGCTTCCAGAACATCCTTGCTGTAGTTGATGGGGCTGCGGTAATGGGAAGAGAGCATAAACAGGCGGATGGTTTCGTAGCCATAGGCTGCGGCGGCATCCCGCACAGTGAAGAAGTTGCCTGCCGATTTACTCATCTTGCGGTTATCCACATTGATATGACCGTTATGCAGCCAATAATGGGCAAAGTCGCAGCCGTTGGCGGCTTCGCTTTGGGCGATTTCGTTTTCGTGGTGTGGGAAGATCAGGTCCACACCGCCGCAATGGATATCGATGGTCTTACCGAGGAACTTGCAGGCCATCGCCGAGCATTCAATGTGCCAGCCGGGGCGACCCAAGCCCCAAGGAGATTGCCACGCAGGCTCGCCTTTTTTTGCCGCCTTCCAGACGGCGAAATCCATCGGATCCTTCTTCATATCGTTGACATCGATCCGCGCGCCGCTTTCCAGCTGATCCATCGGCAGATGGGAGAGTTTGCCGTAGCCTTCAAATTTCTTGGTGGAATAGAAAACATCCCCGCCCGATTCATAGGCATAGCCCTTTTCGATCAGGCTTTCGATGATCTTGATGATATCGTCGATGCAATGGGTGGCGCGGGGATGGATGGTGGCGCGAACCACACCCAAGCCTTGCGCGTCGGTGAAGTATTCATCGATATAGCGGTCGCCCAGCTCGGCAAGGGTGATCCCTTCTTCGTTGGATTTTTTGATCATCTTATCGTCTACATCGGTGAAGTTTTGGACAAATTTGACCTTATAACCGCGGTATTCAAAATAGCGGCGAAGCACATCGAAGGTGATGAAGGGGCGAGCATTACCGATATGGAAAAAGTTATAAACGGTGGGCCCGCAGGCATACATCAGCACCTTGCCGGGGGTGATGGGAACAAATTCTTCTTTGGTTCGGGTTAAAGTATTGTATAATTTCATTTATTTTTCCTCCAATTTCTTCTCTAATTCCTTGATCTTTTTGGAAAGGCGCGCCAGCTCCTGCGCCACAGGGTCGGGGATATGGACCTGATCCAAAGGATCGCTCTCCACCCGCTTGCCGTTCTGCCGAATCACCTTGGCGGGAACCCCCACCGCGGTGGAATGGGGCGGGATGGCTTCCAGCACCACCGCATTGGCAGCGATCTTGCTATGGCTGCCGATGGTGAAGGGGCCTAAGATCTTTGCACCGCTGCCTACCATCACATAGTCTTCCAAGGTGGGGTGGCGCTTGCCGTTCTCTTTGCCGGTACCGCCCAAGGTCACACCCTGATAGAGCAGGCAGTAATCGCCGATGACCGTGGTCTCACCGATGACAATGCCGGTGCCGTGGTCGATGCAGAGCCCCTTGCCGATCTTGGCGGCGGGATGGATCTCCACACCGGTGCGGAATTTGGCATATTGGGAGACCCAGCGGGCCAGAAAATAGCGTTTATGGCGGTAGAGCCAATGGGATAGGCGGTAGAAAAGCACCGCATGAAAGCCGTTATAGAGCAAAAAGATCTCGGCTTTGCTGCGGGCGGCGGGGTCGCGCTCTTTAAAAGCGTTCAGATCCTCGCGAATTTTCTTAAACATAAAAACCTCCAAATAAATAAAAAAGCCTTCGCTGCCTTTTTAGGCAGCGAAGGCGTAGAATTTACGCGGTTCCACTTCGCATTTATCACTCATCAGCCGATAACGGCGGCCTGCCGCTCCCCACTATCGCAAGGAGAAACTACCGCAAAACGCACGCTTCAAAAGAGTTCTCTATCGGGCTTGCAGCCGATGGCACCGATTCTCTGGAAAAAGAAGGCTCTTCCTACTATTTTTGCGGGAAGGATAAAATCCTTTAAATATTATAAAGGAAACGGTTTAAAAATGCAAGTATTTTAAAAAATTCTGTTTTTTTCAAAAATCTTCACACTTTTTTCATACCTTTGCGTTAAAATATGGTATACTATGGATATTAAGGGAAATTCAAATCCGCCTCAAAGGAGAACATGAATGGATCAAAATAACAATTATAATCATATCCCCGAGGGTGCGCCGACAGCGGAGCAACCGATTTACCATTATACTCGACCCGAGCAGAATGTTGCTCCCGAACCGCCGCAGTATGAACCGCCGCGGTATGAAGCGCCGCAGCCGCCTCAAAAGGAGCCCGAAAAGCCGCTGACCAAAAAAGCGCTCATTCCCCTGCTGGCAGGGGTGGCCGCCCTCTCTTTGGTGCTGGGTTTAGCGGGTGGTGCGATCGGCGCGCGTCTTTGGAATAAGGAAGAGATTATCCCCGAAGGCACAGCGGTGGTCTATCAAACCACCAAACTGAAGGATGCCGACGGCAAGACTGCGAAAGACACCCTGACCATTCCCGAGGTGGCAGAACTTGTGAAGAACAGCGTGGTGGAGATCACCACCGAGCAGATCGTCACCGGCTCCTTTATGCAGCAGTATGTCAGCGAAGGGGCGGGCAGCGGTGTCCTCATCACCGCCGATGGCTATATTGTCACCAACCATCATGTCATCGATGGCGCTACCAATATCAACGTTCGCCTTGCCGATGGCAAGGAGCATAAAGCCAAGCTGATCGGCAGCGATGCCAAAACCGATCTGGCGGTCATCAAGATCGATGCCAAGGAATTAAAACCGGCCGCCGTCGGCGCATCTTCCGAGCTGTTGGTGGGCGAAGAGGTGGTCGCGGTGGGCAACCCGCTGGGCAAGCTGGGCGGCACGGTCACCCAAGGCATCATCAGCGCTTTGGATCGCGAGATCACCATTGATAATACAACGATGCGGCTGCTGCAGACCGATACCGCCATCAACCCCGGCAATTCCGGCGGCGGAATGTTTAATACCAGCGGTCAGTTGGTGGGTATCATCAACGCCAAATCCGCCGGCGAAGAGATCGAAGGTTTGGGCTTTGCCATCCCCATCGATACTGCCAAGGCGGTGGTCGAGGATCTGATCGGCCATGGCTATGTGACCGGGCGGGTCGATCCCGGCTTTGTCTTTGTCGAGATCAATGATACCATGACCGCGATGATGTATCGCGTCAATGAGCTGGGGCTTTATATTTCCTCGGTTGGCGAAGGGTCTGACGCGGAAAAAGCAGGCTTTAAGTCCGGCGACTATGTCCTTAAAATCGAGGGCAAGGAGATCTCCACCGAGGCGGAGGCCAACGCAGCGATCGATGGCAAAAAAGTGGGCGAAACTCTGACTGTCGTCGTCAAACGCAACGGGCAGGAAAAATCCATCACCCTGACCCTTTCGGAGTATGCACCCAAAGAGGAAGAGAAGCAGACCTCGGCATCTCCCTTTGATAATCCGTTTTTTAACTAAAAAAACCCCGCGCTGCATTTGCACCGGGGGAATATTTTTTTAAATTTCGTCTTCGGGCGGGGCAATGCGGGCCAGCGAATAGTTGGAATAATCGGGGTCGTCGGTCACCTCGCGCAAAACGCGGATGAAGGGCGGAAAAGTAATCTCTTCGTCTTCATTCTGCAGCTCCACTTCCATAATTGCCTGGCGATTCCAAAAGGGGAAGATATCGATCTCAAAAAGGTGGTCGCCGTAGGGGAGGCAATAGCGCATCTTATGAATGGTCTGGCGGCGGGGGTCGCGGGTGGCTAAGCGGCGATTATATTCATCCTCGGTCAGTTGGCGTTCCAATTCCAGCCGCTTGACAGAAGAAATCGTTCGCTTGGCGGTCTCAATATAGGAAACCTGCCCCTTTTCTTCCAGACGCCGCACCCGCACCGTTCCTTCGGTGGAGCTCAGATAGGTCTGGGAGATCTTTTGGATTCTGCAAAGGGTGGCTAAATTGAGCAGATCCGGCCGCGTGATCAGAAATTTACGTTCGATCTCATAAGGCACCATATACACCTCCTTTTAAATTATATTATATAGAAAATTATGAGAAATGCAAGAAAAATTGACAATATTTGTGTTAAAATGGTATTATAATAGCAAGAATTTCGAAAAAAAGGGGGCGGAATAATGAAAATCACCATTCCTTCGGGCATCTCCGCCCTCTTGGAACGATTGGAGCAGGCGGGATATGAAGCCTATCTGGTGGGCGGCTGCGTACGAGATGCCTATATGGGCATTGCTCCGCAGGATTATGACATCACCACCTCGGCGCTCCCCGAGCAGACCAAAGAGGTGTTCCGCGATGCGCGGGTGATCGAGACCGGGCTGGCCCACGGCACCCTGACGGTGCTGACCGATTGCGGTCCGGTGGAGATCACCACCTATCGGCAGGACGGCGATTATTCCGACCACCGCCACCCCGACGCGGTCTATTTCACCCGCTCGCTGAAAGAGGACCTTGCCCGCCGCGATTTCACCATCAACGCCATGGCGATGGATCGGCGGCAGAATTTGGTAGACCTTTTTGGCGGCAGGGCGGATATTGATGCCAAAATCATTCGTTGCGTGGGGGAAGCGGAGCGGCGGTTTGAAGAGGATGCTTTGCGGATTATGCGGGGGCTGCGGTTTGCCGCGCGCTTCGGCTTTTCCTTGGAGGCACAGACCCATCGGGCAATGCAGAGCAAAAAAGACCTCTTGAAAACCGTCGCGGCGGAGCGGATCTTTGCCGAACTTTGCGGGCTATTAAAGGGGGCCTATGCTGCCGATTTGATGGAGAAGTATCAGGATATGGTGCGGGTGATTCTGCCCGAAATGCAAGCGTGCCATCGGCTGGCATTGCTGCCGCCCGATTCCGCTATGCGGCTGGCAGCTTTATTGGAAAAGGATTCCGCCGCGGCAGCGTTGGCGCGCTTGAAGGCACCCAATGCTTTTAAGCGGACGGTGTTGATGCTGCTGGAACATCAAGAAATCCCGCAGCCCGAGGCGGAGCGGGAATTGTACCGCTTAGCGATTGCCTTGGGCGCTGAAAATTTGCAAATCCTTTATGCTTGGCGGGGCTGGGCAATGGCACCGCTGACCGCATTTTTGGCAAAGAACCCCTGCCTGAATATCTGCACCCTTGCCATCGACGGCAAGGAACTGATGGCATTGGGGTTGCAAGGCACCGCCATCGGCGAAGCCCAAAAATACCTGCTGGAGCTGGTGGCGGAAGGGTTGCCAAACGAAAAAGAAAACTTAATCAATGCAATCAAAAACCGATGATGCATCGCATCATCGGTTTTTGTTTTTTGCAAATTCAATTAAATCATTTAATTGTTCATCGGTCCAGCCGCGTGTGATATACAATAATTCTTCTTGCTTTTCGGAATTTTCAGGTTCAAAAAGTAAAAATTCATAGGGAGTAATATCTAAATATTCACAAATTCCGAAAAATTGTGCCATAGAAGGATAGGCATAGCCATTTTCAATGTTGTAAATATAGTTCTTGGTCATATGTAATTCCAAACTCATTGTTTTGGCATCGACCCCTTTTTTAAAACGCAATTGGCGTAATCTTTTGCGAAAAAGTTGATTTCTCATTTTATAAATCCCCTTTCTTTTGAAAAATGTACGAACACCATTCCTTGGAGTATCCGTACCAAATGAATTGGTACAGAGCGTTTCGTTGGTATGGATTGCCGAGTTGCTGTGCCAAATGAATTGGTACAGAATGTTACTTGGTATGGAAGGATGGATTGTTGTGCCAAATGAATTGGTACAGAGTGTCGCATTGGTGTGAAACGATAGATTACTGTACCAAATGAATTGGTACAGTAAGCAGATGGGATTAGACGGTTTGTTTATTGAATGTTTCCCGGTCTTTTTGGATTTGCTTTTGGTAGCGGTCTTCTTCGGAATAGATGCAGCCGCAATATTTTTGCATATAGAGTTCCAGCTCCCTTGCCTTTGCCTGCCCTTCGCGGAAGCGGGGGGCAAAATCATAGTAGCGGAATTCCACACCGTATTTTTTGGCGGCCTTTTCGCCGATTTGGCGGATGAGGTCGTGGTTCTGATAGGGGGAGACGGTGAGGGTGGTGGAAAATGCCTGAAAGCCCTGCTCCTTGGCGGTGCGGGCGGTTTCGTCCAACCGCACCGCGTAGCAATAGGCGCAGCGGTTTTGGATATCGTGGCTGACCGCTTGGGTGAATTTTTGCAGCCCGTATTCATCGCGGATGATCAGCGGAAGATCGATGGTTTTGGCATATTCAATTAAGGTATCGCGGCGGGCTTTATATTCTTGATAGGGATGGATATTGGGGTTATACCAAAATCCGGTGGGGGTGATGCCCTCTTCGGCGAGCTGCTCTAGGCAGGAAACCGAGCAGGGGGCGCAGCAGATATGTAAAAGAAGCTCGTTCATTGATTCTAAACCTCCGATTTGTTTCAATAATTTTAGCATAGATTGGATGGGATTTCAATATTGACAAACAGAAAAACCATTGATATAATGAATCCATATTGTCAATGGCAACGAAGGAGAGGATCCTTCATCCAAGCGCAAAGCAGAGAATCGGCGGGTGGTGCGAGCCGATGAGCGGGCGGGTGAAACGGTCTATGGCTCCGGAGCCGGAATGTTCGATAGGTAGGGCATTCCCGAAGCCGCCGCGTTAAGGCGTTGGAGGGGCGTTTTTTATAAAGGCGCAACTTGAGTGGTACCGCGGAATGTTTCGTCTCAAGGCAATGCTATGCCTTGGGGCGTGTTCTTTTTGAAAGGAGAACTAAAATGAGCAATTTCAAGATTGAAACCAAATGTGTGCAGGGTGGTTATACCCCCGGCAATGGGGAGCCCCGCCAGGTGCCCATCATTCAAAGCACCACCTTTAAATATGCGTCCAGCGACGATATGGGCAAGCTTTTTGATTTGGAAGCCAGCGGCTATTTCTATTCCCGCTTGCAGAATCCCACCTGTGATACGGTGGCAGCCAAGATCTGCGAAATGGAGGGTGGCTCTGCCGCGATGCTGACCGGCTCGGGTCAGGCGGCATCCTTCTTCTCTGTTTTTAATATTGCAGGAATCGGTGACCATGTGGTTGCCAGCGCAGCCATCTATGGCGGCACCTATAACCTTTTTGCTGTCACCATGAAGCGGATGGGGATTGAATTCACCTTCGTTTCCCCCGATTGCTCCGATGAGGAATTGGAAGCGGCCTTCCGCCCCAATACCAAGGCGGTCTTTGGCGAGACCATCGCCAACCCTGCCCTGAATGTTTTGGATATCGAGCGGTTTGCCAATGCCGCCCATGCCCATGGGGTTCCCCTCATTATCGATAACACCTTTGCCACTCCCGTCAACTGCCGTCCCATCGAATGGGGTGCCGATATCGTCACCCATTCCACCACCAAATATATGGATGGTCATGGTTCTGCGGTGGGCGGTTGCATTGTGGATGCCGGCAAATTTGATTGGACCAAATATCCCGAGAAATTCCCCGGTCTTTGCACCCCCGATGATAGCTATCATGGGGTCACCTATACCGAGCGGTTTGGTCTGGAAGGGGCTTTTATTACCAAAGCCACCGCGCAGCTGATGCGGGATTTAGGCTGTGTGCAATCCCCCCAGAGCGCATATCTTTTGAATCTGGGTTTGGAGAGCCTGCATGTGCGGATGGAGCGCCATTGCGCCAATGCCCAAAAGATTGCGGAATATTTGAGTGACCACGAAAAAATCGGCTGGGTGCGCTACCCCGGTCTGCCCGGCGATGCCGAATATGAGCGGGCGCAGAAATACCTGCCCAACGGCAGCTGCGGCGTTATCAGCTTCGGGGTCAAGGGCGGCAAGGAAGCAGCTGCCAAATTTATGGCGGGCTTAAAGATTGCTGCCATCGAAACCCATGTGGCGGATGCCAGAAGCTGCTGCCTCCATCCCGCCACCGCCACCCATCGCCAGATGAGCGAAGAGGAACTGGTCGCCTGCGGCATTTCCGGCGATCTGGTGCGCTTTTCGGTTGGTCTGGAGAATGCCGACGATCTCATCGCCGATATTGAAAATGCCTTGAAGGCAGTTTGATTTTTATCAAGAAAATGAAAGGAGGGAATCCCCATGCCCATTAAAATTCCAAACGGTCTGCCGGCGGCAGAAACCTTGCGAAAAGAGAATATTTTCGTTATGACCGAGCAGAGAGCGACCACCCAGGAGATTCGCCCCCTGCAGATTCTGCTTTTGAATCTGATGCCCAAAAAAATCGAGACCGAGACCCAGCTTTCCCGCCTTTTGGGAAATACTCCCTTGCAGGTGGAATTGGAGCTGATCCATACCAAGAGCCACCAATCTAAAAACACCTCGCCCGAGCATATGCTCGCCTTCTATAAGACCTTCGACGATGTGAAGCACCGCAATTTCGACGGTATGATCATCACCGGCGCGCCGGTGGAGCAGATGCCCTTTGAGCAGGTGGAATATTGGGAAGAACTCTGCGAGATTATGGAATGGAGCAAGACCCATGTCCAAAGCACCTTCCATATCTGCTGGGGCGCGCAGGCGGGGCTTTATTACCATTTTGGAATCGATAAAGAGCCGCTGCCCGAAAAAATGTTTGGTATCTTCCCCCATAAGGTGGATTATAAGCGGTCGATTTTGTTCCGCGGGTTTGACGATACCTTTATGGTCCCTCATTCGCGGCATACAACGGTACGGCGGGAGCTGATTGAAGCGGAGCCTGCCTTGAAAATTCTGGCTTCCTCCGAAGAGGCGGGGGTCTACGCCATTACCACCAAAAAAGGGCGGCAAATTTTTATCACCGGCCATTCGGAATACGATGCGCTGACCTTGGATGCGGAATATCGCCGCGATCTTTCCCAAGGGAAACCCATCCAAATTCCCCAAAATTATTACCCCGGCGACGACCCGAAAAAGAAGCCCAAGGTCTCTTGGCGCAGCTGCGCCAATTTGCTCTACAGTAATTGGCTGAACTACTTTGTATATCAGACCACACCTTACGATTTGAGCAAGTTAAAATAGCATAAAAAACAGCGGTTTTTGATAAAACCGCTGTTTTTTGATAGCTGCATCAAAAGAACGCAAAAATTCAAAGAAATTTATGCAAAGAACACAAAAAAATAAAGGAAATTATATTTAATATATTTTATAATAATTATAGAAAATTATAAGATGGGGTGAAATACTGTGTACAAACGAATCGTGGGATCCATTTTGATCGGAGCGATGGCGCTTTCGATGCTCGCCGGCTGTAAGGCCGCTGACGAGGATGCCCTTTTGGACTATGGCGGAAGCGGGCAGTTCGGGCAGGACGATGAAACCGATAATAATGGACTGAATGATTTTGATGCAAACCAAGGAGAAGCAAATTCCAATGACTCCGATGATTCTGCGGATGATGAAAATCAAAGCGGCGGGCAGAGCAATACGCCTGCGGGCAATCAAGGCTCCGATACCGATAAGCCGAATGGCGGTCAAAATCAGAATGGCCCCTCGGGCGGGAGCAACCAAGAAAGCTCCAGCGGTGAATTGAAAGAGACCTTCAACGGCGGCAAGCCCATCAGCGTTGCCGCAGGGGAGACGGTCTGGTACGGCCCCGCCTCCCCCGCCCAAAAGGAGCAGCTGACCTTTACCGATAAATCGGGCAATGAAACCAAGGTAAGTGCCGACCAGCTGCAAAAGGTCGAGGCCTTCAATAACGGCTATGTCATTTATTCCTATAAAGCGGCGGCCGCGGGCAGTGTTACCCTGCAGATTCCTGAAGCATATAAAGATTTGTTCCTCGCCTCTAAGGATGCGATGAATATAAATGCTTATTACACCCATTGGGATAATGTGAAAGACCGCAATCTTTATGTGGAAAGTCTGGATAAATCCTCCAAGCAGATTGGGCCCGACGGCAAGCTTGAAAATGCCGAGCAGAGCACCGCGATGCACGCCATCCCCGTCAAGAAAGGCGACACGCTGACCATCGCGCCGGTCGCAGCATCGGCTCTGGTGCAGGGCTGCGGCTACGATGCGAAGATGAAACCTGTCGAGGTCTTTAACGGCTACGATATGAAGGAAGCTTTTGTCTTCCCCCAAGGAAAGCGGGCATATACATATACCGTGCCTGCGGGCGTGTCGTTTGTTCGTTTTAATGTTCCCGAAGAAGAACGGGATACCTTCCTGGTGATAAAGAATAAAGAGTTCGACCAGAACTATTACACCCGCATCACTAAGGTGAAAGCGGATGATGTAGGCGATCCTCTTTTTGAAAAAGAATGTCTGTTTGTGGGCGATTCCCTCTGCGCGGCATCGCAGGACGATAAGGTCGATGGTCTGCGCGGCTGGGCGCGGCGAGTCAAGGAACTCTCCGGTGCCATCAGCACCAATGCCGGCCGTGGCGGTTCGGCAATGTCGACCTGCCGCATGAGCAATAAAGACGCCACCGAATATCACACCATCTATAAGCAAATAACAAGATTTCCGGGTACCGCCTATGATTATATCCTGATCGAGGGCGGCACCAACGACGCTTGGGAGACTGCCCCGATCGGCAAGGTCTCGAAAGGGTTTGACCCCATCGAGTTTGATATGACCACCTATGCCGGCGGCTTGGAGATGGCGATCTACACCGCCATTACCGAATACGGCGATACCGCGGCGATCGGCTATCTGATGACCTTCCAGATGCCCCGCAATAAGCACGGTGTTGTCGCCACCGGGATGAACGATTACTACACTGTGGGCAAAGAGATCTGCAAAAAGTGGAACATCTCTTATTTCGATATGTATAACCATACCGAGATCAATAAGAAATTGAACCCGGAAGGTACCGAGCACGTGCCGGACGGCACCCACGCCGATGCCAGTGGCTACGATATTTTAGGCCCCTACATTACCGATTATATGCGTTCGATGACTCCTGTGACCCAAAAGGTGCGGGATGAATTGGCAGCTATTAAATAAAGGAGAACCAAACGATGAACAGAAAAGCAATTTCAATTTTGGCAATTCTTGCAATGCTCTGCACAATGTTTGTTTTCGCGATGCCTACCACCGCGGAGACGACAGAGCTGGCATTGGACTTTCCCAAGTATGCGGACCACGCTGCTCACCCCAACCAAAAAGAGTGGCTCATCAAAGACGCTGCAGACTGGAAAGCAATGATGGCAACCGCCGATGCGACGGCGGAAGGTGGGGAATATTTCAAAGGCGTCACCTTCCACTTGACCGGCGATGTTGATTTTTCCGATACCGAATGGCTGGCTCCGATGGGCGATGGAAGATATTTCAGCGGTACCATCAACGGCCACGGCTATGGCTTTAATGACCTGAAAATTTATGAAGGCGACCAATTTGATGCCACCTATGCGGCGGCGGATACAGACGGCGGAACCGGTATGTTCCAGCTGTTGGGCGACTGTAGCTTTATTGATTTCGGTGTCAACAGCGGCAGCGTTGTCCGCGCTGTCGGCGGCGCCAGAACTGCTCCCACCACCTTCGGCGGTCTGAAAGATGGCTATAAACCCACCTTTACCCGCGTCTGGTCCGGCATGACCTTGCGCCATACCGGCACCGGTTTTGTTTCTGCTTTGGCGATCCCTGCCGATGGTGATTATTCGAATGATATCGCAGTAAACGGCTTTGTCTTCGACGGCAAGATCTCCACAACTAAAAGAACCACCTATTCCGTGATCGGCTGGGGGCAAGCAGATACCCGGACAATGGGAGGCACCCTTAAATATACCAACATTATTACCGATGCGCAGCTGTATACCAACGATGCTACCCCGAAGTATCCGCAACTGAACGGAGCAAACTCCTTGGCTGCGAGCGCGAAGAACGTTCCCGGAGAGGCGATTGCCACCGCGTACTATAGCACACTGTTCGGTTCCATCTCTACTTCGCAGATAAATAAATCTGTCTTTGAGAATCTCTATACCGTTTCTTATCCGAATGTTACAGCATATATGGGCAGAGGAGGCGAGACCCGCACCGCTGACCCCACAATGATGGCAAACTCCGCCCTCGAAGCAGCATGGACTGCCAATAAGAATCCTTCGAAAAAGGTAGAAGCGGTCTACTTTACCTTGAAGAACGGCAAGATCCGCCCGGTTGCTGAAAATACCAATATGATCGTCAAGGTCACCCTGACCGGAGATGTCGATCGGGAATATTTCCTCAACGCCAACACCGAATACGATCTGGCAGCAACCTTCGGCAAGAAGAATCTCCAGACCTTTGCAATCAAAGAAGGCTCTTTGAGCAGCATCAGCGGCGATAAGCTCTCTTTGGGTAAAGAGGATGTTGTCATCGAAGTGACTGCCGACTGCACCCATACCGGCAGCACTGTCACCAAGGGTGCGAACGCAAATGAGCATACCAGAGTCTGCGCGCTCTGCGGTTATGATAAAGTAGAGACCTGCGCGGCGCTGCAAAACTGCACCATTAACGCCATCACCGAAGAGCAACTTGCCAAAGGTGAAGCGGCGACCCATAGCGGTACCTGCGATTCTTGCGGTGAATCGTTCACCATACCTTGCGCAGTAACCTATGTCCAATCCGCAGAGAAAAATGCAGACGCGTATTGGGATTATTCCGCTTGCCCCTGCGGCAGAGAAAATGTGTCCCATAGCGGCACTGCGCTCGTCTCCGGCGGCGACGCTACCGGCGATAATAAGATTGACCTGCTGGACGCGGTCCAGATTTTGAAGAAAGCCGTTCAACAGGATGTGAACATCAAGCTGCGCAATGCGGATGTGGATGGCGATAACGCGATCCAACCGATGGACGCCCTGCTGGCGATTCGCATCTGGTTCGGCAATAGAAATGCTATCACAACAGCAGAGGCGACAGAACAGCGCCTCAATGCGAACCTTTATGATTCCAACGCAGTATCCCATAAAAACTTGAAGATGGATGGTACCGAAGGGAATGTGGCCGGCTATGTGGTCACCGATCCCATCGCAGTCCATGCGGGCGAGAAGCTCTCCTTCGGTCCGGTCCGCTTGAGCGCTCCGGTCATGGGCTACTTCTACGATGCAGAGGGCAACCCCCTGCAGTTGATCAACCATACCAACGTAAAGATAGAATATACCTTTGAAGAGGGTAAGGCGCTGGTCAGCATCGATGTCCCCGCAAATGCAGAAACTGTCCGTTTCCAGATGGCAACGGAAGAAAAAGAACAGTTCTATCTCCGCGTCAATACCGCGATCACAGGGATGGACTATGAAAACCGTTTTGAAGGCAAGGTTGAAAATCCCTTAAAGAACAGAACCTTCCTGACCGTCGGCGACTCTCTCTGCGCCGCTGCCAACGATGCCTATGTCGGCAACGACGAAATTGGTTATATTAAGGGCTGGGCGCGCCGTATCCGCGATACCTTCGGCGCAAAGGTGACCAACTCCGCCAAAGGCGGCTCGACTCTTTCTACTGCAGCTTGGAAGGCAGAGGCGGCCGGCGGTTCTAATACACATTATATTTTCGGCCAGCTGAACCAGCATAGCGGGGTAAAGAACTTCGATTATATCCTGCTGGAGGGCGGCGTCAACGATCACAGAATTCATAATACGTTGAGTCAGACGCAACCTTCTAAATATTTGGAGGCACCGATTGGAGAAATTGTGGAAGATTCCTACGATCCTGCCGACTTTGCTCCCGAAAACACCCTGGCGGGCGGTATGGAGCGGCTGATCTATAAGGCGATTAAAGATCACGGCGACACCGCGGCCCTTGGCTATATTGCTCTTTATAGAATGTCTACCAGCACAAGCGGTTTCGATAATGCCAAAGGCCATCTGGATATGGCAAAGCGGATCTGCGATAAATGGGGCATCCCGTATGTAGATTTCTATAATGAGCCGATCGAGGGCTTTAATCCGGCTGCAGGCGTGCACACTTCCGATGATTGCCATGCACTTGCCGAGGGTTACGATCTGATGCAACCTCGAATCAATGAACTTTGCCTCGAAATGAGACCCGTCTCGAAGGAAATCTACGACATAGTTCAGCAAACAGAATTGGTGAATACAGAATTAGTGGGTTAAACACTCGAGCAAGGGGGAGGCTTCCCGCCTCCCCCTTGCCGGACTATTTTAGGATAAAACGATGAACTATTTTAAATTTAGAAATGCGACCTGCCAAAATCTGAAGATGGACGGCTCCTTTGGAGAAAGCAACCGATTCATCCTCAGCGAGGTGCTCGCGATCGAGGAGGGCGATCGGATCACCTTTGGTCCGATGCGGCCGGCGCAGCCTGTGATGGGCTATTTCTACGATGCAGAGGGCAACCCCCTGCAGTTGATTAACCATACCAATGTCGAAATCCTCCATACCTTCAAGGAAGGCATGGTGATGGCGAGCATCCTTGCTCCCAAGGCGGCGGCAGTTCGATTGCAGCTGACCATCGCGGAAAAGGATTTGTTCCTTATATATATAAATGAAGAGATCTGCTCGGAAGAGCTCCCGAATGAAAAGTGGCTGGGTAATCCGCTGAAGGGAAGAAATCTTCTGACCATCGGCGATTCCCTCTGCGCTGCGGCAAAGGATGCCATGGTCGATGGGTTGCGGGGCTGGGCGCGCCGCATCCACGATCAATATGAAGCCAATGTCTTTAACGCCGGCATCGGCGGGACAGCGCTTTCCGATTGCCGCATGGGCAGAGAAAAATCCACCGAGTATCATCAGATCTTCAAGCAGATCAACCGCTTTAAAGGCTTTGAATATGATTATATCCTGCTGGAGGGCGGCGGAAACGATTCCTGGGATAAGGCGCCGATCGGCGCGGTCAGCGCGTCTTTCGATCCCAAGGATTTCGATTTGACCACCTATGCAGGCGGCTTGGAAATGATGTTCTATACCGCTGTCAAAGAGTATGGTGATACCGCCGCGCTGGGGTATATGAGCATCTTTAAAACACCTCATTTCTTCCGTACCCTCTTCATCGGCGATTATTTCGAAGTGGGTAAGAAAATCTGCGAAAAATGGGGGATGCCCTATCTGGATATCTATAACGATGTGGAATTTGATACAATCAAATACACCGTCGACGGAATCCACGCCAACGCCGAGGGCTACGATGTTTTGGCACCCTATATTAACTCCTTTATGCCGAAGCTTCGCCCCATTTCCCAAGAAATTTACGCGAAAATTCATTCGTAAGTGAATTTATATAAAAATATTTTTAAAGGAGAACCAATAAAATGAAGAGAAGAGTGATTTCCCTTCTGGCAATTCTTGCGATGCTTTGCTCTATGGTTGTCTTCGCGATGCCGACTACTGTAGTAGCGGCTTCAGTCGATGATGGCCCCCTTGCTTCAATTATGGATGATATTGCTTTGGGTGCCACAGAACTTGGTAAACTTTCTGCAAATGCAGATGAGGAAGCAATCATTAAAGCGGCAAAATTGGATAAGGACAACATTGAGTGGAAGGACTTTGAATGGAATGTCAATGACTTCCCCCGCTATGCTTATCATAAAATATATGAAGCCGCGGGCTATCCTTTAGACCAATGGTCTATTTCCAAGCAAGAAGACTGGGAAGCCATGCGTGAAGTGGCCGATTCGGTCAACGGTACCCGCGAAAATAAAGGTGAGGATGCCAAAAAGGATCCTGAAACCGGCGAGTATCAGGATTATTTTATCGGTACTGTTTTCCATCTGACCAATGATATTCAGTTCTCTTATCCGAACTTTACCTATCTTGCCGAGTCAACCGGAGCGAAAGATCCGTATACCGGTGCGGAAGTTCGGTCGATGGGGTTTAGCGCCTATAACAATGGCGGCGGCTTTGCCGGTACCATCAATGGCCATGGCTATAGTTTTAAAGATATCAAGGTCATCGCGCTCAAGAAGTGGATCCAAAAAAAGGATGCCAGCGGTGCGTATGTAAATGAATTTTACGAGAATGAAGAACTGTATTGCGGTTTGTTCCATCGTCTCTCCAATTGTACTTTTATCGATTTCGGTTTGGAAGGCGGCGCTTTTTATCAAAATACCGGCGGCGGTGTCAATAATATTTCCAGCTTTGGTAATGTCATCTCCGGTAAGACCCCGACCTTCACTCGCGTATGGTCTTCGGCTACCATCGCGACCAATTCCGGCGGTCAGTTGACCGGTTTGGTTGGTTCTTTCGCCGATCAATACATTACTGTTAATGTCAACGGCTTTGTCTTTGATGGTACATTTATAAAGGCCGCGGATCAGTCTCAACCGAGATTCTTCGCTCTCTATGGTTCTACCAGCCCCTATGTTGCCGATGATAACAAGTTCTATAATGTCATCACCGACTTTAGTTCTCTTGACGGTAAATATGATATTTTGACTTCTGTAGCAACGCCTGCTACTTCCCATAGCAACACAGCGGCGCTCTTTGCTCTTTCTTCGGAAGAAGCTGCTATATCAGCGACCGAAAATGTCTATGCAGTCAAGCGCAAAGAAAACGGCATCGATGCCGGCTATGCTGTTGGTTCTGTTCTGAGTGATTCAAAGGCATCCAAGGCTTTGCTGACCGATATGTCGGCTGCAGAAGCGGCTTGGACCATCAACCGGAATCCTTCCAAATCCGAAAAACCGGTCTACTTCAAACTGAATGAGAATGGCAAGGTTCGCCCCATTCCCGAAGGAAAATCCGATGGTATGATCGTCGGAATCACCGTAGAAATCGAAGATATCACCAAGAATGTTTGCGTCAATCCGGGCGACACTGTTGACCTGAAAGCAGCGCTTGGCTATAGGGGCGATGTTGAATTTGTGGTAAGTAGCGGTGATTGCACCATCATCGATGGCACCACTGCCATTGTCAACGGTAACGCTACGGTAAAGATGATCAACCCTTGCGTCGAGCATGACTTTAGATATGTTAAAGGCGATAAAGAGCATACCGCCACCTGCTCTATATGTAATCATAAAGTAACAGAGGCTTGCGTACTGACCGACTGCACACCCAATCCGTTTGAATGGAATGCATATACCCATAACGGTACTTGCGTGTGTGGCAATGCATTCTCTGAAGTCTGCGATTATGTATATACAAAGACCGATGATGGTTATAAGTATGTATGTTCCTGCGACCGCGAAGAGGTCGCTCCTGCACCGATGGTTCCCGGCGATGTCAAGGTTAGCGTCGACGGCAAGGTCGACGGCAAGGTCGACCTAACCGATGCCATTGCATTGCTGAAAAATGTAGTAAACGAGAACGCTGCCATCAACGTGCGCAATGCCGATGTGGATGGAGATAATGACCCCGGCATCCAGGATGTGCGCAAGATCATCCTCTTTTTCCTGAAAGATAAGAAGACCATCGATGCGTTTGAAGCTATCCAGCAGCGGGTCAATGAAGAAAACTTCTATAACGAAAAAAATATTGAGTTTGGCAACCTGAAGATGGACGGCGAAGACGGTACCAACCTGCGTTATATCCGCACCAACCTTATTCCTGTCAGCAAAGGCAATAAGATCGTCTTTGGTCCCGTGCGCAAGGCGCAGGCGGTTCTGGGTCATTTCTATGATGCAGACGGTAAAGCCATCGAGCTGATCAATGTCAACAACGAAAGACTTAATGCCGGAGAGAACGCGGAGTATACCTTTAACGCGGAAGTTCTTGGAAAAGACGTTGAAGTTATCGATAACGGAAAAAGCGCTGTTATCGATGATCTTTTGCCCAAGGTGGTCGACGGTTTGGAAATGGTAAGCATTGTCGCCCCCGAAGGCGCCGCTTATGTTCGCTTGCAAGCAAACGCCAAAGAAGAAGACCAATTCTATATCCGCATCAACAATGAGTTCTCCTTGGCGGATTATCAGTGCCGCACCAACGGCGATGCCAATACCCTCACAAATGAGGAAAGAGGTCAGTTGTTCCTGACCGTTGGCGACTCTTTGTGCGCCGCTGCCAGAGATACCCTGGCTGACATCTATCCCAAAAAGGGTTGGGAAGGCCGTATCAACATAAATTTCGGCGCTCAGACAGTCGATTCCAGCCAGGGCGGTACAACTATTTCCACAGCAAAATATTATGTGGAGGAGGATCCGGAAAATGATACTGATGGAAACGACAACGTGAAATATTGTATCGTAAACCAGATCACAATGCACCGCAACGGTCTACCCTTTGAGTATGTCCTCATCGAGGGCGGTGCAAACGATGCTGCCTATGCAAAGAAGAGCTCGGATAAACTCGCATACGATACTAAAATCGGCTATTATGAGAACGATGATCCCAGTGGTAAGCAAATCTTCAACCCCAACTCCTATCATCCCAAGGATTTTGCTCCCGCAAATACCTTTATCGGCGGCTTGGAGCGAGCAATCTATACCACCATCAAAACCTATGGCGATACAGCCGCGATCGGTTATCTGCTCCCCTATCCGATGCCCAAGAGTGATCAATTTGAATATACAGACAATTATTTCCAGTTTGTTGATGAAGTCTGCCAAAAGTGGAAAATTCCCTATCTGGATCTGTACTACGAAAATCTGAATAATTTTAATACTGAAGATTATACAATAAATAAACCATTAACCGGGCCCGACTATATCCATGCCGATGGCGAAGGATATGATATCATGCAAAAGTATATCGATCCCTTTGTTCAGAACGAGATGAGACCTGTAGATCAGGAAATCTACCTTGAGATTCAGCAATATATAGATATCCCGCAGAATCTTAATATTAATTCTTAATACGAAGAATTAAATCAATAAAATGGAGGCGCAAGCCTCCATTTTATTTTGCAGCAAAACATTTGAATATTTTTTAGGAGCGATGCCACATCGCCCCCAAAAAAATTACGCTACGACTTGATTTTGAAAAGAAACTATGGTATCATTAAATTAACTGTAAATATGTAGATAGTTTTTTAAAAGGAGAATCAACAACATGAAAAGAAGAGCTATTTCTCTTTTGGCAATTCTTGCGATGCTTTGCACCATGGTTGTCTTCGCGATGCCTACCACCGTGGCGGCTGCGGAGACCTATCCCCAGTATAAGGATCACGTGTCTGCAATGGCGAACGGTCACGATGGAAAGAACTGGTCCATTTCCGAGCCTGAAGACTGGTTGAAAATGATCGAAACCGCCGGTGCGACGGCAGTAGGTGAGACCTATTTTGATGGGGTCACCTTCCACTTGACAGGGAATATTAACTTTTATGGTGTGGAAATGCTGCAATTAGGTACTGCTGAAGCAGATACAGATAAAACAGCCTATCCAAGATATTTTGGCGGTACCATCAACGGTCACGGCTACGGCTTTGATAATATTTTAATCAAAAATGTAGAAAGTACCACGTCCGGCTTGATCAATCGGCTGGGTAACTGTTCGTTCATTGATTTCGGCGTTAATAGCGGCGATATCAACCGCAACAGTGGTAACGCAAGCACCAGCGTATCCACCTTTGGTGCGGTGTCGGCAGGCTGTACGGTGAATTTTACCCGCGTATGGTCCGGCGCAAATATCCGTTCCCTTGCCGATGGGCACGCTTCCGCTCTTGTCGGCGCTCCGGGAGGAGATGTCGAAGCAACCATCAATGTAAACGGCTTTGTATTTGACGGATTGCTCGCCTCCGATAGAGAAGTATCAACGGATCCCTTGAAAAACGTTTATGGCGTTGTCGGAAGCCATTCGAATGAGATCACCGGTGCCCATAGCTACCGGAATATTCTTGTCGATGGCATTGCAAGTAACCCGAAGAAAAAAAGTGGTCATATCAATGCCGGCGCCAGCGATTATGTGGATCACGCGGAGCCTGCTCCTCTCTTCGGAATGTTCCGATTCGCGGCAAAAAAACCCGCTGTATTTGAAAACGTATACGGCATCACCGGCAAACGTGAAGGCTTCCAAAAAGTTTCCATACCCTATTTCATAGGAACAGCAGCCCAGAGCGACGATGCTCTTTTGAAGACTGATGCTTTGGAAGCGGCTTGGTTGATTAACAGCGCGCAAACCGGCGAAGGACCGGATGCGGTTTACTATGCTTTGACCGACGAGGGTAAAATTCGCCCCATTGCCGAAGGAAAATCCGAGGGCAAGATCGTCGGGATCACGGTAGAAATCGAAGATATCACCAAGATTGTTGGTGTCAAGCCCGGAAGCACAGTCGATTTGAAAGCAAAGCTTGGCTATACGAGCGATGTTTCCTTTACTCCTGTTGCAGGGGATTGCGAAATCAATGGCACTTCGGTCACTGTCGGCACCGACGATGTCACTGTGAAGATGACCAATAGATGCGTCCATGATTTTGATTATACAAAAGGCGATAAAAAACATACCGCCATCTGCTCTATATGCAATCATCAGGTGACTGAGAATTGCAAACTGAGCAACTGCACAATCAATCCTATCAATTGGAATGCATATACCCACACCGGTACTTGCGCGTGTGGCAATGCGTTCTCTGAAGTCTGCGATTGTGTATATACAAAGACCGAGGGCGGTTATAAGTATGTATGTTCCATCTGCGGCCGTACCGATGATGCTTCTGCGCCGATGGTTGCCGGCGATGCCAAGGGCAACGGCGGGGTCGACCTGACCGATGCCATTGCGTTGCTGAAAAAGGTAGTAAACGATAACGCTGCCATCAACGAGCGCAACTCCGATGTGGATGGGGATAATGATTGCACGGTCCAAGATGTGCGCAAGATCATCCTCTATTTTATGGGGGTTCAAAAGACCGTAGATGAGTTTGACGCTCTCCAGGAGCGGGTCAATGAAGAAAACTTCTATAACGAAGAAAATATTGGGTTCGGTAACCTGAAGATGGACGGTAGCGATGGTACCAACGAGCGCTATGTCCGCACCAACTATATTTCGGTCAGCAAGGGCAATAAGGTCGTCTTTGGTCCCGTCCGTAAGGCGCAGGCAGTTCTGGGTCATTTCTATGATGCCGACGGTAATGCCATTGAGCTGATCAATGTCAACAACGAAAGACTCGAGACGAAGTTTTCTTTTAAGGCGACAATTCAAGAAAAAGACGTTGAAATTCAGCCGGATGGATCTGTCGTAGGTGAGCTTGCGGAAAAAGAAGTCGATGGATTGGCAATGGTCAGCATTACCGCTCCCGAAGGCGCTGCGTATGTTCGCCTGCAGGCAAATGCCAAAGAAGAGGAGCAGTTCTATATCCGCATCAATAATGAGTTCTCCTTGGCGGATTATCAATGTCGGACCGCCGGCGATGCCAATGCTCTTACAAATATTGAGAAAGATCAGCAGTTCCTCGTTGTCGGTGACTCTTTGTGTTCCGCCGCTGCAGACCCGACTGATAAAGGTTGGAGAGGCCGTATCGTCAGAGATTATGGTGTTGTTACGTCCTACTCTGCCCAGGGTGGTTCGGCACTTTCTACCGTCAGATTTTTAAAAGCGAATGATGACTCAAACCTCGATACAGAAGGTAGTGATGTCAACCCGCGGCAGTGTATCGTAAACCAGGTCAACGAGTGGCGCGATTCCGGCCGTCCGTTTGAGTATATCCTCCTGGAGGGCGGCGGTAACGATGCTTCGCAGGATGCCAAAGTCGGCTATTGGTTGAATGACGATCCTAATACCGGTGTCAAACTGTTCAACCCCACTTCCTATAATCCCAAGGATTTTGCTCCGGAAGATACCTTTGTAGGCGGCTTGGAGCGGGCGATCTATTCCGCCATCAAGACCTATGGCGACACCGCCGCCATCGGCTTCATGAGCATTTATGATGGTCCCTATTATGGAACCAAAGGTACGTTTGCCGATATGGGCAACTACTTCCAATATGCCAAGGAAATCTGCGATAAATGGAGTGTTCCCTATCTGGATCTGTTTTCGATCTTGACCGAGGATAAGTTTAATTCCAGACCCATGACGGAAGGAAAAGCGAACTATGATCCTACCGGTCTTACCACAGACGGTATCCACGCCAACGGCGATGGATACGATGTGATGCAAGAGTATATCGGGCCCTTTGTCACAGGAATCGTGCCTGAGGAAATGAAGGCCGAGATTCCGGAGACGATGAGACCGGTAGACCAGGAAATTTTCCTCGAAATTCAGAAATATGATGATCTCGATAAGGTTATCGGAATGAAATAATTAAACCCATAAAATGGAGGCGTAAGCCTCCATTTTATTTATTATAGGGCGATTGATCTTTTGATAAAATTGTGGTATAATTTCTTCAAGTGTATAAATGGAAAGGGAAAGAACAATGAATTATTATTGCAAGGAAACATGTATCGGCCAATATCTGAAGATGGACGGTGCCGTTGAAAAAAGCGATCGTTTTCTTTTGACCCAAGCAATTGCGGTAGAGCAGGGCGATCAGATCTTTTTCGGGCCGGTTCGCCTCGGGCAGCCGGTGATGGGTGCGTTTTATGACGCTCAAGGGCAGTTGATTGAATTGTTTAATCATACAAAGGTGGAGGTTCGCCAACCCTTTAAGCAGGGAATGGTGATGGCTTGCATTACCGCCCCCGCATCCGCAGCCGCGGTTCGGCTGGAGTTGACCCCTGCGGAAAAGGATGTATTCTGCATCTATATCAATGAAGAACAGATCCCCGAAGATACCTTTACCAACCCCTTAGACGGAAGAACGGTTCTGAACATCGGCGATTCCCTTTGCGCAGCAAACAACGATCCTGAAGTGGATGGGATGCGGGGATGGTCCCGCCGCCTTCACCAAACCTATGGCGCGCAGGTCACCAATTCCGCCATCCCCGGCGCAGCGGTTTCGGATATTCGCTTGAAGCAAGGGCATCGTGCAGTCAAGTGCATCCTCAATCAGATGTTGCCGCATACCGATGCGCATTTTGAATATATCTTGCTGGAGGGCGGCGGCAATGATGGAAGCTATGAGGCACCGCTGGGTGAGATCAGCGAGAGCTTTGACCCTGCCACCTTCGATCTTTCCACCTTTGCAGGCGGTTTGGAATTGATGATCTATCAAGCGGTCAAGGACCATGGCGATACTGCTGCGATTGGTTATATGAGCGTGTATAAGATGCCGCTTCATAATACCATGTACAGAACCGGCAAGTATTTTGAGCTGGGCGGGCAGATCTGCAAAAAATGGGGCATCGAGTATCTGGACCTTTATAATGATCTGGAGTTTGATACCAAAGAATATACCATTCAGATGAAGACCGGAGAACCGGATTTTGTCCATGCGGATACTCGAGGCTACGAAATTATGCAACCGCATATCAGCGAATTTATGCTGAAGATCCGTCCGATTCCCTTTGAGATATATCAGAAGGTTTAATAGGCACTGTTTGAGATTTTGAGGAAAGGGGGACCTAAGGTTGAAAAAGGATTTTTGGCAAGGGTTGAAAGCCGGTTTGCCGGTGGGGCTGGGTTATTTTTCGGTCTCCTTTGCCTTTGGCGTGGCGGCGGTGCAGAGCGGGCTGACGGTTCTGAGCGCGGTATTGATCTCGCTGACCAATCTCACCTCGGCAGGGCAGCTGGCGGGGCTTTCGGTCATCGCGGCGGCAGGCAGCCTGCTTGAGATGGCAGCCACTCAGTTTGTCATCAACCTGCGGTATGCGCTGATGTCCACCTCCCTTTCCCAAAAATTAGACCATAGCGTCACGATGCTTGAGCGAATGATTTTATCCTTCGGTGTGACCGATGAGAATTTTGCCATCGCGGTCAATAAGGAAGGTACCGTTACCGCGCCCTATTTCTATGGGCTGATGACCCTGCCCATCCTTTGCTGGACCGGCGGCACCTTCTTTGGCGCGGCGGCGGGCGAGATTTTGCCCGCAGCGGTGCTTTCGGCGCTGGGGGTGGCAATCTACGGAATGTTTGTCGCCATTGTTTTGCCGGTGGCAAAAAAGAGCCTGGCGGTGGCGCTGGTGGCGCTTTTGGCGATGGCGCTTTCCTGCTGCTTTGCTTGGGTGCCGTTTTTGAATCCGGTGTCGAGCGGGTTTGCCATCATCATCAGCGCGGTGGTCGCCGCGGCGGCGGGCGCGTTCTTCTTCCCTGTGCGAGAGGAGGATGAGCAATGAGGTTATTTTTCTATGTTCTGGTGATGGCGGGGGTGACCTACCTGATTCGGATGCTGCCGATGATCATCTTCAAAAAGAAGATCCAAAACCGCTTGATCCGTTCTTTCCTGTATTATATTCCCTACGCAGTGTTGGCGGCGATGACTTTCCCCGCCATTCTGGAATCCACCGCATCGCCCCTCTCGGCGGCGGTGGGCTTGCTGGCGGCGCTGGTGATCGCTTATCTCGATTGGGGGCTGTTGCCCACCGCGCTTTTCGCCTGCGCGGGAGTATTTCTCTGCGAGTTGCTGATGAAATTCATATAAAAAGCAGATGGGCAAAGCCCATCTGCTTTTTTGTTATTTGTCCTCTTTATCAAATGCGGGGTTGATGCGGTAGTAGTTCTTGCTGTCCAGATGCCTGCGGACTTGCCCCAGGGCTTCGCCGAAGCGTTGGAAATGGTTAATTTCGCGCTGCCGCAGGAACTTGATGGGATCCCGAACATCGGGGTCGCGGATCAGCCGCAGCAGGTTATCATAGGTGGTCCTTGCCTTTTGCTCGGCGCCCATATCTTCAAAAAGATCGGTGATGGGGTCGCCTTTGGATTGGAACACCGTCGCGCTGAAAGGCTCGCCGCTGGCCGCCTGAGGCCAGATGCCGGCGGTATGGTCCACATAGTAATCGGCAAAGCCCTGCGCCTGAATTTCATCGGCGGAAAGACCGCGCAGCAGCTGGCGAACGATGGTGGAAACGATTTCCATATGGGCAAGTTCCTCGGTGCCGATGTCTGTCAGCGTGGCGGCAACTTCGCTATAGGGCATGGCGTACCGCTGGGAGAGATAGCGCAGGGATGCGCCGATCTCGCCATCGGGGCCGCCGAATTGGCTCATAATGACTTTCGCCAATTTGGCATCGGGCTTTTTAATGTCGACAGGGTATTGCAACCGTTTTTGATAAGTCCACATCGATTATTTCCCTCCTTCCCAGGGCCAAGGGCCTTCCGCCCACGCCCAGTGGTCGCCCATCGCGCCGTTTTCGGGGCTCAGGGGGCCGTATTTGGATTGATATGCGTCCATGGCTTCGCGATAAAGCTTGGCTTTTTGGCGATAGAATTCCAGCGCCTCGCGGCTATTGGGATGGGTGTTCAAAAAGAGGCGGGCATCATCCAAGGCAAAGCCGTTGGTATAGACCGCGTTCATGGCTCGTTCTCGGTCGGTCATTGATGCGCACCTCCTTCAAAGGGCAGGTCCAACTGCCGAAAGAGTGTCCCGCGGTGCAGCGCTTCGTCCGCAGGGTAAAGGGACGCCCAAGGCTGGGAAAGCACATACGCCATCGCCAGAACCTGATTGCCTGCGTCCATCGGCGGTTGGGCAGGGTGCGGCGGAGGGCATTGGGGCTTGGGCGGAAGATCCGATTGATATCGGAGCGGCGGGCTCAAAAGGTCCCGCAGATCAAAATCATCCATAGTGGTTTCTCCTTTCGTTTTTTCCGGAGTGTTGAACACTCTTTTTATTCTACGAAATTTCGGGGAAAAGGTGCGAAAAATCCTGTTTACATTCGGTTTTAAATATGATATAATATCCGCAAAGCATATCTGCGATAATTATTGACAACGACATTGCGGATATTATAAGATGTCCAATTTTCTCGCCTGCGTGGCAGGCAACCGAAAATGATGGACAATTATATCAAAATGCGTTGCATTTATGATATAATATTAGAAGAATAAAATCTCTTTGAAAGGAGTTTTGCAATATGGCAGCTCAAAAAGAAAAATTGCCCTTTACTATGTATAAAGGATATCCTCTGGTCCGCAGCGGAAATAATATTTACTATGGAGATCCCAAGGATCCTTATGTGATCTTTATCAGTATTCTGGCGACCGACGGTTCCGCCGAGGAGATCCCCACCAAGGTTTCGGTGGAATTGCTTTCCACCGACGAGAGTGTTTCCATCTTTGAGCGTTCTCAGAAGCGCGGCGAGAAATCCAGCCTCTATGAAGCGCTGGATATCGGCCAGATCTGGCTGCAGCGCGCGCTTTCCAAGAAAGGCTGATTGCGATGAGCTTGATCTTTAAACTGCTGGGTGCCATTTTAAATGGCAGCGCATTTAAGATTTTGCTGGTGATCGGGCTTACGTGGCTGGGGCTGAATATGATCTGCTGGGTGCTGGGCGGCATCGGCCTGCGTTCGCTGGGGCGCAAGGCAGGGGTTTATCCCCTTTATACCGCCTGCTATCCCAATGGGCAGATCTATTATACCCTGCGGCTGACTCATAAGGAGCGGCTCGCCCGCCGCACCGCCTGGCTGATCTGGTGGTCGCTGGTGTTGGTGGCGCTTAGTTTGGCTTGCTTGATCTGGGCGGCAGTCTTTCATCTGCAGGCGATCCACCCTCTTTGGGGGATGCTTTTGGTGATGGTCGCTGCCTTGGCGCTGATGATCGCGTTGATCTTCTATATAGGGATGCGGATGCTGGAATTTCAGGCGCTCCATAAGCTTCTGAAAAATAAAGCGGTCTTGACCGTCTGCGCCATCGGAACCATCTTTGCGGTTCCTCTGCAGCGCATTTTCTTATTCATAAAAAGTCGATAAAAGAAGAAAAACAGTAAATTTTTAAAAAATTTACTGTTTTTTTGTTTTTAAATGTTGACAGAGCAACAAAAAAATATTATTATAGAAAAAGCGCAAGAAAGGGTGGAGAACGATATGGATATGGTACGTAGATATGAAGCCTTTGCAGGCTCGATTGCGAAGATTTATCGCAGTATTCAAAAAATTGAAAACGAAGAGATGAAGAAATATGATCTGAAGGGCGCCTTTGCCCAATACCTTGTTGTGATGGATCGGTACCCCGAAGGGATCACCCCCACCGAGCTTTATGATGTTACCGGCAAGGATAAGGCGATCGTCTCCCGCGCGGTCTCGGAAATGATCGAGAAAGGGTTGATCACCAAGCCCAATGTTCCGGGATACCGTGTTCCCTTATTTCTGACCGAGAAGGGGAAGGAAGCGGCAAAATATGTCAGCGAACGCGCCACTCTGGTGGTGAAAAAGGCGGCGGTCCATATCGGCGAAAAGCAGCTGGACGGCTTTTATAAGCGGCTGGAAATGTTGGGCGATAACCTGCACGAATTGAGCAAAAGCGGCGTGGAAGAATAAAAAAATGACCTCATAAATGAGGTCATTTTTTGTTTTTGTTTCATTATGCAGTGTAGCCGGCGATGTTCATAGCGATGACGCAGATGCAGATCAATACAGACAGCAAAATGGTGATCTTATTCAGAACAGCATCGCGGGAACGATTCTTATTTTTGCTGAAATAGCTATCAGCATCGGAACCGCCTGCCATAGCGCCCAAGCCCTGAGACTTGCCCTGCTGGATCGATACACATACAATGATTGCGACAGCCAAAACCAAAATCGCAGAACCAAAGATATATAAAGCCATTATTTTTCCCAACCTTTCGTCTATTAAAATTCCATATAAGCGTAGTCTATTTTATCATAAGAAACGTAAAAAAGCAAGCCCTAATTTTATTGTTGACAAGGAAACAAAATAATCTGAGGCAACCTTGTCGAAAAAAGGTTATAAACAGGGAAAATGACGGTAAAATGCGGAAAATCGGTGCAAAAGTGCCGAGTTTTTCACATTATGCACAGAGTTGTGAACAACTTTTATGTAAACAAGCGGATAAATTATGTAAACAAAGCGCTGAAAAAAGCTAAAATTTTTTCGAAAAAACTCTTTACAAAACGCAACTTCTCCATTATAATGAATAGGCACATTTCAAGAAAATCAAATATGCTGCTATAGCTCAGTCGGTAGAGTGCATCCTTGGTAAGGATGAGGTCACCAGTTCAAATCTGGTTAGCAGCTCCATATTGAAGGATCGCTCCAATTGGGGCGGTTTTTCTTTTTTTACGAAGGCTGGTGACCTCATCCCACGCGAAGCGTGCATTTAGATCCGTCGCTTTGCCGAAGGCAAATGCGATCACCAGTTCAAATCTGGTTAGCAGCTCCATATTGAAGGATCGCTCCAATCGGGGCGGTTTTTCTTTTTTAAAATTTCATTTCCTCCGGTTCCATTATATACCGCTATACATTTTGTTTTCTTGGTGTTATAATGAGGTTGTCATAGCTAAGACGAATCTATTTAAGGAGGATTTTAATTATGTGTTTTAATATTTTGAGTCAGATTTTCGAATTTGTTCTCAGCTGTTTTGGCTGTTAAATTATATGAGGCTCCGGTAATCCGGAGCCTCTACATATTTATAGAGCAATATTTTTAGGTATAAAAGAAGTTAGTTGATTTTATTTTCATTTAGTAGTATAATCTTCATAATATAGTAAATATCCAAAACGGGGGCGGAAATTATGCTTGAAAAGATTTTTAAGTTAATAGAGGATAACAAGGCTCTAATTCTTGCGGCTGAAAGCGACATCAAGGGTATGCCGGAGCTTGCTTTCCAAGAATGGAAAACGCACGCTTATATGAAGGAGCGTTTTGAAAAGCTGGGGTATTCGCTGTTTGAACCCGGTGATATTCCGGGCTTTTATACCGATGTTGAAACGGGCAGACCGGGCCCTAAAATTGCTGTTTTCGGTGAGCTTGACGCGTTGCCTTGCCCCAACCATCCCTTGGCTGATAAGGCGACCGGCGCGGCGCACGCTTGCGGGCACAACTGCCAGTGTGCTGCTCTTTTAGGGCTTGCGGCGGCTTTGAGAAATGAAGAGGTACTCGAAGGACTTTGTGGTTCGATTCGGCTGATTGCTGTCCCTGCAGAAGAGGGTGTCGATGCCGCAATGCGCGAAAAACTAAGAGAGAATAACACTGTTCGATATTTTTCCGGCAAACCCGAATTTCTTTATCGCGGCTATTTGGATGGCGTGGATATCGCAATGATGATTCACGCGAGTTCTAAAACAAAAGGGATGTCTTGCCCTGATGGTTCAAACGGTAATATGCGCAAGAAAACTACCTTTATAGGAAAGGCTGCCCATGCGGGGGGTGAACCGCATAATGGGGTAAACGCTCTTTATGCCGCAACCACCGCTCTTTCTGCGGCGAATGCGCTGCGTGAGACTTTTAAGGAAAAGGACGCAGTCCGTATGCACCCCATTCTTTCTAATGCGGGAAGTGCGGTCAATACGATTCCCCACGAAGTGGTATGCGAGAATATGATTCGCGGTGCCGATTACCGTGTGATCTCCGATATCAGCCGAAAGGTGAACCGCGCGTTTGCGGGCGCGGCGGCATCGATGGGATGCCGAATCGTATTTGATGATATTTGCGGCTCCGCACCGCGGTATAACGACCGCAATCTTAAAGATATATTTTATAAGGTGGCAGGCGAAATTTTCCCTATCGAAGATATAGATTTTCAAGCAGAGTGGGGAAAGGCATGCAGTGATATGGGGGATATCTCTAATGTTATACCGTCCATTCATCCCTTTATCGGTGGTGCGAGCGGGGTGGCACACAGCGAAAACTTTATGATAACCGACCCGTATGTCGCATGTGTGAATGCGGCAAAGGTGCTGGGCGGGGTGCTGACCGTTCTGCTCTCGGACGACGGTAAAGAGGCAAGGAAAGTCATTGCTGAAAGCAAAGTGCCGTTTGAATCGAAAGAAGCATTTTTTGAGGTCAAGGATTCTTTGAATTTTCAAGGTGAAGGTGTAATTTATAACGAGGATGGGACCGCAACCTTAAAATATTGCCGTTAAATATAAATGAGGCTCCGAAAAATCGGAGCCTCTTCTATATTCATAATAATATACAAAGTAATACTCCCGCAAGGATGCAGCAACCGCCGATGATGAGCTTGGTTTTGTTTAGTTTCGGCGCTTTCTTGCGGTTTCTTTTTTCAATTTCGGTTGTGTCTTTTTCTAGGGTTTTGAGGATTTCTAATTCTTTATAGCAATATATCGCGCTGCCGATTATATATAAACCGAATAAAAAGAAAAGTGGCATTACAGTAATCAGCGCCAGAATACTACTTTCGTTAAAAAGTGCAATATAGGAAAAAACCATTACCCAACAGACTGCAAAAATGGAAATAAAAGTATCTAATATTTCGATGGTGGACATCTTTTGTGTTTTTTTAGACATTATTATGGATCCTCCAAGTTTTTTACTTATTATAACATAGATCATTGCGTGGCGCAATGAAAAATCAAAAGAAAATCCGGCTCATCAGAGCCGGATTTTAAAGTTTGAGGTCTTCACTCCATCCTCGGGTGATTTTGACATCGTCGTCCTGCGGGATAGTCACTTTGGCTTCCTTGGTCTTATGATCCGGTTGAAGCATCGGTAACGTGTAGTAATAGGGGACAATATCTTTCTTTTCTTTGGATTTCATTTTGAGTTCCTCCAAAGATAGTGTATGATGCGCGGGGGCGATAATACGTTGAAATTCTTGTCAAATGTGGCCAATATCTACAGTTTCGATTTTGGTGGTATCTTCGGGGATCAGAGAATCATCAAAATGAATGTTGACATTTTCTTTTTCCAAACGATTTTGCAGAATCGAAACATCAATATCGGTAATTGCTTTTTCGGTGTCGATGGCTTGGGAAACCGCAGCTCCTGCCGCCTGGCCTGTCAGGATCGCGGGCGGGATGACGCGAAGAACGTCCCAGCCGTATCCTTCGCCGCTGGCGCAACGGCTACATCGTAATTAGAATGCAGCATTTTAGCAAGCCCCTTTGCGGTTGTTTTTGATGAAATGATAAAGTTTAAACATGAGTGCAACGACCATTCCAACGGCGATTGCTACGACCAAATCGAAGATGACGGTAAATAAAAATGTTATGATTGTGATAATAATATCGGGGATATTCTTGGTTTTGACGATCTGAACAACTTCGCACCATTCGCTCATATTATAAGCGACAATAAAGAGGATGGCGGCGATGGTGGGCATCGGAATCAACGCGGCATACGGCATTAAAAAGAGTAATACCAAGAGAAGAACAACCGCGTGGACCATTCCTGCGATAGGGGTTCGACCGCCGTTTTTGATGTTTGCGGCAGTGCGGGCGATGGCGCCGGTGGCAGGGATGCCGCCAAAGAAGACGGAAGCGATATTGCCAACACCCTGCGCGACTAATTCTGCGTTTGAATTATGCTTAGAATGGACCATTCCATCGGCAACAACGCAGGAGAGCAAGGATTCGATACCGGCGAGGACGGCGATGGTGATGGCGTCCGGAAAGACGGCGATGATGGTATCGATGCTAAAATCCCAAGCGGTCGGGTCGATTTTGGGTAAACCTTCCGGAATGGTATAAAGGTCTCCGATGGTATAGACATATTGGTCTAATGCAGGAATAAACGCAACAAGCAAAGCGCTTGCAACAACAGCGATTAATGACGGCGGAATTCTTTTTTCAATCTTGGGATAAACAATCAAAATCAATAGCGAGAGTGCGCCAATCAATAAGGCTTGCCAACTAAAGGTGCCGAATGAAGCGATATTTGCCTCGATTTTTTCAATGGCTTCGATGGGTTTTAACCCTTCGGCATAGGTCAAACCAAAAAAGTCTTTGATTTGACCGAGAAAGATGGTGACAGCGATGCCGGAAGTAAAACCAACGGTGATGGTGTGCGGAATATATTTGATCAATGTACCGAGCTTGAAGATGCCCATCAAAATTAAAAGGACACCTGCAAGGACTGTCGCTGTGATCAAACCGCTCATTCCTTGCGCCGCGACAATCCCTGCCACAACGGTGGCGAATGCGGCGGTGGGGCCGGCAATCTGAACGCGGCTGCCACCCATCAGGGAGACGATAAACCCCGCGGCAATTGCTGTATATACCCCGCAAGCGGGTTCCACACCGGAAGCGAGCGCCAACGCAATGGAAAGAGGTAAGGCAATGATGGCGACGATGATGCCGGCGATCAGATCATGGGTTAACTGATTTTTATCATAACCTTTTAAGGCATCGAATATTTTGGGTTTTAAGTAAAAATTCCTCATAAATCTATCCTTTAAACAAAACAGATAAATAAAGCCGCCAACCCGAGGGCTGACGGCTCTTGGTGGTACGCCCGACTGGATTCGAACCAGCGGCCTTCAGAGTCGGAGTCTGACGCGCTATCCAACTGCGCTACGGGCGCATTAACGTTTACTTATTATACTATTACTTATTTGAAAATGCAACTGTTTTTTCAAAATCAATGGATAGAAATCGAAAAATCTTGCTTTTTATCATTGGGTGTGTTATGATAATTTTATTATATTTGATTGGGAGGCCGAACATGGCAAATTCCGAAATTTTCAAGACTTCTTTTAAAGGATACAATAAAGAAGAGGTTATCGCTTATATTGATAGCCTGAATCGTCAGGCAACGATGCTTCAAAAAGAATTGGATGAAGTCCATGCTCGCTTGGAGCAGATGGAAGATGAGCAGCGAGAAGATCGCGAAGAGCAGCAGCGTGTAGCGGCAGATGCGGAAGAGCTTCGCGCCTCTGTCGTCGAAGAGGTGACGGCTGAACTTTACGAGCAATTGCGGGATCAGATCGCCGAAGAATTGCGCCCTTCCATTGAAAAGGAAATGCGGCAAAAGGTGGAGATCGAGATGGCGCCGAAATACGAGGCGGTCGCTCGCTCCGAAATCAATCAGCGCATTCAGAGCCAGGCGGATGAAATTCAGGAATTACGCAGAAGAGCGCAACTTTATGATGATAACCGCGAAGTCTTGGCCGATCTGATGATTAAGGCAAAAACCGATGCCGAAGCAATCATTCAAGATGCGAAGGATCGTGCAAAGGCTTTGCGCGAGGATGCGGAGCAACGGTATCGCTTGCTGATTTCTGATTATAAGGCGTTGAAATCCAATGTTTTGGCGGAACGAAGAGAAGCGGCAGAACGAATGAGCACTGCATTAAGAGCCTTGGATGATTTTGAAAAACGTTTTTCTTGCATCGATCAGGATATTGCCAACTCAATGGCGCACTTAGCTGAATAATAAAAACCGGAAGAATTTTTCTTCCGGTTTTTTATATATGGCAGCCGGGCAAGGTGCAAAAGGAAGAAACTTCGCCCGGTTCGTTTGGAACGGTATAGTTCTTCAAATGTCGATGCAGGCAACCGCCGCGAACAATACAATTAAATCCATAGCGATCCCGCAGTTGATCAACGGTTTGATCTAAGGTCTGCTCCTTGACTCGTTCGTTGTTCAGATCCCAGAGCGTGAGCTGAAGATCGCCGCTATCGGGGGATAGTTTGGAAACGCCCAGCCCAATGCATCGGATGGGAACGGAAAGATCGTAATGCTGCTGAAACAGAGCATAACACTCGTTGGCAATTTCTGCGGCATTATTGGTGGGAAGGGAGAGGGCGCGCTGGCGGGTAATGGTGCGAAAATGCGTATCTCGAATAAACAGTGTGATCAAGGTTCCATGGAGCTGTTTGCGACGCATACGTGAAGAAACCTGCTCTGCCAAGAGCATCAATTGCATTCGAACATCGTCGGGTGTCACAAGATCTTCTGAGGAAGTGACAGAATTGCTGATGGATTTGACCTCGGGCGGCTCTAATACATCGATTCCGATGTGCTCGGATCCGATGGCATATTGGTAAAGTGTGGTTCCCGATTTTCCAAGTAAAAGTTTTAAAAAGTTCGGGTCGGTTTCCGCTAAATTTCCAATGGTTCGAATTCCGTGTTGATATAATTTTTCTCTGGTAGCTCTTCCCACAAACAGAAGGTCGGAAACAGGAAGAGGATGGACGATGGATTTAAAATTATCTTTGGAAATGATGGTGGTTGCGTCCGGTTTGTTTAGATCGCTCCCTAATTTTGCAAAAATTTTATTGTAGGAAACACCGATCGATACGGTCATTCCCAGTTCTTCTCTGATTTTCTTGCGGATTTCATAGGCGATTTTTGCACCGCATCCAAAAAGACGAGTGCTGCCGGTGACATCCAGCCAGGCTTCGTCGATGCCGAAGGGTTCGATTTTATCGGTATATTGACGATAAATTTGATGGACCAGTTTGGAATAATGATGATATGCGGGCATATCGGGTTTAACTAAAATTAAATCTTTGCATTTTTGACGCGCTTCCCAAATGGTTTCGCCGGTGCGAACACCGAAGTTCTTTGCTTCTTGGCTTTTGGCTAATATGATTCCGTGGCGCTTTTCCGGATCGCCGGCCACAGCGAAACATTTTCCGCGCAGAAGCGGGTTTTTGACCGCTTCAACCGAAGCAAAAAAGTTATTTAAATCTGAATGTAAAATGATATGTTCCAAACTAAAATATCCCCCAAAAAGAACAAATGTTCTATAATAATTATACCATTTAAATATGAAAAGTCAATGAAAATGTTTTGGTAAATCGGGCATACTTTTTTGGGGTGATAAAATATGGTACGTCGGTCAAATTGGTTTTACATTGGGCTTGTCTTGGCGTTTACAAGTGTTTTAATGCGGTGCTTTATTCTTTGCTTTGGCGAAAATTCTAAAACAGCTCAAAAAACAGTGAGCGGAAGGCAAGGGGCAATCACGCTTTACAGAACCAGAGGGTTGATTTATGATGAGAATTTGGAAGAAATTGCCGGAAATCAACCGTGCTTATATGCGGTGATCGATCCGCGGGAATTTCCCAGAGAAAAGATGGATGTTTTGCTTAGAAAAAGCAAAGGAACCGAGAGCAAAATCAGAGAGAACTTAAAAAAGGAAACGCCATTTATTTTAAAATTGAAAGAGGCCCTTCCTTCGCTGGATGGGGTGACGATTTTTGAAGGGGAAGATCGTTACAGCGGAATTGCACCTCATTTGCTGGGTTATTTGGACGAGGCGGGTGAGGTTGGCGTTGCCGGCGTTGAAAAGGAATATGATTCATTTTTGAATTTGTTTTCATCCGAAGTCACTGTGCATTATTCCGCGGATGCGCTCAACGGATTGATTGCAGGTTTGGGAATAGAAACAAAGGAAGAGGAAGCGACCGAAAACGGAATTGTTCTTAGCCTGAATAAAGACTTGTGTGTTGCATTGGAACAGTCGATGGATCGATATGTTGATGTTGGTGCGGCGGTGATTTTGAATTGTAAAAACGGGGAGTTAAAAGCGGTTTGCTCAAATCCGAGTTATGAGGAAGAGCGGATTGCGGAATATTTAGAGTCCAAAGAAGGGGAACTGATTAATCGTGCATTCAGTGCTCAAACGGTTGGTTCGGTTTTTAAGATTATTGTTGCCGCTTGTGCGCTGGAAGCGGGAATGGAGGATTTTAAATATATCTGCAACGGCGGAATTCAGATCAACGATTATACGTTTGCTTGTCATCACAGCAACGGTCATGGAAAAATAGGATTGGAAAAGGCCTTTGCAGAATCTTGTAATGCGTATTTTATTGCAGTTGGTCAGTTGCTTGGTTATGAAAAGTTGTCTGAAATGGCGCATCGATTTGGCTATGATGAAAAGATTGATGTATTAGGATCGATTTCTGCATCCAAAGGGACATTTTCGGTCAAGGGAAGTAATATTTCGCTGGCGAATATGAGTATTGGGCAAGGAGAATTAACTTCCTCGCCGCTGCAGGTTGCGAGAATGACCGCGGTGATTGCAAACGGAGGGGTGCTGCAAGAGGTTCAACTTTTGAAGGGCACATATATTAACGGAAAAATCAAAAAGGCAAAAATAATGGGAGAAGGCAAAGAAATTTTGAGCAAAGAAAATGCCGAAAAATTAAGCCGATATTGCATTGAAACGGTGGAAAACGGGACCGGAGAAGAAGCAAAACCGAGTTATATGAAAGCGGGCGGAAAGACAGCAAGTGCACAAACCGGAATCATAAAAGACGGAAAGGAAAAAATAAACACCTATTTTACCGGCTTTTATCCGGCGGAAGATCCGCAATATGTCATCACCGTTTTTGCAGAAAACGGAGTTTCCGGCGGAAAAACTTGCGGGCCGGTATTTCGAGAAATGTGTGATTTTATCAGCGAAAATCACTTGACAGAATAGGAAAATATGATATACTAAAAAAGTATGGTGATGACGAAAAATCCCGCTTTTTCGGCTGCGTACAGAGAGAAAAGCATTGGTGAGAGCTTTTTGCAGAGGGGGATGCGGTGGCTGTTTTTCCGAATCATACCGTAAAGTCGGCGTTAACGGCAAAGGAAAGAGTGGCACTTTCGTGCAATTAGGGTGGTACCGCGGAGATTGATCCGTCCCTATTTGTCCGAGGTGCTTTTTATATTTTAAAGGAGAAGGTTTGTTTTATGAAGTACATGGGTTTGAATGAAATCAGAGAAAAGTATCTTTCGTTTTTTGAATCGAAGGATCATTTGCGGTTAAACAGTTTTTCGTTGGTACCGCATAACGATAAATCGTTGCTGCTGATCAACTCGGGTATGGCACCGATGAAGAAGTTCTTTACCGGTGAAGTAAAACCGCCGAGAAACAGAGTTACCACCTGCCAGAAATGTATTCGTACTCCCGATTTGGAGCGTGTGGGCCATACCGCTCGTCACGGTACTTATTTTGAGATGCTCGGAAACTTTTCTTTTGGTGATTATTTCAAAGAGCAGGCAATCCAATGGGCGTGGGAGTTTTTGACTGAGACGATGGAGATCCCTGCCGATCTGCTTTGGCCTTCCATTTATGAAAGCGATGATGAAGCTTATGCGATCTGGAAGGATCAGATTGGCGTTCCCGAAGAGCGTATTGTTCGTTTGGGCAAAGCGGATAACTTTTGGGAACACGGAACCGGTCCTTGCGGTCCTTGCAGCGAGATTTATTTTGATCGCGGGGAAAAATACGGATGCGGCTCTCCCGATTGCAAACCCGGTTGTGAATGCGATCGTTATATGGAGATCTGGAACAACGTTTTCTCTCAATTTAATAATATGGGCGACGGCACATATACCGAATTGGAGAATAAAAATATCGATACCGGTATGGGCTTGGAGCGTCTGGCTTGCGTCATTCAGGGTGTCGACAATATGTTTGAGGTTGATACCATTCGCAATATTTTGGATCGTGTATGTGAGATTGCCAATGTTACTTATGGTAAGGATGCGAAAAATGATATTTCTATCCGCGCCATTACCGACCACGCTCGTGCATCTACCTTTATGATTTGCGACGGTGTTATCCCTTCCAATGAAGGCCGCGGATATGTTTTGCGCCGGTTGATTCGTCGCGCGGCACGTCACGGTAAATTACTTGGTATCGATAAACCATTCTTGCAGGATCTTTGCGATGTTGTTATCCGCGAAAACAAAGCGGGTTACCCCGAACTGGTGGAAAAAGAATCCTTAATTAAAAAGGTAATTTCTTATGAAGAGGCCGCATTCTCCAAGACCATCGATCAAGGTCTTTCCATTTTAGAAGAATTGATCAAAAAGGGCGGCGTGCTTTCCGGTGCGGATGCATTTAAGCTTTATGATACCTATGGATTCCCTCTGGACCTTACCCGCGACATTCTGGAAGAAAAGGGAATGACTGTAGACGAAGAAGGCTTTGCCAAATTGATGGAAGAGCAGCGCAATCTGGCGCGGGATTCCAGAAAGGCATCCGATGGCGAATCCTGGAAGAGCGACGAAGTTTCGCTCGATGGTATCGAAAAGACCATCTTCCTCGGCTATGAGAAGGATTCTAACGAAGCTTCCATCCTTGCGTTGATTGCGGATGGTGAGAGAAAAGATACGGTTTTGGAAGGCGAAAAAGCCATTGTAATCTTGGGCGAAACTGCGTTCTATGGTGAAGGCGGCGGTCAGGTCGGCGATAGCGGTGTTATTGAAACTGAAAATGCCCGCTTTGTTGTTGAAAATACAACTAAGAATGCAAGCGGTGTATTTATGCATCTGGGCAAATTGGAAAGCGGCGCTTTGAGCGTTGGCGATAAGGTTTGCGCGACCATTGATACGCAGCGTCGTACTGCGATCCGCAGAAACCATACCGCGGCGCATCTGCTGCAAGCGGCTTTGCGCGAAGTTCTCGGCAACCATGTCGAGCAGGCGGGCCAGCTGGTGAATGAACGCGCAGTTCGTTTCGATTTTACCCACTTTTCCGCAATGACTGCAGAAGAACTGAATGCGGTTGAAAAACGCGTGAATGAGATCATTTTGAGCGGTATTGAAGTCTTAAATTACGAGACAAGCATTGAAGAAGCCCGCGAAAAAGGCGCGATGGCTTTGTTTGGCGAAAAATACGGCGATCGTGTTCGTGTGGTTGAAGTGCCCAATGCTTCGATTGAGCTTTGCGGTGGTACCCATATTCAAAATACCGGTAAAATGGGCTTGTTTAAGATTGTCGGCGAAAACGGTGTTGCATCGGGTGTTCGTCGAATTGAAGCGGTTACCGGCAGCGGTGTTCTGGACCTTTTGGATCAGTACCAAAAAGAAATCGGCGAAGCAGCCGCGGCTTTGAAATGCAATTCTGTTCAGAATTTGTTGCCCAAATGCCGTTCCTTGATGGAAGAAGTTAAGACCTTGAATAATGCTCTTGCCGCTGCCAATAAAAAGATGGCCGAGCAGCAATCCGGCGCGATGTTTGAAAATGCTCCGGTGGTTGATGGTATTCAGATTGTTACCGCGACCTTAAAGGGTGGCGATGTCAAGACCTTGCGTGAATTGGGCGATGATCTGAAGGCAAATCATAATAATTTTGTTGCTGTTTTGGCGAATATCTGCGGCGAAAAGGGTAATTTACTGGCGGTCAGCAGTAAGGAAGCAATCGATAAGGGCATTCTTGCCGGAAAATTGATTGCTATGGTTGCCGGTGTTACCGGCGGCAAAGGCGGCGGTAAGCCCGATAGCGCTATGGCGGGTATGGGCGATGTTTCCAAAGCGGCGGATGCTTTGGAGCAGGTAGAGGCGTTTGTTCGTTCGATGATGAAATAAGGAGAAGGAAAATGAACGATTGTATTTTTTGTAAGATTGCTGCAGGGGAGATTCCCAGCAATAAGGTTTATGAAGATGATCAGGTTCTTGCCTTTTATGATCTGAATCCTAACGCGAAAGTTCATGTTCTTATTATTCCCAAAGAACATATTGCCAATGTGGCCGAAATTGATGAAACCAATAGTGCGGTAATCGCCCACATTTTTGAGGTGATTGCAAAGCTGGCCAAGGAATTGAATTTGGATAAAGGGTTCCGTGTTGTAAGCAATTGCAAGGAATATGCAGGTCAAAGTGTTTTCCATCTTCATTTTCATCTTTTGGGCGGCGAGCAGCTTTCGATGAAAATGTGCTGAGAGGTGAAAATAATGAATACATATAAACTGAAAGTTGCAGGATTAGAGCGGGATTTGCCGATCTGCCCTGTGAATGAACATCTGGATATTGCGGCATTTGTTATTTTCGGCGATGTTGAATTGACCGAGGCGTGCGCGGCGGAATTGATTAAAAAAATGCCTCCCCATGATGTTATGATCACCGCGGAATCCAAAGGAATCCCCTTGATTCACGAAATGGCGCGCCAGACCGGGGAAAACCGTTATGTATTGGCAAGAAAAGCGCCGAAACTCTATATGAAGGATATCTTCACGGTTGAAGTAAACTCCATCACAACCGAGAAAAAGCAGATTCTTTGCATCGATGGCGAAGATCGGGATGCAATGAACGGAAAGCGCGTTGTTATTGTGGATGATGTTATTTCCACCGGCGAATCGTTGCTGGCTTTGGAGAAATTGGTCACCGAAGCAGGCGGCGAGATTGTCGCTAAGATGGCGATCCTCGCAGAAGGAGATGCTATTGAACGGGATGATATCATCACCTTGGCTCCGTTGCCGTTATTCTTCAAATAATAAAAAGAGCGATGCTGATGCATCGCTCTTTTAAATTGGTTCGCCGATTAAGCCTTCGTTGTCCTTGGCGGTGATTTTAATGATGGTCGGTGATTTGCTCAAAGCCCCTTTCCAGCGAATAGGGCAATAGTTTGCGGTTGTTCCGTAGATATAGCCATTCTTTTCTTCCTCAGGCATAATTTTTTGCTCCGTTCCGAGCATTGTTTCCCAGAAATCAAGGCGGTTCTTTTCTTCGATTTCTTCCATTGCCTTAACACGCTCGGCTTTAATGCTTTTGGTCAGCTGGTCGGGCATTTTTGCAGCTTTAGTCCCTTCGCGCGCAGAATAGGGGAAGATATGAATTTTTGCAAATTTCATTTCATCGGCAAAGCGCAGGCTTTCTTCGAAATCTTCTTGGGTTTCCCCGGGAAAACCAACGATGATGTCGGTGGTTATAGAGCAATTTTTGAAGGTGGAGCGAAGCAAACGGACTGCTTGGCGATAATCCTCTGCCGAATAATGGCGATTCATTGCACGCAAAGTTTTGTCGCACCCGCTTTGCAAGGAAAGATGAAAATGAGGGCAAAGGGCGGGGATATCTTTGATTTCGTTCAAAAATTCCTCCGTTATAATCCGCGGTTCCAACGAGCCTAAGCGGATTCGTTCAATTTCTTTAACGGATGCAACCATCTTGATTGCTTTTTCCAGGCAAGGAGTGCCATTTTCTTTGCCGTAGGAGCCCAGATGGATACCGGTCAATACAATTTCGCGGTATCCGTTTTTGGAAAGCGCAGAGGCTTCTTTTTTGATGATCTCCAACGGTTTGGAGCGAATCTTTCCGCGGGCAAAGGGGATCAAACAATAGGAACAATAGTTTTCGCAACCATCTTCGATTTTTAAAACAGCGCGTGTCTTTTCGGCAAAGGTTCGGATTTCTTCTTGCTCTAAGGTTCCGCAATTATCCACATCGACGATTTGTTCTCTGTCTTTTAAAAATCGCTCGATGTATGCGAGGATATCTTTGCGGTTGGACGTTCCGATGATAATATCTGCCCCTTTGAGGGATGCTGCAGCCTGCGGCGCCACTTGGGCAAAACATCCACAAATAATCAGAATACTATTGGGGTTTAAGCGTTTGGCGCGCGCTGTGATTTGGCGGGATTTTTTATCCGAGATCTGCGTGACGGTGCAGGTGTTTACGACATAGACATCAGCCGATTGACTGAACGGGACAGTCTGATAGCCGGCATTTTCCAGTTGTTCGCGCATTAATTGGGTATCGTATTGGTTTACTTTGCAACCAAGGGTATAGTAAGCGGCTTTCATAACTGCTCCTTTCTTCGTTTTAATGACTTTATATATGATATCAAAAAAAAGATGGTTTTTCAAGGCAGAATTTCAAAAATGGGTATTGACTTTTGTGATAGGCGTTGCTATAATAGTAAAGCATTTGAGCGAGAGTGGCGGAACTGGCAGACGCGCACGTTTGAGGGGCGTGTGGTTAACACCGTACGGGTTCAAGTCCCGTCTTTCGCACCATGATCCGAACTCAGCAGCTGTTGGGTTCGGATTTTTTTATGTTGAAATTGGAGAAGTAATATGCAAGAGTATTTAAATTGCGCTATGGATATCGGGGAGCAGATGCTGATCAATGGGGCAGAGGTTCATCGGGTGGAAGATAGCGTTCGAAGAATGTGTCGGGCATTTGGCTATGAACGAATTGATGTTTTTATCATAACAAGCAGTATGGTAGTAACTGTTTTCAAGGGTGAAGAGTTCATAACCCAAACACGGCGGATCGTTGGTTCAACTACCGATTTGGAAAAGATCCATCGATTGAACGATCTTTCGCGCAGAATTTGCAATCATTCGTTTAATTCTGCCAAGAAAATCAAAAAGGAAATCGAATTGATTTTAAATCAAAAAAATTATCCGCTCTGGTTGGAATGCTTGGCATATGCCATAATATCGGGTGCATTTTCGATATTTTTCGGCGGTAATTTGGCGGATGGCGGCGTTTCCTTTCTCATCGGCGCTTTGGCTCGCATTTTGATTTATTTTGCCGATCGGGCGCAGATGAACAAAATGTTCATTAAGTTTATCAGTTGCTTTTTTGCAACAATGCTTGCGATTATTGCGGTTCGTTTTCGGTTGATTTTAGCGGTTGATAAGGTTATAATCGGTAATATTATGACCTTGATTCCGGGAATCGGCTTGACCAATGCGTTGCGAGACCTCTTTACCGGAGATAGCATTGCAAGTATGTTGCGATTTGTCGAGGCGGTTCTTACTGCGCTGGCGATTGCTGCCGGATATTTTGTTGCAACTTTTCTGTTCGGAGGGGCTGTTTTATGAATGATATATTGATTCAGATTCTTTCCGGATTTTTGGGTTCATTTGCATTTGCTTTTTTGTTTAATATACGTGGAAAAAAGCTGGTGTTCGCCGGTCTTGGAAGCTTGATCGCTGTTGGTTCTTATATTCTTTTGGCAGAAATAATCGATAGCACCGCAATTTGCTATTTTATTGTGGCTTCGATGATTTCTGTGTACGCCGAGATTATGGCGCGGGTTTTAAAATCGCCGACAACGACGTTTATTCCTTTAGCATTGATTCCCTTAGTGCCCGGAAGCGCGCTTTATTATACAATGGCATATGTTTTTGACGGCGATTGGAACAGTTTTTTGGAAAAGGCAATTTATACAATGAGTTTAACGGTTGCGCTGGCATTGGGCATCGTACTGATCAGCGCAATAATCAAGATGATAAATGAGGAGAGAAAAAATGCAAGTTGGAATTGAAAACAAAATTGAACTGAATGTTACTGATGAAAAGACGGCCAAGACCGTTGGCAGCGGCACTCTCGACGTTTTTGCCACTCCGGCAATGATTGCCTTGATGGAACAAACTGCGGCAGAGAGTGTTGAGAGCGAATTGGAGCAGGGGACGACAACGGTTGGCATAAAAATCAATGTCGAACACCTTGCAGCAACCCCGGTCGGGATGAAGGTTACTTGCCATAGTACATTGGTGCAGGCAGAGGGAAGAAAGCTTGTTTTTGACATTGAGGCATTTGATGAAGCGGGGATGATTGGAAAGGCTTATCATGAACGCTTTATTGTTGATTCCAATCGTTTTATGGATAAGACGCTGAGCAAATTGGGAAAATAAGATTTCTATAAAAAATATTAAAAAAAGTGTTGACATTTCATGCCGGGTTTGATATTATATATGCGTTGTCGATCAGGCAATGAAATGCGGATATGGCGGAATTGGCAGACGCGCTAGATTCAGGTTCTAGTCGGGGCAACTCGGTGGAGGTTCAAGTCCTCTTATCCGCACCATGATTGATCCGAAGCATAGCAATATGCTTCGGATTTTTTTTATTTACAAAAATAAGGCGCCATGGTATGGCGCCTTATTTCTTGTAACAGGTTAAGCAAGGTGTTTTTTGAGATTGCAGTGCATCTTCTTCGGTCATCTTGATGGCGTTTTTGCCTGCGTGGGATTCGTTCTTATGGTATCGTTTGCCCGATGGGGAAGCATATACCGTTTCGAGTGTAGATTCGCCTTCGACGACATTGATATAAATGCTTTTTATAATCCCTTCAGTTGATACAAAAAGACGAGCGGAACCAACGCGTTGCGCTGTATAGATATTGTGATTTAACGAAAGAATATCGGAATCCGAAGAAACAGTAAAGTCGGTTAAATATTTTTCGTCATCGGATATGAATATACCGCCGGATTGGCCTACAGTCAAGGTGTCCCTTGATACATAGATGTCAAAATCATCGATGTTGTTTTTATTGGTCGGGAATAAAAATGAAAGGGATAAAATTGACAGAAAAAGGAGGAACCCGATAGCTCCAAGAATCCACTTTCTTTTCGTTGGTTGGTCGGAAATTAAGAGAAAAACAAGCCCGATAGGAAAGAAGAGAATCAATGCTGTAAATATAAATAATGAGTGATTTTTAAAATTCATAATATTCCTTGAAATATCTCGGTCTAATATGCATATGGATTTATGGGTGATAATATGGGGGATTGGATCATTGCAATTATAATGTCGGTAATAATTGCCGTTTTAATTAAAAGACCTTAAAACATATTTTTGATGGATGCTTCATATTGGGACGGAGTCATCCCTGTTGCTTGCTTAAAGCGTAAAGAAAAGTACTGTACGCTATTATATCCGAGACGCTCGGCGATTTGCGTGAAATTGATGTCTCGCTCTCGAATCAATTCTTTGGCGCGATCAATTCTGCAACGGTTATAATAGTCGATGGCGCCAACGCCAAGTCCGTCGCGAAAGAGCTTTTTCATGGTGGATTCACTCATGGAAAAGGTTTTGCATAAATCGGAAAAACTGAGGCGTTGTTCCACATTTTTTTCTAAATAGTTGCAGATAACGGCTAATTTACTGTTTGTTGTATCGTCGACAAAGATGCGTTTGGATAGATTGTTTTCATGGGCAATGTCGCGGATGATATAAATTAACATTTCTTCAAGATGCCCTTGAATCAATTGTTCTGCGCCAAAGGGTTGCTCTTCGTTGCGAATTAATTGGATGGTATGCCGTTGGCCCAAGGGGGTGGAAAACGCTGCTTCGGCTTCAGAGATAATGGTTGCGAGATGGCGTCTGCATTTTGTGGGACACGGGATGGACTTTCCTGCGACAGAATAAAGCGCGGGGGAAACGGAGTGGAACGATATAATTACCGAATTGGCGGATCGTTCACCGTTGCAACGCAGGTTATGAAATTCCATGGGGCGATGAAGGAAAAGATGGCCGGCAGGAAGAATGGTTTCGTGTGCCCCTGCGGTTATCAGAAGCTCTCCTTTGTCGACATAGACTAACTCCCAAAAGTCGTGAAATTCGCCCGAAAATGTAAACTCTTTGGGATATTCATAATAATGAATAGACACAATACTTGAAATATCAAGAGACCTTTTCATAGTTGTTTCAATGTGTTTGATCATTAGATACACCTCCGCTGTTTGATTTACAAAAATATAATATCATAACAAAAAAGAAAAATCAATAAGACTGAAAATATAAATTTTAAAACGTCACTTTTTTATTCAAATATAAAAGCCGATGCATTTTTGCATCGGCTTTAAAGTTATCATATTTTAGAAAATACTGAAGTTTACTACAAGTGCTGCAAAGACGATGGAGACCATCGAAAGAAGCTTGATCAGAATGTTGATTGCAGGGCCGGAGGTATCCTTGAAGGGATCACCGACAGTGTCGCCGACAACGGCCGCTTTATGCTGATCGGAACCTTTGCCACCGTGTTCTCCGCTCTCAATATATTTCTTGGCATTATCCCAAGCGCCGCCGGAATTGGACATAAAGATGGCCATCAAAAAGCCGGAAACAGTTGCGCCTGCAAGCATTCCGATAACACCGGCATAGCCGAGAATCATACCTACAAGGACAGGGACAACGATTGCTACGATGGTGGGAAGAACCATTTCACGAAGGCTGGATTTGGTGCAAAGGTCGACGCAAGAAGCATAGTCGGGCTCTGCCTTGCCTTCCATCAAACCGGTGATTTCTTTGAATTGGCGGCGGACTTCCAAAACAACGGATTGAGCCGCTTTTCCGACGGATTCCATGGTGAGTGCTGCGAATACAAAGGGCAGGCAAGCACCGATGAAAAGACCGATCAGTACACAGGGGTTCATAATGTTTAAGGCGCCTTCGGGCAACTCTTGGCCGAGAATGGAAACCACCTTATCTTTATAGGAAGCCATCAGCGCCAAGGCGGTAAGCGCTGCAGAGCCAATGGCAAATCCTTTGCCGGTCGCGGCGGTGGTGTTGCCAAGGGCGTCCAGAGCGTCGGTGCGCTTGCGAACTTCGGGATCCATACCGGACATTTCTGCAATTCCACCGGCATTATCAGCGACCGGCCCGTAGGCATCGGTTGCCAGAGTAATGCCGAGAGTAGAAAGCATACCAACCGCTGCAAGCGCAATGCCGTAAAGACCGTTGCTCGCGCTTGCGCTGCCTCCGGCGATGAAATATGCAATCAGCACGCAGGCTGCGACGATGACAATGGGCATTGCTGTGGAAAGCATTCCGAGGGAAAGACCGCCGATGATCGTGGTGGCGGAGCCGGTTTCGGCTTTTGCTGCTAATTTCTTAGTGGGTTTATAGGTTTCAGAAGTGTAGTATTCCGTTGCCTTGCCAATCAGAACACCGGCGATCAAGCCGGCGAGAATGGCAAAATACAAACCGATATTTTCTTTGCCCAAGAGCCAGATGACAAGGGGCAGAGAAAAGATGGCGATCAAGATTGCGCTGAAGTTTGTTCCGCGGCTGAGAGCGCTCAGCAGGTTTTTCTGGGATGCGCCTTCTTTTGTGCGAACAAAGAAGGTGCCAAAGATGGAACAGAGTATGCCGATGGCTGCCATTAACATAGGCAAAAGCATCGCTTTAAAGTCGAGGGTAGGGAAGGCCACAACACCGAGTGCAGCGGCGGATATGATCGAGCCAACGTAGGATTCATAGAGATCAGCGCCCATACCGGCAACGTCGCCAACGTTATCGCCTACGTTATCGGCAATGACAGCGGGGTTGCGCGGATCATCTTCGGGGATGCCGGCTTCAACCTTGCCGACTAAATCGGCACCTACGTCGGCCGCTTTGGTAAAAATACCACCGCCGACACGGGCAAATAACGCCATAGAGGAGGCGCCCATGCCGAAGGTCAGCATAATTCCGGTGATTTCAGAAGCACTCTCGGGGGGAAATACATATTTTAATAAGAAGAACCAGACAGAGATGTCCAACAAACCGAGGCCAACAACGGTAAAGCCCATGACCGAACCGGCGGAAAAGGCAACGCGCAGACCGCGGTTTAATCCTTCGCTGCAGGCGTTGGCGGAACGGGCATTGGCAGCGGTGGCAATTTTCATGCCGACAAATCCGGAAAGGGCAGAAAAGAACCCGCCGCTGATGAATGCAAAGGGGACATACCAGGTCAAAAGCTTAAACGCCGCCATAACGAGAAGTACGACGAACATCACAGCGAAGAAGATCGAAACAATGGTGTATTGCCGCTTAAGATAGGCGTTTGCGCCTTTGCGAATCGAAGCGGCGATCTTTTTCATTAGATCGTTACCTTCGGAATAATTTAAAACTTTTTTGGCAGTGAAAATTGCATACAGGAGCGCGAAGGCTGCGCTGCAGAAGATGACAATTGTCAATACCATTTCGAGACTAAACATACTGATTTTCCTTTCATTATGAAATAATACACGTGAATTTAATAATATATTCTATCACTGGAGAACGTAAAATTCAAGAAGAATTTGTAAAATATCAAATTTCCCCAAAGTTTAGCAATAAAAGATAAAAAATCAGGGCATAAATGATTGATAATTTTTAAAATTATGGTATAATGAACTCAATTTATCATTCGAGGAGCGTTAAAAATGAAATCGGAATTTGAACTGAGTTTGTTGAATGATTTTTATGAGTTTACGATGAGTAACGGTTTTTTCTGCGAAGGAAAAGGGGAACAAATCGTTTATTTTGATGTCTTCTTTCGCAGAATTCCGGATCGCGGCGGATATGCGATCTGCTGCGGTTTGGACCAAGTGGTTGACTACATTTCGAATCTTTCTTATTCAGATGAAGTTGTCGAATTTTTGAGAGAAAAAGGGATCTTTTCCGAGGGCTTTTTGGAATACTTGCGCAATTTTAAGTTTAGCTGCGATGTATATGCGGTTCCCGAAGGGACACCGGTGTTTCCGGGCGAACCGATCCTTGTTGTTCGCGGACCTGCAATTCAGGCGCAATTGCTTGAAACGATGATCCTGCTCACATTGAATCATCAAAGCTTGATCGCGACCAAAGCGTCTCGCATTGTTCGCGCTGCCGATGGACGCGGTGTGAGCGAATTTGGCGCCCGTCGTGCGCATGGAACAGCGGCTTCTGTGATGGGGGCGCGCGCTGCATATATTGCGGGCTGCGCCGGAACATCCAACACGTTGTGTGATAAATTGTATGGTGTTCCGAGCAGCGGAACGATGGCACATAGCTGGGTGCAAAGCTTTCCGAGTGAATATGAAGCGTTTGTCGCTTATGCAAGGAATTATCCCAATTCTTGTGTACTTTTGATCGATACTTTTAATGTTTTGAAATCAGGATTGCCCAATGCAATTCGTTGCTTTGATGAGGTCCTTAAACCGATGGGCTGCCGACCAGTGGCGGTTCGGATCGATTCCGGTGATATTACATATTTATCTAAAAAAATTCGTTCTATTTTGGATGAGGCGGGTTATACCGATTGCAAAATTATGGTATCCAATTCTTTGGACGAATATATTATTCGCGATTGCTTGAATCAAGGTGCAAAGATCGATCTTTTTGGTGTGGGCGAGAGATTGATTACCTCCCGCAGTGAGTCGGTTTTTGGTGGTGTTTATAAGATTGTAGCCGTTGAAGAAGCGGATGGGTCAATTACGCCTAAAATCAAGGTTTCCGAGAATATTGAAAAGATAACAACTCCTTGTTTTAAGCAGGTTTATCGTCTGTTTTCTAATGACACCGGAAAGGCGATAGCGGATCTTATCACATTGCATGATGAGGAAGTCGATCAAACAAAGCCGTATACATTGTTTGATCCGGTCCACACATGGAAGAAACAAGTTGTTTCAAATTATAAAGCAGTTCCGCTCCTTGAATTGATTTTCAAAAAAGGGGAGTTGGTCTATAAAAAACCGACCACAAAAGAAATCAGAGAGTACTCCTTGGGGCAAATGGATCTTTTGTGGGATGAAGTGAAACGTTTTGAAAATCCTCATGAATATTATGTTGATTATTCTCAAAAGCTATGGGATATCAAAAATGAACTCTTAAAGAGCAATTAATCGGGGTATACAAAATAAACAAAATTGCAGGTGCTAAAATTTTAGTACCTGCAATTTTGTTTATATTGCACAAATCATTATGTAAACTGATATTAAAAACAAGGTTTTTGGCCTCATTTTTAACAATTTATTTGTAAATTTTTCAAAATTTTATTGAAATTATATATATAATGTGCTATAATTGCCACGTTAGTATGAGAAAAAATGTCTATAAATTCTTCGTTCAATTTTCTTAATGCCTTTTTGTGTATTTTGTCAAAACGAAAAAATCATTTTTCAGTACTGATAATCTTTGTTGGAGGTAGATTATGAAAAACAACAAAAAGATGAATTCTTTTTGGCGCTCCCTTCTTGCTATGGCGCTTGTTTTGTCGATGATGGCGACAATGTCGGTTGTTGCGTTTGCAGACGATGAAGAGCCGGAAGCGACCGATGTTATGGCAGAAGTCGAAGGCGCTGAAACAGAAGAAAAGGTTGAGGACACGGAGCCTTTCGTTCCTGCTGAGACGGTGAATGCCGGTGGAGCAGAGAATGCAGGCGAAGTATCTGTGGTAGGCTTCTATCGTGACGGCCGCTATGTGGACTATTATTCCAAGTATGCGGATCAAATTGCCGCGATGCCTGAAATCAAAGTTCCTGCTGAGTCGTTCACAGGGGTGACCGCTCCCAGTGTGGTTCAACCGGTATTTGAAGGCCGCGATCAGGTGTTGGTGATGTCCGATATCGGATCCATCACCTATAAGATTACCGTTGCCAAGACCGGTATGTACGCAATGCAGCTTGATTATTTCCAGCTGTTGGGCGATGGCAACGGCAAGGATTATGAACTTGCTGTTTATGTCGACGGTAAACTTCCTCATAACGACGCGAGCCGTTTTTCTTTAAAGAGAAACTGGAAAGATGAAGATGAGGAACGCAAGAAGGATTCCGGCGGCAATGAGCTGTATTCCAAGCAGATTGAAGATCCCAAGTGGTTGAGCAACTCTTTGCGCGATCCCGATGGTGTGTTTGATGATCCTGCTATGTTCTATTTAACCGCAGGGGAACACGAAATCAAGATCGCTTTCAATCAAGGTATTCTGGCTCTTGATGGTATTCGTTTCTATAATGACGGTGATGCGATCTCTTATGCGGATTATATCGCTCAAAATGATGCGAACGGTGCTGTAGATGCCGATACTCATTTCGATCTGGAAACAGAGAATTATGATGATAAGAGTGAATCTTTGGTTCAGCCTGATTTCGATCGCAGCGACCCGAAGGTGACTCCGTACAGCATCAGCAAGACCACGCTGAATGTTTTGGGCGGCGAAAACTGGAACGGGAACGGCCAGCGCGTAAACTGGACGATCAATGTTCCTAAGGATGGTTACTATACCATCGGTGTTCGTTATCGTCAGTCTTATGTTGAGGATACTGTTACATATCGCAAGCTTTATATTGATGATAAGGTTCCTTTTGCGGAAGCCGAGACGATCGGATTCCCTTATGGCATCGGCTATCAATATAATATGATTGGCGGAGTTGATGAAAACGGAAATGATGTTTCCTATAAGTTCTATCTGACTGCCGGTGAACACAAGTTCTCTTTGGAAGGCGTTATTGGTCCGATGGAAGAGGTTACTCGTATCTCTGAAGATCTTGTTTACCAATTAAACTATATCTATCGTAAGATTATCATCGTAACCGGTCAGAGCCCTGATGTCAATCGCGACTATGAACTGGATAGGAAGATCACCGGTTTGATGGATATGTTTGACTCTGTTTATGACGATTTGCTCGGCATTGAAGAAAAGGTCATCAAAATCAACGGTAACCTTGGTTCTGCTCAGATCATCACTACTTTGAAAAAGCAGTTGAGCGATTTAATTAAAGCTCCCTATGCAATTCCCGAGCAATTATCTACCTTCAAAGATAATATCAGTACTTTGAGTACATGGATGTTGGCATTGCGCGATCAGCCGTTGCAGATCGATAAAATGGTTTTCGCGGGCGAAGATGTCGCAGTTCCTTCTCAAACAGCTAATTTCTGGGAAAGCACTGCTCATGAGATTCGTGCATTCTGGTCTTCCTTCGTTGATGACTATACAACGGTTGGTTCTGCTGATGAAAATGAACGTTCCCTGAAGGTTTGGGTTGGTACCGGCCGCGACCAGGCAACTGTGTTGAAGACCCTTTGTGATAACTATTTCACTCCGCAGACAGGGATTTCTGTCAATGTCGGCTTGGTTCCGCTTTCCATCTTGTCTAAGGCGATCGTTGCGGGCCGTTGCCCCGATATTGCATTGCACGTTTCCCGTGCCGAGCCGATGAACCTTGGTGTTCGTAATGCGATTTACGATCTTACTCAATTTGAAGATTATGATGAGATCGTTGAGCGCTTCTCTTCTTATGCGATGACTCCCTATACCTTGAGCACTACAGATAAGGATGGGAAGATGATCAAAAAGGTATTTGCGCTTCCCGAATCTCAAAACTTTAATATGATGTACTATCGTAAAGATATTTTTGCTGAGTTGGGTATTTCTGCTCCGAATACCTGGAGTGATTTTGATAACATCCTTCCCTTTATTCAAGCAAACAATATGACGGTTGGTATGGATTCATCGATTTCGAACAGCTCGTTCTATGTCTTTATTTTGCAAACAGGAAACACTCCCTTTGCAGAGACCGGCGAAAAAACCAACTTTACCGAGCAGTATGCAATCGACGCATTTGAAAAATGGACCAGATATTATCTGCAGTATGATTTGCCGACAGACTATAACTGGTACACCTATTTCAGAAACGGTCAAATGCCGCTGGTTATTCAACCTTATTCTCAGATCACCTATCTGCAGGAGTCTGCTCCTGAATTGAACGGTCTGTGGGACGTTGCTCCGATTCCCGGAACATTGGATCCCGAAACCGGAATTGTAAATCGTTCCGAAGAGTCCGGCTCTCTTTCGGCTTGCATGATTGTTGATAAAGCGATTCGTGTCTCTAAGGATCCCGAACAAAAGACGAAGGATGCGTGGGAATTTTTGAAATGGTGGACTTCTACCGATATTTCTGCTGAATACGGCAACCGTATTGAAATGGCGATCGGTTCGGTAGCGAGATTTACCACTTCCAATATTGAAGCATTTGAAAAGATCAGATGGTCTTCTGATGAAGCAACTGCGATTCGTTCTCAGCGTGAGTGGGTACGCGAATTGCCCGAACTTGTTGGTGGCTATTATGTCGGACGTAACGTTGTTAATGCTTTCCGTAATGTTACTAACAATGGTTCCAACCCGCGCGAGAAACTATTCTATTATAATGAAGAAATTAATGGAGAGATCTGGCGGAAACGTATGGAATATGATCTTTCTGTACCGGAGGAGGCGAGAAAATAATGGCAGCAAAACAACGTGAAATTGAATTACTGAAAAAGAAAAAACTCACCTTCTCTGAGAAAATGGCGCTCACATGGCGGCAGGTCTGGGAAAATAGAATCAACTATGTTTTAATGTTCCCGTTTTTGCTGTTCTTTACATTATTTACAGTTATTCCGGTTGGCGCGTCAATGGTTCTTTCGTTCACACGTTATGACGTTTTGAACGATCCGGTATTTGTCGGTTGGGATAACTACCTTAGAATGTTCTTGGAAGATGGCATTTTCTTGATTGCATTGAAGAACACTTTGCAATTCGCTATCATTACCGGACCGGTCGGATATATTCTGTGCTTCGTGTTTGCATGGTTTATTAACGATCTTCCTCCGTATGCGAGAGCATTCTTTACCGTCGTTTTCTATGCGCCTACTTTGGCAAATGTTTACTTTATCTTCCAATATATATTTAGTGCGGATATGTATGGTCTGATCAACTCGGTTTTAATGAACCTGGGTCTCTTGGATCAGCCGATTGCATGGTTGACCAATCCGGACTATATGTTGAATATTGTTATCATTGTCCAATTGTGGTGTTCTCTCGGTACCGGCTTCCTTTCGTTTGTTGCCGGTCTGCAGAACTTGGATCCTTCGCTTGCCGAAGCCGGTGCGATCGATGGCGTTCGCAATCGTTTCCAAGAACTGTTTTATATCACATTGCCCCAGATGGGCGGTATGTTGATGTTCGGTGCGGTTATGCAGATCGCTTCCGCTTTTGCGGTTGGCGGAATTTCTTCTGCAATGTTGGGTAACCCCTCTGTCGACTATGCAGGTCATACTTTGGTCTTGCATATTGCCGACTTTGGTAACACCCGTTTCGAACTTGGTTATGCATCTGCGATTGCGGTGGTCTTGTTCTTACTGATGATCTTGACAAAGGCTGCAATCAATAAGTTGCTTGCCAAATTCTCACATGATTAAGGAAAGGAGAGTGAACAATAATGTCTACTAAATTAAGAAGAACCAAAGCCTCTGTTGTTGGCGATATTTCTACCTATGTTTTGCTCGCTCTTTACGCTTCCTTTATGTGCCTGCCTTTGCTTTATGCGATTGTGCAGTCCATTAAGCCGTATAACGAACTGTTTATTTTCCCGCCGCGGTTTTTCACAAAGAACCCCACGTTGATGAGCTTCAGAAAGTTGTTTGATCTGACTTCTGCTTCTTGGGTTCCTTTTTCCAGATATGTTTTTAACTCGGTTGCCAACACCGTTGTCGGTACAGTGATTCATATCTTTTCTGCGGCAATGTGTTCTTATCCCTTGGCTAAGAATAAATTCCCCGGAAAGAAGATCATTTTCCAGATCGTTGTTTGGTCGCTGCTCTTTACCGGCGGTGTTACCGAAATCCCGACATATTTGGTTATGTCTAAATTGAATATCATCGATACTTATTTCGCATTCTGGCTTCCTGAGATCAGCGCAACGATGGGTGTCTTCCTGCTGAAGCAAAATATGGCGGAAGTTCCCGATGCAATGGTTGAAGCGGCGCGAATCGATGGGGCAGGGGAATGGAAAATTTTGTGGTCTATTATGATGCCTTCGGTAAAACCTGCGTGGTTGACGCTTGCGATCTTCTCTTTCCAGAGAAACTGGAATGCAACCGCGGCTTCCTACATTTATACCGAAACATTGAAGACCTTGCCTACTGCGTTGAGTCAGATCACTGCCGAAGGCGGTGTGGCTCGTGCCGGCGAGGCGTATGCAGCATCGGTTTTGATGATGATCCCGCCGATTATCTTCTTTATCTTTGCGCAGAGCAGTACAGTAAAAACGATGGCACATGCCGGTATTAAGGGTTAAGGAGGTGTGCGATATGAGTAAAAAAATGATTAAAATCGGTGCAGCTCTAATGACTGTAATTATGCTTGTGTCGATGTTCACCTTCTCTTCTTCGGCATACATTGCATACAACACTTATGATTTTAATTTCTACGGTGATGCGATGGCCACCCCCTCTACTTATGCTCCGGAGAAAATTTATTATGGATCCGACATGGGTGTTGGATCTTTCGATAACGCAGTGGATCTTTATGTAAGTCCGCAAAATGAAGTGTATGTTTTGGATTATTTTGGAACCGAAAATGAAGCAAGACTTCATATTTTCAATTCCGAGCTCAAACATATTAAAACCCTTTCTACTCTGAAAGCGAACGGCAAAGATTATACGATGCGTTTGCCGGAGAGTGTTGCGGTTGACCAATATGGTTACATTTATATTTGCGATACCGGCAATAAGCAGGTACTTAAACTTGATAAAGATAAGAGCGGTACGATCGTTCAAACCTTCAGCACTCCGAAAACCGAACTCTTTTCCGGTGAGTTTAAGCCTTCCAAAGTTGCGATTGCGAAAAATATGTCTCTTTATGTAATTTCTACCGGTACCTTGGATGGTATTATGGAATTTAATAAAGATGGTGTATTCCTTCGTTATTTCGGTGCTCCCGATGTCGCGCTTACATTGATGGATATGGTAACAATGGCTTGGCGTCGCGTTTATCGGTCCATCATTGGTCAGCAGGCAAGCAATTTTTTCGTCACTTTTGTTCCTACCGAATTTGTTAATATGGTTGTAGACGATTACGGCTTTGTTTATGCTGTTGTTGCGTCGACCGGTGGTAACGATAATACGAATCAGCTCAAGAAAATGAACTTCTTGGGCAATAGTGTTTTGGATCCCAATGCTAAGAGTACTCAGAAAATATCAGCTACACTTTCGGAAACGTACGGTGACCTTGTTCGAAGCGATACACTTGGTAAGAACATTTTCAAAGATGTTGCTGTTGATTCCGATGGGTTCATCACAATGATGGACACAAACCTTGGTAAAATCTTCGAGTATGACGCTGAAGGAAATATGACAGCAATTTACGGAACCAAGGGCACGCAATTAGGCTTGCTCCAAAAGCCGGCTGCTATTGCAAAGCTTGGCAAAAAGACACTGGTTCTCGATAATTATTTTGGCTCGATCACAGTGTTTGATCTGACCGATTATGGAAAGACACTTCATAACGGTATCAATCTGTACGACCAAGGTCTTTATGAAGAAGCGGAAGGCTATTGGCAAAAAATTCTGAAGAATAATGCCAACTGCGAATTGGCTCACATCGGTATTGGTAAGGTTTATTATCAATATGGCCGTTATAAAGACGCATTGGATCACTTTGAGATTGCAAACGATCGAATGAACTATGAAAGTGCATTTGCTTTGTACAGAGAATCTTTGATCGCAGATCATTTTGATCTGTTGATGACGTCACTGGTCATTTTGATTGTTTTGCTAGTCGTTTGGAAGTTTTTCGGCAAAGCAATCATTAAAGCTATTAAAGAAAAGAAGCAAGGAGGTGGAGATGATGACACAGATCTTGAATAATTTAAAGCGCATTTCGAATCGGTTATTCGAGGGCAAAAAGAATCCTTTTTTGATGCTGTTCCATCCGGGTGAAACCATGGAAGATCTCAAGTATAAGAAAAATGGATCCACATTTTATGCAACATTGCTTTTGATTGCATATAGCGTATCTGCGATCATCGTTGAAGTTGCCACCGGCTTTATGTACTCCACAATGCGTATTCAGGATTTTAACATCGTCACCGTTCTTTGCACTTCCGGTGCGCTGGTATTGCTCTTTGTTGTTGGCAACTGGGCATTGTGCACTTTGTTTAGCGGCGAAGGGCGAATGAAAGATGTTTATATCATGACTTGTTATAATCTGATTCCGTTGATCTTGTATAACATTTTCGGAACGATTATGTCGCAGTTTATGATTCCTGATGAATATGTGTTTGTCACCATTATCGGAACCTGCTGCTCGCTGTGGTTTATTTGTCTGATGGTGTATGGCGCTATGGTTATCCATAACTATTCTTTTTGGGGAACTGTCTTGAATTTGATAATGTCTTTGGTAGCTATGGCAATTATCTTCTTCTTGATCTTCTTGTTTGTCGTCTTGATGCAGCAACTTTATGTATTCGTTATGACTCTGTATACAGAGTTTCGGATGCGTTTGTATATTTAAGAAAGGAGAAATGAATTAAATGAAGAGAACTATTAGCTTTATTTTATCATTCGTTTTGCTCCTTTCCTGCATTTCGATGATTACATTTGCCACCTCTGCAGCACCTGCAAAGTTAGAGGTTCCGGGCAACTATGTTTTGGCAGATCAAAATTCCAATATTGCTCTCTATGTTGATAGCAATACCGGAGATTTTGCCATTATGAATCAAAAGAGCAAAGCGGTTTGGTATTCTAATCCTGTGGATTGGAAGTCGGATAAAATTGCTCAAGGAGATTCTTATACCGATCTGACATCTAAAATGACAGTTCAGTATATTACCAGCAGTTATGCTGAGGGTTCTGTCAACTCCAATCAAGCCGCTGTTATCAGCGAACGTGTGGGGAAAGATTGGATCATTACATTCTATTTTAAAAATGCAAATACCAACTTTTCGATCCCTGTAAAATTGTCCCTGAAAGAGGAATATGTTCATGTTGAGCTGATGATCGACCAGATTGAAGAAAAAGGCGATACTCGTATTCTCTTTGTGAACTTGTATCCCTATTTCGGAGCCGCCGGTTTGAATGATACCGGTTATGGTTTCGTTCCTGATGGAACCGGCTCTTTGATGGAGTTTAATCGTGAGCTGCTCAATAACTACCCCTTTGGTAATGATAATGAAGGCTTAATGTATGCTCCGAATCCTACCGAAGTTGCAACAAACAGCTATTTCCAAAACTGGAATGAAGCTCTTCGCTTGCCGGTTTACGGTATGGTGAAGAATAATGAAGCTTTTCTTGCTATCATTGAAAGCGGTGCAGCTGTTACCGAAATCCAAGCAAGTTTGAGCCGGTTGTGGAATAGCTATAACGTTGTGAAGACTTGTGTCAACATTCGCGACGCTCAAGCCCGTAGGACCGCTACCGGTGATAAGGGTGCGGGCTCCTATTATTCTGAGATCCGCCCCGAAAACTATATTGTTCGGTATTATCCGCTGGATGGTGAGAATGCTTCTTATATCGGAATGGCCGAAAGATACCGTGAGTATTTGATCGAAGAAAAGGGAATGACTCCTGTGAAGGATGTTGCTTCCAATGCGCTCAACATCTCTCTTTACGGTGCGGTCAAAAAACAAAAGCATTTCTTGGGAATTCCTTATACCGGAGCGGAATATTTGACCACTTATTCTGAAGCAGAAGAGCTGGTTGATCGCTTGGTAGCCGATAAAGTTGATAAAGTATTTATTGATTATTCCGGCTGGACTTCCGGTGGCTTGGATACGACAACGGAACTCACCTTGAAACCCAGCTCTAAGCTTGGCGGCAAAAAGGCAATCAACAGTTTGATTGATAAGGTAAACGAGATTGATAACTACTCATTGGCTTTCGATTTGGAATTGCATGAGTTCCATAGCCAAACCAGAGATATCAAGAAGTTTAAGGACGTCTCTCACGGGTTGGATGCTTCTCCGGTAGCCATCTGGAGAGGAAGAATTTCCGCTGCAGGAGCAACAACGAAATCAAATATGGGCTATATGTTAATTCATCCTGCTCGTATGCTTGGTTATGCTGATAAGTTTATCAACAGTGCATCTTCGAATGATGTCAAGAGTTATTCCTTTAATTCTCTGGGCGATTCTCTTTATTGCGCTTATAATATTAATGATGATTCCACGCGCGATAAATCCGAGCATCATATGGAAGATATCTTCAATCGTGCTCAAGAAGCCACAGATGAAAATGGTATTCTCAACACAACCGGTGGTAACGGCTATGCCGTTCCGTATGTGGATAACATTATGAATGCACCGGTTTATGCAAGCCATAATATTTTGCTTGCTAAGGAAGTTCCGTTCTATCAAATCGTTTTCCGTGGATATGTTAATCTGGCCGGCAATCCGTTCAACCTGGAGTCTGAGCAGGATGATTTGCTCTTGAAATTGGCGGAAACCGGTATGAGCTTGTATTATCAGTTGATTGATGCGGAATCTACAGCATTCCATAATACAGATTATACCCATTTGTACGCTTGTGCGGTAGACGATCATTATGACGATATGATTGCGACTTATAATCGTATGAAACCGCTTTACGATGCGGTTGCTGATAGCACTATCGTTAATTATGAAGTGATTTCTGATGATGTAAAAATCACAACCTTCAGCAATGGAGCCAAGGTTTATGTAAACTATTCGGATGCTGAAGTGAATGTTAATGGTGTTAAGGTCGCAGCAAAAGACTTTACAGTAGTAGGAGGTGTAGCAGCATGAGCAAAAATGAATTGAACAATGATGCATTAGAAATTCAAGCGAATGTTGATGACATCTCTGAAATCGAATCCGCTGCTACTTTTGCGCAATGGAACCCTGAGGAGAATAAGCAGATTGCAACAAAGTTGATTGAGAAAAATCCCGAACGTGCAAAAGAAATCGTTCGTGAGCGTCTTGCTAAGATGACTCCGGAGCAGATTGAAGCTTTGCGCGTAGCAAAGGCTGCAAAAGAAGAGGCAATGAAGGCTGCAACCGAAGCTGCGGAAGAAGAAAAGAAAGTAGAAGAATCGGTGGAAGAAGCAACTGTAGAACCTGCGGAAGAAACTCCGGTTGTCGCTGAGATGCCTGAGGTTCAGGAGGAGGTTGTACCGGTTGCTGCTGAGATACCCGAGGTTCAGGAAGAGGTTGTTCCCGTTGTCGCTCCTGTTGTTGCGGCACCGAAAAAAGAAGGAAAGAAAAAGGCAAGTAAGGGTCGCGGCATTTCTTATGAATCCCGTCAGGCGTTTACAGGCTTTATGTTCGTTCTTCCTTGGTTCATCGGATTTTTGCTGTTCTTTGCAATTCCTTGCTTCCAGTCCCTCCAGTTTTCCTTCTCCAAGGTTGCTGTTTTTGATGGTTATGCATGCTCTTGGATCGGTCTGGAGAACTATGTCACTCTTCTGACCAGTGGTGCAACATATTTACAAGCTTTGACAAAAACGTTGACCGATTTGGCAGTTAATGTTCCGGTCATCTTGATCTTCAGCTTGTTTGTGGCAGTTCTTTTGAATCGTAAGTTTATTGGACGCGGTTTGATTCGTAGCATCTTTTTCCTTCCTGTTATTGTTACCACCGGCGTTGTTATGACAACATTCCAATCAACCGGTGATGCAAATGAAGTTATGCAAGGCGATGTTAACAGCGGTGTTATGTTCGAAGCCGGCAATGCAACAGAATTTTTGCTTAATCTTGGTTTGAATGAGACCTTGACAGAGTATATGTCGATGGTTGCAGACCGGATCTTTGGCGTTGTTTGGGATTCCGGTATCCAGATTTTGTTGTTCCTGGCTGCTCTTCAAGGTATTTCTCCTTCGCTGTATGAAGCGAGCAATGTTGAAGGTGCAACCGCTTGGGAAACGTTCTGGCTGATTACTTTCCCGAATGTGGCTCCGATTATTTTGGTCAATATTGTTTATACAATCGTTGACACATTTAGTGCTACCGATAACCGGGTTCTTAAACAAATTGATACGTTGATCAATGTTACCTTTAACTTTGGCGGAGCTGCTGCAGCATCTTGGACATTCTTCTTGGTTGTCCTTGCTTTGATCGGTGTTGTATTCGTTGTCTTTAGATTACTTGGCGGAAAAAATGATTAAGAAAGGAGGAACAAATTATGAATATCATTAAGCTCTTTAAACATCAGTTTGGCGAAAACAAAAAGAATGCTGATAAGAGAATGTGGGGTTATATGATCGGCAAATTCGTTGTCGGTGTTTCAGTTGCACTCATTCTTATTGGTTTATGTTACATCATTTTGTATCCTCTGATCTTCAGCGTTTCTCAAGCAATTCGTACGCCGGATGATATGTATGACAAGACGATCATCTACATTCCAAAGCATTTCACTTTGGATAACTTTTCAGAAGCGTGGAAGGTTTTGGACTTTGATACCACCCTTGTGAACACATTCAATGTTTCCATCTGGCCCACTCTTTTGCAAGTGTGTATGTGTGCTTTGGCGGGTTATGGTTTTGCTCGGTTTAAGTTCCGCGGTAAGAATCTTTTGTTCTTTCTGGTTCTGCTGACCATCATCATTCCGCCTTCCACAATTATGATTCCTTTGTATACCAGCTTCCGTTATTTTGACCCCTTGTATATTGCAACGGCGATGAATTCGTTTGGTTGGTTGAGTGAACCTTATTTGGATCTTACAGACTCGTTATGGGCATTTATCCTGCCGGCGCTTTTTGCCGCTGGCTTAAAGAGTGGCTTGTTTGTCTTTGTATATCGTCAGTTCTTCCAAGGATTCCCGAAAGAATTGGAAGAGGCGGCATACATCGATGGTTGCGGTGCAATGAAAACCTTCTTGCGTATTCTTGTGCCGAACGCAACTTCTGCTTTTGTTACCGTATTCTTGTTCTGTATCGTTTGGTATTGGAACGATTACTATACCGTTCCGATGTTTATTCCCAATATCGATACATTGCCGGATGTATTGGGCAATATGTTTGCAAATATGACCGGCTTCGGTGGTGAATACGCAAGCGACGATAAGATCTCGCTGTATCCCATTTTGCGTGCAGGTATTGTTTTGTATATTTCTCCGTTGTTGATTACATTTATTATCTTCCAGAGAAAGTTTACAGAATCCATTGCACGAAGCGGTATCGTAGGCTAATGAATAAAAAAGAGGCAACGTATGTTGCCTCTTTTTTGTTTTAGAAATTCATGTGCTCCACAAAGTTTCCGACTGCCTTGATTGCGTTTCCGGCAGTTTTTGTGATTGCTTTTTTGGGTTTTGTTTTTGACACAAGCATACTTGCAGTTGCGCCTAATGCGGCTCCGGCCATCATGGAGATGATTACTGATTTTGTCGATTTCATTTTTTTATTCCTTTCTGTTGTTTTCTTATATTAGTATGGAGAATTAATGTTTTTTTATTTACAATTTATTATATCTATTATATAATAAATTTGTAAAAAAACAAAAATAGGGGTAAATATGCAATATTATCAGATGAATGAGGAACAGCTTGTTTCCTATTTTAATAATCTGTCCAATGATGGAGAAATAATGGATGAAGAGCGGGGAAGAAAGACCGACGTTTTTCTGCGTCACCTTGTGAATATTTTTGATATTTGTAAGGCACGTTTTTCTTTTGTCTTTATTATTTTATTGATATGTCATTTTATTAATGCGGTTTTTTCAATATTAAATAAAGATTGGCGGCTGTTTTTCATTGGAATCCTTCTTTTATTGGCGTCGTTCTTGTTTTCTATCGCTCAATGTGTTGTTTTATATTATAAAAGAAAACGATACGATAAAAGAATATTAGCTGATGATAGTAAAGTGAAAATTATCAGAAATGGGGAAGCCGTTGAAATAGATGTTGCACAATTGCAATGCGGCGACCGTCTGATTCTTGCAAAAGGGGATGTTATTCCGGCTGATTCACGCGTCATTATGGCTGATAATCTCTATGCTAATGAAGAAGAAATTTTTGGCAGAACCATTTCGTCTCTTAAATCAGCGAACGGTTTAGAGGAGGGGAATTTATATCCCGAACAGCAAGGCAACATGGTGTGGAAAGGGACCTATATTACCGAAGGCTTTGGTGAAGCGATTGTGGTTGCGGTCGGTGAAGATTGTTTTGTTGAAAAAATCGGCTATCGAAAGAAAACGACGCAAAAATCAGCAATCTATAACCAAAAGAATAATATTGGAAAGATTACCACAATTATTTACTTTGCGTTATCTGTGTTGTTGCTGGTGTTTTCCGGTGCTTTGAGCGGAAAATGGCTGGAAGCATTGCTTGTGTTTTCTTCGTTTCTATCGTTGTTTGTGATTGAACCCTCTTCTTTTATTACCGAATGGACGTATTATAATTCCGCCGAACGGCTCTTTGAAAAGAACAATCTGGTAAGGAACATTCAAGCGTTTGATGGAATGAATAAAGAGAAAGAACTATATGTTCTGCCTTCCGATCTGCTCGATAATACGGCGTCTTATGATGAAGTGTTGAACATCAACGGCACAGAAGCGACGAACCGTATATTTATCGATGCATCTGAAAAATGCTTTGGCAACGCCGAAATGATATTTAAGCAAAACGAAGGGGATACGTTTGCAATAGCAGCAGGATACTGGAAAGAACTATTGCCATATATCAAAGAAATGGATGATTCTTTGCTGGGATATATCACTGAGTATGAGATGCATGGATATATGGTTGGCATTATAGGTGCAAAGGAAGTATACTTTACACCAAAAGAGGCTGAAATTGGCGAGTTTTATGGCCAACTAACGCTACGGTGCCTGGTTTTGAAAAAGGTTCAATTAGACGAAACCCGATTAGATGAACTTACTCGTTTGAAGAAAAGCGGAACAAAGGTGCTTTTGGTAAAAGAATATTCAAACGAGATTTCTAATTATATCTCCGGTTGTTGCGATATCCAAATGGTTGAAGAAAATACTTTGCCGGAGAACTTATATTCGTTTCCTTCCAAAAGTGAAGTTGCTGTTTTTTCGAATGCTTCTCAAATTCAAAAGAGAAACGCAAAAATTATCTTTGATCGGGATAGTCATCCTATTCATACGATTTATGAAATCAAATGTATGATTTGCGGAATCGAACGCAGCTTGAATTTTCTATACATTTTACTGTTTGGTCTGGCTGCGGGTTTGTTCGTTTGCTTTTTAAAGAATATGGATCCGATGGTGGCCTTTCCTGTTTTGATGATATGTCCGCTTTTACTTTTTCTTTGCCATCATATTGTGGGTTCGGTGAAAAATTGTAATCAATCAAAGCTCAGCTTGGTTATTGGCGGTCTCTTTGGGGTGATGATTTTTATCTCTGCTTTGATTTTAGCGAGCGGTTCGGTTGCGGCTTGGGGCTTTTCGTTTGTTATTTATGCGGCTTTATTGTATTTGCGTAGAGCCGTCAAAGCGGCATGGGATAAAAAAGAGTTGATAAGCCTAGCGGTGGCTCTGATTTTAGCATTTTTAATTTGTTTGTTTGCTGAATTCAATGTAATGGTAGCGCTTTTATTTGCGGCTTTTCCTGCATTGGCAACGATTTTAATTGATTTAATTTATTAAATTTTAAAAATACCATCGAAAATTTGCTCTTTCGATGGTATTTTTGTTTTTTATGTAGTATAATTAAGGTTAGATTATTATTTGAGGTGGATATTATGGGCTTTGAAGAAAGAACTCAGCAAGAATTTGTGTTTGGAAAAAACAATGTCACAGAACTGCTTTTATCGGAAGCTACCGTAGAGCGAGTTTATTTATCGGGTGATGTCAAAAATTCAAACTATAAGAAAATAGTTGCATTATGCAAAGAGAAGGGCGTACCGATCGTTCATATTGATACAGCGGCAATGAATAGAAAAGCGCCGAATGTGAATCACCAAGGTGTTCTTGCATATGCGGCTCAAAAAGAATACGTAAGTTTAGAGGAAATCTTAAACGTCGCAGAAGAGCGTGGCGAGCCTCCGTTTATCATCGTTGCGGATGAATTGGCGGATCCCCATAATTTAGGCGCTATTTTGCGTTCGGCAGATGCCTTTGGCGCACACGGGGTGATTATATCAAAGCGTCGCGCTGTCGGACTGACTCCTTCGGTTGCGAAGGCGAGTGGTGGTGCAATTCATCATATTCCTGTCGCCAGAGTATCCAACCTTGCGCAAACAATTGAGCAACTGAAAGAAAAAAATGTATGGATTTATGGCTGCGATATGGCCGGCGAAAATGTTTATTATGAGCAGGATTATTCCGGCGGTGTTGCATTGATCGTTGGTAGCGAGGACACGGGCATTTCCAGACTTTTGCGTGAAAAGTGTGATTTCTTTGTTCGTATTCCGATGAAAGGCAAAGTGTCTTGCCTGAATGCTTCGGTCGCTGCTTCGGTTATTATGCAGGAAATATCCAAACAACGAAATTAAGGGTGTGTATTGATGGATTCAAGGAATCAAAATGGTATTTTAGATGAGATTATGGCGCAGATTGATGCGATTCAGCGCGAGTCTCAGCTTGTTGAAGAAACCAAAAAAGCGATTGATGATCACGAGCAACTTCGGTCCTCGGAGGAGGAATTTTCTTCGGTGGTGGACGAGTCGTTGTTTGATCAAATTAAAAACGATAAAAGTAATGTTGAGTCTTCATCAAATAAATCAGCACTTCGCCGTTTTTTGGATGGCGAGGAAGATGAAACTGATGAGGAAGAAGAGTATGTCGGTAATCTTCAATCGAATGACGAGCAACCGCAGGACATTGATGATTTTGAAAACGAAGACGAACGCGATGAGATTTATAAAGACCTAAAGAATATTGTGGGTAAAATGGCGGTAAAGACGCTGGCGTTTTTTTGCATTTCACTTGCATCGCTGTATTTATTTGCGGCGCAATTTTATCCTGTTTTATTCGGCGGAGATGCGAGCGGTATATTCTATAATCTGTCACTTTTGGCAGTTGACATTTTGTGTTTGCTTTTGTCCCTTAGTATCTTTGTTTCCGGCTTGAAACGGTTGTTGCGCGGTCGGGCAGACTCCGATACTTTATTGGCGCTCTTGACTGTTTCGTTGGTTTTAGTGCGCGTTGTCGAACTGATTAAGCCGGAACTTATCCCGTATTCGATGGTGCTTGAGCCGATGCTCGCCATTGGTTTATATTTTAATGTACGAGCAAAGAAAAAGATCGCATCCAACATCAAAAACAATTTCAAACTTGCTTCTATGCGAGATTATAAACTTACTGTCAGCACTCCTTCTTCCTGCGAAGCAATTAATGACTTGATCCTTGAAACGGGCGAAGGGGGAGGCGCGATGTTTGCGCATAAAACCAAACTGTTGTCGCGCTATATTGAGCATAGTTATTCGGATTTTAATTATGACGAAAGTTTTTCTCGCTATTTCTTTGTGAGCATCATTTTGATTATTGGCGGTACCATTGCGGTATCGCAATTAGGCACATTGGGCGAAGCGTTGCTTTTTCCTGCTGCGGCTTTGGCGCTTTCGGTTCCGTTTTTTTCCAGATACTACTTTGCGCTTTCGATTTTTAAAAATGGCAAAAAAATACGAAAAAAAGGCGGTGTGCTTACCTCTGCCGCATCAGCAAAAGCATTGGAAGATTCTGATTTGATGATCATCTCTGAGGAAGACTTTTTGGAAAATGACGCTGTGCTTCTTCAAGGGGTCAAGGCGATTGGAAATCTTCGGATCGACGATCTGATTACAAATATTGCGGCGTTGTTTAATAGCGTCGGAACGCCCTTGAAACCGTTGTTTTTAAAGATGATTGACCAAAACTCGATTTCATTGCCGAGGGTGGATGATATCTATTATCATGAGGGCTTGGGATATTCATGCTTGATTCATAGCAAATTGTTCTTGATAGGAAACAAAGAATTGATGGAGCAGTTTAATATTGAGTTCCCGCCGGAGTTCTTTAATCTCAAACTGAAAGAATCGCATTTTCCTGTTTATGTTGCATATCATAAATCTGCAGAAGGTGTATTTATCACAAGCTATGAGCGAAGCAAACGGACAGCGGATGCAATTGAATTGATTGAAAAAGAATGTGTCAGTGTCGGAATTGTCTCGGGCAATTTCTTGTTTAACTTAGATATGTTAAAGCGTCTTTATCCGTCGCTCCAGTTAAATTTGTTTCATTTAATTTCCCCCAAGACCGGAGCGGAGTGTAAAAAATTATTGGAAAGTCAAGAAAAATCATCCGATTTGTTGGCATCTATTTCCGGCCCGAAGGGGCTGGCTGCTTGCCTTTTTGGGGCAAGTAAATTGCTTTCTGCTTTGAAGATCAATACAGTGATTCGAGTGGTTTATCCGTTGATCGCCATTGCACTGATGTTTTTCATTGCTTTGGCCGGCTATTCGGCCAATACCGCTTTGCAAATTCTTGCTTTTCAAGCGATTTGGTTCCTTCCTGTGTGGCTTGTTTGTACTTTTTGCAAATAATTAATTAAAGGCTTGCAATTTCTTTGTTCATATTGTATAATGATTTCATAATATTTTTTGGTTTTTAAAGCCATGAAGGGAGATCTTATCATGAGTACACCTGCAAAATCCATCCGTAACATTTGTTTGATTGGACACAAAGGAAACGGAAAGACCACTTTGGCCGAATCGATGCTTTATTTTTCCAAAGCGACGGAAAGATTGGGTAAGATCGAGCAGGGAAATGCAGTCCTGGATTTTGATGCCGAAGAAATTAAAAGAAAGTTTTCAATTTCTTTGTCTATGGCATCCTTTGACTATAAAGATGTTAAAATCAATTTGATTGATGTCCCCGGAAATTATGACTATGAAGGGGATCAAATTTCGGGTCTGGAAGTGGCAGATATTGCGTTGATCGTTCTTTCTTCCAAGACCACTGTATCGGTCGGTACCGAAAAAGCTTGGCAAAAGACCGAAAATCGCAAGATGCCGCGTGCATTTTTCATCACCGGCTTGGATGATGAAAATTCCGATTTCTACAGCATTGTCGAACAGTTGCATGCAAAGTTTGGCAGCCATCATATTTTGCCCATCACATTGCCAATCGTTGAAAACAACAAGTTGGTTGGGACAGTTAATGTCATCACCAATGAAGGTTATCGTTTTGGCGAGGGTGTTGTTCCTGTTCCCGGAAATATGCAGGATAAGGTTAATAACTATTATAATGAGGCGCTGGAAGCGATCGCCGAAACCGATGATGCTTTGATGGATAAGTTCTTTAATGGCGATGAATTCACCGCCGAAGAATTGGCGGTCGGCATGAAGAACGCGGTTGCAGGGAATTTGTTGTATCCGGTCTTCTGCGGTGTTCCCACAGAAGTGCGTGGTATTTATCAGCTTTTGGATGCTATTATTCATTATTTCCCGACTCCGTTGGATTCCGGTTCGATCGAAGCGACCAAGGGCGGAGAACTTGTCGAGATTCCCTGCGATCCTGCGGGACCGACTGTGTTGCGCGTCTTCAAAACCGTTGCGGATCCGTTTGTTGGAAAAATGTCGTTCTTTAAGGTTTATTCCGGCACGGTGAAGAAAGATAGTTCTTATCTCAATACCACTCGGGAAGAGCAAGAAAAAATCGCTCATGTTTATGTTCCTTTTGGCAAGAAGCAAAAAGAGGTTAATGAGTTGCAGGCCGGCGATATCGGCGTGTTCACAAAACTTGCCGTTACCGGGACTTCGCAGGCTCTTTGCGATAAGGATTTTGCTGTTGTTTTTGCGCCGATCGAATTTCCGAAGTCGAACTATAGTAAAGCGGTTGTTTCCAAAGCAAAGGGCGATGAAGAAAAGATTGCTCAAGGAATTAACCGTATGATCGAAGAAGACCCCACCTTGCGTTTGAAGGTAGACCCTGAAACAAAGCAGATGGTTCTTTCCGGCTTTGGTGATCTTCAATTGGATGTCGTTGTATCCAAGCTTTCGTCTAAGTTTGGTGTTAATGTCGATCTGGATGAAGTTAAAGTTCCTTATCGCGAAACGATTCGTAAGAAGGTGAAGGTCGAGGGGAAACATAAGAAACAATCGGGCGGACACGGCCAGTATGGTCATGTATGGATTGAATTCGAACCTTTGTTTGAGGGTGAATTTGAATTTGCAGAGACTGTTTTTGGTGGCGCTGTCCCCAAAAACTATTTCCCTGCGGTGGAAAAGGGATTGCGTGAATCCATCGCAAAAGGTGTTTTGGCCGGTTATCCTGTGACAGGGCTGAAGGCTACTTTGCTGGATGGTTCTTATCATCCCGTTGATTCTTCCGAAATGGCATTTAAGACCGCGGCGTCGATCGCTTTTAAGGAAGGTATGAAGGCAGCGAATCCTGTCTTGCTCGAGCCGGTTGGCACTCTTTCTGTCCATGTTTCCGATGCGTTGATGGGCGATATTATCGGCGATATTAATAAGCGTCGAGGCCAGATCCTTTCTATGGATGCGTCCGAAACCAGAGGATATAAGATTGTCACCGCGATTGTTCCGATGAGCGAAATGAATTCTTATGCAATGGATCTGCGCAGCATGACTCACGCCCGCGCGACATTTAACTTCGAATTTTTGGAGTATAGAGAGGCGCCTGCGAATATTACACAGAAGGTTGTTGCAGAGAAAGCTGAATAATTGATACATACAGACCATATAAATTAATATAATTCTTTCGGAGGCGAGATGATTATATGTTTATATGGTCTGTTAAAATTAATCGGAATATTATGTGGGGCTTTTGTGCCGCAGTTTGCCTCGCATTGGGGGCGGTTGCCGCGTTGACGCCGAAAGATTCGGTCGATGTCTTGAAAAGTACGGTTGATACAACGGCGAAAACGATCGAGCAACAAACTGATTTTTTAAAAACATACGGTTATGAAGCAGAAAAACAACCTTTGTTGATCGAAGAAGTGATTATTCCGTCGGAGTTTGATGATGCGTATAACTCCTATAATGATTTTCAGAAAATAAGCGGATTTGATCTGTCGAAATTTAAAGGATATCGAGTAAAAAAATACACATATCTTGTTACAAACTATCCCGATGCAAAAGAGGATGTATATGCCAATTTGTTTGTTTACAACAGCAAGATCATTGGCGGAGACATTTCTTCATCTTCCTATGACGGGTTTGTGCATGGGTTTGTAAAAGAATAATGAAAAGAAAAAATGAGATTAGACAAATTTTTGTGTGACACTTTGAATATAGCGCGTACAGAAGCGAAGAAAATGGTTTCGTCCGGCAGAGTGTTTGTCGACGGCATAAAAGCCAAAAGCGGCAGCCTGCAGTTGAACGAGGCAGCTGAGGTTTGCTTGGATGGAGAACCTCTAGAATACCAACGCTATTTCTATATTATGTTGAATAAGCCTGCAGGGGTCGTTTGTGCAAACAGAGATTCAAAGAGTAAAACCGTTTTTGATCTTTTGGATAAAGAGGACCTGAAGAAAGATCTGTTTGTTTGCGGTCGGTTGGATAAGGACACGACAGGTTTTGTTCTGCTGATGAATAACGGCCCGTTGGCGCATCGCCTGCTTTCTCCCAAAAAAGATGTATATAAAGAATACTCGGTGTTATCCGCGCATCAAGTGACGGATGAAAATATCCTGCAATTTGAAAATGGGATTCGGTTCAAGGATGGGACCCAATGCAAACCGGCGTACTATATCCCGCAAGATGATCGCTATGGTTTGATTCGGATCTCCGAGGGAAAATTCCATCAAATCAAAAAAATGTTTTTTGCTATCGATAACGAGGTGTTGAAATTGCATCGCAATTCAATCCATGGATTATCTTTGGATGCGAACCTTGCGGAAGGGGAGTATCGCTATCTCACCGATGATGAAATCGCGGCTTTGGAAAAAGAGTGCTAATAATCGTTGTGATTTCTGCTAAAAATAGCCTTGATTTTATTGAACGAACGGAAAGTTTGTGCATTATTTACAAAATATAGACATTAAATTTGTTTAAAAAAAGTATTCCATTTTTAAAGATATTGTGGTAAAGTATTATAAGACAAATGATATATTTAGGAGGTTAAACAAATATGGCAAGTTTGTCGTTAAAAGGTATTTACAAAAGATATCCCGGTGGCGTTGTAGCGGTATCGGATTTCAACCTCGAAATCGAAGATAAAGAATTCTTGGTATTGGTTGGTCCTTCCGGTTGCGGTAAGTCTACCACATTGAGAATGGTTGCCGGCTTGGAAGAAATCACCGAAGGTGAACTGTTCATTGGAGACAAACTGGTTAATGATGTTGCTCCTAAGGATAGAGATATTGCGATGGTTTTCCAAAACTATGCGTTGTATCCTCATATGACCTGCTTTGACAATATGGCATTCGGTCTGAAGCTCAGAAAGACTCCGAAGGAAGAAATCAAGAGAAGAGTAGAAGAAGCTGCTAAGATTTTGGATATCAGCCATTTGCTGGATAGAAAGCCCAAGGCTTTGTCCGGTGGTCAGCGTCAGCGTGTTGCTCTTGGTCGTGCGATTGTTCGCGAACCCAAGGTTTTCTTGCTCGACGAGCCTCTTTCCAACTTGGATGCTAAGCTGCGTGCTCAGATGAGAACCGAGCTTTCTAAGATCCACCACAATCTGAAGACCACCTTTATCTATGTTACCCACGATCAGACCGAGGCTATGACCATGGCTACTCGTATCGTTGTTATGAAAGATGGTTTGATTCAGCAGGTTGATACTCCTCAGAATCTGTATCTGTATCCTTGCAACGTCTTCGTTGCAGGCTTTATCGGATCTCCTCAAATGAACTTTGTTAAGGTTCAGTTGGTCGAGAAGAGCGGCGAGTATTATGTTGAATTCGCCGGCAATAGCTTGAAGTTGCCCGCAACAAAGATTAACGATGAAGTCAAGGAAAAAGTAGGTCAGACCGTGATTCTTGGTATTCGTCCTGAGCACGTTCATGATGAAGAAGAGTTCTTGGCAAAGATGCCTGAATATAAGATTCGCTGCAGCGTTGAAGTCGCTGAGTTGATGGGCTCTGAGACTTACTTGTATCTGGAAATAGAGGGTAGTAGATTCACTGCTCGTGTATCTCCCAAATCCACTGCTAAGGCAGACGATGTTATCGATGCTGTTTTGGATCTTTCTTATTGCCATCTCTTTGACGCTGAGACCGAGCGTACTTTGGTCAACTAATTTTGTATACAAACACCCTTCGCTTTTGCGAAGGGTGTTTTTTTATGGAATGTGACGAAATGATTTGCGATTAGAAAAAGGAATGTGATGTGTTCTTTCAACAATAAATCAGGGATATTTTGCCTTTTTATTAACACGCTTGTGCAAAATTAACAAAGTAAATTACAAAAAACTGTTGAAAAAGATACTCTTATGGTGTAAAATAATAGATAGCATTATAGTCAAAATGTATAGGAGGATTATAATAAATGTCTAATCGTTTTTTCCAAAGTGTGGTTTATCAATTAAAGGATAGCATTGATCGGACTGTGGGTGTCATTGACGAAAACGGTACCGTTATTTCTTGCAGCGACTTGATTAAAATTGGAGAAGTGCATGAAAATGTCATCTCTTCGATCTCTGCGACAATGGACAGCATTGTTGAAGACGGCTATACTTATAAACCGCTGAATTCTCGTTCGGGCTTGGAATACGTTGCTTTTGTCGAGGGGACCGACGAACAAGCGGAAAAATATATTAATTTGATTACTATTACACTTACGAATATCAAACAATATTATGATGAGAAGTTTGATAAGAATAATTTTGTCAAAAATGTCATTTTGGATAATATTCTGCCCGGCGACATTTATATTAAAGCCAAAGAACTGCGTTTTGAGGTGGAAGCATATCGCGTTGTCATATTGCTTCGTTTGTCGGATAAGAGCGACGTTTCTGCGTATGATATCTTGCATGGTCTTTTCCCGGATCGTCAAAAGGATTTCATTATCAATGTCAATGAAACCGACTTGGTGCTGGTAAAAGAGGTTAAGAATTTTAATGATAACAAGGATCTTGAAAAACTGGCTAAGAGTATCATTGATATTGTCAGCAGCGAGCTCTATATCAAATCTTATGTTGGTATTGGCACCATCGTTGATAATATTAAAGATTTGCCGAGATCCTTTAACGAAGCTCAAATTGCATTGGAAGTTGGCAAGGTATTTGATACCGAAAAATTCATTATGACTTATGATAATCTCGGCATTGGAAGATTGATCTATCAACTGCCCACAACATTGTGTGATATGTTCTTATCTGAAGTCTTTAAGAAGGGTTCGATTGAATCGCTGGATTATGAGACTTTGTTTACAATTCAAAAGTTCTTTGAAAACAATCTTAATGTCTCTGAAACTTCGAGAAAACTCTTTGTTCATCGTAACACATTGGTGTATAGATTGGAAAAGATTCGTAAGCTTACAGGCTTGGATTTGAGAAGATTTGACCATGCGATTGTATTTAAGGTTGCATTGATGGTTAAGAAATATCTTACCGCGAATCCTACTAAATTCTAATTAGGAGTTCACATGATTTTATTTGATGATGTATATAAAAGTTATCCTAACGGCACCAATGCGCTGAACGGTGTTTCTTTTGAAATAAGTGATGGTGAATTTGTCTTTATCATCGGTGCCAGCGGTGCGGGTAAAAGTACGGTTATCAAGTTGTTGATGCACGAAGTGGTTCCCACCGGCGGCAAGGTCGTTGTGGGAGATTTCGATATCAAGAAAATGAGAAATTCCAAGGTGCCGATGCTGCGCAGAAGTATGGGCGTTGTATTTCAGGATTTCAGACTGATCGATACAATGACGGTTTTTGAGAACGTTGCTTTTGCTATGCGTGCTGTAGGCTGTTCGCCGAGAACAATACGGCGCAGAGTTCCCTATGTTTTGGGAATTGTTGGGTTGGGGCATAAAGCAAAAAATTATCCGCCCGAGCTTTCCGGCGGTGAGCAGCAGAGAGTCGCTTTGGCGCGTGCTTTGGTGAATAACCCGCGCCTGATCATTGCGGACGAGCCGACCGGAAACGTTGATCCGGAAATGGCACGCGAGATTATGGAGTTATTGAATCAAATCAATCAAAACGGGACAACTGTTATTGTTGTGACTCATGATAACACTTTGGTCAACGAATTTAATAAGCGCGTGATCCATATTGAAAAGGGAAGAGTTACAAGCGATCAAATCGGCGGCTATTATGCCGATCAGAAATAAGAGGTGAACCATGTATTTTTTGCAATCTGCATTTAATAGCATTAAAAAGAACTATTTAATGACCTTTGCCTCTATCTTTGTTTTGATTGCGTGTATGCTCATTATCGGCTCGGCATATCTTTGCTCTGCGAACATTACCGCTTTTGTTGAAAAGCTTGGTGATGAGAACGAAATTGTCGCATATATAGATGAAGAAACCGATGAAGATGAGCTTGCGAACCTTCAAGAAGAAGTGGAGTCGGTGAGTGAGTATATTACCGATGTTCGTTTTGTCACAAACGATGAGGCATTGGAGGAGTATAGAAACCAATTTGGAGAGGAAGGAGCATATCTTTCCTGGTTTTATGGGGATGAGAACCCGCTTAGAGATGAATTCAGAATTCGTGTGGATAAGAACCATCTGGATGAATTTGGCGCAATCTCTGCCAAGATTCATGCGATCGAAGGTATTGCGAACATATCCGATTCTCAGGACGTTGTAGATATGTTGTTGTCCTTGAAAAAGGTTTTGGATGTTCTTAGCTTTTGGATTATGCTGATTTTGGCGATTGTGTCTTGGTTCATTGTATCGAACACGATTAAGTTGGCAATGTATAGCCGTAGACACGAGATTAATATTATGAAATATGTGGGTGCAACCAATGCATTTATTCGGACACCGTTTATTCTTGAAGGGGTAATCATTGGCGTTCTGGCAGCGGGGGTATCCTTCGCAATGCAGTGGGTGGTATATGTTTATTTACTCCAGCCGTTAGTGAGCGGACTTAGCTTTATTACCACTGTACCCTTTAGTTCTATGGCTATCGCTATTGTGGCTATCTTTTGCGGTATTGGTTTGTTTGTTGGCTTTGTTGCCAGTGCGTTTTCCATCAATAAGTATTTAAAGGTTTAAGGTGATTATATGAAACGATGGAGTTCCATTATTGCACTAGTAATGGTAATATTATTAGTTATAGGTATGGTTGCAACGATTGTAACTTCGTTCACAGCATACGCTGCATCTGTTTCTGAGATGCAGGAAGAATTGGATGATATTATCGCTAAGCGTGAGCGTCTTGAAAAAGAGCTCCAGTCAATAAAAAATAAAAAGAATGCCGCTTTGGAAGAAAAAGAAATCATTGATGAGCAAATTAATGATTTGAATAAAGAGGCGGGCATTCTCGGCGATGTTGTTGATGGTTTGAATTCCGAATTGGCTCAATCGCAAGAAAAGCTATCTGTGGCCGAAGAAAATTTGGATAAAAATACCGAGCTGGCGAAAGACCGAATCAGAGCTATGTATGAATTGGGCGATTCGTCCTATTTAAGCATCATCTTGAAATCTGCTTCGATTCATGAGTTTGTTTCTCGCGTTGAGCTTGCAAGGCAAATGGCGGAGTATGATAAAAAAGCAATCGATACATTGAAAGAAACGCACGAGACGATCGAGCGGGAAACAAAGTCGATTGAAGAAAAGAAAGAAAAACAAGAGCAAGCGTTGAATGATTTGGAAAAGAATGTTGCAACTCTTGAAAATAAGCAATCGCAAAGCGATTCTTTGATTGAAAAATTTAACCAACAATCGCAAGAAAATATCAAGGCAATTCAAGCGGCCGAGCGCGCGGAAGAACAGTTGCAGGCGGAAATCCGCAAGGAACTGTCTGAAAAGGGCGATGCAGAATTTGTCGGTGGAGAATTTTTGTGGCCGGTGAGCGGATATCATATGATCACCAGCAAATTTGGAATGCGTACACACCCGGTGACCGGCGTATATAAGCTGCATACAGGCGTCGATATTTCGGGAAGCGGCATCAATGGTAAGCCGGTTCTTGCAGCCAATAGCGGAAAGGTGTTGAAAGCCGGTTATAATAGCGGTTATGGAAACTATGTGGTCATCGATCATGGTGGCGGTTGCAGTACTTTATATGGCCATGCCAGCCGCCTGAATGTGCGTGTGGGTCAACGGGTTTCCAGAGGTGATGTGATTATGTATGTCGGTTCTTCGGGATATTCCACCGGTCCGCATCTTCATTTTGAAGTTATAAAGAATGGGGAATATACAAATCCATTATCTTATTTTAACATCAAATTCAAATTTGTCTGATAAGGCGGTGTGTATATGAGGAAAAAAATAGAACTCGGAACAATGTTGTTCTTTATTATTGCGGCAGTTCTGGTGGCATGTATTGCCACATATATGTATATGGCGCATATGGTAGAACGAACAACAGGAAAAAGTGAGATGTTCGAGAAACTATCTCAAGTATATCAAGTGATTCATAACCGCTATGTCGGAGAATATGATGAAGATAAAGCAATGGATGCGCTCCTGAGCGGATTTGTTGAGGGTATAGACCGTTATGGCGTCTATATGGATAAAGCAAGTTACCTCGAATATAAAAACGCCTTGGAGGGGAAATCTTCCGGCATTGGCATCAATGTTAAATACATTGCTTCCACGGGTTTGCTGAAAATTACACGTGTTCGATCCGGCTCTCCGGCGGAAAAGGCGGAGCTGAAAGCCGGCGATGTCATTGCTCGTATTAATGATATAGACGTGAACACATTGAGTTATTCCGAGGCGACAACTCATTTGCAGGCGGCGATCGGGACTGAGATAAAACTTGGTTTACTGCGCGGTGAGAAGGAATTTAAAGCCACGGTCGAAGTTCAGGTTTATAATGAAAAGACCGTAACCTCTCGGGTGTTGACAAACAATACGGGTTATGTATCGATCAGCGAATTTGATGTTAATACGACTGCCGACTTTAAAAAAGCAGTTGAGAAACTGAAAAAACAAAAGGTCGATAAATTTATATTCGATGTACGCAATAATACCGGCGGATCTTTGACCTCGGTTACTGAGATTCTGGACTATATTTTGCCCGAGGGAATTCTATGCACTACAACGGATAAGGTAAATAATGAAAAAGAGTATTCTTCGGATAAGAACTGCCTGAGCGGTGAAATTGCAGTATTGATTAACGGCAGCACCTATAGTGGCGGCGAACTTTTTGCGGCGGCCATACGGGATTATGAGTATGGCACCTTGATTGGGTCGCTGACCTATGGTAAAGGGATGGCGCAGGAGATTATCCCCTTGGGAGATGAAAGCGCATTATACCTTTCCACCAACCTCTATTATCCGCCGAGCGGAAAAAATTATGATGGTGAGGGTGTGGCACCGCACATTGAGGTAAAATTAACCGCGGAGCAAGAAGATCGTTTTTACGAATTGACATATGATGAAGATACACAGTTGCAACAAGCAATGGCGGTATTGAATAGTTAAAAAAATAAGAGCTTGGATGAATTCCAAGCTCTTATTTTTTTATAGAAATGCAGCAGAACCGGGATAATAACTATGAATTCCCAATACTTCCTCTATTCCCATCAGGCGGTTATATTTGCAGACGCGTTCGCTTCGAGCAGGCGCACCGGTTTTGATTTGACCGGCATTGACCGCGACCGAAAGATCGGCGATAAATGGGTCGGCAGTTTCTCCGCTGCGGTGTGAAATAATGGTTTTATAACCGTGATTTTTGGCTATGCGGATGGTTTCCAGTGTTTCGCTGAGCGTCCCGATTTGATTGGGTTTTATTAATATAGCATTGCCACTTTTTTGGGATATTCCTTTTTTCAATCGCGCACTGTTTGTCACAAATAGGTCATCCCCGACGATTTGTATATTTGTTTCTTTTCGAATTTGAGTAAATCCGGCAAAATCATCGTCGCCCAAGGGGTCTTCCAATGAGATGATCGGATATTTATTGATCAGTTCTTTATAATATTGGATTAATTCTACTGTTGTAAATGTTCTTTTGGATTTCGGCTGTTTATAATTATCTGTGGCTTTCCATTCGCTGGCGGCAGCATCCAATGCAATGGCGATATCTTTGCCCGGGATCAATCCGGTGCGTTCGATGGCACGGACCAATAATTTTAAAGCCTGTTCGTCGTTTTCGAGGTTGGGGGCAAATCCACCCTCATCGCCGACAGTTGTTCCCAAGCCGGATTCTTTGAGAATATGGCCAAGCGCATGGTAAACGGTGATGCTCATTTCCATTGCTTTGGTAAAGGTCGGAGCACCGATGGGGACGATCATAAACTCTTGTATTTCAACATTATTGTTTGCATGAGCTCCGCCGTTTAAAACATTAAGCATAGGAACAGGCATCGTCATCGAAGCGGCGCCACCTAAATAGCGATAAAGGGGCATTTTTGCCGCCACTGCGGCGGTTCGCGCGGCTGCGAGGGAAACAGCGAGTGTTGCATTCGCGCCAAGATTAGACTTATTTTCAGTACCATCCAGGTCGATGAGCTTATGGTCGATGGAAGACTGGTTGAAAATATCGTAATCTTTTAGCTCTTCATTGATGATTTCTTTAATATTTGCAATTGCTTTAAATACACTTTTTCCACAGTATATGTCTGCTTCGTCGCGTAGTTCAATCGCTTCGTATTGACCGGTGGATGCGCCGCTGGGCACAGCCGCCGAGGCGGTTATTCCGCTGTTGAGCAATATTTGCGCCTCAATGGTTGGGTTTCCTCTGGAGTCTAAAATTTGCCGTGCATAGATTTCTTTGATGGTATGGTTATTCATTCGTTATCCTCCTTTTTCTTTAGTATGGCGGAAAAGGAGGGGCAATATTAAATGTTTGTTCTATTTGAATTCGTATGTCCATAAACTTAAAGCGAAAGGGGACAACTATTTATGGTGAAAGCAATAAAAAAGAATAAAAATAAAATTGAAGAATTATTGGATTATATACCCCAAAAGTGGTGTCCCGTTATTCTTGAGCAGCCCGAAGAATTGCTGAAAGCTGCAACAGAATTGCGCTTTAGGAACGGGCGCGGATGTACAATTAGTTGTGGTGAGAAAAACTACTATATTAAAGGTATTGATGTGGATGCATCCGATATGGAAACGATGATGCAACTGATCTGCCAAGGGGCGGCGTATCAATTCGAGACGCAAATAGAGCAAGGATATATCCCTTTGCCAAATGGCCATCGCGCCGGAGTTTGCGGAAGCTATATACTGAATGAATCGGGGCGCGTTCGAATTAATTACATATCATCAATTAATTTAAGAATATGTCGCGAAATACGGTGCGGCGGTGAAAAGTTGTTGCCGAAACTTCTTTGCGATGATAAGTTTTGCTCCACTTTAATTGTATCGGAACCTTGCGGAGGCAAGACAACGTTATTAACAGAGCTTGTCCGTGTGCTTTCTGAGAAGGGTTATCGATGCGCGGTGATCGATGAACGCGGTGAAATTGCTGCAAGTTTTCGTGGGATTCCGCAAAAAGACCTTGGCGTTTTATGCGATGTCCTTGACGGCTATCCCAAACCATACGGTATGATGATCGCTCTGCGCACGTTGGCTCCTCAGGTTTTGGTTTGCGATGAAATCGGTTCGGATGAGGAAGTGGAAAAGATGCTTGAAGCGATGAATGCCGGTGTACCTTTTTTGGCGACAGCGCACGCAAGAGATGAGGAAGAATTATTCAATCGGCCGCAAATCAAAAGATTAAAAGAAGCGGGCGCGATCTCAAAGGTGGTTTTCTTGAAAGGTGCTAAAAACCCGGGGAGAATTCGGAAGGTTATTACTGTAAATGAATTTGATGATAAAGATTTTTGGTGTTGTCTTGATTGTTAGCGGTAGCGTAATGATGGGATGGGTACCATCGAATAGCCAAAGAAAGCGGTTGGAACGGTTGATATATATCAGAGACTGTTTTGATATGTTTTATTCAGAGTTGAAACATGAGCGTCGATCGATAGAAACTTATTTTTCTGAAAAACACAATTTTTTGGAAGAGGATGCGAATAAATGGCTCCTGAAAGAGGAACGCGATATCATCATTGAAGCGATTGAAAAGATTAAATCGGATTCATATCACGATGCATTGAATCGATGCGGTGCGGTGGTTGACCAATTATCCGATCGGATCGATGACTTGAAAAAGGCAGAAGATAAGAATGGAAAGGCTCGGCCATTGGTAACAGGCGCGTTGGGGTTACTTTTGGCTGTATTATTGTTCTGATATGGATGTGGCATTAATTTTTAAAATAGCGACAATCGGTATTACTGTCGCAGTTGTGAATATGATTTTGGCAAAATTGGGGCGAGACGAATATGTCACACTGACAACGCTTGCCGGTATCATTGTATCGATCTTGGTTTTATTGAGCGAACTGAGTAATCTGTTTGTGACGATAAAAACAGTTTTTGAATTGCAATGACGATATACAGTTTATTGACAGCGATAATGGTGTGCCTTTTGCTCTACCTGATTGTCCGTTCATTTAATGAGCGTTTTGCGGTGTTTGTCACCATCGGCGGAACCTTAATGATTTTGTTTTTTGTGTGTTCCAAATTATCTTCGGTATTTAATTTCGCAAACGAATTGAGTGAGCGAATCGGAGTAGAAAGCAAGTACTTTAAAGTGGTTCTAAAAGGTTTGAGTATTTGCTATATATCGGAGTTTGCGGTTGGGTTTTGCAAGGATTGCGGGCAAGGCGGATGGGCTGATAAACTTGAAATAGCATGCCGCTGCGCATTATTGGTGCTGGCAATTCCCTTATTTGAGGATTTTTTAAGTATTGTATTAAGATTGCTGGAATGAAAAAGATTATACTTATCGTTTTATTTCTTCTATTGGTATTTTTGAGGCCGATAAATAGCTTTGCGGAGCCGTATAATGATGATTTTCGCGATTCGATTCCGTTGGAGGATTCTTTGCTTTCTGAAAATACCGATTTAAATAATCCGGAATCGATTAAAAATGATTTATCCTTTGAACATTTTTTTACATTTATATGGGATCAATTCTGCGCCTCATTTCGCCAAGCGTCGCAAGGATTAATGCTTGGAATTTCCTTGATATTTTTATCGGCACTTATAAATCGCAGCAGCGAGAATCTGAGCAATCAAAATATCAAAAAGATTTTTGGTCTAGTCGTTTCTATGGCGATGGTACTGATGATCGAAGTGAATCTTAATAATTGTGCATCATCGCTCCAAGAGGCGATTCAAAATATGGGCATTTTTACCGCCGCGTGCATTCCGTCGTTTTCCGTTGTTATGATTGCGGCCGGAGAGGGCGGGACAGCCGCTGTGTTTTCCGGAGCACTGGTCTTTTTGGGTGAGGCGGGCGCTTTGATTTCAAAAAGCTTGTTGATGCCGTTAATGGATGTGTATCTGTCCATTGGTATATGCTCCGCTGTCAGCGATGAATATAATTTTTCTTCGCTTGCCAATCAATTCAAGAAATTTATCATTTGGTTTATAGGTGTTGTGCTCTTGGTGCTTCGCCTGATAATGCGGCTTCAGACATCGACATCATCCGCCGCAGATGCGATTGTGAAAAAGTATATAAGAGCGGCGGTAGGCGGGATGATCCCTATGGTCGGTAATACGCTTTCGCAAGGGGTAGACGGCTTATTTGCCATTGCGACCGGAGTTAAAACCACCTTTTCAATCGCTGGGGTCTTAATTGTCTTATCCATTATGTTGCCGTCCTTAATTAATATTGGGGTATTTGGTTTTTCTTGGAATATATGTAAGTGGATATCCGGATTTATGAATGAAAGTACAGTAGAGCGTATTGCTTCGGTTCTTGCAAACGGGTTTTATTTGATGCTTGCTTTGGGCGGAGCTGTTACGCTGATGGGGTTATTTTCGTTCTTTGGAATCATGACTCAGGTGAGTTAAATGGATGCGATTAAAAGTTTAGGGCTGATTATCAGCTTACTGATGGTTTTGATGGCTTATATTAAGCAGTTGATACCGGAGGGGAAAGTAAACGGCTTAATGAAAATGATCCTTGCGATCTTTATTTTACTGTCGATGATCGAAGGGGTGCGAAACTTTGATTTTTCAAAAGTCCGATTGATTTATGAAAAGAGTTATAGCGATAATATACGGAGTGAAACCGTTGATTTAATCGAAAGCGGACTGATCGATGAGATGAATAATTTTCTTGCAAATCAGGCGATTTCTGCTAAGGTTTTGAAAATCGAAGTGCAATTAATAAATGATAATTTCGAAATTTCACATATCGCATTAAGCGGATATGATTCCCAAGCGGCAAAAAATATTTTATCCGGTCGATATCAAATAAATAAAGATAATATTGAGGTGAAAAATGAATGAAAAAGTAGGAGAATTATTATCGAAGTATAAAAAATATTGGTACGCGCCGGTACTTATTATCATAGGTATTGCTTTGATGCTGCTTCGCGTGGATCAAAATCAAACCATTGAAACCGCGGCAATAGGGATATCAGACCAAAATTATGTATATGAAACCGAAGCCAGATTGGAAGAAATGCTTAAGGGAATCGACGGCGCCGGCGATTGCGAAGTCACAATTACATTAGCCTCGGGCGGCAAAAAAGAATATGTACGCGAAGAGGGGCGGGTTCTTGTGATCACAGATAAAGACGGAAATCAGTCGGCGGTTCTTTCCAAAGAAAATGCTCCTGAAATCGCAGGGGTAACAGTAATAAGTTCGAGCAGGATGAATATAAATATTAAAAACAATATTATTAATTCCATAGGGACAGTATTGGGAGTCGGTACAAATAAAATTTGTGTTGTATTTTTGAACGGAGGGTAAGCTTTATTATGAAAATCAACAAGAAACAGATCGTATTTTTATCCTTGGCCTTAGTGGTTTGTATTGCGGTTTATTTGAATTGGAGATATCTTGACCATATTGATTTGGGGCAGGGAGAGTTGATCGCCGTCGATGGCGATTCTGCAGCCAAAGAGGATGATGGTGGAAAAAAATTAGGGCAAGCGGAGCTGGTTGAGACGGTCGCGAAAGATGTCGAGACCTATTTTGCGGAATGTAAATTGGAAAAACAGCAAAACAGAGACGAGGCCTTGCAATTACTTAAAACAGTAGCAGAAAGCGAAGAGACTGCAAGTGAAGTGAAAGAAAAAGCGAATAATGATATGATCACTATGGCGAAAGCAACCGACATCGAAGGTACGATTGAAAGCTTAATCAAGGCAAAAGGCTTTGAAAAATGTATGGTGTACATCGGTGAAGAGACCGTAAATGTTGTGGTAGCTACAGAAGGATTATCTGAAGAACAGGCAGCGCAGATTAATGAAATTGTCATCTCTGAATCGGGGCGGGGGGCTTCCTCGGTTAAAATTGTTGAAATAAAGACAAAGGAGTAAAACAGAAATAACTTGCAATTATACTGTCCTTTGTGTTATAATATCATCATAGAATTATTTCAAAGGAGAGATAATCATGGATTTAGTTAATGAATTAGGAACAGTTGAAATTTCTGAGGAAGTGTTGTCGACGATTGCCAGCGTTGCCGCCGGCGAAGTGGATGGTGTTGCATGCCTTGCTACTTCTTTGGGTGAAAATATCAAAGATCTTCTGAAAAAGAAATATGCCGGTAAGGGTATTTCTATCGAGGTTTCTGAAGCAGGCTTGATTGTTACCGCCAATATTATTGTGAAGTTTAGATGCAATGTTCAGGAGGTTGCGGTCAAGGTGCAGGATGCAATCTTGAATGCCATTCAAGATATGACCAATCAGCAAGTTGATGCAGTCAATGTAAATGTTGTGAATGTTCAAATTGTTGAAGAATGATTTAATCTAAAATAAAAGCGACGATCGTTTGATCGTCGCTTTTGTTTTTGGTTTTATTTGTTTTTGATGATTCCCCAGAGGCAAGGAGCCAGGAAAGAGGAAGAATAACAACCGGAAAGAATACCAACCATCATCGGTAACGCAAAGTTTACAATGGATGTTAAATCATTGATGATACCAAAGATGAGGACAAGCGCAATAGCAGTCAAAGACATCAAGCTGGTATTGATCGTTCTGGTCAAAGATTGGCCAATGCTCTTGTTTACAAGCGCAGGTACGGTAAGTTTATTGCCGAGGAGTTTTTTGTTTTCGCGGATGCGGTCGAAGAGGACCAAGGTGTCATTGACCGAGTAACCTAAGATGGTAAGGACAACGGCAATGAATCCATCGTTAATAGGAATGCCGAAAAGGACATAAACAAAGAAGACTAAGGCAATATCATGGATTAATGCAACCAGCGCAGTGAGCGCTGCAGTAAATCCGGATACAATGGAAAAACGCAGCGATACGTAGAGGATAATGAAGATTGCTGCCAGACCAATGGCAATCAAACCGCGAACAAAGAAACGATGGCCGATGGCCGGCTCAACGTTCGTTGTCGAGCCTTGCTCGAGGTTTTGGTCTGCGTATGCCTTGTTTAAAGCGTTGAAAAGTTTTTCTTGTTCTTCGGTTTCCAGACTTTCAGTGCCGGCCAGGCTGATGATCAGCGCTGTGTCGTTGTTTTGATAGCCGGAGGAATTTTGAACAGAAGCTTCGCGATTGAGTGTCTTTTTGACAAGTGCTTCAACCTCGGTTGCATTGATTTCTTCGCCGGTGTAGCTATAGGTGATCTTAGCACCGCCGCTGAAGGTGATGTCCAATTTGACACCATTGACGAAAAGACCAATGATTCCGGTAATGATTAAAGCAGTGGAGATGATGAAATAGATAACACGTTTTCCGTAAAAGTCACGCATGATTATTCAACCTCCTTTGCTTTTTTATAACCATAAAATTTCGGATTGGAAAATGCCTTGTAGCAAGAAAGAGATTGAACCATCAGCTTGCTGGAAATAATAGAAAGGCCAAAATTCAACACAATACCGATCAAGAGCGTATAAGCGAAAGAAAGCATTGCGCCGGTTCCGAAAATCATCAGTAAAATGCCGATGACACCGGTGGTGACATTGCAGTCCAAAACAGCGGAAAATGCGCGATTATATCCTGCAGAAATGGCGCCCTTCAATGTTTTTCCTGCATTTACCTCTTCTTTAATACGTTCGGAAATAATGATGTTGGAGTCTACACCCATACCGATGGAGAGAATGATACCTGCAATACCGGGAAGGGTAAGGGTGAGGCCCATCAAATGGAAAATCAACAGCTGACCTGCGGTCTGAAGCAAAAGGGTAATGGAAGCGACAAAACCGGGCAGGCGATAGTATGCACACATAAAAATGAAGATGATGCAAAGAGCAATTAAGCCGGCAAGCATCATAATATTCAATGCATTGGTGCCCATGGTTGCACTGACCGCGGAATAGTTGGTGGATTCCATGGTAAAGGGGAGAGCACCGGAGTTGATTTTAGAAGCCAAGTCGCGAGTTTCTTCGGCGGTAAAATCACCGGTGATAACACCTTGGCCGCCGGTGATTTCCTCGTTGAGTTGAGCCACGCTGATCAATGTCTCATCCATCAAAATGCCGATGTAATCGTTGACAGCGGTGGAGTCGGGGAAAATTTTAGTTCCTTCGGCATCAAATTCAAGAGCGACGTTATATTGCCCATTATAATACACAGCTTCTGCTTTGGAAACGTTGCCGCCGTTCATAAATTCTTTTTTGATTTTATAATGTTCGTGAATACCGTTGGAGTTGTATTCATAAACACCTTCTTCACCGTGGTCGCCCGCTTCTTCAACAGTGGTGAAGCGGAGTTGGGCGGTTTCTCCCAATTCGTTGATGGCGGCGACAGGGTCGAAGTTTTTCTCGTTGGCTTGCCAAGGAAATTCGACAATGATGCTGCCGCTTTCTTTGTCGATCGCTACTGTGCGATCTAAGATGTTTTTACTGTCTAATCGGACTTCGATGACCGCTTTCGCAGATTCCAATTGTTCGTCGGTGGGTTTATAGTCATCCGCCGGTTTGAATGTCGCGCTGACGCCACCTTTAATATCGATGCCGAAACGCATATAACTATTGCCTTCGGAAATGATACCGTAGGCGGTATATGCGCTGATTGCGAGAATCAAAACGGCAACAATAAAGAAAGATGCTTTTTGCCAAACGCTTGCTTTTTTCTTTCTCATTTGTACCTCCTGACTGCGTGAAACGCAGATTAATAAAACATTAAAATTATATTATTAATACATTAAAATGTCAATGCATTTAATTCTTTGTTTTGCCGAAATACGGGCAAAGAGAGCTTAATGTGCATTGGTCACATTGCGGCTTTCTTGCATCGCACACCGCTCGACCGTGATGAACCAAATTATGGCAAAATTTGGTCTGGTTTTCTGCGGGAATGATCTCTTTTAATTTGCGTTCGACAATTTCCGGATTTTTGCTGTCGACTAGACCTAAGCGATTGGAGAGCCGAATGCAGTGTGTGTCGGCGATGATTGCAGGTTTGCCGTAGATGTCTCCGCAGATAAGGTTCGCCGTCTTTCTTCCGATTCCGGAAAGGCGGGTAAGTTCCTCAATCGTGTCGGGGACAATTCCATTGAATTCGTTGAGCAGCATTTGGCTCATTTCGATGATGCTTTTTGCCTTCCCGCGAAAAAAACCACAGGAATGAACCATTTGGCACAGTTCATCAAAGTCGGCTTCCGCAAAGGATTGAAGAGTGGTATATTTTTTGAATAATGCAGGAGTGACCTTATTGACACGCTCGTCGGTACATTGCGCCGAAAGGCGTGTCGCGATCAGCAGTTCATAAGGATGCGTATAGTTTAAAGCACATTCAGCTTGGGGATATAATTTTTCGAGCGCTTCGATAATTAAAGCGATTCGTTCTTTTTTTCTCATGAGTTCTCCTTGATTTTTTTCCAATACTGTGCTGTGGTGCTTTCAATTTTATTGTCGCCATACTCATAATAGGTCTTGCCCTTGAGATCGGCGGGCATATAATTTTGCTCCACATAATGATTGGGGAAGGCGTGCGGATACATATAGCCCTTTCCATGCCCAAGCTTTTCTGCACCGCCGTAATGGGCATCTTGCAGGTTGGAAGGAATGACTTGACCTTTGCCGGCGCGTACATCCTCCATAGCGGCATCAATTGCCATAATCGCAGAATTGGATTTTGGCGCAGTTGCTAAGAGAATAACTGCTTCCGCCAAAGGGATTCTCGCTTCGGGTAAACCCAACGATAGCGCCGCATCAACACAAGACTTGACAATGGAAAATGCCTGGGGGTATGCCAAACCGATATCTTCCGCTGCAATAACCAAAAGCCGTCGGCAGGGGGAGATGAGATTTCCGGCTTCAAGCAAACGAGCCAAATATAAGAGCGCCGCATCGGGGTCGGAGCCGCGAATAGACTTTTGAAATGCGGAAAGAATGTCGTAGTGATAGTCACCATCTTTATCATAATGGTTTCCGCTTCGTTGGGATGCGGCCGAAATCATTTCGTCGGTAATTTCAGGATAATCGGCATTGAGCGCCAAAGAGATAATTTCAATACAGTTGCAACATTTGCGGACATCGCCGCCGCAACCATAGGCGATTTTTTTCAGCGCCTCTTCGGAGTATTTGATTTTAAATCCACGGGTTTCTTCCAAATGAGAAATGACTCGTTTGATGAATGGGATCATCTCCGAAGCAGAAACCGGCTTGAATTCAAAGACAGTGCATCGGCTTAAAATGGCATTGTATACGTAAAAATAAGGATTTTCGGTTGTGGAGGCGATTAAAGTAATGCTTCCGTTTTCGATAAATTCCAGCAAAGATTGCTGCTGCTTTTTATTGAAATATTGAATTTCATCTAAATAAAGTAAAATGCCGTTTGGGGCAGTAAACGGGTTGATATCATTAATGATTTCTTTGATATCATTTATGGAGGCGGTGGTTGCGTTTAATTTATATAGTTTACGATCGGATTTTTCTGAGATAATCCGAGCCAACGTCGTTTTTCCGACACCGCTGGGACCATAAAAGATCATATTAGGAATATCTTTTCCGTCTGCAATGGAGCGCAGCAACTTTCCTTCGCCCAGAAGGTGCTGTTGACCAACCATCTCTTCAATCGAGGTTGGGCGGATAATATCGGATAATGGACGCATAAATACGCCTCCTTTCAACATTCTTTAACATTATACCAAAATCGGTGGTATGATTCAACAGTTTTTTCCCCAATCGCCATTGACTTTATTTCATATTCGTTATAAAATATTATAGATGAAAAATAGAAGGAGGCCCTCCATTATGAATGAAGAGGTAAAGCTGCAGCTCAAAAAAACTGCGAACCAAGTGCGTGCAGATATTATTGAGCAGGTTCATAGCGCAAAAGCCGGCCATCCCGGTGGATCGCTTTCTGTCGCAGATATTTTAACATATCTGTATTTTGTCGAAATGAATATCGACCCTGAAAATCCCAAGTGGGAGGAGCGGGATCGTTTTGTTCTTTCCAAAGGTCATACTTGCCCGGCGCTTTATTCGGTCTTGGCAAGACGCGGATTTTTCGATCCTGAAATTTTGCCCACTCTCCGTCATATTGGCAGTATTTTGCAGGGCCATCCCGATATGAACAAGATCCCCGGCGTGGATATGTCCAGCGGCTCCTTGGGGCAAGGAATCTCTGCCGCTTGCGGTATGGCATTGGCTGCAAAGAAAGATGGCAAGAATCATCGTGTATACACCGTGCTTGGCGATGGCGAGATTGAAGAAGGTCAGGTTTGGGAAGCAATGATGTTTGCTGCTCACTATAAGCTGGATAATCTCTGCATTATTGTTGATTACAACGGCTTGCAGATTGATGGCCCTGTTGCTGAGGTTATGAACAGCGCACCCATCGCCGAAAAAGGCAAAGCGTTTGGCTTGGAGACCTTTGAGATGGATGCTCATGATTTTGATTCGATTGAAAAAGCCTTTGCTGCTGCTAAAAAATGTGTTGGTAAGCCGGCGCTGATTGTGGCAAACTCGGTCAAGGGTAAGGGTGTATCCTATATGGAAAATTGCGTTGATTGGCATGGTAAGGCTCCTGATGATGAGTTGTATGCTGTGGCGATGAAAGAGCTGGAGGAGGCTGCAAAATGTCTATAAAAGAAGCAACAAGAGATAGCTACGGCAAAGCTTTAGTTGAATTTGCCGAAGAATATGATTTATATGTTTTGGATGCCGACCTTGCTGCCGCCACCAAAACCGGTATGGTTAAAAAAGCACTGCCCGAACGGTTTATTGAATGTGGTATTGCCGAAGGCAATATGATGGGCGTTGCTGCCGGCCTTGCCGCTGCAGGAAAAACCGTTTTTGCAAGTTCTTTTGCAATGTTTGCTGCAGGCCGTGCTTATGAGCAGGTTCGTAACTCGATCGGTTATCCCCATCTGAATGTAAAGATTGGTGCAACCCATGCCGGTATTTCGGTTGGTGAAGACGGTGCAACCCATCAATGCAACGAAGATATCGCTTTGATGCGTACCATTCCGGGTATGGTTGTTCTGAACCCTGCAGATCCTATCGAGGCTCGCCTTTGCGTCAAGGCGGCGATTGATCATGATGGCCCTGTCTATCTGCGCTTTGGCAGAATGGCTGTGGACTCTATCTTTGATGATGACTATAAATTTGAAATCGGTAAAGGCGCAGTGTTGCGTGACGGAAAAGATGTCGCCATTGTTGCTACCGGTTTGATGGTTGCTCGCGCTTTGGAAGCCGCTGATCTTCTGAAGGAAGAGGGCATCGATGCCGCGGTTATCAATATGGCTTCTATTAAGCCTTTGGATAATGAGTTGGTCGTCAAATATGCCGAAAAGTGCGGTGCGATGGTTACAACCGAAGAACATTCGATCATCGGCGGTCTTGGAAGCGCTGTTTGCGATCTCGTTGCGGAACGCGCGATCTGCCCGGTTGTTCGCCATGGTGTGGAAGATACTTTCGGTCAGAGCGGTCCTGCTTTGAAGCTGCTGGATCTCTACAACCTGAACGCTGAAGGCATCGCTGCAAAAGCGAAGTTTGCAATTTCTTTGAAAAAATAATAGGTTCGGCACCGATGAAGATCGGTGCCGAATTTTTTATAATATATCTCTTGACGAATTTGAAGAAAGAGTGTATACTTTTAAAAGTAATATTTGCGGGTATAATTCATCGGTAGAATGCGACCTTCCCAAGGTTGATAGGTGGGTTCGACTCCCATTACCCGCTCCATAAAATAAAGCAAGGGACCTTAAAAAGGTCCCTTTTTTAAAGGGGAAATGATGTTATGAGAAGAGATAAGATTAATTATTATCTGGATATGGCAGACGCTGCAACCGAGCGCGGAACCTGCTTGCGTCGTAGATTTGGCGCCATTATTGTCCAAAATGATGAAATTGTATCCACCGGATATGCAGGCGCCCCGCGAGGCAGAAAAAATTGCTGCGATCTCGGTAAGTGTATTCGCCAAGAGATGGGTGTGAAACGCGGGGAGCGGTATGAGCTTTGTCGTTCGGTTCATGCAGAAGCGAACGCGATCATTTCTGCGGCGCGCCGCGATATGATTGGTGCAACTCTATATCTTGTCGGTCACGAAGTGGATAGCGGAGATTATGTTGAAAATGCTGCACCTTGCTCTATGTGTAAGCGCTTGATCATCAATGCCGGCATTAAAGATGTCATCGTTCGCGACGATAAAGAGAATTTTCATACATTTTTGGTCGACGATTGGATCAACAATGATGAATCACTGGACGGAACACTTGGTTATTGATTTGGTTTACATAATTTTAGCCGTTGGAGAAAACTCCAACGGCTTTTTATTTTAGCAATTATTTTCGGGAGGGAAGAATTCGTTGGTCGGGAAGCAAAGTTTTTCAAAGAAGGTGCAAGGCTCTTCTTCTTGAGGAGCAGAGCATTCCTTTTCGGGTAAACAGAATTTTGCAGACGGGATTCGGACCTGAACATCTCGAAGGATGCGCACAACGCTGAATAAACCGAGAGATACGACCAACTTACGATTGGCCATCTCTGTCAGTCCATCGCAGAACATTCCGGAAACATAATCGGGAAGGTTCAGCGTGTCACATTCGGAGCAGCAACAGTTGCAAGAAGGATTGATGATTCTTGCGTTTAAGACGATGGGGTCAACAATTTCGACTTCGGCAATCGGCATATTGGTCGAGTAGCAGCCGGGATATCGATTGTTCTCGGAAGAGAAGGTGATGGTATTACCTTCGCTTCCAAACAGAATGACCTTCTTATTATAAAAAGAAAGTCCTTCAATAATGGTGGGACGGCTGTTTCCGGTATAAACTTCAAAGTCGGTCTTGAAGAAGAAGTTCAAATCCACTCCGTAAAACCCTTTGTTGAACGGAACCTCTTCGAGATTGACATTGGTCCAGATGAGTTTGGATTTTCTTGCGCGAACATTGACCGCGTTATCAATCAATGTCTGATCGCTTGCGCTTAAGTATACCCGCATATCGGTTAAACAGTCTTTATCTTTGCAGGTGTCATAGATCTTTCTCGCGTTGATACAAATGTCGTCGCTGTAGTTTTGAACATCACAATTACAGTTGTTTACAGTGTCCATAGAATCCTCCTTATTTATGATACTGATATATTTTATGCTGTAGGTTTAAAATAGTGAAAACTTATTGAAATGAATAGACCTGCGTGTTATAATGATAAATAATGTTAGGAAAATCAAGGTAAGAATGATATGAAGCGAATAGTAGCGGTTATTATCTTAATATGTATTCTTTTTTCATTTGCGGCATGTCAAAAAGGTCAGGCGCAAATTGATCGATTATTTGAGGGACTGAAGACCTATGATCGCTCTGTAATGAGCGAAGTGTTGACAGAATTCCCCGATAATTCGGAATATGTTTATTTAGATGATATTTTTAATGATGAAAAGTATATAAAAGTTTACCAAGCGCTATATGAAGATATTGACTATGAAATTATAAAAATAGATCAATATTCCGCAAAGGTCAAGGTGACGATGCCCAATATTCAGAAACTTTTTACAGATGTTTCGGCATGGGTTTTATCTGCGGCATTGGAAGATGCGGAGCTGAGTAATAAATTGGCGGAGGATGATTATAATGGTATTATTCTGATCCAAAAACTGATGTATGCTTATGCAACCAACGGAAATTATGAGGTGCAAACGCTGGAAGCCGAGTTTAATCTTCGGTTTGAAGAGGTGGGCGGAAAAAAATACATTATATGTGATGAGGAACTGCGGGCATTGATTACCGGCAATTTCTATCTTTCTAAAAATACACGCGGCGAAGCAGATGGTTTTGTTTCGGCGGAATAAATTTTGATGGTTTTGTCTATGATTGATTAAAAGGAGAAAAACGATGAACGAACCTTTATTTATGGCTAATAATTCGGTGGAAAATTTGAGCGCGCGGCTTTTAAAGCAACGAACGGTCTTATTGTTTGGGGCTTTGGATGAAGAACTGTCTTCCAAAGTGGTTTCATCGCTGCTTTATCTTGCGGCGGAAGATCAAGAAAAACCAATTACGCTGATGATCAATTCGGCAGGCGGAGATGAAACAGAGGCGCTGGCGATCTTCGATATTATGCAATCGATTTCCTGCCCGATCCATACCGTTTGCTTGGGTAAGGCTCATGGCATGGCGGCATTGTTGCTGGCAGCGGGCGAAAAAGGCGAGCGCAAGATGCACGCCAATGGCGAGGTAATGCTGACACAGGTTACTCGCGACCGTACTTTTGGTCAGGCGTCGGACATTGAATTGGAGACAGAGCATCTTCTGAACGTGAAAGAGCGCGTGGCTGAACTTTTGGTAAAATTAACAGGAACAGCGAGGGAGAAAATCCAAGCGGATTTGGAACGCAAACACTGGTTGTTTGCCGAGCAAGCGCTGGAATATGGAATCATCGATCAAGTGATTTAATAAAAAGAGTTGCGAATAATCGCAACTCTTTTTATTATCGAAAAATCTTTTTAAAAGACTCATATTGAATATTTAGCCTTCATAGTAATATACAAAATAAATGTGGAAGTATGGAGGTTTCGTGAATGAAAAATACAGGTATATATCGCGATATTGCGGCTCGAACCGGCGGTGATATTTACATAGGGGTTGTGGGGCCGGTTCGTACCGGGAAATCAACATTTATTAAAAAATTTATGGAGAATCTTGTGATCCCGAATATTTCCGGAGAGTATAAACGAGAAAGGGCCATCGATGAGCTTCCTCAATCGGCCTCCGGAAAAACAATAATGACCACGGAACCGAAATTTATTCCGGATGAAGCTGTCCATATTGTTATGGATGACAATACAAAATTTAATGTTCGTATGATCGATTGCGTCGGTTATGTTGTGGATGGCGCTATGGGACAGACCGAAGACGGAGAGGCGCGTATGGTCGAAACGCCTTGGAGCGAGGAGCGCCTTGAGTTTCAGCAAGCGGCAGAAATCGGGACACGAAAAGTTATGTGTGAACATTCGACCATCGGGTTGGTCATCACAACAGACGGGAGCATTGGCGAAATTCCGCGCGCAGATTATGTCGATGCAGAATCGAGAATCATCGAAGAATTGAAGAAAATTAATAAACCGTTTGCTGTTTTAGTCAATTCTATGTTCCCCGATAGCGATGCGGCTAAAGAATTGCGGGATCGGTTGGCGCATCAGTATGATGTTCCGGTCATGACCGTAAATTGCCTGGAGTTGGATCGGGAAAGCATTTTGGCAATCATTCAGTCGATCTTGCTTGAATTTCCGCTCAAAGAAATCTCAATTAACCTTCCGGCATGGGTAGGAGGTTTAGGAAATAATCATTGGCTCAAGCAGGAAGTTTTTGAAACGGTACTGCATAGTGCCAAAAACATTGATCGGGTTTCCTCGGTCAAAAAGATGGTGCTGGATTTATCAAAAGAGGAAAAAATGTCACGATGTGAGATTGAAAACGTTGATTTGGGAAATGGAAGCGCCGACTTGAAGGTTGAATTTAATCAAGACCTTTATTATGAAATTTTGAGCGAGGCCGCCGGGGTTAAAATTGAAAACGACGGGGAATTGGTATCGATGATTAAAGAGTTATCGATTGCTTGCAAAGAATATAAGAAAATAAAGGATGCATTCAACGAAGCGCAGTCGAAGGGATATGGCATTGTATTTCCCGGTATGTCTGAAATGACGCTCAGCGAGCCGCAAATATTCAAGCAAGGCGGGCGCTTTGGTGTCAAGCTTTCTGCTGAGGCTCCGTCTTATCATATTATTCAAGCCAATATATGTACAGAGATATCGCCGATTGTCGGCAGTGAAAAGCAATCGGAGGAATTAATTGAGTACCTCCTCAGAGATTTTGAAGAAGATCCTTCTAAGATCTGGGAATCGAACATCTTCGGCAAGTCGGTTCACGACCTTGTCAACGAAGGCTTGCATAATAAACTTTCAAAAATGCCGGATGAATCTCAATTTAAGCTTCAAGAAACCTTATCGAAAATTATTAATGAAGACAGTTCTGGTCTGATTTGTATAATTCTTTAATTTAATGCTTGAAAAATGCTCCCAAAAGGTGTTCTTTTGGGAGCATTTGTTTTGACTTTTTATCTTCGGTGTCGTATAATTGATTTGAGGTGTAGGATGTGGCTAAAAGATTTTTGATGTGGGTGCTTTGCAGCGCATTTGTGAGTATTCTGATTCTTTCATTTATTCCGGTTTCATATTACCTGATTATTCTTGCGTTGTTATCTCTTGCATTGATAATATTTTTAATTATAAAATGTCCTTTAAAAATAACGATTCTTTCCTGTTTGATTGCTGCTATTTGTTCTACAGGGGTATTTTATCTATCGAATAAGAACGCTGAAAGTTTGTGGAATCCGCTCTTGGACCAAACGGTTACGATTCAAGGGAAGATCGCAGATGTCGGGAGCAACTCGGCGCAAAATTTATCGCGTTATAAGGTTCGGGTCGATAGAATCGAAGAAAAGAAAGTCCCGTTTTACAGCCCATTTTATGTCTATGTCTATTGTGACAATTCTTTCTATCATCCAGGAGATCGTCTTAGCGGCCCCATTCAATTTTTTGAAACTCCAATCGAGTATGGTTATGGAAAAGAAGAGCGTGTTTTCATTGCGGGATATCAGGCCGGAGAAGCGCTTGAAATAAAAAGCGTAGAGGGATTTGATCTTTATTCGACGATATATTCCTTCCGAAATTCGATCCAAAGCAAGATTTCTTTCGGTTCAAAGGATACCAAAGGGTTATTAAAAGCAGTTTGCTTTGGAGATAAATCGGAGATTGAATCAAATCTATATTATTCGTTAAAGCGAACCGGACTTTCTCATGTTATGGCTGTGAGTGGGCTGCATTTATCGTTTGCCGTAGCCTTTTTCGGTTTTCTCTTTTTATTATTTGGCATCGATTATCGCATTCGTTATATCATCGGGATTTTTATCGCGCTGTTTTTTACCTTTGCGGTTGGATTTCCCGCCTCCTGCACCAGAGCGTGCGTAATGCTGGTCATCTTTTCGATTGGCATGGCATTGAATTGGTTTTCGGACAGCTTGACCTCTCTTTCGTTGGCGATGTTCATAATCCTACTGGTTAACCCATTTTCTGTTAGAGATATTGGCTTTTTATTGAGCATTAGTGCCACAGCCGGAATCATTACATTGCAATCACCGATTGAGAATTTCTTGTTTCCCAAAAAACTTGGAAAAGATCATCGTGTTATTGAGGTGTATCGTAAATTCACCGGCGTTATTTCTTGTTCATTGGCTGCAATGATCGCAACCCTTCCGATTACCATTTTGGTATTTGGATCTGTAAGTGTGGTTGCTCCTATAGTGAATGCGTTGTTGATTTTTCCCTTTGAGCTTTTATTTATGCTTGGGATTTTAATGATCGTGTTTGGGTGGATTCCGTTTGTCGGAGTGGCAATAGGAACGTGTTGTGATGTACTATATTGGGTGATCAAAAAGGTTGCCACATTCTTTGGCGAATTTGAGTTTGCAAGTATCGGTTTTCTTGATTCTCGCGTTATACTGTTCTGCATTCTCTTTGCGTTTGTTTTGGACGTTTCTTTATATTTCTTTCTTCGATACCAAAAGAGAACGTTTATTTTATTATTTTCGTTGTTTTTATGCTTTGCATTTTTATTCAACGGATTGTACTCCGTTTTTCATCTGAATGAAGATTTAAAGATTGCTTTTGTGGATGTCGGGCAAGGGGATTGCACGATTCTTTCAAAAGGCGGTCGCGCTGTTGTTATCGACTACGGCGGTTCTTCGGATAAACGATATAATCTGATTTCCTATTTAAAAGAACATAATATAACAACCGTTGATCAGCTAATGTTTACTCATTTGCATAACGACCATACAAATGGTGTTTTTACATTGGCTAAAAATTCGCATATCGAGAATTTGCTGTATCCGCCGTTTGAGTCGGATTCCAAAAGTTTAACTATAATGTTTGATGAACTTGGCGGTCAAGAAATAAATGGGGATGGGAAGATCACTGTTTTAGACGATGTTGAGGTTGAAATTTATGCTGAGGCAGCATTGACCGAAACCTCCGAGGATGAAAATGAACGGTGTATTTGCTATAAGGTTCGATATGGTTCCACTTCCTTGCTGATTACAGGTGATCTGGATGGAAATGGCGAAATGAATCTGCTTCAGTATGACCCGAATTGTACAATTCTTAAGGTCGGGCATCATGGAAGCGAAAGTTCAACATTGTATCCATTCCTAAAAGAAGCTGCCCCTGAAATTTGTATTATTTCAGTGGGTGAAAATTCATATGGTCTTCCGGATCCTACATTATTAAATCGGTTAAAAACGGTCTGCAACAATGTGTTGCAAACCAAGGACGAGGGGACGATTAGCTTCGTCACAGACGGAAAAATATTAGAAAGGGTAAATTCATGAAAGTTGAAGATTTGAAAAAGTTACTGAAAGATAAAAAATTGAGCGGAATTTATTATCTGAATGGTAACGAACAATTTTTATTGGATTTATATTACGATCGTTTCAAGGAAATTGCTTCGGGAGCCCTTCCGGAACTGAATTTCATTGAAATGGACGGTCGAAAAATTGATTACGACTTGCTTTCGGATGCATGTTCGTCCTATCCGATGATGGCAGAACAGAAGTTGGTGTCTGTCATAGATATGGATACTACAAGCTTAAAAGGTAATAACGAGAAGAAATTAATTGCCGCGTTAGATGATATTGCGCCCGGAGTTATTGTTCTCTTTTGGGATCATGCGAAAGATAATGTGAAAAGCAACGCGTTGGATTCGATTGTCAAAAAAATGGGCGGGGAATCTGTTCGTATTGATCGACCGACCAATGAAAAACTGCAAAAATGGGTGTATGATTTGATTGTTCAAAAGGGCTGTGCGATATCAATGGGGGATTGCGCATATCTGGTAGAGCTTACCGGTGGTTCCATGCTCCGTTTGAACAATGAAATCAATAAAATTTGTTCCCATTCTAAAGGGAATGAAATTGACCGCGAATTGATCGATAAAATGGTTTCTCCTGCGGAAGATGCTTCTTGGTTTGCGATATCCAATGCGATTTCTGAGCATGATTTTGATGCTTTGATGCAGGCATTGCGGCAACTTTATGATCAAAATGTAGATGATACTGTGATCGCCGGTATGTTTTATCGGGCATATTCGGACCTCTGGCGCGGAGAAGTGGCTTTAAAAGAGGGGAAATCTTCGGCAGAACTTGCCGCTGTCTGCTCGATAAGCCCGTATTCGGCGGCGCGGATTATGCGATCTGCGACGAAATTAAAGGAAGGAGAAGCGATCGATGGTTTGAGACGATGCAGCGAATTGGATCGAAAAATCAAATCCTCCGGTTTGAACAAAAAGGATTTGATTTATTCCTTTGCAGCAAGTCTCTTGGCATTTCAAATGAAAGAGCATGAAGAAAATACCGATTGAGCAAGTGGTTATCGTTGAAGGTAAATACGATAAAATCACTTTGGAAAACGTCATTGATGCCACAATTATTTCGTGTGATGGATTTGAATTGTTTAAAAATGATTCGCTGAAATCTTCGTTGAAAGAAATGGCCAAGGAACGAGGCGCAATCATTTTAACCGATTCCGATCGCGCAGGCGCCATCATTCGCTCTCATCTTCGTCAAATATTGCAAAACGCAGAAGTATACTGCTTATATATCCCCGCGATTGAAGGGAAAGAAAAACGAAAAAAAGCCCCCGGGAAAGAGGGGCTTTTGGGCGTAGAAGGGATGAACGCAGAAGTATTGGCGGAACTTTTCCGAGGTTTTGAGGCAAAACCCATACCAAACATCATAAAGCCGTTGGATCTTTATGAATGCGGTTTTTCGGGGCATGAAGGGGCAAAAAATAAAAAGGAAAAGTTGCTCGATTATTTAAAATTGCCGCGCCACCTATCCAATAATGCGCTTTTGAGAGAATTGAATCGTCGATATACGAAAGAAGAGTTTTACTCTTTGATTGAAGTAATATAAAAAACGGCTACCATTTGGTAGCCGTTTTTACTTTAAAATTAGTCGCTTACATAGGGAAGCAGAGCGATAACGCGAGCGCGTTTGATAGCGCCGGTCAATTGACGCTGATGCTTAGCGCAGGTGCCGGTTACGCGGCGGGGAAGAATCTTTGCACGCTCAGAGATATACTTTCTGAGCTTGGCAACATCCTTATAATCGATTTCGGTAACTTTATCCACGCAGAAAGTGCAAACTTTGCGTCTGGGCTTTCTGTTGGGTCTGAAATTCTTTTCTCTTTCCACAGCTAAATCCTCCTTTTCAGATTAGAAGGGCAGTTCGTCATCTTGAACCTCTTCGAATTCAACAGTGTTCCCGCCGGTGACCGGGGGAGCTTTGAACTCGGGGGCGACAGGACGCGAAGAGTCCTTTTTGGATTCTACAAAGTGTGCTTCATCGGCGATCACTTCAAAAGCGGTTCTTTTTGCTCCGGTCTTGTCTTCGTAGGTTCTGGATTGTAAAGAGCCTACCAACGCAATCAGATTACCTTTTTCAAAATATCTGCAGATGAAATCGGCAGTATTTCTCCACGCCACGCAGTTGATAAAATCTGTGGGATAATTTCCGTCGGGCCCTTTATACTGACGCTGAACAGCAACAGAAAAAGAAACAACGGATACATCAGAAGCAGTTTTTCTCAATTCGGGGGTAGCGGTCAGGCGACCGGTTAAAATTACTTTGTTTAACATAGCAGAATCCTTCCTTACTTTTCTTCTTTGTTCACAACGATGGAACGAAGAATGCCGTCAGTAATGCCGTAAATTCTTTCGAGCTCGGCAGGGAAAGTAACGGGTGCAGCAAAGTTGATCAGCACGTAGTGACCTTCGTTGACGAAATCGATCGGGTAGGCAAGCTTTTTGACGCCCCAGTCTTCAACAGATTCGATGGTACCGTTCTTCTCGATCAAACCTTTAAATTTTTCGACGAGAGCGGTAAAATCCTCCTCTGTTAAATTCGGCCGGGTGATGAAAATAGTTTCATACTTGCGATTTCCTTCAGCCATGATTAACACCTCCTTATGGACTTTTGGCTCATCGGATGATGAGCAAGGACCTATTAATTATACTATAATTTAAAATATTGTCAAGTATTTTTTAAATCAATCTTTCTTTTTCGGGAAAATGTGGTATAATATTTTTGATTTTATGTAAAGGAGTGTGATCTCTGATGGCGCATTTTCAATTGGTTTCTAAATTTCAACCCACCGGGGATCAGCCCCAAGCGATCGACCTTTTGAGCAATGGGATTTTAGAAGGGAAGAAAGAGCAAGTTTTATTGGGTGTTACCGGTTCGGGTAAGACCTTTACAATGGCGAATGTAATTGCTAATGTAAATAAACCAACATTGGTTCTTGCTCATAATAAAACCCTTGCTGCGCAGCTCTGCTCGGAATTGAAAGAATTTTTCCCTAATAACGCGGTGGAATATTTTGTTTCCTACTACGATTATTTTCAGCCTGAGGCATACATTCCGTCGTCGGACACTTATATTGAAAAAGACAGTTCTATTAACGATGAGATTGATAAACTGCGCCACAGCGCAACCTTTTCTTTGCTGGAACGGAAAGATACCATTGTTGTTTCGTCTGTGTCGTGTATTTACGGATTGGGCGATCCGGAAGAGTATCAGAATTTGGTTTTGTCATTGCGTCCAGGAATGATCAAAGATCGCGACGAGGTGATTGAGCATCTGGTGAAGGTGCAATATGAGCGAAATGATTTTGATTTTTCGAGAAATAAGTTTCGCGTGCGCGGCGATGTTTTGGAGATTTTTCCGCCGGCATATACCGATACAGTAGTTCGCATTGACTTTTTTGGCGATGAGATTGAGCGAATTTCCGAAATCGATCATCTGACAGGAGAGTTGAAAAAGGTTTTGACTCATGTCGCGATCTATCCGGCTTCCCACTATGTCATTGGCGAGGAAAAGCGTGAAAAAGCCCTTAAAGAGATTGAGCGCGAGCTGGAAGAGCGAATCAAATATTTCAACGATGAAGGAAAGTTTATCGAAGCGCAACGGATTGAACAGCGGACAAGATATGATTTAGAGATGTTGCGAGAAATTGGATTTTGCAATGGGATTGAAAACTATTCCCGAATATTAAGCGGGCGTAAAGCCGGCAGTCCTCCGGCAACATTACTGGATTTCTTTGGCGATGATTTCCTTTTGATTGTCGATGAATCGCATGTCACTTTGCCGCAGGTACGCGGAATGTATGGGGGAGACCGCTCTCGTAAAGAGATGCTGGTGGAATATGGATTTCGTCTTCCCTCGGCCTTTGATAACCGCCCATTAAATTTCGACGAGTTCACCGAGCGGTTGGATAAAATAATCTATGTCAGTGCGACACCCGCAGCATACGAATTGGAACGAGCAGAGCAGGTCGCCGAGCAAATTATTCGCCCCACCGGCTTGCTGGACCCTGAAATTTCGGTTCGTCCCACCGAAGGACAACTGGATGACCTTCTTATTGAGATTCGAAACGGCGTTGAAAAAGGCGCAAGAACGTTGATAACGACCCTTACCAAGCGTATGGCAGAAGATTTGACCGAATATTTAGAGGGCGAAGGTGTAAAGGTTAAATACTTGCACCACGATGTTAAGACAGTGGAGCGGATGGAGATCGTTCGTGAGCTTCGACTGGGTGTTTTCGATGTTCTTGTGGGCATTAATTTGCTTCGTGAAGGCTTGGATATTCCGGAGGTTTCGTTGGTTGCCATCCTTGATGCGGATAAGGAAGGATTTCTTCGTAGCGAATCAGCGCTGATTCAGACAATAGGGCGCGCCGCGCGTAACGCGGATGGTCGCGTGATTCTTTATGCCGATCAGGTGACCCCCTCGATGGAGAGAGCGATTATTGAGACCAATCGCCGCAGAGAAATTCAATGTCGGTATAATGAGGAGCATGGAATTGTTCCTAAAACGATTCAAAAAGAGGTTCGCGAAGTTTTGGATATCGGTGCGCTTCCGACCACACCGGAACGTAGAAAGATTAGACTTTCGCAGAATGAAAAGCAGTCGATGATTCAAGATTTAGAAAAGCAGATGAAAGAGGCGGCGCGGCTCTTGGAATTTGAATATGCCGCGATGCTGCGTGATAAAATCGCAACACTCAAAGGAGAAAAGGATGACTAAAGAGTTTATCTCAATTAAAGGTGCCAAAGAAAACAATCTTAAGAATATTGACCTTAAGATTCCAAGAGATAAATTGATTGTTTTTACCGGACTTTCGGGCTCCGGTAAAACTTCGTTGGCATTTGATACGATTTATGCCGAAGGGCGTCGACGCTATGTTGAAAGCCTTTCTTCGTATGCGCGTATGTTTTTGGGGCAGATGAATAAACCGGATGTGGATAATATTTCGGGGCTTTCGCCGGCAATTTCCATTGATCAGAAGACAACCTCTAAAAATCCGCGGTCAACGGTTGGTACAGTAACGGAGATTTATGATTATCTTCGGCTTCTCTATGCGCGAATCGGCATACCTCATTGCCCGATTTGCGGCAGAGAGATTACGCAACAAACGATTGACCAGATTGTCGATACAGTTTGTGAGTTTCCTGAGAGAACCAAACTGACTGTTCTTGCGCCGGTGGTGCGTGCGCGAAAAGGGGAACATCAAAAACTGCTTGAGGATGCAAAAAAGAGCGGCTTTGTTCGCGTTCGTGTGGATGGCAATCTCTATGACCTTTCCGAGGAAATCAAGCTGAAAAAAAATAACAAACACACAATAGAACTTGTTGTCGATCGCTTGATTATGAAAGAGGGTATTCGACAAAGGTTGACCGATTCTATTGAAACCGCGTTGCATCAGGCACACGGCTTGGTGATTATTGCGCCCGAAGGGGAAGAAGAAATCTTATTTTCTCAGGATTTCACCTGCCCAGAGCATGGTTTTTCTATGGAAGAACTTTCTCCAAGAATGTTTTCTTTCAATAGTCCCTTTGGCGCTTGCCCTGAATGTGATGGTTTGGGCTTTTTGATGAAGGTTGATCCTGAATTGGTCGTTCCAAATCCGCATCTTTCCCTTAATGAAGGCGCCATTCGGGCAAGCGGGTGGTATCTCTCGGCAACAGATAATATTGCTAAAATGTATTTCCGCGCATTGGCAGAAAAATATCATTTTTCTTTGGACACACCATTTGCTGAATTGACAAAAGAACAACAAAATATCATACTATTTGGAAATAATGGCGAAAAGCTGGATATGAAGAGAAATTCTTCGTTTGGTTCGGTTGCTTATAATAGCTCCTTTGAAGGCGTAGTTCCCAATTTGGAACGGCGTTTCAAGGAAACAAACAGCGATTTTATTCGCCGCGAAATTGAGATGGTTATGAGCGATTGTTCTTGTCCTTCTTGCCGCGGCAAACGCTTAAAAAATGAGATTCTTTGCGTAACTGTCGGCGAAAAGAACATTGCCGAAGTTACCGATCTTTCGGTATGCTCTGCGATCGATTTTTTTGAAAACATTGAACTTTCAGAAAAGCAAAAGTTGATCGCCCAGCGTGTTCTGAAGGAAATCATCGAGCGTCTTTCGTTTTTGAACAGCGTCGGTTTGGAATATCTGACTCTATCCAGAAGCGCAGGAACCTTATCGGGCGGCGAAAGTCAACGAATTCGCTTGGCAACGCAGATTGGTTCTTCGTTAATGGGTGTTTTATATATCCTTGATGAACCATCGATCGGCTTGCATCAGCGGGATAATGATAAGTTGATTGCAACCTTGCAACGGTTAAAAGATTTGGGAAATACTTTAATTGTTGTTGAGCATGATGAAGATACGATGCGGGCTGCCGATCATATCGTTGATATCGGGCCGGGCGCCGGAATTCACGGTGGCGAAGTTATCTTTAACGGCACACCGGAAGAACTTCTGAAATGCGAAGAATCCATCACCGGTCAATATTTAAGCGGTAAAAAGAAAATCCTTGTCCCCGAAAAACGGCGGGAAGGAAACGGAAAATTCCTTGAAATTTACGGCGCTGCGGAGAATAATTTAAAGGATATTGATGTTCAAATTCCTCTGGGAACATTCACTTGTGTAACAGGTGTTTCGGGTTCGGGTAAATCTTCTTTGGTAAATTCTGTAATTTATAAGTCGTTGGCCCACGAACTCAATGGTGCAAAAACTTTCCCGGGTAAAGTACAAAGAATCGATGGTATGATGCACTTAGATAAGGTGATTGATATTGATCAATCTCCGATTGGGCGCACTCCTCGTTCGAACCCGGCCACATATACGTCGTTGTTTACAGATATTAGAGATTTGTTTGCGTCGACAAACGGAGCCAAAGCGCGTGGATATGGTCCCGGGCGTTTTTCGTTTAACGTACGTGGCGGCCGTTGCGAAGCTTGCCAAGGCGATGGCATTATTAAGATTGAAATGCACTTTCTGCCCGATGTTTATATTCCGTGTGAGGTTTGCAAGGGGAAGAGATATAATCGCGAAACTTTGGAAGTTAAGTATAAGGACCGCTCCATTTCTGATGTTTTGGAAATGACTGTTGAAGAAGGTTTATCCTTCTTTGAAAATCATCCCAAAATCAGACGGAAACTGCAAACATTATACGATGTTGGGCTATCGTATATTAAAATCGGACAACCTTCTACAACGCTTTCCGGCGGTGAAGCTCAACGTGTGAAATTGGCGACAGAGCTTGCCAAACGCTCAACGGGTCAAACCATTTATATTTTGGATGAACCGACAACCGGCCTCCACACAGCGGATGTACAAATGCTGATATCGGTTTTGCAACGATTGGTGGATGCAGGGAACACGGTGGTAGTTATTGAGCATAATCTGGATATGATCAAGACAGCGGATTATATTATTGATCTTGGTCCGGAAGGCGGTGACCGCGGCGGTACGGTGGTTGCCACCGGCACCCCGGAACAAATTGCAACCGTTAAAGAAAGCTATACCGGAGTGTATCTCGAAAAAATACTGTAAAGCAAAAATACTTTTCATCAAAAAGGTGGCATCTTATGCAAGATGCCGCCTTTTTTGGTCTAATTTTTGAGAATTCAGAATATAAAATCATAAAGGAGGTTTGGCTGATGGCATATTCTGATCGAGAATTACTTGCGCGCTTAATTCAATGTGAGGCCGGCGGCGAAGGAGATATTGGTATGAAAGCGGTTGCCAGTGTTATTATGAATCGCGTGAGAGTCCCGGTGGGGGAATATGCGCGTGTTGGGCAGGGAGATATCCGAAAGATCATTCTGCAACCGGGACAATTTGCTTGTGCAAGCGAGACGGAAAATGGGCGCTATAATCCACAGAATATTTACAATATGAATCCGACCGGAGAGCATTTTGCCATTGCGGATTGGGCAATAGCGGGAAATCGCTTGCCGGGTTTGGGGGAAGCTTTATGGTTTTATAATCCTTTTTCGCAAAACTGTAGGCAGACGTTTCCCTCCGACGTTGGATACTACATTGGAAAATATCAAGCGCATTGTTTTTATAATCCGACAGATCTTTATGAATTTACTTGAATCAAGGGGAATCTTATGGCTGAATTGAATAGCAATCCAAATTTTAATCGTATACCAGGCGATATGAGTCAAGAAAACGAGCAAGTACCAACATATCCGGGATCATGGCAGCAAGTTCTTCGGAATAATGAGGGGCAATATTGTGTCATTGATTTTTTGATCGGAACTGAAAATTTGGTTCAAAGAGAAGGCATATTATATGATGTCGGCGTCAGTTTTATTGTTTTGTTTGAGCCGCGAACGGGAAATTATATTGTTTGTGATTTATATTCCATCAAATTTGTGACCTTTGCAAGATCGGGCGTTGTTCCGACCGGAAAGAGTGGGAAACGAAGAGTTTAGGAAAAAAGAGCGTTGCGATGGCAACGCTCTTTTATTAATTGTATTGACAAATTTAATATTTGTGTTATTATTATATAATAAAATAATAGTGAGGTATTATATATGTCAGTAAAAAGTATGACCGGTTTTGGCAGAGGGGTTGGCTCCTTTGGTGGGCTGGATTTCACCATTGATATAAAATCGGTCAATCATCGTTTTTTTGATTTTTCTGCGCGAATTTATAAGGATTATGCATTCTTGGAAGAGCCGATTAAAAAGCGGATTGCTTCTGCGGTTTCTCGCGGTAAGATCGATGTTTATTTTCATACCGAAAAGAGTAATGCATCGGTAGAGCTTGTCGCTAATGTTGATCAAAATTTAGTTCGGGTCTATTTGGATGCCGCGAAACAATTAGAAGAAACATATGGCGTTCGCAACGATCTTGCTGCCGCTCGCATACTTACCTTGCCTGATGTTCTTGCGATTTCTCCGCCGGAGATTTCCGATGAAGAAATTCAGAAATGTGTTTTGAGTGCGTTGGATATGGCGCTGGAATCTTTTGTCGCTATGAAAGAAACGGAAGGCCAAAAGCTAAAGAATGATTTGATGGAGAATCTTTCTTTTATCGAAGCATCTGTTGCAAAAGTAGAGACTTTGGCGCCCGAATCCATTCAAGCATATAAAAAGAGGCTTGAGGATAAGATCAGAGAAACCCTTTCGGATCGCAATATTGATGAGGCAAGAGTTTTGACAGAGGTTGCGATTTTTGCCGATAAGATCGCTGTCGACGAAGAAACGGTTCGGTTGAGAAGTCATTTAGAGCAGTTCAGATCATTGCTGAATCAAGGCGGGCCCATTGGTAAAAAGCTTGATTTTCTGGTGCAAGAAATGAATCGCGAAATCAATACCATTGGTTCGAAATGCAATTGTATTGACATAACCAGAATCGTTGTCGATGTCAAATCGTGCATCGAAAAGATACGAGAACAAATTCAGAATGTGGAATAATCAAGGAGTCTTCTATGAAATTAATCAATATCGGGTTCGGTAATATGATCAATTCATCGCGCATTATCGCGATTGTCAGCCCCGACAGTGCTCCGATCAAGCGTGTGGTCACCGAAGCAAAAGATCGAAGTGTTTTGGTTGATGCCACTTATGGGCGGCGCACCCGCGCGGTTATTATCACAGATAGTGAACACGTTATTTTATCTCCTTTGCAACCGGAAACGGTTGCCAATCGGTTGAACGATAGCTACGATGAGGAAGGGGATGAAGGCGATGAGTAAAGGTAAATTGATTATCATCTCCGGTCCCAGCGGAGCCGGAAAGGGAACCGTTTTGGCCGAAGTCTTGCGCCGAAATCCGCGATTAAAGCTTTCGGTATCTGCAACCACGCGCAAACCTCGCCCCGGTGAGGAGCATGGGGTGCATTACTTTTTCATATCCCATAAAGACTTTGAAGATAAATTAGATCGCAACGAGATGCTGGAACACGCGGTCTATTGCGATAATTATTATGGGACACCGGCTGATTATGTCGAACAACAACGTATGGCCGGCAACGACATTGTCTTGGAAATTGAACCGTGCGGAGCGCGTCAAGTCAAAAAGAAGTGCCCCGATGCGGTGATGATTTTTATTTTACCGCCCAATATCGAAGTTCTGGAGTCGCGGTTACGCGGGCGGGGAACCGAGGTCGAAGATGTTGTGCTTGCGCGCATTGAGCAAGCCAAAAAGGAAATTGCTAATTCCGGCGACTATGAGTATACGATCGTAAACGATATTGTAGAAAAAGCTGCCGATGAAATTGAAAAAATTTTAAACAAATAAAGGAGAAATGTAAAAATGTTGTATCCCGCAGTAGGTGAATTGGAAAAGGCGACAGAGAGCCGCTATGCTTTGGTGATCATGACCGCGAAAAGAGCACGTCAGATTTCCGAGGAAGCAGAAGCAAACGAAGTTGAATTAAACGATAAGCCGGTAAAATTGGCGATCAACGACATTGCAAACGGCAAAGTCGTTATCAAAGAAAACACCATCGAGGAATAATATGCCGTTAGTATGTCGGGTGGCAATGGATCAGATTGTTCAAAAGATCGACAGAGATTATGATTATCTTCTGCCGAGTTCTTTTGCTGCAAAGGTTTTGCCCGGTATGCGAATATTGGTGCCTTTTGGGAAAGGGAATGTTCTGAAGAAAGCGATGGTTCTTTCTGTTTTTGAATCGCAGGAGTGTGGCGATTTAAAAGAGGCAGTGCATCTGCTGGATGAAGTACCAATGCTTGATGCAACCCATCTGAAACTTTCCGAATGGATGGCAGACCAATATTTTGTTACGCGATATCAGGCGATCCGATGCATGATCCCTCATGGTTTGGATTATAAGATCAACGAGACCTTCTCGTTGAATCCAAATTGTGAGGCTGTTCCCGGCGAATATCGGCAGCTGGTTTCTTTTTTAAAAGAGAATAATAAACCCATCCGTAGAAGCGATCTTCCGCAGCATTTGAAGAAATTATGTTTGCCTGCATATCGTGATGGGGTTTTGATTGAAGAAATCAAATCGATTCGAAATATTGGCGATCTCAAAGAAAAAAGAATCCGTCGAGCAAGATCAGTTGAAGAAATTGAGCAATATTTATCGGAATTAAGTACGCGATATGAAAAGCAAAGAGATTTGCTTTCATTGTTTTTGGATGAAAGCGATCTTACTGCCAAAGAGGCGTTGTACTATTCCGGATGCGGAGTGTCTACCGTAAAAACTCTTTCGCAAAAAGGGTTGATCGAGGTATATAGCGAGACCAAACAGCGCGTTCCGTATAAAACAATTTCAAGGGAGACCCATTTCGAAGAAATAACGCTGCAAGCAGAACAAGTAAAGGCATTTGCGGAAATTTCCGAGACCTTTGATACAGAGTCGACTCATTTGCTGTTTGGAGTGACAGGGAGTGGAAAAACCCATGTATTTATGCGTTTGATGGATGCTATGCTTTCTCGGGGGAAATCTGTTTTGATGATGGTGCCGGAAATAGCGTTGACTCCTCAGATGCTGGATCGTTTTTATCGCAGATACGGCGATTGCGTTTCGGTATTGCATAGCGGCTTATCGATCGGAGAAAAAGCGGATGAGTGGAAAAAAATCCATAGTGGAAAAGCCAAAATCGTTGTGGGAACAAGAAGCGCGGTTTTTGCCCCACTGAAAAATTTCGGATTGATTATTCTCGATGAGGAACACGAATCCACGTATAAGTCCGAAACAAGCCCGCGGTTTCATGCACGCGATATCGCACGTTTTATTTCGCATTATGAAAAGATTCCTGTTTTGTTGGCATCGGCGACACCGTCGATTGAGAGCTTTTATGCCGCAGAATCCGGCAGGTATCAATTACACACGCTTTCAAAACGCTATAATAACGTCCCGCTCCCGTCGGTGGATTTAATCGATATGAAAGAACTCGGGCATTCGGACGCTTCAAAGATATTCAGCGATGCGTTGATTGAAGCGATGAACGCAACGTTTGCCAAAAAAGAGCAGGTGATCTTGTTCTTAAATCGACGCGGAATGCATTCGGTTGTGGGCTGCTCGTCCTGCGGTAATGTTTCAAAATGTCCTTCCTGCGGCGTTGCCTTGACATATCATAAGCAAAATCAGCGCTTGATGTGCCATTATTGCGGTTACAATATTAAACGTTTTGAGCAATGCCCCGAATGTAAAAGCGATAAGCTGAAGATGCTCGGAATGGGAACGCAGTATGTGGAAGAAGAATTAAAAGCATTGTTCCCGGATATTCGTATTCTGCGTATGGATATGGATACGGTCGATTCTTATTTATCCTACGGCGAAAAGCTCTCGGAGTTTCGCGAAGGTAAATATGATGTTATGCTTGGAACGCAGATGGTGGCAAAGGGATTGGATTTTCCTCTGGTCACATTAGTTGGAGTGTTGCAGGCAGATATGTCGCTCTACTCGGATGATTTTCGGGCAAATGAACGAACCTTTCATTTGTTGACTCAGGTTTGTGGTCGGTCCGGGCGTAGTGAAAAACCCGGAAGAGCAATGATTCAAACTTATTGCCCCGATCATCGCGTGATTGCGTTATCCAAAGAGCAGAATTATTTAGATTTTTATTCGCAGGAACTGGCATTCAGAAAATTAGTCGGATATCCTCCATACTGTGATGTCCTGCTGATTACGGTTGAAGGTTATTCGGCCGGTGCAGTTACCGGCGGTATTAATAAAATTTACAGGCATTTGCAATCGGCAAGCTTGGATGAATACTCGGATATTCCATTGCGATTACTTTCGCCTGTGGCACCGCGTATTCAGATGATTCGCGGAAAATACAGGATGCAAATGTTTGTCAAATGCAGAAATTCTAAAAAGTTTCGTGAATTGATTAAAGAATGCAGAACATTGGAGTTAGCCGAGAATTTATCGGTCTCCTATAACATGAATCCTTTGCAAGTATTTTGAGGTATTTTATGGCATTAAGAAATTTGGTTAAAAATGATACAGAATTTTTAGGGAAGAAATCTCGGCCTGTTACGCAGTTTGATGATAAATTGGCGGTATTGGTTGAGGATATGCGCGAAACGTTGCGCAAAGAGGTAGGCGCAGGATTGGCGGCACCTCAAGTTGGAGTATTAAGAAGAATCTTTATTGCCGATATTCACGGCGACGGTTCGGAATATAAGGAGTTTATTAACCCTGAGATTATTTCGAAAACCGGTAAAAACGATCGCTATCTTGAGGGTTGCCTTTCCTATCCCGGAAGAAGCTTTCGAATTGTACGCGCAAATAAGGTTAAGATGCGTGCTCAAAATGTTAAGGGCGAGTTTTTTGATTTTACGGCGGATGATTTTGTGGCTCGTTGCTTGCTTCATGAATATGATCATCTTGATGGAATTACAATCCCGATGATTGGGGAAGAGGTTTTTGATCATGAATAATTTGCGTGTTCTTTTTATGGGAACTCCGGATTTTGCCCTTCCTACTTGTAATGTGCTTCTTCGCAAAACGCAATTGGTGGGTGTTGTCACTCAACCGGATCGTCCGAAGGGGCGAGGCGGAAAGCTCGCGGCACCGCCTGTAAAGGAGTTTGCTTTGGCAAATCAACTGCCTTGCTGGCAACCGACAGTTCTTAAAGATGGTGCCTTTCAGGAGGTTTTGGATCAAACCAAACCTGATCTGATCGTTGTCGCGGCATACGGACGCATTTTACCGGAATATATTCTTAACTATCCAAAGTATGGATGTATAAATATTCATGGTTCGTTGTTGCCTAAATATCGCGGCGCTGCCCCGATCCAACGGGCGGTTATGAATGGAGATTCTCAAACCGGTGTCACAATTATGAAGATGGCAAAAGGTATGGATACCGGAGATATGATTTTAAAACGCGCCATTCCCATTAAAACTGATGACACAGCGGGAACTGTTTTTGATAAACTCGCCGATCTCGGCGCGGATGCTCTTATGGAGGTCGTTCAATTATTGCTTTCGGGCAAAGCTGTTTTTACCCCGCAAAATGAAGCGGATGCCACCTATGCACCGATGATTGAGAAGAGCGAGGGGAACCTTGATTTTGAAAAGGATGCAAAATCTGTATGTTCCTTAATTATGGGTCTGAATCCTTCCCCCGGAGCATTTATCGAATTTGATGATTATCGCTTAAAAATTCACTTGGCCGAAATGGGCGCAGGATGCAATTTTTCTGCGGGCAAAATTTGCGCAATTTCCTCTCGGGGAATTGAGATCGCTTGCGGGGATGGAAATTCCATTTGGATTAAATCGATTCAAAAGCAAGGCAAAAACAAGACAGATGCATATTCTTATGCCTGTGGCGCAAAACTTGCCGTAGGGGAATATTTGAAATAAGGAGTTATTCGATGTTTTTTTACGGTTATTACGGTATATTTGCGATGTTGCCTGTCATTCTTCTTGGGATTATTGTCCAAATTCGAATGAACTCGGCATACAGCAAGTATTCTAAAATTGCAAACGATCGAAATATGAGCGGCGCGGCGATTGCAAAGCTGATCCTTGAAGGCGCCGGCATATATGATGTTGAAATCAACTGTGTAAACGGTCAGCTTACGGACCATTATGATCCTGTTCGAAAAACAGTGAATTTATCATCGAATATATTTAACGGAACGAGTATTGCTTCGATTGGTGTGGCGGCCCACGAATGTGGACATGCGATTCAGCACCATATTGGTTATTTTCCGTTGCGACTACGCTCTGCAACCGTAGGGATAACCAATTTTAGTTCCAAAATCTTATATTTTTTGATGATCGGTAGTTTTTTGATTTACAGTTCATCGTTCAGCACTGTGATTTTTAATGTGGCTGCAATTTGCTATGCCATAATCTTTTTGTTCCAACTCATCACACTTCCGGTTGAATTCAATGCCTCCAAACGAGCGTTGGAACAAATCAGAATTGCCGGATTTGAGAGCCAAAGTTTAAAAGGTGTGAAAAATGTGCTTACAGCGGCTGCTTTAACCTATGTCGCAGCCGCAGTGACAGCGTTATGGCAGTTGCTTATTATGCTGAGTCGAGCAAGGAATCGGAGATAATGAAAATTCGTGCGATTGCATACAATTTAATACGCGATTGGGATGAGCGCGCCGAGTACCCGAATCTTGCTTTAAAAAACGCCTTGAGAACGGTGAGCGATGAACGCGATAAACGGTTTATTTCTGCCATTGTTTATGGTGTGGTTGAAAAGAAGATCACCTTGGATTATTTTATTCGGCAATGTTCAGCCCGACCGCTTGATAAAATTTCACCGGCTGTTCTGAACGCTCTGCGTATGGGTGTCTATCAAATGTTTTATTTGAACATTCCCGAATCTGCCGCATGCAACACCATGGTTGAAATTGTTAAAACGAGTGGTTTTTCTCATAGCTCCGGCTTTGTCAATGCGGTATTGCGCCGATGCGCAAGAGAGAAGGACGAACTATTGCTTTTAAAAAAAACGGATTATTCGGTTCGTTTTTCTATTGCGCCTCAGATCGTCGATTTATTATTGGAACAGTATGGGAAAGAAACCTTTTTGAAAATTATTGAAGGAATCGAATCTCAGGATCATTCGATCTATTTGTTTCATAATCATCGCAAGGGATCGGAAAAAGAATTTATTTCTGCCATGCGTAATGAGGGCATAGAACCGGAGGTTTCTGAAATCCCGCATCTGTTTAAGTCGAATCGAGGCTTTTCGGTGGAATCTTCTGCCGCCTATAATGACGGTTGGTTTCACGTCGTTGGCTTGAATTCTGCCCGCGCTGCAGCATTGGCTCCGACCGATGCGAAGGTGATTCTGGATTTATGTGCAGCGCCCGGAGGGAAAACCTTTGTTATGGCGGCAAATACGGATGCGGAGATGTTTTCCTTTGATATCCATGCCCATAAGGTGGATTTGATGAAAAAAAGCGCCAAACGGCTGGGGCATGATCGCATTTCATTTTTGAATGGCGATTCCTCGATGATAAATTCTCAATTTATTGAAAGGGCAGATTTTGTTTTATGCGATGTCCCTTGCAGCGGTTTGGGCATTATGGGGAAAAAGCCGGATATTAAGTATAAGGATTACGACAGTGTCTCATTGAGAGAAACTCAATATAAAATTTTAGAGAACGGATCTCAATATTTGAAAAAAGGCGGTCTTTTAGTATATTCAACTTGTACATTAGACCGTAGAGAAAATGAGGATCAGGTTGATCGCTTCTTAAAGGAGCATCCGGATTTTAATTTGGACAAAACTATTTTGAAAAATGGAATGGAAACCTATCTGCCCAATGGATGCGAGGATGGTTTCTTTATAGCAGCGTTGCGAAAGGATTAAGTTGAAACAAGATTTAAAGTCCATGACAATGGAGGAGCTTTCTTCCTACATAACAACTTTAGGTGAGCCGAAATTTCGAGCAAAACAAATCTTTCAATGGCTGCATAAAGGCGTGCGCTCCTTTGATGAGATGACCGATTTGCCCAAAGCGCTTCAATCGAAGCTCGAAAACGATTCGTTTATAACAACTTTGAGAATTTTCAAGAAATTCAATTCGAAGTTGGACGATACGGTTAAATACTTATTTTTATTAGACGATGGGAATGTTATTGAGACGGTTGCCATGAAATACCAGCATGGTTACTCTGTATGCATTTCGTCTCAAGTTGGTTGCAGAATGGGATGTTCCTTTTGTCAATCAACCAAGAACGGATTGGTTCGTTCGTTGACCGCCGGTGAGATTTTAGATCAAATCATTCGCGTTCAGGAAGATTTAAATTTAAGAATCTCCAATATCGTTATGATGGGAATCGGTGAACCGTTGGATAATTTCGAAGAGGTTCTTCGGTTTTTAAAAAATGTGAACAATCCAAGCGGTATTAATATTGGATATCGGCACATTTCGTTATCCACCTGCGGATTAGTACCTCAAATTCAGAAATTGGCGGAATATCAACTGCCAATAACATTATCGATTTCTCTTCATGCCACTTCGGATGAGCGGCGTTCCTCGGTAATGCAGATTAATCGAAAATATAATATCGAACAGTTGATAGGGGCATGTAAAGAGTATCAAGAAAAAACCGGTCGAAGGATTTCTTTTGAATACGCTGTGATACAAGGGGTCAATGATCGCCCTATGGATGCAGAAAACTTGTCAAAACTCCTTCGCGGATTGCTATGTCATATCAATTTAATTCCGGTCAATCCGATAGAAAACGGAGTATATTACCCTCCGTCTAAAAATAATTTATATGCATTTCAAGCCCGATTAACCAAACTGGGAATGAATGCTACAATACGAAGGACCTTGGGGAGCGATATATCCGCTTCATGCGGTCAGCTTCGTCATCAGGCTCAAAAAGGAGGTAATGCGAATTGAGAGTCGTAGGAAAAAGTGATGTCGGAATGGTGCGCAGCGAAAATCAAGATGCTTTTTGGTTAGAGCAACTTGATAAACAAGCTTCCATTGCTGTTGTGTGCGATGGAATGGGCGGCGTTCATGGCGGGCAGGAAGCCAGCAAATTGGCGGTATCTTCGCTCAAAAATACGTTTGCTCACCTTAAACCGAACGAAAAAATCAATACAGCATTTGATAATGCGGTCAAGCAATGTAATCAAATTGTTTATAACGAGTCTCAAAAAAGAGACGAACTTTCCGGAATGGGGACAACATTGGTGCTTGCTTTGGTAAAAGAAAACAAAGCCTATGTTGGAAATGTTGGCGATAGCAGAGCTTATCATATTACAAATGGATCCATAACTCAAATTACCAAGGACCATTCCGCTGTTCAAGAACTTGTTGACAGCGGTCACATAACCGAACGACAAGCAAAAATACATCCCAATAAAAATGTGATCACACGAGCGATTGGGATTGGCGATGAAATTGATTACGATTATTTCGAGGTTTCTGTTTCGTCGGGCGATATCATTTTGTTGTGTTCGGATGGGTTGAGTAATTATGTCGATGAAAATGAAATTCAGTTTGAAGCATCCGGCGGAGAATTTGATGATCTGGCGATTCGATTGATCAATCTTGCTAATAGTAGAGGCGGTACCGACAATATTACGGTAACTGCTATTCAGGTTTAAGGAGGATATAGGAATGGAAAAATACATTGGAAAAGTTTTGAATGATCGCTATATGATCACCGAGGTGATCGGTGTGGGCGGAATGGCGTATGTTTTTAAGGCTTTTGATAAGGTTTGCAATCGCGTGGTCGCAGTCAAAATTCTCAAAGATGAATTTATGTCTGATGCTCAATTTCGTCGTCGTTTTACGAATGAATCTAAAGCGATTACTATGTTGTCTCATAACAATATTGTCGATGTGTATGACGTGTCTTTGGAAGGAGATGCGCTCTATATTGTTATGGAATATATCGATGGAATTACCTTAAAAGAATATATGGAGAAAAAGGGTATTTTATCGGATGTTGAGGCGATTCATTTTATTAAGCAGATCCTCAAAGGTCTTGCTCATGCACATGAACGCGGAATCGTTCATCGCGACATTAAGCCTCATAATATTCTGTTGCTCAAAGATGGCACCATTAAAATTACAGACTTTGGCATTGCCAGACTTACAAAGTTTGATACTCAAACAATCAGCGATATGACCATCGGCTCGGTTCATTATATCAGCCCCGAACAAGCCAGTGGCGATCGTACTGATGAGCGCAGCGACATCTATTCGATGGGTATAATTTTATATGAGATGTTGACCGGAAAACTGCCGTTTGATGCAGATACCGCGGTTGCTGTTGCCTTGATGCAGGTTCAATCGCAGCCGGATCTTCCTTCGGAATTAAATGAAAATATCAAGCAAGGCCTTGAAGATATTATTCTTAAAGCGATTATGAAGGATCCTGCGATTCGATATCAATCTGCGGCAGCATTTTTGGCGGATGTATCAATATATGAAGCCGATCCCGAAGTCACCTTTAATTATTTTGCAGAAGAGCCTTCGTTTGCCGAAGATAATTCGCCTACCATTTTTGCTTCGGATTTGCTGGGCGACGAAGACATGACGATGGTGGATGCCGAGAACGAGGGCGATTTGGATGAGGACGAAGAAAATCAGTCCAAATCGATATTTAATACTACATGGTTTCCGATTGTCGCAGGAATGGGGACAGCATTTTTATTGTTGATCCTTTTCGCGCTCGGTGTTATTTTCCAGAAGGAATTGTTTGGTTCTAAGACCGTTAAATGTCCGAATGTAGTAGGTATGACGGTTGAAGAAGCGACCGAGGGCTATTCTTTTGAAATTGTTGTCGGTTCTGAAGAGGCCAGTTCCAAACCTAAGGGTGAAATCATTTCTCAAAAACCCGCAGCAGACAGCAAGATTAAAAAGAACGGCAAGATTACTGTCGTTGTCAGCAAGGGTGGTGCCGATAAAGACGACGATGATAAGGAAGAAATTAAAGATACTAATTATGTCCCCGGCATCGTTGGATGGACCAAAGAAGATGCGATTGCTGAACTGAAGCGTCAAAAGATTCGTTATAGCACAGAAACAGATTTTAGCGATACGGCTAAAGAAGGAACCGTAATGTCCACTTCGCCCAAAGCCGGTCAGGAAATCGACGCAGATGATGTTGTAACCATCACAATCAGCAGAGGACCGGAGAAAAAACCCGTCGAGGATGAGCCCGATGAGGTTGAAACCATTGTTATGCCCGATCTCAGCAATATGACTGAGAGCGCGGCAAAAACAACGCTTAAAAACAACAAATTAGAAGTTGGAACAGTGAAGAGCGAGTATCACGACACAGTAAAAGAGGGTCTGGTCATTTCTCAAAGCGTTTTGAAAGATGTCGATGTTGAGGTTGGTACAACGATCGATATTGTCATTAGCTTGGGACCCAAGCCCGAAGAAGAACCCGATCAAGGCGGTTCTGAAGAAGACGGCGAAACCAATGAATCCGATACTCCGACAGATACCAAACCGGACGAAACACCGGGTGATACCGGCGATTCATCCACTCCCGATGAGGGCGGCGATTCATCGACAGACGACAATGGTTCTGCAAACGAAAATGAATCCGCAACACCGCAAGCATGAAGGGTAAGATAATCAAACTTCTTTCCGGAATATATACCGTTGTGACTTCGGAAGGAAAAATCGAATGTACGGCCAAAGGAGGATTTCGAAAACTCGGGATTTCACCGGTTCCGGGTGATTATGTCGAGATCTCGGTGTTTCCAGATCGCTCCGGCCGTATTGAAAAGATACTCCCGCGCAACAATTATTTGATTCGCCCGAATGTTTCGAATGTTGATGCATTGTGCTATGTATCTTCTTATTCCAAACCGACCCCGTATCAATACACGATTGATAAGATGCTGGTGATTGCCCAAAGCGTTGGTGTGGAACCGATCTTGGTCTTTAATAAGGCGGATCTGGACGATGAAGATGATGTCCAAGTATTGGTCGACTTATATAAGTCCATTGGATATTCGGTTTTCTGTGTATCTGCCGAGACCGGAATGGGCATCGAAGAATTCCGCGCTGCATTGGGGGGGAAGACAGTGATCTTCGCAGGTAATACCGGTGTTGGAAAGAGCAGTATCATCAATAAATTATTTCCCGAGTTTAATCTGAAAACCGGCGAGATTTCAGATAAGCTTGGGAGAGGTCGGCATACAACAAGGCATATTGAGTTGTTCCCGATGGGCGATGGTTATCTGGCCGATACTCCGGGATTTGGTGCGCTGGAATTGGAAGGATATACTATTGAATCCTCTAAGCTTGAGGCATATTTTCCTGAGTTTTCTCCGTTTTTATCGGATTGTTGCTATTTGAATTGCGCACATATGAATGAAAAGGAATGCGGAGTTCGAAATGCGGTGGAAAACGGAATGATTTCTTCTAATCGTTATGATAGTTATCGTCAGATGTATCAATATTTAAAGGAGTCGGAAACACCTTGGAGCAAAAAGAAAAACAATTAATGGTTTTTTTGGCCGGTGAACTGCGCAATCGAGAACATTTGATGCGCTTAATCCGTAAGCATCCGTTTGATTTTTATGCTGCGGATGCCGGATATAAAGTGGCTTTGGATATGAACATTCATTTGAAGCATATTTTGGGCGATTTTGATTCTGCAGATCGACCGGATTCATCCAATGTTATTGTTTTTCCAAAGGAAAAAGATCAGACAGATAGTGAGCTTGCGCTGGATTTTGCAGCCTCGGAAGGGTATAAATCCGTTTGGTTTATCGCCCCATTTGGCGGAAGAATAGATCATACTGTTGCAAATTTAAATCTGCTTCTGTATGCGCGAGCTCTCGGTGTGTCTCTCAAATTATATGATGGAGAAAATCTTGTTTATTTGATTGACGAAGGAGTATATCATCCGAGCAATGATTTTCAATATTATTCGTTTTTCCCGATGGAAGAAACAGCATTGATTTCCCTTAATGGATTTAAGTATCCGTTGGATCGTCATACGATTAAAAGGGATCGTTCGTTATGTGTTAGCAATGAGCCGAATGATTCAAAGCTTACGGTTGAAGTTCATCAAGGTTCTGTATTGTGTGTATGCATTGAAAAGGAGATAAAATGACAAGACAAAAGCAAAGAAAAATTGTTTTCCAATTAATTTATTCGATCGGTTTTCAAGGTGTTGAAAACAAGGAAACAATTTTAGAAGAGTTTTATAAACAGCAAGAGATCGAAGAACCCATCCAATATATTAATGATACTTATTATGGGATTTGCGATCGTTTGGATGAGATTGATAGCCTGATTGAACCTGCATTGGCAAACTGGTCGATGAAACGGTTGAATGCCGTTTGCCGTGCCATTTTACGGTTGGCTACCTTTGAACTGAAATTTAACCCCGATATTCCTGATCGTGTGGCTGTCAACGAAGCAATCGAATTGGCTAAAGAGTTTGGCGAGGAGGACTCCGGCAGTTTTGTCCATGGTGTTCTCAGCGCGATTTCTAAAAAATAATTATGGAAAAAGCGGCAATTACTGTCACACAGCTGAATCAATACCTCAAAAATGTCTTGGAAGCGGATTTTAATCTTCGCAGCATTTGTGTAATGGGAGAAATCTCTAATTTAACCATTCACGGCAGCGGGCATATTTATTTTCGCTTAAAAGACGAAGGCGGCATCATCAGCGCGGTGATGTTTCGCTCCAATGCGTCCAAGCTTCGTTTTCGTCCGGAAAACGGAATGAAAGTGATCGCCAAAGGAAGCATTTCAATTTTTGAGAAAACCGGCGTGTATCAGTTATATATAACCGACCTGAGAGAAGATGGGGTAGGAGACCTCCATCTTGCTTTTGAACAACTGAAGAAGCAACTGGCAGCGGCAGGAATTTTTAACGAGCAACATAAGCTGAAAATTCCGCCAATTCCATCTCGGATCGGCGTCATTACTGCGCCGACGGGCGCGGCTGTGCAGGATATTATTCAGATCCTCGGTCGTCGTTTTCCTGCGGCTGAAGTGGATGTTTTTCCTGCGATTGTGCAAGGCGATCAAGCGCCGGCGTCCTTGATCAGCGGTATTGAATATTTTGAAAAGACAAAGTCGGTCGATGTTATCATCATCGGTCGTGGCGGCGGCTCGATAGAAGATCTTTGGGGTTTTAACGATCCCGATCTTGCGCTGGCTATCTATAACTGCACGATTCCCACAATTTCTGCTGTCGGGCACGAAACGGATTTTACTATTTGCGATTTTGTAGCAGATTTACGCGCCCCGACACCATCGGGGGCGGCTGAGCTTGCTGTTCCGAATGCGGAAGATCTCCGTATCAATATAACCCAAAATCAAAAGCGAATTGGCGCTGCTTTAGCCAGAGTTGTTCAAAACAATAAGAATTTATTGACGCGCTATACGCAAGCGAAGGTCTTGAATGATCCCAAAGCATTTACCGATAAGCCTTATTTACTGTTGGATCATTTGACGGAAAAACTAATGGGCTCTATACAAAAATGTTATAAATTGCAAGAACAAAAATTATTGGCCAACATTTCTAAGTTGGATGCGTTGAGCCCGCTAAAGGTGTTGAGCAGGGGCTATTCTTTTGTTCAACATGAGGAGAAGGGTGTTATTCAAAAAATTGAAAAACTCTCTGTTGATGATGTCATTCAAATTCATATGTCAGACGGAAAGGCGCGTTGTATTGTAGATAATATAACGTTGAAGAATTATAATGAATAAAGAAATGAAATTTGAAGAAGCGTTGAGCCGTTTGAGCGAAGTGGTTCGAATTTTGGAAAACGGCGAAGCGTCTTTGGATGAATCGATTACTCTTTTTGAAGAAGGAATCAAGCTGAGCAAACAGTGTACAAGCTTGCTTGAATCCGCTGAGCAAAAAGTGCGCTTTTTGCAGCAAGAAAACATCGGGGAACTTCAGAATGAAGAATGAATTTTTTGAAATTAAGAGACGTGTGGATGATGCCATCCAACTGGCGTTTTCCGAAAAAGCATTGGGTGATTCTCGATTGATCGAACCGATGAAATATGCGGTTTTGGCTCCGGGGAAACGGATAAGAGGTGTTTTGACGCTCTCCTTCTGTGAGCGACTTTCTGTCCCCGAAGAACAGGCGATGCCGTTTGCCGTTGCGCTGGAAATGATCCATGCCTATTCTTTGGTTCATGATGATTTGCCCGAAATGGATGATGATGATTTTCGCCGAGGATTACCAACCTGCCATAAAAAGTTTGACCACGCTACTGCGCTTTTGGCAGGGGATGGGATCCTGAATTATGCGGTTGAATTTCTTTTGGCTCATAAAAACAAATATCAGCCGGAAGCCTTTTTGAATGCGATGAGCGCGCTTTTTTCGGCATCCGGCGCGCTTGGAATGTTGAATGGACAAGCTATTGATAAAATGGGTGAGAACCGCCCCCTTACGATGGATGAACTTATAGAACTTCATCGGATGAAAACCGGCGCGTTATTGCTGGCGCCTGTTCGAATAGCTGAGGCGTTATCCAATGAAAAGGCAGAAAATTATGTAAACTACTGCCGCAGAATAGGCCTTGCTTTTCAAATCCGAGATGATATTCTGGATGTGGAAGGCAATACCCAGCTTTTAGGAAAAGAAGTGGGAAAGGATGCTTTGGAAAACAAATCGACATTTACTTCGATTTTAGGTGTTTCCGAAGCGAAAAAATATCTGGAGCAGGAATTGGAAGTTGCAAAATCTGCAGTGCAGGATGATGCATTTTTATTGTGGATTGCTGAATATATAGGTGCGCGTAATAAATGATTAGAAAGGAGCTGCTGCAATGAGTATTTTGGATCAAATTCAAAAACCTTCTGATATCAAGACATTGGATTATTCTCGCATTGCCGAATTGGGCGACGAAATACGAACATGCTTGATCAATAATGTTGCTCATACCGGCGGCCATCTTGCCAGTAATCTCGGCGTCGTTGAATTGACGATGGCTATTCATCGTGTTTTTGATTCTCCGAAGGATCAGATTCTTTTTGATGTGGGGCATCAGTGTTATGTCCATAAACTGTTGACCGGGCGTTATAAAGAGTTTAAATCATTGCGTCAAATGGATGGTCTTTCCGGTTTTCCATGCCCAAAAGAAAGTGTTCATGATCCGTTGAAGACGGGGCATAGCTCGACTTCGATTTCCTCTGCCGTTGGATTGCTGAAAGCCTTCCAATTAAAGGACGAGAACGATCGATATGTTATTTCCGTTGTAGGCGATGGGGCAATGACCGGCGGTCTATCCTATGAAGGTCTGAATAACGGCGGAAAAATGCGGGGAAATCTTATTGTTATTTTGAACGATAACGATATGAGCATTTCAAAAAACGTAGGTTCGCTTGCGGATTATTTGGCAAAAATCAGATCCAGGCAAGGGTATTTTAATTTTAAAGATGTTCTCACCAGAATTACTCGAGGTACACCCTTATTTGGCAAAGCTTTTTACGCTTTTTTTCAAAAAATTAAGCGGGCGCTGAAATCTGTATTTTACCAGGGCAATATTTTTGAAAATATGGGGTTTGTCTACTTTGGTCCGATTGATGGGCATAATCAGAGGACATTGGAACGTGTCTTAAATCGTGCTAAAGAATTAAAACGGCCATGCCTAATCCACGTTAAGACTGTAAAGGGAAAAGGCTATACATTCGCCGAAGAGCAGCCGAGTAATTTTCATGGGCTTGGTTCCTTTAATGTGGAAACCGGAAAGCAATCTTCGGATAAAAAAATCGATTTTTCTTCGGTTTTTGGTGAAGAATTATGCGCGCTTGCCGAAAAGGATTCTCGAATCTGCGCCATCACAGCAGCAATGGCATCCGGTTGTGGATTGACCGATTTTTCAAGGCGATTTCCGGAGCGCTTCTTTGATGTGGGCATTGCGGAGCAACATGCGTTGACCTTTGCCGGCGGATTGGCGCGTAATGGGATGAAGCCGGTGTTTGCAGTATATTCATCTTTCTTACAGCGCGGATACGATCAAGTGATCCACGATCTTGCCCTTCAAGGTCACTCAATGACCATCTGTATTGACCGAGCCGGAATTGTAGGTGAGGATGGAGAAACGCATCAAGGACTGTTTGACGTGCCGATGCTGCTTCCAATTCCCAATGTTTCTGTTTTTTCTCCTGCAACATATGATGAACTTCGAAGCGCGCTTCAGCGCTCAATTTCTGCCGAGAAAGGAATTTCGGTGGTTCGTTATCCTCGCGGAAGCGCTCTTGCCGAGCAGTTATCTTTCAAAGAAGCAGATGCTGATGTTCATTGGTATGGGAATAACGATGATTTTTGCGTGGTTTCCTATGGAAGAGAAGTGGTTCCTTGCTTAAAAGCAATCCGTTTGGCGAAAGTACCGGTAACGTTTTTAAAACTGAATAAGATTTTTCCGTTATCTGAGGAGACGCTGCAAAGATTACTTCAGTTCAAAAAAATATTGTTTGTTGAAGAAGGCTTTGTGAATGGCGGCGTAGGTGCCTATTTGGGTAATTTGTTGCTGAATAATGGGTTTGGCGGTATTTTTAAAAATGTTGGCATTGAAAATTTGTTTATGAGAGCAGGAAAAACCGAAGAACTGTTGAAAGAACATCGTTTAGATGAAGAAAGCCTTGCCAAGATGATTTCTTCGATGGGAGACATCAAACAATGAGATTTGATGTTTATTTGGTCGAAAACGGTTTCTATGAAAGTAGAAATAAAGCGTCGTCTGCAATCAAAAACGGTTGCTTTTCGGTGAACGGGGCAAAGGTTTTAAAGCCTTCATATGATATTTCGGAATCGGATGTTGTCACTTTGTTGAAGCAACAAAAAAATTATGTCGCAAGATCTGCTCATAAATTGTTGACAGCTTATGATCTGTTCGGCTTATCTTTTGATGATAAAACAGTTGTAGATCTCGGAGCTTCTACCGGCGGGTTTTGCCAAGTTTTGCTGGAAAAGGGCGCGTCAAAAGTTTATGCGGTGGACATTGGGACAGCGCAGCTGCATCCGAAAATCAAAGAAGATCCGCGAATTATTAATATGGAGCATACAAATGCGCGTTATTTAAAAGCGGATGATTTTGATGATAAAATCGATGCAATTACAGCGGATTTGTCTTTTATATCTATTAAGACGATTTTACCCGCAATTTCCTTGGTTTTGAACGAGGGTGGTTTCGCAATTATTCTCGTCAAACCCCAATTTGAGGCCGGTCCTGCATATTTAAATAAATCCGGTGTTGTCTTGGATCGAAAGATTCATTTGCGGGTTTTAAAAGATGTGATCGCATTTGCTTGCGAACTTGGTTTCGGAGTGAAAGGCGTTGCATTTAGCGGGCTTACCGGTGAATCGGGAAATCGCGAATATTTACTGCATTTGGAAATGCATGGTCAAACGCTGATGGATATTGAGCAAGCCTGCAGCTTGGCTGTGCAAACGGAGGAATTCCATGAATAAAATAGGAATTGTTGTCAATCCCGAAAAAGATCCCGGATTAAAACGTTTGAAATATATCTTGGGTTTACTGAGAGAACATTGTTATGAAGTTGCGGTATCCTGCGGGAATTATTTTTCGAATCAAATGTTCGATTTTTGCAGTATGGATGAGTGCTTTATGGACTCTATGCTTGTGCTTACTTTAGGCGGTGACGGGACATTGCTGCGGGCGGCCGCATATGCGAATAAGTATGATGTTCCGCTTCTTGGAGTCAATTTAGGGCATCTCGGCTTTTTGGCAGAGTTGGAATGTGAAGAATTGGAACTGCTTCCGTCGATTCTTTCCAATGAATTTGATTGTACGGAACGAATGATGCTGAAGGTTTCTGTTATAAATAACGGATTGGTATCCAATGAATTTATTGCGTTGAATGATGCTGTGATTCGCAGCCAAAGCGGTAAACCTGCCCAGATCGTCATTTCTGATTCTGAAAAAGACTTACTTGAATATTTTTGCGATGGCTTTATTGTCGCAACCCCCACCGGCTCCACCGCTTATTCGATGAGTGCGGGTGGACCGATATTGGAACCGCAATCGAATAATATTGTCGTGACACCGATTTGCCCCCACACACTCGGCGCTCGTTCGGTGGTGTTTGATGCCGCAAAGCAAACATTGTTTGTTCGCGTTTTGAATGCGGAAAGAATTGAACCGGTGCTGGAATGCGACGGTAATGTTATAAAAGGCCTTGTCGAGGGCGATCATGTTGCGATAACACGTCATTCAAAACCGCTAAAACTTTTGAAACTTTCCAATAAGAGTTTTTATAAGGTGTTGAACGAAAAAATCAGTCGGAGGATGTTATGAAGAATTTAAGACAGGAAGCGATTTTGAAGATCATTGAGGAACAGGCGGTCTTGACGCAAGAAATGCTCGTTTCCATATTGCAAAACCAAGGCTGGAATGTCACGCAGGCAACCGTTTCCAGAGATATTAAAGCTCTGGGCCTTCGTAAAGCATCCGACGGAAATGAAACACGGTATGTCAAACCTTCGGTGGGAGTTCCTCCTCAACCTGCAAAAATGCAAGCAAATTCAATTATTCAGAATGGGATTATCGATGTTGTCCCTGCGCAGAACTTTGTGATTGTCAAATGTTATGCGGGAATGGCGGGCGCGGTTTGTGCAACAATCGACGGGATGCATCTTCAAGGAGTCGCAGGCTCAATAGCAGGAGACGATACGATTTTTATTTGCACCTTAAATAATGAGTATGCCGAAAATATTAAAAAGGTTTTAACATCGATCAAAGGATGACATTTTAAATGCTAAATTCATTACATATTGAAAATATAGCGATCATCGATCATCTGGATGTTGATTTTAATAAGGGCTTTTCGGTTCTTACCGGCGAAACCGGTGCCGGAAAGAGTATTATAATCGATTCTATTCAGTTATTGGTGGGAAATAAAGCATCAAAGGATTTAATTCGAACAGGAACGGATGCTGCGATTGTCAGCGCTTGTTTTTCTGAGTTGTCGGATGAGGCGATGGAGCTTTTGAATGAGAACGGATTGTCGCCCGATTCTGATGGTAATATTGCAATTTTTCGCAAAATTGGTGCTGATGGGCGAAATAACGCCCGCATCAATGGCGTTAATGTGACAGTTTCTTTTCTAAAGCAACTGGGGGAGCAATTAATTAATATTCACGGGCAGCACGATGGAGTGCTTCTTTTGGATTCCAAACGTCATTTGGGGTACTTGGATGCATTTGGTGCTGTTGATGAGGCTCGGCAATCCTATGAGATTGCATATGATTCTCTTAAAGAATTGCGCGATAAATTAACCAAATGCCAGGCGATGGAAGCTTCAAAAGAAACGCGTCGAAAAGAATTGGAGCAGATTCTTGCAGAATTAGAGCAATGCGATATTCAAGCAGGTGAATACGATGAGTTGATGGATTTGCGAAAAAATCTTCTGAAGAACACCGAAATCACCGAGGCATTGCATACGGCCTCGACGACGGTTTATGACGGTGAACTTCCTGCGGCTCAGCTTGTGAAAATGGCACTGGATAGTATGATTTCGATCGAAAAGCTATTGCCTCAAGGCGAAGAATATGTTCGCCGCCTGACTCAGATTTCCACTGATCTGGATGATTTGGGTGCAACGCTTGGAAAATTGTTTGATTCGTATGCGGGCGATCTGATGGATCCGCAAAAACTCGAGAGCAGATTGGATTCGTTGGATGAAATCCGAAAGAAATACGGACCGAGCGATGAAGATGTACTGCGTCTTTGGCAAAATTGCAAAGATGAGTATGAAAATTTAGACAACAACAGCGAGCTGATAAAGGTCTTGGAGCAAGAATTTGCTGTTGCGAGAAGAAAATTGGATGAATGCGCCGATCACCTTTCGAATCAACGTAAAAAGGCGGCGAAGGCGATGGAAGAACGGTTGAAAAATGAATTGGGATATCTTGATATGCCGAGTGTTCAGTTTGTCATCGCTGTGGAAGACCGTGTAAACGATCGAGGTGGTATCCGTTATCGCAACGACGGTAAAGATGATGTTGAATTTTTCCTTTCGGCTAACGCGGGCGAAAATCCGCGTCCTTTAGCCAAAATCGCTTCCGGCGGGGAACTTTCGCGGATCATGTTGGCATTAAAGACGGTGATCAACAAAGGAGCGGATACGGTTATTTATGATGAAGTGGATACCGGTGTTTCCGGTGCAACTGCCGAAAAAATCGGCAAGAAACTTCGGGAAAGCGCAGGGGAGAAGCAGGTCTTTTCCATAACACACCTGGCTCAGATTGCAGCGCAAGCCGATCATCACTATAAGGTTGCAAAGCAAACCGAAAACGAGCGTGTCATATCGCAAATTCATCTTTTGACACACGATCAGAAGGTTTGCGAAATCGCCCGCATCATGGGCGGTGAACAACTTTCGGAAAAGCTGCTGCAAAGTGCAGAAGAATTGCTCATAAATAATAAAAATAAAGATTGACATTCGATTTTTGATATGTTATAATCTCTTTTAGCCGCGTATGTCAGGTATTAATGGGAAACCAACCTGCCATAGCGAGTTTTCTTTAAGAAAGTGAGGTGCTTTGTAATGTACGCAATTTTTGAAACCGGCGGTAAGCAATACAAAGTGCAGGAAGGCGACATTCTTTTCATCGAAAAGTTGGACGTCGAAAACGACAGTGTTGTTACCTTTGACAAGGTGGTAAGCGTTGGCGAAGGCAAGAAGCTGAAGATTGGTAAGCCCTATGTTAAGGGTGCAACCATCGAAGCTACTGTGCTGAAGAGCGGTAAGGAAAAGAAGATCATCGTTTATAAGATGAAGCCCAAGAAGAATTATCGCAGAAAGCAAGGCCATAGACAGCCCTATACCAAGATTCAGATCAATACGATCAATCCTACCGCTCCCAAGGCCGAAGCATAATTTATGACAGCCCTTAAGGTCTATCGTAAAGATTCGCTTTATATCGGTTTTGAATGCAAAGGGCATAGCGGATATGCCGATGCAGGGGAAGATATGGTTTGTTCCGCTGTTTCGACCGCTGTCCAATATTGCATTAACTGTGGTGAGCAAATCGATCGAGTTCCAATGCAGTTGACTGTGGACCAGGAAAACGCATTAATTCGATGTATCAGTGAAAAACCAAACGATCAGTTTTCAAAACATATCGCGATTTTGGTTGAACTGGCAGAAAGCATTGCAAAGGATTATGCAATGTATTTTAACCTTGAAATAATGGAGGTGTAACAAATGTTGTTTAATATTCAGTTTTTTGCGCATAAAAAAGGTATGGGCTCTACCAAGAACGGCAGAGATTCCGAATCCAAGCGCCTGGGTGTGAAGAGAGCCGATGGTCAGTTTGTACTCGCCGGCAATATCCTCGTTACCCAGAGAGGGACAAAGATCCATCCCGGTAACAATGTTGGCCGTGCATCCAACGATTCTTTGTTCGCTTTGATCGACGGCAAAGTGAAGTTTGAGCGCGTCGGCCGCGACAGAAAAAAGGTTTCTGTTTACGCTGTAGAGTAATCAGCATAAAATCCCGGATCTTTTCCGGGATTTTTTTCGTTTAGTATTAAAAAGGAAGATAAACAAAATGTTTGTTGATGTTGCAAAAATATTTATTAAGGCGGGGAAAGGCGGCGATGGCGCTGTGGCTTTCCATCGCGAAAAATATGTGAATGCCGGTGGTCCTGATGGTGGTGATGGCGGTAAGGGTGGCGATATTATTTTCAAAGCCGACCGTAATTTGAACACTTTGATGGATTTCCGCTACAAAAGAAAATATGTTGCAGAAGATGGTAAGAACGGCGGAACCAATCAGTGTACCGGAGCCGGTGCGCCCCCGCTGGTGATTAAGGTTCCCTTTGGAACATTGATCAAAGATGCCGAGACAGGATTGCTTATCAAAGATCTTTCCGATGATCAGCCGTTTATTGCTGCCAAAGGCGGCAATGGCGGATGGGGGAACCAGCATTTTGCGACACCCACTCGTCAAATCCCGCGGTTTGCAAAACCCGGCCAGCCCGGCGAAGAATTTCATATTCAGTTGGAACTTAAACTTATTGCGGATGTTGGCTTGATTGGTTTCCCGAATGTCGGTAAATCCACGTTTCTTTCGGTTGTATCTTCTGCAAGACCTAAGATTGCAAATTACCATTTTACGACGATGACGCCGAATCTGGGCGTTGTTGATCGGTTTGGAAATGGCTATGTTATCGCTGATATTCCGGGCATTATTGAAGGCGCCGCGGGCGGTGCCGGGCTCGGAACTGCATTTTTGCGCCATGTTGAGCGCTGCAGAATGTTGCTCCATGTTGTGGATGTTGCAGGAACCGAAGGTCGCGATCCCATTGAGGATTTTGAAATCATCAATAATGAGCTCAAATCTTATTCCGAAACTTTGGCAAGCTTGCCCCAAATCGTGGTCGCCAATAAATGCGATGCCGTTTATGACGAAGAGCTTAAAGAGCGATTTATAAAACACGTCGAATCCAAAGGATATCCGCTCTTTATGATTTCTGCAGCCACTAAAAATGGAATTGATCCTTTGCTGGCAAAGACCGGTGAACTGCTTGAAACACTGCCTAAAACCAAAGTTTTTGAGGCGGAATATGTCAAAACACCCGTCAACGCTGAAAAGGATAAATCCTTTACAGTCGTTAAAGAGAATGGTGTTTACGTTGTGGAAGGTGAATGGCTGTTTAAAATCCTTGAAACCATCCGTTTTGATGATTATGAATCGATGAATTTCTTCCAACGTGTGTTGCAAAGCAACGGCATCATCGAAAAATTGGAAGAAATGGGAGTTCAAGAAGGCGATCCGGTTCGAATCGGAGAGTTGGAATTCGATTATATTCGCTAATTGAGGAGATTTATGAATCAGTTTTCTGCTTTGGCAAAATTTTATGATCGATTTGTTGGCGCGGATTATGCTGAGATTACCAATTATATTGAGAATCAAATTCGTCAATATAAACCGGATGCATCGTTGATATGTGATATCGGATGCGGAAGCGGTACGATCACATTATCTTTACTGGATAAAGGCTATGATATGATCGGTATTGACGGCAGTATCGATATGCTTTCCGAAGCGCAAAACAAGCGATTGGAACACGCAAAAGGGGATAAAGCGCTGTTTTTGTGCCAGCAATTACCGGAATTTGAACTTTACGGCACTGTGGACTGCATTATTTCGACGCTGGACACCTTGAATTATATCACGGAGCCGGATGATCTGGATCGTCTGTTTTATTGGTTCAGAAACTATCTGAATCCTAACGGACTTTTGATGTTTGATATCAATACGGAGTACAAGTATCAATCTCTTCTTGATAATCAATGCAGAATCTATGATGAAGAAGATGTCTTTATGGTCTGGCAAAGTCGTTATGATGATGGGCTATGCTATCATGATTTATCGATTTTTAACAAATTTGGTGACCATTATAAACGTTATGATGAAGAACAGGTTCAGTGCTATTATTCGGTCGATCATATCAAAAAACTTTTGCAAAAATACGGGTTTAAAATTATTCGAATTACAGATGATTATTCGGAAAAAGTTCCCGATGAGCAGACTCAGCGTTTGACATTTGTTGCTATGAAGGAGAATTAAACTATGAAAAATCCTGGGATATCGATTCTTTCGGACAATGGAATGGTTCGGGGATATTTTCTCAATTCCAAAGAATTGGTTCAGAAGGCGTTTGAATATCATCAAACATCGCCGGTTGTTACAGCGGCATTGGGCCGATTATTGACCGCTGCCGCTATGATGGGAAGAACTTTGAAGAATGATTCCGATCTGTTGACTCTTCAGATTGATTGTGGCGGACCGATCAAATCCGCTTTGGCGACAGGCGATCGCAACTCCAAAGTAAAGGGTTATGTCGGCAACGCTATCGTTGATATTCCGTTAAATAAAATCGGCAAGTTGGATGTCAGCGGCGCCCTTGGTCCGGGATTTTTAACTGTCTTGAGAGATAACGGCGAAGGGGAGCCCTATGTGAGCCAAACGATGTTGGTTAGCGGCGAAATCGCCGAAGATATAACCCATTATTATGCAACAAGCGAACAGACACCGACCGTATGCGCATTAGGCGTTTTGGTGGATCGGGATTATTCGGTAAAAGCTGCAGGTGGCTTTCTTTTGCAACTGTTACCCGGTGCGGACGAAGAAACCATCAGTATTTTGGAGGAGAATATTCAGAAAGTTCAAAATGTATCGTCCCTTTTTGAGCACACTTCAAACAAAGCGATTGCAGACATATTGATGGATCGCATACCATATCATATTAATGAAACTTGGAACGGCGAATACTATTGTAACTGTTCTAAAGAGAAAACCGAAAAGGTGTTGTTGAGCCTTGGTAAAAAGTCATTAGCTGAATTGATCGAAGAGGATAAACCGGTCGAATTATGCTGTCATTTTTGCGATCAGCGTTATTCATTCGATGTTGACGAGATGAAAAATCTTTTGATTCAGGGTTTGAAAAAATAAATAATATTTTTCATTAAAAACACTTGACTTTTAATAGCATATGTTGTAAAATATCTATCGTTGCAGTGATCAAACGCTGCATTTGGCCTGGTAGTTCAGCTGGTTAGAACGCTAGCCTGTCACGCTAGAGGTCGTGGGTTCGAGCCCCATCCAGGTCGCCATTTTTGCCTCTGTAGCTCAGTTGGTAGAGCAGGGGACTGAAAATCCCCGTGTCGGTGGTTCGATTCCGCCCGGAGGCACCATATAAGAAAAAGGTATATGAGCCCATATACCTTTTCTTATTAAATGGTGCCATAGCCAAGTGGTAAGGCCAAGGTCTGCAAAACCTTTATTCCCCGGTTCAAATCCGGGTGGCACCTCCAAAATCCCGTTCACATTATAGTGGGCGGGATTTTTACTTGACGCAAAACAAAATTTTTCAGGTTTATGTGTTAAAAGGGAGGATTATTATGCTTGAAAAGTTAAAAAACGCTTGCAGTGAAAACAAATGGATCAGAGCGGCAATCCCTGCGTTGCTGCTTCATTGCAGTATTGGTACGGTATATTGCTGGTCGATCTTCAGTCAGGAAATCGCGGAATATATCGGATTTTCAAAGGGTGCGGTCGAATGGGCATTCAGCTTTGCCATTTTCTTTTTGGGTATGTCCGCAGCATTTCTTGGTAACGTTGTTGAGAAGGATATTCACAAATCTTCTCTGATTGCAGCTATATGTTTTGCTGTAGGTATGGCGGGTACAGGCGGATTTATTTACTACGGAGGATTGCACCAAGGTAGTATTGTGGCTCTTATCGGTATCTATTTGTGCTATGGTTTTATTATGGGTGTTGGCCTTGGTACGGGGTATCTTTCACCCGTCAAAACACTTATGCTCTGGTTTGCAGATAAAAAAGGTCTCGCAACCGGTCTTGCGGTGGCGGGCTTTGGCGCGGCAAAAGCGATTGCCAGCCCTATAATGCAGTCGATGTTGCAAACGATGGGGAAAAGCGGCATTTATAAAATGTTTTTGGTTTTGAGCGTGGTTTATTTCGTTATGATGTTTATCGGCCATCTCCTTCTGAAAAAGCCTGCAGATTGGAAAGAGCCTCATAGCAAGGAAGAAAAGAACAGCATTATAGCCGTTCTTAAAACGAAAAAAATCACAAACTATATTGGCATCTGGTTGATGTTTTACATTAACATTACATGCGGCCTTGCACTTTTATCGCAAGAAAAGATGATTGTGAAATGTATAGGGCTTGCGGGAATTGTCGGAATAATTTCAACCGTATCTGCTGTGTTCAACGCTGTGGGACGCCTTGGTTTTTCGGCATGGGCTGATAAGATGAACGATAGAAACACCATCTTTAAGATTATCTTCGTCATTTCAATTGTTCTGACAGCCATTGTAATTCTTACCGATGGTATTAAAAATGGTGCAACAAGCATGCCGCTTGCCATTCTTGTCTTGACGCTTTTGATGTTTATAAATGCAGGATACGGCGGAGGCTTTTCAAATGTTCCCACACTGCTTTCCGATCACTACGGAATGAGCAACATAAGTGCTATCCATGGGATTACATTATCGGCATGGGCGTTTGCGGGGCTTACAGGAAATCAGCTCGCTACCTGGATTGTAAATCACTTTGGTGAGGAGATAGAGGTTGCGGGCAATATGATTAACCCGGTAGGCTATCAGGCTGTACTGTATGTAACGGTTGCTTTGTATATTGTTGCATTGCTTATGAGTGTGTTTTTTGTCAAAAAATCCAAGTAAGGGTTTGTATTTATTTGAGAGGTACTTTTGTGCAAGAACGTATTGCAAAGATACAAAAAGAGTTGGCATCAGATGAACTGTTGCTTGTCTCCGCAGATGCCAATCGCCTTTATTTTACCGGCTTTCCATCCTCTGCAGGGCTGCTGTTGATTACAGCGTCGGATGCGTCTTTTTACATTGATTTTCGCTATTTTGAAAAGGCGCAAAGAGAAATCAACCATTGCAAGGTTTTGTTGCTGGAAAACACCCAAAATACACTTAATGCATATATTAAAGAACACAACATCAAAAAAATAATTTTAGAAACTTCTTATGCTCCGATCGATATGATTTCTTCTTATCGTAAGATGATTCCTGAAAACTGTGAAATTTCCTTGGATTCGCGCATCAACGATAAGATATTAGAGATTCGCTCCATCAAAAGCGCAGAAGAAATTAAGAACATTAAAGAAGCACAACGCCTGACAGATGAAACCTTTTCATATATTCTTGATCGAATTAAAAAGGGAAGAACCGAGCTTGAAGTAATGCTTGATATGGAATTCTATATGCGTAAGCGGGGAAGTGAGGGCATATCCTTCGACTTCGTTGTGGTTTCCGGAGAAAATTCCTCATTACCACATGGGGTTCCGACGAAAAGACCTATCGAAGACGGAGATTTCATAACAATGGATTTTGGCGCAGTGGTCAACGGTTATCGCTCAGATATGACGAGAACAGTTGCAGTCGGCAGTGTGAGCGATTTGCAGCGTAAGGTCTACGATACCGTTCTTTCTGCTCAAAATCTTGCATTGGAACAAATCAAGCCCGGCGTTATTTGCAAAGATATTGATCAGATTGCAAGAAATTTCATCTACAGCAATGGATATGAAGGCTGTTTTGGGCATGGGCTTGGTCATAGCGTTGGTCTGGAAATCCATGAATCCCCGTCGTTTAATACGAGAGATACAACTATTTTGCGTCCCGGGATGGTTTTGACAGTTGAGCCCGGAATCTATTTAGAAGGTCAATTTGGCGTTCGGATCGAAGATATGGTATGTATTACGGAGAATGGATTTGAAAACATAACAAAATCTCCAAAGGAACTGATTATATTATAAAAAAGGAAGCAGCGTTGCTGCTTCCTTTTTTATTCTTCTTCAGATTCTGTTGTTCTTCGGTGAAATTTCGATAGGGGATTGCTCATCGATGCTTCTTTAATTGATTCGCTATCTACATGAGTATAAATTTGAGTAGTTCCAAGGTTTTCGTGCCCCAATATCTCTTGTAAAACACGGATATCCACATGGCCATGGCGATGCATTAATGTGGCTGCAGTGTGGCGTAATTTATGTGTGGATAGTTTCCGATCGTCCAATCCTGCGATTTTTAAATATTTCTCGACTAAATTTTGAATTGCTCGCCTTGAAATACGCTGCATATTTCTGCTAATGAACAATGCTTCAGGATCTTTTACCCCTTCTTTGGGGCGTTCATAGGTTAAATAATCATCAATCGCTTCTCGGCAGGCTTGGTTTAAATGAATGGTGCGTTGTTTGTTTCCTTTACCTGTAATAACAACATATTCATTCTTAATATCTTTAATATTTAAGGATACCAGCTCCGCAAGTCGCATGCCGCAATTCAAAAATAATGTAATAATTGCGTAATCTCGGCGACTTTTTTTGATGGCCGCCAATAGTTCGGTACTTTCTTCCAGTGTGAGATATTTAGGCAATGTCTTTGGTAGGGAAGGGGTTTGGACATTATCCATCGGATTTGATTTGAGGTGATGCATTCTTTGCGTCATATAGCGAAAATAGACACGTAGTGTAGACATTTTTCGCGCAATGGATCTTGAATTATTATTTCGCTTTTCGCGCAGATAATAAAAATATTCATAAATATCCTCTAAAGTGATAGAGGCTACAAAATTAACATCAATTTCATTAATGGGGATGTCGTGTAATTTTGTTTGAAGAGGAAATTTATCTTTTTTATATCGCATATAACGAAAAAAGTTTTCCAAATCCAATAAATATTCATATGTAGTAGATTTTGATTTCCCGGCAACAACCTCAAGATAAAAAATAAAGTCTTTTAATGTTTGGGGAAGAGCTTCATAATTGATCATACGATACGTTCCTTTAAAATAGTATTAACTGCACAAAATGAATATTTTGCGCAGTTAGGGGAAGGGGTTTTTAAAAAACAAGGGGTTCATCTGCATTGTTGCTCTAAAATGGCATTTAAAAAACACCTTATATTATTAAATATATAAGTGGGTTTCTTTCCTTCAAACTTTTCTGCGTCTTCCATTGTGGATTCCCCGCTTAACATCAATGCAGTATCAATTCCTGCATTACTACCGCTTGCGATGTCTGTATATAAACGGTCTCCTAAAATGATGGATTCCTCTTTTGTAAAACCTGCTCTTTTGATTGCAATTTCAATCATTGTGGGTTCAGGTTTGCCAATGAATTTAGGTCGGCGCTTGGTTGCATTATAGAGCATCTCAGAAACCGAACCGCAATCCGGAACCGATCCATACCATGTTGGGCAAACCCAATCCGGATTGGTTGCAATATAATCAACGCCCCGATTTAATAAGATGCATGCATCTTCTAATTTCTGAAAGGTTAATTCGGTATCAAACCCCATTACAAGGCATTTGATTTCATCGGAAAGCTTGTCTGTAATATTCAAACCATAGGAATTTAATTCATCCTTTAAAGCCCGAGTTCCAAATACATATAACAGGTCCTTCGGATGTGTTTTTAATAAATATTCAGCGGTTGCTTGCGCTGATGTTGTAAAATAGGATTCATCGGCATGAATACCAAGTTTGTTTAACTTTTCGATGTATTTTTTTACGCTTTTAGAACTGTTGTTCGTCAAATACATCGCTTTGCCGTTGATTTTTTTGACATAATTCAAAAAATCAATGGTTCCATCAAATAAATTGTCATCTAAATAGATGGTTCCATCCATATCCAGTAAAAACAATTTCTTTTCATTTAATTTCATTAGTGATCTCCCCTTTAGTTCCGGTGGCAACTACATTTAAAAAAACCATCCAGAACCAAATGATAATGGTCATTTTGGACTTTAAAACCAATTTTCTTGGCTAATTTATCGTATTTAAGTGGCAAGTAAACATACATTACACCATTAATATCCATAATATTTAATATGGCTCGACATAATCCGTCCAACATTGAAATATCACCGTCAAATCCGCTTATAGCGTGGATTTCTCCGTTCTCACCGTGATATTCAAAGACAGCACAAAGAAGAATCTCTTCTTGCTCTATTGTCGCAATAACGTGATATGTGGGGTTCCAATCAATATTTTGCGACGAACATATTTTTTGCGCGGTTTGTTCGTCTGTAATTTTTCTGATCTCGATCATTTTTATCACCTTACTTTTCATTTAATTATATATTATTTTTGATATTTCTGCAAGTTATTTTCATCTCTTTCGTCAACAGACAAGCGGGATTTTGCATAGAATTCAAATTGAGGTGAGAAGATTGCTACTGCCATTACAATACTTTTTGGACCAAACGATCTTTTTGATGCTGCATTTAACCGGAGGGGCAACCTTTCCAAAACCGTTGACAATGGCTGAAGAAAGATATTATTTGGAAGAATTTAAAAATGGTAATATTGAAGCAAGGAATATTTTGATCGAACGTAATTTAAGGCTGGTTGCACATATTATAAAAAAATATTATGCAACGAGTAAGGATCAGGATGATCTTGTATCAATCGGTACAATCGGATTAATCAAAGGGATCTCCACATTTAATCATAAAAAGGGTGCTCGTCTTGCGACCTATGCTGCAAGATGCATAGAAAATGAAATTTTAATGTATTTCAGAAACCAAAAAAAGCGGCAAAACGATGTGAACATCAGCGACCCGATCGAGACAGACTCCGAAGGGAATTCGCTTACATTTTTAGACGTCATCTGCGAAGAAGAAACATTTGCTGAGAATCTGGACTTAAAAATCAACAGCAAAAAACTGTATGAGTATTTGGAAAAATTCCCTGAACGAGAAAAAAAGATTCTGATTATGCGTTACGGATTATATAACCAAAAAGCATATACACAGCGGGAAATATCAAAAAAACTCGGTATTTCGCGAAGTTATGTATCCAGAATCGAAAGTCGCGCAATTAAAAGGATGAACGAATATTTTATGAAATCAAACGAGCGGTAATTCAAAGGAATTACCGCTCGTTTTTTAGCGAATGATTGTACCCGAACTATGCTGAAAACTTGATAAGATTTGAAGCTCGATATGATGCTCTTTTGCGATCTCGATGCTTCTCCTTTGAAGAACTTGCGATCCTTTGTCGGCGATTTTCAGCATTTGATCGTAAGTTAAATTATTATATTTTTTCGCGTTTAAATCCGTTCGCGGATCGGTTGAATAGATTCCGTCTACATCTTTATAAATTCTGCAGATATTCGCGTTTAAATATGCAGCTAAGGCGACAGCGGAAGTATCGGATCCTCCCCTACCCAACGTCGTTGTGTTCCCTTCCTTATCGACACCTTGAAAGCCGGTGATAATAACCGCCTTTCCTTCATCAAGATGCTTGCGGATACAATGGGAGTTGATGGCTTTGATTTCTGCATTTCCATACTCCTGATCGGTTAAAATCCCTGCTTGCGCCCCTGTGAGCGATATTGCCGGTATATTCATTGAATTTAGGGTTATTGCAAGTAATGAAGCGGATATTTGTTCGCCCGAGGAAAGCAAAGCATCCAACTCTCTCGGGTTGGGATGGGGGTCTATTTCGACAGCTTTGGCATATAAATGGTCTGTATCATCGCCTTGGGCCGATACAACGGTGACAACCTGATAACCTTCTTTGATTCGCCTGGCAATGATATTGGCCACATTATATAAGCAAACCCGATCGGCAACCGAAGTTCCACCGAATTTTTGTATAATAAGGCCCATAAAAACCTCCAAAACTACGTGGTTTTATAGTTTATAATATTCTAACCACGCTCTTTTGCCACAGGTTTGACGCTTAGTACACCGTTTAGTTTTTTCATATCATCGAACAAAGATTCTAAATCTGTATCCATATTCAATGTGTCAAAGGAGATCGAGACCGGAGCAATGCCGTTCATGGGGATATTTTGATTGATCGTTAATATGCTTGCACCCGAAGAAGACATTAACGATAAAACGCGCGATAATACGCCGATTTGATCGGAAAGATACAAAATAATTGTTATGATGTTCTGCTGATCTTTTTCCAAAAAAACGTGGACAAAATCGCGATATTTATAAAAAACACTTCTTGATATATGTACCCTTTTAGTGGCTTCGTTTACGGTCTTGCATTGCCCTGTTTGCAGTAGGCGCTTTGCCTCAACGACTTTTGAAAAGATTTCGGGCAATACGCTTTTGTCGATTAAATAATATTCCTGCTTCATGATTCATTCCTCTCGAGAACAACAAATGTATTCATATCGAATACAATATATCATAACCGAGAGGAAAATTCAAGGTAAAAACTTTTTTCCAAATATACTTTATTTTTACATTAGTATTGTGTTATAATAAATAAAATACACAATGGAGAGTAAGAATGTTATCTAATAGAGATTATAAAAAGTTGCATTATTTGATTCAAGTTGCGTTTGTTGCCGTATTTTTGTTTTTGGCGTATTTGGCGGTTCGCTATGTCTTTGGAGCAATTGCACCATTTATCATTGCATTCATAGCTGCATCGCTGGTTGAACCGATTGTTCGTTTCTTGGTTTCAAAATGCCGCCTTCCGCGCGCTGCCGCCAGTACGATCGGAATAATTTTGCTGCTGATCGCCTTTTTGGCGGTTGCCTCGTTCATCTCTGTCTTTATTTGGAAAGAAGGCAAAGATCTTGTTTTCCGCCTTCCGGACTATATTTCTTCGATAGCGGAACATATTAAGCATTTGATGCAAAACGATACCGGCATTTTCTCTTATTTATCCGATGAATCTATCGCAAAGGTGATGGATTACATTGCAAACTACGATTATAGTACACTGTTCACAGGCTCGATTGGCGGATCTGTTTTGGGTTATGCCGGAAACATGGTTATACAAATCCCGAACGTTTTAGTATTTTTCATTGTTTCGATTGTTTCGAGTTTCTTTATGTCCATCTCCTTCCCTAAGGTTAAGTCGTTCATTTTGGCGCAGTTTAAACCGCAACAACAAAGCTTGATTCTTGATGTTAAGAAATCTTTGTTTTCAACGGTCGGAAAATATCTTCGTTCTTATTCTATTTTGATGTTTACCACGTTTGCTGAGCTTCTTATTTTCTTTTTGATTTTTGGATTTAAGCCTGCTCTTCCCCTTGCTTTTTTAATCTCTATCGTTGATATTTTGCCTGTATTGGGTGTTGGGACGATTCTGATTCCCTGGTCGCTGGTTTCGTTGCTCTCCGGTGCGCCTTGGCGTGCGTTGCTTTTAATTTGTATGTATATTGTCATAACAATTGTTCGTCAAGTTTTAGAGCCCAAAGTGATTGGTGATCATGTAGGAATGATGCCGATCCTGACCTTATTCTGCATTTGGGTGGGCTTAAAACTCTTTGGTTTTGGCGGTATGTTTTTGATTCCGATTACAGTTGTAATTTTTAAAAATCTTCAAGAGAGCGGAAAAATCAAGCTTTGGAAAACGGCCTCTGAAGATAATAATTTTGAAAAGGAAGTGCGCGAGAATGGAAATATTTGAGTTAAAACAAAAATTTTGCGATCTTTATCGATCAAAAATTAAGCGCGAAGGTGCCGAGGAATTGCTTGAATATCTCTGCGGCAGCGGCTCGGATTTCTTCACAGCCCCTGCAAGCACTCGTTTTCACGGAAACTATGCAGGCGGTCTTTGCGAACATAGCTTAAACGTTTATCAATGCTTGAATGAGTATTTAAAGAGGCCGTATACGAAAACCTTATTTTCCAATGAATACAGCGAAGAGAGCATTGCAATTGTTTCATTGCTGCATGACCTTTGCAAAGTAAATGTATATAAGACCTCTATGCGCAATGTAAAAAACGATGCCGGAGTTTGGGAAAAAGTCCCCTACTATGAATTCGACGATAATCTTCCCTATGGCCACGGAGAAAAAAGTGTGTATATCATTGGCGGATTTATGCGTCTTACCCGCGAAGAAGCGTTTGCGATTCGCTATCATATGGGATTTTCCGAAGAGAAAGATATCCGAAATTGCTCTAAAGCGTTTGAGATGTATCCCCTTGCCTTTGCTTTGGCAACCGCCGATATGGAAGCATCGCTTTATCTCGAAGAAAAAAGATAAAATAAAAGCCCTGCTTACGCAGGGCTTTTATTATTTGTTTCTCATTTTAAAGATCGCTTGAGACACAGAGGAAACTTTGATGATTTCAATTCCATCAAAGGTTTCGTTCAACTTGTTTCTGGACGGAATCATGATGCGTGAAAAGCCGAGTTTTTGGGCTTCTTTGATACGTTTTTCAATAAAAGAAACCGCTCTGATTTCCCCGGAAAGCCCGATCTCGCCGACGGCAATCAAGTCGCCCGGCATTTCAAAATCGGAAAAGGCAGACGCGATTGCCAAAACTGTGGCTAAATCGGCCGCAGTTTCGACAACTCGGAAGCCGCCGACGACATTTAAATATGCGTCTTGATTATATAATGCAAAGTTAGCGCGTTTCTCAAGGACAGCAATCAATAATGCCATACGATTGAAATCGATACCATTTGCCATTCGACGTGGAACAGGATAGCTTGTCTTTGAGACCAACGCTTGTATTTCGGCCAAAATCGGTCGCGTTCCTTCCAGCATACAGGTGACACAAGTTCCGGGGACATTCTCCGGTCGCCCGTCTAAAAACATTTTTGAGGGGTTTTCAACCTCGACCAATCCCCCATTTTGCATATCGAAGACTCCGATCTCGTTTGTCGAGCCAAAACGATTTTTGACCGTACGCAAAATGCGATGGTTGAGATTTTTTTCTCCTTCAAAATACAGAACTGTATCTACCATATGTTCCAAAATTTTCGGGCCTGCCAGCGCGCCTTCTTTGGTCACATGGCCGATTATAAAAACAGTGATTCCTTGGTTTTTTGCCAGATGCATAAATGCGGCTGTCGCCTCTTTGATTTGAGAGACACTGCCGGGAGTTCCGGAGACATGGTCGCTCATCATTGTTTGAATAGAGTCGACAATTAAAATATTTGGATTATGGGTGCTGCATGCGTTCATAATGGCTGCAACGCTTGTTTCGCACGCTAAAAGCAAGTTTTCGGAGTCAACACTTAAGCGTTCGGCGCGCAGCTTGATCTGACTCATGGATTCCTCGCCGGAAACATAAAGAATCGACTTATCTTTGCCGAGATATTTGCAAATCTGGAGCAACAGAGTGGATTTTCCTATGCCGGGGTCTCCCCCGACCAACGTCAAGGATCCGTGTACCAAACCGCCGCCAAGAACACGATCAAGTTCTTTTAATCCGGTGGAAAAACGCATTTCACTTCCACCCACCACATCCTTGATCGGCTTAATTTCGATCGACTTTGATGCGCCTGCAAAACCTTTGGTTTCTTGGACGATCTTCTCCTCCATGGTACTCCATTGCTTGCAATGGGGGCATTGCCCATTCCATTTTGGGCTTTCATATCCACACTCTGTACATATATATACTTGCTTGATTTTTGGCATAGTTTTTATACCGCCTCGATGTTTTTTATTATATTTTAAATGATTATCTCCTTAAAGTCAACTGTTGGCCAAAACGGCGGCAATAGTATCAGCCAGATTTTCTTGATAGCGATTATCTTTTAAAAGTTTCAGTTCATCATCGTTGGAAATAAAGCCACATTCAATAATAATCGAAGGGTTATCGATATGAGAAAATAAGTAAATGTTATTTGGTATAGGCTTGATTACCCGAGGCTTTTTAGGTTGGAAATTTTCATTTAAAGCGGTTTGCATTTTTTGAGCAAGATCCATCGATTGTTCGTTTTTTGAAGAGTAGAAAACTTGAATCCCTTTGACGCTTTGGTCGGGAAATGTATTCATATGAATACTGATTAGGGGAACGCTTCCATAATCGTTGGCAATTTTGATTCGCTGCTTAATATCAGAAACCTTTTTTTCGTGGATGGTCTCCCCTTCTTGAAATATACTGTTTTCATCGGAGCGTGTCAGAACATTAGAAATCCCCATTTTTTCAAGACGCTTTGATAACTTTAGCGCAATGGATAAATTCAGTTCTTGCTCGGTAGTCCCGTCTTTTCCGACCGCTCCTCCATCCGGAATTCCGTGTCCCGCATCGATGATATAAGAGACATTTTTTGTTGAAACATGATCAGAGGAAAAATATTGAATTTGCGCTGCAACCAGAGCAAACACAGCGCAGATTGAAAAAACGATAGTAACACCTTTGATTTTTCTAAAAAGCATCTCCATCACCTCTTCAAACTATATGTAAAACCGGTGTGCCATTATGACACACCGGTTTTTATTATTTTTTATCAATATATCTTTTGTATGAAAAAATAATCTTATCCAACAAAACAAAGTTTTTATAACCTGCGATATAGGCAATCCAGGGAATGATGACCATCGGAATATAGGTCAGCGCCATAATTAAAACCTGGTGGCTTTTAAAAATACCCGCAAGAGGCCATGTCCAATACATATTCGCAATCATATAGTAAAGCGCATAGATGCCATTGTTGGTTGTGATATAGATTATTAACAAAGCGACCAGAGGAAGAATTGTTACGCAGCCTGCCAAAAAGCCTTTATATAAATGACCGCGATAGGAAGGATCTTTTTGAACGCGATGAATATCTTTAAATCCGGCTTTGAAACCGGAATTATATGTAACATAAGCATAAAATCCAAAGGAAAAAACAAATGCCAACAGAAAACCCAATTTGCTATTATTAAAGAAAGTGGAAACGCAAAGAACGAGCATCGATCCGGAGAGCGCGCCCACAAATTGATCTAAAAATAACGAACCTACTAATTTAAAAAACTTTTTCATTTATTACTCCTTATAGCGTAATTCTTTTAAATAATTCAGATAATAGCGAAATGCACTTGGAATTGCTATTTCGTCAAGCAATTCAGGTACAGTCACCCATTTGAATGGATCGTTTGTTTCATTTACATCGATTAAATAACCAACCATTTGCCATTCAATGTGGGAAAAAATATGGGTGGAAGAACCGATGGGCATAATATTTTTACCATATTTTTCTTCAATAAGGTCCTTTGATAGATGTCCTTCAACATTGGGGAATTCCCACATTTTTGCAAGAAGCCCTTTTTCGGGACGGCGATTTAAAGCAATTTTATTATTATGACGAAGGATGAAGATTGTGCGCTTTTCAACTTTTCGTTTTTTCTTGGGCGCCTTGAACGGAATTTGGTCGATCAGATTGTTCTTGAATGCATAACACAAGCCATTTAATGGACATGAGTTGCAATGGGGTTCGCCGTTCGGGAGGCAAACGGTTGCCCCAAGTTCCATTAGAGATTGAGTAAATTCCGAAGTCTTGCCGCTTGGGTAGACAGCTCTTAATGCTTCGGTAAACTCTTTTTTTACTGATTCGGAAGCGATATCTTCATGGGAGCCCAAAACTCTGGACAGTACTCTCAAAACGTTTCCGTCGACCGCCGGCGTTGGAGCGCCCAATGCAATGGAACAAATTGCACCTGCGGTGTAGTTCCCCACGCCGGGGAGTTTCAGCCATCCGTCAAAATTATTGGGGAATGCCCCCGCTTCAACGATGGATTTTGCTGCTTTTTGCAAGTTTCTTGCGCGGCTATAATAGCCCAAGCCTTCCCAATACTTCATTAAAACATCTTCCGGCGCAGCTGCGAGCGCTTCGATGGATGGGAACATTTCCATAAATCGAAGGTAATATGGTATTACAGGATCAACTCTGGTTTGCTGGAGCATGATTTCGGATATCCATACTCTATACGGCGTCGGATTATGCCGCCACGGAAGATCGCGCTTATTGGAATCGTACCAATTTAAAAGCGGTTCCACAATTTTGGTCATTTGTGATTTATCAATATTCATAATAACACCTAAACTAAATTAATACGAACATTATATATGAAAAATTCAAAAATATCTATAGATTTAACAAAAATTTAAAATCAAGCAAAAATACGACAAAATTAAATCGCAGGGTTATTTATAATTTAATAAAAAACAAGGAGATAAAAATGATTAAAGTACAAAGCAAGATGGATCAGTTCCAAAACAAAATGATATCTGTGTTTTATTACATATTAAGAGGCGTAATTTCCTTTGGTTTGAGTTTTTTCTTATCGCAATGTGTTCTCTTTGAAAATTTTTCGCCCTTTTCATTGATTCTTTTTTCCGCCAGCTATAATATTGGGTTGATACCGACGATTTGCTATATGGGGGGAATTATTGGTACATTGCTGACTCCGTTTGATTTATCGTCGTTTAAATATATTACTGCTTTGACGATGATCTATGTTATATATGTGTTGTTTCAAAAATCATTTAAGTTGATTCGGTATGATACAGCGGTTTTCACAGCGGTGTGCTGCTTTGTTTCGGGATTTTTGTTCTTATTGGTAGGACAATTGACACTGTTCAATGTTTTAATCCTTGTTGGGGAATCGGTTTTGATTTGTTGCTGTGTTTATTTTGTCAATTATGCGGCAAATGCGTTCAAAAAGAGTTGTTATCTTACTTCTAAAGAGATCATCGCTGCCTCCATTACCTTGGTTTTGATTTTTTGTACATTACACAATGTTTATTTTTTAAACCTAAGTGTCGCAAGAATGTTGGGAATATTTCTGATTTTATCGTCGTTATACTGCCTTAAAATCAGCCATATCGTCGTTTTGGGCTCGTGCATAGGAATTATATTGTCTGCCGTGTCGAGCGGCGGAGAGGTGATTTTCATCGCTGTGGTCACTGCGACATTGGCGGGATGTTTATTTTCATCGTTTTCCAATAAGTTTAGCGTAACCTCTTTTATCATGGTTTACTATTCAAGCCTTATATTTTTGGGGCGGTTTCCGTGGAGCTACCACTATTTTTTGGAGCCGGTGATTGCTTCGCTTTTGGTGTTTCCGATTCCCAAAACGAAAATAAGAAAAATTTTATCATCATATATCCCCGTTCGCCAATTTTTCGGTGTAAAATCATCAAGAACAGATGGCTTATATCAAAGCTGCAAAAAAGAATGTGGGGCATTTTGCGACCATGCCAAACATTGTTATGGAAAAAACTCAAGTGAACTCAAGGCGATATTGAATAATTTTGATGAACAATATAAAATAAACGGAAAAATTCCCGCAATATCAGAAACTCTCCCCTTTTGCGTTAAACCCAATGCGATGGAATGCGCCATCCAACGAATATTACAATCCAAAAATAAAAATGAACTTGGAGAGATGATAGATCAGCTGAATTATATAAGTAAGCGAATCGAGTCTGCCATGGATGAGGAAAGCATCGTTTCGACAAAACACCTTGAGTTGGAACGAAAAATCATGGAAGCATTTAAAAATGATGGGATTGATGCAACAGGTGTTCATCTATCGAACGATAATCGCGATTTTTTAAATGGGGTTGTTTCCATTGAAAATTGCGAAATAAACGAAAATAAACAGCGGATCAGAGAGGTGCTTGCCAAACAAATTTTGGCTCCGTTTACATTGAAATTTGAACAAAATAAAATTATATTCAAAGAAGTCAATCCGTATATGATTCAATGCGCTGCTCTTTGCAGAGCTAAAGATCAAGAGACCGTATGCGGGGATCAAGCCATCGGTTTTTCTATCGATAAAAAAAGATATTGCCTGATTTTATCTGATGGAATGGGATGCGGGCGCCAAGCCGGCGCTTATAGCGAACTGACTGTATCGGTATTAAAACGGCTTCTTCAAGGCGGAATGAGCATTTCAAACACATTGAATATCTTGCGCTCGGTCATTCGGTTTAACCCAAAGGAAACGTTCTCCACATTGGATTTATGCGTATTAAATTTAGAGACAGGTATGGCGGATTTTTATAAGAGCGGAGCTTATGATAGTTATTTTATCAAAGCAGATGGGTGTATCAAAATTGATGGCGGCGGTATTCCGATGGGACTATCGGAGGATGAGCAAATCATACATAAGCGAATTTCATTTTCTGAGGATGATTTTCTTGTTATGATATCCGACGGACTAACGATTACAGACGAAGAAATCGATTTATTGATGGACTGTAAACACGAAGATTCGCAAACATTTGCGAAAAATATTATGAGAACATTTTCTCATCAACAAGACGATGATGTTACTGTGATGATATGCCGCTTCATTAAATCACCAACATAAAAAATAAGAGTTCCCAAAGGAACTCTTAATTTTTTATACATTGAAACGGAAAAGAACAACATCTCCGTCTTTCATAATATATTCTTTACCTTCGCTTCGAACCAATCCTTTTTCGCGTGCGGCAACCATAGAACCACATTCGATGAGGTCATCATAAGAAACGATTTCTGCGCGAATAAACCCGCGTTCAAAGTCGGAATGGATCTTACCTGCAGCTTGCGGCGCCTTGGTCCCTTCTTTGATTGTCCAAGCCTTGGTCTCCATCTCGCCGCTGGTGATATAACTGATCAGACCTAAAAGATTATAGCAGGTTGAAATCATACGATCCAAACCGCTATGATCAAACCCTAACTCGGCGAGGAACAACTCTTTTTCTTCTTCGTCCAATTCGCTGATTTCTTCCTCCATACGGGCGCAAATGACAAGTACCTCTGCGTTTTCCTTAGATGCACGTTCCTCGACCGCCTCAATATAGGGGTTGCTTAACTTTCCGTTTTTGAAATCCTCTTCGCAAACATTGGCGGCATAAATCACTGGTTTATCGGTGAGCAAAGAAACGCTTTTCATTATTTCTTTTTCTTCGTCGGTCAATTCAACTGTGCTGACAAAACGCTCCTGCTCCAACGCCTCTTTAAGCTTATCAAACAGAGCAACCTCAGCCAAATGCTTCTTATCTCCTTTGGCTAACTTTGCGGCGCGGTCGCGCAGTTTTTCCACCAATTCGATATCAGAGAAGATTAGCTCGAGATTGATGGTATCAATATCGCGGATGGGGTCGACCGAACCATCGACATGGACGATGTTTGAATCTTCAAAACAGCGAACCACATGGACAATCGCATCCACTTCGCGAATATTCCCCAAAAATTTATTGCCGAGACCCTCGCCTTTGGAGGCACCTTTTACAAGCCCTGCGATGTCTACAAATTCAATGATGGCGGGAACAACCTTCTTGGAACGATTCATCTCGCCCAAAACATCCAGCCGTTTATCGGGGACGCAAACAACTCCAACGTTGGGATCGATAGTACAAAACGGGTAGTTTGCCGATTGCGCTTTCGCGTTTGTAATCGCATTAAATAATGTACTTTTACCGACATTGGGTAATCCCACAATTCCTAATTTCATATTTTTTCCTTTCTTTTTCTGTACTTGTTAATGTTTTCTAATAATTCATATATTTCTATTCTGAATTTTTGGTAACGCATCGGATCGTCCATATAGCAATCGTTTTTGAATAAATATCGATCAATCAATCCATTCATGCGTTTAGGCGAATATCTTGAATGCAGTGTATCCAAAAGGCGATTATCTTGAATTGCATATTTCAATTGTTTTAATCGAATGGATGGATATGCCTCTGATTCGCCGGGATATACCAATGATAGGCTGCCGTTAGGATATGAATCTTTCAAATCAGATGCGTTGAAACCCAAGTGGAAGAATCGAGCCAATTCATATCGATATCCAAAGGCGCCAAGGCATCTCAAACGCACAGATGAAGATGCAATCGACGGGTTTATCGGATCTTTGGGGTTGGATATATCAAAGCAACCGTTTAAAATTGCAGACGGATCTTCGGCATATGCATAAATATCATGAAGGTGAACCATTGGCGAGCCGACCAGACCTTTTTTGAAAAATCGAAATTCCACATCATAGTCTGTGATTCTGTATTTTCGGACGTAATCGTAAAAGTGTGTCCGAAAGTCCTGATATGTTTTTTCGTTCCATACCTGCGGTGAGCAAGAAAAGTGAAAACTGAATATGTAGGAACGATATTTTTCCAAATGAATCATAAGGCTACGTAAAAACCTTCGGATAAAAAACGCATAAGACTTAGATAAAACCGTTTCGTCTTCATATATGATTTGCTCTTCGCCATCAATCTGGACGATAAACTGCGCGCCATACGGATGATCGAAGTCCGGAAGAAATACAGGAAATGTAAAACGAGATATGCCAGCATCTACCGCTGTTTTGATCCATCGATCCAAAAGATCAAAGTTACATTCGTAGTCCTCCCCCATCTTCTTGATGCTCACCAATTGAATCAACTTATCGGATGGATAGTTTGGATATTGAGGAGTAAAAAGCGGTACCAAAATTTCGTTGACGCCGTGGTCTGCGGCCAATTTGAAATATTGGTGCAATATTTTCCAAAACATATCGCCAAACATCGCCACACCGTGATCTTTAGCAATAAAAATTGGGTCGATATATTCGCAATGACCAAAGAATTGCGGTTTTTTATTTATTTGGACGACATTCAAATTCAACTCACAACTTGCCGATTCATCCTTGGTTGAAATTTTTAAAACAGATTTGGTCTCGCCGATATTTTCTGTGGAAATCGAGACCCAGAGGACGATATAGTTGCAATTAATGAAAAAGACATCGTCGGGAGTAATTGGAATCAAACAATCCGGCAATACATCAGGTTTATTAGTTAAATAGCCGCTCTTGGGGTCGTCTTCAAAATGCGGCCGGCTGACATTGACGTATTTTTCCAGATACACCTGATATTTTCCGTCGAATGATAATTCAAATTTGGCAGGAGTTCCTTGAGCATTGTCGTTATATACAACGACTTGATACCCTAATTCTTCCCCTTGAGACAGATAATCGAAGGTGTACGGAACTTCGGGCTGAATTGTATCGGGCGTGATTTTGTTATACGAAGGGTGTTGAATTAAATGGATCATAATTTAAGCCCAAAGACCTTTGCTTTTGAGAGAATTAATTGTTTGATTGTGTCCTTTAAGGGTCTCGTTAAAATAAAATTGGCCATTTTTATCGGTTACAAAATAAAAATAATCGGTTTTTGATGGATTTAAGACAGCATTTAAAACATCGATGCCCGGGCAATTTGTCGGACCGACAGGCAGATCGCTGCAGGTATATGTGTCATAGGCAGCGCGCATATCCTTCGAGTAATGCGAAAGATTGGATAAGGATTTCGCATATTTCGTGGTAGGATCCGATTGAAGTCGGGGATAAATTTTTGAATTCAGTCGATTCCAAAAAACAGAGGAGACTCCGCTCATGGATTCTTTGCTGAATGCTTCTGCCTGAACAACGGAGCCAAAGGTGATGAATTCATTGAGTGAAAGCCCCATTTTTTTGGCTTTTTCAATCATTTTAGGGGTGACATATTCCGAAAATGTTTGCAGCATTTTGGCTACAATTTCTTGCGGAGTAACAGTATCTGCGCGAAATTCATAGGTTGCCGGAAAAAGATAACCTTCTAATTTATATCCGATTTTACTTTGATCGCGCTTCTTTAATTCATCGATAAAAGCAAAATCATAATCATAGCTGTCGGCAGCTTTTAAAAAATCGTCATATGAGCAAAGGCCGGACTTTGATACGATGGTAGCAATGTCACACACAGTTTTTCCTTCGGGGACGGTAAATTTAATGTAATTTAAAGCCTCGTCGGGGTGCATCAGCGCCTCGCATAATTGCTTATAAGACATATTGGCGTTTAGATGATAAACACCGTTGTACCAAACAAAATCGGGATGGTTTTTATTAATATAATTAAGAAAACGAGCAGAAGAACAAATGATACCGTTATCATATAATTCTTTGACAACTTCGTTTGCAAAATCGGTCTTTTCGATTTCTAAGACATAAGGCTTGTCTTGCTGCTTTTTTCCATGGAGATCATAATAATAAGGGAGGTATCCTTTGATCTTCGGGATCGCAATAATGGCACCGAGAACGATTGCAAGGATGGATAAAAAGATAATTCCAAGAATAATGACTTTCTTTTTCATTGAACACCTCGAATGTTTTTTATAAATTATATCAAAATATAAGTTGAAATACAATAGGTTTAATAATAAAAAACAGCCACATTCACTGTGGCTGTTTTTTAAAATCATTCGTTAAAACCTTCGTATTTTTCTTCTTCTAATCGTTCGCCGGTCTCGGGATCAAATCCGTCGATCATATGCTTTTTGATCAGAGGTTGAACCATAAAGTTGATCAAAAAACCGCTGAATGAGAAAAATATCAGTCCATATACAAGTAATTGATAAGGGATATTCAACAAAGAAACGGAGATAAAGACCGTCAATAAAATGATAGCGGTAAAAAGATTTCTGAAGAATCCGACCCAACAGAAAATAAATGCATTTTTAATCAGTTGCTTGAAAGTGAGGCGGAATGTTACCATCATATTATAGATATAAAAACGCATAAAAGACCAAACGGTAAAGGCGAGAAAAATTGCTGTCATACAAAGGATGGACATAACCTTGCTGGCGATGTTTCCGATGGCTAAAAAATCAAAAATCAAAAATACGGTAACAATAAAATCGAGTGTAGCATAAAGGAATGCTTGCTTGAAATTTTTCTTGGCTGTCTCGATAAAATCGCCCCAAATGAAAGCGTGCTCTTCGCGCGCATAATTGCGCAATAATTTGGTCACTCCTGCGGTTGCAGGGCCGATTGTGACGATTGGAATGCAAGAAACAACATACAACAAATTAATAAGAATCAGATTCCAAAATTTTCGGCCAAAAATTTGGAAAAACAAAATAAAGCGCGGGGTGTATTGATCTTTTTGGACACCTTTCCCTTCGCGCATATAATCATTGAAAAGTCCCATGGTTATTCGCCTACCTTTACAGCTCTGGGATGGCAATTTTCATAGGTCGAAAGATATTTTGCTTTGAGCAGTCTTGTATAAACTCTTGTGGAATTCAACGAAGAGTGACCCATCATATCTTTCACCATATTGATATCTGCTCCGTTTTCAAGCAAATGCGTGGCAAAAGAGTGGCGCAATGTCTTTGGAGTGATATCTTTGGCAATATTTGCCGATGAAGTATATTGTTTTACAAGTTTCCAGAATCCTTGACGTGTCATGGCTTGTCCGTTGGTGTTGACAAAAAGTGTTTGTTCTTTATTGTTTTCAACCAACTGCGGTCTGGCTTGGTTCATATAATTTCTGAGCGACTGAACAGCTAATGCATAAATGGGGATGATTCGTTCGTTATCTTCGTGCTTGTTCATCATTAAATATCCAACATCGAGATTGACATCGGATATTTTTAAAGAAAGCAACTCGGTGACGCGGATCCCTGAAGCGTATAAAACTTCCAACATCGCTTTATCTCTCATGCCTTTAACGGTCTGCGTATCAGGTTGCCACAAAAGCTGCTCCACTTCTTCGCCGGAAAGAACTTCGGGCAATTTGGTTTCACTTTTCAGCCCTCTGATGCCCGCCATCGGGTTGGCAGATATGATTTTTTTGGAAACCAAGTATTTGAAAAAGCAACGCATTGTGGACATCGAGCGAGAAATAGTGGCATCACTCTTGTTGCAGTTTTTCAAAAAAGAAAAATAGGTTTTCAATAGTTCGCCGGAAACTTCTTTCCAAGAAGAAATTTGCTTTGCCTCTAAATATTGGATCAATTGGCGCAAATCGCGCTGATAAGAAGCGAGAGTATTGGCAGATGTTTGCTTTTTGGTCATAAGAAAGTTGCAAAAATTCATATAAGTTTTTTCCACCGCACTCCCCTCCTTTTCTAAAATAATTTAATGATAATCGGAGCGATCTTCCATTGTAAAAAACTTAAAAGTAATAAAATTGGTGTAATGATTAAAAAACGGTATGTATGGCTTAAAAATTCTTGATAAAGCGCTGAATGCTTTCCGCGCCCTTTCAATAATTCAAAAAAAGAAATAGATAGGCGGGCGGATGAAACGCAAATAAAATATCCCAAAATTAAAGAAAAAAGATTTTGAAAACCAAATGCCGGAACGCTTATAAAAAAGCCGCGCAACCCATTTGAGATAATGGCAATTGATAGAATTGCTCCGATGGAAAACCCCTTATATAGCGGAAAAAGCGGCAGAAACGGAAGCCCTATAATAGTCAGCCCCAATAAATACAGCAACAGAAAAAAGCAAAAATGTTGAAAAAATATTCCGCCATATTCTAAAGATTCAACGGTCAAAAAGACGGCTGAAGGAATGTTGGAAAGTTCGTCAAAAGACAGTATGACGCCGATGACGCCTATAAAAACCCCGATTAAATATAAAACAGCATAGATGCGAATTAACGGAATTTCATTGATGAAATCATTTCTTATCTTCGACATTAAACGGCCCATTATAATCACCTCAATAAAAGGTATGAGGGTTTGTCCGCCATTATGCCAAAAAAATTATGTAAAGAAATACGCCGCCGTATTTTGAGGGCAGCGTATTAATTCTAACTTAAAATCATACATAAATCAAGGAGAATTTATCACATTATAGATTTTTGTAAAACCTGACAAAAATAATTATGTAAACCAACACCAAAAGATTATGTAAACCGCTACTTTGCGTGGAAATTAACACAAGATATAGGTGTTTTTTTACAACCGTCTCCAAATACAGTTGTTTTTAGGTTGTCAAGAACAAAATTAAAATTATCAAAGCAAAATCATTGATTTATGCAAAATGACAATTTCGTTTATTTTTTAAACAAACTACCCAAGATCCCCCCTGCTAACGCAAATACGATTAAAAACAAAATGCCGATAAATCCATTCAATGTAAAATATCCGCCGAACTTCATTAATCCATTCCCGATGATTTTGATTATGAATACCGTTCCAAACATTATTGCCGCAGCATATATCCCCTTTAATTTCGTTTGGACGGTCAGAAATGCCGTTGATGTTATCAATCCGACCCCCGAGGCTATTACACTTCCAATCTTTAAAAAATCCTCCGACAGTTTGGTTTTCAGCACCAATAGTACCGTTAAACTGTCGATACCGAAAACAATCAGCGTATAGATTAAAATACTGATAAAAGAAAAAATCACAACGCCAAGCGCTGTGATTTTTTTAGTAGAATCTTTGTTCATTTCAGCACCTCTTCATAGTTTTTATTAAAACATATGAAGTGATGAAACATTTTTATGCTATTATTCTTCGATTTTTGCTGCGATTGCCCATCTTTTGAAGCGCAGCTTTGTCTTATCGGAACCGGTTTCGATAACAACAGTTTCCAAATCCTTGGTAGAAACTACCTTTCCGACAATTCCGCATTCCATCAGAACTTGATCGCCAACCTCAAGGTTGTTTTGCATATTTTTGCGTTCTTGCTGGCGCTTTTTATCCTTTCTCGACATAAAAAAGGTAAAACCAACCATCACAACAAGGACCAAAATCATCGGCAACATTTGTACAATATCGTTCATTATAAACTCTCCTTTAAATAATATTGTTTAAACTATATCAAAAAACGAACTTATTGTCAACCTCAAATTCGGTTTCCTAATTTCTTTACTTGCTCTTCTTTCCACTCATAAAAGTCACCAACTTCAATGTGATGGCGAATTTGTTCCATGAGATTATTATAGAAATACAAATTGTGCATTACACAAAGCCGCATGGCAAGCATTTCCCCTGCCTTAAAAAGATGGCGAATGTATGCGCGAGTAAAGTTTTTACAAGCGGGGCAATCGCATTTTTCATCAATGGGTCGTTCGTCCAGCTCATATTTTTTGTTTAATAAATTCATTACACCGTTGCTTGTAAACAAGTGGGAATGACGCGCATTGCGCGCAGGCATAACGCAGTCAAAGAAATCTACGCCTCGGGCTACCCCTTCCAAAATGTTGACCGGAGTTCCCACCCCCATTAAATAGCGGGGTTTATCTTCCGGTGCATACGGGAGCACAGCGTCTAAAACGCGATACATCTCCTCTGCAGTTTCGCCCACAGCTAATCCGCCGATTGCATAACCGTCTGCGCCGACTTCAACAATCTTTTTCATATGCTCGATGCGAAGATCGGGATATGTACTCCCCTGATTTATGGCAAACAGCATCTGGGACGGATTGCAGGCATCTTCTTTTTCGTTTAATTTTTTCAGCGCCTCTTTGCTTCGAATCAACCAACGAACGGTACGATCTGCCGACTTTTTTGCATAATCGTATTTCGCAGGATTTTCCACACATTCATCAAATGCCATCGCTATGGTTGAGCCGAGATTCGATTGAATTTGCATACTTTCTTCGGGACCCATAAATATCTTATGTCCATCAATGTGCGATGCAAAGGTAACGCCTTCTTCGGTAATGTTTCGAAGCTTAGCAAGTGAAAACACTTGGAAACCACCGCTATCGGTTAAAATCGGGCCGCTCCATCCGGTCATTTTATGAATACCGCCAAGCTTGCGAACAATTTCATCGCCCGGACGTAAATGTAAATGATAGGTGTTGCAAAGCTGTACCTGACATTTCAAATCTTTCAGATCAAGCGCAGAAACCGCGCCTTTGATGGCGCCGCAAGTCGCAACATTCATAAAAACCGGTGTCTGAATCGTTCCGTGTACGGTTTCAAAACGACCGCGTCGTGCATTGCCGACTTTTTTATCTAAATGAAACATAGGATTCACCTCAATCGCAAATAAACATTGCATCTCCGAAGCTGAAAAAGCGGTACTCTTGCTTGACAGCTTCGTCGTATGCAGACATAATTTTATCTCTTCCCGCCAGCGCGCTAACAAGCATCATCAATGTACTCTTGGGAAGATGGAAATTGGTTATCAAAGCATCGATGACTTTAAATTCATATCCGGGATAAATGAAAATACTTGTATCGCCCGATGCTTGCACGCATTTTCCATCGGAATCATAGCCGCTTTCCAACGTTCTTGTCGCTGTTGTTCCCACAGAAATAACCCGTTTTCCGGCCGCTTTGGCAGCAGCAATCTTCTCGATGGTTTCTTCAGGAATGAAAAAGTATTCCGAATGCATAATGTGGTCTGCAATTTCTTCCACTTTCACAGGGCGAAAAGTTCCCAACCCCACATGAAGGGTGACCGTTGCCACCTCTACACCTTTAGCACGTAATTTCTCCAGCAACTCATGCGTAAAATGAAGTCCGGCGGTAGGCGCCGCAGCAGATCCCAATTCGCGTGCATAGACAGTTTGATATCGATCTTGCTCGTTCAATTCCTCCGTTATATAAGGCGGGAGCGGCATTTTCCCGATTTGATCTAAGACTTCATAAATCGATGAACCATTATGAGTAAATCGAATTTTTCGTTTTCCATCGTCCAAAAGTTCCAAGACTTCGCCGGTCATCATACCATTGAATTCGAGTTTTTGACCAACCCGCGCTTTCCGCCCCGGTTTCACCAAGACTTCCCACACATTTTCTTCCATCGCCTTTAAAAGAAGAACTTCCACCGCGCCACCGGTTCCTGCGCGGCTCCCATAGATTCTTGCCGGAATGACCTTGGAATCATTAATTACCAATAAATCGCCTTCGTTCAAATAATCAACGATATCATAAAAATGCTTATGTTCCACCTCGCCATTACTGCGATGCAAAACCAAAAGGCGCGAATGATCTCTGCAATCCAACGGAGTCTGAGCTATCAAATTTTCGGGCAATTGATAATCGAAATCGTTAACTGTCACTTTAATTACCTACTTTAATTAATTTATTTGAATCAAAAAATACCATCTAAACATAAATTATAATTGGAACAAGAAAATATTTCAATAGATTTTTATTATTTGAGGTACAACATGTCCACAAAACTATTTACAGGTGCTGCCACAGCACTGATTACACCATTTAAAAGCGATGGGAGCGTTGATTTTGATGGATTGGAAGAATTAATCGAAATTCAAATCAATAACGGAATACAAGCCATCGTTGTTGCAGGAACAACCGGAGAGGCAAGTACTTTATCTTTCGAAGAATATAGTTTATTGGTCTCAAAGTCTGCATTCTATATTAATCATCGCGTTCCATTGATAGCAGGAAGCGGAAGCAATAACACCGATGTAGCGATCAAGCGGAGCTTGGAGGCGCAAAAAAGAGGCGCAGATGGGCTTCTGATTGTAACACCATATTACAACAAAACCACCCAAGAAGGTTTGATTCGGCATTATTTATCCATCGCAGATCGTGTAAAGCTCCCGATAATTATGTACAATGTCCCCTCTCGGACAGGAATTAAAATAGAACCTCAAACAATGAAAAAAATCGCTCAACATTCAAATGTTATTGCTTTAAAAGAAGCGAGTGGTGATATTTCGGGTTTGACAGATATTCGTTCCCTTTGCCCTGACCTTGCGGTATACTGCGGGAATGACGACCAGATTGTCCCCTTTTTATCCCTTGGCAGTTGCGGAACGATCTCAGTCCTATCAAACATACTGCCAAAGGAAATTCAAAATATTCATAATTTATATTTCAAAAGACAAACCGATTCTGCTGCAAAGGAACAGCTTCGATTACTCCCGTTGATTAGAGCCCTATTTTCGGAAACAAATCCAATTCCGATTAAAGGAATTATGAAGGAGCTGGGGCTTCCTGCCGGCTCGCCCAGATTGCCCCTTGTACCAAGTTCTGTTGATTGCATCGAAAAAATCAAGCAAGAACTAAACTCTTTGGGTATCTGCTCAAAAAAATAATCCCTCAAGAAGATTCTTGAGGGATGGTGCCGGTGGTGGGACTTGAACCCACACGTCATTACTGACAACGGATTTTGAGTCCGTCTCGTCTGCCAATTCCAACACACCGGCATTTATCGAACGCATCTATTATATTCTATATTAATAAAAAAATCAAGAGTTTTTTCATAGTTTTTCAAAAAAGATGCGCAGTCATACATTTTGCAGACTGCGCATCTTAAATTTAAATGGAAATTATATCGCTCATCCCATAAAGATCCATCGGGAATTCTTTCTTCATAGCCAAGGCCTCGTGAAGATCAAAGTCAACCAATGCATCATTTTTTATACCGACAACACGGTTGCTCTTCCCTGCTGCAAGAAGTTCGACAGCCAAATTGCCATACTGGCTTGCAAGAACACGATCGCGAGAAGTGGGCGACCCACCACGTTGTACATGCCCCAAAATCGTGGCACGAGTGACAATACCGGTGGTATCTTGAATATATCGAGATAATTCCTCGGCATGACCTACACCTTCGGCGACAATGACAATAAAGTTTGTTTTGCCATATCTGCGGCCTTCTTCAATCTTCTTGATTACATCGACAACCGAGCAAGGAATCTCGGGTACCATAACAAAGGTTGCACCTGTGGCAATACCGGCGTGCAGAGCAACATAACCTGCGTGTCTGCCCATTACTTCGACCACAGAGCAACGCTCATGCGATCTCATAGTGTCGCGAATACGGTCAACCATATCGACAACACAATTGATGCAGGTATCAAAACCGATCGTATAATCGGTGGAAGAGATGTCATTATCGATTGTAGCAGGCACACCAACACAAGGAATACCTTTCGCCGAAAGCTCCCCTGCGCCACGGAAAGAACCGTCGCCACCAATGACAACCAAGCCTTCAATGCCGGTCTCGCGGCAGACATTAATGGCTTTTTGCATTCCTTCTTCGGTGCAAAATTCTTTGCTGCGCGCCGAAAACAATGTTGTTCCGCCGGCTTGAAGAATGTTTGAAACATCGCGAGCATCCATAGGCATAATATCGCCCGCAATCAAACCTGCGTAGCCTCTTCTGATGCCAACTACTTCTATACCCCTTGCGCGCGCTGCACGGACAACTGCGCGAATGGCCGCGTTCATTCCGGGCGCATCGCCGCCGCTGGTAAGAACGCCGATTTTTTTTACCTTAGATTCCATTTCATTACCTCATAATTTACTTTAAATGAAATTATACACTATTGATTTTTAAAAATCAATGCTATTTTATTACAATGTTTGCTTCATTCAGTATGTTTTTTAACCTTCTTAAAAGCTGATCGTTGATATCGATGCCAAAGCGATTCAAGGTGGAGACACTTTTTTGTGTATCTGCAAAATATAAAATACACTCATATACACCGGAATATTCCGAAAGAATCTCAATTACTTGCTCATATTGAAGAGAATCTTTTGACGGAAGTTTTAGATATAACCGCCGTGTTTTTTTCATCAATTCTTTTTCGCTTGGATATCGAATTTCATCGATCAAAAGTTTTGTCCCGCGGGTTTCATCTTTTTGAATTTTGCCGCGGATAAACACCATACTGTTCTTGCTCAATCCGTTCCGAAAACGAGCATAGATCTTCGGGAATAAGATGCCCTCCATAGTACCGGAAATATCAGAAAGCGTCAAATACCCCATTTCAGAGCCCGCTTTGGTTTTGACCGATTTATAGTTATCAATTTGCGCAAAGGTCCATACCTCTGCCCCATCCTTCGTGTCATCCGATAAAAGGCTTCTGAAGTTTGTTATATCCTTGCGCTGATAAATATGTCGATACGGCTCAAAAGGATTATCCGAAAGATGAATCCCCATCAATTCTTTTTCAAAGGAAAGCTTAATTGATTTTTCATATTCTTTCTGCGGTTCTTTAAAATAACGGGAACCCACATCGTTTGGCTCGGATAACATCGAAAATAAACCGATCTGACCCTCAATCTGCTCCTTTTTATCAGCGACAATGCTATTTAAAAGCGGCTCTTGAATCATTGCTAAATGCCGTCTGCTAAAATTAAAGCAGTCAAAAACACCGCATTTAATCATACTGTCGATGGCGCGAGAGTTGATATCCTTATCCGAAATTCGAGAACAAAAATCGACAAAATCTTTGTATTCTCCATTTCGCTCCCGCTCGGTTACAATATCGTGAACCATTTTAACGCCTACATTTTTTATGGCAAGTAAGCCAAAAACAATACCATCCTCCGTTGCTTGAAATCTGGAATGGCTTTTATTAATGTGGGGCGGCAAAATATTGATATTTAATCGTCGGCATTCCTCGATGTATTCCGCTGTTTTTTCGGTAGAGCCTATTACGCTCGTCATCAATGCGGCCAGATATTGCTTTTGATAATGCGTTTTTAAATAGGCGGTTTGATAGGCCACCTTAGCATAGCATGTTGCGTGGGATTTATTGAATGCATACTTTGCAAAATCAATCATCTGGTCAAAGATTTTATTTGCCGCATCCTTTTTGATTCCGTTTCTGAGCGCACCAGGAACCAAAACCTTCCCCTCTTCGTCTACCGAACCATGCAAAAAGATTTCTCTTTCGCGCTCCATAACATCGCCTTTTTTCTTGCTCATCGCTCTGCGCACCAAATCTGCGCGCGCATAGGAATACCCCGCAAGAGAACGAACAATCTGCATTACCTGCTCCTGATAAACAATACAGCCGTAAGTGACCTTTAAAATGGGTTCTAATTCCGGAGTCAGATATTTAATCTTTTCGGGATTGTTTTTGTTGGCGATATAAGACGGAATAGAATCCATCGGGCCCGGACGATACAAAGAAATGACCGCGATGATATCCTCGAATTCCGAAGGCTTTAACCGCATAAGAACTTGGCGCATTCCGGGGCTTTCCATTTGGAAAATACCGCTTGTGTTCCCGCTCGCCAAGGTCTTAAAGGTGGCTGCATCGTTCAAAGGAATATCATCGATTTTAAAGTCAGGCTTAATCTGAGTGATTAACTTTTCTGTATCTCGGATGATCGTCAGATTCCGCAGACCGAGAAAATCCATCTTTAATAATCCAAGTTCCTCTAAAGTTGTCATAGAGAACTGAGTTACCGAAGCATCCCCATTGACAGCAATAGGGACAAAATCACTAACCTCTTTTTCTGTGATGACAACACCTGCAGCATGGGTGGAATTATGACGAGGGAATCCTTCTAAATGCAAGGCTTGTTCCAATAACTTGCGGACAGACTGGTTAGTCTCGTATAATTCTTTTAGCGTAGGAACCTCGCTAATTGCATCTTTTAAGGTGATGCCAAGCCGAAACGGAATCATTTTAGCGACAGCATCTACTTCGCCATAGGGCATCCCCATTGCACGACCAACATCCCGAACCGCTTGTTTGGCAGCCATTGTACCAAAGGTTACAATCTGAGCCACATTGTCGGCACCATATTTTTCGACAACATAATCAATGACTTCTCCGCGGCGTTCATAGCAAAAATCGATATCGATATCCGGCATAGTCACACGCTCGGGATTCAAAAATCGTTCAAACAACAAATCATATTCTATGGGATCTATATCCGTAATATGAAGGCAGTATGCCACCAAAGAGCCTGCAGCCGAGCCTCTCCCCGGACCAACGGGAATATGGTTGCTTTTTGCATAGGAAATAAAATCGCTGACAATCAGGAAGTAATCCACATAACCCATGCTGTGGATGGTGTCAAGTTCGTAATTTAAGCGATTTTGCAGCTGCTCGTCGATAACATTATAGCGTTCGGAAAGCCCGCTATAGCAAAGTTTTTTCAGATATTCAAAACTATCGTTTTCGCCATTGGGCAACTGAAATTTCGGCAAATGGAATTCGCCGAATTCGAAATCATAGTTACATTCTTTTGCAATCTTAACAGTGTTTTGAATCGCATCCGGATAATGCTCAAATAATTGAGCCATTTCTTCCCCGCTTTTGAGATAAAATTCATCTGTTTCAAATCCGGGAGCGTCTTCGTCGTTTAATGTTTTATTCATCTGGATGCACATTAATACTTTTTGGGTATAGGAATCCTCTTTATTGATATAATGCGCATCATTGGTGGCGACCATTGGGATACCCGTCTCTTGGTGGATTCTTGAGAGCCCCGGTATAATTACGGCATCTTCTTTATAACCGTGGTTTTGCAATTCAAGATAGTAATCTTCGCCAAAAATGGCTTTATAGCGCAACGCTTCTTGTTTGGCGCCTTCGTAGTCATCGTTCAGCAATTTTTGCTGGACAGATCCCGCAATGCAACCCGAAAGACAAATCAATCCCTCGCTGTATTTTTCTAAAAGTTCAAAGTCTGCGCGCGGCTTGAAATAAAAGCCTTCGGTAAAACCACGCGAAACAATCTTTATAAGATTATGATACCCAATTTTATTTTTTGCCAATAAAATCAGATGAGAATATTTTCCATCCAGGTCATATTGCTTGTCTTTCCTCCCGTGGGGGGCCATATAAATTTCGCATCCGATAATCGGCTTGATTCCCTCTTTTTTGCACGCTTTATAAAAGTCAACAGCGCCATATAAAACGCCATGGTCGGTGATTGCCAGGGCAGACTGACCTAAAGCCTTCGCTTTCGCCACCGCTTCGGTAATGCGGCAGGCGCCATCCAGAAGGCTATATTCTGTATGCAAATGTAAGTGTACAAAATCAATCATTTTCGGTCCCTTTATTTTTTAGAGAGTTCGACAATTTTATTGAGTTTTCTGCTCAGTCCCGCTCTGCTGATGCGACCGTTGCTGAGCGTTGAAAGTTCGGTCAAGCTTGCGGTCGGATTTTCTTTTCGTAATATGGCAACATATAAAAGATCTTCGGGAAGAGTCGAAAGGCCATCTTTATTTTGAATGGATTCGATCGCCTGAATTTGTTCGACTGCTTTGTTTAAAGCTTTGTCCATATTATATGCCGCGCAGTTATCCACTCGATTGTTATTATTATTTGTTTCTTTTTCGATTTTAACATTCATTAATTCGAATGCCGAAGAACGCGCCCCCAAACGATATAAAAGATCATAGATTTGCTGGCTGTCTTTGATATAAATCACATGATTGGATCTGCGCACCACCATTTTGCAGCTGATTCCCTGATGATTCATTAATTCGAGCAAGGACTTAGCAACCGCATAATAGGGTGTTACAAGTTCAAAATGATATCCGCTAAAGGGATCGCTGAAATACCCGCCGGCAAGGACCGCTCCGCGCAAAAATGCAAAAAAACGATCCTTTGAATGTACCAAGTGGCTCTTAATTTCAAGGGAAATTCCAGCATCCTCTTTCATTCGAAGCATTTGATACAATTTGGATAAATTGGCGCCATGCAAAGTTGCGTTGAAAGTCACGCCGATTTCGCTCATTTCAAAAAACAAACCCAATAATTCGGCGGTGATCGACTGCAAGTGGTTTATAACAAGCACATTTTCTGTAGCAATCTTCAGTTGATTTTCTTCAACAGTCTGACCAAATAAAGCCATACCATAGAGTTCGGCCGCTTTACATATATTATCTTTTTCCTGAACTTTGCATAGTTCTTCTTTTACATCAAAACTAAACGACATTTATGCCACAACCATCCTTTATTTTTCGCCTAAAAAACGAACCTCACATTCCAATTTTACATCAAATTGGTTGAATACAACGCCTTGAACATGTTGAATCAATGCAAGAACATCGCTGCATGTTGCATTATTGGAATTGATAATGAATCCGCAATGTTTGCTGCTGACTTGTGCTCCGCCAATAGAAAATCCGCCTAAACCGGCATCTTGAATCAATTTACCGGCAAAATGACCTTTCGGTCTTTTAAATGTACTTCCGGCGCTTGGATATTCCAACGGTTGCTTCTCTCTTCTTCGTTGCTGAAGATCATTAATCAGAGAAAGGATCTCCTCCTTGTTGCCGGGCCGTAATTGAAGCGTGACATCTAAAATCAAGAATTTTGGATGCTCCATAAAAAAGCTCTTTCGATATCCAAAATGATGATCTTCTCTTTTAAGAATGTGGATATTTCCCTCTTCATCGAGGTATCGCGTCTGCAGGACGACTTGGTCCATCGAACCATCATATGCACCGGCGTTCATAAAAACAGCTCCACCGACCGTGCCCGGTATTCCGTGCAAGAATTCAATGCCGGAAAGGCCGTTTTTGGCTGCAAAGGAAGAAACCTTTACACCGCGAACGCCGGCTCCGACGTTAATAATGCCATTTTCGCACAATTCGATCTTATTCAAACGATCAGTTTTGACAATAATTCCTCGATATCCATTGTCGGACCCCAAAACATTGGATCCATTTCCAAGGAAAATTAATGGTTCATTTTCTTTTTTTGCCCATGCAATCAGTTCAATGCATTGCTCTTCTGTCTCGGGATACAGAACAAGATCGACTTTTCCGCCCACTTTAAACGTCGTCAGATCAGAAAAAGTGCAATCGGTTCTGTATGGAATATTTAACCGAGAAATTAATTGATCGATCGAATTCATAATTACCTCTTAAAAATCAAAAAGTGAAATTTGTGCGCTGACAGGGATATCACCAAATACCCCCTCTTTATTCAACAACTCTAAAACTGTATTGGAAATTCCGGCGCGAACACGGAATTCTTCTTGAGAAAGGAAATCTCCCTCATCTCTTGCGGCCACAATATTATATGCCGCATTTTCCCCCACTCCGCTCAAAACCCCGAAAGGCATACGAATCCCTTCTTCTTCAATGGTAAAGCGGGTAGCTTGCGATTTATAGAGATCCACAGGCAGAAAACGAACACCACGCATCATCGCTTCGATAACGACCTGATAGGTGTTTATGGTTTCGTCGTCCTTTGCTGTCTTTGCCTTTCCCAGATTTTCAAGACCGCGGATGACCCCTCTCAGATGCTCAGCACCTTTTGCCACATCAACGGCATTGAATCCCTCGGGTCGCACAGTGAAGGTGGCGCAATAGAACTCTTTGGGGTAATGGATCTTATAGTAGCCTAAGCGCATTGCACCCATAACATAAGCGGCAGCATGCGCCTTAGGGAACATATATTTAATTTTAAGGCAGCTATCCAGATACCAATCGGGCAAATCATGGCTCTTCATTGCTTCGATCATCTCATCGGTCAATTGTTTCTTTGCCTTTCCTTTTCGGACGATCTCCATAATTTTAAATGCCATACTCGGATCTAATCCTTTATGGATCAGATAGACCATAATATTATCACGTGTACCGATAACATCTTTGATTTCGCATTTTCCGTCGCGAATCAGATCCTGCGCATTTCCGATCCAAACATCGGTACCATGGGATAATCCGGAAATCTGCAACAACTCCGAGAAGTTTTTCGGTCGAGCTTCGATCATCATCTGGCGAACAAATTTGGTACCCATCTCCGGTAATGCTAATGTGCCTGTTTCACATTCAATCTCTTCCGGAGTTACGCCTAAAGCCTTAGGGCTGGTAAGAAGGCTATACACATCCTTGTCGTTCATCGGAATATCTGCAAATTTCAAATCAGTAAGATCTTCCAAATGCTTCAGTAGTGTGGGCACATCGTGACCGAGAACATCAAGCTTCAAGATGGTATCGTGAAGAGAATGGAAGTCAAAGTGCGTTGTCAAAATATCGGATTCCTGATCGTCAGCAGGGTGCTGAATCGGGCAAAAATCATATACATCAAACTGCTTTGGAATAACAACCATTCCCGCAGGATGTTGCCCCGTTGTTCTTTTAACACCAACGCATCCGTCAACTAACCGTTGCTCTTCCGCTTTGTTTAATTTCAGTTCGCGTTCTTTTAGATAATTTTTAACATAGCCAAAGGCGGTTTTATCGGCCAATGTTCCGATGGTGCCTGCCTTAAAAACATAGCCTTCGCCAAACAATTCCTCGACATATTTTTGAGCGGTTGATTGATATTCACCCGAGAAATTCAAGTCGATATCGGGAACCTTATCCCCTTTAAATCCAAGGAAGGTTTCAAAGGGAATATCGTGACCATCCGCGTGCATCGGCACACCGCAATTGGGGCAATCTTTATCCGGCAGGTCGAATCCGGAACCAACAGAACCGTCGGTAAAGAACTCGCTGTGTTTACATTTTTTGCAAACATAGTGTGGAGCCAAAGGGTTCACTTCGGAAATGCCTACCATCGATGCTGCAAAGGAAGAACCAACCGAACCACGAGAACCTACAGAGTATCCCGCTTCATTGGATTTCATAACCAGTTTTTGGGCGCTCATATACATAACAGCGTATCCATTGCCGATAATTGAATTCAGCTCACGCTCCAAGCGCTCGCGAACAATTTCGGGCAACGGATCCCCATAGATCTCATAAGCATTTTTCCAGGCAATGGTGGATAATTCCTCCTCCGCTCCTTCCAATTCGGGTGCATACATTCCCCGAGGAATCGGTATTAATTCCTCCACCGAATCGGCAATGGCGACCGGATTATCGACAACAATCTTATGCGCTTGCTCAAAGGGTAAATAATCAAACTCTTGCAGCATTTCGTCTGTGGTTCTGAAATAAAGCGGAGGCTGATTATCCGCATCGGCAAATCCGTTTCCTGCCATTAAAATGCGGCGGAAAATTTCATCTCTTGCGTCAAGAAAGTGAACGTCGCAAGTGCCGACCACCGGTTTACCTAATTGCTCGCCGAGTTGCACGATTTTTTTATTAAAGTTTTGAAGATCCTCTTCGGATGATGCTGTTCCATTGCGGAGCATATATTCATTGTTTCCAATGGGTTGAATCTCAAGATAATCATAGAACGACGCGATTTGTTCCAATTCGGCATCGCTTTTCCCTTCAATAATCGCGCGGAACAATTCGCCCGCTTCGCAGGCGCTTCCAATGATTAGCCCTTCCCGCAATTTTGCAATTTCCGACCGATACATCAGCGGTCTGCGATAGAAATGCTCAATATTGGATTTTGAAACCAATTCATATAAATGCTTAAGACCGATTTTGTTTTTGACCAACAAAATGATATGATAACGCGGTGTTGTTTTTAGCTTATAAGAATTTTGAGGATCAAAGCCTTCAACGGTATCATCCACCAAATATCCTTCAACACCATAGATCATTTTAATGCCGCAGCTTTCAGCGGCCGCTTGCGCATTGGGGTAGTTTTGCAAATTACCATGATCGGTAATTGCAATCGCTTTATGGCCCCAATAAGCGGCTCTGCGGACATAATCTTCAATGCTGTTTACAGCATCCATTGCAGACATATTGGTATGTAGATGAAGCTCGACGCGCTTTTCGTTCGCATTATCGCGGCGCACAGAATATTTGGCTTCAAACACACATTTTGCGTTGATTACATAGTCTTCTTCGTATTTATCATACATCGCTTGTCCCGTTGCGCCAATGGAAGCGCCGGGCTTGAGTTTTCCGGAGATTTCTTCCGCTTTATCCGCAGGTACCAAAAATTTAAGAATAATGGAACCGGTATAATCGGTGACAAATACCGTAAAACGAACATTTTTTTGATCCCAAGTAGTGCGACTGTCGCACTTAAATACGTTTCCGAGTACAGAAACGGTGCCGTCCACTTGAGCAACCATATTCATCGCATAAAAATTTTTGCCGATTCGGTCCCCGTGAATCAGATTCTCAGTTGGAGAAAACGGAATGTCCGGCATGGGGACAGAAACAGGCCGCTTCCATTCCCGCTTAACCGGTTCTTTGGGTTGCGGCGGCGCAATCGGTTCGGGCGGCGGGGGCGGCAATTCTTCGATGGCAGGTTCTGGGATCTCAACACGATTGGAATCATCCACCTGGGTGGATCCGTCAAACTCCACTTTGATATTCATATGATACCACTCGGCAAAAACATCGCGCAGAGTCTTTTCTACCCCGAGAGCATTAATGATATCCAAACCACCGTATTTCAAAAATACGATCAATATTGTATCATTTAATTCAATTGTGGAGTCGTTTAAAAAGCCATTAACTCCCCCATTTTTTCTTTTGGCACATTCGACAATGTCCGACCAATGATTAGCATCAAAAGCAATCTCTTCAAAGGATGGGACAATCTCAACGTTGCTTAGTGCATATGTAGATTTAACCTTTTCCTCAAGCGCTTGAATATGGGAAAAAGACACATACTTTTTCAATTCAGCATGTGCCTTTAAAATTCGGTGTTCTTGATTGACTTCAACTTTTGTGGCGATTGCACCGTCAAACAACGATAGTTCGTTCTCTGAGAAGGTACAACGCTTAAAAAAGCTTAACAAATTTTTATTCGACATTATTATTTCTCGACATTTCTTTTATTTCAAACATTAAAGCATCAAACAACTCATCTTGATGCACTTTTTTAACGATTTTTCCCTTTTTAAAGATGAGGCCTTCCCCATCACCGCCGGCGATACCGATATCTGCTTCGCGCGCCTCGCCGGGGCCGTTCACAGCGCATCCCATGACAGCCACTTTTAATCCGAGTGTATTGTTCTCCAATGCTTTTTCAACACGCTCAGCAATTTCAATCACAGGGATTTTGGTTCGCCCGCATGTGGGGCAAGAAATTAATTGACACGCGCCGTCAAGCAAGCCCAAGGCGCGCAAAATACGGCGACCTGCGTAAATTTCTTCCAGCGGATCGGCGGTCAATGACACCCGAATGGTCGATCCGATTCCTTCGGCGAGCAAGCTGCCGATGCCGATGGCATTTTTGATTACCCCCATTTCTTTGGTTCCCGCTTCGGTAACACCAAGATGCAGAGGATAATCACATACTTTCGATAATAAACGATACGCTTTGATCATTGTTTGCACATTGGAACTTTTAATCGATATAACGATGTCATGAAAATCCAACCGCTCCAAAATGCGTACATGGCGCATTGCGCTTTCAACCAATGCTTCAGGTGTCGGCGAGCCATAACGCTCTAAAAGCTCTCGCTCCAGCGAACCGCCGTTGACCCCAATTCTGATCGGAATCTTCTTTTCCTTGCATGCATCGACAACGGCTCGCACTTTTTCTTCCGAGCCGATATTGCCCGGATTAATTCTGATTTTATCTGCACCGGCCATAACAGATGCAATTGCAAGGCGATAATCAAAATGAATATCAGCAACAATCGGCATCGCGACAGCGTTTTTTAATCTGCGAATCGTTTCGACAGATTCTTTGTTGGGAACGCTGAGTCGCAACACATCACAGCCGGCTTTTTCCAAAGCGATTGCCTGCTGAATTGCTGCATCATGATCACCGGCCGGTGTGCTCAACATCGATTGAACAAAGATTTTTTCACCGCCGAATTTTAAACTTCCGACCTCAACAATTCTTGCCAAAGCAATCCCTCCTTAAAATAAATTTATAATATCTTTTAGTGCCACAAGCACCATTAATCCCATCAATAAAAACAATCCAATGGCATTTAATGCAGTTTCAACTTTCGGGTTTAGCGGTTTTCTTCGTATTGCTTCGATAATAAGAAGTAAGATCCGTCCGCCGTCTAAAGCAGGAAACGGTAATAAATTCATTACGCCCAAATTGATGGAGATCATAGCAACAACGAGTAACAATGAACTTAATCCAACAGTCGCACTCTTCCCAATCACTTCGGCGGTCCCTATCGGTCCGCTGACTTGATTCAAATCGGCTTTGAATGTAAATAACGAGCCGACAAATGAATAGATGGATCTGGATACCGATAGAGTATATCCCGCAGAATAGTGGAATACAGAAAGGACATTTCGCTTTTCACCAAACACTTTGAAATCTGTATCAAAAAAAGTCCCATACTCCGGATCTTCAATTTTAGGGAAAGAAACGTCTTGCAGTAAAACTTTCTTGCCATTTCTCAGAACCGTGATATCAAAATTCTCCGCCTTACTGTTTCTTGTGAGCGCATAGGAGATATCCATATAGGAAAAAATGCGGTAATTATCGATTGCAGTAATTTTATCGCCCTCTTTAAGGCCATCTTCAACCGAAACCGCCTCGGGTAAAAACTCGGCAACTGTCGTTGTGGGATAAGCGGAAATGGATGCATTAATGCAGCAAATCAATAAAAATCCCATCAAAATATTCATCGTTGCGCCCATGACAAGGACTAAAAACCGCTTCCATTTAGGCTTGCTTGAAAAGGAATTCTCATCGTCGCTATCGCCATCCTCGCCTTCCATCTGAACAAAACCGCCGATCGGAAAAGCGCGAATACAAAAACGGCACAACTTCCCTTCTCTTTTATAGAGTGCAGGCCCCATGCCAATGGAAAACTCATGCACTTTAATTTTAGCCCACAAAGCTGTGAAAAAATGACCGGCCTCATGGGACAAAATCAAGACACCAAAAACTAATAGCGTTACAACGATATTAATTACAATCTGCATCAAAAAGTACCCTTCTCAAATTCATTAAGAACACAAGCTCTGGCGATTGCATCGGCGGAAAGAACGCAATCAAGCTCCTCGGCATTGCCGCTCGGAACATTTAAAAGCGCTTTTTCGACCAGAGATGCAATATCATTAAAATTAATTTTATTTTTCAAAAATAAATCGACCGCTTGCTCGTTGGAGCCATTTAATACCGTTGGGTACAGACCGCCGCTTTTGCTTGCTTGCTTTGCAAGTTTCAAACAACGAAATGTATCTTCGTCGGGCTCTGCAAAACTCAAGGTTTTTCCGAATAAAGATAAAGAATGAGACCCGCTGGAAATACGCTTGGGATAGGTCAGCGCGTATTTGATCGGCAAATACATGGACGGAACTCCCATTTGAGCAATGACCGAATCATCTTCAAATTCGATCGCAGAATGGATAATACTTTCTCGATGAACAACGACTTGAATTTGCTCGTCGCTCAAATCAAAGAGCCATTTTGCCTCCATCCATTCAAGGCCTTTATTCATCAACGTTGCGCTGTCGATTGTTATTTTAGACCCCATGCTCCAGTTGGGGTGTTTTAAAGCATCCGCCAAGGTGACCGATTCCAATTCCTTAGAAGTCATACCGTAAAACGGTCCACCGGAGGCGGTCAAAAGAATCTTTTTAATTTGATTTTCGCCGACGCCTTGCAAACATTGAAAGATTGCACTATGTTCACTATCGACCGGTAATATCTTTACGCCCTTTTTCTTTGCGGCAGGGATAACAATTTGACCTGCACAGACTAAGGTCTCTTTATTCGCAAGTGCAATGTCTTTGCCCGCTTCGATTGCGGCGAGTGTTGGCTTTAAGCCAATCATACCCATCATCGCAGTGACAACGATGGAGACCTCCGGCAAAGATGCGACAATACAGTTCCCCTCTTCGCCCGAATAAATTTCGCAAGGAAAATCCGATAGCCTTTCGCGCAACATATCGGCTGCTTTGGGGTCGTATACTGAAGCGACGCCAATATTAAATTCTCGGATCTGCTTCTCCAGCAAATCGACATTACTTCCGGCGCTGACTCCTGCAACACGAATGCCAAGGTCTTTGCAAACCTGCAGAGTCTGCGTTCCAATAGAGCCGGTAGAGCCTAAAATAGAAATGATTTTCATTTTATATCTTACCCAATAAAACTTCTGGTATTAATCAACGCATAAAACATAGGCGCGATAAAAATAAGGCTATCCATACGATCTAAAAATCCGCCATGACCGGGCAAGATCTTGCCAAAGTCCTTCACGCCGTAGGAACGTTTAATATAGGAGAACGACAAATCGCCGATTTGACCGATTATCGTACAAAGCAAGCTGTATATTCCTGCTAACAGCCAATCAATTTGAACCATTGTAATCTTTTGATAGATCAGGCAAAACAGTAAAAAGAAGCCGATGGAGAACAACGAGCCTCCGATGCAGCCTTCGACCGATTTTTTGGGGCTGATCTTTTTAAATGGGCGACGCTTGCCGATCAAAATGCCGGTCAAATACGCAAAGATATCTGTACACCACGCTGAACAAACAATGCATAATACCATAAAAAAGAAGCCGTTATTAGCAATTCTGCGGATAAATATGATGTTGCTCATAAAGCATGTGATAACAAATGTTATAAACATTGTGACCGTTGCTTCGCCAAAATTTGTCTCGTCAAAGTTTATCATCAAAATGATAAATAAAAAGATCAAATAAATAAACGAAATAATTACAACTCCATAATAAGGGTTACGACCGGGATATAAAAAATCTTTAAAAAGAAAAGAGAGCGGAACAGACATACCGTATATCAAACTCGGCCATATTAATTTCTTCTTTGTGGCACATCCGGCACAGGTCAGAGCCTCATATATACAAATACAAATCAACGCTGCAATGGCAATTTCAAAGAACGGAGAAAATGCGGAGATTGCAAACAACAGTATAAAGACGCCAAGAATAATCAAAGACGTCCAGAGTCTTTCTATGAAGTTTTCTTTCATACTCCGCCAATCCTCCTGTTTCTTTTTTGGAAATCAATAATCGCCTGATCGAGATCTTTGGGTTTAAAATCAGGCCACAATATATCCGAATACCAAAATTCAGCATATGCCGATTGCCAAAGCAAGAAATTCGAAAGACGTTTTTCACCGCTGGGGCGAATCACAAGATCTACCGAATCACAATCGTCAAAATACAGCATTTTTCCAAAGGTGTCCGGTGTGATATCTTCCACTTTCAAATTTCCGCTCAATACCTCTTGCGCTGCTTTGCGAGCAGCATGAACAATTTCATGCTGCCCGCCGTAATTCATCGCAATATTAAGGTTGAGCCCCTCAAAATCCTTTGTGGCCTCGACGATGCGATCCATTTTTTCGCGAAGAATACCGGTAAACACCGATAAATCTCCAATAAAACGGATTCGTACACGTTCCTTTTCAAAAGTATTCAAAGCATCGTCAATAAATTCTTCCAAAACGGTCATTATTTTGGAAACTTCTTCTTCAGGGCGAGACCAATTCTCGGTAGAAAAAGCGTAAACTGTAAGATTTTTCAGGCCAATATCCCGCGCATAATAAGCGATGGTCTTAAAAACTTTAGCGCCGGCCATATGCCCTGCATAACGAGGCAGCCCTCTCTTCTGCGCCCATCGGCCGTTTCCATCCATAATAATGCCCACATGGTTTGGAAGACAATTTGGATCTATAGAATTTTCATTATTCCGAAAAAATTTCATTAAGTACGCATAGCTGATATTAGACAGCCATGATCTCCTTTTCTTTTTCAGAAACCATTTTATCGATTTCTGCGATATATTTATCTGTCAGTTTCTGGATATCGGTTTCGATGCCTTTAAGGTCATCTTCGGTAATTTCATGAGCCTTTTCTTGCTTCTTGAATTTATCCAAAGCATCACGACGAACATTGCGGATAGCAACCTTTGCTTCTTCGCCAAATTTTTTGGCATCCTTTGCAAGCTCTCTGCGGCGTTCTTCGGTGGGTTGCGGGAAGGTTAAGCGGATCACCTTACCATCGCTGGTAGGAGTGATGCCGATATCCGAAGCCAAGATGGCTTTTTCGATTTCTTTCAAGACAGTGACATCCCAAGGCTGAATCATCAACATACGCGGCTCGGGAACGCTGACTGCTGCAACCTCATTGATCTTGCTGGATGCTCCGTAATATTCGACACGAAGGCGGTCCAAAACAGCGGGATTTGCGCGTCCGGCGCGAAGACCGGCATAATCATTGCCCAAAGCTACCAAAGTTTTCTTCATCTTTTCTTCAAATTCAACATAGTTTGCCATTTTCTTATTCTCCTTTATTATCAATTGTAGTTCCAATATCATCGCCCATTACAGCGTGAACAATATTTTCCGGATTAGACATATCAAAAACATAAATAGGAATATTGTTCTCGTCACACAAAGCGGCGGCAGCGCTATCCATTACCTTTAATTGATCTCTCAAAATATCGATATAACGGATATGATGAAGCTTCTTTGCATTCGGATCTTTTTTGGGATCCGCAGTATATACACCATCTACATTGGTGGCCTTAAAAATAACCTCTGCATTTACTTCGGCGGCGCGCAGCGCAGCGCAAGTATCGGTAGAGAAATACGGGTTACCGGTACCACTGGCGAAAATAACAACACGCCCTTTTTCTAAATGTGCGATCGCACGATTGCGGATAAAAGGTTCGGCGATTTGACGCATTTCAATCGCGCTCATTACGCGGCATTCCAATCCGTTCTGAATTAATGCATCCTGAACAGTAAGCGCGTTCATTGTAGTCGCAAGCATACCGATATAATCGGCACGTGTACGATCCATTTGTTGGTTACTTCTGCCGCGCCAATAGTTCCCCCCGCCTACAACGATGGCGATCTGAACCCCTTTTTCAACACACTGCTTGATATAGGATCCAATCTTCAAAACATACTCAAAATCAATGCCTGTTTTACCGGCGCCTGCCAATGCTTCTCCGCTGAGTTTTAAAAGAATTCTTTTGTACGCTGTTTGACTCATAGAATTACACTCCTATTTATAGAATATATCAGTATTATTATAATATAACTATAGAGTATTGTAAAGTAAAATATAAAAAAAGAAACAATCAAAACGATTGTTTCTTTTTTATGCTCAATTTACTTTTGAAACCAATTTGGGAATTTTAGAAATTATCACTGCAGCAATGGCGGTCAAAACAATTTCGGGAATCATATACAAACCGTTATAAACAACGCTGTAAATGAACCCTAACAGATTTGGGCTGACATTTTCGACAAGTGCTGCACCCCAAGCGGGAAAACCTTCTTGAGTAAAGAACCACTCTGCCCAACCGGAAAACAAAATGTAGCCCGACAAAATATGCACCGCGTAACGCAATGTAAGTGCAACGACACTGCCGAGAGATAAAGAAACTGCAGTATTTTTAATCTTATTTCGAAAAATACCACCAAGTCCCAACACAGTGTACGCGATAATATAATCCAGCAACAACATAATAATTGCATTAAACAGTAAGACTGAATCACCAAAATATCCGGGTTGAAACGCGGCGGTGACTGTTTTTAAACCAAGCGCTATCTGCATCAAAGAATAAACAAACGAAGAAAATAACCCCCATTTTACACCGTGGCGATAGGAAATTAAGACGATAGGAAGCATGCTGACTATTGTAATTTGCCCGCCGAAAGGAAGCTCCAGACCAAACATTTTACCAATAAATTCGAGCGCCACACCCATAGTCAGCATAATCGCACTCTCGACAAGCATAAGCAATTTTTTTCTTTTCATAATCATCCTCCAAAAATAAAATGCTCTGCACGTAATATCCGCGCAGAGCACAATAAATCAAAGAATTTTATAGTTCCTACGTCGGCATTACCCGCATCAGGTTCGTGGGTTAGGCAAAAACATTCACCCTCTCAGCCGAGTTCAACTCAGCACCCCATTTTATTGAATTTTCTGTTGATTGATCAATCTAAGGAAAATATATCATAGATTGTTCAACTTTGTCAACACATTTTTGAAATATTCAGGAAGTTCACTTTCAAAATACAGATGTTCCTTGGTTATCGGATGGATAAATCCGAGAATTTTTGCATGCAAACATTGACCTTCAAAATCAAGTTTGATTTTGTTTGTGGCATACCCATAGATATCATCACCCAAAACAGGATGACCGATCGACGATAAATGAACACGGATCTGATGTGTCCTTCCCGTTTCGAGTTTGCACGATAAATAGGAAAATCCGTTGTATTGGTTTATAACGTGATAATGAGTAACCGCTCGTTTGGAGTTTTTCATGCCAACGGCCATTTTCTTGCGGTCCTTGGTACTGCGCCCTATCGAGGCATTCACTGTACCATCACTCTCGTTCATTCTGCCAAGTACAATCGTCTCATAAACACGGTCGATGCTATGCGCTTCAAATTGCGCCGAGAGACCCTGATGAGCCAAATCGCTCTTTGCAATGACCAGCAATCCGCTTGTATCTTTATCGATGCGATGGACAATTCCGGGCCTTTTTTCACCATTTATTCCGGACAAGCTATCTTTGCAATGCGCCAGCAAACCATTTACAAGCGTATCTCCGCTATGCCCCGGCGCAGGATGAACCACCAAGCCTTTGGGTTTATTTACAACCAGTAGATGATCATCTTCATAAACAATGTCCAGATCCATTGGGCAAGGCTGCGGCAGAGGATCCTCAAGAGGCGGCAAAACCAACTCGACAAGGTCGTTTATACGAACACGATAACTTTTTGCTACTTCCTTTGAGTTTACTTTAACATTGCCGCTCTTAATCAATTGCTCGATGCGAGAACGAGAAATATCCTGAAGCTGACCGCTCAAGAAGGCATCGATACGAGTTCCGGATTCATTTGCCTTAAACTCAAGCTGTTCCATCGCTATGCTCCTCCGGCATATTGGGGGAATCAAAATCCTTAGAAAGCAAAATGTATATCGCTAAAATAGCAACGCCGCAGCAGACAAATATATCGGCGACATTGAAGACATAAAATTCATATCCCCAAAATACAAAAGAAAAAAAGTCGATCACTTCACCCAAAAACAGCCGGTCGATCATATTACCGATACCGCCCGACAAAACAAGCGAGACCGCAACAATCCCCCAATGATTCTTGATTTTACCGCTTAACATTACAACGATAGCGGCAATAATAACAATCGTTGTAAATACCATGAAAACCCAGCGTTGGCCTTGCAAAATACCCATTGCTGCGCCTTCATTTCGAACATGAGCCAGATGAAAAAATTGAGGGATGACTTCAATCGATTCCCCGATTGGAATCTTTGCATTCACAAGGTATTTTGTAATTTGATCTAAAGCAACAAGAACAACGGATAAAAAAATCCAGTATTTTTTTCTAAAAAACGACAACAATGTCAAATACCCTCTTACTCGTCTTTATTAATATCGTAATCTACGCCGAATTTCAAATTTTCAAAACGAATCTGTTTTGCGGAATATTTATCCTCTTCAACCGAAACGTCTTTTTGCTTCTCTTGAACTTTAAATTCAACCGTATTTTCGTTGGTTTCTTTTTTCTCGGGTTGAACCGCAGGCTCAACCGCCACCTTCTCTTCTTCCGGTTCATTCACAGGAGCAGGCTCTTCCTTTTGAACAGGAGCCACAGGTTCTTCTTTAGCAACAGGTTCGGATGCTTTGAATTCCGGTAATTTGGAAATAGAGGTGAGATGCGCTTTATACAATTCAATAATTGTATTTTTAAACTCTGCAACCTGACCGCGTAAAACATCCAACTTATTTTGTTCAAAATCGACTTCTGCGCGAATTTTTGCGATGGTATCATCAGCAATTTTTCGCTCGGCAGAAATTTCGTTTTTGCACTTTTCTTGCGCAGTACGAACGGCATCTGCAGTTTCTTCTTCCGCTTTTTTCACAATTTCTTCAGCTTCTTTTTCAGCAGCTGAAATAATCTCTGCGGCCTTTTCTTTGGCAGAAATCTCCACTTCTTTTTCGCGCATTTCGATTTCTTTCAATGTGGTTTCATTCAGCCGTTGAGCGTTAATAATTGCGGTTTTTAAAAATTCCTCGTCCTTTTTATAATCTTCGATTTTTGCAAGGCATACCTTTAACTTTTCCACCAACTCGGTATTCTCAACGTAAAGTTTTCGATAATCAACTTCAATCTCATCCAAGAAGGCATCCACTTCGTCCCTGCGGTATCCGCCGAGCACGCTTTGCTCAAATTCTTTCTTTTGAATTGCATCAGGGTTCAACATCTTTATTTCCTCCTAAATATACTTTCTGCAACGCAATACTACCCTTCCCTTTTTGGAAAGTTCCCCGCATTCGTCGATGATCCATTTACCGATTCCACGAACCACAAGGCAATCGCCTGCATGAATTTCCTTGGTCTTTTTTTCTGATGGTATATGATTAATTTGCACCATCCTATTTTCAATTAGTTCACTCGCCCGATCTCTCGAAATATGCGCCACACTTGAGACAACCGCGTCCAGCCGCAATGAAGCGGCAGTTACGCGCTGATGTTCAAAAACGGCAGGCGGGATCTCAAACTGCTCATCAGCAACCGCCAATTTCACTTTGAATCTACCTATTGTTGTAATATTCTGAATCAAAAAATCCGAAATCAGATTCAGCACAAAAACCGCAGCAACACTTTGACGAATAATGATATCGCCAAGCATTTCGCGTCGAATCCCACTCCCCATCAAAGCGCCCAAAACATCTCTGTTTGAAATGGATGATATTTCCGCACATTCGATTTTCAAAAGCACGATCGGACACATTTCTTGAATTTCGAGTTCTTCCAAAGCGGATATGGCTAAAATTTTACGTTCACACTCAGCATAACCGCCCAAAAAGGTATGGGGTATGTGGTATTTCGAACATAAATTATCCGCAATCAATGCTTCTTCCGCAGTCAAAAACGAAGAAAAGACCGCCTCTTCTCCGTTTTCAAATCGACAAATTAAGTCATTGATTTTAGCCTTTAAAAAATCTCGTTCGCTCAACGAAACCACCCCGGAATTTGCCCGATAAATCCAACGACTACTCTGAGAAACAAAAATAAGATCAACGGAGAATAATCAACCGGAGAATTTCTGAAAAACTCAAATCTCCACAAAAATCGACGGATAGGCGCTAACGGCGGCTCCGCCACTACAGCGAGGAGACGCATAAATTTATTATTCGGATCGCGCACAAACCATCCGGCTAAGCAATATATCAACATTATTGCTGCGTAAAGGCTGATCAAACGGTTTAACAAATAAACTAAAAAGGATAGCAAAATCAAAACTCCTCAGTACGATATTCCTCTGCAAGTTCACCCTGCAAGCCAACATTTCTGGGGGTGACAGCATAAGTACTATGCGCGACACGCTGCAAATCGCCACCTTGAGAATAGACAACGCCGCTTAAAAAATCAAGAATGCGTTGCGCCATTTCTTTATTGCAATTCTCAAGATTCAAAAGGACAGCACGATTTGATAAAATATGATCTGCGACAGTCCGAGCATCGCTATAATCATTGGAGCGAATAATCACCATATTCACTTGGCTGCCCGCAGACTTCCCTGCAGAACGATATGCATCCTTTTTAGGACTGCTTACAGACCCAACTTCTTTTTCTTCTGCGATCTCGTCGGCCGATACAAATTCATCCTCATCATCGGGGATACCGATCGCCTGCTTGATTTTATCCCATTTACTCATATTAATACCTCCGTTTAATTTCTTGTTCCGAATATTCCGCGGCCTACGCGTATAAATGAGCTGCCAGCTTTGATTGCATCTTCATAATCATCCGACATACCCATAGAAAGAATATCCATACTAACATTATCTATCTTTTTATCATTTATGTCAACTGACAATTGCTTCAAATTTGAAAAATATTTCAAATTGGAGTCATTCTCTTGAACCTTTGGCGGGATACACATTAAACCGCAAATTCGAATTCCCTTTAATTCTGCCACAGTAGAAATAAATTCCAAAAGATCGTTTGGGTTCACCCCGCCTTTGGATTCTTCGCCTCCGATGTTGACTTCGATAAGAACATCTTGAATCTTGCCGATGTTTTGCGCTCTCTTTGAAATTTCGCAAGCAAGCTTATATGAATCGACCGAATGAATAAGATCCACTTTATCGATAATATACTTCACTTTGTTCGTCTGAAGCCTTCCGATCAAGTGAATAGCAACCTCGTTATTATTGATATAATCATACTTTTCAAGTAGTTCCTGAACACGATTTTCTCCGATATGTTTAATTCCGCACGCAACGGCAAAATTAATCTCATCAATCGTTCTTGTCTTTGTCACAGCGATTAATTCTGTGTTTGTTCCGGAAACAACGCTAAAAATGCGATCAAGATTTGCTTTTATCGTTGCTTTATCCATCCGAGACCGCCTTTCCGCTGTAAAGGTTTGAACCTTTATAGACCACTTGGTCATAGATACGCAAACCGCTTGTGGCCGTTGCATCATATTTGACAATTACATTTACCCCATCGTTATATAAAATCTCGACTTCTTTGTAGCGAAGGAGCATGCCAACCTTGACAAAAACGCCATCTGCGCCATCCACTTTTCTAAGTGCGCTTTGGCGCAGTTGGATTCCATTATAAGTCTTAATAATCAAGCTAATCTCTTCATTCCTTAATGTAAGGATATTATCGTTAATAACCGAGGACTCTAAAATGACAATGCTCTCTTCCCCATTTTTTCTGATATCCGAAACCGTACATTTAATCCGTTCAGACCCATAAGATGGAATACGAATATAGACAACATCATCAATTTCAAGCAAGGTAATATCGCTTGTCTTTAATTTCAACGCCACCGACCATCTGCTATCATATACCAATTTACCCAAATCATCCGCCGAAGAGGTGCTTTGCTTGGAAAGCTTGAGTTTGGAATCAAAATTATCGGTCGTCAGTTCTTCCATTTCTTTTAACGAAAATGCCTCTTCCAAACCATCGATTCCATAGGAAAAATATCCGCTTTTGTCTGTGGAAATTGTCTGGCCGCTGGTATTCACCGAGGCCTTCATTCTTTTTTCTTCATCACGCAGTTCCTTTAAGACAGAATCATAATGCACCAAATCGCCCGAAGCGATTTTCTTTTTCATAAGCTCTACCATCAATGATTCCGCATCGGAAAATACGGAGCTATCACCTTTTTGAGACATATAAGAGATATTTTCCAGATTATCATAAATTTCACTGTCGATGCTTGCGATCGCGCTTTGATAGGAGCCGGAATTAGAAAGAACATCTTCATAGGTCTCGATTTTCGCTTCAAGTTCACGAATCTTCTTTTGTTTTTTGGCCGAATTTTCATCATTATATATACGGGCAATCACCCCGCGTGCAGGAACCCGTTCCCCTTCGGCGCGGATAACATCAAAGTATTCATACCCTCGACGGTCGATAACCTCTTCATTGCGAAAGAATAAGCCTGTGGATTTCACCACTTCTTCCAGTTCACCCATAACAGCGCTTTCGGTTTTAATTGAAACAAAGTTATATTTATATAATTGGTACCCAATGACAACCAAAGCAAAGATCGCAAGAACCGCTATGATGATTCTGATAAAAGTAAGTCCGCCGGTCTTCATTTCGCATCTCCTTTCAAAAATTGTTCTGCCAATTCAATTGATTGAAGCAAAATCGCCTCATCGCATAGTTCGTCGCGATAAAACCAATGAATATCTTTATTTCTTCCAAACCAGGTTTGTTGCCTTTTGGCATAATTGCGGCTTTTTTGCTTGATTAGGTCAATAGCATCAGCCAAAGACGCATTCGCATCCATACAATCCAATAATTCTTTATAACCAATCGCTGCTCGCGCTGTATCGGAAAGAGAAAAAGAATCCTTTAATTTTTGGACTTCATCAATCAAGCCCTGCTCAACCATTAAATCGACACGTCGATTTATTCGATCGTACAACAACGAGCGATCTCTATAATTCAAACCGATGTAAAGCACATCAAACAAGGGTTCTCCGCGGCTTTCTTGCTGCATTTCGGATAAACATCGGCCTGTAATATCCAATACTTCCAAACCGCGAATAACCCGCTTGGTATCGTTTGGATGAAGCTTCTCCGCCAATTTCGGATCCTTCAAACAAAGCAAGTCATAGATGAAATCATTTCCTTTTTCGGATGCCAATGACTCGTATTTCTCCCGAATCGAGGCATCAAAAGGAATGTCAAAAAAATCCGTGTTGTTCAAAAGATGATCTAAATAAAGGCCTGTCCCGCCGCAAAAAATGGGTACTATTTTGCGTTGTTCCAATTCCTTGAGGACCGAATGTGCTTCCTTGACATAAGTAGCCACATTATATGAATCCTCAACCGAAATATGCCCCATTAAATGATGCGGAATCCCCTGCCTCTCTTCCATCGCCGGCTTGGCAGTACCAATATTCATTTCGCGGTATATCTGCATAGAATCGGCAGATATAATTTCAGCGCCAAAATGTTTCGCAAGCGCCACAGATAACGCTGTCTTCCCTGATGCTGTTGGGCCAACGATGGCAATGACTTTTTGCATCTTTATCTCCTAAATACGTTTAAATGCCTTTTCAATATCCTTCTTGCTGTATGAAAGTGCTACAGGTCGACCATGAGGACATTGGTGAATATCGTCGTCCTCGATCAGTTTTTTCACCAAAGCTTTGAGTTCCATATCATCGTTGATATTCCCTGCTTTGATGGCCGCTTTACACGCAATGGTCTTTAATGCGCGATTTTCCCGTTCGGTTCGTTGGCTGTTTCCGCCTTGCATCCAGTCATTTAAAATTTCATTGAATGCATCAACGGCGGTTTCATTGGTAACAAAACTTGGCCGACTGCGTAACAATATCTGGCGAGAACCAAACGCATCCAACTCAAATCCAAGCTTATTAAAGGCTTCGGTATTTTCAATTGCAAAACTTAGTTCATCGGGGCTTAATTGGATACTTTCCGGAACCAATAATTGCTGGCTAAAATCAGCGCCTTCAGAACATTCCTTTAGCAATCGTTCGAATATCATTCGTTCGTGAGCGGCGTGTTTATCGATCAATAAAATCTGCTCGCCATACTCAACGACAATATACGAACGAAACAGTTCGCCCACAAAACGAATGAGCGGCTTCTCCGGTTCTTCTTTTGCCGGTTCTTGCTTGGCAACAACCTCAACAGGCTTCTCTTCTTTTGGAATCGGATTTTCATGCAAAACCGATTTGTTTTGTAAATCAAACAACGATTTCGGGGGCAAAGTGACAATCGGTTCGTTATCAATAACCTCTTTGGCTTTATGAATCTCCAGTTGAATATTAATCGGTTTCTCAAAGACAGAAACTGCAGGCGAAGATATTTTTGTTTCCTGCTTAACGGGAGTAACCATTTTGAATGGGTTTTCGCTCGGCTTTGAGACCTTTTTTTCTACAGGTTGATCGATTTTTTTCAAGGTTTGCTTATTTAATGCGTTTTTAATTGCATAATAAACCGCTTCAAAAATCATCTTTTCATTGGAAAATTTCACTTCCATTTTACTCGGATGAACATTGACATCAACCAAACCATAGGGCAATGTAATTTTAAGAACACAAACTGCATGGCGGCCATGGAACAAATCGTTGCGATATGCTTGATCGATTGCCGCAAAAACAGTTTGGCTGCGCACCAAACGGCCGTTAATATAGCAAAGCTGCGCGTTTCGATTATTTTTGGTAACCGTAGGTTCTCCAACATAACCATAGACACGGATGCGATCCAATGTGGAATCAACAGAAAGCATCCCTTTTGTCACATCACGACCCAATACCGCATAAATTACATCCAGCAATTTACCGTTACCATCGGTTGAAAGCAACTGTTTGCCATCTTGGATCAATTTAAAAGAAACATGCGGGTTTGATAGCGCAAGACGATCGATCAAAGCAGCAATGTATGCCGCTTCAGCTCGATCTGATTTTAAAAATTTCATGCGTGCAGGTGTGTTAAAGAACAACTCCCGAACAATAATGGTTGTCCCCTGCGGGGCCCCTGTATCGTCGCAAGAAACCTCTTTTCCTCCCTCTAATTCGAGGCGGGTACCGCTTTCGCCGTCCGAGGTGATCAGCTCTACTTTAGAAACAGCAGAAATTGCTGCGAGCGCCTCGCCGCGAAACCCAAGTGTTTCGATGGCATACAGGTCGGCAATATTTTTAATCTTACTTGTCGCGTGGCGCAAAAAACAGTTCCTTGCATCATCGCGATTCATACCGCAACCATCATCGGAAACACGCATCATGGTAATCCCACCGTTTTGGATCTCGACCGTTATATGTTTCGCATCAGCATCCAGAGCATTTTCCACCAATTCTTTGATGACACTGCCCGGGCGCTCCACCACCTCACCGGCGGCAATTTTATTCGCTATGTCTTGATCCAAAACTTGAATTTTAGGCATATTTAAAGCTCCTTTGCTTTCTGAGACAACTCATATAAAATGGTCATTGTCTCGATCGGTGTCAATGTGCTGACATCCATTTCTTTTAATCGATCAATAATGGCGCACTGCTCCATATAACCCAGACTGATTTGATCCTCTTGCGGGGCAACTGTTTGAGGTGCAGTATATCGTTCGATTCCGCCCTGATCGATTTCTTGAAGAATTTGTTTTGCGCGCTTGACAACTTCGGGGCGCACTCCCGCCAAGGCAGCAACTTCAATACCATAGCTGCGATCCGCGCCACCTGCAACAATTTTTCTCAAAAAGATAATATCGTCGCCGCGCTTTTTGACCGCTATATTATAGTTGACAATCCCATTTTCTTGGTTTGCCAACGCGCATAATTCATGGTAATGGGTTGCAAATAAAGTCTTGGCGCCCAGCTTCTTTTTATTGGAAACATATTCCATTACCGCGCGCGCAATACTCATGCCATCATAAGTTGATGTTCCTCTTCCAATCTCGTCAAAAATCAAAAGCGATTGCTCGGTCGCGCGCTCCAAAATATGCGCAACCTCGGTCATTTCAACCATAAATGTGGATTGACCGGAGGACAAATCATCCGAGGCGCCCACGCGGGTAAAGATCTTGTCCACTACGCCGATGTGTGCACTTTTTGCGGGGACAAAACTGCCGATTTGCGCCATCAGCGTTATAACAGCCACCTGACGCATATATGTAGACTTACCAGCCATATTCGGGCCTGTAATCAAAGCCAAACGCTGATCATTTTGGTTCAGTAATGTATCATTCGGTACAAAAAGTGTCGATTTCATAACACTTTCTACTACCGGATGGCGACCGTCGACAATTCGAAGTTCATCGCTTTCATCGACAATCGGGCGGACATAATTGTTATCCTGAGCCGCCTGAGCAAAGGCCGCAAGAACATCCAGCATAGCAAGCGCCGATGCTGCTCTTTGGATTTCTTTTAAGCGCTCACCCACCTTGGTGCGCACCTGACAAAACAACTCATATTCCCTGCTTTGGCACCGTTGGTTGGCATAAAGAATCTTGGTTTCAAGATTCTTTAAGTCTTCGGTGATATATCGTTCGCAGTTGACCAATGTTTGCTTCCGAATGTATGTTTCGGGTACCAAATCATAATAAAGCTTTGTGACTTCGATGTAGTAACCGAATACTTTGTTGTAGCTGATTTTAAGCGATTTAATTCCTGTGCGCTCGCGCTCTTGCGCTTCCCACTCAATCATGATTTTTTCAGAATCCTTGGTCATGGCGCGGCACTCATCCACCTCTGAATCATAGCCATCGCGAATGATATTCCCTTCGCGAATCGTCAGCGGCGGATCTTCTTTGATCGCAGCAGAAATTAATTGCTGAAGATCATCCATATCCGAAAGATTGCGATCCACTTCGCAAAGCAAAGAAGATTTAAATGATTTCAGCAATTCCTTAATCTTGGGGAACATTTCAAAAGTAATTCCCAAAGCGTTTAAGTCCCGCGCATTGCATGTGTTTAGCATTACACGCGTCATTAACCGCTCCATATCATAGGTCTTGCTCAATAAAATGCGCAAATCGTCGCGAACAATAATATTGTCCTTTAACTCTTCCACAGCCGAAAGACGGCGGTTAATTTCATTGATTTGGACCAAAGGACGCTCCAAATAAGCGTGGAGCAATCGGGAACCTGCCGATGTCTTGGTCTTATTTAGAACAGAAAACAGCGTACCCTTTTTGTCTCCGCGGCGAATGGTCTCGGTAAGTTCCAAATTCCGCCTTGTTGATACATCCAACTCCATATATTGCTTGGGATGAAAAATATGAAGCTTATCCAGATAAGTGATATCGCATTTTTGAGTTTCCGAGATGTATGCCAGCAGATAAAACAAGCAATGGACCGCCTCTTCACCCGAAGGTAAGTCTAAATCCTCAATCCCGTTGACATTAAAGTGCTTTACCAATGCCGATGCGCAGTCGTAATGTTCGGTGGTTTCCAAATGGGTCACAAGCGCACCCAAACGTTCCCGAGCAAAATCAGCAATTTCCGCACACGCAAAGGTCGCTGCATTCAGCAAAATTTCGCTGGGCGAAAAACGACTGATTTCATTTAATATTTCTTTATTATTCGGTCGTTCTAAGACCGTCAACTCAATATCGCCGGTCGAAATATCGGCAAAAGAAAGCGCAATGCGCTCTTCGCCGCCGAATACACATGCCAAATAATTATTGCGTGTTTCGTCCAGCATGCTAGATTGAGTGACTGTTCCTGGGGTTATTACCTTAACAACATCGCGCCGAACCAGACCCTTCGCATTCTTAGGGTCTTCTACTTGCTCGCATATTCCAACCTTATAGCCTCGCGCAACTAATTTTGCCGCATACCCTTCATAACTATGGAAAGGAACGCCACACATCGGTGCGCGTTCTTCCATTCCGCAATCCTTACCGGTCAGAGTAAGTTGCAACTCACGCGAAGCAGTCACAGCATCTTCAAAAAACATTTCATAGAAATCGCCAACACGATAAAAGAGGATATAATCTTTATATCGGTTTTTGATTTCAAAGAACTGTTCCATCATCGGAGAAAGTTTGGCCATCTCCTAAACCTCCAAACAGAATCAATTAGTGGCAACCACCGCAGGTGGAGCAATCGTGGGTGCAGCTTTGCGGCTCTTCGCCGGTGATATAGAACGAAAGGACACCATTTACTTGGCCCATCATCTCTTCGACTGCTTTGCCGGTCTCTTGCATATTTTTCATGCTTTCACATTCCATAATTTTGCCATAGACCGCTTTAATTCTCTCTTCCACTTCGGCAATACGAGTTTCATCTGCTTCTTCCCCGCTGCTCAAGGTCATCATGGTCATACGGTGAAGATTAAACTCTTTAATCAATTTTTGAGCCTCGTCATCTTGCTCATAAGCAGCCTTGGCCGCATTATATTTTTGAACCTGCTCGCTGCTCTGCAGAAGCGCGCCTAATTCTTTTGCTTTTTCAATAATTTCTTTCATGGGTTTACTCCTTTATTTTTCCGTCCAAAGACCACGTTTTGGCTTTGGTGACGGTTATAGTACAAAATGTTCCAATCAAATCGGGATTGCCGGGGAAATCAACGGTTTTCCCTCCGGCTGTCTTGCCGGTCAAGGCATTGGGGTTGTTCTTGCTCAATGATTCAACATAGACCTTATAGTCTTTTCCAACCATCTCTAAATTTCTCGCATAGCATACAGAATGTTGCAATTCAAGCAATCGATTGAATCGTTCTTTTTGGGTTGCTTCATCGATTTGGTTCTCATAAAGAGCCGCTTTTGTTCCGGTACGCTTCGAATAAATAAAAGTATACAAATTATCGAATTGAACCTTATCGACCAAATTCAAAGTGTCTTGAAAATCCGCTTCGGTTTCTCCCGGGAATCCAACAATGACATCACTGGTAATAACGATATCCGGCATTACCTTGCGCGCATATTGAATCAACTCATAATACGATTCTGCGGTATAATTGCGATTCATTTCTTTTAAAATCGCATTACTGCCGGATTGAAACGGCAGCTGCAACTGATGACAAACTTTTTCGCAAGCAGCCATTGTATCCAATAATTTAATGCTGCAATCTTTAGGATGGCTGGTGGTGAAACGAATCCAAAAATCCCCCGGGATCTTATTGATTTCAAAAAGAAGGTCCGCAAAATCCAATTCGTTTTCCAGATCCTTGCCATAGGAATTGACGTTTTGACCAAGTAAAGTAATATCCCGATATCCATCGGCGACCAAAGATTCCACTTCTTTTAAAATCTCTTTACTTGCTCGACTGCGCTCCCTTCCGCGTACATACGGAACAATACAGTATGTGCAAAAATTATTGCACCCGTACATCACAGAAACCCAGGCTTTATGCGTATCATCACGAACGATGGGGATATCTTCGGATATTTCCATACGCTCCTCGCGCGTAAAAATCTTCTGATCTTTCATCAATGCTGTTTCCATCATCAAAGGAAGATCCGCAATCATCGACGGCCCAAAAACAATATCAACATGCTTGTATTTGGCCTTAAGCTGATTTTGTACAGTTTCCTGCTGCATCATGCAACCGCACATAATGATCAGCATATCCGGTTTCTTTTTCTTTAAGCCCTTTAAAGCACCGACATTTCCGTAAACTTTAAGTTCAGCATGTTCTCGGACAGCGCATGTGTTAAACAAAACAAGGTCTGCCTCTTCCGTATTGTCCGTAAAATCATATCCGATTTCTGCCAGCATACCTTTAATTCGTTCGCTGTCGGCAACATTTTGCTGGCATCCATAAGTGCGGACGCAAGCCAAAAGAGGTTGCTTTTTTTGACATAAAATCGATTTTAGATGTTGCATTGCAAGCAATCGCTTTTGGGTTGTATTTTTCTCTTCGTCTTGATGTGTCATTTAAAAATAATTCTCCAATTTAATTTCATTTAATTATATCATAAATATATAACATTTGTCTATAATAAAATAGAAAAAGCACCATGAAAATCATGGTGCTTTTTGAAAGTTAAAACAATAATTATTCAGCAGCTACTTCTTCGGTTGCTTCTTCAACTTCGACCGCTTCTTCAACAGGAAGTGCTTCCTCAGCTTCAGCAGACTCTTCCATCAAAGCGCGGATGGAAAGACCAACCTTCTGAGTTTCCTCGTTGATATCGACAATCTTAACCTCGACTTCATCGCCAACCTTCAGAACATCTGCAGGCTTAGCAATGTGCTTAGTGCTGATTTGAGAAATATGGATCAGACCATCAACGCCATCAATGATGCGAGCGAATGCGCCAAAGGGCATCAGGTTCATAATCTTAACAGTAGCAACATCGCCGACAGCGTACTGATTGGTGAACAGAACAAAGGGATTATCCTCAGCCTTCTTATAGCCCAAGGAAATCTTCTTTTTCTCGTCGTCAATCGCTTTGATGTATACGTCAACTTCATCGCCGACATTCATAACATCGCTGGGATGCTTAATCTTATTCCAAGACATCTCGGTGATATGAAGCAAGCCATCAACACCGCCCAGATCGATAAATGCACCAAAGGTGGTCAGAGACTTAACAACGCCGTTGTAGCGATTGCCAACTGCAGCGTTATCCCAAAATTCCTGACGTGCAGCCTTGCGCTTTTCAGCTTCGATCGCACGCATGGAGCCGATCACCTTTTTGCGACCGCGAACCACAGAAATCTCAGCGATCTGCAGAGCAACAACTTCATTCAACATAGTATCAAAATCAAAGCTGCGGGGCTTACCAGACAAAGACTTAGGTACAAATACGCGAGAACCATCAATCATAACAGTCAGGCCGCCGTTGGTAACTTCAACAACCTTGCCTTCCAAAGTCGCTTTTTCTTCGCATGCTTTTTCCAGCTTTTCAAAGCCGGCCATAGCATCAACCTTTTTCTTAGAAAGAGCAACAGTACCTTCGATATCGTTTACTCTCAATGCGATGCATTCGATTTCATCGCCAATAGCAACATCGTTCATAAGATCCACATTAGAATCTGCAGAGAAATTATCTCTGGTGATGAAGCCGGAATACTTAGTTCCAAGGTCAACCTTCACTTCGGACGGATTCACTCCGACAACGATGCCCTTCACCCGATCTCCATTACTAATTACTTTTAAGGAATTCTCAAGCATCTGCTCAAAGGTCATTTCTTCCTCAACCAAGTTCACATTTTGTTCCGACATAATACGTTTTACCTCCTCGATGATACAGACGGGGGTGGAAGCCCCACCTGCAATACCAATCCTCTCTTTATATAATAAATTTATTGGTACCTCTTTTGCTTGCTCGATTGAAATCGTGCAGGGGCAGGCTGCTTTCGCTATAGAAAACAACTTTGCCGTGTTTGAACTCTGCTTCCCGCCAACGATGATCATTGCATCGCTTTCGGAAGCCAAAGCAGCGGTTTCTTGCTGCCTGATTTGAGTCGCTTTACATATTGTATCATAAACTTTTAAATTTTCAAAGTTTTTTTTGAGAAAAGATAAACATTTTTCATATTCGTTTAAATTAAATGTCGTTTGCCATACAACTACTATGTATTTTGACGAAAATATAGGGTTATTTTCAGACAATAATTCCAATTCTTCGACATTTTTAAATACAAATGTTTCTTTTCCGCCGCAACTGCGAATTCCCATCACCTCAGGATGACCGGGATTTCCGCCAATTAAGACCACATTTTCTTTTTCGCTTTCGACAATGCGATGAATCTTTTCGACAAAGGGGCAAGTGGCATCCACATACCGAATTTTCTTTTCATCTAAATATGCCCGATCCTCTTTGGTGATTCCATGCGCGCGTATAACAGCGGTGCAATCCAAAGGAAGCCCTGATACATTATCTGCAATTTGCACCCCTTTTTGGCGCATCTCCTCGATAATCTGAGGATTATGAATAATCGGACCAACCGTATACAGCGGCGTACTTCCCGCATCAATTTCCTTCTCAAGCATTTCAACTGCACGCGAAACGCCAAAACAAAAACCGGCGTGTTCAATCGTCCGAACTTGTCTCATTAACCGATTCGCTCCTTCACAGTTTTATAAAGTAAGTCCAACGACTGCTCAAATGAATTTCCGGATGTATCGAGAATGATCGAGTCGTCTGCCGGTTTCAAGGGCGCAACAGGGCGATTCATATCCTGCTCATCTCTGCGAATTACATCAGCAAGGACTTGATCGAAATCGACCTCTTGCCCACGCTCCAAAAGCTCGTTATATCTTCGCTGCGCCCGCACTTCGGCGCGTGCAGTCAAGAAGATTTTAACTTCAGCATTAGGCAAAACAACCGTTCCAATATCGCGCCCATCCATAATAACATTATTTTCGGCCGCAAGCGCTTGCTGCATATCAAACAGATAGGCACGGACTGCAGGGATCGCGCTGGTCAAGGAAGCATATTGACTTACTTCATGCAAACGGATTTCTGTCGAAACATCTTCCTTATTCAAGTAAACGCGCTGCTCCCCATCGACAAAAGATAATTCCACCTTAATTTCGGGCAGTACCGCAGCCACCTGCTCCACGTCTTTGGGATCAATTCCTTTTCTATAAATGTATAATCCTATGGTACGATACATTGCGCCTGTATCTACATAAATGAAATTCAATTTTGCAGCCAATTTTCTTGCCAAAGTGCTTTTACCCGCACCACTCGGTCCATCAATAGCAATATTAATTCCCATACATTACTCCTTCGAAGCAGAGATTCCGGCCAGATAACCGGTTGAATATGCAATTTGCAAGTTATAACCGCCGGTCAACGCATCGACATCGATGACTTCGCCGGCAAAATATAAATTCGGAACCAATTTCGATTCCATCGTTCTGGGGTCGATCTGAGAAACATCGACCCCGCCGGATGTGATAATTGCCTCAGAAAAGTCCGCCTTTTCTTTGATATCAATTCTAAATCCTTTAATAACCCGAACCAGATTCAAACGCTCGTTTTTGGTGATTTGATGAACCTTTAAACGAGGGTCTATTCCGCTTCGCTCGATGATTATCGGAATAATCTTCTTAGGCAATATTTTATCCAATGCATTCAGAAAATCTTTATTGATATTTTCTTCAAAATCGCGCAATAATCGCTTGTCTAATTTCTCCTCATCAAGAGCAGGCTTTAAATCAATGGAAGCAACGCAAGGAAAATCCGATCGGCTCAAATTCGAGGATGCCGAAAGAACAATCGGGCCTGAAATGCCCTTATGGGTAAACAGCATCTCACCAAATTCACTATATAGTAATTTTGAGCCGGGATTATAAATAGACAATCGAACATTCTTTAATGAAAGCCCCATCAAATCGGAGCAAACATTTCCCGCCTCAATCAAAGAAACCAACGCAGGTTCCGGCGAGATAACGGTGTGGCCGAGTTTTTTTGCCATTCGATACCCATCACCGGTAGAGCCGGTCAACGGATAAGAACAACCGCCGGTCGCCAGAATAATCGCATCGACGGCATATTCTTTACTTGCGCAGATAATTTTTCCCTGCTGTATCTCAACGACCTTTTCAAAAATGAAGCGCACATTCATTTCGTGCGCCTTACGCTTCAGCGCATCACGCACATCAGAAGAACAATCCGAGACAGGAAAAACGCGGTTTCCGCGTTCAATTTTCAGCGGTACGCCCCACTCCTCAAAAGAGGTGTATGCATCATAGGCATTGAACGAGGAAAACGCCGAATATAAGAACTTCGGATTATGGATTACCTGAGAGATCAATTCCTCTTCCGAGCAAAAATTCATCACATTACAGCGCCCTTTTCCTGTGATCAAAAGTTTGCGGCCTAACATATTATTTTGTTCAAACAGAAGAACATCGGCAGTTTTTGCGGCGGCAATCGCCGCCATAATTCCCGCCGGTCCCCCGCCAACAACAGCTACTTTTTTCAATTCTATTTTTCCATTCATGTTTTTTATACTATTTTAATCTTTTTGCAATTAAAATGCAAGCACATATTGAATTCAATCAAAAATAATGATATTATAATCAAAAAATGAAAGGAAATCCATTATGAAATTCAATTTTAATTTACCGGATGAATTAAAAAAGCCGTTTGCCGAAATCAAGCCGCACCTGCAATTTGATGTATGCGAATCCGGTATGGAAGTAAATATCCAAAAAAACAACGTCGGGCCCAAAATTATTGTCGAAAATAATCGGGTAACGATTGAGTATAATAAGATTCCCGAATTCTTTCGGATGTTGACTATGCTTCCGGAGCGTTCCGGCATCGCCGGAATTTATGAAGAATTCCCGGCCCACGAAGACCTTTGTTTGATGGCGGATTGTTCCAGAAACGCTGTTTTTAATATCGATGGCGCAAAGAAAATGATTCGTTTGCTTGCCTTAATGGGATTCACTTCGTTTATGCTTTATACCGAAGATACATACGAAGTACCGGAATATCCGTTCTTTGGTTATATTCGAGGTCGTTTTAGCCAAGATGAATTAAAAGAAATCGATGCATATGCTTTGCAATTCGGTATTGAAATGATTCCGTGTATGCAGGTTCTTGCCCACTTAGAAGCGACATTACGCTGGCACCCGTTCAAAGAAATCATCGATACCGGCAATATCCTCTTGGTAGGCGAAGAAAAAACCTACGAATTTATTGAAGCAATGATTCGCAGTTGCCGCGAATGTTTCCGCACCAATCGCATCCACATCGGCATGGATGAAGCGCATCTGCTCGGCGCCGGTGAATACTTGAATAAAAACGGATATCGCGACCGTTCCCAAATCATTTTGGAACATCTCGAGCGTGTTGTGGAAATCTGCAAAAAATATGATTTTGAGCCGATGATTTGGAGCGATATGTTCTTCCGCATCAAATTCGGGAAATATTATGTCGATGAAGGCGAAATTCCAAAGGAAGTTATCGACCTTGTTCCCCAAGATGTAACCCTTGTCTATTGGGACTATTATACACACGACGAGAAAACATTCCGCCATATGATGAATTGCCACAAACAATTCCATAACCCAATCGCCTTTGCGGGCGGTGCGTGGAAATGGCTTTCTATGTCTCCCTCAAACTATTATTCCATCGACCGCAACGATCTTCATTTGGCGGTTTCTCGCGAAGAAAAAATCCCCCTTGTTATTGCGACGGCGTGGGGCGACAACGGCGGCGAAGCTTCTCATTTTTCTATCCTCCCCACCTTGCAGCAATATGCGGAATATTGCTATGCAAAGGGCGAAGATCGTGCGTGGCTCTCAAAACGCTTTAAAGAGACCCATGGTATTTCTTTTGAAGATTTTATGCTGCTGGATACCCCCAACCTTCTTTCCGACACCGATCTGACGGTTCGCAACATTCGTTATGCAAAACACTTTTTGTATAACGATTCTCTTGGCGGCTGGTTTGATTATGCAGTCAAAGAACAGTATAGCGACGAATTCGCTCAAAAGGCCGAAGCGCTTTCCAAGGTATCTGCCAATGAATTCAGTTATCTCTTCAAGGCTGCAGAAATGCTTTGCCGCGCTCTGGCTCTGAAAGCGACGCTCTCGCTCGATATTCGCAATGCCTATCATGCCAAGGATAACGAAGGATTAAAAGAGATTGCCGCTGCTCGAATTCCTGCCACAATTGCAGCTGTAAATGACTATGTTGAAGCAGCAAGAAATGAATGGTATATCGATAATAAGACCTTTGGTTTTGATGTTATCGAACTGCGCTTGGGCGGTCTTAAAGAACGCTTGAATTCCACCAAACTGCGGCTGGAATCCTACCTGAACGGTGACATCGACAAACTCGAACAACTCGATGAACCTCTTCTCGAAGCGTCCACTCGAAGAAAAGCCACCTGGGCACTGATTTCGACCGGATGCAGAAACTATTAAAAAAACAAGCCGATGCTAAGCATCGGCTTGTTTTTTTAATATCAATCGCATCAAACAATATCCAATAATAAATAACGGAATACAGATAAAAGAAAATTCATCGCTTGCTCCGCGAGAAAACAGTTCAAAAACAGAGCCTATGACAAAACCGAATATAATAGCATACACCGGCTTTCTAAATTTTATAAAGCAAATATCCATCAATCTGGCAAACAATAGGATTCCAAGAGAAATGCCACATACCATCGGCAGTAATCCCAATATATCAAACGAGGAAGCTGCCTTTATAACCCCTTCATAGATTCCTAACACATACAGCATTTGAGAAACGCTGATACCGGGCAAAACCAACGCAAAAGCGACAATTACACCGCCGATAATTTGCTTAATTACACTCCAAAAATCAAAAGAAATGCCAATTTGAAACATATCTTTTGGAAGATAGGAAATAAAAAGAACAATCAATACACCCAAAAGAATATAAAGGAGGTCAAACCAATAAAAACGATCTTTTTTAATTTCTGCGAATATCTTGGGAATGCCACCGACTATAACACCGCAAAATAGGAATGTCATCGGCATCGGTGCAATTTGAATCAAATTCAAAATTACCGAAGAAATCGCCAAAAAACCAAGGATTCCACCTGCCGAGAATATCAAAAGAAATAAGATTGCATCTTTTTTCTTTCCCTCTTTTGTAATCAGTCTATTAATAGATTGAACCAAGGACTCATAGATTCCAAGCAACATTGCCATTGTACCGCCGCTCATTCCAGGAACCGATAATGTACTCCCGATAAATATCCCCTTTAAAAATGTCGAAACCATTTTTTCACCGCTCTTTCTAATCAATAGTTTATTCACGGTAAACAATACTATGATAAAAACCAACCATTCTTGCGTTAGATAGTTATGAATATGAGGGCACTTGGATTGAGAAAGTAAAATGCTTGAAAAAATAATATATATGTGTTATTATATATAATGTATGTAGTTTTAGATAATATATTTTGCTTTTTTAAGTATAACAGCTATAAAGGTGATTAGATGAACGAAGTACAAAAACAACTATTTTCATTGCTTTGTAACTTTGACCATATTTGTCGTGAATTTGGTATTCAGTATACGCTTCAAGGAGGCACACTGCTGGGTGCCGTTCGTGAAAATGGTTTTATTTCTTGGGACGACGATGTGGATCTTGCTATGTCTCGAGAAAATTATGAGCGATTCATAGAAGTGTTTTCCATACATAGTGAGGAGTATGCTCTGCTGGAAGGATATATCGGTGGGGCTTTGCAAATATTCAGCAAGAACAATCCTTATATCACCGCAGATATATTTGTGTATGATTATATAACCGAAAAAAAGCTTTTACAGAAAATCCGCAACTATTGTCTTATAATCCTTCAAGCTATGTTAAAAACCAAAGAAACCATCAAACTAACCAGCACAGAAGATCATAGCGTATTTAAATATTGGGTTTATCGCTTTGTCAGCTTTTTGGGGCGGCCGTTTCCTCAAAAAGCAAAAATGCGATTTTACAAATGGTTTAGTAAGAACGCCTTCACAGGGAAAAAAGCGTATATTCATATGTCGAATGATTCCGCCAGATATTTGCACAGGATTATACCTGCAGAGTCTATTGATGATTTGAAAGAGCAAGTTTTTGAAGGAAAAAACTTCTATATATTCAAAAATTATGACGCCGTTCTTAAACTCTCTTACGGAGAGGATTATATGACTCCAAAAGAAGACCTTTTGACACGCCGCAGGCATAAACGCTTTAGGGACAACCTAACCAATAAAGTATAATCGAGGAATAATCAATGAAGAAATCTATTTTTATTACAGGTTCCACCAAGGGAATTGGTAAAGCCATTGCAGTGGAAGCACTGAAAGCAGATTATTATGTGTATCTCAACTATGTTCACGATGATAAGGGAGCTCAAGCGTGCGCTGATCATCTGATTAGCATGGGATATTCCGACAGTTTTAAAATCATAAAGGCTGATGTTTCAAATACGGATTCTATTCCCGCCATTTTGGAGCAGATGGATCTCGATAATCATCCCCTTCATGGTTTGGTGCTAAATTCATCTTCCAACGGAAAAACCCGTAATGCTTTCGGCAAGATCACCCCGGAAGAAATGGAATCCATGTTCCAAATGAACCTTTTTACGCCGTTCTTTTTGGTGCAAGACATGGTCGAACATATGGTAGACGGCGGCTCCATTGCTTTTATCAGTTCTAATGTCGGCATCTATCCCCATTCAACCTACATCCCCTATGGCTTGACCAAATCCAGCGAGGTTTTTCTTGCCAGAATGTTGGTTAAGGAATTAGCCGATCGAAAGATTACCGTCAACACCGTCGCCCCTGCTTTTATCGAAACAGATATGTTCCCCGGCAATCGTACAGAGGAACATCTAAACAACATACGTCGTAAAGTGGCAGTTCATCGCTTTGGCCAACCGGAAGAGGTAGCCCGAGCTACTATGTCGTTGCTGACCAACCCATATATCAACGGTGCAGTTCTGTCTGTTGATGGCGGATATAATTTTGAATAAAGGAATGCATTTATGAAAGTTTCAGACTATATCGTAAACTATTTTGTAGAAAAAAATATATGTGATTTTTTTGGCTATCAGGGCACAATGATTGCTCATTTTGTTGATTCCATCGGCAAAAACGATAAAGCCAAAAACCATGTTTGCTATAACGAGCAAGGTGCATCCTTTGCAGCCTGCGGCTATTCAAGCGCCACCGGCAAGTGTGCTGTGGCGTATGCCACCAGCGGTCCGGGTGCACTCAACTTGGTTTCCGGCATCGCCAATGCATACTACGACTCCATCCCTGTGGTGTTTATTACCGGGCAGATTAACACCTACGAACGTTATGAAGATATCGAAGATTTGCGTCAAAATGCATTCCAGGAGACTAAAACTGTCGAAATTTGTCGTCCTATCACCAAATTTGCCCAAGAGATCAGAGATCCCGACCAGATTCCTGCCGCATTAGAAAAGGCATATCATTTGGCAACTACCGGACGAAAAGGTCCCGTGCTGCTGGATCTGCCCATGAACATCCAGCGCGCGGAAATTGAAGTGCCTGCCATCACGCAGGAAACACAATCGTCCGATTCACAAGACGTTTCCCCTATTGATGTTTTAGAACAGGCGTTGGCTTCTGCCTCGCGTCCTGTGTTAATGCTGGGCAACGGTATCAGCCGCGCTGATAGAGCGAGCTTTCTTCGTTTTGCCGAAAAACTCAATTTACCTATTGTTACCAGCCTGATGGGTAAAGATATTTTACCTAAAAGCCACCCTCTGAACTTTGGTTTTATCGGCGGCGCCTATGGCAATCGTTATGCCAATATGATTGTCGCGGCTAAAGCGGATCAAATTATTGCAGTGGGTTGTTCCCTGTGCACCCGCCAGACCGGTACCAAGGTGGAAGAGTTTGCGCCCAATGCAAAGATTTTGCGTTTCGATATTGATCCCAACGAATTAAAACGAAAAGTTAAACCTGATGAGATCGGCATTTTAATTAATTCTACGGATCTTGCTCAAACTTTGGACAACAATCAAAATCGATGGGAACGTTGGCCTCAGGTATCGGATCAATGGCTGGACTTTTGCCGTAGATACAAAGATTTTTGTGAGTCTTTTGATAAAACGGTCACCTATAGCACGCCCAATCAAGTAATTGATGCGATCAATTCACATATCAACGAAAACGACATTGTAGCTTGCGACGTAGGCCAGCACATGATGTGGGTAGGGCAATCCCTCCAATCCAAAAACGGCTTAACCATTATGTTCTCCGGCGCCCATGGCGCCATGGGTTATGCGCTGCCTGCAGCCATTGGCGCCGGCATTGCAAGTCCGAATAAAACCGTTTATTGCTTTTGCGGTGACGGTGCCTTTCAGATGAATATACAAGAATTACAATGGCTAAAAAACGAAGACTTGGATGTTGTAATCTTTGTGTTCAATAACCACTCTTTAGGGCTTATCACGCAGCAGCAAGATTCCCTGTTTAACGGAAATTACTACGGCGCCGCTTCTCCCGATTTTTCCTCTCCGAACTTTACTGAAGTGGCTAAGGCATATGGAATTGAGTCCGTTCAAATAAACCAAGTTGAGCAGATTGATTCTGTACTGCAGCAACGCAAAAAGGGACATCCCTTGTTAGTGGAGTTTGTTTTCACCGAGCCTACCAAGGCATACCCCAAAACCAATTTTGGAAACCCCATTTATAATCAGGAGCCGGCATTGCCTCAAGACATGCTAAACAGCTTCTTAAACGAGGAGGTTTAACTATGAAAAAAGTCATCACATACGGAACCTTTGATTTATTTCATCAAGGCCACTACAACATTATCAAACGTGCCAAAGATTTAGGCGACTATTTGATTGTGGGTGTCACCGGCGAAAACTACGACGTTGAACGAGGAAAGATTGGGGTTCAAGACAGTCTTCCCCAAAGAATTGAGAACGTCAGAAAAACCGGTCTTGCAGACGAAATTATTGTTGAAGAGTTCCAGGGCCAAAAAATTCAGGACGTCCAAAACTACAATGTGGATGTTTTAGTGGTCGGTTCTGACTGGCGCGGCAAGTTTGATTACCTGAAAGAATATTGCGAAGTAGTATATTTGGAACGCACCAAGGATATTTCCAGCACCATGCTTCGCCAACAACAACAGCACCTGCAAATCGGTATGATTCTTGACAGTGCCGATGATAAAGGCTTTGTTTTGGAAAGCAAATATGTCAGCGGCATTCATGTGGACCGTGTTTTTAATCCGGATGCCGATATTGCGAATCAAGCTTGCCAAAACTATGAGCTGAGAGGGGCATACACAAACCTTGATGACTTTTTAGATGGTATCAATACCGTTTATATTCAAGGTGACGGAAAATCCCAACTGCCTTATATCCGCCCCGCATTGGAGGCGGGCAAGCATGTATTGCTTTCCTTCCCCGCCTTGCTTTCGGAGGATGAGTTCAGATCACTCATGGTTCTGTCTAAAGAGAAAAATGTGATTTTACTCCCTTGTGTAAAGATGTCATTCATACAGGCGCTTAATCAGATGTTCTGGATGATTGAAAGCGGTTCTATCGGAAAAGTTATGAATATGCATTGCTCCATGTTTTGCAACATTTCGGATAGTCGGAACATTTCTGAACTAAAGGCCTACGGACTGTATGTTTTCTACAAGCTCTTTAAAAACCAGCCCGCTGATTTTCATCAGTTTACAAATCCCATCGGTGAAAACGGCTTTTATTTACAGTTTCAAGCAAGAATGGAAAAAGCGGCTGCTACCATGGAAATCAGCAACAGCATCGACCTTCCGAACAAGCTTGTCATCTGCGGCGATAAGGGTATTATCACATTGCCGGATGAATGGTGGAACACCGGATATTTCGAAATCAAACATTTCGACAATGAATATAAAAAACGTTATTGCTACAATTTCGAAGGTACCGGCATGCGCTATATTCTTCAACGTTTGCTGATTATGTTGCGCGATCATAAAGATCAAAATATGCGATTTACAAGTGATGACTTTGTAAACTTCAACAAACTTTATGACCAACTTTTTTAAATAATTTAAATAGAGGGGAAAATATAAAAAATGGAAGCATTTATAGAACTTAGCCGAATTCAATGTACCCAGGCCATCACCTTTGATATGCTGTGTGAGTTTGATCAGCTTTGCAAAAAGGAAGGCTATGCTTATTCTTTGGCCGGCGGCACGCTCTTGGGCGCTATTCGTCACAAAGATTTGATTCCTTGGGATGATGACATCGATTTGTTTATGTTGCGCGAGGATTATGAAGACTTTTTAAAGAAATATGTAGGCAAATCGTTCTCCAATCCCTATTATAAAATCATCAACATTGATAACGGTTTTGAAGGTCAGACCTTCACTCGTATGATTGACACACGTACACGTACCACCAGCAAACAGTCATTAACCTTCCGTAATCTGTGGATCGATATCCTCCCTGTGGATGAAGTTCCTGATGATTTGGTTAAGAGAGAATTATTTCAAAAAGAAATGTGCAGCTTAAGAAGATGGCGCCTTCTTTTCAATCTCCCCCCTTGGAGCGGAAAGAAACTTTCAATAAAGCTCAAAAAAACACCGATTGGTATTATTGCCCGGTGGCTGGGTTTGAATAATAAGGTGTGTCGAAAAATCATTAAAACTGCGCAGAAGTATCGCAATGCAGAAAACGCCCATGAGGTAGCCGAAATTGTTGCACAAGGCTTTATCAAAGGAACAATGTGCAAAGAAACGTTCGGCAATTCGGTGGAAGTGGAATTAAGAGGAAAGATGTTCCCTGCCATGCCCGACTACAACCATTATTTAACCGGGCAGTTTAGCGATTACTTAGAGCTTCCCCCCGAAAGACAAAGAGTGGCTCATAAACTTAACGTTAAAATTGATATTACCAAATATGATGGGGCGCTCAAAGAAGAACTTCTGTATTACATTCAAAAGAAGGATATTGAAGAAAAAAATCAAATTGCTTTAGAAGAAAATCGCGAAAACAGTATCGTTGCCGATTAATCCAAAAAAATCCGTTCTCTTTCGAGAACGGATTTTTATTTGGGTATTTTGAACTACGGTAAAATGATTTGCACAAGCATATATAATATGGATGGGCAAAGCAAACAACCCAGTCCGGTATAAAACGTAGCAGTCATAGCACCATAAGGTACTAATTCGGGGTCGGTTGCCGCAAGGCCTGCAGATACTCCGCTTGTAGTCCCCATCAGGCCACCAAACACCATAGCAGCGCTCGGTGTATTAAGCCCAATCTTCTTCGCAAGCATCGGTGTAAGAAGCATTACTGCAATAGACTTAAAAACACCTGTTGCGATTGAAATGGCAATAACAGCAGAGCTTGCACCGACTGCTGCGCCCGTAACAGGTCCTACTATAAAGGTAACAGCACCTGCTGCAATCGTTGTCACGCTGGCAGCATCCCTATAACCGAATGCAAATGCTACCAAAACACCAATAATAAATGTAAGTACAACTCCTAAGAAAAGAGAAATAACCCCAACTAAGCCACTTTTTTTAATTTCAGACAATTTTGCACCGTGAGCAGTTGATATAATAGTAAAATCACGAAGCGCGGAGCCACCTAAAACGCCGATACCGGTGAACACGGTAACGTCCGAAAGCCCTTTTGAGCCACCCGCAAATTTTCCTCCTATGTATGCTAAAATAAGACCAAGAAAAATAGCTATTGCCGATGCATGGATTCTTCCGCGAGTAACTTTGGCAGAAATAAAATTGGAGAACATTGCAATAACTCCAACAACCAGAAATGCCATTACAAATCCATTTTCCACAAACAAGTCAACAATAATTTTTAATACTTCTTTCATTTTTTGGCCTCCGTTTCATTGTTTGCGGCTCCCTTTGAGGTGAACTTATTAAACAAAGGGATAAGAAACAACATAAACAATACAACACCCAACCCTAAAACTAACGCAATAATGCCTCCGCTCAAGGCACTGACAACATTTTGAGATGCCGCCATAGCAATTGTAACAGGGATGTACATTTCTTTCCAAAAGCGAATTCCTTTAACATACGTTTCGGGAAAAAGTTTGTTTATCTTGGTCGAATTGGTTACGAGCAAAAGTAAAATCATCGCAAAACCAACACCGCCAATATCAGAATTAAGACCCGTTAAAAGCCCTAATACATTTCCCACAAATGAGCCAACAAACATACATCCGGCCAACAAAGCCACGCCGTAAATCATAAAACCTCTCCTTAATTTTTACGCAATTATTTATATGGATAATTATATTTAAATTACATTCAACTGTCAACATTATTTGGTATTCTTGCGAGTATGTAATATTACATACTCCTAGCAGCGATTACATACTAATCCTTCGGATTGGATAAAAATAAAGCACTTCCGGAGAAGTGCTTTATTTTTTGGAGCTGGTGGCGTGACTCGAACACGTGACCTTCTCATTACGAGTGAGATGCACTACCAACTGTGCTACACCAGCATATCATCCGCTGCGTTCGCAGCGGAATTGATTATTTCATTAAAAAAGCAATTAAATCAGCAGAATATCCTTCTTCTGTTTCGATCAAGGTTGCAGATTCGCGAGCAAGATTGAAAGTAAAATTCATATTCAAATGAACTCTCTCGTTTGCAGGAAGATCTTCGTCCTGCTCTTCGTCATAATAGAATTTTAAATAGATCTTATCTTGATTCAGATCGTACCCGCCTTGGTTGCGAAGTTTATAGTCCACCTCGACAACTTCATCAGTAAACTCAGAAGAAGGCTCATAAGAAGGATTGAAGTATTTCGCCAAGGTTGCGATCAATCGATCGCTTTTCTCGCCAATCGACGAAATCTGAACCATTCCCGAGGGAACAATGAACTGCATCGTTTTAAACATAAAACGTCTGGTTATCAACGGTATGGAAATTTTAAATCCAACCAGATCTTCCCCATCCCTTGCACCAAGAGTCATAATGCAGGCATCGCCAAGAAGCTCATAATCTATGATCGAAAAGAATAATTCACCATCATATTCTTCCATAATGATTGGGGTACACTGCTTCATAAATGAATTATCCTTTCTTTAATAGCTTCATAACTTCTTCGTAGAACGAATTGATATCTTTAAACTGGCGGTGAACAGATGCGTATCGAACATAGGAAACTTCGTCCAATACCTTCAGCGATTCCATTACCAATTCTCCGATATATTGAGTTGTGATTTCCTTTTCCATGGAATTATAAAGGACCGACTCAACATCCGAGACGATCTTCTCCATCTCGGCGACACTAACCGGACGTTTTTCGCAAGCGCGAAGTAAACCCTTCATAATTTTATCTTTTGAAAATGGTTCGCGTGTTTTGTCTTTTTTAATTACTACCAGGGGGATCGTTTCAATCGCCTCAAAGGTTGTGAAACGCTTGGCGCAACTGATACATTCACGACGACGGCGGATCTTTTCTTCATCGTCGGTGGGACGAGAGTCGATGACCTTACTATCGGGTTTGCCGCAAAACGGACATTTCATCGAGGAAAACCACCTTTCTTTTAACACATTGAAATAAATTATAAACTATAATCCATTATTTTGCAAGAGAAAATTTAGATTCCAAATGATCCAACGAGCGCTTGATTTCGGTATTATTTTGAAAGTTATGCCGATATACCTCGATCAACGCCGGCCCGCTATAATGGTTCGCACTTAATATCTTCCGAATCCGGCTGTAATCCACAGTCCCTTCTCCGGGCAACAAACAAATGTGATCGTCATCACGATCATTAACATGAAAATTGACGATTGCGTTCCCCATCGCTTCCGCGACGTCATAGGCATCCTGCCCGCCTTTGAATGCTTGCTTGATATCCAAGGTAAACCTTGCCTCGGGAACCCTTTGCTTCAATCTTGCGATAAATTCAGGGTGGTTAACGCTATTATAAAACACATTTTCCAACGCATATATCACACCTGTTTTTTGTTGCAAGCGCATTAAGGGTGCAACACATTTCACATAGTGATCCATATCATTTAACCCAACACCACGATCACCGTGAATATTAATAACTGATGCTCCGAGAATCTTTGCCGCATCTGCATATCTCTCGTATAACCGCTCGGAATCCGCGATTCTGCGCGGATACGGAGCAAAAAACATATAGTTTTCTAAAAAACTTGTAAACGGATGAATGGAATGAACTCTAATATTATGGCGATCGCATATCTCGCGCAAAGAATGGAGATACGAATCCTCCAGCTCACTTATGGTGTTTAAAAAAACCTCGCAAACCCGAACATTTAATCCCGCAACTTCCGGCACCGCATTTTCAGGCTCTAAAGGATAAAAGCAAGCCAACGACATTCCGATGTCCATTATCATTCTCCTTTAATCAGCAGACAGAAGCCCCGCGATCTGCCAAAATCTTTTCAATGCTAGCAATCCGTACGCAAACAGTAAAGCGTTCCATTGCAACAATCAACTCTTCGATGGGCGGATAAGAGGGCGCCAAGCGAATATTCGAATCCTCGGGGTCATTCCCATATGGGAATGTAGCGCCAACCTTGGTGAGCGAAACACCGGCTTCATCGCAGAGAAGATAAATGCGGTTGGCGCACCCGGGCATCGCATCAAAGCTTACAAAATAACCTCCGCGAGGCTTACTCCATTCGGCAATTCCCGTTCCTGCCAGATCGCGGTCTAAAATTTCTAAAACCGCTTCAAATTTGGGGCGCAAAAGTTCAGCATGCTTACGCATTTGCTCCAAAAGCGCTGCCTTATTCGGAAACATTCGCACATGGCGCAGTTGATTTAATTTATCCGGTCCGATTGTTTGAACACCGATCTGCTTTTTCATATGCTCAATATTCGCCTTGCTGGACGCAATCATTGCAACACCGCTGCCCGGATAAGTGATTTTAGATGTCGAACTGAAAATATACACCATATTGGGTCTGCCCGCTTTTTCACATTCGTCTAAAATGTTCAAAAGTTCAGGGCTTTCATCGTATAGATCGTGGACCACATAAGCGTTGTCCCAGAAAATTCTGAAATCAGCCGCCTTGGGCTTCAAATTAGCAAAACGACGAACAACATCATCAGAAAACACAACGCCGGTTGGGTTCGAGTATTTCGGCACACACCAAATCCCTTTGATTGCCGCATCTTCTGCCACCAATGCTTCAATTGCATCCATATCGGGGCCATCGTTTTTCATAGCAACCGGAATCATTTGAATGTTAAACTGCTGGCAAATTGCAAAGTGACGGTCATAACCGGGCGCAGGGCATATAAATTTCACTTTAGGCTCTTGGCTCCAAGGGCGCTCGCTATCAAGGTTCCCAAAGCAAAAAGCTCTGCAAAATGTATCAAACATCAAATTAAGGCTGGAGTTTCCGCCCAAAATAACCTGATCCGGATGCACTCCGATCATCGATGCAAATAAAGCTTTCGCCTCGGGAATACCATCAAGTAATCCATAGTTTCTGCAATCCAACCCCGACGCATCAAAACAATCTTCGTTGGATGAAATAATTCCAAGCATTTTCTCGCTCAGTTCAAGCTGATCTGCGCTGGGCTTTCCGCGCGTCATATCCAAGCGAATAATATCGGCCATATAACGCGCATATTGTTTGCGCAGCCCTTCGAGTTCCGCCAGTAATTCTTCGTTTGTAGCTTTAATGTAATTCATTCTTTATCCCTCATTTTAAAATTAAAAATCGACAAAGGAAACCGACCTTAACATTTATTGAAAAGGTCGGAACCATTTTTAAGATACCACGGTTAATTGATACTTTCCAACTGCGCCAACTTTGAGATCTTTCGGAAAAACAACCACCGCATTCATGCGCTTTGTTCCCTTTGCGGCATCTGCTTGCGCATAGTCGACAACCAGCGATATGTCCTTAGCGTTCAACTTGCCAATATCTTCAGCAATGCCTCGGACTTTGATGCTAAGTTTCTTCTCTGATACTTTTGCTTTTATTCCTTTGGGAACATTTTGCAAATTAATATTCCCCACCTCAAAAGTGCGGGTTTGAACGTCGTTAAATTGGATGGAAACCTTAGCATCCTCGATGCCGTCCACATTTTTAACCCCATTGGGTAAGACAACCGCCATCGATGTTTCAAAATCATCATTCTTTTCAGCGACATCAATCGTCCCTAAAGAAATCGCATTATAGGAATCCAATGTTTCGGCACTGCCTGAAATTTTAATTTCTTTAGGCAGAACAACGGCTGTACAGAACGAACTGTCTGACCCACCGCTGCTGTTGATAATTTCAACAGTGAGCGGAACGACCTTTTCTTTCACCACCGGCACTGTAATATCCAGGGTTTTCATATTATCATCAATAAGCAAAAAGGTTTTTTCAACGATTGCGCCATTTTTATCTACAAAGACATAGTCGCATTTAAAGTTCCCGGTCTGAACAAAGCTATCCTGCTTGATCTCAACTTCGGCCGAAACGATGGTATCAACAATCGAAGTCGGTCCTGTCACAACAATATAATTGTTGAGCATAATCGGATCTTCTCGAATCAAGCCTTCCGGTACTTTACCCTCAACCTTGACATTAACTTTGACATTCGAAACCTTATTGGTATCAAACCGAACTTTCACCGTATCGATCGACTGCTCAACTTTGGTCAGATTCTGATTACCAAGATCAATCAAGACTGGCAGATCATATTCTCCGCTTTGCGTAACATTGCTCAAATCCAATGTGGCAGTAATTTTCTGGCGATTCATCAAAGCAATGGTATCCCGCGACCCGCTGACACAAACATCCACCTTTTGATCGACCACTGTCATTATACCAAGGTTCTCTTTTTGAGGAACCGACCCTTCGTAATTAACGCTGATGTTAATATCCGAGGCCCACGTGGTGGTATCGGGATCGAAATATTCGCAAATAAAGAACCACAAGACAACAGCCAAAAGAACAGACAGTAATTTAATCTGCCAATTATTTCTGAATAAATTGATCAAGCTAAATTCTTTGAAAAACTCTTTGATCTTCATCATCATTTTTCATCCACCTCCGCTTTAGATTTAGCGTTCTTTTCGGAGAGGAAATTATTCACCAATACATTTCTCAGTTCATCGACAGAAATGCCCAAGTGGATTTCACCATTTTGAGCATAGGAGATTTTCCCTGTTTCTTCGGAAACCACAACGATAACAGCGTCGGAAATCTCGCTCAGGCCTACCGCCGCCCGGTGGCGAGTCCCCAATGCTTTGCTGATCTCCAACCGTTGGCTCAAGGGCAATAAGCAACCGGCAGAAACAATGCGAAAATCTTCGATCATAACCGCGCCATCATGCAAAGGAGTTTTTGGGAAAAAGATGGTAACCAGCATCTGCGCGGAAAGATTACAATTAAGATAGGTTCCGGTTGCGGCGATGTCGCCCAATTTCGTTGTGTTTTCAAAAACCATCAGCGCACCAATGCGGCGGTTGGAAAGGTCTTCGCAACATTCGCAAACATGCTCAATACCGCGCTCAATGCGATCACGCTCCGTATTACCGGATTTGGAAAACGGCAATACGTTGGAAAATTTGATTCTTCCCAATTTTTCAAGCAACGAACGAAGTTCCGGTTGAAATACGATAATGATGGTGATAAAACTCAATTGAAGAACATTGTTCATCAAATAGCCCACCGCGCTAAGCTTTAAAACACGCGCCAGCAAAATCAACACCAGCAAAAACACCAAACCACGCAACAAATGCCCGGCTCTTGTCTGCTTGATAAACCGCAAAACGCTGTAAATCAAATAGGCAACAACCAGGATATCTATGCAATCCTTAAATTGAATGGTAATAAACACATTTTGAATGTGAGTCCAAAAGTCACTAAACATTTTAAACCCCCAAGTCTTTTATTTTCTAAAATTATAACATATATTAATAATAAAATAAATAGTTTTTTATTAATTTACCTTAATTTTTTAAGAACTTTTATCAATTCATTGACTTCGCGATCATTATTAAAGCAGCCGAAGCTGATTCGGACCATCCCTCTTTCGATTGTTCCAAATCTTTTATGGAACAACGGCGAACAGTGAATCCCGCCGCGGACACATATATTGTTTCGGTCTAAATATTCCACAACTCTATTGGAATCCATTCCACGTACATTGAACGGAATGACTCCGATGCAGGACTCCTTATACGGATACATATAAAGTTCCAAATTATCGAGTTTCCTCAATTCGTCATAGGCATAATCCGTCAGCGCTCTTTTGTGCCTGAATGACTGTTCGATTCCCAATCTATGAACAAACTCTATCCCCGCTTTCATACCAACACATATCGGGGTTGAAAGAGTACCGCTTTCTAAATATTCCGGCAATTCACGCGGTTGTTCGGGATTTGCGCCTTCTGTTCCTGTTCCCCCTAAGACGAGCGGTTTTGGAGCGGCGTTATTCAGCAAAAGAATCCCGCCACCTTGAGGCCCCATCAACCCTTTGTGTGAAGGGGCGCAGTAATAATCAATACCATCCTCAATAATATTCGTCGGCAACGTGCCGGCTCCCTGAGAACCATCGACAATTAAGCAAACATTTCTTGGTTTGCGAGCAGCAATTTCTTTTATTGGTAATATCTTTCCACATACATTGGACGACTGCGTACAAACAATCGCTCTCGTCCTGCTATTAATGTTTCGCATAATCTTCTCAATTGTTTTTTCATCATCCTCAAAGTTCACCGAGACCACGGTTACATTAACACCTTTTTTATTCAAATGCCAAAGCGGGCGCAACACACTGTTGTGTTCCAAATCCGTTGTAATCACATGGTCGCCTTTATTCAACAACCCTAAAATCGCTGTATTCAAAGCATAGGTCGCCCCCGGAACAAGGACAACATGTTCCGCTTTTTTTACCCCAAAAAATTCACCAACAGCAACACGCGTATTATAAACCATTTCAGCCGCTTCCATCGACATTCGGTGGCCGCTTCGGCCTGCATTTGCTGCATTTTTATGCAGCCATCCGCTCATCGCCCGAATGACAGATTGTGGTTTTGGATGAGTGGAGGCGGCATTATCAAAATATATCATACTCACCCTCCTGATAACTTATTTTATAATTTGATTTTCCTGCAAAAGTTGAATTGCAGCTTCCCTGTTTTTTTCATTAATGTTTAAATAATAATAGCATCCCTCTTCACCGCTACGCTTACCGACATAGGCGCGAATAGAATTGCGATGAAGGAGTTGTTTTCCTTTCATGGCGTATGTCGCACTTTTAACCGGAATTTCGATAAAAATCATCTCCCTTTAAATATATCAACACAGAATATCTTATGAAATGAGCAAAAAAAGGTGCATAGACACAAAAATAGGTGGAAAGTAAAACAACTTTCCACCTATTCGCCGCAAATCAACATCTCTAAGGCATTGGGCCCTGCCAATAATTCTCCCCACTCCTTCAAAACCGCTTCGTTTATGATTTTAAATTTACACCGCTCCCCATATTCCTCCATTTTGCTTAAAAATAATCCAAACCCATCTTTCGATGTTATTTGTGGTGTAAAATTCAGAAGAACATAATATAAATCATTATAAAAATACACTTCGTTCTTTATAGGATGGAACAAATCAATTTGTTTCAAAAACCGAATCAATTTTTCCGCCGTCTTTAAGCAAAAAATATAGGCATCATTTTCAGATAGTTCTGCTTTATCAAACTCAATTTTCTTATCGCCGCAACCATCAATTTTAGACAACAAAATATAATATGAATTAGATACTCCGGGGATGACTTCAACCATTACCTTGCATTCGCAAAAATTCATCCCTGTCTCTTCATATGTCTTTTGCAACAATTCCATAATAAATGCGCGAGAATACCGATCATCATAATTGATTTTTTCAAACGGAAGGTCATAAAACTCAATGTCTTGATCTTCGATCAAAATTTTTACTCGATTTTCATCTAAAACCTTCAATAACATACCTTCGCCCCCTACCTCTATGTTATAGACTATGAAAAAAAGGGATAGCTGTTACAGCTGCCCCTTTATCCGTTCCATCGCACCTTTTTCCAGCCGAGATACCTGAGCCTGCGAAATCCCCACTTCTTCTGCCACTTCCATTTGCGTCTTCCCCTCTAAAAAACGAAGTTCAATGATATTCCGCTCTCTCGGCGGCAGATTGTTGATTGCATCTTTTATCAATAATTCATCCAGCCAATCTTCCCCACCGCGTCCGTCGCTCACTTGATCCATCACATATAATGCATCATTACCATCCGAATAGACCGGTTCAAAAAGAGAAATCGGATCAACAATTGCCTCTAATGCCATAACAACGTCTTCTTTTCGTGTCTCCAATCGTTCGGCAATCTCTGCAATTGTTGGCTCGCGGTTCTTTTCGTTTGATAATTGCTCCTTCGCTGTCAGCGCGCGATAAGCAAGGTCGCGGGTTGCACGCGAGACGCGAACCATATTGTTATCGCGCAAATATCTTCGAATCTCCCCTAAAATCATCGGAACACCATAAGTGCTGAAACGCAACCCCAAACTGAGATCAAAATTGTCAATACTTTTTATTAGCCCAATACAACCGACCTGAAATAAATCATCCATACATTCTCCGCGACCCGCAAAACGCTGGACAATTGAAAGAACTAACCGAAGATTCCCTTCAACAAACTGATCCTTTGCTTGGCGATCGCCTTGTTTGATTCTTTTTAACAGTTCATTTTTTTCATTATTCGACAAAATCGGCAATTTCGATGTATCCACACCACTAATCACAACTTTATTGACCATTTTAACCTCCGCGTTTATCATTCAACAACATTATTTCCATCTTCTCGAATTCTTATGCGAACCAAGAATCGAATGTGTCATAAAATAAACGGAGGTGATTATGTGAAATTCAAAACATTTTGTGCCGCAAATAGCGGCGATGGTTTTATCTCCTTTTTTGATACAATTTTAAATGAAAAAAGAAGCCAAATTTACTACATAAAGGGCGGCCCCGGATGCGGAAAAAGTACACTCATGACTGCGATTGCCAATCAAGCGTCCGACGCTGAATTGATCTATTGTTCCGGCGACCCAAATAGCTTGGACGGAGTTATATTGCCTAAGCAAAATTCTGTCATCATAGATGCCACGAAACCACACAGTTTTGAACCAAAATATCCGGGAGTCGGCGGAAATATCATCGATTTAGGTGAAGGTTGGGACCCCATTAAAATGAACGCCCAAAAAATCATGGATCTTTGCGATCAAAAAAGTAGACTATATCAAGCTTGCTATAGCCTGCTCAAAGGTGCAGCAGATATTCACGCAGGGATCTTTGCCCCGCTTTATCAATCGATCGATTTTGAGAAAATCCAAAAAATCGGCAATAAAATACTCATGCAAAATGCATTATGGGAAAATAAAAACCGTCGTTCTAAAATTCTAAAACGTTTTTTATCTGCAATCTCGCCCGACGGGATGCACACATTATCCGAATCCATTCATATCCTTGGAAAAAACATTGTTCTCCTCGAAGATCGCTGGATGATTGCAGCGCCGTTTTTGAACTATATTGACAAGCAACTTTCAAAACGAGGAATTGATCATATCAATTCCTATCACCCGCTGCTTGGAAAAGAAACTCTGCATCATATTATCATCCCGCAAGCCGATCTTTCCATCATATCAAAAGATGGTTATTTTGATTTTTCTATAGACGAAGAGCAAGTGATCAAAAAAATCAATCTACAAAATATGCTTGATAAGACCATCCTGGATTTAAACAAAAATAAATTCACATTTATAAAAAAACTTCAAAAAGAAATTCTCCATCTTGCAACAGATAAGCTCAGTCAGGCCCGAAAGATCCATATGCAAATCGAGCAAGAATACGCGATTGGAACGGATTTCAAAGCTACCGAACACCTAAAGAAAAACTTAATGATCAAACTCTTTTCCTAAACTTGATTTATATATAACAATGTGATAGAATATAAAGGAAATTAAAACGAAGGAGATCAAATATGAAGCTCATTTCATTTGCTGTTCCTTGCTACAACAGCGAAAGTTATATGCGCCGCTGTATTGATTCGTTATTAGTCGGCGGCGAACGGGTCGAGATCATTATAGTCAACGACGGGTCCGTCGATAAAACCGCCGAAATCGCTGATGAATATGCCGAAAAATATCCAAGCATTGTTCGAGTAATTCACAAAGAAAACGGCGGCCATGGCTCCGGAATTATGGCCGGATTAAATGCCGCCAAGGGTCTCTATTATAAGGTTGTCGACTCCGACGATTGGGCTGACAAAACTGCCTTGCTGAACATTCTTGATTTGATTGAATCCTGCTATAACAATCAAAATCTGATTGATTTAATCATTTGCAATTATGTCTATGAACACGAGCGCGACAACAGCACGCATACTGTTGATTACCATCGCATCTTTCCCATCCATAAGCAGTTCACCTGGGACGAATGCGGCGCTTTTGATTTCACTCGCTATATGATTATGCATTCGGTTTTTTATCGAACCGAAATGGTTCAACAGTGTAACCTTCAGATTCCGTTACATACATTTTATGTTGACAATGTTTATCTTTACGTTCCGCTGCCGAAAGTTCAATCCTTATATTATACCGATGAGGATTTTTATCGGTATTATATTGGAAGAGACGATCAGTCAGTCAACGAATCTGTTATGATTCGTCGGGTCGACCAGCAAATCCTAATCACTAAGCTTTTATTAAGATCGCACGATCTGGAAGAAATCAGAAAGCAAAATCTTAAACTATTCCGCTATATGCGCAGTTATGCAAGTGTTATGGTTACGATCGCAACCGTTTTACTCACTCTGGAAGGTTCGGACCAATCCATCAAAAAATTAATGGATTATTGGAAAGATCTCAAGCAGGAATTTCCCGCTGTCTACCCCCATTTGCGCTATCGTTCTTTGGCGAGTTTCTTCGCATATAAGAATAAAATTATCCGTAAGATCAGTGTATTCGGCTATCGAATCGTGAAAAAAATTTATAAGTTCAATTAGGTAAAATAAAGAATGAACAAGTTATTTAAAAAATACTGGCATGCTATCATGCTAATTTACTTTCTAATCTATATGCCTTGGTTCGGGTGGCTCAATGTTTATTCCCCCACCCGTCCTGTTTCCTTTGAGATGAACAGCACCTTGGATGCGCTGATTCCATTCTGCGAATGGTTTGCCATCCCCTATTTTCTCTGGTTTCTGTACATTGCGGTCGGGTATGTCTTTCTATTCATTAACAATCGAACCGATTTCTTGCGTATGTGTACTTTCTTATATGTCGGTATGACCACTTGCTTGATCATTTATATGGTCTTCCCCAACTACCAGCTGCTTCGTGCCGACTACGAAACGCTCGGAAGAACAAATATTTTGATTGATTCCTTAAAGTTTTTGCAGAGTTCCGATACATATTTCAATGTCTTTCCAAGCATTCACTGCTTAAATTCCATTGGTATGAACATTGCATTGGCTAAAAATGAATGGTTTAAAAAACACCCCATACTTATATTTTTGACCACTGTTTTGACAATCTCCATCTGCTTATCCACAGTTTATGTTAAGCAACATTCCATTTTAGACGTTTTTGGTGCCATTACCTTGGCAATCCCGCTGTACTTTATCAGCTATGTAATCCCCTGGAAAAAGGTTATTTTAAAATTCAAAAAATAAAAAACAGGAGCAATTCAAATGAATTGCTCCTGTTTCTTTATTATATGTTAGATAAGAGAAATCTTGCTGTATCCCGATTCATTAACGGTAAGCTTAATTTCTTTTTCCCAGCCCTTATTGGCCTCTTCGTAATCTTTATTAATCATATCTCTCTTGCAGTCCGCCTTCCAGCCGGGAAGTCCCTCGCCTACATAATAGCACAACGCATACCCGCCATCATATTTCACAGCATCGAAATCGCCGACCTTCCGCGCCTCATTGAACGCCCATTCGGAAACGCCATCGACAAAATAGTTTTTATGATAGTTCTCACACAAACCGCCGATGCCGGAGGTGTTGGTGTCGTCGCTGTATTTAGAAGCATAGGATTCAAAAGTTTCTTCAGTAAGACCCTTTTCTTTCATCTCGGCCTGCAATGCGATTGCCTGCTTCTCAACTGCATCTGCGCCACCATAACTAGACTCGCTCAAAACAATCTGGCGAATTGTTCTCGAAATATCTTCGTTGCGATGCGGCTCAGCGGTGCAATAATAAACGGTATACGAACCATTTTCATCATCGTGAATGTAGGTATCACCTTTTCCGGCCTCTTCAAAGAACCACTTTGCAATATCGGTTTCACCAATATTCCCTTTGGTTGCATCGGTTGTGGGCAATTTGTCTAATGCTTCTTTTGCGCCCTTATCTTGATCTTCTTTGGTGAATTTATCGGTAATTTCGTTATTTTTACGATACTCCGCCTCGACAAAATCCTTAAACGCTTGTTCACCGGTAACTCCTGCCAAATCCTCTGCTTTTGCCTTGGCAGCAGCATAGGTATCCTTATTCTTTGTATCGCTGGCAGCAATGGTATAGCTGAGATAATCTACTGTTTTATAGTTATCAACGTTCTCTTTGTAGAATTTGTCATAGTCATCATCCGAATATTCCAAGGAATCTTGCCATTTCCGAACAAATTTCGAAGCCAACGTAGATAACTCGAGGCAATTACGAACATCGCCTTCCTTAACACCCTGACCAAACATCAATGAAAAGATACTATCTTTTTTAATGTTGTTCTCTTTGGCATAATCATAGTATTCATCAATTACAGACTGAATGCTGTTCTCATCCGCTTCGGATAATTTCAAACCGTCTTTCTTTGCATTTTCAGCCAAATAAAGGTCACTTTTTGCAGTAGACAAAGCAGAATCAAGGAAATAATCAAACCATGTTCCGCCATCGTCCAAGAAAGAACAAGCCTGCGTCTTCAAAGACTTGGAAGTATCAAGACCCAGCGATTTATAGGTTTCTTGGTTATTTCCAACGGTAGAATTATAGTTATAGTTAAAATAATACGACATCATTGCGGCATCAACATTAAAGTTCTCGGATTCGACAACCGTTGTCGTTCTCATTACATTTCCGCTGCTTTTAACAGCCGAAGAGATCACATGCGTCAAAGTACCTGCAACCAATGCAACAACAATAGCAATGGAGCAAATAATAATTCCTATTTTTTTAGCCTTATCTTTTTTTGCTTTTTGAAGAGAAGCAGCCTTCAATGCTTCTTTTTCGGCTGCGCGGCCTTCTCGAATTCTTTTTCCTTTACCCATGGTAAAACCTCCATATAAAATACGATAAATCAATTATACACTATAAACATCGATTTGTGAATATATAATTCATTAAAAATATGTAAAAAATAAGGAGCCCTAAAGGACTCCTTATTTTGAAAATTATTGTTCGCCAAAACGATTTCTCTTCACATAGGTGGTATGAAGAACATCATGCGCCTTATGGCTTCCGGGCTGACCAAAGTAAGAATCATACAATTCTTTGACAACGGGATTCTCATGGGATTTTCTGAGAGTCATAGCAGCATCGGTATCATAAAGAGCCTTTGCGCGCAGAGCACGAAGATCCTCATAGTTACGAACCGAAGCGGGCTGATAAGGCTGACCACCACCGTTGACGCAGCCACCGGGGCATCCCATAATTTCAATGAAAGTATAGTCTGCTTCGCCGGACTGAACTTTCTTGAGCAATTCTTTTGCATTTGCCAAACCGGAGCAAACAGCAACCTTGATTTCAAGATCGCCAACTTTATATGCAGCTTCTTTGATGCCGGCAGTACCGCGAACATCAGCAAACTCCAACTTGCCAAGCTCTTCGCCGGTCAGTTTTTCAACTGCGGTACGCAAAGCAGCTTCCATAACACCGCCGGTAGCGCCGAAGATCAAGCCTGCGCCGGAACCAACACCCAAAGGATGATCGAATTCGCTATCTTCCAATTTGGTAAAGGAGATACCGGCTCTCTTGATCATTCTGGCAAGTTCGCGGGTGGTGATGGAAATATCAACATCGGGAACACCGGCAGCGCTTTGGTCTTCACGACCGACTTCAAATTTCTTTGCAGTACAGGGCATAACAGAAATGCTGACAATGTCCTTAGGATCAATATTATTCTTTTCCGCATAATAGGTCTTAATCACAGCGCCAAACATCTGCTGAGGAGATTTGCAGGAAGAAAGATTGGGGATCATTTCGGGGAAATAATGCTCGCAATATTTAATCCAACCGGGAGAGCAGGAAGTGATCATCGGCAGAACGCCGCCCTTCTGGACACGCTCGATCAGTTCGTTAGATTCTTCCATAATGGTAAGGTCGGCAGTAACATCGGTATCAAAAACCTTATCAAAGCCCAGCTTCTTAAGAGCAGTTACCATCTTACCTTCAACATTGGTGCCGATAGGCATATCAAACGCTTCGCCCAAAGTTACGCGGATGGAAGGGGCAACCTGAACAACAACATGCTTGGTGGGATCTGCCAAAGCTTCCCAAACCTTATCGGTATCATCCTTTTCAGCCAAAGCGCCGGTGGGGCAAGCAACGATACACTGACCGCAGGATACGCAAGAGGTCAGACCCAGACCATCGTCGAAAGCGGAGCCGATGTGGGTGGCAAATCCGCGCTCATTTGCGCCGATAACAGAGACACCCTGCCACTTATCGCAGACAGCAACGCAACGACGGCAAAGGATACATTTATTATTGTCGCGAACCATATGGACAGCGGAATCATCAACAGCAAATGTGTTCACATCGCCGTTGAACGCATCTTCCTTATCAACACCATATTCGTTGCAAAGACGCTGCAATTCGCAAGAACCGGACCGAACGCAGGAAAGGCACTTCTTATCATGATCGGAAAGAATCAGTTCCAAAGTCTGCTTTCTTGCCTTCTGAACCATGGGACTATGGGTATATACATCCATACCTTCGGCAACCGGAAATACACACGCGGCTACCAGGCGACCCATACCGTTTACTCTGTTTTCAACAACGCAAATACGGCAAGCACCAATCGCATTGATCTCTTTCAAAAAGCACAGAGTAGGAATATCAATGTTATTCATTCTGGCAGCTTCCAGAATCGTTGTACCGGCCGGTACGCTGACGGAAACGCCATTGATTTTTAAGTTAATCATTTAATTTCAACCTCCCTTTACTTCTTGATGATAGCATCAAACTTACACTTGCTGATGCAGACGCCGCACTTGATGCACTTATCCTGATCAATGGTATGCAGGTTCTTTACAGTACCTTCAATCGCATTAACAGGGCAGTTCCGTGCGCAAAGGGTACAACCCTTACATGCATCGGTAATCTCATAACGCATCAGGTCCTTACATACGCCAGCGGGGCAACGTTTCTCAAGAACATGCGCCTCATATTCATCGCGGAAATAACGCAAGGTAGAAAGAACAGGGTTCGGAGCGGTTTGACCCAAACCGCAAAGAGCATTGGCTTTAATGTAGTAGCAAAGCTGTTCCAGCTCATCGATATCCTTCATAGTTGCCTTGCCGGAGGTAATCTTTTCAAGATACTCAAGCATTCTCTTGGTACCGATACGGCAAGGAGTACATTTACCGCAGGATTCATCAACGGTAAATTCCAAGAAGAACTTCGCGATATCAACCATACAGTTGTCTTCATCCATAACAATCAGACCACCGGAACCCATCATGGACCCGATAGCGATCAAGTTATCATAGTCGATCGGTGTATCGATCAGAGAAGCGGGGATACAGCCGCCGGAAGGACCGCCGGTCTGAGCTGCCTTAAATTTCTTACCGTTGGGAATACCGCCGCCGATATCCTCGATAACTTCACGCAGGGTGGTACCCATGGGAATCTCAACCAAACCGGTGTTTGTGATCTTACCGCCCAAAGCGAAAACTTTGGTGCCCTTGGATTTTTCGGTACCCATCGAAGCAAACCACTCCGCACCGTTCAGAATGATCTGAGCAATGTTGGCGTAAGTTTCAACGTTGCAGTTCATAGTGGGAATCTGGAAAATACCTTTTTCAGAGGGGAACGGCGGACGAGGGCGAGGCTCACCACGGTTACCTTCGATAGAAGTCATCAGAGCGGTTTCTTCACCGCAAACGAAAGCGCCGGCACCCAAACGAATTTCCATATCGAAATTAAAGTCGGTGCCAAAGATATTGTTGCCGAGCAAACCATACTCACGAGCCTGGTTGATTGCGATCTGCAAACGGTTAACAGCAATAGGATATTCTGCGCGGATGTATACAAAGCCCTTGCAAGCGCCGACTGCATAAGCGGCGATTGCCATCGCTTCGATAACCGCATGGGGATCGCCTTCCAAGATGGAGCGATCCATAAATGCGCCCGGGTCACCTTCGTCTGCATTACAGCAAACATATTTCACGTCTGCCACAGTGCGAGAAGCAAGATCCCATTTCAAGCCGGTGGGGAAACCGCCGCCGCCACGACCGCGCAAACCGGAATCTTTGATGGTTTGGATAACCTCGGCGGGAGTCATTTCGGTAAGAACCTTACCCAACGCCTGATAACCATCATAAGCGATGTATTCATCGATGACTTCAGGATTGATAACACCGCAATTACGCAGAGCAACACGCTTTTGCTTCTTATAGAACTTTGTGTCGTTCAAAGAAGCGTGCACGCCCTTTTCTTCCATCTCGGCCACTTCACTGTAAAGATATTTCTTCACAATACGACCTTTAACGATGTGTTCGGAAACGATTTCAGGAATTGCTTCTGCATCAACGCGGCTATAGAAGGAGCCTTCGGGATAGACAATCATAATGGGACCCAAAGCGCAAAGACCGAAACAACCGGTCATAACAACCTTGACCTCATCCTGCAGATTATGTTTTTCCAATTCTGCATTCAGGGTATCCATAACGCTCAAAGCGCCGGAGGATGTACATCCGGTACCGCCGCAAATCAAAATATGGTTTCTAATCATTTTTTAAATCCCCCTTATTCTTCGTATGCAGCGATGGTCCATTCCTGAACAATCTTATTGTTGACGATATGTTCGGTTACCACCTTGGCCACCTTGTCCTCATCCATCTTGACATAGGTGGTCTTCACACCGTCGGGAGTAGTGATCTCAACCACAGGCTCATAGCGGCAAATGCCGATACAGCCGGTCTGAGTACATACCACATTGCTCAGGCGACGATCTTCGATCTCTTTCAAAAAGGCATTCAATACCGGACGAGCGCCGGCAGCAATGCCGCAAGTTGCCATTCCGACAACGATACGAATGGTTTCTTCGCCATCGTTGGAACGCAACATAACATTATTCTGCATTCTTTCTTTAATCGCTTGCAATTCAGCTAAAGATTTCATTTATATTTTTCCTCCTTGAATGTCTTCCAAATTCTCATAGATATATTCTTTAATCCAATTTAAAACCATCGGTTCAGAGAGAGGCACATCGCCGAGCTGGGCGTGAAGGTCATCGGTATCCAAGAGAAACTCCCCTTGATCCGTCTTATGCTTATATACAAATCGGATACGATCGTTGGCTTGAATCAAACTAACGATCGTGCTGCTCATATCACCGATCGGCATACGATCCAGATGATCGATCCGAAAAGACGCACAAACCGTTGTCCCCTCGCCCACCTTAGATGAAATGGAAAAAGAACCATCTGCGCTTTCGGCACTTTGCTTGAACAGCGGAATTCCAAGGCCAACCTTTCGCGTTGTCCTTGTTGTGACAAAAGGATCGGTCACTCCGCGAAGAAATTCCTCGTCCATTCCGCAGCCATCATCCCGAATCATTATCTTGAGCAAATTCTCAGATTGCTGTTCGTCAACTGAAATTTCAATTGTCTCCGCTTTGGCTTTGATTGAATTATGAGTGATATCAAGAATATTGAGTGATATTTCCTTCATGAATGATCAGTCCATATATTTTTTCAAAATTTCGGGGATATCACCAACGACCAAACGACCATAAACTTCTTCATTGATGGTCAAAACCGGAGCCAGACCGCATGCGCCGATGCAACGGGTGGCTTCAAGAGAAAACTTACCGTCGGCAGTACACTCACCAACATCAATGCCGATAATTTCCTTAATTTTGTTCAGGATATCACCGGACCCTTTAACATAGCAGGCGGTACCCAAGCAAACACCGATTTTGTATTTACCCTTGGGTGCCAGAGAAAATTGGGCGTAAAAGGTTACAACACCATAGATATGTTCCAAAGGAATATCCAATCCCTCAGAAATTATTTTTTGCACTTCGATGGGCAGATAGCCATAGATTTCCTGAGCCTCTTGCAGAACGGGCATCAAAGGACCGTCTTGATCCTTATGTTTTGCGATAACCGCTTGCAACATCTGCTCTTGCTCTTTTGTTCCATTGAACGGAACGGGACACTTGTTGCTCATTTTTTATCCTCCTTATGCTCACAACTGCGTCGCAGTAAATTGCAAATTTATAAACATTAAAATTATATCATATATATAATCAAATTTCTACATATTTTTGAAATTAAGCACATATTTTTTAAGATTTTAAGTATTCGACCAAGGACTTTGCCGTTTTATCAGGGAGATTCAACATATTTTCGCCTGAATGTTCTCCGATATCTTGCAGGTAATGTGCATCCGAATCATAAATGTACTTGTATGGTCTGGAACCAAGACCCGGGGTCCCTTCGATAAATCCTTCTTGTACCCTTCTGGAAAGCTCAAACGTTTTAAAGCCCATATAATCACCAACCATACCAAAGTTTCCGACCAGACTCTTGGTTGCTTTATCGATATGCGCAGGAACCGCCACACCGTTGTACTGCGCCAACAAAGACGGCAATCCGTCCAGCGATATAGACGTGGCATTAATTAAATAGCGGGGATCTTCGCCAACAATGCGGTCTTCTTCGTCCATCAGCAGTTGCTCGCCGAAAATCTCTTTTCTGTTCTCGATCAACGGCAACGAGGGGCGCACCACATCCTCCTCAAAGCGCAATACATCGCTCAAACTTGAGAATAAGCATAAAACGTGAATTTCTTCCGCTGTTTCCAGTTCCATTGCAGGAACAACAACGATTCCAGCTTCTTCCCCAACCTTTATGGTTGCGGCGACATTTCCCGCCGTATTATGGTCAGCGACAGCGATCATTTCCAGCCCGCAAACAAGAGCCATATTCACAATATTATTCGGCGTCATATCTGCGTCGCCACACGGCGATAACGCAGAATGAATATGAAAATCATACTTAATGTTCATTCGTTCAACGAGTTAAAAATTGCTATAGCAGTTTCATAGCTTGTCTTTTGCGAAGATAGCAAAATAACATCATTTTCCTTCGCTTTCAAAAGCGCCTTTTCATCCGGCCGAACTCCCTCGCTGAAAATGACACAAGGAAGTTCCGCCATAACGGCAACAGCAATAACATTCGGATTGGACATCACTGTCACTAAAGCATCTGTCTCCTCGGCTCTGCCGATCACCCAGGAAAGCAAATCGCAGCAGTATGCCCCTTTTACCAAAGCACCTTCTAATTCTTCGCCATTAAAATATGTAAATCCGCATGCCGAAGCAAGTTCATGAACATTCATCTTTCGTTATTTTCCTTTATTTGTTTTTTAAAAGAATCAAGCAATCCGATTTTTTCGCGCTGCCGTTAATCACGTCTACCGCAAATGTATGGCAAGAGGGTGCGCCGCAAGCAGCGCAATCGATCCCGGGAAGTTGCTTTTCCAATTTTTGAATTTCTTGCATTTTTTGAAAAGCGCGCCCCAAATCAGTATCCAACTGCAAAACGGGATCATACTCAATCGGTTTGTTGCAAAAATAATCTTCCAAAGGAAGTGAAAAATCCTTAATGCGATTATTGGATACCGGCATATATTTTCGCACTTGGCGAATCTTTGTCAGCGCAATATAAGGATTCTCAATATTCAAGCAACCGCCAACACATCCGGAGTTACAGGCGCCTAATTCGACGAAATCAAGATCCATCAATTTATCGTCCTCGATTTCTTCGAGAATCTTAATTACATTCTCCATTCCGTCTGCCGCAAGATAGCGGTTACGAAGCAAAGAGGTCGCTTCACCACCGGTATATGCCCAGGAAATTCCGGTCAATCCGGCTTCCGAAAGGGGTTTGGGTTGATCAATTTTGTTCATCGCATTTAACAGTGGTTTATAGATATCCGAAATTGCAAGAACGCCGTCTATTTCAGATACATTCGTTCCCAGCGGCTGACGTACAGCAGTAACCTTGGCGGGACAAGGCGAAACAAAGAAAACACCGATCTTCTCCGAAGGAAGACCTGTCTTTTCAAGCGCTTCCTTGCGGGCAATGCCTGCCGCAATCTCAATCGGAGCACGCACCATCAAAAGATGGGGAATCAATTTCGGAAAACGAACACGAATCAAGCGAACGATTGCAGGACACGCAGAAGAAATCAAGGGTTTAGGGCAGTCCGCTTCTTTTAATCGCTCGCGTGTGCATTCCGAAACTAATTCTGCAGCACGAGCCACTTCAAACACTTCATCAAAGCCGATGTCCAGCAACCCGTTTAATACGAAATCTATGTTTTCCAGATTGTTAAATTGGCCAAATAAAGCCGGTGCCGGCAATGCAATTTTATATTCAAAGTTTTTCAGTTGTTCAAGTTTGTCATACACCGCTTTTTTCGCATGGTGCGGACATACGCGAATGCATTCTCCGCAATCGATACAGCGCTCTTTGATAATCGTTGCCTTGCCGTTTTTGACACGTATTGCTTCCGTCGGGCAACGCTTAACGCAAGTTATACAACCCTTGCAACGCTCCGCATCTAATGTAACTGAATGGAAATAATCCATTTTCTCACCTCAAATTAAATTTTGATAAGAATTGTCAATGTTGTCCCAACACCCGGGGTGGATTCAATTTTCAGGTCATCGGAATATTTTTTAATATTAGGCAACCCCATACCGGCGCCGAATCCGAGATTACGAACCTCCTCCGGAGCAGTTGAATACCCCTCCCGCATAGCAAGGTCAATATCCTTAATACCAGGGCCGCGGTCGGCTAAAATGATACGCACCGAATCCTGCGAAATCTCGACAGTAGCCTCCCCGCCTTCCGCATGGATCACCATATTGATTTCACCTTCATACATCGCAATGGAAACTCTGCGAATGACATCAGGAGAGAACCCAAGCTGTTTCAAAGTTTTTTTAGTGGCAGAAGAAGCTTCGCCGGCGCTGCCGAAGTCTTCCCCATCAACATGATATGTTAAAATAATCGGTTCCATTATACTTTATCAATTCCTTCACTATATAATCCGTTTGCATACAGCAAACCACAGGCGGTGTACATACGATACTTTGTAGCCATAATCATAATTCCGTTTTCTTCCGCCAAAGAAATTACCGATTCATCCGGACGCTTTCCGCGAACAAATACAATGTATTTAATATCCATCATTTGCGCGGTACGTACTGTTTGGGGGTTCACAAGACCGGTCAGCAAAATGCTCTGATCCTTAACAAAAGCCAGAACATCGCTCATCATATCAGAACCACAAGCGTTCTTCGCTTCCCCATCCAGACCTTCTTCGCAGCAAAGGACCTCCGCATCTAATAATTCTTTTACCATCGATAATTTCATTTTCCCTAACTCCTTATATGCAAAATATATTCTTCGAATAAATTATGCTAGTTTTTATTTTAACTAAAGCATTTACACCAAAAATTATATCACAAAAAATATCAAATGACAACAGATTCGGTAATATAATAAATAATAATAGAAAAATAAACATCTTATAAGATTTTTTAAGTTGACAATCATAAAAATAATAATTATAATAGTATTTAATCAAAAAATTTAAGAAAGGTGAGCTTTAAATGAGAGTTTACAATTTTTCCGCCGGTCCTTCCATGCTTCCTCTCGAAGTTCTTGAAAAGGCCGCAAAAGAAATGACAGAATATGGAACATCCGGTCAATCCGTTATGGAAATGAGTCATCGTTCCAAAGAGTATGGTGCTATCATTGAATCTGCGGAAAGCCTTCTTCGCAAAGTTCTTTCCATTCCCGATAACTATGAAGTTCTCTTCCTGCAAGGCGGCGCTTCCAGCCAATTTGCAATGATTCCTTTGAACTTGATGACTAAGAACGGTAAGGCCGACTATGTTATCACCGGTCAATGGGCGAAAAAAGCCTATAAAGAAGGCTGCCGTTACGGAGAATGTAGAGCAGTTGCTTCCAGCGAAGATAAAACCTTCTCATATATCCCCGAATTGAACAGCGATGATTTTGATAAAGATGCAGATTACTTCCATATCTGCTACAACAATACTATTTACGGAACCAAATTCTATAAATTGCCCGAAACCGGCGATGTACCCTTGGTGGCCGATATGTCCTCCTCCATTTTAAGCGAAGAGATCGATGTATCTAAATTCGGTATGATCTATGCCGGCGCACAAAAGAATATGGGGCCTGCAGGGTTGACCGTTGTTATCATCCGCAAGGATCTGATTGGCGAACCCCAGGAGATCACTCCGACCATGTTTAAATATTCCACCCATTCCGAAAATGGTTCTATGTTCAACACTCCGCCTACATATGCCATCTATATTTTGAAGTTGGTTCTGGAATGGATCGAAAACCTTGGCGGAATCAAGGTTCTCGAGGAGCAAAACAAACGTAAAGCAAATCTCCTTTACGATTTCTTGGATCAATCCGAGATGTTCCACCCCACCGTTATGGGCGAATCCCGCTCTTTGATGAACGTTCCGTTTATTACCGGCAACGACGAATTGGATAAGAAGTTCATCGCTGAATGTACAAAGAACGGATTTGTCAACATCAAAGGCCATCGTTCTGTCGGCGGTATGCGCGCCAGCATCTATAATGCAATGCCCTATGAAGGCGTTGAGGCTTTAGTGAACTTTATGAAGAAATTTGAAGAGGAAAACAAGTAATTATGATTATCCAGACTTTAAATAAAATTGCAAAAATCGGTTTAGACGGATTTGAAGGCAAATACGAAATCTGCGACACCTGTGATACCCCCGACGGCATTTTGGTTCGCAGCGCATCTCTGCACGAGATGGACTTCCCCGCTTCCCTGCTGGGCATCGCCCGCGCAGGCGCCGGTGTCAACAACATTCCTTTGGATGCTTGCGCTGAAAAAGGTATCGTTGTCTTCAACACTCCGGGTGCAAATGCAAACGCTGTTAAAGAGCTTGCTATCACCGCTCTGTTACTCGCATCGAGAGACGTTGTCGGCGGTATTGAGTGGGCAAAGACTTTGACCGGCGATGATGTTGCAAAGCAGGTTGAAAAGGGCAAATCCCAGTTTGTAGGCCCTGAAATTATGGGCAAAAAACTTGGCATTATCGGTTTGGGTGCCATCGGTGTTTTGGTTGCCAACGCTGCTCAACATCTCGGCATGAAGGTTTACGGGTACGACCCCTATATTTCCTTGCAATCCGCTTGGAATCTGAACCACCATGTGCAAAAGGCCGCAGATATCAATGAAATCTATGCTGAATGTGATTACATTTGCTTGCACGCTCCCTTAACCCCCGAAACCAAGCACAGCATCAATAAAGATACCATTGCGACTATGAAAGATGGCGTTCGCATCTTAAATCTTTCTCGCGCCGATCTGGTCTGCGATGAAGATATGGCTGAAGCTTTGGAAAGCGGTAAAGTGGCAAAATATGTCACCGATTTCCCCAATGCAAACACCTTAAAGATGAAAAATGCAGTTCCCATCCCCCATCTCGGCGCTTCCACTCCCGAAAGTGAAGATAACTGCGCTGTTATGGCTGTCAAAGAATTGCGCGATTATCTGGAAAACGGCAACATCAACAACTCTGTGAACTATCCCGCCGTTTCTACTCCCTTCACATCCGTATTGCGTATCTGCATCTGCCATCGCAATATCCCCAATATGCTTTCCACTCTTTCGACCATTGTTTCCGCCGTTGGCGTAAACATTGAAAACTTGATCAATAAGTCCAAGGGTGACTATGCATACACCATGATCGATTGCGATACCGATGTCGCCGATCGTGTTATCGATGCTCTTTCCGCAGTTGACGGAGTGCTTCGCGTACGTTGCATTAAGAACTAATTTAATATAAAAAACAAACCGCTTTTGCATTTGCAAAAGCGGTTTATTTTTTATCGTTCAATACTCGGTTAATCAAAGAAACACAATCGGATAAAGAGTTTATTCTCCCCGCATCCACTTTATATTGAGCAGCGCCTACGATTCCTTTCAAATACCAAAGCATATGCTTTCTAAATTCAACACACGCGCGTTCTTCGCCTTTATCCTCGATGGCGTAATTCAGATGCTGCAAGCAAATTTCAAATCGCTTTTCCAAAGTAAACGATGGAACCTCTTTACCTGCAAGCCCCTCTTTAATCTGAGTAAAAATATAAGGAGCGCCTAAAGCACCACGCGCCAAAGCAATTCCATCCGCACCGGTTTGTTCTAAAATCAATTTTGCAGTTTCAGAATCAATAACATCGCCGTTGGCAACAACCGGAATGGAAACAGAATCCTTAATTTCCTTAATGACCGAATAATTTGCCTTACCGGAATAAAACTGTTCTCTCGTTCTGCCGTGAACTGTGATAAAGGATGCACCGGCATCCTCCATCCGTTTGGCAAAATCAGTAATATTAGGGTCAGGAAAATCGATTCCTACCCTCATTTTCACACTAACGGGACATTCACATCCGCCAATCGCGGATTCGACAAGTTTAGCGGCCAATTCCGGCTCACGCAGCAGCGCGCTACCATCCCCATTATTGAAAATCTTGGGCGCCGGACAGCCCATATTAAGGTCTATGCCGGCAGGACGGTATCGTTCGTAAATAAAAGCCGCAGCCGCCTTCATTGCATCGGGATCGCGGCCGAATAATTGAATCAAAATTGGTGCTTCATCGGTGGTATACCGCGCTAAAGCCTCTGTCTTTTCCGCGCCAAAGCTCAACGCTTTCGCGCTGATCATTTCAGAAACCGTATAATCCGCGCCCCAGTCTCTGCAAATCCGCCGAAATGCGCTATCACCGGGCCCGGCCATAGGAGCAAGCCCTATTTTATTTATCGGTGAAAATTCCATATAAAACTCCTAAAAAAATCCCGATCGGCATTGCCGACCGGGATTTTAATAAAAACGAAATTACTTCAGCTCAACAGAAGCGCCGGCTTCGGTCAGCTTATTCTTAATCTCTTCAGCTTCATCCTTGGAAGCGCCTTCTTTGATAGCCTTGGGAGCGTTGTCAACCAGTTCCTTAGCTTCCTTCAGGCCCAGACCGGTGATTTCCTTAACAACCTTGATAACGTTGATCTTGGATGCACCAGCATCGGTCAGAACAACATCAAACTCGGTCTTCTCTTCAGCAGCGGCAGCGCCAGCGCCGGGAGCAGCAGCAATTGCAACAGGAGCAGCAGCGGAAACACCAAATTCTTCTTCGATAGCGTGAACCAGATCAGCCAGTTCCATAACGCTCAGGGTTTTGATTTCTTCAACGATATTCTTAATATCAGCCATTTCTTTAATCCTCCAAAATAAAATTAAATTTTAAAATTTACGCAGGGGTTGCTTCATTCTTTTGATCAACAACTGCCTGCAAAGCACGTGCCAGACCGGAAACATTTCCGTTGAGGGCATAGAGCAACATACAAAGCAAAGCTTCCTTGCTGGGCATGGTTGCCAATTTTTCAAGTTCTGCAACAGAAACAACTTTACCTTCTACAAAGCCACCCTTAATGGTGAAATAATCGTGTTCCTTGCTGAAATCATACAAAACTTTAGCAGGAGCAACAACATCATCATTAGAGATTGCCAGAGCGGTATTGCCGTTCAGAACATCAGAAAGTTCTTCCAGACCAACTTCCTTGGCAGCAAAACGAGTAAGAGTGTTTTTAACAACGCCGTATTCAACGCCGGCTTCTCTCAGCTTGCCGCGAAGAGCAGTATCGTCTGCAACGTTGATGCCGCTGTAGTCTACGAGTACACCGGTAACAGCGTTCTGAAGTTTCTCTTTCAGTTCAGCAACGACAGCCTGTTTCTGCGCAATGATTTTCTCATTTGCCATGAATCGAATTACCTCCGTTAGAATTTCAAAAAAATGCTCCCAAACACGCAGACCGGCTTGGGAGCATAGATATCCTAAGATATAAAAGCACTCCTCGGCGGGATATTAAGCCAATAAATGGCACCAGCTGTCTGCGAAGCATTTATTTTGCCTATCAATAATATCACATAGCGATACTATTGTCAAGCATTTTTACATAAATTTAGCCTGGTTAATCTTAACACCGGGGCCCATGGTAGAAGCAACAGTGCAGCTTCTGACATATTGGCCTTTAGCAGCGGCAGGCTTTGCTTTGATGATCGCGCCCATCAAAGTGTTGAAGTTCTCGGCAAGCTTTTCCTTACCAAAGGAAACTTTACCGACAGGGCAGTGAATAATGTTGGTTTTATCCAAACGATATTCAATCTTACCGGCTTTGATTTCTGCAATTGCCTTAGCAACGTCCATAGTAACGGTACCGGCCTTGGGGTTCGGCATCAAGCCCTTAGGACCAAGCACACGACCCAAACGACCGACAACACCCATCATATCGGGGGTTGCGACAACAACATCATATTCAAACCAGTTCTCATTTTGAATCTTAGGAATGAGTTCCTCGCCACCAACGAAATCAGCACCGGCAGCCTGAGCTTCATCTGCTTTCGCATCCTTAGCAAAGACAAGAACGCGAGTGGTTTTACCAGTACCATGGGGCAATACAACTGCACCACGAACCTGCTGATCAGCATGACGGGAATCAACACCCAATTTCACATGCACTTCAACAGTCTCATCAAACTTTGCGCGTGCAGCCTTGGTAACAGCTTCCATAGCTTCTTCAACGTCATACAACTTGGTAGCGTCGATCAGCTTGGTGCTTTCAATATAAGACTTTCCTCTTTTCACCTAAATAATCCTCCTTTGTGGTATTACGGAATATTCCTCCCACAGAATTTAGAGCTTACTCTTCGACAGTAACGCCCATGCTTCTCGCAGTACCTGCGATCATGCTCATTGCAGCTTCGATATCAACTGCATTCAGATCGGGCATCTTCTGCTCAGCGATCTTTTTGACCTGCTCCTTGGTAAGAGAAGCAACCTTAGTCTTGTTGGGGACGCCGGAGCCGCTCTCAATACCGGCAGCCTTCTTAATAAGAACTGCTGCAGGCGGAGACTTGGTAACAAAAGTGAAAGAATGATCCGCATAAACGGTGATAACAACCGGAATAATGTATCCGATATCATTCTTTGTTCTCTCGTTGAATTCCTTTGCAAACGCCATGATGTTGACGCCATGCTGACCCAGCGCAGGACCAACCGGGGGCGCCGGTGTTGCCTTACCTGCCGGAATCTGAAGTTTAATGAACCCTGTTACTTTTTGAGCCATTTTCAAACACCTCCCTCGTGTTTCAATGTGGTAATATAGCGGAAAGATTAAAAAGTACTCTCCTCCCACTCGTGATAACGCATCAAACGATGCGAATCAGCCTTACTCTACGGGTGCAACCTGCTCGAAGGAAACTTCCACCGAAGTCTCTCTACCGAACATGGAAACAACCACTTTCAACTTGGAAGACTCGGGATATACCTCGTCTACCACGCCAACAAAACCGCTCATATTCGAAGCAACAAAACGTACCGAATCGCCCTTCTTATAATCGGTATGAACCACCCGCTTCTCTACACCGAGCTTTTCAATCTCGGCCTGAGTAAGAGGCAGCGGTTCGGATGTGGAACCAACAAAACCGGTAACACCCTGAATATTGCGGACAATATACCAAGTTTCATCGGTCATAATCATCTTAACCAATACATAACCGGGGAAAACTTTACGTTCGTATTCCTTCTGACCTTTTTCAGTCGTTTCGACAACGGTTTCAGTGGGAACAGAGATATCTTGAATAACCTCTTCCAGCTTGCGATTTTCAATGATTCTGCGCAAGTTGGTCGCTACTTTATTCTCATAAGCCGAATAAGTATGAATCGCATACCATTTTGCTGTTTCAGCCATAATACACCTGTTCCTTTCCTAATAAACTAAATCAGGCAAACAAACCGCCCAACCAACTGATCAGCGCTTGAATCCCTGTGAAGAAAAGCCAATCGAACAACCAGATCAATGCGCCCACGACCAGAACACATACGAGAACTACGATTGTATTATTGACCACTTGCTTAAATGTGGGCCAAATAATTCTTTTGGTCATCTCAATGCGAACTTCGCGGAACCAACCAACGATTCTGGAAAAGACGGACTTTTTCTTTGCTTTTTCAGCCATGCTTTCGTCCTCCTTGTAAATTTGGAAACTTACTTGGTTTCTCTATGCAAAGTGTGCTTTTTGCAGAACTTGCAATACTTGTTCATTTCCAGTCTGTCGGGGTCATTCTTCTTGTTTTTCATTGTGTCGTAATTTCTTTGTTTGCACTCTGTGCAAGCCAGCGTAATCTTGACTCTCATTTTGCGGCACCTCCTGTTAATTTGGCCTCCCTGCGTTCATATTGGGACCTATTTTTTTGCACAAAAAAATAAGCCCTACGGCAGGTATAAAGCATTATAGCATATGAAATCGTCATAGTCAAGCATTTTTTTAAAAAAACAGAGCGGATAAAAATCCACTATTTTATCCGCTCTGTTTGGATCATTTCAACCGTTCCATCAACAGCTGATTGATTAGTTTCGGATTTCCTTTTCCTTTGGAGAGTTTCATACATTGTCCAACCAAGAATCCAACCACATTGGTTCTGCCGTTGCGATATTCTTCAACCGCAGCGGGATTGGCTTCGAGAACCGATTCAACGATTCCGGCCATCTCATCTTCGTTGCTGTTTTGAACCAATCCTTCGCGTTCGACAATCGCCATCGGTTCCGCATCATCCTCGAGCATTATAGCAAGGACTTTCTTTGCGGCCGCGCCGGAAATAGTACCTTGATCCACAAGCTTCAGCAATGCCATCAAGCGATTGGGGCGCACGGGGAACAAATTGATTTCTTCATTGCGTTCATTTAGATATTTTGCAATATCGCCCAAAATCCAATTTGCCGCCGCCTTGGCAAGTTTCTCATCAATGACAGTGCAAGCATCGAAATAAACCGCGCGTTCATAATTGCGAGCAATCAAACCCGCATCATTTTCCGAAAGATGATAGCCCAGAACATATCTTTTGGTTTTCTCGTTCGGCATTTCAGGAATTTCAGACTTCAACTGATCAATCCACGCCTGCTCCAAAGCAACCGGCGGAATATCCGGTTCGGGGAAATAACGATAATCCTGCGCATCTTCCTTGGAACGCAAAAGAACATTGATGCCCTTTTCATCATCCCACCGGCGCGTTTCTTGAGAGATCTCTCCCCCATTTTCAAGAATCTCAATTTGCCGAGCCGCTTCATAATCAATCGCACGTTGGGCGCCGCTGAATGTATTAATATTCTTCATTTCACAACGAGTACCAAATTTATCGGAACCCTTGGGGCGAACCGATACGTTTACATCGCAACGAATAGAACCCTCTTGCATCTTACAATCAGAGATGCCGCAATAGAGCAGAATTGTGCGAATGGTTTCAAGATACTCCCTCGCTTCCTGAGAAGAACGAAGATCCGGTTCGGAAACAATCTCAATCAGAGGAACACCGCAACGGTTCAAATCCACCAAAGAATACGGAATACCGTCCTGATGCAGAAGTTTACCTGCATCTTCTTCGATATGAATTCTTGTAATCCCAACGCGCTTTGTCTCGCCGTTGGACATAAATTCAACAGCGCCATCGCTACAGATTGGAATATCAAACTGAGAAATTTGGTATGCCTTCGGCAGATCGGGATAATAATAGTTCTTACGATCTTGCTTGAGCAATGTATCGATCTTGCATCCGGTTGCATGCCCCATACGAATGCAATATTCAACCACTTTGCGGTTCAAAACAGGCAGCGCTCCCGGCATACCGGTACAAACAGGGCAGCATTGCGTATTCACTTCTCCGCCAAAGCTGTTTTTGCAAGAGCAATAAATCTTTGTCTTTGTATTAAGTTCGGCATGAACTTCCAGACCGACAACGATTTCATATTCTTTCATATTCTTTCCTCCACATCGATCATCTTTAAAAATTCGTCTTCTTCAATCACAGGAACGCCAAGCGCTTGCGCCTTAGTCAATTTACTTCCGGGTTTATCTCCTAATATTAAATAGGAAGTCTTTTTGGAAACCGAACCCGAAACCTTTCCGCCCAACCGCTCAATAGCAGCACCCGCTTCATCGCGGGACATCGAATCGAGTCCGCCGCTCAGAACAAAGGTCTTTCCAAGCAATCGATCCGAACGAACTTGTTCGACAAACTCCATTTTCAGGCCAACCGATTGCAATCGATGAACCAAATCTTTATTTTCTTCCAAGGCAAAAAAATGAACTACATTTTCCGCCATAATATCACCGAAATCATATAGCAAAGCCAAATCTTCCCGGGTTGCTTCCATGATTTTCTGCATTGAGCCAAAATGCTCCGCCAGTTGCTTTGCAGCTTTTGAGCCAATATTGCGAATGCCGAGCGCATATAACACACGATCCAAAGAAGCATTCTTTGAATTCTCCAGAGCTTTTAGCAGGTTTTCTGCAGATTTTTCTCCAAAACCCTCCAGCTCTGCCAACACTTCTTTATCCAGCCGATAAAGATCGTCCGCCGTTTGGATCAACTTATGAGCCAATAACTGCTCAATAATCGACGGACCAAGTCCATCAATATCCATAGCAGCCTTGGAGGCAAAATGTTCCAATTGACGCTGAATTTTAGCCGGGCAGGATGGATTGATGCAGCGAACCGCAATTCCGCTTTCATCGCAAACCACCGCACCGTTACATTCCGGACATTGGTGGGGCATTTCATAAGGAACGCTGTTTTGCGGGCGCTTTGAAGGAATTACCCGGACAACTTCCGGAATAATATCCCCCGCTTTTTGGACAACAACTGTATCTCCAACACGGATATCCAATTGTTCAATGAATTTCTGATTGTGCAATGTGGCGCGGGAAACAGTTGTTCCTGCCAACCGCACCGGCTCCAATTCCGCATTCGGTGTCAAAACACCGGTGCGCCCAACCTGAATTGTAATCCCCTTCAACAAGGTTTCTTTTTGCTCCGGAGGGTATTTATATGCCACCGCCCATTTGGGGACTTTAATCGTCTCACCCAAGCGAGTTCGGTCGTCAAACCGATCCACCTTCAAAACGGCGCCGTCAATATCGAAACCGAGCGTATCACGCATCGTGTTAAAACGATTTACTTCTTCAAAGGCTTCGGCAATATGGGAATAACAATTATAATAAGGACTAACTTTAAATCCAAGGGATTTTAAATAATCTAAACTTTCCACATGGCTGCCAAGCGGTTCACTCGATTGTTTTTGAACATTAAAAATAAAAATGTCTAATTTCCGCTCCGCGGCTATTTTGCTATCCAATTGCCGCAAAGAGCCCGCCGCCGCATTGCGCGGATTCGCAAAGGGTTTCTTCCCTTCTTTTTCGCACTCTTCATTCAAATGCTCAAAACTTTTCCGAGGCATAAACACTTCGCCGCGCACAATGATATCAAACGGTTCTTTCAGTTGCATCGGGATGCTGCCGATGGTTTTTAGATTGGCGGTGACATCTTCGCCGACCAAGCCATCCCCGCGCGTTGCTCCGCGAACAAAGACCCCTTTTTCATAGGTCAAAGAAACCGAAAGACCATCAATTTTAAGTTCAACCACATACTGCGCATCGGGGCATTCTTTTTTTACGCGTTCATCAAATGCCAGCAACTCTTCATAAGAAAATGCATCCTGCAAGCTAAGCAGCGGAACTTCATGAGTGACCGATTCAAACCGTTCCGCCACCGCACCGCCAACTCGTTGAGATGGCGAATGAGCAAGCTTGAATTGCGGAAACTCTTCTTCTAAGGCAATCAGCTTCCGCATCATCATATCATATTCATAATCGGAAATAGTCGGGGCATCTTCAACATAATAATGACGAATGTGCTCATTGAGTTGTTCCGAAAGAATCTCTATTTCTTTTTTTGCTGCATCAGCTGTCATAAATTCTCCTTCAGTTTCTGCTCAAACAGAACTGTATTTTTGCCGATTTTTTCGTTTTCATTTATATATTCATAGGGATATTTCATATTGATTACTCGCTCGATTCTCCCTGTGTCTGCCGCGATGATTTTAGAAGAAGCGCCGGCACCGCAAGCGGCGATTGTGTGCAAATCTTCCATCATATAAAGATTATAAGCGCAAATCTTATCGGGCAAGCAAAAACCAATATTTTCCCCATTAGACACTGTGTTTTTCTGGCGATACATATAATAAGGAACCAATCCTCTTTTTCGCAAAACATCATATGCATCGTCCAACATCCGCTGAACTCGGTCATTTTTCGGATTAAAATGTGTTCCATCGCCATACAGCTTGGAAGAACGCTTTATCGACAAAGTGTGAATTGTTATGTTGTCGACCCCGGCAGAAAGAACATCCTGCAGCGATGCCGCAAAAGATTCTTCCGTTTCCCCGGGCAAACCGGCAATCAAATCGGTGTTAATACTATCAAATCCATATTTCTTTGTCAAGGATACCGCATCAAAATATTGTTCTTTGGTATGGCGCCTGCCAATTGCCGAAAGAATCTCATTATTGGTTGTTTGCGTATTGATGCAAACTCTTGTGATGCCGTATTTCTTTAAAACAGCAAGTTTTTCCTCGCTAACCGTATCCGGCCGACCAAGTTCAAACGTAAATTCATCGATATTGTTCCCAACATTTTCAACGATGGTTTTAAGCAAAGCATCGATTTGATAAGAAGTTAAAATACCGGGAGTTCCTCCCCCGACATAAACCGAGCGAAGCTTTAAGCCCGCCCGATGTAAGACATCGCATTTTTCTTTGATTTCTTTTTGCAAATATTGCAGGTATGAATCAATCAATCGGTTGCTTTTTTCTGCCGCAACGCTGATAAACGAACAATAAGAACACCGCGACGGACAAAATGGGATCGCCACATAGAGACTCGCTTCTTTTTTACTATCCGTTTGAACTTCGTCCATAACCATACAGATCTGATGCAGAAGTGGGATCTTTTCGGGCTGCATACAATACTCATTCAAAAGGAATTTCCTTGTATTTTCATACCCCTTTTCATCCAAAACTCTGCGATAAATCCCTGTCGGCTTAATTCCTGTCAGAATCCCCCATGGCGGAGAAATTTCAGTCGCCCGATGAAAGACTTGATAAATGGAATATTTAACTGCAGCCAATAATTGCTCTGTTTCGTTCCCCTCGGCTCTTTTGCTGCAGGTATACACCTTCCCTCGATGACAAAAGCGCGCCTTGGCGACAAACGCTCCATCTTGCTGCAACAATCGAGATGAAAGGCGCAATTCTCCCCGCGGAGACTTGGTAAAGACAACCGATTCTCCCGGAAAGAACAGCAGCGACATTCCAATCGCGTCATATTCAAATTTATGACCAGTAATTTTAATTTCCATTTACACCCTACAATATGGATTATTTATTTTTTCATAGGCAAGTGTTGTCGATTCGCCATGCCCCGGATAACATATAAGATCACTTTCCAAAGTAAACAACCGATTACGAATAGATTCAATTTCAAGGGCAAAGTTTCCATATGGCGGAAACTCATTGCCGACCGAATTAAAAAACAATGTGTCTCCTGTAAAAAGATTCTCCCCGATGCGAAAACACACCGAACCCGGTGTATGCCCCGGTGTGTGAATGACATCAAAGTTCAAAGAGTCAAATTTCAATCGCTCATTATCCTTAAACGCGATTGCCGCTGATTTTAAAACAACGGGAATTCTATAAATCTGCGGCGATAAATTAAGACGCGCATTATAGAGAAACTCCACATCGTTTTCGTGGACATAGAGCGGGCATTGATATTGTTCAATCACCCGATCCGCACCTTCAATATGGTCAATATGCCCATGGGTCAGCAACACCGCCTTGATTTTTAGCCCCTTAGCCGCTGCAAGTTCGAGTATTTCAGAGCCATCTCCGCCGCAATCTATTAAAACAGCAGAGCCATCTTCTTCAATCAAGTAACCATTGGATTGCAACCGACCGCATTGAATTTGATGAATCAGCATCAAAGCACCTCGCTATCGATAATGATATTAATCGGGCCATCATGCAAGGCCTGAATTTTCATATCACCGCCAAAAACACCGCCTTGAACCCGAACACCAAACTCTTTTAAACGATTCAATGCATAGTCGTAGAGTTTTTGAGCCGGTTCGAACTTCATACTCTTCTCAAAGGATGGGCGAAATCCTTTATGGACATCGCCATAGAGGGTAAAATTTGAAATAAAAAGCATCTCTCCGCCCACATCGGCGAGCGAACAGTTCAGCTTGCCCTCCGCATCTTCCATAACGCGCAGACCCGCAACCTTTTTCAACGCCTTTTCAATGCTTTCGGGAGTGTCTTCCGAAGAAAAGCCGCAAAATACCACCATTCCGCGTCCGATTTCAGAAATCAATTCTCCGTCGACCTTCAATGTGGCATTTTTAACTACCGAACAAATAGCTCTCATTAAATACCTCGTTTATAAATTTGCTCTTTGAATATCCAAAACATTCGAATCCTTGCGAATTCGCGAAACAATGAAATTAAGATGATCCAAACTCTTAACATCGATTGTAATGGTTATGAACGATGTATCATCGCTCTCTTCTCTTGTGGAGATGCCCCGAATATTCACCTTAAGATCCGCCAAAATCCTTGTCAGATTTGCCATAACACCGATACCGTTATTAACATGGAGCACCAACGTGGTCGAAAAACTATCACTCTCAGCGGCATCCCATGTGGCTTTCAACCAACGATCCGGCTCTTCTCCCATCCCTCGGCGCGCATTCGGGCAATCCGTTTTATGAATCGAAACCCCGTAACCTTTGGTTATAAATCCACAAATATAATCGCCCGGCAAGGGATTGCAACACTTGGCAAATTTGATCAGGCAATTATCAATTCCTTCGACCTCAACACCGCTCGCATGTGCCTTGGGTTTATTTCCGCTGACAATCTTAACCGGTTTGTTCTCTTTCTCCAGCTGATCGCAATAATCGCGAATTCGCCGTTCCACCTTAGCAACAGTCACGCCTCCATAGCCAATCGCCGCATACATATCATCGGCAGAATTAAAGTGAAGGTGAAGCGCTATATTTTGCATAATAGAATCGCGCTCTTCTTTAGGCAATCGAATACCGCTGCGACGCAACGCTTTTTCCAAATCATCGCAACCGGTTTCAATGTTTTCTTCCCTACGCTCATTTTTGATCCAATGGCGAATCTTTTGCTTGGCCTCACTGGTTTTGACAATCTTAAGCCAATCCCTCGAAGGACCATGCGTTTCAGAAGAAGTTGTCAGGATTTCGATAATCTCACCATTTTGAGGCTGATATTCCAACCCGACAATCTTCCCGTTGACCTTGGCTCCGACCATTTTGTTACCGACGGCGCTATGGATCGCATAAGCAAAGTCAATAACGGTTGCACCTGCAGGCAGATTGACAACATCTCCGCGCGGAGTAAACAAAAAGACCTCATCGTCAAACAAGTCGATTTTTAATGCTTTGATAAAATCTTCGGTGTCCGAAACATCCTCTTGTGTTTCAAGAATATTACGAACCCATTTTAATTTATCATCCAACGATGCCTTGCTGTTCTGAACACCGCCCTTATATTTCCAATGCGCCGCGATACCGTATTCAGCGGTATTGTGCATATCCCAAGTACGAATCTGCACCTCAAAAGGCACCCCTTCTTTTCCGATAACGGTTGTATGAAGGGATTGATACATATTGGGTTTCGGAGTAGAGATATAATCCTTAAATCTTCCCGGAATGGGATTATAGAGATCGTGGATCACTCCAAGTAAATAATAACAATCATTTACGGTGTTCACAATCAATCGAAAAGCATAAATGTCATACAGTTCTTCAAATGTTTTATTTTGCGTAAACAATTTACGATAGATGCTGAAGGTATGTTTGACACGATATGTCAGTTCAAAGGGAATATCATACGCCTTTAATTTTTCGCAAATGTTCTTTTTGGTATTTTCGACAAAATCATGACCATTGATCTCAAACTCCTTCAATCGATCATGAATCATTTTACAGCCATCAGGATCAAGATACGATACCGAAATGTCTTCCATTTCCTGCTTGACGCGCTGCATACCCAATCGATGAGCAAGCGGCGCATAGATTTCCAATGTCTCGTGGGCTGTGTTCAACTGCTTCTCGCGCGGTCTAGCACCAAGGGTCCGCACATTGTGCAGACGATCCGCCAGCTTAATCAAAATCACTCGAATATCCTTAGCCATCGCCAAGAACATCTTTCTGAGATATTCGACCTGCGCTTCTTCTTTGGTTGTATATTGAATTTGACCCAACTTTGTAACGCCATCGACAAGATTAGCGCACTCCAAACCGAACTCTTTTTTCACATCGTCAAAGGTCAGATCGGTATCTTCAATCGTATCGTGCAAAAATGCAGCGCAAATCGAATCGGTATCCAAACCAAATTCATACACTAATTTTGCCACCTCGATCGGATGGCAAACATAAGCCTCTCCGGAGCTTCTGCGTTGACCTTCGTGGCAAGACTTGGCTCGTTGATATGCTGCACGGATCTTATCAATATCTATTTTTTTGTCATTCATCAACAATGATGAAAAATCTTCAAACAATTTGTCTTCTAAACACACATCAACTCACCTGCCTTCTCTTTGTATTTTTTTAAAATCAAGGAATCCCCAAGATCAACTTTAATTTGAGAATTCAACTGCAGCTTTTTAATATTTCGGCCTTCTTTTTCAAATTTCAGAACACCGAGTTCTTCCAAAGCCATTAACGATAAGTATACGGCGCCGTTGGATATTTCGATTTGTTGCTTCCGAGAAATACGCGCCGGCAGCGTGGTTATATCAAAGGAACAACTACCGGAAGATACCGCTTTTTGCAAATATCGATATACCGCCGCTGTATGATCACGCAAAGGGATATCCTTTTCATTCGCATTCATTTCATTTATTCGTTCGATATCGCGCCATACAGCGTTAGAATTATTTAAGGTATTACGAATGTCCCTCACTGTAAGTTGGACACTTCTGCGCCCATTATATACATTGATATCCGCCTCAAAAACGACATCGACGGTTTCTCCGGCTGTATATAAAAAGTCAGCCAAAGAGACATTGAAATAAAACGCTGTCACCTTCAAATGATCGCAAAGAAAGGTTATCCGCATATGATTTCCGTTTGCAGTCGGAACCGCCTCCAGAATACGAACATTCCTCATGCAAAAGATCGGCGATTCATTTTCCCGTCCAAAGGGAGCCAACTTCTGTAAAGAACCAATATTTTCAACCGAAAGATCCTGGGGGAACAACGAACAATCAATTTCAATGCTGTTATCAAACTCGTTCTCTTCCAAAAACAGATCAACTTGCCTGCAAAGAGCATCGCGAAATTCATTCAAATGATCCATCGAAACCAAAACACCCGAAGCATAAGCATGTCCGCCAAATTTCAGGGTATGCTCTTTAATACGTTCAAGCGCATTAAATAAATTAAAGGGCTTGACGCTTCTTCCGGAACCTTTGGCATGATCTTCGCTCAACGAAAACAGAATACACGGCCGATTATACCGCTCCTTCAGGCGGGATGCCACAATTCCGACCACGCCGTTATGCCACCCGTCTTTCCATAGCACGATAGCGTTGCGTTTTTGCTCCGATTCATCTTCCTCAATCATAGCGATTGCATCTTCGAGAATGCGATTTTCAATCCCTTGCCTGCGATTATTCTCTCGGCAAAGTTCTTCAACCAGTTGTTCTGCGCGTTGCTCATCGTCTGTCGTCAGTAACTCAACACCGATGGAAGCATTCCCCATTCTGCCGGCCGCGTTAATGCGCGGCGCCAACACATAGCTTACCGCAGATGCATCCAGCAACCGATCGCCCATACAACGATCAATCAATTTTTTCAAACCGATATTTTCGGTATTTTGAAGGTACTCCAATCCTTTTTGAACAATGTAGCGATTTTCGCCATGCATAGGCATGATATCGGCAATGGTTCCGATTGCTGCCAACGGAGTAAACCTATCGATATCCAAATGACTTCCGCCAAAGGAAGAAATCAGCGCAGAAATAAGCTTGAATACAACGCCCACTCCCGCCAAATGCTGGAATGGATATCCGCTTTGGGCATATTTGGGATTAATGACCAGTACCTGCGGAAGGTTTTCTTGACATTCATGATGATCTGTAATAATCACATCAATGCCCATGCGCTTTGCTTCTTCCACTTCATCCACAGCCGTTATCCCGGTATCGACAGTGATGATCAGCTGCGTCCCCCGTTCGGCTATCGATTGAATTGCCGATGCGTTCACGCCATATCCGTCGGTAAACCGACTCGGGATGAAGAAATCCACTATACCGCCAAGTTCCTTTAAAACACCATACAATAGCGCCGTTGCTGTAATTCCGTCGACATCATAGTCGCCATAGACTGTAATTCGTTCGGAATTTCGAATCGCCTTTTTGATGCGTTCAACCGCTTGGTCCATCCCTTTAAAAAGAAACGGATCCAATAAATCCGAACGATTTGTATTTAAGAAAGCCCGAGCATCTTCAACAGTTAAAAAACCGCGATTGATCAGAATGCGAGCAAAGAAATGCGTACAATTCAATTCTCTGCACAATGTTTCCACTAATTGTTCATTTTGCTTTTTGATATTCCAACGACGCATTCTGATCTCCTTTCTTTTATAAATAATAATTTATTATAGCACTATATTATTAAAATAGCAATAATAATATAAAAAAACGCGCTTAGGGCCACCCTTCGCAAGGAAATATGCGCCTTAAATTTCAAAAATTTAAGGTACAAAGTAGTTTTGAGATACAGATTTTTTGTTCAGGCGCAATAACAAAACTCCCGCAATGCTAACGCATTACGGGAGTTTTTTATTGTGTTTGAGCGGAAAAGATGCTCTCAAAACCGCTTCTTCCTTGCGAAGGGTGGTCCTTCTGAAGCGCGTTTTATTTCATTTAGAGATCAGCAACAGTTTTTTCTCTTCAAGAACATCCTCGTCCAAGCCATTGATTTCTTTAATATTTGTCATCGACGTCGAATAATGGCGAGCAATATCCCAAATCCGCTCTCCCTTTTCCCCAAAATAAACCACGACATTAGAGGAAGGCGCGACTTCCAGCGGATGATCATAGTCGACCGCCAAATCCTTAATTACATTACTGCTTTCTCTCGTAAAAATCGAAAACTGGCATTGAATATCCGCCTTAATTTCAGTATTTTTTTCGCTTGAAATATAATCTAAACCAAGCAAACACGGGCAAACCTCGCATCGCATATGGTCTCCGACCCGATGAAGCTCTTTGGATATTGTAAAGGGAAATGACTTGTCAGCACTTCTATATGTATCACCTTCGTGAATAAACATAGAAACATCCAAAACCCCTTCTAATGTCAGCGTTTTTCCTTGCGCTGACACCTTTCTTATAATCGGCGAGCCAATCATTTGAATGATATGAGCATCTTCCCCTTCCATACCGATTTCAAATCGAACAGTTTCGACACATTCGCTCTGCTCAACCATCGATTCAAAGGTGATATCTCCATACTTTGGTTCAATCGGATACTTGGTTGAATAGGCATCTGTCAAAAAAAGATGCTTTTTCTCGGCAAATACCTCTCCTTCCGCAAGCAATGTCGCTGATACAGAAATAATCTTATTCTTTCCGTCTGCATCTGTTTCAACATCGTTTCGGATATTTTGAATCGAGCAAATTGCCTCCATCATCGCATCTTCGTCAGATGAGTTAAATTCAATTAATTGTGTATACGGAATGGCTGTTGAGGTTTGTTCGACTCTGCAAGGATCTTCCTCGGGCGTAAAAAGAACATATAAATTCAAAACACCTTTCAGCATCGCTTTGTTCCCCATCATTTTAATGTCTTTGATACAAACCGTACCATCGGTTCTCAAAATATCCTGTATTTCTGTATGTGTCTCAATTTCGCCCTGAACTTTTGTTGTTTCAGAAATATGTTCCAATATCGTATGAACATTTTTTTCGCAAAACAATGCTTCCACTTGGCAATCATCCATTGCCTCAATGATTTCTGCATTACACTGGTCTTTCACCTTCAACGCGATTGAAATAAACGCCCGAGCGTTTACCTTTCGCGAGTTCAACAATCTGCACGACACCCCGGAAACACGCGCTATTGTTTGAACCCAACTATCTTGTGTTGAATCCTTCACTGTAACGCTTTCGCTGAAGTTTACCGACTCAGAGAGCACCTTGATTCCCGCCTCATCCTCGCCTTGATAAATGACAACAAACTTGCAAATTCCCTCCAGCAATAAACGATCCCCTTCAAATTCTTTCTTCAGAATCACCGGAGTTGCGCTGCATTGAATGATTTTTTCCGCCGCCGAAAAATAATCCGGTATCAAAAGATCGCATTCACATTTTTCTTCAATAAAATCCTCATGCAACGTCTTTGTCACTGCAACGGTTGATTGTCTTTGCGTACATTCCATAGTCCACGGCTCCTTTGTTTTTTATATTATCTATGCAAAAAAACAAGCCGATATGTTCATTTTAACGATTCACTTTGAAAAGCTTCATCAAAATTCCGCGCAAACCCTTCGGTGCCTTAAAGACGATGACTTTCATAAACAATACTCCTTATGTAAATTTTGCAACTGCTATCCCCATAATAATTACTAAGACACAGCAAATTGCAATGATTAAAATATCCGGCAAAAATATTTGAATCAAAATCCCCAAAGCAATCGAGGCCGCAATAACACACAACATTTTGCAAAAATGGTTTTTCTTCATCATTCACCTCCGCCGGATTATTTCAATCTATTCTATGCGAAATTCAAACGGTTGGTACCAATGATAGATAAAGGTTGAATACAACAAATTGATTCGCGACTGAATTTCTGTCGCCGTTGCCTCAATTTCATTTTCATCTTTCTCATTGATATAGGCATTCAATTTGTGCATCATCGTTTCAATTTCTTCAATTCGGTCCGTCGGAACAAATCGGTGCGCTAAAAATTCTTTGCTTTGATAGTAATCATCCAGTTCTTTTGCCCGTTGCTTCTGCAAATCGATGTTTTCTGTCTCAATAATCAATTGCAATCGTTTGGTCATTCCATCGGTAAAAGTGGTCATAAAAACCAAATCTGTGCCAATTATAAACAAAAGAAAGGAAATAATCACCGCTAATGATATAAACGTTCTTTTCATTTTTATCCTTTGTTTGAATCTTTTTTAATCAAATTTGTCTTTCCTTGGTCATCAATTGTCAGAACAAATACATCCTCTTTTTTTATTTGATACCCGTTCAAAATTGAATTCAAAGTCTCATTGTCCACATTTTTAAGTTTCATATTTTCTCGCATCGGTTTTCCGTCCATAATAATGATTGCAGGAATCCCTCCCGATTCAGAAACAGAGACTTTTAAATCCCTTGCTGTCGGCGGGGATATTTCAGGTTTTGGAATAATGGAAAGGGTTCCGTTTGTTTCCAAAACGGCCATTTGAATATCTTCTATTGCCAAAATACCATTATTACGCATTGCCTCCATTATATCTTCGACCGACACACGCGTTCTGAGCAAATTATATTGATCCAGTTTTCCCTGGTAAATTAATATCACCGGCCGTCCATAGCAAATCGCACGAAATCGCATTGACTTCATGGTAAAAAAGGACATCAGTAATTCTAAAGCGACCATTAAAAACATCGGGACAATTCCCCATATTAAAGGAATATTCAGATCTTGGAGAGGCAGCGCAGCAAACTCCGATAACATAATAGTCACCACAAGCTCAGACGGTTGCAATTCACCAAGCTGACGCTTTCCCATAATCCGTACCGATACCACAACAGCAATATATAAAATAATGCACCGAAAAACATTAATCAACACGACCTTTTCACCTCGCACATTATTTTAAATAAAAACGCAAATAATATGCAAAAAGACCGTTGCAATCCGCAACGGTCTTTTTTCTTAAAATTGTTTCAAACGATTCTCAAGCTCATCAACATATTCTTCAAATGTGATATCTCTCTTATAAATTTCTGTAGCGATATCCACGCCGACAAAACGATAATGCCAAGGTTCAAAGTTATATCCTGTGATATCTTCGTCGCCTTTTCTGTATCTTAAAATAAAGCCATATTTATGAGCGTTCGCAGAAAACCATTTGTATTCGTCGGTATATTCATAGTTTTCATGTAAGCAAGCATATTTATTAACAATAGACGGGATGCAGACATCAGCCGCCAAGCCGGTATGATGTTCGCTCGCGCCCGGTGGTGCATGGTATTGATTGGTCAACCGAAGCGCTTCCTCTTCCGAATATCCACTGTTTTTATAATAATTAATCTTATTGTAATAATTATTGTATTGATGTGAATAACTGCGATATCCCGAGTACAAAACATAATTGTAGCCCGCATCTTTTCCGGCCGCAATCAACTGATTCAAGGCGGAAAATGTCACTTTATTCAACCGATGATCGCCCTGTGAAACCAAGTCTATTCCTTTATAATCATCAGGCAGTCTGTGATCGCGATTAACAAGAACCATAAATTTATTATTTAGGATCGTAGTTGCTTCATCCTTTGTCAAGGTTGCAACATTGGCGTTCCCTTTATAAACCTCAGGGTCATCAATCTCAATCGGATCAAGGTCCGGCTTCGGTTCGGGTTTGGGCTCGGGTTCCGGTTCAGGTTCGGGTTCCGGTTCGGGTTCAGGATCCGGTTTCGGTTCCGGTTCGGGGTCCGTTTCGGAATCGTTATTCTCCGCCGAATCATTGGGCGGATCCATCTGCGAGCCTTGATCCTCTTTCGGCGGTGTTTTATCATCCAATAAGCTCCAAACCAGCCCGGACGAAAGGACAACAACACACAAAATTGCAATTATTATTGCTACAATACTTTTACTTTTCATTTTCTACATCCTCCATAAATAACGAAAGGCTTAATTATGAAAAAAAGAACTAATTACTTTAAAATCAAATGGGGTTCATTTTTATTGACATTTATCTTGCTCGGCCTCGGCATAATAGCCGCGCTCCTCTTATCGCCTAAAGATACCGTTACCAAGGAACCCGAACTAAATGTGCAAGAACCATTAAATGTACAGTCCGGATTCTATACAAATGAAGACTTTGCTCAATTAATGGAAGCCAATCTTTCCGAATTGGGTTTTATTAACGAAATGACTTTTGAAGGAACGGACGAAGGACGGTTTATCATCAGTGGCACCCTATGTGACCCTTCGCGATTATCCGCTCTTTGCCCTGAGCTTTCGGCCCTTTCCCCTATATTAAACACCCTTAAAAATAAAAGAGTATCCATTCAAGGGCATCTTGGAGAAAACGAAGCGGGATATGGAAAATTTATATCCGACACAATTAGTTTTTCCGGCTATACTATCCCCGCAGGTGTTGCCACAGAGTATATCGAAGAATATACCGGATTAAACGATCTATTGGAAGTTCCGATGAACGAAATCGAATTAAACCATCTCGGCATAAAATTCAAAGCCGAGATTCCCGCCGCTATTCAAATTGCTTCGTATATTCCAGAGGATTCTTCTCTTTCGGAAGAAGATTAACAAGCAATATTGCTAATCCAACAACGACTGCGCTAATAATACTGAGTTTCCAATAGGAATTCATATCAATATAAGGGATGGGCAAAATCATCGCCGTTTCAAGCAATGCAAACGCAATCGGGAATAAAATAAAATAAACCCATTTATAAAGTTTTTCGCTTATTTTTTTATAGAACCAGCTTTCAATCAATGTAAAAGCCGCATAGAAAACCAAGGCGATCATCGCATAAAATGCGCCGGACGCTTTGGGAAGAAGCAAGTTGATTATAGTATTATCTTCAAAGATAAAATACCCTTCCGCATTCCAAACCGCAGGCCCGTTGAAAAGCCCATTATATGCAATAACAAAGAAGAACAACAATAAATAAATCGCGATAAACAATGCAGGCGCCGTTCCAAAGCCAAGCGTAAAAGACAAGCCCTGCTCGCTATATTCTTTGTTGAAGAATGCCACTTTCATTAACAGGCAACGAACGATGGACAGGATAAACACATAAGAAAATCCGATTCCCAACACATAAGTCTTGGTGAAAAAATATTGATCGCTGTTTGCATTAAATGTACTAAAAAACAAAACAAATAAAACAACGAAGTATAAAACCGCAAGGATTATACCCAGGAAAACAAAAGGGAGCCGAAGTTTAACATTGCGTTTTTTGAAAAATCCTACAAGACCAACGGCACCGATCGCAAAAAGAACGACCGACAGAAGATAGAAAATCAAAACATTAAGCATTTTTCTCCCCCTCTTTCTCCGGGCGCCGAGACCGAATATAATAGGTGGCCGCTACATTAAACGCCAAAACCAAGGCAACCGCGATATATGCAACATAGGCGTTTGCAAAAAGCAACATCACTGCCAAAATCAGATAATAAGAAAGGGCTGTGGCGCTGCCGGTCTGCCAGTTCCCCTCGCAGGTCAAGGAATAACACAAATTGGAATTCAAAAGATATATCACTCCGCTAATAATCATCAAAATGCCAAAGACCAGCATTTGCAATGTATCGACTTCGCCTGCATAAATCAAACCGACGATCAAAAGGTTTTGTGCAAGAATAAAACCGCAACCAAATGTCAAACCGGCATGCTCTGCTTTTTCGGTTTTAATGACACTGCGAAAACTAAATTGTTTTAACGCCTCGGAAGAACCATAAAAAAGCAGTAAAACAATAATTCCAAATGTGTAAATATAGGAATTTGCATTTGAAGCCTGCGAAGCGCTGATCACAGGCATAAAAAACTGCGCCAATGTCAACAGCAGAACCGCAACGATCGCAAGGGATGCAAAAAACGTCGCCATTCCATAGAGAACCACTTTAAATGCCGTGGCTTTTCTCTTTTTAGAAAAGAACAACACACCCAGTGTGAGCAACGGAATTAGACCACCCATAAGAATGGAAGGCCATGCGTTGATTAGATTTTTCAAAAATACTGTTACCGAACCCATACAATCATTCCTTATTATCAAATTTTTCTGCTGCAGCAAGTGTATTTTGCATCAGCATTGTAATCGTCATCGGTCCCACGCCGCCGGGCACAGGTGTGATATGGGACGCTTTATCGAAGCAGGACTCAAAATCCACATCGCCGCAAAGTTTTCCGTTTTCATCTCGGTTCATACCGACATCAATGACAACCGCACCCTCTTTAATCATATCTGCGGTCACAAACTTTGCTTTCCCGATAGCAACAATCAAGATATCGGCCGCTGCGGTCTTTTTCGCCAAATCTTTTGTCTTAGAATGGCAAATCTGTACCGTTGCATTGGAATGAAGCATCAGCATCGCCTGCGGCTTACCCACAATGTTGCTCCGCCCGATCACAACGCAATCCTTCCCAGCGACCTCAATACCGCTATATTCCAGCAGTTTCATAACTCCGGCAGGAGTACAGGGCAGAAACGTGTATTCACCAAGCATAATGTTGCCCACATTGGAGACATGAAACGCGTCCACATCTTTTTGCGGATGAATCGCTGCGATCACCTTTTTTTCATCCAAATGCTTAGGCAATGGCAGCTGGACCAAAATTCCGTGGATTTTCGGCTCTTGATTCAGCCGATCAATCAACGACAATAATTCTTCTTCTGTCGTTTCTTGGGGCAATTCATAATTTTCAGAATAAAAGCCTACCTCCGCGCAAGCTTTGATCTTATTACGAACATAAACCTGAGATGCAGCATCCGTCCCAACAATAATCACTGCCAACCCGGGCTGAACGCCTGTCTTTTTCAGCGCTTCGGTCTTTTCTTTAATCTCAGCGCGAATATTGGCGGCGATTAGTTTTCCATCAATAATTTTAGCCATTTTCCTGCCCACCTTCTTCCTCGGATAATTCTTCGCTATCGACTGCATATGTGAATTGTTTTTCATATGCTGTTTTTTCCGATTCTGTTTCTTTTTTTTCGCGAACGAAGCGCGCGGGTTTTCGAACATAAAGCAAAATGAGCGCCGCAATTGCAAGCACTGCTATTGCAATCGCCAGCAGCATATTGATGCGAACGCCAAAAATATGCAAATTATATGTTGCATCTCTCAGCGGTTCCATCCAAGCGCGACCAATGCCATACCATGCGGTATAGAGCAAAAACAATTCGCCCCTAAACTTTCTCGAATCCATATATGCAAATATCAGCAATAGACCGATCAAATTCCATAAGGATTCATATAAGAACAACGGATGAACATAGGACCATTCGCCCAGCGCAACTCCCGCATCATTCATTATATTTACGCCCATTCTCCAGGGCAGATCTGTCTCGATGCCAAACACCTCGACATTTGCGAAATTGCCCCAGCGGCCAATAATCTGCCCCACCATGAATCCAATAGCAGAAAGATCCAACATATTGAGAAAAGAAGCCTTTTTATAGCGGCAAACCAAGTAGCCGGCTAAGCATCCGCCGAAAATTCCTCCGTAGATTGCCAGCCCGCCATTCCAAACGCTGACCATTTCAAGAAAGGAATCAAAGCTTTCCAAATCACCCAATATGTACCATATTCTGGCCCCAATAAAGCCGGCAGGTAACCCGAACAACAATACATCCAGCAAATCGTCTTTGCTGACATCGAAGCGATTTGAAAGCAGGTCGCATACAATATAGGTCACTACCAGACCGACACATATAATTAAAGCATACCACTCAATCGTCAATTTCCCCGGAATGATCGAAAACACTGTGGGATTGATTTTAAATTCACCGATACCAAACCCGGGGAAAGATACCGCATTATAATCCATTATTTTACCTCCTTGATCGGGTTGATGACAGATAGACAACTCCGCTCCTTTGCAAAGAAAGAATTCGCTCTTTCAATCAAATCATCGGCAGTAATATCCTTTAGCGCATTGATTGCATAAAACGCTTCCGTTCCGTTCAGATAATTCCCAATCAACCGATTGACCATCCCATAAGATTGCTCTGTTTCCATAACAAGCGCCCCATAAAGGCCATTGCGAATTTCCAAGAATCGTTCATTATCAATCCCATCATTTCTGATATTTTCAATATACTTCCAAGCAGCCGCTTCCACCTCGCGGGGATAATCGCTCTCGCCATTGATGACGCAGAAGGAAAAATAATCAGAAAGATCATACCAGCAGTCAAATTCATTATTGATTTTGCCCGCCTCATAAAGCTCTTTAAAAAACGGAGAGGATTTTCCAAAAAGATATTCTAAAAGGATTTCTGTCTCCATCTCTTTTTTAGAAAGCTCATATCCTTGAATTTCAGTATTGTTGTCTTTAAATCCCAAATGAAAAATCGGACGCGAGACCAACATTTGCTTTTCAACATACCGACTACCGGCCGCATCGGGTTCATGGATCGGTAATTTATCCACAGAATAGTCGTTATTGCCGCCGAAATGACGCTCAACAATGGATAAAACGCGTTCTTTAGGCAAGTCTCCCACGACAGCAAAGATAAGATTACTCGGATGATAAAAAGCATTATAACAATCCATCAAAAGGTCCGGAGTCAAGGAATAAATATCTTCCACCGTTCCCGCGATGTCTCTGCGAATCGGATGCTCTTGATACAGCCCCTGCACCATCGAAAAATAGCCCTGCCACCCAGGCTCGTCTTCATACATTTTGATTTCCTGGGCAATAATCCCCTTTTCTTTTTCAACATTTTCTTCTGTCAAATAAGGATTGGTCACAAACGATAGCAAGATTTCCAGATTCTCTTCAAAGCGATCACTGCAGACAAAATAATATGCAGTCTTATCGTTCGATGTGTATGCATTGGCCTTTGCTCCGGTCGCCGCATAAAAATCAAAAGCATTTCCGTTTTTTCCTTCAAAAAGCTTATGCTCTAAAAAATGCGCTGTTCCGTTTGGGACAGTCACCTGCCGGCCATCCTGCATATTAAAAGTATAATTAATTGAGCCAAACTTTGTAGCTATCATTGCTGCTTTTTTAGCATTATCGGGCTTGAACATATAATACATTGTAAGCCCGCTCGGAAGGATTATTTTCTCATACTCCATTCCGTTTGCGTTTGAAAAAGTCTCGCTCTTAATCATTCTTCGGTTTGAACTCCCTTCAAAAAGTACACAGTATCCAATTTGGTTTCTTTTGCGATTGAAACAACTTCATCGCGCGTAACAGACGCAATTTCCTTAATTTCTTGGTCCATCGTCTTTTGTTCGCCGCGCAATGTGCGCGAAACCATTGCCGCCGCAATAGCGCTTTTGCTATCATAGGACCCGCGGACGCTATCGATCAAATATGCTTTGGCATTGGCAAACTCCTCGTCGCTAAAGTCTCCGCCGGCAATCGCTTGCAGCTGCGCTTCGATTTCATCGCGCGCTTGCTGATATTTTTCGCTCTCGATCCCACTGGAAACAAACATAACATTTTTAAACCGATCAATCGACGAAGAGCAATAATAGCAAAGAGAAAGCCGCTCACGAACGTTCATAAAGAGTTTAGAGTTTGCGCTACCGCCATAAAGCACATTAAACAATCGGCAGGCAGCGCCATTCTTCGCCGCATTTTCTCCCAAACGAAAGCCAAGATTCAACTTGCTTTGATTTAGGTTCATCGGCTCAACAACTTCTTTAATTTCACCGACATTTTTGATGGCGGTTTGAATGTCAAGTTTCTTTCGTGCGCAGAATCTTTGGAGAAAAGTGTCTGCCAAATCCTTTTGCTTCCCCACATAAGAAACGACAACAAATGCTTCCGCGATCATTTTTTGATAAAAAGAATACAGCGTTTCTTCGTTAAAAGACTTCAGCGTTTCCGCATCGCCCATCTCATTAATTCCAAAGGGCTCATCGGCACACATAATCGCTTTGCATCGTTCGAGCGAGAATAATCGTTTGTCGTTAAAAAGAGCCGCCATTTTATCCGAAAGGTTTTTCACTTCCTGCTCGACAATCTCTTTATAAAATCCATTCTCCGTAATCAAGGGAGAAAAAATCAATTCTTCGAGAAAGGAGAGCATATTGGCGTATATCGGTTCGCCGTCGATGGAATACTCATCGTTCAGAAAATTTGCCGAAACCGTAAAAATCTCCATCTCCCCTGCTTTTCCTGCATGGATGGATAAGGATGCCCCATAATTCTTGGCAAGAAAGCGGCTGATCATATCCATTTGGGGAAAAGCTTTGCACCCGCGAGACATAACGCCTGCCAGCAAAGACATCCCTGTTGCATTCTCGGCGGTTAAAGGAAGGATAAAATCCACCGATAAATAGCTGCTTTTAAATCGATCGGTTATTCCATAATTAACGGCGACACCTTGGTTTATACTTTTTCGAACAAATTCCATTGTTGCTCCTTAAAATATTTAAATAATATAGTATTATATCATATAAATATAGTATTGAAAAGACCTTCGACAAAATTTAAGAGTTTGCCAATGCAAAATAGTTTTTCAATCCTATTACAATATTTTTTGCAATTTTCTCTGTATTATCCGCACTACACATAAGTTCATATTCCATCGGATTACACAGATAACCCGCCTCGATTAATATGGACGGACATCTTGTCTGCCGACAAACAAACAGGCTTTGGCGGCGAACCTTTACTTTCGGATTTTTACTGATTCCCGCCCAAAGATTTTGAGAAATCTGCTCAGCAAGAGGTTTGGAAAGTTCCGATGAATACAGCACCATCCCGCCCGAAACCTCATTGAAATCTGATGTTTGGTCGGTTGAATTATGATGCAACGATATAAAAAGGTCCGGCGCTGTGTTTTCGGAAATCACCACACGCTCTTCCAGCTCGAGAAAGGTATCCTCTTTTCTGGTCAGCAAAACATTAACGCCCGACTCTTCCAATTCTCTTTTCAAATATCGGGCAAGTAAGAAATTCAGTTCACTCTCTGTCGGCGATGCATCCCCGCCGGGACCAAGCGCCCCGCAATCTTCCCCGCCATGACCGGCATCCAGCAAAATGGTTTTTCCGCGCAGTTTATTTGACTGCAATCTCAATTTGATTTGCAAAACATTCTCGCTCGGCAAAATTTCATATCCAACGATATTCAAATCCGCTTTTGAACTAATACGCAGAGCAGTTTCGCTTTCATTATATTCCGATTCCAGATTCAATTTCATTGTCTCTGACCTTGCCGCTAATGGCAGGTCTCGGCTAATATTAGTTTTAACATATAAGCCGTTTGCATCGCTAAAAACGGAATATTCGATCGGCGCTTTCGCTCGAAGGGTAACGGTCTCATAATCATAATCGCTCGTACCATTGGGTTCAAAAGAATCGGTCGAGACCATACTCTTCTCGATCCAATAACCATTTTTGAGCAACATACGCGTTCCTTCTTCGGCAACAGCAGAAACCCTGCACCCCTGCGCCAACGGAGGATGGTCCATTTGGGAACCGCCAACGCTATCATCAAAAACATATGTATCTTTAATCAAACGGTAAGTTTGTTCTGTTCCATCCGAAAGTAAACACATCGAAAAATCGACAAAAAACTCCTGTTTTTCTTCATCACCGCGTTTTGCAATAAACTTAAAGTTCTTTAACTCCAGCTTGTCCGTCGCCGATAAAGAAGGTACCGTCCATTCCGCCAAGAACTTTGCACTCTCGGCATCATATGAAAAGGGTATGTTTATTATCCCATTTATCAGCATCAAGCTGTAGTTTGAGTCTCCTTGCACCGAGAAACGAACGACATCTCCGCTGTTATGAACCAGATTACTATTCGGATAAAATGAATCCACATCAAGAATCATATTCGATTTTTTCGGCGCGGTACGAACAACGCTGATTACTTTTTCTTTACCGCCCGAGCGAGCGATAATTTTGTTTTCCCCGATTTTCAAGGGTACATACGCCGAAAAATATCCCCGATCGCTGACAATCGCTGAAACCCCATTCACAGTGACCTTCTGCCCTGCAGAAGTTGTGCCTGAAATGGAGATATGCGATGATTGCACTTTGGTATTATTTTGAGGCGTATGAATCGCCAATGAAGTATTATGTTGAACAAACAAGGGGTCAATTTCCTGCGGCTTGGAGGAATTATTTGGATTTTCTTTATAATATTTTTTAATGGTATTGGTAACACCGAGCGGATTTTCCATTAAAACGCCATATCGAAAAAAGCAATGCCCTGCATAGCTCGATTTATTCGCTGCATATTGTAATTGTCGCCGAATTTGATTGGGGTCTTTCCACCCCACCTCATCCGTATTGACCTTATACGCTGCCATACCGATATATAATTTCACATCGGTTTTTTTACATACCGATTCCCACCAATCGACAATTTCTGCATACGGTGCTTTTTCATGGTCAAAGGTCCAATATACTTGCGGGCAAATATAATCCAGCCATCCTTTTTCCACCCACTTTTTACTATCGGAAAAAATTGCGGCATAAGAACTCATTCCGCGCGTATTGCTTCCCAAAGAATTGGTGGATTTGTTGGCCCAGATTCCAAAAGGGCTGATACCGAATTCTTTATCGGGATCTTTGGATTTGATTAAATTATACGCCAGTCGAACAAGCTCATCCACAGACTCTCGCCTGAAATCCGCCAAAGAACGACCATCCCCATACTTTTTATAGGTTTCCGAATCATCAAAGCCGTTCAGATCGTATGGATAAAAATAATCATCAAAATGAATTCCATCCACATCGTAGTTGCTTATCAACTCATCGATTCCATCCAATATTAATGAACGCACCTCGGGAAGGCCGGGGTTATAGTACAGGCCTGTAGCAGATTGAATGGTATATTCAGGGTGCAGAATTGCGGGGTTATTGCTCGATAGTGTGGGGGCTATATTTTTCCCTGTCCCGATTCGGTATGGATTGATCCATGCATGTAATTCAATATTATTTTTATGTGCTTTTTCAATAAAATAACTCAACGGATCAAATGCTTGATCGGGGGCCACTCCTTGTTTGCCGGATAAATATTTACTCCAAGGAAAAATCTCGGATCGATACAACGCATCCCCATTGGGCCGAACCTGAAAAAAGATTGTATTTAAGCCAATGTTTTTGCAATTAATTACAATATCATCAATTTCTTTGCGCAGATTTGCCGCAGACATTCCCATTTTCGAGGGGAAATCTAAATTTCCAACGCTGGAGACCCAGCACGCACGCGTCTCAAAAGTTGCGCGTTCCGAAGCGGAACTGCACCCAACAAAAGAAAGGGCATTGACAAATACAAAGAAAAAGATAAAAACAAACAGCAGTATTCTTTTCATATTCTCCTCCTTTTATACTCATATGCCCTATTCTATGCAAAAAGTCTTATACCAATGTATAAGACTTTCACATATCAATAATAACTTGGTTCTGTTTTTGACTCATCACAGTCGATTCCATCATAAAACTTCAAAAAACGATTAAATGTATCCTTATCGGTATATTCATATGCCACCTGATCGTAAAATGCCATTTTTTCGTTCAGAATTAAACGATGGTCTTTTTGACCATGTAAAATAACAATGATTTTTGCTTCCTCAATAGGATTTGGGTGTTCAGAAGAGGCTTTTTTGGCAGGAAGGTCTCGAATCATCGAGCAAATTTTATCCAAATCAGAGGATGATGTAAGATCCTTCTTGCAATAATAAGGATCTTTTCCTTCTTCCTTGTATTCCTTTTGAATTTCAGCCGACATCACTTTTTCCCTCGGTATATAAATCGTGTCGTTCTGAACTTTCAAGCTGCAAGCATTTAAAAGTAATAAAATTACAATTAAAAATAAAGCTAATACTCTTTTTCCCATATCATTCCTCTTATTTTAAAGGTTCGATTGAAGTCGATAAAATCGTCCCGCTGACCGCGTCTACATCGCAACTATATATTTTATCATTCAGCATTGAAATAAATTGAATGGAATATTTCTCTATTCCATCAGCTGCCGTCAACGACATCGAAACATAATCATAATGAAATTCCGCCTCTCCGCTGAATGCACGCACTCCGCTCGACATTGCCTTTCCACTGTCTACCGCAATCGATGCTCCGTCAAAAGCATCCGTCGTTTTGACCAGTCGATAAGGATCGATCCCATCTTTGGAATAAACCGCTTTATCGAATCGCTCAATATATCCTGTTTTGGAATTGATTTCAGCGATGTAAATATCCGAATATTCCGCCTGACCGGCAGGGGCAGACGAATAATACAGTTTAACCACGCCGTTACTATCGCTGTTTAATGTCAATTCAATCCCGTGCAGCAAGTAGTTTTCTTTGTTTTTCTTAACCAAATAATCGGTCATTGCCTCGGAAATTGTAACCGCGGTATTATTTGTTTTCCCAAGGCTCTTATCATTCTCAAAAAAATCACCGATAATCGGCAACGAACAAGAAGAAAAGAGCAGAAGAACACATACCATTAACAAAGGTAAAACAATCCGTTTTTTCATACATACCCCTTATAAACTATAAAGATAGCTAATTTCTTTTTGCGTCAATGCTCTATATTGACCCGACCGCAATGTTCCGATCGATAGATTCGCAATTTTATCTCTTTTCAGCCGCAAGACTTCCAGCCCCAACGCTTCACACATTTTTCGGATTTCGCGGTTCTTTCCTTCATAAAGAGTAAGATAAAAAACGGTGCGATCGCTTTTCATTTCCAAAATTTCAAGTTCCGCAGAGCGCGTTGTATAATCATCTTCAGCAATATAAATGCCATTCTCAAAGGATTTAATATGCTCGCGATTCAATGCGCCTTTGACAATGACGCGATAGGTCTTGGGAATGTGGTTAGCGGGATGGGTCAACTTATTTGCAAGATCGCCATCGTTTGTAAGCAACAGCAACCCTTCGCTGTCTTTATCCAGCCGACCCACAGGATATAACCGAATGCGTTCCTTCGCGATCAAATCGGCGACACACTTTCTCCCCTGCTCGTCGCTCATAGTGGTCACACAACCGCGCGGCTTATAAAGCATCAATGTTACTTTATTTCTGGTCGCCGGTTTTACCACTTTGCCATCGATACGCACCAAATCGCGCGCACCGTCGGTTTTATCACCTAACCGGACAGGATAACCATTCAATGTGACCCTGCCTTCTTCCATCAGCTTTTCTGCCGCCCTGCGCGAGCAATAGCCGCAATCGGCGATGTATTTTTGAATTCTAATTGTACGTTCGTTCATTTTTCTCTCTTTTCAATGTTTTTTTATATTGTACCTCTTTTTCACTCTTTTTTCAATAATAATCGTCGAAAAAAACGAATAATTCCGGTAATAAAGAGTTCTTTTTTCACCGGAGCCTCTATTGATTGCTCCAAGACTAACGGACTTTCGCTGATTTTGCACGGACCATACCAATATTCCACCGTTCCGACAACGTCGCCGGCATCTTTATTTCCATATATAAAACCGCTCGCCTTAACCTTTTTTATTATGTTTTCACCGGAGTCAAAAAGTCTCGCAGAAACTTTATTACAATTTGCGGCAATCACCTCTCCTCCGCCCGCAACACGAAGTCGAACCGAAAAATCCCCCACTTCATCAATCGTTACATCTTTTGTTTTTTCAAACCATTTTTCATATGCGTTGGTATGAATATTCCAATCATCGCGAATACCTAATGTGATGCAAATCAACGAAACCCCTCGGCGTTCGGCCACACTGACCAAGCATCGACCCGCCGCCATAGTATACCCGGTCTTTCCTCCAATACAATCCGGATATAATTTCAAGAGTTTATTATGGTTGATAATAGTCTTGCCGTGAATTTTGTATTGCGTTGTCGCCGTTATTTTTCGAAAGTTTTGATTTTTCATCGCATAGAACATTATTAATGCTAATTCTTTTGCCGTCGTATAGTGTTCTTTATCCGGCAATCCGCTTGGATTGGCAAACTTTGTATTTTTAAGCCCCAATGATTTTGCTTTTGCATTCATTTGGTCAACAAACGAAGAAACGTCCCCTTTCCCCACATACCAAGCCAATGCCTCGGCGCAATCATTTGCAGATTGAAGCATCAAACCGTATAGCAATTCATTCACCGTATATTTATCACCTTTTTTAATATAAAGCGACGTACCTTCCACCCCAACTGCTTCTTGAGGAATTTCGACAATCGCCTTCGGGTCAACTTGCTCAAGAACAAGCAGAGCGGTCATGATTTTAGTCGTACTGGCCATTGGTAAGGGGAGCTCGCCGTTACTTTCTTCCAAAACCGTTTGCGTGCGGCCATCCATAACTAAAAATGCTCCCGTTCCCGCTTCGGACGAAAACGGAACAGAGAAAAGCACCGCAAATATCAACAAGAATGAAACTGTTTTTTTCAAAATAAAATCACCCGCCTCAATATATGGCAGGTGATTTTTATTTAGAACTGAATTAAACTTCCGTCTCTTTATTTGTATTGATTAATCCGACAATCTTATCGGTAATCTCCGGCAGGAGATCCACCAATTTATCCAAGCCATTCATCGAATCCGAGATCGGCAGCATACGAACATTATCGTTCTTAACGACAAGGAAACAAACCGGATTGACTTTAATGCAACCGCCTGCTCCACCCCCAAAATGCTCATTTTGAGGATCCGAACCAAAGCCGCTTCCGCCACCGGCAAACCCACAAGTTACCTTAGAAATGGGAATCAATGTCAATTCCTCGTTCACTTTAATCGGATCGCCGATTACTGTATCGACATCAACAAGTTTCTTTATTCCATCCAAAGCGCCGTTCAAAACAGAATCCACTTTATTCTCCATCTTTTCGTCTCCTTTTTGATACTACACAATATATTATATCACAAATTGCTGAATAAATCAATAATAATCATTCTTCCGTAGAAACGTTTTGCTCATCCGAGCTAAGCACATCGTCAAAGGATTGCTGACCTTCCACTTCATCACCGGGCAATTCCAGCCGCGGAAGTTCGGGCAAATCCTCCAAAGATTTCAGCCCAAAGCAGCGCAAAAAGTCCATGGTTGTCCCATAAAGCCAAGGGCGACCGGGCGCGTCTAAGCGACCTTTTTCTTCAATCAAGCCTTTTTCCACCAAAGCATTGATTCCATAAAAGCAATCCACACCGCGGATTTGCTCCACATATGCTTTGGTAACCGGTTGGTTATATGCAACGATGGACAAAATTTCCAAAGCCGCATTGGAAAGCGGAGTGTTTCTGCGATGATCCAATGCTTTTTTGGTGATTTCTCCATAATAACGAGAGGAACACATTTGATATGTATTATCCAGCGCGAGAATATCAAACCCGCGGTTTTCGGCGCGATATCCTTCCCGCAATTCCTCAATAATCATTTCCAATCGCTCGCCCTCAATTTCGAGCACTTCTGCCAGCTTGCGCTTTTCAATCGGTTCTCCGCTGGCGAAGAGAATGGACTCCACCGCGCCGCTCATATAATTCAATTCCATATTATTTCTCCTTCTTAAAGGTCAAATACAAATCGTCGGCCTTTTCTTCCATAACAACATGCTCCGATTTTGAAAGTTCCAATACCGCCAAAAAGGTTGCGACGATTTCCGACCGACTTTTAACCCCGCTAAACAGGCTGCGGAAACTACAGGTCAGCTTCCGTTTCAATGTACGCAACACACCGATAATACGCGCAGGAACACTGGCAATCGGATGCCCCACAATTCCAGCAAAACTTTTTAACGGCGGAGGCAATGCGTGATTGCTTCTGCGCAACACATTTCGATATGCCTCGGTAAGAACGTTCGTTTCATAATTCAGTTTATGCGTTTTATCGAATTCCAGCTGCTCTGTCTTGCGAACATAGGTGATCCCTGCATTTTTTTGATCATTTCTCAATGTATCAAGAATCGCCTTATACCGTTTATATTCGGCCAACGCCTCTGCAAGGCTCATCCGAGGATCTTCCTCTTCGTTCTCCGCTTTAGGCAGAAGCATTCGTGATTTGATCAGCATCAAATGAGCAGCCATTTCGATAAACTCACTGGAAACTTCAAGGTCCATCTTTTTCAGATCCTCGATATATTCCATATACTGCTCTAAAATCAGCGAAATGGGAATATCATAAATCGATACTTTATTCTTAGAAATCAGATGCAACAGCAACTCCAAAGGTCCGCTAAAGACCTCTAGGGAAAATTTTAATTGTTCCATGCTTTCTCCTTAAATCAAAAACCAAAATATTAACGACCAAAGACGGAATAAAATGTTGGTCACAATCGATTGCACACCCGAGATAATCCATCCGAAAATATCGGGAACAATCGCAATGTAGTTTGGCAAAATAAGCAACGCAATAAAGACAACCTGAACAATGTTGCCGTATTGCGCCATAAAAGATGCATAACGCGGAAAATAATAACTGACAATTCTCGAACCATCCAACGGCGCAATGGGAATCAGATTAAACACCGCTAAGCTAATGTTCATAAAAGTTAAGTAATAGAACAACAGCACCAAGTAAGCCGGAAAGGCAAAAACAACGCTAAGGAAATACAGCAGCGATGCAATGATACATAAAGCCAAATTAGAGATTGGACCCGCAATGGCTGTATACATCATACCCTTACGGGGATTTTCGAAATACATCGGATTTACGCGTACCGGCTTTGCCCATCCAAAATGGACAAGCAGCATGACAATAAAGCCGATAATATCAATATGATTCAACGGATTTAGCGATAATCGCTTATCATAACGCGGTGTTGGGTCTCCCAACTTCACCGCCACCCAGGCGTGGGAAAATTCATGAACTGTCAGCGAAATCACCACAGCGGGAATCAAATATAATAAGTCGAATAAAAATCCATCAAACAATTCAGCCAATCGCTCCATTTCCTTCTCCTTCGGAAATGCGTTCCATTTCCTTCACCAATTCTTCGCGCCCGAGCTTGGTTTTTGAGGAAAATGCCAAAATCTTATTCGGATGAAACTCAGCATAAACCTCTTTTAATGCTTCTAAATTTTCTGCGGCCGCTGTTTTAGAAAGCTTATCCGCCTTGGTGGCGACAATCCAATAAGGAATCCCCGCCTGCTCTAAAAAGACCGCCATCTCCATATCCGCTTCGGAGGGGCCATGGCGCAAATCAACCAAAGAAACTGCCAATTTTTTATCGCTTGCATAATTGAAGTATGCTTGCATAAACCGCGCCCATTTATCCTTTTCGGCCTGCGAAACGCGAGCATAACCATACCCCGGAAGATCCACCAAGAAAAGCTTGCGGTCAATTTCATAGTAATTGATCGTGGCCGTTTTTCCCGGCTTTTCCGAAGTTCGCGCCAAGGACTTTCTACCCAAAAGGCAATTAATCATCGAACTTTTTCCAACATTCGATCTGCCGCAAAACAATATTTCCGGCAATCCGTTTTGAAATTGCGAAGGGCGTACCGCCGAAATTTTCAATTGGACCAATTGAAGATTTAAACCCATGTCTTATTCCCCACATCTTTGTTATCAATTTTATTCGGTGTGCATACAAACGTCTTTTTCTTCTTCTCAGTGAGACCGAGAACATCAGCAAGAACTTCGTTCGCATGAGAAACCGGAACAAAAGTAATCGCTTTTCGAACTACAGGATCGATCTTCTCCAAATCCTTAACATTATCCTTAGGAATGAAGACCTTTTTAATTCCATTCTTATACGCGGCCATCGTTTTTTCGCGCAAGCCGCCAATGGCAAGAACTCTTCCGGTCAGAGTGATTTCTCCGGTCATTGCCACTTTATTATCCGCAGGGATTCCTGTCAACGCCGAGCAAACAGCAGTCGCGATCGTGATCCCCGCGCTGGGACCATCCTTCGGGACAGCACCTTCGGGGAAATGAATATGAAGGTCTTTGTTTTTATAGAAATCATAGCTGACATTCATTCGATCGGCAACACTGCGCAGATAAGAAACCGCTGTTCGAGCGCTTTCTTTCATCACATCGCCCAAGCTACCGGTCAGCTCTAATTTGCCGCTGCCTTCCAATGCAGAAACTTCAACCGTAAGCATTTCTCCGCCAACAGCGGTCCACGCTAAGCCGTTGACAATACCAAAGCAATCGGAATCGTAAAGCGCCTCATCCTTATATTTTTTGGCACCCAGCAACGATTCCACTTGCGCGACTCCGACCGTAAGACTCTTTTGACCGTTTTCAACGATTTGCAAAGCGGCTTTTCGCATCAATTTACCGATAACCCGCTCCAGCTCACGCACACCGGATTCTCGGGTATAGCCGTCAATCAAAATACGCAATGCCGCGTCGGTAATTTTAATTTGGGATGCACTCAGACCATGCGTTTTTCTCTGCTTTGGAATCAAATACTGCTTTGCGATATGATATTTTTCCTCATCCAGATACGAGGAAAGTTCAATCACTTCCATGCGTTCCAGCAGCGGGCGCGGAATGGTATCTAATGTATTCGCGGTCATAATAAAGAATGCCTGAGAAAGATCCATAGGCACATCGATAAAATGGTCCACATAATTGCAGTTCTGCTCGCTATCCAACACCTCAAGTAAGGCTGAGGCGGGGTCGCCGCGAAGATCAGAACACATTTTATCCACTTCATCCAAAAGAATCAGCGGGTTGCTGCTGCCCGATTTAATCACTGCGTCAGCAATGCGCCCGGGCATCGATCCGATGTATGTTTTGCGATGACCGCGGATCTCTGCCTCATCGTGAACACCACCCAAGCTGACACGCGCCAACTTACGATTGGTCGCTGTGGCAATACTACGCGCAATAGAAGTCTTGCCGACACCGGGAGGGCCTACCAAACAAAGAATTTGACCGCCGACCGCATTAAGCGAGCGAACGGCAAGAAATTCCAAAACTCGGGTCTTTACCTCTTCCAACCCATAATGATCCTCTTCTAAAATCTTGCGTGCCTCTTTAATGTTCAGGTTTTCTTCGGTATATATGCCAAAAGGCACTTCCAAAACAATATCCAGATAGCTTCGTATGATCGCGCCTTCATGGGAAAGGGGCGGCATCTTTGCCATTCGCTCCACTTCCTTGCGCAGCTTCACTTTAATCTCTTCCGCGGCATTTAAGGCATCAACCTTATCAAAGTACTCATTTACTTCGTCTCCGCCTTCTCCTTCGCCCAATTCATCTTGAATCACACGCATCTGCTCGTGAAGATAATAATCCCGCTGGTTTGCCTCGATGGATTCGCGAACACGTGCATGAATTTCTTGCTCCATCTTTAGGATTTCAATTTCCCGAACTAAAATTTCAAGCAAAAGCTCGCTGCGTTTTACAGGATCGATTTGTTCTAAAATCTCTTGGCGTTGTTCGGGAGCAAAAAAGCTGCCGGCAACCATCTGGTCTGCGCAACGCCCTAAATCTTGCTCGGCAAAAACAGCCGGCGACGCTTCTTCATTCACTTTAGGCAAAAGAGAAATATATTCCCCATAATTCTCTTTCAACGAGCGCAGCAACGCCTCTCGCTCCGGCGACTCTGCCTTTGCTTCAATTTCTGCGAGGGGATAAACAATTCCCAAAAACATATCGTTCTTCTTCTCAACTTTAAGAAGATCTCCGCGAAACAAACCGCGAACCGCCACACGAATGAGCCCATCGGGTAATTTAGCGACCTGAACAATTTTAGCAATGGTAACCACATCGCAAAGATCTTGCGCACTCGGTTCCTCAATACTAAAATCTTTTTGAGAAGCGATAATAATTAAACCATCATGCTTTGCCGCCGCATTAATCGCAGCAATAGAAAAATCGCGCACCACCTCGAAGGAAAGATTCGCGCCGGGCATAACAACAATGCCGCGCGAAGCAATCAGCGGATGCTGCTGCAATGTATGATTATTTTCAAAAACATTGATTTCTGCCATAGTAACTCCTTGGAATTTGCAATATTTAAATAATTATACTAAATTTAAATATAATAATCAAGTGTTTTAATATAAATAAGGGCGGTAGTAATTACCGCCCTTTTTTAAAATGTGTTGAACATCGGATCAAAAAGTTCGCAACGCGAAAAATTCCGGCGCCAAACAGCAAGCATAATAAAATTCCTTCCAAGTGATGAAACGACGCCAACGACACACCGGATAGTACTGAAAGATATGGAAATTCCGAAGCGCAAAATGCACCCCTTCCCAATGCCAGATATGATATAAATCCAAATGGTATCAAGAGAATTCCCAACCCCAGCGGAGCTGCGCGATACTTTTTACCCATAGCCATTGGCTCTCCTAATGCAAGCGCATAAAAAATGAGAATATCCCTTATCGAGCCACACTCCAACCAAACACTTCTTTTTTCCACACCAAAAGCAGAAGCGATCATCATAAAAAGAAAAACAATCAAAAAAATGCTCATCCACCATCCGGCTATTCGCGCCCACTCGGAGGATTCAATCTTAATTGCCGGAAGCGCGCAGGCAATCATCAAAAAGAACAGCATTATAAACCCGCGCCCTTCAAAGATTCCAACAGCGGTTGCCGCGCAAATCATTATAGCAGAAATTATCGTTGCAATTCCATTGAGCCAAATGAACCTATTGCTCTCACTACGATTCAAAAAATAAACACCTATTCCCAATGGAATCAACGGAAGCAAAGCCAAAAACGAAATGTTTCGCAATAAAAACCAACTAAATGCCGATAAAGCGCCCATCAACAAAAGAGAACTACGAAATAATTTCATAATTGCCCTCCCCTTTAATATAAACATTCGGTTGAACGCCATTGAATAGTTCTTTTATTGTCGACCTTTTCCCCAAAAGTCGTACACTCTCGGCAACTTCTGTGGAAAGTATTTTTCCTTTACCTTTAAAAACATCCGACGCCTTTTGGTTTTTTACTCTTATCAGCGCCAGATCCATATGATCTTGCTTATATTTGCAATAGTAACGCTTAACCTCATCCAAAAGGAAATCCACATCTTTTTCGCCGATAATCATTATTGATATGTCATCAACATAGAGTTCTTTCCCTATCGATAATCTTGCGTTATCGATGCATTCGTCGAGCGTTTTTCCTTGCGACGTCGTTGTGGAGCGCTCTTTTCCATAGGGTTGGTCGACCGATGGTTCAAATAGTTCAAAAGTCGCAAGTATCTTTCCATCTTTACTATCCATCGCGACTCCGGCCACCTGAGCAATCGTTTTTAATTCACGCCTCGGCAAAGAAAGTGATGCAATTACTGCAGCAAAAACAAACAAGACGATACATACATAACGAATTAATCTTCCCATTGTTGCCTCCTTTCGTTATGCGTAAACGCCCTTTGCCGCCACAACATTTTCCAATACGGAACGCGAAACAACGTATCTTGCCTCCCACTTCTTTTTCCCAGCGTGTATAAATAAGGAACACCAAGAGAATCGATGGACGAAAGATGCAACAGCATAACCACCGAAGAAGCAGCAATCCCCGGCAACCCAAAAATCGCGCCCGCAAGGATGGATGCAATTCTCAAATAAAAGACCGGACCCTTAACATCCTTGACCATCAATCCGGTCACACCGGAAAAGGCAACGATTATGACCATCGGCGTTGACACGATATTGCTGTTTACTGCCGCATCCCCCAAAATCACCGCACCGACCACATTGAGCGCCAACCCCAATCCCGACGGCATTCGGGAACCTGTTTCCCGCAGAATCTCAAATGCAAGGAACAATAATAGCATTTCTGTTATGGTCTTGATCGGTACCCCTTGGGAAGATGCCATAATCGTATAAAGCCAATGCGGCGGTAATACTCCTGGATTAAAATTAACCACAGCGATATAAATGCCGGGTAAAAATACCGAAATCAAAAATCCGAGAATTCTCAAAATACGGCCGATATTTGCGTATAAAAAGCTTTGATAATAGTCATCGGGACTTTGAAAACTTTCGGTAAAAATATAGGGCGCCGTCAGCGCAACCGGAGAACCATCCAATATAATTCCGACTCTTCCTTCTGCTATTTTCGAGGCTAATACATCCGGTCGCGATGTTTTTCCGATTGTTTTAAATAATGCGCGGGGATAATCGCGTATCAGCTCCCCCAAAGTGTTCCCGTCCGGAATAAAATCGATATCTACCTTTGAAAGACGATGCTTGATTTCTTCGACAAGTTCCGAACGAACAACGCCCTCCAAATAGCAAATCGCAACCTTGTTGTTCGCTTGCCTTCCAATGGTTATGAATTCGCTTTTTAGCGATGGGTTCATAATTCGCTTTTTCAGCAGCCCGATGTTCGCCATAATGTTTTCGTTGAAGCCATCTTGAGGGCCGAGCAACGAAATTTCTGTTTCCGGAACCGAATTGGCACGTTGCGCCATTCCTTTCGTATCGATTATAATGCACCGCGGGTAATCACCAATCAGAACAACACAATCGCCCGAGCTGATTTGCACCATCGCCTTATCCATCTTTGACGAAATCTCAAGATTATGGCAGGAAATCCCGCCTGCCACCGCCCCCTCCGGTGTTGGCTCATAAGAATTGGTTTCCAGCGGAAATATGACATCCCGATTTGCTATATCATTGCTGACCATTGCGCCGGACAACAACGCGACTATCGGTATTTCCGGATGATTTGGATTTTTAATCCGCTTAATTTTTAGCGTATCATCCTTTTCAAACGCAGCAGTAATTGCCTTCAGGTTTTTTTCAAAATTACAAAAGAATTCCATAAAAACATTATGAACCGATTCACTCTTTTTTATTACTTGCTTTTTTTGTATAAAAAGGTTAAACTGTTTTTGGAGGAATGACTTATGACCTATAAAAACATATTATTTGATCTCGATGGCACCTTGACCGACCCTGCATTGGGCATCAAGAATTCTATTCGCTACGCTTTGAATAAGCAGAATCGCCCCATATTGGACGACAAAACTTTGGACGCCTTCATCGGCCCGCCCCTAATCGACACTTTTATGGAATACTGCGCAGTAAACCGCGCAGAGGCAGAATCATTGGTAGCAGATTATCGGGAATATTTCCGCAGTAAAGGAATGTTTGAAAACAAAGTGTACCCTATGATACCGGAGATGTTGAGCGCATTAAAAAAAGACGGTTGTTCTTTATTTGTTGCGACCAGCAAACCAGAGCCTTTTGCCAAGACGATTTTAGAGCATTTTGATCTGGCAAAATATTTCGATTTCATCGGCGGAAGCACTCTTCAAGAAACCCGCACCAAGAAAACCGAGGTAATCCAATATGTTTTGGAGACCAACCATTTGGATGCTGCCGAATGCCTGATGGTCGGCGATCGTTCCTATGATATTGAGGGTGCAAGAAACTGCAATATGAAGGTCGCAGCTGTCCTTTTCGGGTATGGCGACGAAGAAGAATTAAAGGATGCGGATTATATCATTGCCTCCCCTATGGAATTATTAAACAAATAAAAAAAGAGCCCGAGGGCTCTTTTTTTATTTGCTTAATTTTCGCTGCACAAATTTCACCAATTCCATAATCGGAATGATCGTTACCGCAATCAAAATCGCAATGACATATTCCGCAAAGGAAACCACTTCAAAACCGAATGCATCTGCAAGAAACGGAATATAAATTACCGCCGTTGTCAGTACGAACGAGAGCAACATCGATCCCCAAAGGAGTTTATTATGCGAATGCATCGAGAAAATGGATTTTCTGCGCGAGCGCATATTAAAGGAATGGAAAATTTCCACTAAAGATAATGTGAGAAAGGCCATTGTCATTCCGTCGGCACTATTCGCCACTTCCCAACGTCCGCTTTCCATAAAATGCCCGACAAAATAGGATAACAAAGTCAGTATCGTAATAATAATACCCTGGAAGGCAACATCAAAACCAAGCCCGCCGGCAAAAATACCTTCGTTGGTAGCGCGAGGCTTGCGTTGCATAATATCCGCCTCCGCAGGCTCTGTTCCCAAGGAAAGCGCAGGAAACGTATCGGTAATCAAATTGATCCAAAGCAGGTGAACCGGCTTTAAGATCGTAAATCCAAGCAATGTCGAGAAGAAAATTGCCAGAACTTCGGCAAGGTTTGCAGAAAGCAAAAATTGGATCGCCTTGCGGATATTGTCGTAGATGCGTCGTCCTTCTTCGGCAGCGGAAACAATGGTCGCAAAATTATCGTCTGCCAACACCATATCCGCCACATTTTTAGTGACGTCTGTGCCGGTAATTCCCATTCCAACGCCAATATCGGCGCTCTTAATCGAAGGCGCATCATTAACACCGTCGCCGGTCATTGCCACAATTTTGCTCTGTGCTTTCCAAGCGCGAACGATTCGAACTTTATGTTCCGGTTGAACGCGGGCATAAACAGAATATTTATAAATATCCTTTGCCAATTGTTCTTCAGAGATTTCATTCAATTCCGCACCGGTGATGGCGAGTTGATCCTCATTTAAGATTCCCAGCTGACGCGCAATCGCCGTTGCGGTATCCTTATGGTCGCCGGTAATCATAATCGCGCGAATTCCGGCACTCTTACATTTTTCGATTGCGACTTTAACTTCAGGACGAATCGGATCAATCATACCGACAAGGCCGATAAAGCAAAGCTCGTTTTCCAGCATTTCCGGCGCATAGTCGGCGGGAACAGCATCCCATCTGCGATGTGCCGCCGCCAGAACACGCAACGCTTGATCCGCCATATTTTTATTATTGGCAAGAACCTCATCGCGCAACTCATCGGTCAAAGGAATTTCTTTTCCATCCTTCAAAATGGTTGTGCAACGATTCAAGATTTCATCCGGTGCGCCCTTGGTAAATTGGATGATTTGGTCCTTTACGTCTTTGCAGACTACCGACATCATCTTGCGATCCGAATCAAACGGAGCCTCGCCAATCCGGCAATAATCTTCCGCCACTTTCAAAAGCCCCTCTTTATGCGCATCATTTACCAATGCACATTCGGTCGGCTCCCCGATCGCATCTTGCTTTTCTGCATCAAACTTTGCATCGCTGCATAATGCCAAAGCAAGGACCAATGCGGTTTTATCGCTTGCTGTATGCTCGACAACCGTCATCTTGTTTTGAGTAAGAGTTCCTGTTTTATCCGAGCAGATGATTTCGGTACAACCCAAGGTCTCCACTGCTGTCAACTTACGAATCACCGCATTTTGCTTAGACATATTGGTAACACCGATCGAGAGAACGATCGTCACCACCGCCGCAAGACCCTCGGGAATTGCAGCTACCGCCAAACTGACCGCGACCAAAAATGTATCCAATAATACGTGCGTACCAATATTGGGATACTCGCGTATTAAATTGATTCCAAAAATAACCGCGCAAATTCCTAAAACCAAAAAGCTAAGAATCTTACTTAATTGATTTAATTTAATCTGAAGCGGAGTTTCGTCGTCTTTGGATTGGGTAAGAACATTGGCGATTTTACCCATTTCGGTATCCATGCCGACCGCTGTCACAACCGCAACACCGCGCCCATAAACAACCGTACTGCCCATATAAAGCATATTCACGCGATCGCCCAAAGGAATATCCTTTTTATCGCCCAAATCAAGCGTATCAGTCGATTTTTCCACCGGAACCGATTCTCCGGTCAGCGCCGCTTCTTCCACCTTCATGCTGGCATTTTCGATGATACGCGCATCGGCAGGAACCGAATCGCCCGCCTCCAAAACAATAATATCACCGCAAACCAAATCCTCGCTACGAACAGAAACCAACCGCCCGTCGCGATAGACTTTCGATGTTGCAGCAGTGATCTCCTTCAATGCTTCGATCGCTTTTTCGGCTTTGCTCTCTTGAAATACACCTAAAACAGCGTTAATCAAGACCACAGCCAAAATGATAATAACATCAGCAAAGGATTCCCCGCCTTCAAAAACAGCGGTAATTGCCGAGACTGCCGCTGCCGCAATCAAAATGATGATCATCGGATCCGCAAGCTCTTTCAAAAAGCGAACAATCAAGGGCGTTTTTTTGCCTTCTTCCAATTTGTTCGGTCCATTCTTTTCCAGCCGAGCCGCTGCTTCGGCAGAGTTCAGACCTTCTTTCGAGGTGCTTTGCTCATTCAATACATCTTGAACATTTGATAAATACTCTCTCATCAATATACCTCCAATGATTTTCTATAAGGTAGTCTGCACGAATATGATTTAAAATAAAAGAGACTTATCTGTTTTTTAAAACAGATAAGTCTCGTCATTTTAAAAAACAAAGCCAGAAGAATTATGTTCCTCAGGATGTTGGCTTTATCACACATTATGTGCTGACTACTCCCTTAACTTGACTTTAGTCTATCACTCTTTCCTTTTTTTGTCAACTAAAATATAAAGTGAATTTCAATGGTTTGTGCCACTTTTGTGACACCTTGACAGTAAAAATAGACAATTTAGGGGCTTTTTCTCGTTTTTTCAGCCACCCAAAAGCAAAAGAAAAAGAGCCGCAAACCCGCATAAACACTTGGCTTTTGGCTCTATTACTCGTGGCGCGCTGAAAGGGACTCGAACCCCTGACCCTCTGCTTAGAAGGCAGATGCTCTATCCAGCTGAGCTATCAGCGCATATGGAGCGGGTGATGGGAATCGAACCCACCTCCTCGGCTTGGAAGGCCGATGCACTAGCCGATGTGCTACACCCGCAAATAAATTGCTAAAATATATTAGCACACTTATGATCAAATTGTCAAGTATTTTATTATAAATCTATATAAAAAGGTCCGTTCTCGGTTGAGAACGGACCTTTCTTAAATTATTTAATGATCAAATTGATCAGTTTGCCTTTGACATAGATCACCTTAACGATGCTCTTGCCTTCCAGCAACCCGCCGATCTTTTCATCGGCACGAACGATTTCGAGAACTGCCTCCTGCTCTGCTTCGGCAGGGATTGTAACGCGGCCTTTGATCTTGCCCAGAACCTGAACAGCGATCTCTACTTCCGATGCCTTGGTCTTGGCTTCATCGTATTGCGGCCAAGCAGCGTAAGTCATATCCCCTTCAAAGCCTGCAGTTGCCCACATTTCTTCGCCCAAGTGGGGCGCGAAGGGATAAACCATCTTGATAAAGATCTCCAGTTCTTTGCGGTTGATGGAACCCTTGGCGCTGATCTCATTGATCAGGCTCATCAACGCCGCCAGAGCGGTGTTCATCTTGAGATGCTCGATATCGTCACCGACCTTTTTGATGGTGAGATGGAAGGAACGCTCCAAATCCTTAGAGATCTCATCGCCGTCCACCAGAATATCCAGCAAATTATAGGTCTTTTCCAAGAAACGCTTGCAGCCTTTAATGCTGGCGGTATTCCAAGGAGCGCTCTTTTCAAAGTCGCCAATGAACATTTCATAGGTACGCAGAGTATCTGCACCGTAATCGCGAACAATATCATCGGGGTTGACCACATTGCCGCGGGATTTACTCATCTTTTCGCCGCCTTCGCCCAAAATCATACCATGGGAAGTACGCTTTGCATAAGGCTCTGCGGTCTTGACAACGCCAATATCGTAAAGGAACTTATGCCAGAAACGGCTATACAGTAAGTGCAGCGTGGTATGCTCCATACCGCCGTTGTACCAATCGACCGGTCCCCAATATTCCAATGCTTCTTCCGATGCCAAAGCATCATTGTTTTGGGGATCCATATAGCGCAAGAAATACCAAGAAGAACCCGCCCATTGAGGCATCGTGTCAGTTTCCCGCTTGGCAGGTGCGCCACAGCAGGGGCAGGTGGTGTTTACAAAGCTATCCATCGTTGCCAAGGGGCTTTCGCCGTTATCGGTAGGCTCATAGCTTTCGACATCAGGCAGCAGCAAAGGCAGCTGCTCTTCGGGAATGGCTACAGGACCGCACTTTTCGCAATGAACGATGGGAATTGGTTCACCCCAATAACGCTGGCGAGAGAATACCCAGTCGCGCAGCTTATAATTGGTCTTGGGTTCGCCCTTGCCTTCTTTTTGCAAGAATTCGATGATTGCCTTTTTGGCTTCTTCCACCGAAAGACCGTTCAAAAATCCGCTGTTTTCCATAATGCCGGTCGCAACATCGGTGAAGGCTTCTTCGGAAATATCGCCGCCTGCGACCACCTGAATGATGGGCAGATCGAATACCTTGGCAAACTCATAGTCGCGGGTATCATGAGCAGGAACTGCCATAATCGCGCCGGTACCATAGGACATCAAAACATAATCGGATACAAAGATGGGGATTTCCTTATCGTTGACCGGATTAATACCGCAGATGCCATCCAAACGAACACCGGTCTTTTCTTTTACCAGCTCGGTTCTTTCAAAATCGCTCTTGGCAGCAGCTGCATTGCGATAAGCAATTACATCCTCATAGTTTGCAATTTTATCCTTATTGGCATCGATCATGGGATGCTCGGGAGCAATAACCATATAAGTAGCGCCGAACAGAGTGTCGGGGCGGGTAGTATAAACCTCCAACTCCTCCCCAACGGTGGTGCCGAAACGAACAGTGGCGCCGGTGGACTTACCGATCCAGTTCAACTGCTGGGTTTTAACGCGGTCGATAAAATCAACATCCTCCAATCCGTTGATGAGTTTTTCGGCATATTCGGTGATCTTGAGCATCCATTGGCTCTTCACCTTATGAACAACGGGGCTGGCGCAACGTTCGCAGACACCATTGACCACTTCTTCATTCGCCAAAACGACCTTACAGCCGGTACACCAGTTGACGTTCATTTCCTTCTTATAAGCAAGACCCTTTTTAAAGAGTTGCAAAAAGATCCACTGAGTCCACTTATAGTAATCGGGGTCGGTGGTATTGATCTCGCGGCTCCAATCAAAGGAAAGGCCCAACGATTTCAGCTGGCTCTTGAAGCGAGCGATATTATTTTCGGTAACGATGGCAGGATGGATCTTGTTCTTAATAGCAAAGTTTTCGGTGGGCAAGCCGAAAGCATCCCAACCCATCGGGTAAAGAACGTTATACCCATCCATTCTCTTTTTGCGGGATACAATATCCAGCGCTGTATAGGAACGGGGATGACCAACGTGCAAACCCTGACCCGAAGGATAAGGGAATTCTACCAATGCAAAGAATTTCGGCTTATTATGGTCGATCTCTACCTTATAGCTTTCATTCTCATCCCAATATTTCTGCCATTTTTTCTCAATAGCACTATAATCGTATTTCATTTCTTATTCCCCCTCATTTTTATCGATCAAGGTTTCAATATCGGTGCGCTCTGCATCTGCCCATAGATGCTCTAATTTATAAAATTCACGCGCCTCGCGATGAAAAACGTGAACGATCATAAACCCATAGTCCAATAAGATCCAGTTGGAAGAGGCTTGCCCTTCCCGATGGATCGGCGAAAGATCCAACTGCTCTTTCAACTGAAATTCAACCTCATCACCCAAAGTGCGAATCTGGGTGCTGGAAGAACCGGAGCAGATGACAAAATAATCTGCCATAACCGTAATACTTCCAACGTGGAGAACTTCAATATCGGTTGCTTTTCGGCTATCGAGAGCCTGAACCGCAATTTTTACTGCTTCATCCATTCTGATTTAACTCCTTTGATATCTCGCGCTTTGCAATCAGCGTTTGCGGATGCAGATGCGCGTTTTTAACATTTATATAATCGATTGTTCGTTCCAACAATCGCAATGTTGCCAAATTCAAATCCTGCTCGGCAATTTTTCTCAATTCTTCCACACCGGAATAAGCGCGAGAAGGCTCGCAACCATCGGCAAAAAAGATCAATCGATCCAATGGGCTCATATCCGCCTTCCCTGTGGTATGGCATCCGACGGCGGAAAGAATCTCTTTATCATCAACCCCAAAGGTTTCTGCTGCAAAAATCGGTGCAGTAATCTGATGCAGAATCTGCGGGCAAGCAAGATCATCTTCAGTCAGTGGAATCCCTTGAGCCTTCGCATAATCCATATGCCATTGCTCCGATCGACATTTGGTGCAATCGTGCAGCAATGCCGCGAGATATGCTTTTTCGGGATCAATGCCATGGATTTCCGCCAGATTTCGCGCATAATCGGCAACCAATAAAGTATGCCGAACCCGCTTGGAATCTAAGTTTTTATTGATATATTCCAAAATTTGTTCTGCCAGCCCTTTCCCCAACGAACGCAGGGAACTGGAAGCAAAAACCAGCGGTTCCATATTGCAAAGGATAATCCCTTTACACTTATAATTACTAATTAAGTGTTCTTTCTGATTTTCCAAGGCAGCCCGATCACCGACTTCTCTGGAACCCACCACCAAAACCACTGTTTCCAGCAGATGCTCAAAGCATCGCCACTCTTCAAAAGAGAGAAACATATCGGTTCCGATCAGCAGATGGAGCAAATCCTCAGGATATCGGCTTTGCAGGTCGTCCACCGTTTCAAATGTGAAACTTTTGCCACCGCGCTTTTGCTCAATATCCAGAATTTCCAAGTTTGGAATATCTTTAAACCAAGCTTTCAGCACCTCCACCCTATTTTCAAAAGAAAGAGCAGGATGATGCTCCTTATGGGGCGGCTGATAGGCAGGGATCAAAAGCACCTTATCGCATTGCACCTGCTCGGTCGCTTTCTGCAGCAGATGCAGATGCCCCTTATGAGGCGGATCGAAGGTTCCGCCGAATATTAATAGGTTGCCCATTTTATAGCTTAATTACCGGCGGATTGGCAGGGCGATACAAAACAATCTTTGTTCCGATTACTGTAACAACAATACTATTGGTGGCTTCTGCGACCTCTTCTGCCGCAGCACGCCGATCCACCATCGCGCTTTCCAGCACCTTGAATTTAATCAATTCTCTGGCAGCGAGGGCAGCATCTACTGCTTTGATAAAGTTTTCGGTAATTCCTTCCTTGCCCATTTGGAAGACGGTATCTTCCTTAGAGGCAAGGCTGCGCAGCTTTGCGCGTTGCTTACTTGTCAGCATCATAAAACTCCTTTAATTTTTCAGCAAAAATCCGTAGCGCATTTCCGCGATGGCTGATGGCATTCTTGGCATCGCTTTCCATCTCGGCGGTAGTTAATTGATATCCGTCCGGCAAAAAGATAGGATCATAGCCAAAGCCGCGCTCTCCGCGCGGTTCTTTGGTCAGTTGACCATAGATATAGCCTTCCGCTTCAATTACTGTTCCATCACCCATCACGCAGCAGATGGCGCTGGTAAAATGAGCAGCGCGATTTTCTTGATTCTCCATATTTTTCAGCAAAAGAAACATCCGATCCGGATCGTTCAATCCTTCGCCGCCATAACGAGCGGAATAGATCCCGGGCTCCCCGCCCAGAGCATCCACACAGATGCCGCTGTCATCCGCCACCGAAGGCAGACCGCAAAGGTCATAGACCGCTTTGGCTTTAATATAAGCGTTTTCGCCAAAGGTCTTCCCTGTTTCTTCCGCATCGCAAACGATTCCCATTTCCTTTTGGGATACGCAAGCAATTCCCATCGGCTCTAAAATTCGCTTGAATTCAATCACCTTATGGGGATTATTGGTTGCAATAACAAATTTCTTTTCCATTATTCAAGCACCTTATTTTGAGCTTCAAAAATTTGCTCGCAGCCTTCTTTAGCAAGATCCAACAAACCATCCAGCTGCTCTTTATTGAACTCTTCGCCTTCGGCAGTTCCTTGAATCTCAATAAAACCACCCAAGGAGGACATAATGACATTCATATCGGTATCGGCCTTGCTATCTTCCGCATAGCAAAGATCCGCCACCGAAACGCCATTCAGCACACCGACAGAGATGGCGGCCACTTGCTTTTTGATGGGGTTCTCGGTCAATAAACCTTCATCCATCAGTTTCTTAACGGCCAGCGACAAAGCAATAAATCCGCCGCTGATAGAAGCGCAGCGAGTTCCGCCATCCGCTTGAATGACATCGCAATCGATCACAATACTGCGCTCACCCAATTTGGTCAAATCAACAGCGCCGCGCAAGGCTCTGCCGATCAGTCGCTGAATTTCGGTGCTTCTCGGGGCTTGCTTGAGTTTGCTGATATCCCGCTTATTGCGCGTAGATGTGGCGCGGGGAAGCATTGAATACTCCGCTGTGACCCAACCCTTCCCTGTTCCGAGAAGATAAGGCGGTACGCTCTCTTCCACCGTTGCGGTGCAAATCACCTTGGTATTTCCTTGGCAATAAAGAACGCTGCCTTCGGCATGCATTGTAAAATCCTTGATCACTTCGATCGGTCGGATTTGGTTTTCTTTTCGTCCGTCAAATCTCATTTATATAACCTCAAAATAATGCTTTGGCAAAATCTTGCCCATTAAACTGTTGCAAATCGTCCATCTGCTCGCCAACACCGACAAAGCGGATCGGTAACCCCAACTCCACCTTCAGCGGAATGGCCATACCACCCTTGGCGGTACCATCCAATTTGGTCAGCGCAACACCGGTCAGTTCGGTAACCTTTTTGAATTCCACCGCCTGGTTCATCGCATTCTGACCGGTGGTGGCATCCAATACCAAGAAAACTTCGGTATCGGCATCGGGCAATTGGGTAGCAATCACCTTTTGAATCTTAGCGAGTTCGTTCATCAGATTCACCTTATTATGAAGGCGACCTGCGGTATCGCAGATAATCAGGTCACAGCCTCGGGCTTTGGCTGCAGAAATGGTATCAAACACTACCGCTGCAGGATCCGCGCCCTGCTGGCTTTTGATAATATCAACGCCAGCACGATTTGCCCATTCAGCCAATTGCTCCGCGGCAGCAGCGCGGAAGGTATCGGCAGCGCCAAAAATCACCTTGCGCCCTTGATCTTTATAGATTTTTGCAAGTTTCGCCGCCGTTGTTGTTTTGCCAACACCGTTGACACCGATCATCAAAATCACCGAGGGTTTGGTCTCCAGCCGCATTGGCTCAACATCTTCTTCCATCATCGCTCCAATGATCTCTACCAAACGGTTGCGGATTTCTTCCGGCTGGGTGATACGCCCTTGCCGAACATCCTTGCGCAAAGTATCGATGATCTTCAGCGTGGTATCCACACCGATATCTGCAGTAATTAATGCCTCTTCCAATTCCTCAAAAAGCTCTTCATCAATCTTTCCGAATGCAGCCAACACCGAATCGATCTTGGAAGAAATGTTCTTCGAAGTTTTGGCAAGGCCTTGCTTTAATTTTTCAAAAAAGCCCATTCCTTTTGCTCCTAAATCTTCATTTGCTCTGCGATCTCATTGACATTGATCGTCAGCAGCTTGGAAATACCCTGTTCCGGCATCGTTACACCATAAAGGACGTCGGCTTCTTCCATCGTTCCCCGACGGTGAGTGATACAAACAAACTGGGTTTTTTCGCAATAATGACGCAGATAATTGGCAAAGCGGGTAACGTTGACATCATCCAGCGCCGCTTCAATTTCGTCGACCACGCAGAACGGAGTGGGACGAACCTTCAAAATGGCAAAATACAAGCAAATTGCGGTAAACGCACGTTCACCACCCGAAAGGGAAACCAGATTTTTGATGATTTTGCCCGGCGGAGCGGCTTTGACATCGATATCGCAATTGAGCACATCTTCCGGATCGCTCAACACGAGTTTTGCTGTACCGCCGCCAAAGAGTTCTGCAAATATCTTCTGGAATTCGCTGTTCAACAAATTGAATTTTTCGCTGAAGATATCCTTCATCTGGCTGAGCAGTTCGCGAATAATCTTCTCCAATTCCGCCTTGGATTGGATCAAGTCTTGAACCTGCCCATTCATGAAGTCATACCGCTCTTTTACGGCGTTATACTCTTCAATAGATTCAATATTTACGCTACCCAAAGCCTTGATGCTTCCTTTAAGAGAATGCACTCTCTTTTTGGCTTCGACTCGGTCTTCCAGCGGCTTGGCCACTGCCTTTGCTTCGGTAACCGTCAATTCATACATATCCAGAAGTTGAGCGATTATGCGATCTGATTGATCGGAAATGCCCGCGATTTTATTATCCAACCGTTCCACTTCCTGAATCAGTTTTTCTTTCGCTGCGCTCTTTTCTTTTTGCTCCGTACGATATGTAGTCTGGCGTTGCTCCTGATCCTGACGCAACTGTGCAAGTTCGCGTGTGCGATTTTCGCCATCGCTTTGCAGATCACGCAGTTCCTTGGATTGGTGGTCCAGCGCCTCTGCTGCCGCTTTGGCTTCTTCTATTCTCAAGCGGGATGCCGCAATTTGAGCATTCTTTTCTTCCGCCTCTTTGCCGATCATGCTCAGCTGGTTTTCCAATTGACCGATCAGAGAACGAATACCCTCGATCTCCTTAAACAAGCCAATCTTATCCATTTCATAATCCGCAGATTTTTGCTTGAGATCCGCCATCTTCTGCTGGTCTTCAGAACTCAATCCCTGCAACGATGTCAATTCATCCTGTAAGGCGGCGGCGGCTTTCTCCAACGCATTGTGGCGTTCTTCCAATGCTTTGCAGCGTTCTTCGGACGTTGCTATTGCATCATGAATGGTCTGCGCTTCACGGTCATAACCGTCATTCAGTTCTTTATACGAAGCCAAAACCACTTCCTTGCTTTCGCAAAGACCATGAATTCTTTGCAGTTCTTCATCCAACAGATGGATGGCATCCTGAGATGCGGTAAGACGCGCTTCTAATGTATTCTTTTCGCGGGTGGCACTTTCCAACCGCTTCTCGCACTCTTCATAGACCTTGCTCTTTTCAGCAAGTTCTTTTTCGATTTTTTCCAATTCGATGCCACGAGAGAGCAATCCACCACTCTTCGCCGCGCTACCGCCGGTCATCGAGCCGCCGGCATTAATTACCTGACCATCCAATGTGACAATCTTATACCGATTTTGGATTGTTTTAGCCAATGCCATCGCATGATCAATGGTTTCGCAGACCAGGGTTCTGCCAAGCAAAAACTCGATCGCTTTGCGGTTGGCGGGATCTACCTCAACCAATTCAGCTGCCACACCAACAAATCCGATGGATTTGGAATAGTCTTCTTTGATTCCCTTCGGCGTGATGCTGTTGAGCGGCAGGAAGGTCGCCCGTCCGCCTTTTTGACGCTTCAACCAAAGCATTGCATTTTTGGCAGCAATATTATCTTTAGTAACGATATTCTGGATCGCTGCGCCCAAGGCAGTTTCAACGGCAACCAAGTACTCTTCATCGACCTTAATCAACTTGGAAACAGGACCGATGATCCCCTGCAACACACCGCGACGGTTTTGCTCCAAGACCTGCTTTACAGCGCCGCCAAAACCTTCCAGATGTTTTTCCATTTCAGCAAGAATGCGGCTGCGTTGCTCCAGCGCATTACGCTCCATCGCGCATTTTTGCTCGGTTTCCGAAGCCTCATTATATGCGCGCTCTTTGATCTCAAGCATCTTACGCAAGCCAGCCAAGGCATTCTGCTCGCTTTCTTTTTCCTCGCCCTTTTCCTTGATCTGACGATTCAAATCAGAAAGTTCGCTTTCGACTGCTTGGATCTGCTCTGCCTGCCCTGCTTTCGCTTCGTCCAAATCCGCCAATCTTCCCTGATAGGATTCAATCCCGGAGCGAACCGAAATCATTTCCATTTGAAGTTGGTTTCTCTCTCCGCTATTTGTAAGCAACGATTGCTGCAAGGCAGCTGCCTTTTGCTGTTGCTCTTCCCCTTTGGCGGTAATTTCTTGAATGGTATTCAAAATAGCAGTAATCTGCTCTTCGATCGTTTGGATCGCTGCGGTCTTTTCCTCAATCGCTTGATTATATTCAAGGATCTTAGACTCTGCCTCTTCCTTCCGCGAACCGACCGAAGTTAATTCTTGCTCCAACCGCTCAATGGTACCTTGCTCAAATTCAGCCTGACTTTCCAGAACCGCTTTTTGCGAGCCGATACCACCGAGCTGCTCTTCCCAAGACTTTTGTTGCTGATGTATGCGATCGATCTCTGTATTGATGCGGATATTTTCTTCAAACAATTGGTTAATCTCTTGCTCGATATTATCCACTTCGATGGTCAAATCATCCAGCTGACCCTTGGCAATGGAATGCTGCTCATCAATCTTGCGCGCATTTTCTTTGATCTGGTCTAATTCTTCCAGCCACAATGCAATTTCAAGATCTTTCTTTTCTTCATACATTGCCAGATATTTCCGCGCCTTTTCCGCTTGGCGTTCCAAGCCGGGGATCCGCTCTTCCAATTCACCGACAATGTCGGTCAACCGTACCAAGTTTTCTTCTGTGGACGCAAGCTTACGCTCCGCTTCGTTCTTGCGATAGCGGAATTTAGAGATACCTGCAACCTCTTCCAGCATCGAGCGACGTTCGTCGCTTTTACCCAGAAGAATTTGATCAATGGTACCCTGACCGATGATGGAATAACCATCCCGCCCGATACCGGTATCCATAAATAATTCATGGATATCGCGCAGACGTGCAGGAGATTTATTAATAAAATACTCGCTCTCACCGCTGCGATAATAACGACGCGTGATCATTACTTCGTTATAGTCCACACCCAAAGCATGATCGCTGTTATCAATCGTCAAACTAACTTCAGCAAAACCTTGCGGTTTACGCTTTGCGGTTCCTGAAAAGATAACATCTTCCATCTTGGTGCTGCGCAAGCTTTTATTGGATTGCTCGCCCAATACCCAACGAATCGCATCGGAGACATTACTTTTTCCCGAACCATTGGGGCCGACAATCGCGGTGATCCCATGATCAAACCCAATACTGATCTTATCGGGGAAGGATTTAAAACCTTGTATGTCCAAACATTTTAAACGCAAAATGTCACTTCCTTACTTATCAAAACATTAAAAAATATTATAACAAAATTATAATATATTTGCAACTTATTTTTCCAGGTAGGCAACCAGTAACGCAATCACTGCTTCAATATCATTTCGATCCGCCATTTCAACAGCGGAATGGCAGTAGCGAATCGGAACGCTGACGCCTCCAACCTTTACCCCCTGTCCCAACAGTTGAACGCTGCCGATATCAGTTCCGCCGGAGGAAAGAACATCGCGCTGGAAGGTTATTCCTTTTCGCACCGCGATATTTTCCAGATCTTCGACAATTTCTCTCGAACAAATTGCCGAGCGGTCGCGAATCTTAATCGCCGCACCTTTTCCCAAAGATGCCGCTGTCTTTTCAGCATCGGGATGGTCCCCGCTCAAGGTCACATCCAAAGCAAGGGCAATATCGGGAGCAATTTCAAAGCCGGAAACCTTCGCGCCGCGTAACCCGACCTCTTCCTGAACGGTAAAGACCGCATAAACTTCGCAACTGTTTTCCTTTAACCGCCGCAAAAGTTCCATCAAGCAGTAGCAGCCCACGCGATTGTCCAATGCGTTAGACACGATCTTATTCCCTGTCTCAAAGGTTTCGCTGACAAAGGATGCGGTCATGCCGATTTGAATACGCTCCAATGCTTCGTTTTTATCCGATGCACCGATATCAATATAGCAATCCGAAAGTTTCATTTCTTTCTTTTCTTCATCGCCGCAAACGAAAACACCCATGACACCGTTTTCAAAAACAATCGGTCTGCCAATCGTGACTTTAGGATTGACATATCCGACCGAAGAGGCACGAACAAAGCCTCTATCATCAACAAAGGTGGCTACCAGCCCGATTTCATCCATATGCGCCATCAGCATTACCTTTTGCCCTTCGCCCTTGCGAACAGCCACCAAATTACCCAGCGCATCCTCATATACTTTATCGACATACGGGAGAATCTTATTTTTAATATAAGCCGCTACCGCGCTCTCATTGCCCGATACGCCTTTAATCTCAACTAATTCACGAATATCATTAATCATTATTTTTACCTCTTAAAGAAGATGATTCATTATAGCCAATGTCAGCCGCAGAGTGTTTTCGATATCTTCCAGCGACGCCACGCTGACCGGGGAATGAATATATCGGCAAGGAACCGAAATAGCCAGCACCTTACATCCGCTCCAACTTTGCTGGATCTTACCGCTCTCATTCCCGCCGGCAACCGCTTCTTTAGTTTGGATCGGAATATTATTTGCCTTGGCGGCATCCATTGCCAAGCGGTATAATTCACGATCATAAATTGCGGAATGATCCATAAAAGAAACGACCGGTCCATTGCCAAGCTTACAAACCGAAGATTGATCTCTCTTCGTATGAATATCTCCCGCAGTTGTCCCCTCGATAACAAAAGCGTACTGCGGACGAACGGTATATGCCGCCACCTCTGCGCCGACACAGCCGATTTCTTCCATCACCGAAAATACGAAGGTGGCATCAAAAGGCAATTCCTTTTTGATCATTTCGATCAAAACATAGCATCCGGCGCGATCATCCAGCGCCTTTGCGCGAACCAATCCCTCGCCGAATTCCTGGTATCCGGTATCAAACCCAACCATTGCGCCGACGGAGATTCTTTGCTCGGCATCTTCCTTGTCTTTGGCACCAATATCAATATAAAGATCTTCAAGTTTAACAGCAGACTCTTCATCTTTGGCAAAATGCGGAGCGAGAACACCGATCACACCGTGGATTTTTTCTTTGCCCACAACCACATGTTTCCCGGGCAGGATTCGCGCATCAATCCCTCCAACGCAGGAAAACTTCAAAAAGCCTTCCCCGTCGATCCGTGTTACCATCAATGCGATTTCATCCATATGCGCCGAAAACATCAGGTCATAAGGAGCGGGCATACTTCCCCGCTTAAACGCGATGATATTCCCCAGCCGATCCACATCCACCTTATCGCAATAAGGACGAATCTCATTCAAAATCGCCTGGCGGACATCCCCTTCGCTGCCCGAAGCGCCGAATAGCGAGGTGAGATAGCTTAATTCTTTATTCATGGCGGTTTGCACCTCCTTGATGGATATAGCGACCGATCAGGCGAGAGCACGCCTTCATATCATTCAGATCGACCACTTCGCAGCCGCTATGCATATAGCGCAGAGGAAAAGAAACCAACGCAGTGGGAACACCGCTTCTGCTGGTAGCAATGCAATCCGAATTAGTCCCTGTCTTTCCGGTCATCACTTCTTTAACACAAGGGATGCTGCAACGGTCTGCGATATTCAAAAGCTTCGTTGTCATTCCTCCACACAAGATCGGAGCAATACCAACGGCAGCGCCGCTCCCCAACGGAAACGACTGATCCTTCGGCGTACCGGGAGATTCCCCATGGGTAACATCGACAACAATCGCCTCATCCGGCGCAATGAACCACGCCGCGTGGCGCGCACCAAATCCATTGAATTCTTCGCCGGCAGAAAACACAACATAAAGATCCACAGGGATCGGCAATTTTTGAATAGAAGTTAAGACATCCAACAATACCGCCACACCTGCGCGATTATCCAATGCTTTCCCGCATACGCGGTTATTCATCAACTCAGCACAGCTTTGGCGGAGCAAAATAGGATCACCGACACGAACCAATTCCCGCGCCTTTTCGGCAGAATAACCAATATCGATCACTAAATCCTTAAGCGGTGTTACCTTTTTGGAATCTTCTTTGGTTTGCAAATGAGGAGGCAAGGTTGCAACAACGCCTGCCAAAGCCCGCTTGCCAAAAACTGTCACCGATGCGGCAGGCAGGCATACCGGTGAAAAGCCCGCCAAATTGGTAAAATGAACAAAACCGCCATCGTCGATTTCTGTAACGATCAGGCCGATCTCATCCAGATGAGCATCCAGCAACAATTTCTTTGCGCCCGGAATGGCCGCCTTACGAAAGCCGACGACATTCCCTGCCGCATCCACCGAACATTCATCCACCAAGGGTTCCAAAATTTCTTTCACCCGATCCGAACGGGACTCAAAACCCGAAGGAAGATGCTCGCTGCATAATTTAAACAAATAGTTTTGAAGATTTCTCATTTTAATTCCTTCACCACCGAAACGAAATAGTCGCCTCGTTCCTCAAAGTTCTTAAATTGATCAAAGCTTGCCGATGCAGGAGAAAGCAAAACGATTTCCCCTTCCTTTGCATCCGCATAAGCCGCTTGGGTAGCCGATTTGAGATTATCAAACAACTCAAACGGGAAGGTCGGCTCAACTGCCAACACTGCATCCCGAATCTTCGGCGCTGTCACACCGCAAAGATAAAGTTTTTCCACCTTTTCAAGCACCGCAGGTGCAAGCGCATCATACGGAATCTTTTTATCATAACCGCCTGCAATCAATCGCACCTTTTTTTCAAAACTGCGGAGTGTGGCAATCGTCCGTGTAGGCGAAGAACCGATGGAATCGTTATAGAAGGAAACACCGCCCACTTCACGAATAAACTCCATTCGATGACGAACACCACCAAAGGTTCTTGCAACTTCACAAATCGTTTCATCACTGCAATATTCCGATACCGCAGCAATCGCCGCCATAAAGTTTTCAACATTATGATCGCCACGCAACTTCAATTCACAGCGATCCAAGATTTTCTCGATTGCGCCGTCTTCATTGATCCGACGGATTTGACCGTTTACATAGAAGACACCACATCCCGCCGGCTTGCTCCGGAAGGAAAACAATCGAACCTTCCCCGCCGCTTTTGCGGCAAAGCCCGCAGTAATTGCATTATCCGCATTTAAGACCAAGAGATCCGATTCATTTTGGAAACGGAATATGTTTGCTTTGGCATCGATGTATTCATCCATATCTTTATGCACATCCAGATGGTTGGGCGAAAGATTGGTAACAACAGCAACATGCGGACTTTTTCGTAGGGTATGCAGTTGGAAACTTGAAAGCTCCGCGACAACAAGATCGTCTTTTGAAATCTCTCCCAACCGACAAAAGAGCGGAAAACCAATATTCCCGCCCAGATGCACCTTGCGATCGGTGCGGGAAAGTATCTCATAGATCAAGCTCGTCGTAGTTGTCTTGCCATCGCTGCCGGTGACAGCGATGATCGGGCAGGGGCAGTACTCAAAGAACAGTTCCATCTCGCTGGTAATAATGCTGCCGCGAGAACGCGCCGCTTCTAACGCGGGATGGTCAAAGCGCATTCCCGGAGTTTTGATAATCCAATCCCCACAGAGATGCTCCATATAGTCTTCCCCACAGAACAAAGTAACCCCTTGCTCCTTTAAGGCGATACCGACAGAGCCAAGTTGGTCTTCCGACCGCTTATCAAAAGCATAGACTTGAACGCCCATTGAGCAAAGCATCTCGATAATGGGTTTATTGGAAATACCAACCCCAACAACGCCAACCGATTTCCCATTGATTTGATTTTTAAACCATTCTAAATGCTCCACTTCGCTCCGCCTTTCAAGACATAGTTATACACATACAACTTAATTATATAATTTATTTATATAATTATCAATATTTTATTTGCATTTTTTTGAGATTATGGTATAATTTCGGTAATGAGTGGGCTGAATCGTCGCCGCAGGCATTGCTTTGCGGAGGAAAGTCCGAGCATCTCGGGCCGGGATAGTGGATAACGTCCACCGAAGGCGACTTCAGAGAGAGTGCAACAGAAATATCCCGCCGGGGTCCTCCCGGTAAGGGTGGAAAGGCGAGGTAAGAGCTCACCACGCCCTATGGCGACATAGGGGGTCTGTAAACCTTATCCGATGCAACACCGACAGAGGCGAGGGCGGCCCGCCTGTTTGAACCTCGAAAGCGTGGCTTGAGGCAATCGGCAACGGTTGTCCCAGATAGATGACGATTCTCGACAGAACTCGGCTTATAGGCTCACTCATTGCAAAAAACAAAACCCCATCGATTTTTCGATGGGGTTCTTTTTTATAATTTTTCCGCAATTTCAAAAACCAATTTTTCGGTTTTTTCCCAGCCCAAGCAGGGATCGGTAAAGGATTTACCATAGCAATATTCGTCCATTGCTTGTGCGCCATCTTCAATATAGCTTTCAATCATCAATCCCTTAACCAGTTTTTTAATTTCGGAATTTTGACGGCAACTATAAAGAACATCTTGCGCAATGCGGATCTGCTGCAGATAATCCTTGCCGGAATTGGCGTGGTTGGTATCAACCAAGACCGCCGGATTCGTCAAATTGGATTTCATATAAAGATCGTTCAATTTAGCCAAATCTTCATAATGATAGTTCGATAACGAGCGGCCACTGCCATCAAGATAACCGCGCAAAATCGCGTGAGCATACGGATTTCCGCTGCTCTCCACCTCCCAGCCACGATACAAAAAGGTTTGAGGATGCTGAGCCGCGGTAATCGAATTCATCATAATCGAAAGATCCCCGCCGGTGGGGTTCTTCATTCCGACAGGAATATCCAGTCCACTGGCAGTCAACCGATGCTGCTGATTTTCCACAGAACGCGCGCCAACGGCAACATAAGAAAGAAGATCCGATAAATACCGATAGTTTTCGGGATAGAGCATCTCATCAGCGCAGCCGAATCCATAATCCGCCAAAGCGCACATATGGATATCGCGAATCGCCAGAATCCCTTTCAGCATATCGGGATGTTGATGAGGATCGGGCTGGTGCAGCATCCCTTTATAGCCGTCCCCCGTTGTACGCGGTTTATTGGTGTAGATGCGCGGAACGATCATAATCTTATCTTTAACCTTATCTTCCAGCAGGCGCAAACGACCGATATAATCTAATACCGGCGCTTTACTATCTGCCGAGCAAGGACCAATCACCAGCAAAAAGCGATCACTTTCGCCGGAAAAGATCTTGCGCAATTCCTCATCTCGCCGATCTTTGATTTCTTGCATCCGTTCCGTCACAGGATATTGCTCTTTAATATCCTTCGGAATGGGCAATTTATGATGAAATATCATACCCATTTTTAATACCTCTTAAATTTCGTTGACCTTTATTCCCAATTTAGCCAACAGTTCAAAAAAGCGCGGAAAACTTTTGGCAACCGCTTGCGCACCTTCGATTGATCCGCCAACTTTAGTACAAAGAATTGCCATCGTCATAACAATCCGATGATCATTATGACCTTCAAAAACTTCCGTTGGCGCAGTGAGCATTCCGCCATAAACAACGATCTCATTATCAAACAAATCCACGCGTACGCTGCATTTCTTTAGTTCTTCCGCCATCGCAGCGCCGCGATCGCTCTCTTTAATTTTCAATCGCGCAGTATCAGTAAAGCGCGCACCATTGAACGCTGCAGCCATCGCCATCAAAATCGGCGCAAGATCGGGGCAATCCGCCAAAGAAAGCGTAGGGGTTCCGTTTTTTATCTGTTCAAAACAAGAGCGATAAACGTGATCGCCTTGAAGAGAATCTTCCTTTAAGCCGATAACTTCAACCGAACCGCCCAGCAAATTGAATGCATCTAAAAAGGCGGCATTGGAATAATCCCCTTCCACTTCAACATTTTGGGGCATTCCTTTCCCACCTATTAATTCCAGACAATCGGGCGAAGACCATCGGACATCAAATCCAAAACACTTTAAAGCAGAAACCGTCAAGTCAATATAAGGCCGACTTTCAACATTACCTTTTAAATGAATGGTACTTTTTCCATCGCATTTTAAAAGCGCAAATACTAATCCGCTGATAAACTGGCTACTGACGCTTGCATCCAAAAAATAATCTCCGCTTTGCAGCAAACCGCAAACCTCGATCTCTCTTTCCTTACGCGAAAAAGAAAAGCCTTTTTCTTGGCAAAGAGCTTCATAAACGGATAACGGGCGCTCCATCAAACGCGGGCTGCCTTTCAATACCGCGGGTTTTCCCGAAAGCAAGCAAAGCGGAAGCATAAATCGCATAGTGCTGCCACTTTCGCGGCAATCCAATATCTCTTGGGGTTCTAATTCACCGGTGCCAATGATGGTCACACAATCCTCTTTGCAGGAAATCTCCACCCCCAATGCCCGCAAGCAGTCGATGGTGGAAAGGATGTCCTGAGAATATTCCACCCCGCAGATAACACTCTTCCCTGCAGACAATGCCGCTGAAATCAAGTAGCGGTGCGCCATACTTTTCGAAGGCGGCGCCGATACAACACCTTTTGCTATGCTTTTACGAATTTCAACCCGCATGATGCGCCTCCAGGCAATCGATGGCCTCTAAATAACCATCGGTGCCATGCCCTGCAATCGTTTGGATACAGGCGGCACGAATATAACTAACCTGACGAAAGGCTTCGCGCTTGCTCAAATCGGAAATATGCACCTCTACGGTTGGCAAGTTAATCGCCTTTACAGCGTCCAAAATCGCAATGCTGGTGTGGGTATAAGCACCCGGATTGATGACAATGCCATCTACCCTGCCATATGCCCCTTGAATAGCGTCCACCAACGCACCTTCATGATTGGATTGGAAAAACTCCACCTCAAAACCTTTGGAATCACAATAAGATTGAATCTTTTGAAGCAACGTTTCATAAGTTTCTCTGCCATAAACATCCGGCTCACGGATTCCAAGCATATTCAAATTCGGGCCGTTAATCACAAGTATTTTCATAGGTTCATTTCCTTTAAAATCTCATCGCAAATGACATCTAAATCAATAGCGGGCGAAATAATCTTATCTGCAACCGCGCAATACCGAGGGTACCGTTCCCGATAACGCGCTTCCAACGCGGTTCGATCGGAAGAAAGCGGGCGATCTTTTGATGTGATCAATAATTCCAGCGGGCGATCGATAAAAAAGAGTTTACCATTCTTTTTCAGTTGGTGAACATTTTCATCGCGTTGGATTGCGCCGCCGCCGGTGGCAATTACTGCGCCGTTTATTCCCGCGACCACTTCGGAGATCATCTTACTTTCGCAATCGCGAAAAGCCTCTTCCCCTTCATTTTCAATGATTTCAGCGGGGCTTTTTCCATATTTATTTCGAATCAAAATATCCGTATCATAAAAAGGGCGATCCGATTGCTTTGCCAGCCGCTTCCCAACCGTCGATTTGCCGCAGGACGGCATCCCGATCAAAACGATGTTTTCCTTTTGGGAACAGATCTTATTATAGACCTCATCGATCTTAGACGATTCGATGGCGCAATCCAAGAAAAACTGAACCGCATAAACCGCCTGCGCCACCAGCATATAAAGACCACCGGCAGCTTTGATCCCCTTGCTTTGCGCCTGCAAAATCAATTCTGTACGCAAAGGATTATAGATGGCATCCACCACCCCCTCCAATGCATCAAACGACGAAAGATCCAGCGGAGCGGCATCGATGTCAGGATACATCCCGCAAGGGGTTGTATTAATAATGATCTGCGCATCGGTATGCTTTTTATAGGCTTCCTCATAAGTGATTCCGCCCTTCCCGCTGCGGGATACAATCAGCACCTGCGCTGCCTTACGCTCTTTGGCGAGAGCAAATGCAGTGTGCGCGGTACCGCCGCTGCCTAAAATCAAAACCTTTTTATTCTCGATATCGATTTTATGGTAATCCAATAACGCCGCCATTCCGAGAATATCGGTATTATAACCCAAAAGCTTGCCATTTCGATTTACAACGGTATTCACCGCTCCGATTGCTTGCGCTTTGGGGCTGATTTCATCCAAATAGGACATTACTGTTTGCTTGTATGGAACGGTGACATTAATTGCTTTAAATGCGCGTTCTTCAAAGAAACCTTGCAGATCCTGCAAAGGCATTTCTTTCAATTCATATGTATAATCCGCCAGCTTTTCGTGGATTTCTTTGGAAAAGCTATGGCCCAGCCTTTCGCCAATCAAGCCATAGGTCATTGCTCTTCCCCCAGATAATCGGTACCAAACCGCTGCGTTAACAAATCGGCAACCACAATGGCGCAGATACTATCCACCACCACACAGGCGCGATGGAGAATGCAGGGGTCATGCCGCCCCTTCAACTGCAGCGAAACATCCTCGTTTTTAAAGAAATCCACCGTCTTTTGTTCTTTAAAGATCGACGGCGTAGGCTTGACCACCGCATGCATCAAAACAGGCATACCATTGGTAATTCCACCGTTGATGCCACCATTACTGTTTTTGGTGGTAACAACGCGGTCTCCATCCATAGCAAAGGGGTCGTTCGCTTGGCTTCCCTTCAGATCTGCCATGGCAAATCCCTCACCAAAGGAAACCCCCTTCACCGCAGGAACGCTGAACATCCCATGGGAAAGCATACTTTCCACACTATCGAACCAAGGCTCGCCCAAGCCGGCAGGAAGACCGATAATCGCGGTTTCCAAAATTCCGCCAACGCTATCCCCTTCTTCGGCGGCCGCTTCGATTGCTTGAACCATTTGCTCGGCCGAATCCTGCGATAATGCAGGAAATCCAGCCTTATTCAACAATTCAAAATCCTTTGCATATACATCAAATGCGCGATCATCAATGCCTGCGCAGCGACGGATATGGGTGCCGATGCAGATTCCTTTTTTCTCCAAAGCAGGAATTAAAATTGCCCCTGCCGCCACCAATGCGGCAGTCAAACGACCGCTGAAATGCCCACCACCGCGGTAATCTTCAAAGCCGTGGTATTTGCAATAGGCGGCAAAATCCGCGTGGCCGGGGCGGGCTTTGGTGCGGTTTTCAGAGTAATCTTTTGAATGTTGCGCGGTGTTTGGAATGGTAATACAAAGAGGGGTTCCCGTTGTATATCCATTAAATACACCGCATTGGATGGTATATTCATCCTGCTCCTTGCGAGCGGTTGAAATCTTCCCTGCAGGGCGGCGCTTTGAAAGTTGGGAACGAATAAACTCTTCATCAACCTTGATTCCGGGCGCCAGCCCATCGATGACAACACCGAGTCCTGCGCTATGGCTTTCGCCAAACAATGTTACTTGCAGTTGATTTCCGAATGTATTTTTCAATTTCAAAGCACCTCCTTCATTTTATTTTCAAGCTCATTCAGCGGAATCTTTTTAAATTCAAAGGAACCAATCTCCGGAACGGTAACAACCGTAAGCGCATCTTCCGCAATCTTTTTATCCATCTTCATTGCTTCGATTACGCGCGCCGAATCAAAGGAATATTCTGTGGGCAAACCCACCTTTTCCAACACTTTTTTCAGCCGCGCACGCGGTTCGGGCGCCGCCATTACCAACATTCCCAAAGCGACACATTCGCCGTGATACAGTTCCGAAAAACCGGCAACCGATTCAATAGCATGCCCCACCGAATGACCAAAGTTTAAAACGCGGCGCAGCCCCTTTTCCTTGGGATCCTGCTCCACGACGTTTTTCTTGATCTTGAGAGCGCCTTCGATGACCAATTCCATCTCCTGCATTGGGTCGTTTTCTTCCAGAAACAAAAAAAGATCGGCATCGCAGGTCGCTGCCATTTTGATGGCTTCCGCCATTCCGTTGGCAATCTGGCGCGGCGGCAATGTTTGCAACACATTGGGGTCAATCAGCACCCCTTTGGGCTGATGAAACGCACCAACAATGTTTTTATACCCCTCAAAATCGATGGCTACCTTACCGCCGATGGATGAATCCACCTGAGAAAGCAGCGTTGTCGGAACATTATAAAAATCGATGCCGCGCATATAGGATGCGGCTGCAAACCCTGCCATATCGCCGCAGACACCGCCGCCCACCGCGACCACGCAATCGGAGCGGGAAAAGCCTTCATTCACCATTCTCTTGAGCAGAGTTTGATAGGTTTGCATATTTTTATGCTCTTCCCCTTGCTCAAATGTTTCAACAAAGGGATTTTGGCATTGGGATGCAATCGTTTCTGCATACTCCGCAGGAACACCGCTATCGGTAACGATCAGTACCTTACGGTCTAAATTGAAATGCGCTCCCGCTTGCGACAAAACTCCGCGCTCGATGACAATATTATAACTTTCCGGACCTAAATCCATCGATAAAATCATTGGAATTTTCCTTTCAACGATCCAATTTTTGCTCCTTTTCAAAAGAGCCTATTACTTTAAGGATGCTGCAATGTTTTTTGAGCTCTGCGAGCATCTTCTCGCCCTGCTCGCTATTGATATTTCCTTCGCCTTCGGCAAAGAAATAATATTCCCATATCAGATCCTTGCTGGGGCGGCTCTTTAAGGCACGAAGGTTAAATCCATAGTCGCCGATGGCAGAAATCGCTTTCCCCAAGCTGCCCGCTTCGTTCTTGACCGTAAAGTTCATCACAAAATAGTTGTCCCGCGAAAAATTGCGATTGGGATAGCGGGTAAACACCGCAAAGCGCGTCGTATTGATACTGCTGGCATTAATGCTTTTATCCAGAACCTTTAACCCATAAATGGAGGCTGTTTCGATACTGGCGATGGCTGCGATTTCTTTTTTTCCTTCTTGCGCCACTTTTTGCGCTGCCACCGCAGTATTGGGGGCTTCGTGGGTAACCAAATCATGATCGCGGATATATCCCGCGCATTGGCTCAATCCCTGCGGATGACTATAGACTTCCTTGATATCCCGCACCGATGCACCTTCGATGCCGACCAGATTCTGGACGATCTCCATATCATAAATGCCGTTGATGGAAAGATTGCCGAAAAAGGCAAGATCCATCACCTGAGAGACATCCCCTGCATAACTATTTTCGATTGGCAGAACCGCGCAATCACATTCACCGCTCACCACCGCATCATAAGCGGCCTTAAAATCAGAAAAAGGCACTGCCGAAGCATCCGGAAAGATCTTTCTTGCGGCAATATCGGCAAAAGCACCGGGCACACCGCTATAGGCCACCCGCATCCCTTCCAGCAACCGATGTTGATAGCTACGGGAAATGGACATATTGCTCTTCAGAAAGTTCACATAGTAGGATTTGAGGTCTTCATCCTGCATATATTCCGCATTTTTGCGCAAAAGCTCTTCTTCTCGCGCAGTATCCAAGATCGGCAGACCATGCTCTTTTTTATGAGCCGCCACCATTTCGACCGCTTTCATCCGCTTGGCAAAAAGCTCCGCCATTTGCTGATCCACTTCGTTGATGATTTTGCGGGCATCCTCTAATTTACTCATTTTTGATAATCCTCATATAATTTTTCAAAAGCAGGAATCGCGCGCTCGATCTGCTCCGTAGTTACGCAATAGGCAATCCGCACATAGCCGGGGCAACCGAAAGAATCGCTGGGAACCAGCAAAAGTTCGTGCTTTTTACCCTGCTCGTAAAATGCATTGGCATCGGGTTCCAATGCCTTCAGGAAAAGATAGAACGCACCATCGGGAGAAACCACCTCATAACCGATGCGGGTAAGTTCCTTCAAAAGCAAGTCGCGATTTTCGCGATAGATGGTAAAATCGGAGGTTTCTTCCAGACATTCTGCAACAGTGAACTGAAGCATACTCGGCGCGCAGACAAAGCCCAACGCACGCCCTGCGCCGCAGATGGCGGCATAGACATCGCCCGCATCCTTCATCGTCGGCGAGACTAAAATATAGCCGATACGCTCTCCGGGCAGAGAGACCGCCTTACTAAAAGAATAGCAAACCAAGGTATTATCATAAAACTTGGTGGCATAGGGAACCTCTTCCCCGTTCCACACTAATTTACGATAAGGTTCATCGGCAATCAGATAGATGGTATGACCATATTCTTCTTGCTTGGCAGAAAGCAATGCTGCCAATTTTTCCAGATCTTCTTTAGGGATGATAACACCGGTGGGGTTATTGGGAGAATTGATGATTACAGCCTTAGTATTTGCAGTAATGCTTTGCTCCAACGCTTCAAAATCCAATTGGAAGTCCTGCGGTTTGCAAGGAACAATCACCAGCTTAGCGCCCGCGTGCTCTGCAAAAACACGGTATTCCGGGAAAAAGGGCGCAAATACGATCACTTCATCACCGGGGTTGGTGATTGCCGCCAAGGAGATGGTCAGCGATGCTGCGGCACCGCAGGTCATATAGATGAGATTCGGTGTTGCGCCAACATCATATTCTTTATTAAGATTATCAGCGATCTTTTGGCGAACTGCAGGGTCCCCCACCGCGGCGGTATAGCCATGGAGCAGAACAGGATCCATCTCATTGAGCAATTTTTTCATAGTCTCATTGACTTTTTCGGGCGCGGCAACGCTGGGATTGCCGATGCTGAAATCAAAGACATTTTCTGCGCCAATTTCGGCTTTGCGCTGCTTGCTGTATTCAAAAATCTCGCGGATGACCGAGCTTTTTTTGCCCAGCTCCATCATTTTCGGTGAAAGATCCATTTTTTAAATACTCCTTTTTCATTCGTAAAAATAAAAGCCCGCTTCTTCTTGCTCCAAATAAAGCATAGAGAATCGCGGGCTTTCTGATGCTATAATAACGAGATTACTTCTCAAAAGAGGCAGGCAGAAAGTCCGTATTGCTAAAATAAAATCGATTAAAATTCTTCAGCATTTTTCTGCCCCTCACATTAAAAATATTATAATTATTATAGACCTCCTCTTTTTCTTTGTCAAGTTTTTTCATAATATAAATTGAAAGAAAACGCCTACCGCGTGAAGCAGTAGGCGTTTTTTATGGTAATTTTAAAAATTACATTTCAGAGAGTTTCTTGAGGTTTTCTCTCTTTTCGGTTGCAGCCTTTTCGCCGGCAGCGAAGAGCACTTCCGCTCTTTCGGGGTTGGCGCGGCTCAAAGCGTTATAGCGAACTTCGTTCATGATAAAGTCGCGATAAGCAATGGTGGGCTCCTTGGAATCATAGGTCAAGGGGTTCTTGCCCTCGGCAGCCAGATCGGGATTGAAGCGATACAGTTGCCAATAACCGGACTGAACAGCCTTCTTGGATTCTTCCATAGAAGTACCCATACCGCCCTTAATACCATGGTTGATACAGGGAGCATAAGCGATGATGATGGAAGGACCGTTATAAGCTTCAGCCTCAGCGAAAGCCTTGACGCACTGATTATAATCAGCACCCATGGAAACCAGAGCTACATATACATAGCCATAGGAGCGAGCGATGGCGCCCAGATCCTTCTTCTTGGTTACCTTACCGGCCGCAGCGAACTGAGCGATGGAGCCGGAGGGAGTAGCCTTGGAAGCCTGACCACCGGTGTTGGAATAAACTTCGGTATCGAAGACCAGGATGTTGACATCTTCGTTGGAAGCGATCACGTGATCCAAACCGCCAAAGCCGATATCGTATGCCCAGCCGTCGCCACCGAGGATCCAGATGGACTTCTTGGCGATGAAATCTTTTTGAGCCAGGATGCTTGCAGCAGCAGCCTTGCCCTTTTCGCAGCAATCAACCTTTTCCAACTCAGCAACCAATTTCTCGGTAGCAGCGGTGTTGGTCTTGGTATCGTTGTAGGTCGCCTTCCATTCATCGATGGCAGCCTTGAGGCTATCGATGGTGGTGAAGCTATAGAGTTCTTCGATTTCGGCAGTTACCTTCTCGCGCAACTGAGTTGCACCCAAGAACATACCCAAACCGTGCTCAGCGTTATCTTCAAACAGGGAGTTAGCCCAAGCAGGACCATGACCCTTCTTATCCACAGTATAGGGAGTGGAGGGAGAAGAACCGCCCCAGATGGAAGAACAGCCGGTAGCGTTGGAAACATACATACGATCGCCGAAGAGTTGAGTCATCAACTTGGCATAAGGAGTCTCGCCGCAGCCTGCGCAAGCGCCGGAGTACTCGAGCAAGGGAGTCTTGAACTGAGAACCCTTCACGGTCTCAACCTTGAATACTTCGTTGACTTCGGGTTTCTCTTCAACGTTCTTATGGTTGTAGTTAAAGTATTTCTGTTCGCCGATCTGAGAATCCAAGCTGCTCATAACGAGAGCCTTATTCTTGGCCGGGCAGATAGCAGCACAGCTGCCGCAGCCGGTACAATCCAGAACAGAAACGCCCATGGTGAAGGTCAGGTGATCCAGACCCTTACCCATCATCTTCTTGGTCTTCATGCCTTCGGGAGCATTAGCAACTTCATCAGCATTCAGAACGAAGGGACGGATAACCGCATGGGGGCAAACCAGAGCGCACTGGTTACATTCGATACAGTTTTCGGGAATCCACTGGGGAACACCCACAGCGATACCGCGCTTTTCAAAAGCGGCAGCACCCTGCTCCATATGACCATCGACATACTTTTCGAAGGCGGATACAGGCAGAGAATCGCCCTTCTGAGCATTTACAGGAACCAGAATGTTCTCGACATATTCCTTCAGCTCTGCTCTGTCGCACTCAACAGAAACCTTGGTCTCTTCGGCAACAGCGTTCTTCCAGGAAGCAGGAATCTCGACCTTAACAGCGCTATTTGCACCGGCCTCGATTGCCTTATGGTTCATATCAACAATATGCTGACCCTTCTTGCTATAAGAATAGGTGGCAGCATCTTTCATATACTGAATTGCTTCAGCTTCGGGGATGACCTGAGCGATCTTAAAGAAAGCCGACTGCAGAACGGTATTGATTCTGCCGCCCAAGCCGATCTCACGACCGATCTTGATACCGTCGATGATATAGAAGTTGATATCGTTCTCTGCCAGATACTTCTTAACGTTTGCAGGCAGACGATCTTCCAACTCTTCCACAGACCAGGGGCAGTTGAGCAGGAAGGAACCACCCTTCTTCACTTCGGATACCATATCATACTTATCAATGTAAGAAGGATTATGGCAAGCTACGAAATCAGCCTTGGAGATGAAATAGGTGGATTTGATGGGGGTATCACCAAAACGCAAGTGGGAGATGGTAACACCGCCGGATTTCTTGGAGTCGTATGCAAAGTAAGCCTGAGCATACTTATCGGTATGGTCACCGATGATCTTGATGGAGTTCTTGTTTGCACCGACAGTACCATCGGAACCCAGACCCCAGAATTTGCAGGAGATGGTGCCTTCAGGAGCAGTGTGGATATCAACGGTGGGCAGGGACAGATTGGTGACATCATCGACGATACCGATGGAGAAGCTATTCTTGGGCTCAGCAGCCTTCAAGTTCTCGTAAACAGCAGCGATGCAACCGGGGGTGGTGTCCTTAGAGCCGAGACCATAGCGGCCGCCGACAACCTGAACATCCTTGAACTCGGTACCGGCCAGTGCGGTAACAACATCCAGATAAAGGGGCTCACCCAGAGCGCCGGGCTCCTTGGTACGATCCAGAACAGCGATCTTCTTCACGCTCTTGGGCAGAACGGCAAGCAGATGCTTGGTGGACCAGGGGCGATACAAACGAACCTTAACCAGACCAACCTTAGCGCCGTTAGCGTTGAGGTAATCAACGGTCTCTTCGATGGTATCGTTTACAGAACCCATAGCAACGATGACAAATTCAGCATCGTCTGCACCGTAATAGTTGAAAGGCTTATAGTTGGTGCCGATCTTGGCATTGACCTTGTCCATATACTCTTCAACAACGGCAGGAAGGGCATCATAATACTTATTGCAAGCTTCGCGTGCCTGGAAGAAAATGTCGGGGTTCTGAGCAGAACCGCGCAGAACAGGATGCTCGGGGTTCAATGCATTCTTGCGGAACGCATTGACAGCGTCCATATCCAGCATATCCTTCAGATCAGCATAATCCCAGACCTCGATCTTCTGCAGTTCGTGAGAAGTGCGGAAGCCATCGAAGAAATGCAGGAAGGGAACCTTACCCTTGATAGCGGAAAGGTGAGCAACAGCGCCCAAGTCCATAACTTCCTGAACGTTGCTTGCGCAGAGCATCGCAAAGCCGGTCTGGCGGCAAGCCATAACGTCGGAATGATCACCGAAAATAGAAAGCGCATGAGAAGCCAGAGCACGAGCAGAGCAATGGATAACTCCGGGCAACTGCTCACCGGCGATCTTATACATATTGGGGATCATCAGAAGAAGACCCTGAGAAGCGGTATAGGTGGTGGTCAGCGCACCTGCTGCCAAGGAACCGTGAACGGTACCGGCGGCACCTGCCTCCGACTGCATCTCGACAACCTTAACTTTCTGACCAAATACGTTGACGCGACCCTCCGCAGCCCACTTATCGGTCATTTCAGCCATTACCGAAGACGGAGTGATGGGGTAAATGCCCGCAACGTCGGTGAACGCGTAGGAAACGTGTGCAGCGGCGTTGTTACCGTCCATGGTTTTCATTTTTCTAGCCATAGTGTCCTCCTTATATGAATAAAATTAATTTTTACCACTGAATATTTTAACACGGAAAACCATTTGTGTAAAGACCATATAAAAAGAAAATCATAGAAAAAATACAAAAATCTTGCTTTTTATCCGCCATAATGTTATAAAAGAATTAGAAATAGGAGGAGTTTCTATGGTTTCAAGAATGCTTTCCTTCGGTTTGGCAGGGATCGATGCCTTTCCTGTCACCGTTGAAGTGGATATCAGCAGCGGGCTTCCCGCCTTTGAGATTGTCGGCCTGCCGGATACGGCGGTAAAAGAATCCAAAGAGCGTGTGCGCAGCGCGCTGAAAAACTCAAATTTCAGTTTTCCCGCCCGTAGAATTACTGTCAACCTCGCCCCTGCCGACGTCAAAAAAGTCGGGCCGGTATATGATCTGGCGATGCTGATGGGATTTCTTTGCTGCGACGGAAGCCTGCAAGGAGATTTTTCGGGCATTGGGTTCATCGGCGAACTTTCGCTGCTGGGCGAAGTACGCGCGGTACGCGGTGTCTTGCCCATGGCGCTAAAGGCGCGGGAGCTGGGCTTTCGCGCGCTGATCATTCCTGCAGAAAACACACCGGAAGTTCAATATATCGATAAATTGGATATTTACCCTGTCCACCATGTCCGCGATGTTGTGGAATTATTTAAGCAACCCGGCGTTATCGAACCTTTAACCCCGATTGAATTTTCTCCGGAAAATGAAGAGGATTTCCAAGTGGATTTCGCCGATGTCAAAGGGCAGTTTATTCCGCGCCGCGCGATGGAAATCGCCGCTGCGGGCGGCCATAATTTGCTGATGCAGGGCCCTCCGGGAAGCGGTAAAAGTATGCTTGCCAAGCGCCTGCCGACCATATTGCCTCCCTTGGAATTCGAAGAAGCTTTGGAATGTACAAAAATCTATTCGGTGGCCGCGCGCCCCGGGCAGGATCTTTGCCGCACCCGCCCCTTCCGAAGCCCCCATCATACCGCCACATATGTGGCTCTTTGCGGCGGCGGGCAGCATCTGACTCCCGGCGAACTTTCTCTGGCACACAACGGTGTTCTCTTCTTGGATGAGCTCCCCGAATTTTCGCCGCAGGTTCTGGATTCGATGCGGGCTCCTTTGGAGGATAACGAAATCACCGTTGCCCGCGCAAACGGCACGGTCACTTACCCTTGCAACACCATGTTGATCTGCGCGATGAACCCATGCAAATGCGGCTTTTTAGGCCATCCCACCAAGGCCTGCACCTGCTCCCCGGGCGAGATTCAGCGCTATCGGCATCGTATTTCCGGTCCGCTTTTGGATCGCATTGATTTGCACATCGAAGTTCCCGCCGTTTCCTATGAAGAATTAAGCACTAAAGCACCCGGCGAACCTTCCGCCGCCATTCGCAAGCGCGTCCTCGCAGCGCGAAAGTTGCAGATAGAACGCTACCGCGAAGAAGGGATTTCTAAAAATGCCGATCTTTCTTCGCCGCAGGTAAAGAAATACTGCATTCTCTCTCCCGAAGCCGAGCAATTGATTCGCAAAAGCTTTGACCGCTTGGATCTTTCCGCCCGCGCTTATTATCGCATTTTGAAAGTTGCTCGCACCATTGCTGATCTTGCAAACTCAGAGGTGATCGAGACCATCCATATATCCGAAGCATTGCGCTATCGAAGCAGCGAAAAAGACCAATAAAAAACAGCAGCCATCGGCTGCTGTTTTTTTATTCATATTGCGTAGTAACGGTAATTTTACTGGATAAGGTTCCGCTCTTTCCTTGATAGGTTACATTCTGAAGCGTATCGATTACAATCTTTTGAATGTCCCCTTTTTCATTAATATAATACGAGCGGGTCTGGGAAGACATTTTTCGCTTGATTTTTCGTTGGTCCGAAAAATCAAGCATATCGGTCACCTTATCGTTTTTCAGGGTGAAAACAATCACCTTTTCGCCCGCTGCTTCTTCCATCGTTACCGATTCAAGAAAATGCTTACTATATTTAAAATTGTTATCAATGCGGAACAGCGAAAGGGTATTCATATAGTTCGTCCGATGGTTCAGCAAAGCGATGCTGGATTCGGTGACATCCTGCCATTCACCGCTTGCCAGATCCATTTGATATGCTTTTTCACCATCCGCTTTATAGGCCGCGACCGGCTCACCGTTTGTATAATCATTACGCTCGAAGGTGACGCGGTCTTCCCCATCGGCGGAGAAAGAATATTCGATCACACCCACTGTTTCTTTATTTTCGATCGCTGTGTCCTTATTCTCTGTCAACACAGTGACCGAGCCTTTTTTATGCCCGACCGATTGAAGCACCGCCGCCTCATAGGCAGCAAAAGCCGCATCGGTCTCCAGCGTATCTTCAAAAGTGCTGCACCCTGCAAAGGAGAGCAGGATCAGAAATATCATTGATAAGCAAGCAATTCGTTTCATTCTTTTATCCTTTTAAATTTTGGTATAATTAATTATATTCTTCCTAGCCGTTAAAGTCAAGAAAAAACAAGCCCCCTGCATACGCAGGGGGCTTGATTCGATCAAACAAAAGGGCAATTATGCACCCATCTTATTCAATTTGACGGTCAGTTTGCTCTTCTTTCTGTTGGAGGTATTCTTTGCGATAATACTCTTTCCGACAGCCTTGTCAATCTTCTTGACAGCAACCTTATAAGCTTCGGTGGCTGCAGCCTTATCACCAGACTCAACAGCGGCATCAAATTTCTTGATCAATGTTTTGAGTTCGGATTTCAGCATTTTATTTTGCAGGGTCTTGGTTTCGGTAACCAATACTCTCTTTTTAGCAGACTTGATATTGGGCATGGGATACACCTCCTTATCTTCTTTTTTCAAATGCTTAAATATTTTAACACCCTTTTCCAATAAAATCAAGTATTTTTTTAAAAATTAGAAATCATTTTATGAATTGAGCGTTTTTTTGAATGAAATATACAAAAAATGTTAAATCTGTCGAAAAAATTTTAATTGTTTTGATTTTTTTCTTGACTTTAAAAAAAATATACCATATAATTTATTTATGTGTACATTAGGAATAGAAAACGGAAATGCCAATCCATCGCTTTCCCTGCAATTAATTCAAACAGCGCAGGGCGGCGATGCCAATGCGCTAAATCAGATCATTCTTTTATGGACTCCCCTTTTAGTCCGTTTATCTTCTCGTTACTTCATTATCGGCGGAGATAAGGAAGATCTTCTTCAAGAAGCGCGCATCGGATTACTCAAGGCAATCCAAAGTTATGATTCCAATAAAGGCATCGACTTTTTCCCCTATGCCAAAACGTGTATACACAATCATATCATATCTGCGATGAATGAAGCGAAAGCCCAGAAACATGCCGCGCTCAATCGCTCGGTGAATCTGGATTCTGCAGCACTTTTCAGCTATGATAATCCCCTTGATCTTTTGATTATCCGCGAGCATTTAGAGGCGGTCCTCTCCGATGCGCAGTCTGCGCTTTCGGAGCTTGAAAAAAAGGTATTGCTTCTCTATCTTGAGGGTATTTCTTATAAAAAAATTGCCACTCGGCTTCAGATCACGGAAAAATCTGTTTCCAATGCGTTATGCAGGATCCGAAGCAAATTATCATAGTTGAATGCCCATGGCTTTGCGGGTTTCTCCGCAGTTCCTATGTGGGTTCAAAAATAAACTATCCACGAGAGAGGAAAAAGGAAATGTACGAAGACAAGACACTCACATGCAAAGACTGCGGTAATGAATTTGTGTTCACCGCCGGCGAGCAGGAATTCTATGCTGAAAAGGGCTTCCAAAACGAGCCCCAAAGATGCAAAGCTTGCCGCGACGCTCGCAAGACTGCTGCCAGAGGCGCTAAGACCTTCTATGATGCAGTTTGCGCAGACTGCGGTGCAGAATGCAAGGTTCCCTTCAAGCCTACCGAAGATCGCCCTGTATACTGCAGCGATTGTTTCGCCAAGAGAAAAGACGCGGAATAAGAGATCAAAGGCCACGCTGATGCGTGGCCTTATTTCTTTTTATTTAGAATTTTTCTTCCACAACCCGCAAGCTTTCAGGCGGAGAATAGACCCAATGATCCAAATGGTCTCCGCCGAAATGGTATGTAAACGGCGTGGGTTTATTGATCGGATCCCCCAAATCAACAATTGCTAATTTCACCTTCATTTTTTCGGGGATGATGCTTTTGATATACACACCGACATAGCGATCCGGCTCTGCATTTTCTGTCAATTCCGCAAGCCCTGCAAGGTTCGGTGTCAGTTCCACAAATATTCCGTAATTTTCAACGCTGCGAATGATCCCGCCTACAGTCTGACCGGCCTCAAAACCTCGGACATTCTCTGCCCAGGTTCCAAGCAGTTCTTTATGAGACAACAAAAATCGTTTGTTTTCATAATCTTTTTCCAGCACTACCGCCCGAAGGCTCATCCCGCAGGTGAACCGATGATCGGGATGACGAATCCGAGAGACCGATATCCGATCAATGGGAATCATGGAAACAACACCGCAACCCATATCGACAAACGCGCCAAATTGCTCCAGATGCGTTACGCGAACATCAACCACATCCCCTGTCTGCACCGTTTCAAGCAAATATTCCAAGCATTCCTCTTGCGCCTCTCTGCGCGAAAGAAGCGCCACGCGCTGATTTTCGATTTCGGCAAACCCTTTGACCACAAAAGATACCATTTTATTGACGCGGGTGATAATCGCCACATCCTTGACCGTTCCCTCTCGAATCCCAAGCGCCACCTCTTCGCGAGGAATATAACCGCGCATACATCCAAGATCCACATATAAATTATGCCCGCTATCGCAAAGGCAACAACGTGCCTGCAAAATCACCTTTTCCTCGCAAGCGCGCATCAAGCTCTGCTCCGATTTTAAATAAGCAGCGTCTTCCGGGCGTTCGATCCCTTCCGAGCGATATTCTTCCTTTTGCATTATGTTCCATTCCTTTCAACCGTAATCTTGGTAAAATATATATGTTCGGAACTGAAAATTAATGCCTTTTTATGAAAGTAATGTTTGAATAATTAATATAGATATGTTAATATATAATAAAAATAACAATGGAGGAAAAAATACCCGCGATGGATGTACTCATTTCTGATACTCTTATAATGAAAAAAGCCCACCCGTGCGGATGCAATCGCTTTTCTGTGTTGCGCGTAGGGATGGATTTCAAAATCAAATGCATCGGTTGCGGGCATGAGATTATGGCTCCGCGTCATAAGATCGAAAAAAACATTAAACGAATTGAGCGTGAAACCCCATGACAGAGAAACTCAAATTAATCGAAGCACGATACGAAGAGATCAACACCAAGCTTTCCGATCCGAATATCGTCAGCGATCAAGGGCAATATGCCGCATTGATGCGCGAATATAAGCAACTGACTCCGATCATCGAAAAATTTCGGGAATATTGCATCTTCACGGCGCGTTTTAACGAAGCCGATCTTATGATCAAAGAGGCCGACGATGCTGAAATGCGGGAACTTGCAGAAGCAGAATATAAAGAAAATAAATCAAAGGCCGACGACTGCCTGGAAGAATTGAAAATTTTGCTACTGCCGAAGGATGAGAATGACGATAAAAACGTCATCATCGAAATTCGCGGCGGCGCAGGCGGCGAAGAAGCAATGCTGTTCGCTTCCACACTCTTTAGAATGTATACCATGTATGCCGAATCCAAAGGCTTCTCTTATGAGGTTTTGAGCCTGAACGATACCGAATTGGGCGGCATCAAGGAAATTGCCTTTTCGATCAGCGGCGATGGTGCCTTTTCTCGCTATAAATTTGAAAGCGGTGTCCATCGCGTTCAGCGCGTACCCGAAACCGAAAGCGGCGGGCGGATCCATACTTCTACTGCAACAGTTGCCGTTCTGCCCGAAATGGAAGAGGTGGATTTTGAAATCAATCCCGCTGACCTCCAGATCGATACCTTTCGCTCCTCAGGCGCAGGCGGTCAGCATGTAAACAAAACCGAAAGCGCCATTCGCGTTACCCATCTCCCCACCGGTCTGGTGGTGGAATGTCAAGACGAGCGCAGCCAACATAAGAACAAAGAACGCGCTTTGAAGATTCTGCGTTCCCGCTTGGCGGATATCGAGCGAGAAAAGCAAGAATCCGCCTTGGCGAGCGAGCGAAAAAGCCAAGTGGGAACCGGTGACCGAAGCGAACGCATCCGCACCTATAATTTCCCGCAAGGGCGCATTACCGATCATCGCATCGGCTTGACTATATATAAATTAGAACAAACACTCAACGGAGATCTCGACGAGATCATCGATGCCTTGATTACAAACGATCAGGCAGAAAAATTGAAAGGTACTCAAAACGGATGAACACCCTTCTATTTAAAAATGCAGACAATGATGCGCTGATGCAATGCGGCGAATTACTCCGCCAAGGAGAGCTTGTCTGCTTCCCTACAGAAACCGTCTACGGTCTGGGCGCCAATGCGCTGGACACCGAAGCGGTCTCTAAAATTTTCAAAACTAAAAACCGCCCTGCCGATAATCCGCTGATTGCTCATATCAGCGATTTTGATATGATCCATCAGGTCGCTTTATCCGTTCCGGATGATATGAAGGAATTGACTGATCTTTTCTGGCCAGGCCCGCTGACCATCGTTTTGCCCCGCAGGAAAGAACTTCCCGAGATCGTGTCTGCCGGATTGGATACGGTGGCTGTTCGCTGCCCCGATCATCCCATTGCCGCCGCACTGATTCGCGCTGCCGGAGTTCCGATCGTGGCTCCGAGCGCCAACCTTTCAGGGCGCCCCTCTCCCACCTGCCTTCCCCATTGCCAAGAGGATCTGACCGGCAAAATCGCCGCGATCGTCGATGGCGGTGAATGTTCCATCGGCGTAGAAAGCACCGTTCTGCTCCCTTTGGGGGACCATCGGGTCAAGATCCTGCGCCCCGGCGGTATTACGGTGGATATGCTTAAAAACGTCGGCTTTGAAGTCGAGGTCGACCCCGCTGTACTGAATCCTGTAAAAGAGGGGCAAAAAGTCTCCTCCCCCGGAATGCTTCATCGCCACTACGCGCCCAAAGCGCCGCTGACCATCGTGCGCGGAGAATTTGAGCAGGTATGCGATGCCATTCTTAATGCAATGGACGAGGACACTTGGGTTTTGGCCTTCGACGAATATCTCGACCGTTTCCCCCGCGCCATTTCTTTTGGCTCGAAATCCGATCCCCTATCCCAATCCCAAGCATTGTTCCGCGCGCTGCGCGAATTTGATCGCTTACCCTGCAACAAAATCTACGCTATGGAGCCCTCGGAAGACGGAATGGGATTGGCAGTACGCAACCGTTTATTGCGGGCCGCATCCTTCCAAATTGTTGATGCAGAAAGGTTATAACATATGGTTTTAGGATTAACCGGATTCAGCGGTGCAGGAAAAAGCACCGTTGCCCAAATCTTTAAACAGCATGGATTTTACCATTTGGATTGCGACTTTATCGTTCATGAGCGAGTATACCACGATCCATCGGTTTTAAACGCTCTTTCCGAAGAATTCGGCAAAGAAATAATTTCAGACGGTGCATTAAACCGCTCTGTTCTGCGAAAATATACCATGGGGAATCCCGAAACCCTTGAACGACTGAACCGCTTGGTAATGCCCCATATCCTTTCGGCCATCCATGTCGATTTGCTGGAGCATAAAGATCAACATATCATCTTGGATGCGCCGCTGCTTTTTGAAAGTGGTTTGGAACAAAAATGCGACTATGTTCTTTCGGTCATCGCAGACCCCAAAGAAGCAGCGGAACGAATCATTCAGCGAGATCATCTGCTTCCAAAGGAAGCAGAAAAAAGACTTTCCAGCCAGCATCCCGCCGAGTACTACACCTCTAAGAGCGACTATATTCTTCATAACAATGGAGATTTAAACGCATTACATCAAGAAACCATCCATTTGATAAAGATTATTTTGGGAGAACATCAATGAGTTTATTTTACGAAACAAAAAACATTTATGAGAACCAAGAGGAAATCCCCACCATCTTCGAAGCGGCAGAAGGGTATATGCGCTTTATGGACCAATGCAGAACCGAACGCGCTTGCACCGCTTATTTCAAAAAGAGAGCCGAAGAAAATGGCTATAAACCTTTAGAGCGAAACGCAAATCTCAAGCCCGGCGAAAAATTCTATATCGTCAATCGCGAGCGGAGCATCTTTTTAGGAATTATGGGCAAGCGCCCCATCTCCGAAGGGATGCACATCGCCGCGGCGCACATTGATTCTCCGCGCATCGACTTAAAGCCCTGCCCTCTTTATGAATCCGAAGGGTTGGCACTATTAAAGACCCACTACTACGGCGGGATCAAGAAATATCAATGGACCGCAATCCCCTTGGCTTTGGAAGGCGTTGTGATTTTAAGCGACGGTAAGCGCGTCGACCTTTCGGGGAGCGACTACACCTTTTGCATTTCGGAGCTTTTAATCCACCTTTCCCACGAACAGATGGAAAAAAGCGCATCCAAGGTGGTCGAAGGTGAAAACCTGCGGGTGATCGCCGGTTCCATCCCTGATATGACGGTCGATAAAGACCGCGTCAAATCTGCTGTATTGAAGATCCTCAACGAAAAATACGGGATGGCTGAAAAAGACTTTATTTCAGCGGAACTCACACTGGTCCCCAAATATGCCCCTGCAGAATTGGGGTTTGATAAGAGTTTGATTGGTGCGTATGGTCACGATGATCGCATCTGCGCCTATACCGCGTTTGAGGCTTTGATGCAATTGGAGCAGCCGGAGAAAACCGCTTTGGTTGCGCTGGTAGATAAGGAAGAAATCGGTTCCGACGGTGTCAGCGGTATGCAAAGCCAATTTATGGAACTGGTTTTCGGGCGGATCGCGCCAAATGAAAGCCTGCCGGAACTTTGCCTGCAAAGTAAGTGCCTTTCTGCCGATGTCAATGCAGCTCTGGATCCGCTTTATATGGCAGCAACCGAATCGCAGAATTGTTGCCGCCTCAACCACGGTCCCTGCATCACCAAATACACCGGCGCACGCGGTAAAAGCGGCACCTCCGATGCCTCAGCGGAAACGATGAGTTTCTTTACCCGTTTGTTTGATGAAAACGGCATCCGCTGGCAGACCGGCCTTTTAGGAGCAGTCGATGCCGGCGGCGGCGGAACGGTCGCGAAATATATGGCCAATCGCAACATCGACACTGTGGATATCGGCATTGGGCTGCTCTCGATGCACGCGCCCTTTGAAATCGCTTCCAAAGCCGATATTTATGAGACTATCCGCGCTTTTTACGCATTTTTGAAATAAGGAGAATTCTAATGAACAATTACAAAAAAATCGGGTTTATTCCCACAGACATTTTGATCCCTTCCAACGTTGATATGAACAAATGGAGCGTTGTCGCTTGCGATCAATACACCAGCCAGCCGGAATATTGGCAGCGCGTACGCGAGTATGTCGGCGATGCGCCCTCCACTCTGAAATTGATTTTGCCTGAGGCCGAATTAGAGAACGCCGACCCTGCGGCAGTGAACCAAACGATGGCCGCCTATATGAGCAAAGATCTTTTTCAAAAGCTCCCCTCTTCGATGGTCTATCTGCACCGCACACAAGAGGACGGAAGCGTTCGCCAAGGATTGATCGGTGCATTGGATCTGGAATGTTACGACTACCACAAAGGATCTCAAACCCTCTGCCGCGCCACCGAAGGTACGGTCGAAGACCGCCTTCCCCCGCGCATTCGTGTTCGCAAGGATGCGCCGATGGAACTGCCGCATATTATGGTACTGATCGATGACCCTGCATTTACAGTTATTGAAGCATTAGAAAAAAAGGTATGCAATGCAAACTGCATTTACGATTTTGATCTAATGGAGCGGGGCGGTCATCTGAAAGGATATCAAATCAAAAACGAAGACTGCGATGAGATCTTAAAGAATCTGGCCGCGTTGACCGGCGAAGAAGAACATCCCCTTCTTTTCGCGGTAGGCGACGGCAACCATTCTCTTGCCACCGCCAAAGCCTGCTACGAACAGCTCAAAGAAAAAATCGGCGAAAAAGCGTTGACCCATCCCGCAAGATATTGCTTGGTCGAGCTGGTCAATCTCCATAGCCCTGCGCTGGAATTTGAGCCGATCCATCGGATTGTGACCAAAATTGATCCCGCGGCTTTGCTGGATGCATTAAAGGAGCACGGCTTGGAAAAAGGCACAAAAAACAGTCAAACCATCGAAGTGGTCTGCAAAGGAATACATACCACTTATTCGTTTGCTAAGGAAAGCTCCAAGCTCGCGGTCGGCAGCCTTCAAAATGCATTGGACACCATTGTTCCCAAAATGAACGGCGAAATCGATTATATTCACGGCGAAGATGTTGTGGATAGCTTGAGCATGAAAGAGAATTCCTTGGGATTTATTTTGCCGAATATGGAAAAGAACGACCTTTTCCCCACAGTCATCGCCGATGGCGCACTTCCTCGCAAGACCTTTTCTATGGGGCATGCGCACGATAAGCGGTTCTATCTGGAATGTCGGAGGATCATCGAGGAATGAACTATTTCTTAATCGCTTTATTATCCGTCGCGGCAGTCGGGCTCATTTATCTGGGTTTTTCCTATAAAAGCCACGAGCGCGGATTTCGGGTTTCACCCCAATCCCCCACCACCGACCGAGATTATTGGAAAGAAATGACCAAAAAGGCGATGATCGGTTTCTTTGTGGGCGGTTTCGGCGCCGCCTTGACCACCTTTGCCATCGCCCTGACTCTTCCGATCCCTGCAGAGATCGGGTGCATCACCCTGATGGCCGCATTTGTATTTACCCTTGCCATCCTTTGCAGAAAATTGGATTTTCATCCTTGCGAAGAAACAGAAAAATTGCAAAAGCGCTGGAAACGGCTCCTTCTGGCCGCCTCCTTCGGTTCTCTTTTTCTCACCCAGCTGGTATTTCAGTATTTTAATATGCTGCAAAAATAATAAAAACGCCCTTGGACATCAGGTCCAAGGGCGTTTTCAATTATTCGCGTTCCGCCAACCAAAGGGTTGCTTTTTCTTTGGCAATCCGTTTGATATCTTCCTTAGAATAGGGAGATTCCTTGCCGCCGTTGACATAGATAAAATACTTTCCGTCTTCGGTGCAATACAAGGTTTCCTCGTATCCTGCGGGATCGCCGAACTGACCGGTCACAATCTTTTTAATCAATTGGGAACGGTCGGTATCATACTCATATTTACATATTGTCTTTTTCATTCTTCTTGTACTCCTTGTCTTTTATGTTTATCAACATTATACCAAAAAAGAGTGTATGCTTCAATGGGAGGCGCATAATTTCTCCCTATTGACAAGAACGAATTGAAAAATCCAAGTTTTTGTTGTTTAAAATCATCATTTTATCGACAAAATTTTCCCTAATATGCCACAATTGTTTACAAAATCCTCAAAGATCATACTCGACTTTGCGGCATAAATATGGTATTATTAAATTAATAAGAAAAGAAATGAGGGAGCCGCTTGCAAACTTTAAACAAATATGAGCCGCAGGAGTTGCAACAAATCGACAGCATCGCAAAAATGATTTTGCAAGAAAATAAATTCAAAACGCTGATGTCGTATTACCGCGGTGCATTAATGGAAATTGAGACCAAATTTAAAGTGCTCAATGAATTCCTTTCCACTACGCAGGATCGCAACCCCATCGAAACAGTCAAAAGCCGCATCAAAACACCAAAAAGCATCATTGAAAAGCTTTGGCGTAAAGAATTACCTTTCACCGTCGAATCCATCGAGAAGAATATTCGGGATGTGGCAGGGGTTCGGGTAATCTGCGGGTTTCCCGAGGATGTCTATCTTTTGGCAGAATATCTTCTCAAGCAAGATGATATCGCCTTAATCCGCGTGAAAGACTACATTAAAAATCCTAAAAAAACAGGATATCGTAGCCTCCACCTCATTGTTCAGGTCCCGATCTTTCTGGCAAATGAAAAGCGGATGATGAATGTGGAAATCCAATTAAGAACCATCGCCATGGATTTTTGGGCGAGCTTAGAACATAAAATGCATTATAAGAAAGAGGACCTCAAGCACGCGGAAGAAATTGCCGAGGAACTTAAAGTCTGCGCCAGCGAGATTGCCAAATTGGACATTATGATGCAAAATATACGCAATCGCATTGATGATAAGCAATATTAAAAATAAAAAAAGACAGTCTCAAGACTGTCTTTTTTTTGGTGGAGACGGAGAGGATCGAACTCTTGACCTTACGGATGCGAACCGTACGCTCTCCCAGCTGAGCTACGCCCCCACGAACGGAAGAAGATGCGAAGAATACGTCAACCACGCTTCTCCTCCTGCCTTTCGGCTGGCGGAGATGGTGGGATTCGAACCCACGTGCCCGGCTAAGGACAAAACGATTTCGAATCGTTCTCGTTACGACCACTTCGATACATCTCCTTATTGCTCAAATATTATAGCACAGTGATTTTAATTTTTCAAGACTATTTCCGATATTTTTAACTATATATTATTATATGAAGAAATTGCTGTCATTGACCATCCTTGTTTTATTAATTTTTTCGTTTCCTGCCTCTGCTGCCATTGGAAGCAAAGGCTTGATTTTAGAAAACGGAAAAGACCTTTTAGTCCTCGAAAAGGGGCAAAAAGAATATCTGAATGTACAAGATGGGCTGACAAAGATTGTTCTCTTTAAAGAGGTATCTTATTATTCTGATAACACCATTGTGGCAACGGTCGGATTACACAGCGGGGTTCTCCGCGCAAACAATATCGGCACCGCCACCATTACCGCCATCAGCAAAGCAGGTAATGCAGGACAAATTCAAATCAAAGTCCTTCCTCCAAAAAAGAGTTTTTCCATTCCATTTCTCTTTATAGTATCCTTTTCGGCTATATTCCTATGGTTCTTAATCAAAAAATAAGAGGCATCCGCTTTTGGCGGATGCCTCTTATTTGAATTAAGATTAATAACCGAGATAGCAAGCGACCATCTTGGCAACTTCAGCACGGGTAATATTGTTCTGGGGATACAGATACAACTTATTGTTGTACAAAGAACCGTTTACCATCTGATACTTACCAACAGCCATATGCATATACGGCGCTGCCCAAGAAGAAACCTTTGCCTCATCTTCGAATGTATAGGTGTTATAGATCAGGTCCACATTGTTCTTATGAGCAGTATAGTATGTTGCGGCATCTTCAACAATACCATCCTTAGCCATACAGATGCAGACAAGGATCTTAATCACTTGCTCTCTGGTGGCATTATTAGAGCCTCTGAAATAGGTCTTTCCGGTCGTGCCGTCCAGATCACCATTGATAAGGCCGGCACCTACGGCAGCTTTAACATACGGTTGCGCCCAAGAATCCACCTTATCGGCGAAGGTCAACTTCACATCGGAGTACTTGGAAACATCCAAGCCCATAACACGAGTTGCAACAGTTGCAATTTCATTACGGGTGATATTTCCACCTGCGTTCAGTTTCTTATTTGTATCGCCTTCGAAAATGCCGAACTTATTATTGTTCATATAATCGACATACGGTTTCACCCAATCGGCAATTTTATTTGCATCGCTATAGGTGACCGATGCGCGATCGGAAATGATGTTGAGTACACCACTTTCACCTGTCAACTTCGACATTTGAGGAACAGGAGCTGCATCGGGAGTTGTGGAAACATCGATAGCGTAAGTTACATCGAGGGTGGTGAAGTAGATCGCGGTATTTCTTTGATTCAATTGAACCTTGGAGGGATCGATCTGAATCAGTCGATAGGGATCTGCATAGAAGGTCACTTCCAAACCCTCGGGAAGCTTATCAAAGACACTCTTTAATGCAACTGTCTTTGTTTTTGCAGGCAAATACAAATTGAAATCAGTCTTATTGATCTGTTGCGCTTTATATTCGGTCTTGCCGACAGTGCCCACAAATCCAACGGGATTGGTATGAGCGATAGAGGAATGAATGGTCAGGCGAGTTATTGTGCTGTTTGCACCATTTGCAGAGGTAACCTTGACATAAACCACCTTGGATTCACCCGAAAGAATGATGGGGCCTGCGGCAACCGGTTTGGTACACTCGTAGTCATTATAGAGCTTATAGGTGGCGCCGACAGTGACATCCGCTTTGATCTCTTCGACAACCTTGCTCAAGCCGAGAGCCATACTATAGCCGGTCGAGGTAAGGGTTGCATTCTCAATACCATAAAGTTTTGCTTCGTTGCTAGCAACTACTTTGAATTTCAAGGTGTATGCCTTGGTATTAGCGCCATTCTGAGATGTGGCGGTCAATTTCAGTTCTGCAGTTTTAGCATCGCCCAAATCGAAGGTATAAGAACCGTCGGAAGCGGGACTGAGTAACTTAGAACCATTGCGGACAGCAATCTTCGAGCCAAAATAAGGCTTCGGATTAAAGGTTACAGAAGATGTACCCATAGGCACTTCAGCATAGAAGACATTTCCGCCCAGATCGGTCATACCAACAACATTGGAAATTGCCGCAGTTGCACAACTGCCGGGGGCAGTGACCTTAACGTTCACAGTATAAACCGTCGTAACTTTGCCATTTTCACTAACAACCTTCAGATAAAGGGTGGGAATCGGATCACCGATATTAGTCAAATAGGCGCTGGAAGCAGGGACGGTACAAGCCTTATTGGTATATAGGCTATAAGATGCACCGCCGGATACTTCAAATACCATTTTCTTGATGTTGAGAAGGTTTTGAGTGTTGGGGATTTCATAGGTCACGGTTTTTGTCGATTGATCCACCAATCCGCCTTGAACTGCGAGCAGCTTTGCTCCGGTTCCTACCGAACGCTCAATGATAATTTTGAACGGAATTGTTCCGGCAGTATTCTCAGCGCTATAGCCATAGGGATAAACCATGCCATAGAATTCGTTGACACTCTTGGTCAACTGAAGCTCTTGAACCTGATTGGTGCAAGCAGAATCGGAAAAATACCTGATGGTATCAAACTCACCTGCAGAGGCAGGGAGATCATAGGTGAGAACATCGGCAGAAACTTTGTCGCGCAGGACTTGCATCGTCTTGCCGCCAACAACTTCATTGGTCACTTTTCCGGTATTGAACATACCCTTGGAGAGTTTCAGATAAGATTTTGCCGACAAAACTTCATCCGAACGAATCGTCATATCCCAGTCGAGATAGTTATAGTCGACTTTGTAACGAGTACATTGTTCGTAGGTAAAGGTTCCCGGCGGAGTGCCGCTTGGCTTCAGTCTGTTCATCTCGCTGGGAAGCTGGCCAACGCCATCCGCGGTCTTGCTCCAGAAGTTTCCGGAATAATCAAACATGGTTCCATAACCGGTACCCTGCGTTCCGAGGACATAGTCGTTTTCAATGATACGGTTTCCTTTGAGAACAAGGATCTCGGAACAATCTTCTTTCGAACATGTACCAACGAAACGAGAGGTTGCGTTGTTCAGGAACAAACCGCCGCCATCTTGGTTTCTAACGGTATTATTGGTGAAATAGAAAGTCATATTGGTGCCGGTGAAGTAAACTCTGAATGTAGCGCGACCACCCTGGAAACCATAGTTCATAACATTTCCATCGAAATTGTAGATAATGTTCTTCTTCGCATCAACAGCGCCGGCATTATCATTGGTGGTAAGCATATACAAACCTGTTTGACCTTCGCCGTCATTCTTATGAACATAACAATTTGTCAAAGAATAGTAGGGATCGGCGATATCACGAGACTGCATCGAGGAGAAGAACATCGAACCACCGGTGGCATGACCGAAATAGTTCCCATCGAGAACCAACTTCTCAAAATAAGGACCGAAGAAATGCTTACCTTGCAGGCCGTCGACACGAGAGTCATACAAATAGAAGGTGCAACGGTCGCTTACGGGACCGAACGTCTTATTAAAGTTAAACAAATGAGTGTTATTGGCACCGGTATGATCCAAGCCGCCGCCGGCGTTCAGTGCCAAGACATTCTTTATGATGGTAACGTTATCCGCTTTACGAGCAGAGTCGTCCACATAGGAGCAGCCCTTACCCATGGTAATACCGTCGATGGTGATGACATAGTCGTCTGCACCCTCTGCCACGCGAATGCAAGCATTGAAAACGGTCTCTCTCATCATATCAGCACGCAGAGGATTGAGTGTCCATGCGGAGGACTCAAACTTATCCTGAGTCAGATATTCATAAGGCTTTACATTGGGGTTGATTCCGTACTGCTCACCAAGAATGGTACAGGAACCGGGAAGCACCAGTTCTTCAAAGAAGACACCGGAAGGAATACAAATGGTTGGGTTCTCATAACCCTTGCTGTAGCCATAGGAAATCGCTTCTGAAGAGGAGGCAAACAGGTTCTTGCCCACTTCCATCAAATAGATTTGATTCCGCCATCTATAGGGAATGGTTTCGCCTTTCTTTACCTTTGCTGCGGAGGGATGATACATAAAGTAGTCGGGGAATTCTTTAGAGAAATCGAGCATATCTTTGGTATCGCCGCAGTTGGAGATGGTCAATGTATAAATAGGAGTGAATTGAGGAGCCTTAGGATCGGTAACTTGCAAATACAGCGTGGTCGGTTTATAAGGATCGCTGCTCAAAAGCTTGGTGTCAATCGAAGAGATCGGATCTTTTACACTCATAGGAACACCGTTCGCATCAGGGGTCGCAGTCTTATAAAGTTGAACCTTCAGCCCGGCGCGCTTTGCTTTAAACTTGATGGGAAGTTCGACATTCTTTCCACCTTCGGTATAAGCATAAATATCCACATTGTAATTAGCATTATCGACCCATGCCAAAGACCAATCCGATGTTGTGATGTCCCAATCGGTATTCAGCTTGGTCATTTCTTTATCCGCCCAGAAAGAGGTACGGATCACACGCTGATCGTCTTCTTCCATATGAAGTAAAGCAGTTATAACTTCACCGCTGTTGCGAGCGAAATAGTTTTGAGACAAATCAATATAGGTCTGATTGAAGGAGCCAACCAAGCTGGGGACCTTATAAGTACCAATAAAGCAGTTGTTGCGCACTGCCATACAAGAACTCATATCAGACATGGTCGCATTGACCAAGAACTCACTATCCATAAAGGTAGTGTCGTCCTGACCATAGAAATAGTTGTCTTGAAGGTTATAAACAGAGCCGCTGTTTACAAACTGGAAGTGAATAACGCCGCCCTTTACAGCCGCATTCTTCGCGCTGGAAGTCGCGGATGCATTATAGAAAACGTTCCCTTCCAATTTCAATGTAGCGGTAGGCCGTTGGGCGACATCTTTGGTAATCACCGCATTATAGTTCGTCGCGTTATTATCCATCGAGATGACATGACCAACCGGAGTACCTGCATTTGCATTATAGAAACAAGAATTGGTCACTTCGATCACAGGAGCGACGCCGGCTGCAAACCAAGTGGATGCAAGGAAACCGACCTTGTTCTCAACATAGGCAACATTATCTGCATACAGTTTGACAAAATAAGGGCAGATGAAGCCGACAAACATACCCTCGACTTTTCCTTCGTTATTCTGACCGGTGATATACAGATTCTGCAACTTCAATGTACGGTTATGGTTGGCAGAACGCAGATAAAGGGCATAATAATTTGTTGCCTCATTACCTGCCTTATTGAACACCGTATTCTTGATGGTGATTTCGGATGCACCGACATTGCGCTTGTAATCAGCAAACGCACCACCGTTGGCAAAGGTCAAACCATCCAGCACCAGATCGTTGGCACCGGTCTTGACATTGACATCGATTGTACCGCTAATTACAGTTTCCTTGGAAAGGTCGCTGCGCTTATTTGTCCATGCAACATTCTCGGCGTTACTCTTTTTATTCGGGTCAATACCCGCATTGGCGCCGAGAAGACGAACTGCACCATTAATGTTAATGGTTTCGGTATAAGTACCTGCGGTCAATAAAATCACAGGGTTCTTGACACCGTCTTTTTGCGCTTGAGCATAAGCAGAGTCGAAATCGGCAAAATGGTATGCGCTATTGAATTTGGCATGCGCTTCCATTCCCTCATAATCAGAGGCCTTCTTGCCTCGAAAATCAAAGGAAATGGCATCACCATCCACCTTTCCTTCCCAAGACGGGTTCACAACATAGGCTTCGGCAAGAAGAGTATTATAATTATCTCCCTCCGCTGCTGCAGGAACCACAAAGACAGAGAACATAGATACCAACATTACCATCAAGGCAATGAGTGATATCGTACGCTTCATCTTTTGTTTCATACTACGTTCACTCCTTTAAAGTAGATGTGCTAACTTATATATATTTATAAGCAGTTTAATTATAACAAATAATCCTCAGGAAGGGCATAACCTAATGTTGTTTAAATGCAACACTTTGTTGTATTTTTAAAATTATCCTTCCGCTTCGGTCATAAATCAAAAAAACTTCTTCTTTGCAGGTTTATTTGCGCATATATTCCTTTAGAAAGAGGAGGTTTATTCTATGAAAAGACTAATTGCGTTTATACTCATCATTGCCACGGTCGCCACTATATGTTGTGTTCCGGCATCCGCCGAAGGTGCACCTGATGTATCCTGCCCTTCCGCCATCTTAATGGATCAAACCACAGGGACGATCCTATTTGAAAAGAATGCCGATGAAAAAAGAGCGCCCGCATCGGTCACCAAAATTATGACATTGCTTTTGATTATGGAAGCGGTCCAAAGCGGAAAATTGGAATGGGATTCCCCTATTGCTGTTTCTCCGGAAGCCGCCGGAATGGGCGGAAGCCAAGTTTATTTAAAAGAGGGAGAGACGATGACAACCGATGAGATGGTCAAGTGCATCGCTGTGGTCTCTGCAAACGATTGTTGCGTGGCTATGGCAGAGGCCATTTCCGGCAGTGTATCTTCGTTTATTTCGAAAATGAACCAACGAGCAAAAGAATTGGGGATGAAAAACACTCATTTTAACAGTTGCACGGGGCTGGACACCGAAGATCATTACACCACCGCCCACGACATTGCAACTATGAGCCGCGAGCTGATGAAACACGAAAAAATCAAAGATTACTCCACCATCTGGATGGATACGGTGCGCGATGGGGCTTTCACTTTATCCAATACAAATAAATTAATACGGTTCTACGATGGCGCCACCGGACTGAAAACCGGATTTACCGACGATGCCGGATATTGCCTTTCGGCCACAGCGACACGCGAGTCCTTATCGCTGATCGCGGTCGTTCTGGGCGGTGAAACATCCGATAAGCGCTTTGCCGATGCCAAAGCTTTATTGAACTTTGGTTTTTCGCAATTCACCATATATCAAGAAGTTCCCACCTCCATCCAATCGGTAAAGGTACTCAAGGGAATGGAAAACATGATTCATCCGCAGCTTGCCGAGCAGCCCGCGTTCCTTGTTCAAAAAGGGACGGAAAAATCCATTAAATATACCATCGAATTATCCGAATCGGTCTTGGCGCCGGTGGATGCAGGGCAAAAGATTGGCACTATCACTTATACTTGCGATGGCAAAATCATCGGAAACATCCACCTTATTGCCGAAAAAGAAATCCCCAAGGTGACCTTTGGTCATTTATTTTTCCATATTATTGAATATTTTTTCACAGTTTAGACTTGAATAAATTCGGCGATTATGATATTATAATTTTACAAAGTAATTAAATAGGAGCGTTTTAATGATGTCTGTCAAAACAAATCGCAAATATCTGGCAAATTTCATCCAAGAGCATGAGCGCGAATATCTGCAACCGCACGTTGAAATTGCGCACAATATGCTCCATAGCAAAAAAGGGCCCGGCAACGACTTTGTCGGCTGGGTAGACCTCCCGTTAAACTACGATAAAGAAGAGTATGCCCGCATCAAAGAGGCCGCCAAAAAGATCCAGAGCAATTCCGAGGTTCTTTTGGTGATCGGTATCGGCGGAAGTTATCTGGGCGCAAGAGCAGCCATTGAGTTTATCAACTCCCCTCTTTATAATAATTTGAAGAAAGATACGCCCGATATTTATTTTGTCGGCAACAACATTAGCTCCACCTACCTGAGCGAAGTGATGTCTATCATCGAAGGCCGCGATTTTTCCATCAATGTTATCTCCAAATCCGGCACCACCACCGAGCCTGCCATCGCCTTCCGCATCTTCAAAAAGTTGGCGGAAGAAAAATACGGCGAAGATGCTAAAGACCATATTTTCGTCACCACCGATAAAGCCCGCGGCACTCTCAAGGCTTTGGCCACTGAAAAAGGCTATGAAACCTTTGTTGTCCCCGACGATGTCGGCGGGCGGTTCTCTGTCCTTACCGCTGTCGGTCTGTTGCCCATCGCTGTGGCAGGAATCGATTTAGATGCCATTATGAAGGGCGCTGCGGATGCGCGGATGGATACCTTAGTGACCGAAAATGATTGCTACGCTTATGCCATTGACCGCACCTTGATGCTCCGCAAGGGCAAAGCGATCGAAATGCTGATCACCTATGAACCTTCCGGTGTTTATTTTGCCGAATGGTGGAAGCAGCTTTACGGCGAAAGCGAAGGCAAAGATCATAAAGGTCTTTTCACAGCCTCTGCTACCTTCTCCACCGATCTGCACTCTTTGGGTCAATTCATTCAGGATGGCAGCCGCAATATGTTTGAAACCGTTCTGAAATGCAACGAAGTCAAAAACAAGATTACCCTTGAGGAAGAAGCCGGCGACATCGACGGTCTGAACTTCTTGGCAGGCAAAACCGTTCAATATGTCAACGATTGCGCCTTTTTGGGCACTGTCTTGGCACATACCGACGGCGGTACCCCCAACATCATCTTGGAATTTGACGCCTATGACGCTTATAACTTCGGTTATTTGGTATACTTCTTTGAAAAAGCCTGCGCCATTTCGGGTTATCTGCTGGGAGTAAACCCCTTCAATCAACCCGGTGTCGAAGCATATAAAAAGAATATGTTTGCGCTTCTGGGCAAGCCCGGTTACGAAGCCGATACCGAAGAAATCAATAAGAAAATCAACAGACTTGGCTAACCGACATACACCAAGTGCTGTTTTAAAATTCTTTATGTCGGAGAAAAGGAGACCGTAATGGTAAAAGTTATTTTAGGAAAAAAAGGAACCGGCAAAACTAAGGCTTTGATCGAAATGGTCAATAAAGCCGCCGCCGAAGTTGCAGGCAGCGTTGTTTGCATCGAATTCGGTGATAAACTGAAGCTGGATATTTCTCATAAAGCACGTTTGATCGATATCACCAACTACCCTGTTGACACCAACGAAGGTCTGGAAGGCTTTATCAGTGGTTTGTTTGCAGGCAACTATGACATCACCAATGTTTATGTGGATTCTCTGCTGAAGATCGTCGGCGAAGATCTGGATGAGCTGGGTGTTGCTCTGGAGAAGATGGAGAAGCTGACCAAGGCAAACAACGCCACTTTGGTCTGCCTGGTATCTGCCGATGCAGAAACTGCTCCCGAATCTGTTAAAAAATACATGTAATGAACCAACAACCGATGAAAGCGGTCCTTTTTCAAGGATCGCTTTCTCGCATTTTATGGGTATTTCGTCAAAAAGCGAGGATTTTCGATGCTGATCTTTTGGGTTACTTTAGGGATCATAGACCTTTTGATCGTTTTCTTTTTTATATTGCTTTGCATCATATCACTGCGGCAGGCTCCAAACGATATTCGAAAACACGAATTTCGCGCAGGATCGCCTTTGGATCGATTGCAAAAGGAAATCCTGAAAGATGAATGTTTTTTTGATCTCCATCCAAAGCAAGAGTTATCCATCCGAAACGATGATTTAATCCTATATGCCGATCGATATATTCATCCCCATCCCCGCGGACGAATCTTACTCTTCCACGGATACCGTTCCATCGCAGAAACCGATTTTGCCTGCGTTATGAATAGTTACTACTCGGCAGGATTTGAGTTAATTTTGGTTGACCAACGCGCCCACGGAAAAAGCGGCGGAAATTGGATCGGATTCGGTGTTCTGGAACGGCGGGATTGCTTGGCATGGATTCAATATTTAAATCAAGAATTCGGCAGGATTCCCACCTATTTATGCGGGATCTCCATGGGCGCATCCACTGTTTTAATGGCGACAGGGCAATCATTGCCGACCAATATTCGCGGTGTGGTCGCCGATTGCGGATTCACCTCACCGAAAGATATTATTTCTTATATTATGAAGAAAAAACTCCACCTCCCTTCCCGCCTGCTTTTGCCGATTTTATCTTGCTTTTCCAAGCTCTTTGCGGGATATTTTTTCGGTGAATATTCCGTCGCCGCGGCCATGAAAAGCAATACCCTTCCGATTCTTTTCATCCATGGAAAAGCCGATCGATTTGTCCCTTCGGATATGACCATCCAAAACTATCGCGCTTGCCAAACCGAAAAGAAGCTGATTTTAGTGGAAGGCGCGGGGCACGGCACCGCCTTTCTCCAAGACCGCGAGAATGTGGAAAAAGAAATTCTGAATTTTTTGGACACTCACCTTTCCAATGCATAAACCCCCGCCCTTACTGCATATCTATGTAGTAAAAGAAAGGGCGGGGGTCATTTTGTTTTACGAATGTGATGAGCGTGCAAAGCAGCTCGGTTTATATATCCAGCAGCATCAAGCCACCGTTCGGCAGGCAGCTGCGGTATTTAAAATCTCCAAATCAACGGTACATAAAGATGTCAGCCAACGGCTTAAAAATATCGATTATTCGCTTTACCTGAAGGTAAAGGCTGTTCTGGAACAGAACCTCAAGGAACGGCACATCCGCGGCGGCATCGCCACAAAAAACAAGTATGCGCAATTAAAAAAGTGAGAAGCTTTTTCGCTCCTCACTTTTTCTCTTTTTCCATAATTTTCTTTAATACTTCAATGGCGGCCTTTTCCTGCGCTTCATATTGGGGCTTTCCCTCAAATGATGTACCCTTGATACGACGGATGCAAAGATTAAATGTACCTTCTTCCCCTTCAAAGCCTTCCAGTTCTGCAAGAATGCCGGATGCAGAAATGCGATAGCGATCCCCTTCCAAAAACTCACTTTCGCCCAAAGAAGATAGATCCTGCAAAACACCGTTGGCATGCAAGGTCTCATAGGCACCGTTGGACACCATATATAACACTGCATCCCCCGAATTGATCTGAACTACCATAGCAGCAGAATCATCGCCGTTCCACATATTGCTGCGGGAAACGGGCATAATCTTAGCCGCCTTTACCCCATCGTCATTTAAATCGGGAACCATCGGCGAAAGCCACTCTTCCATCTGAGCCACCTGAGCGGCATTGGGGGTGTCATCCCGCAGATACAGCATATAGAGATCGATCTTTTTCACCGGCTTACAGGTGGTGATCCCTGCAAGGATGGTACAAAGCAGAAAAATCCCTCCTACCACATACCATTTATAATAATACCAGAAATTTTCTGCTTTTTTTCGAAGTTCCAGCCAATCCATTATTCGTTTCCTTTTTAAAATTTGATGGATTCATTGTATCATATCGCGCTTGCTTTCGCAAGTCATTTCAAAAATGTTCAACAAAAATTCAAAACCACGCTGATTTCTCAGCGTGGTTTTTCATATTAATATAATTTTGCGCCGGCAGGGATGCGGTTGCTGACCATCAAAAGATGGAGCTTTTCTTCCCCTTCTTCGCTATGGATGGCAGAAAGCAACATACCGTTGGATTCCACACCCATCATGGCGCGAGGCGGCAAGTTGGTAATGGCAATCAAAGTCTTGCCAATCAACTGCTCGGGCTCATAATAAGCGCGAATACCGCTCAAAATGGTGCGTTCTTTGCCGGTACCATCATCCAAAGTAAACTGCAACAGTTTCTTGGACTTAGGAACTGCAACGCAATCCAGCACCTTAACCGCGCGGAAATCGGATTTGCTGAAGGTTTCAAAATCCACGAAATCTTCAAACAAGGGTTCGATCTCAACTTTGGAAAAATCAATCACTTCGGGTTCTTCTTCCACAACATCGACCACAGGAGCAACCTCTTTTTTGCCGGTATCCAGCGGCTTCATTGTGGGGAACAAGATAACATCGCGGATGGTGTCGGTACCGGTCAGTAGCATGACACAACGGTCGATGCCGATGCCCATACCGCCGGTGGGCGGCATACCGTATTCCATCGCGGTGAGAAAATCTTCGTCCAGCATCTCAGCTTCATCGTCGCCGCGTTCGCGTTGCTCTACCTGCTTTTCAAAGCGGGCACGCTGATCGATGGGATCGTTCAGCTCGGAATAGGCATTGCCCATTTCGCTATGGCAGATAAAGAATTCAAAACGCTCAGTGAGGCGAGGATCTTCGGGAGAACGCTTGGTCAAAGGAGATACTTCCACCGGATACATTGTAATAAAGGTGGGCTGGATCAGATGCTCTTCTACCTTTTGATCGAAGCAGGCATAAAGGGCATTACCCCAAGTGGGTTCTGCGGCTTCCGCCAACTCAACGCCGATCGCCTTAGCGGCAGCGACGGCTTCAGCGTCATCGGAAATAGCGTCAAAATCAACACCAGCATATTTCTTAACAGCTTCCACCATGGTCAGCCGCGGCCAACCGGGAGCAAGGTTGATCTTCTCGCCCATCCATTCGACGTCGTAGGTGCCCAAAATTGCTTTGGCAGCACCGGAAAGGATGCCTTCGGCGATATCCATCATATCATGGAAATCCGCATAGGACTGATACAGTTCCACCGAGGTAAATTCGGGGTTATGCTTGGGGTCCATACCTTCATTACGGAAGATTCTTCCGATCTCATAAACACGCTCCATACCGCCGATAATCAACCGTTTGAGCGGCAATTCGGTGGCAATACGCATATACATATCGATATCCAAGGTATTATGATGGGTAATAAAGGGGCGGGCAGAAGCGCCGCCTGCGATGGTATTGAGAACCGGAGTTTCAACCTCGATATAATCCATATTATCCAGATATTTGCGAACATACTGGATGAACTTGGAGCGAATTACAAAATTGCGCTTCACTTCGGGGTTGATCATCAAATCCACATAGCGCTGACGATAACGAAGATCCTGATCCTTCAAGCCATGGAACTTTTCGGGCAGGGGCAGCAGCGATTTGGAAAGCAATACGATTTCCTTGGCGCGGATGGAGATTTCACCCATCTTGGTGCGGAAGACCACACCGCGAACACCGACAATATCGCCGATATCATACTTTTTGAAAGCAGCGAGAACGTCTTCACCGACCTCGTCGATCTTAACAAACAGCTGAATTCTGCCTTCGCCGTCCTGCAGGTCGGCGAAAACGACCTTACCCATACCACGTTTGCTCATCAGGCGGCCGGCAACCGAAACGGTCTGCTCTTCGAAATGCTCGAAATCGGCCTTGATTTCTTCGCTATGGTGGGTAACTTCATATTTAGTAATGGCAAAGGGATCCTTTCCCGCTGCCTGCAGCTCGCTGAGCTTATCGCGGCGAATCTGCAACAGTTCGCTTAAGGAAAGTTCCTCATTGGCTACATTTTTATTTTCCATATTATTTCTCCGAATTATTTAACAACGTTGAGAATCTTATACTGCAGAGTACCGATGGGGGCTTCGACTTCGATGGTATCGCCCACTTTACCGCCCAGAATGGCTTTACCCAGAGGGCTATCATCGGAGATCTTGCCGTTCATCGGATCGGCTTCGATGGAGCTGACGATATCATAGGTCAACTCTTCATCCATCTCCACATCCAGAACGGTTACGGTGTTGCCCAACCAAATTTTGTCGTCGCCGGTTTCGGCAACATCGTCGTCTTCGACGATGACTGCATTTTTAAGAGTGGCTTCCAGCTTGGCAATACGAGATTCCACGATTGCCTGCTCATTCTTTGCCTCATCATATTCGCTGTTTTCAGAAAGGTCACCATAAGAGCGGGCAACTTTAATCTTTTCAGCGATCTCTTCACGTTTGGTAGACTTCAGTTCGGCAAGTTCTGCTTCCAGTTTTGCCTTTCCTTCCAATGTAAGAGAAACTACTTTTTCAGCCATGATTCAATAACTCCTTCAAGGTTAAATTTCGCAAAGCGACCTTGGGAGATCCCAAGGTCGCTTTGACTGATATTAAAATAATTATTTGCTCATGCTTGCGACTTCTGCAGCGAAATCATCCACGCGCTTTTCAAGGCCTTCACCCTTAACATAAGAGATCATGGTCTTAACGGTGATATCAAAGCCAACTTCTTTGCTGACTTGCTTGAGGTAATCGCCGACAGAAACTTTATCGTCCTTAACATAAGCCTGCTCCAGCAAGCAGTTTTCGGTGTAGTACTTACCGATCTTACCGCCGATCATCTTTTCCAGAATGTTTTCGGGCTTATTGGCATTCTTAGGATCGTTCTTGATCTGAGCCAGAAGAATGTTCTTTTCGTTCTCGATGACTTCAGCGGGAACTTCTTCACGGCAGAGATATGCAGGATGCATAGCAGCGATCTGCATACATACGTTGCGGGCAGCTTCCTGGAACTTTTCGTTTGCAGCGTCGGCTACATCGCAAAGAACCATAGCAGCTTCAGAACCACCGCCATGAACATAGCTTACGCAGGTGCCTTCCAGACGAATGAAACGGCGGATGTTCATATTCTCACCGATCTTCAGGATCTTCTCGCGAAGAATATCCTCAACGGTGAACTCGGTATCTTCAAACTTGCAAGCCTTCAGCGCATCAACATCGGCGGGGTTATAAACGGCAACTGCCTTGGCAGCGCCCTTAACCAATGCCTGGAATTCAGCATTCTTAGCAACAAAGTCGGTCTCGGAGTTGACTTCGATCATAACACCGACACCATCAGCGATATAGGTATCAACCATACCTTCGGAAGCGATGCGGCTGGCTTTCTTTGCCTGAGCAGCAAGGCCCTTTTCGCGCAGAAGCTCGATCGCCTTATCAACGTTACCGTCGGCCTCGGTCAGCGCTTTTTTACAATCCATCATACCGCATCCGGTGGTCTCACGCAGAGCGGCGACATCTTTAGCAGTAAAGTTCATTCTATTTTTCCTCCTGAAATTATTCGGCTGCGGGAGCTTCTACAGCGGCTTCTTCAGCCAACTGCTCGCCCTGCTTGCCTTCCAGAATGGCGTTTGCCATGGTCTCAGCAATCAGCTTAACAGCGCGGATCGCATCGTCGTTGCCGGGGATGGGATAATCTACTTCGTCGGGATCGCAGTTGGTATCAACGATCGCAACAACGGGGATACCCAGCTTCTTAGCTTCTGCGATAGCAATGTGCTCCTTCTTGGGGTCAACAACAAACAGAGCAGCGGGAGCCTTTTTCATCTCTTTGATACCGCCGTAGTTCTTTTCCAAGATCTCCATCTCATGGCGCAGCTTCAAAACTTCCTTCTTGGGAAGCAGATCGAAGGTGCCGTCCTCAGCCATTTTCTCCAACTGGTTCAAACGGTTGATGGACTTACGGATGGTCTGGAAGTTGGTGAGCATACCGCCGGGCCAACGGACAGATACATAGTACTGACCGACTCTCTGGGCTTCTTCGCGGATGGAATCCTGAGCCTGCTTCTTGGTACCAACGAAGAGAACTTCGCCGCCTTCGGCAGCGATATCGCGCATAAAGTTATACGCTTCTTCAACCTTCTTCACGGTCTTCTGCAGGTCAATGATATAAATACCATTTCTCTCAGTGAAGATGTACTCAGCCATTTTGGGGTTCCATCTTCTGGTTTGGTGGCCGAAATGTACACCGGCCTCGAGCAGCTGTTTCATAGAAATAACGGACATGTTTATTTCCTCCTTTTGTTTTTTTACCGCCACAAGCTCTGCTGAACACCCCACCGAAACATTCGGAAACAAGGGGCAAAGCATTGTGTGAGTATTTTACAGCCTTAAAAGTATACCACACACCATTGTCTGTGTCAACACTTATTTTATATTTTTAATAAGGCGAATGCGATCGCAAAATAAATCAACAGAGAAATGGCATCGACGATCGTTGTGATAAACGGACTTGCCATCACCGCCGGATCAAATCCGATCTTTTTGGCGACCATCGGCAGGATACACCCCACCGCTTTTGCCACCAATACAGTGCAACACAAAGTGAGACAGACAACCGCCGCCACAAGAATGGGAATCTGCGCTTGAAACAGCAAATTATCAACCAAGATAATTTTGGCAAAATTCGCCGCTGCCAATACCACACCGCAAAGCACCGCCACCCGAACTTCCTTCCACACAACACAGAAAAGATCCTTGAATTGCAACTCATCCAGCGACAAGCTGCGAATGACCGTCACCGACGACTGACTGCCGGTATTCCCCGCGGTATCCATCAACATCGGGATAAAGGAAATTAACACCGCTTGGGCGGCAAGCGCCGCTTCAAATCCGGCGATGATCCGCCCTGTGAAAGTGGCCGAAATCATCAGAATCAATAGCCACGGAATACGTTTCTTAAAGGTTTCAAAAACACCGGTTTTGAGATAGGGTTTATCGGTTGGCAGAATTGCCGCCATCTTTTCGATATCTTCGGTATCTTCTTCCACCAAGACTTCCATCGCATCATCGACCGTGACGATGCCGACCAAGCGCCCTTCCCCATCGGCAACAGGAAAGGCGAGAAAATCATATTTATCAAAGGCGCGGGCAACCTGCTCTTGGTCATCGTGCGTATTAAAAAATATAACATCGCGGTTCATCAGCGCGCCAACGGTTTCTTCGGGAGCAGCCACCAGCATTTCCAGAATAGTGAGAACCCCTTCCAACCTGCGGTTCTGATCGGTAACATAGCAGGTATAAACCGTTTCCCGCTCAAGACCGACCTTGCGGATACGCTCAAACGCCTGCGCTACGGTCATCTGCGCTTTGAGGTCCATAAATTCCGTCGTCATAATACTGCCGGCGCTATCCTTGGGATATTTCAACAGCTGATTAATCACCGCGCGCTTGGCAGGATCGGTATGACGAAGGATGCGTTTCACCACATTGGCAGGCATCTCCTCGACTAAATCGGCAGCATCATCGGCATACATTTTAGAAAGAACCGCCTGCAACTCACGATCGGTAAAGCCTTCAACTAAAACTTGCTGCTCATCGGCCTCTAATTGGGAAAAAGCTTCTGCCGCAGTTTCCTTGGGCAACAAGCGAAAGACAGGGATCCATTCACTCTCATTCAATTCTCCCAATAGCCACGCCGCATCCGCCGGATCCAAAAGAGCAAGCTCACTTCGCAAAGACGTATAATTTCCCAAATCGATCATATCCTTGATCTCAAGCAATGTTTGCTCAACTCTACGCATCAAACCTCACATCCTTACTCTAAATCAATTTTATTATACGCAACTTTTCTACATATCGTAACAAAAGGTTGACTTTTTTCTTTAGCACTTATATAATAAAATAGTTCTTAAAGTATAATTTTAAAGGAGTTAATGTTTTTATGACCGTTAAAAACATCCCCGAGCTTTTCGGCTGCTTGGTATTCAACGATAAAGCAATGAAGAAATATCTTCCCGAAGACGCTTACCTTACGCTGAAAGAAACCATTGAAAACGGTAAAAGTTTAGATAAGACGATTGCCGGCACGGTTGCCGCAGCCATGCGGGATTGGGCAATGGAAAACGGCGCCACCCATTTCACCCATTGGTTCCAACCGATGACAGGGATTACCGCGGAGAAACACGATAGTTTCCTTACCCCCGATAACAACGGCGGCGTCCTGATGGAGTTTTCCGGCAAAGAACTGATCAAAGGCGAACCCGACGCTTCCTCCTTCCCCAACGGCGGACTGCGCGCCACCTTTGAGGCGCGGGGCTATACCGCTTGGGACCCCACCGCCTATGCCTTTATTAAAGATGAAACTTTATGCATCCCCACCGTATTCTATTCTTACGGCGGAGAGGCACTCGATAAAAAGACCCCGCTGCTTCGCTCCGAAGAAGCGCTCAACCGTCAGGCAATGCGCATTATCAAGCTTTTTGGCAACGATGATGTTTCCAAGACCCACACTACGGTCGGCCCTGAGCAGGAATATTTCCTTGTGGACGAAGAGGCTTACCGCGCACGGAAAGATCTGGTGCTTTGTGGGCGCACTCTTTTTGGTTCCCGCCCGCCCAAGGGTCAAGAAATGGATGATCATTACTTCGGCACCATCAAGCCGCGGGTTATGGCATTTATGAAGGATCTGGACGAAGAGCTCTGGAAACTGGGCATCTATGCCAAGACCGAGCATAACGAAGCCGCTCCCGCTCAGCACGAATTGGCACCGGTTTATTGCCGCACCAATATGGCATTGGACCATAACCAGCTGACAATGGAACTGATGAAGAAGATCGCTGCGCGTCATAAGATGGCCTGCCTGCTGCATGAAAAGCCGTTTTCAGGTGTCAACGGCAGCGGCAAGCATAATAACTGGTCCATCAGCACCGACACCGGCATCAATCTGCTGGATCCCGGCGATTCCCCGAGAGAGAATACTCAATTTTTATTATTCCTCGCCGCAGTTATCAAAGCGGTGGACGAGCATCAGGATCTGATGCGGTTCTCGGTAGCCTCCGCAGGCAACGATCATCGCTTGGGCGGTAACGAAGCCCCCCCGGCCATCGTTTCCATCTTTTTGGGCGATGAACTCAATGCCATTTTGAGTTCTATTGAGAACGGCACCGTTTATGCACCCGAAAACGCGATGGTGATGAAAGGCGGTGTTCATACCCTGCCCCGCTTCTCACGCGATGCGACCGATCGCAACCGCACCTCTCCCTTTGCATTTACCAACAATAAATTTGAATTCAGAATGTTGGGTTCCTCCGCATCCATTGCCGATCCAAACATTGTTTTGAATACAATTATTGCAGATACCTTGGCAAAGTTTGCAGACGAACTCGAAAACACCGCCGACCTCAATGCGGCATTGCAACAACTGATCCAGAAAACCATCAAGAATCATAAGCGCATCCTTTTCAATGGCAACAACTATTCCGCCGAATGGGAAAAAGAAGCCGAAAAACGCGGGTTGCTTAATCTGCGCTCCACCATGGATGTCCTTCCCCGCTTTGTGGATCAAAAGAATATTGATCTTTTCACCCGCCATAAGGTCTTCACTGCCGAAGAGATGTTCTCCCGCTATGAAATTATGGTGGATAACTATTGCAAGACGCTCAACATTGAGGCGCGCACGCTCAATTCCATGATCAAGCGGGAAATTCTGCCTGCTGCCAGCCGCGAAGAAGAACGGCTCGCCCAAGTGATCATCCTGAAAAAGAAAGCGGCAAAAGAAATCTCCTGCAAAAAGGAAGAAGCGCTGCTCAAGCAGCTTTCGGATCTTTCCGACGCGCTTTATACCAACTGCGCCGCTTTTGAGAACAAGCGCAAACACGCCAAGACCATCCCCGATTTCTATGAGCGCGGCATCTATTACCGCACCGAGATTTTTGCAGATCTGGAAAAAATGCGCGGCATCATCGATCAAATGGAGATCATCATCCCCAGCGATCAATGGCCCTACCCCACCTACTACGATCTGCTCTTCAGCGTTCATTAAAAAAAGCTCCGTTTGGAATGTTCCAAACGGAGCTTTTGATTTTAATAAAAGGTGGCCACTTCTTCCAAGGGCGGCAGGGCGGGTTCCACCTCGATAACCTCAAGGACCGGACCTTCGCGCCCATAGGCTTCATGCTCTTGAATATGGATGCGGGCGGCAACTGTCGCCCAAGAGCCGTTTTTAAGAGAAAACGCATCGGGATAAAGGCAGGCAAGACCCGCAAACTGGATATCCTCGATGCAGCAGGTCATCACCTGACGACCGAAAACGAAGAAACTGCCGTCGCTGCGCTCATCGATGATGACGCGTCCCTTCAGGCGGATCATCTTGCCTTCATATTTGGGCAATTCTTCCGAAAGATCGCGGTACCAGATGGCATAGTCCCGATCCTCCAAATCAATAAGCGGCGCATTGATATCAAAGGGCAAGGGATCTTCGATGGTATCGGGGATCACCTTTCCGCTGACGCTTTCATAGACGATATCGGCGCGGCGGGAAATGGCGCGCACCAATTTATGATAGGGCATCACATCCGCCGCCTCGGGCATCCGATTGAAGATGACCATTTCGGCGGTCTGCAGTTTATCCACCACCAGATTGCGCATATTGGCATTATAGGTGAGAATGGTGTTGGCATCCATAAAGCAGAATTCCTGCACCACCAGCCAGCCTTCCGGCAAAGCCTCATTGAGCAGGGAGCCATCCCACATTCCGTTGTATTCAATAAACACCCGCTGGGCGCGGCTGCTTTTTGCCAACCGCTCCAACAGCTTAGGTTTTAAATCTTCAGGTTCGTCGATGGTCTGGATAAAAACACGATCGGAAGGCATTTTGGAAACATCCAGTTCTTCCTCCCCTTCTTCGCAGAGCAAAACCAACGTGGGTGTTCCGTCGTTATAGGAAGGGTCTTCCAACGTTTCGCGGATAAAGCGGGTTTTGCCTGCATCCAGAAAGCCGGTAAACAGATAAACAGGTATTTGATTCATCGCTTATGCCTCCACACCGAACCGCTCGGCCAGCAACGCTTCATCCAGATCGGCACCGATCACGCAAAGTTTGCCGATTACCTGAGCACCGCCTGCGCGAACATCTGCTTCACCGGGGACATAATCGAAGAACAGCCAACCGCCTTCTGCATTCGTCACCATACCCTTTGCGCGCAAAATGGTGCCAAACTTGCCGGTATCCAGATCTTCCAGAATGGCTTCCAATTCCTGCTTGGAATAGGCGCACGTGGTTTCCTTGCCCCAGCTGGTAAAGACTTCGTCGGCGTGGTGATGGTGGTGATCATGGCAACCGCAGCTACATTCGGAGCCATGGTCGTGATGATGGTGTTCGTGTTCGTGTTCGTGGTCGTGATGATGATGTTCGTGTTCATGGCAACCGCAATCACATTCATCGTCGTGATGGTGATGATGGTGATGTTCATGATGCGCCATCTCTTCCATCATCTCTTCCAATCCGCCGCGTTGCTCCATCGCTTCCAGAATCTGCGCGCCATTAAGCTGATCCCAGGGGGTTACGATAATTGCGGCTTTTTCGTTCCTCTCCCGCAGCAATTTAACCGCTGCAGCAACCTTTTCTTCCGAAAGGTTCTGGCTGCGGCTCAAAATAATGCAGCCTGCGTGCTCAATTTGGTTATTATAGAACTCACCGAAGTTTTTGGCATAGATGCGGCATTTGGATGCATCCGCAACCGTTGTAAAGGAGTTCAACTTCACATCATCGAGCTCTAAATTTTGCACCGCCGCGATGACATCGCTCAATTTGCCGACACCGCTGGGCTCGATCAACACTCGATCGGGATGATAGGTTTCTAAAACCTGCGCCAAAGCCTTGCCGAAATCGCCCACCAAGCTGCAGCAGATGCAGCCGGAATTCATCTCGGTGACATTGATGCCCGCTTCCTTTAAAAAGCCGCCATCGATGCCGATTTCGCCGAATTCATTTTCGATCAGCACCAATTTTTCGCCTTGGAAGGCTTCTTCGATCAGTTTTTTAATCAAAGTGGTTTTTCCTGCGCCTAAAAAGCCGCTGAAAATATCTATTTTAGTCATTTTTGTTTGCTCCTTATGCTTTCGTCAGCTTGGCGAAATTCGCCATAATCTTTTTGGAACCAACTTTATCAAATTGAACTTCCAAAAGGAAATCGCTCCCCATCGGGGTTTTGGAAACCAAGGTTCCCACACCGAAGGTTTTATGCATCACCCGATCGCCGCAATTAAAATCAAAGGTTGCCGGTGCCTGCGGGGCGGGGCGACGGATCGCGGGCTGGGCAGGTTTCGGGGTAACAAAACCGCTACGTACAGTCCCATAGGAGCGGGTAGTCGCTCCACCACCGAAACCATCGAAGGCGGTGGATTGGGGCGAAAGATTTTGAATATTCATCGGCGGCAGTTCCTTCAAAAAGGAACTGGGCATACAGTATTGGGTTCTGCCATAAATCATCCGCTGACGCGCGTGGGTTAAATACAAACACTTTTTCGCCCGTGTGACACCCACATACATCAAGCGGCGTTCTTCTTCCAGCTCTCCTTCGTCCATACATCTTTGGCTGGGGAACAAGCCTTCTTCCATACCGATCATAAAGACATAATCAAATTCCAGGCCCTTGGCAGAATGAAGGGTCATCAGGACCACCCGCTCATCATCGTCGGTCATCTGGTCCAGATCGGTCATCAACGAAACTTCCTCCAAAAATCCGGAAAGAGAACCTTCGGGATTCTCCTGCTGATATTGCTTAACCGAAGAACAAAGTTCCATAATATTATTGATACGATCCCGCGCTTCATCGGTATCCTCCAGCTCCAGCATAGAAATATAACCGCTTTCACGCGCGACCCGCGCCACCCATTCATCCAAGGGAGTGCGCTTCAATTCGTTCTTCAAGTGGTCGATCATCGAAACAAAGGTCTGCAAGGTCGCCGCTGTTCGGTTCAAGACAGGATATTCTTCTGCTCTTGCCATAATATCCAGCATCGAGGCAAATTCCCGCCGCGCCAATTCTTCGATATGAGAAATCGTTGTGGTACCGATTTTGCGCTTGGGCTCATTGATGATCCGCTTTAGCCGCAGATTATCCCGCGGATTATTGATTACCTGCAAATAGGCAAGAATATCTTTAATTTCCTTACGTTCATAGAAACGGAACCCGCCCACAACTTTATAGGGGATCGCGCTTTTGACAAAATAACGCTCCACCGCGTTTGCCTGCGCGTTGGTACGGTAGAGGATGGCGAAATCGCTGAATTTGGCATGGTCTTTGACCACGCGATCCTGAATGGTCTCTGCCAGATATCTGCTTTCTTCAAAATCATCGGAGACTCTCTTGAGATAGACCGGCTCGCCCTTGGCACCTGCGGTCCAGAGGTTTTTGCCTTTTCTTTGGGTGTTATGGGCAATCACTGCGTTGGCGGTATCCAGAATATTGGATGTGGAGCGATAGTTCTGCTCCAAACGAATTACTTTGGCATTGGGGAACCGCTCTTCAAACAGCAAAATGTTTTCAATGGTAGCGCCGCGGAATTTATAGATACTTTGGTCATCATCGCCGACCACGCAGATATTGCCGTATTTGGAAGAAAGCAAGGCGACCAAGCGATATTGCAAGGGGTTGGTGTCCTGATACTCATCCACCATGACATAGCGGAAGCGGCTTGCATATTTTTCCAAAACCTCGGGATGATTTTCAAACAGCTCCACGGTCTTTAAAATCATATCATCAAAATCCAGCGCATTGGCTTCCCGCAATGCCGCATCATAGCGGGCATAGACCTTGGCGATCTGCTCATTACGAAAATCTCTGCCGAAATGCTTGCAAAATTCATCGGGAGCGATGCGGTGATCTTTGGCTTTGGAGATGGCATATTGGATGCTGCGGGCAGGAAGGGCTGTATCGTCGATCTCCAGCTCTTTGATCGCCGCTTTTACCACCCTTTGGCTATCGTCGGCATCATAGATGGTATAGTTGCTTGTAAACACCCCATCCACTGCAATTTCAGCGCGCAAAATACGCCCGCAAAAGCTATGGAAGGTAGCCGCGGTGACCCCAAAAGCATCGGCGCCCATCATCCGATCGATACGATCGCAAAGTTCCTTGGCTGCCTTATTGGTAAAGGTGATCGCCAGAATATGATAGGGCGCGCAAATCCCTTTGGAGAGCATATAGGCGATGCGGTTGATGAGCACGGTGGTCTTGCCGCTGCCGGCGCCCGCCAAGATCAAAAGCGGACCTTCGGTATGCTCCACCGCTTCCCGCTGACGCTCGTTCATTTGATTCAATTTTTCCTGCAATACATCTTGAAGCATTCGTTTCCTCACATTAAAAAGATACTTTTTATATTATACCGCTTCCCTGTTTTTAAGTCAATAAAAAAGCAGACCCAAAGAAGACAGTCTTTTGGGGGCAAACACAAAACCAAGGCACATTTTTATGCCTTGGTTTTGTATTTTTTATTTATAGTTTTTTATGCAAAGAAGTGTAAAAACCACGCTTTTTCATACACTTTGTTAAAGGAAGAATTTAATCCGTCTTGCATTACTTTGAAAACAGAAAGCGCCGTTTTATTATAAGAAATTGTTTGATATAAAATAAATGAAATTAAAAATAGCGCAACTAAAATGCAGCCCAAAACAGGAAGTTTAAGCGAATAAAATAAAAAGAATAGTCCTCCCGCACCGGAGGTGGCAGTTAAAAGCACAATGGTTAAAAACATTAAATATTCAGCCGAAGAAAGGTTTTTAATAATGAATTTAATTAAATTGGGCTTATTGTCGGTTTCTCCTTTTGGAACACTTTTATAGCATTTCTTTAAAACAGTGTAAAAAATGTGTTGTAAATAGGGTTTATCAATTTTTTCGCGGTCAAGCGAAAAAAGACTGGTGATGGTTTTACAGCTCATCCAATAAACCTCTTTATACACCTTATACCTAATGGTAATTACCGACCAAATGCAGCCAAGAACAAACAAAACAAAGAAAATTAAAATTCGGACAACGGGGTTTATGTCGGACGAAAACAAATATGCCGATACAAGACCGGTAATGGTCAGATAAAATGCAATTAACTGGTCGCGCTTGCTTTGTTGAAGGGAAAGTTCCTTAATACATTCGGTGTAAATTTTTTGCAAATCTAAATCCTTGTTTAAAATGGGGGCAGTAGTTTCTTTCGGGGGATCGATGTACGGGAAAAGTTTGTTTTTATCACTCATTTTTTAAACTTCCTTTAATGGTTAATTATAATTTTTCGGTAATTTTGGAACTTCTTTTTTGACGATTTTTTCAAGCTTTTCGAGGTTTTGGTTATTATTTGCCGCAATAATGGGGAAAGGCGCGGCAATATCAAGGTCTTCAGCAAAAAGGTGTTTGAAAACACCGCCGGCTTCGGTTAAAATCACCTCTGCAGCAGCACAGTCCCATGGGAAAACGCGAATTTCAAAATAAAGCTCTGCCTTACCGCTTGCTAATCGGCAAAGTTCTAATGCGGCGCTTCCTTCGCGGCGAAAGTCATCACATTGTTGATAAACTTCACGTAGAATATTAAGGCAATTTTCAGCCAGATCTTTTTTGTAAAGACTAAGCGCGGTATAGTAAAGTGAATGGGAAAAATCACGATTCGAAACCTTAATTTGTTCGCCGTTAAAAAATGCGCCCTTGCCTTTTTCGGCATAGTAAAGCTCGTTCGTGAAGGGGTTATAAACAACACCTAAAACCCCAACACCATCCTTTAAAAGACCCACACTTATTGCGCTGCAATTTAAGTTTCTAATAAAGTTTGCGGTTCCGTCAATGGGGTCAACCACAAAGCGATAGGATTTTTCTTCGGTACGGCTGCCTTCTTCACCTAAAAAGCCGGCTTCGGGCAAAATTTTTAAAAGTTCGGTTTTTAGGCGTTTCTCTACCGCCTTATCAGCGGAGGTAACTAAATTTGACACACTGCCCTTGGTTGACACCGAATAGGGTGAAAGTAAAATTTCACGGCAGTCTACCACCGCATCTATAACTTTTTTCAGTAATTCAGACATAGCAGTTCTCCACTCAAAATATATAAATATAATACCAAAGTCAAAGGCGTTTTTCAAGAAGTAATTGCGAAAGTATCATTTTTGATATAAAAGAAAATTGGGAGAAACTTCTTTACGAAGTATCTCCCAAAGGTTTTTATTAGATTATTCGCACTCTTCTTCGCAGCAATCGCAATCGCAATCACACTCATCCAGATCGGAGAGATCGAATTCCAGATCTTCGCCGCAGTTGGGGCAGTTGATCTGGCCCAGCTCAGCAACTTCATCGTCCACAGAGAACTCTTCGCCGCAGGTGGGGCAAACGATGGTATAATAATCGTCTTCGTCGAATTCATCGCACTCTTCGTCCAGGAAGCACTCAACCGCGTCCAGATCTTCATCGACTTCCTGAATGTACTCATCCAGCTCGATGATGTTATCTTCCGCGTCAGCGATGGCGCCGGCCATATCTTCCAGAACATCCACGATGTTTACAAACAATTCTTTATAAGGATCCTCATCCTTCAGCTTCATACCCTGAAGAAGACCTTTGATATAAGCAACTTTTTCCAACATTGCATTATCCTCCTTGAATTATTTTAAATTTTTAATTATTCCTTGGAACGACCCATGTACTCGCCGGTGCGGGTATCGATCTGGATCTTTTCACCTTCGTTGATGAAGATGGGAACCTTAACGACTGCGCCGGTTTCCAAAGTAGCGGGCTTGGTTACGTTGGTAGCGGTATCGCCACGAACGCCGGGCTCGGTCTCGGTGATCAGAAGATCCACAAAGAAGGGAGGCTCAACACCGAAGATGTTGCCCTTATAAGCCATGATCTTAACAACGTCGTTTTCCTTAACAAAGCGGAAGTTATCGCCCAGCTTGGAAGCTTCAACGGGGATCTGCTCATAGGTCTGCTCGTCCATAAAATAATAGAGGTCGCCGTCGTTGTAAAGATATTGGCAGTTGCTATAGTCGATGGTGGCATTTTCGAACTTATCGGTGGGGTTGAAGGACTTTTCAACCACAGCGCCGGTGATAACGTTCTTGAACTTGGTACGAACGAAAGCAGCGCCCTTACCGGGTTTTACATGCTGGAATTCGACAACTTGGAAAACCTGGCCGTCCATATCGAAGGTAACGCCGTTTCTGAAATCGCCTGCTGTAATCATATTTTGATTTCCTTTCTGAAATGAAAAATTTTCTACACTATATTTTACTATAGATTTTTATATATTGCAAGGGTTTTCGGCAATTATTTCCCCACTTTGTTATAAAGAGCCTGCATTTCCAGAGCATCTTTGCTTTGGGTACCCGCCGATTCGCAGATGATGATGGGCTCGGCATTACGCTTGACCAGCACCTCCGCCAAGGGCGCAAAATCGGGACCGTAGACCGTATCTTCAAAGGTCAGATGCCGCTTTTCCCCGCCGACGGTATATTCGATCTTGGAAAAATGCGCGTGGAATTTGCTTGCCCGCTCATGCCCCAGCGCATCTTCCATCACCTGCAAAACGCGGTCATAATCAGCAGCGGTATAAAATAAGCCTTGCTCCCGCGCGTTAAGATGCCCGAAATCAATGGTGGGCAGGATACGTTCATCCACACCGCAGAGGGTCATCACTTCCTCCAGCGAGCCCAGCTGATTGATCTTCCCCATCGTTTCGGGGCAAAGGATCAGATCGCCATAGCCTTCGGCATCGAAGACCTCCACCGCTTTTTGCAGGGTATCTACCGCCAGCGCGGTCGCCTCTTCCCTGCTGATTTTAGCGCAAGAGCCGGAATGGAAGATGATGCGCTTGGCGCCAATCTTTTTCGCCAAGGCGGCGCTTTCCAGCAGATAGCGGATGCTGCCTTGCCGCTTTTCTTCTTCCAGAGAAGACATGGAAATATAATAGGGCGCGTGGATGGAAAGGGTGATGCCGTATTTTTCGGCTTCGGCACGCAATTCCTTTGCCACCGCATCGTTCATCCGCACCCCGCGACCACATTCCACTTCATAGGCGGTCAGCCCGATTTTATTTAAAAAGGCAGGCATCTGCGCGCTGTTCTTATTGCCTTCGGCTTTGAACCATTCGCAGTTGCCGCCCGGCCCGAATTGAATCATTTTTTAGCATCCTTTCTGCGCTTACGATTGACGACAGGAATTTCCAGCGCCCGCTTGATCTTGAAAAAGACCGTTTCCTTTTGGTCGATGGGCTCCACAAGAACCGTAATCATTCCCATGCAGTTCCCCCCGAGCATATCGGTATAGATCTGATCGCCGACCAGCGCAATCTCCTTGCTTTTCAGCCCGAATTCCTTGCGAAGCTTCCAAAGGGCAAAGCCCAGCGGCTTGCAGGCGCGATGATAGGCGGAAACACCCAACCCTTCGGCAAAGGTCCCCACCCGCTCCTTATTATTATTGGACGCGATGGCAAATTGGATCCCCTGCTCCCGCAGCCGCGCAAACAGCGCCAAATTTGCCTCGGTCGGCTTGGGGGCGCGAAAGCCCACCAAGGTATTATCAATATCAAAAATGATGCCCCGAATTCCGTTTTCTTTCAAAAACTCATCGGTCAGCGCCGAAACATCGGGGATCAAAAACTGCGGCATTAAAAGCATAATGCTCTCCTTTAAGTATCATATTGATTTAAGTATATCAAAATTTTGATTTCATTACAAGAGATTGTTCTTCAAAAGTCATTTTTTCCATAAAATAAAACCGCTCAAATTGAGATGATTTTTCGATTTCTTCGGGCGAAGGCGTATGTCGATACGTCGAGACCGAAAAATCGGAAAAGCACTCAATTTCAGCGGTTTATGGTTAGTCTTTTAGTTCTACGATGGTAATACCCGAATCTCCTTCGCCGTATGCTCCTAGGCGGAAGCCTTTGACCAACGGATGACTTCTCAAGAACTGATGCACTCCGGCACGGAGGGCGCCGGTGCCTTTGCCATGGATAATGGAGACGGAATGGAGATGGTCCAGCAGGGCGGTATCGAGGAAGCGGTCGATCTTTTCTTCGGCATCCAGGATGGTCTCGCCGCGGAGATCCAGCTCGGTTTTCGCCATGGAATGACCCTCCCCGCGCTGAATTCTTGCAGTGGACTTCTTCTCTTTGGGTTCTTCCTTGGGGGCAAAGAGTTCGGTTTTGCTGATCTTGAGGCGGATGCCGCCGCAATCGACCTGCACCTGATTCCCCAGCAGCGCCAAAACGGTAGCGTTGCGGTTCATCTTTGCCACATAGACCCGCATACCGACTTTGAGCTCGCCTTGGATCGCTTCACCCTTACGGTCGGGGGCGTTATCACCGCCGATATGGTCCAGCAGCTTTGCCGAGCCGCTCTTGATGCCGCTTTTCAGCGCTTGGGCGGTGGCTTTATCCAGTTGCTCCTGCTTTTCTTTGAGTTGCTTTAAGAAATCGTCGGCCTGACGGCGGGCATTTTCCACCAAGGTTCTGGCTTTGCGCTGGGCATCGGCGACTTCGCGGTCGGCGCCTGCCATCAGCTTTTTGCGTTCTTCCGCCAGAGCATCCCGCTCTTTTTTGAGCGCCAAGCGGTCTTCGCCCAATTGGGCGAGTTGGTCTTCGTATTTATTGCGCTCTTGCTGGAGGCGGTCGATGACCTTTTCCAGCTGCTGATCCGATTCCCCGAGGCGCCCTTGGGCATCGGCGATGACCTCTTCGGGCAAGCCTAAATGCTTGGAGATTTCAAAGGCATAGGATTTCCCGGGGATGCCCATCTGCAGCCGATAGGTCGGTTTTAAATTCTCTAAATCGAAGGCAAAGGATGCGTTCTGCACCCCTTGGTGGGTCAGCGCGTAGGTTTTGAGTTCGCTATAATGGGTGGTGGCTGCCACATAGCAGCCCATTCCACGCAGCCGCTCGATGATCGAAACCGCCAGCGCGGCGCCTTCGACGGGATCGGTGCCGTTGCCCAGCTCATCAAAGAGAACCAAGCTTTCGGCATCGCTATGCTGCATAATATTGCGGATGTTTTTTAGATGGGATGAAAAAGTAGAAAGGGATTGCTCGATGGACTGCTCGTCCCCGATATCGGCATACACCCGATCGAAAATATAGATCTTGGACTCTTCGGCGGGGACCAAAAATCCCGCCTTTGCCATCAAGGTAAGCAAGCCGAGGGTTTTCAAGAATACGGTTTTACCGCCGGTATTGGGGCCGGTAATCACAATGGTATCCACCCCATCGCCCATACGGATATCCAGCGGCACCATCTGCTCTTTGGGGATCATGGGATGGCGGGCGTGGCGGATATCGATGGTCTTATCCTTGGTCAGTTCGGGCGGGCAGGCATTGGCATCGGCGGCGTATTTTGCCTTGGCAAACACCATATCCAGCGACACAATGGTACGATAGGATTGGAGCAGCGGGATGGCGATTGCGGTGATCTTTTGGGTCAATTCTTCCAAAATACGCGCGATTTCCGCCTTTTCTTCCGCCTCTAATTTACGGATTTGGTTATTCCCCTCCACCACGAAGAAGGGCTCAATAAAGAGGGTTCCGCCGCTATTGGAGGTATCGTGCAACAATCCTTTGACTTCGCCACGGTTATCGGCGCGGACAGGGACGACATAACGATCGTAGCGCAGGGTGACGATGGGTTCCTGCAGGGATTTCGCCACTTCGGGCGAGCGGATATATTTTTCCAGCGCGCTTTTGATACCGCCGGCGGTATTGGCGATCTTGCGGCGGATGGATGCCAATGCAGGAGAGGCATCGTCGGCGATCAGTTCTTCGGTAATGAAGGTACGATCGATCTGCTCATAGAGTTTTTGATCTTCATAAAGCTGCTCGAAAAAGAGATCGAGCGAGGGGGTATCAAAGTTCTTATCCCCATAATAGCGCAGCAGATCCTTGCCGGTTTTGAGCAGGCTGCCCGCCGCCATCAGCTCGCGGCTGCCTAAGGTGATGCCTTTTTCCGCCTTACTTATGTATAACGGCAGGTTCTCAGATAGGCGATTTAAGGGAAAGCGAGGGCTACGCTCCAAAAGACGCATTGCCGCCGCTGTCTGCTCAATTTGAGTTTGGGCGCAGGCACGGTCAAACAACGGCAGCAGTTCCTTCAGCCGTGCTGCCGCTTCTTCGGTGACGCAGCGGGATGCCGCCTGCTCCAGCACCTTGAAATATTCCAAGGCGCCCAGCGATTTTTTATAATAGAATAAATTTCGGTTACTCATTTCATTTCCTTCCACATTTCCAATGCAGAGGAGCGAAGCTCCAGATGATAAAAGAGAAAAGCCTCGGTCAGCTTGGAGAGCAAAATCAATTCCCCTTCGGGGACATTGAAACTATAGGCCTTGGCGGGCGGGTTATTAAGAATATGGGCGACCGCCGCCACCGTAGTGTTGCTGACAGGGACTGTTTTATGGGGCATGGCGCAGGTATTACATAGAATACTGCCATCCTCCAATGCAAAGTGGGTGCCTGCATGCTCGCAGGACGACAGCACAGGGCAATAGCCCATTAACTGCATGGTCTTGAGTTCAAACACACTTTTGACCAGCAAGGGGGCGCGCCCCTTACCGAGCAGATAAAGACCGTTCAACAGCAGCGAGAGCAGAACCCCGGTATCCCGCGGTTCGCCCTTGCAAAAATGGAGCACCAACTGGGCAAAATAGCTTGCCAAAAAGGTATGTTCCATCTGCTCCTTGAGCGCATGGAAGGGCTCTTCCAACGAGAAGGAATTGAGCAAATAATTCCCACTCGCTGTTTCATAAAGCACCCATTCGCCGTAGTAGAACTGGTCGTATTGCATTTTTTTGCGGCTGACCTTGGCAAACACCGAGATACAGCCCATCTGCTCGGTCAGGACGGTTAAAACCTTTTCATCATGAACGGTTTGCCCCATCCGCAGCAGAATCCCTTTGACCTTGCGCGTCATATCCGTTTTCCTTCTTATTTTCCAGCGCGGTATAGCGCAGATACGCTTCTACGCTACCGGATTCAATAAATTCTTTCCACGCTTCATGTTTTTCCATTACAATCACCTCATTCATAGTTTATCTTTCAACAACGAAAAAAGTGATAGTAATAAATGGTTTTTATTCCTGAGAAAAGCCCAGCGAATCCAAAAGGCCCGCGTTATTTTCCCAATCCCGCTTGACCTTGACAAAGCATTTCAAAAAGACCTTTTTGCCAAAATGCTGCTCCAGCTCTTCGCGAGCGTGGCTGCTAATCTCTTTAAGCTTTGCGCCGCCCTTGCCGATGATCATTCCCTTATGGGAATCCTTGGAGCAATAGATGACGATATAAATGGAAATCAGATCCTCTTCTTCCTCAAAGGCGTCCACCGCCAAAGCAACCCCATGGGGCACTTCCTGCCCCAGCAGATACAGCATCTTTTCCCGCACCACTTCGCAGGAGAAGACCGCTTCGCTTTGATCGCTCAATTGATCTTCATCAAAAAAGAAGGGAGATTCTTCAGCGCGCTGCTTGAGTTCCTCCAGCAAAATTTCCACCCCATCGCCGGTCTTGGCGCTCAAGGGGATCACCGCATCAAATTCAAATTCTGCGGTAAATGCTGCGATTGCCGATAAGATCTTTTCCTTGGGAATGGCATCCACCTTATTGAGAATCAAAAAGGCGGGAACACCCATCGCCTTCAGCCGCGCCAGCATCCGCTTTTCCGCTTCGTTCGGCGCCTTGGCTTCGGCGACAAACAGCGCGATTTCGGTTTCATCCACTGTATCGCTGACGGTCTGCTCCATCCGCTTGCCCAGACCCGATTTGCCTGTGATAAAGCCCGGCATATCCAAAAAGACATACTGCACATCATCCTTGGTCAGAATTCCGGTGATGCGGGTGCGGGTGGTCTGAGGCTTGGGCGAAACAATGGAAATCTTTTCGCCGATGATTTGATTCAGCAAGGTGGATTTGCCCACATTGGGGCGACCCATCAAGGTTGCAAAGACTGTTTTGGTTGACATAATTTATTTTCCTTTTTTATATGTTTTCTTGCAAAAGACGAAGATTAAAATGAATGCGATATATACCGCCAGCAATACTGCGCGGTACCAAACTCCAAAGTACGCAAGCATTTCTTTAAACACCGCCACATCCCAAAAGAGTTGGTATGCCAGCACCAGCGAACCGATGGCAAAGATCAGCACCGCGGCGGCCGCGGAATCCTTGGCGCGGCGGATATGCTTGGAAGGTTCCGTTGTGATTTTATTATCGGTCTGCTCGATGGCGGTATTGAGGCTTTCTACACCAATCACCAAGCAGATCTGCAGCGCCAGCAGGCACCATTCCAAGGAGGAAAAATCATAAAAGAGCGCCGCAATCAAGCAGACGGTGAGCGCGGCAAAGCAATGGATACGAAAATTGCGCTCATAAGCCAGCTGATAACCGATGCCGCGAAAGGCATAGCAAAAACTTTTTAAAAAACTTCTCATCGCGTCAGCCCCATTCCTTTCAGAATCTCTTCCTGACGGGCAAACATTTCTTCTTCCTCTGCTTTGCCCAGCTCGTGGTCGTAGCCCAGCAGGTGCAACACGCTATGTACGGTCAAAAACGCGATCTCCCGCTCCAAGGAATGACCGTATTCCTCCGCCTGCGCCTTGGCCTTTTCGGGGCATAAGACCATACTGCCCAAAAAGACCGCGCCGCCGGGAATCTCCGGCTCGGCGGTAAACGGATCCTCTTCCATCGGGAAGGAGAGCACATCGGTGGGGCGGTCGATGGACCGCTGCTGCAAGTTAATTTCATGGATTTCTTCCAAGGATGCAAACAACACTTCGATCTCCGCATCTTGGGGGAATTGCTCATAGTCCAATGCGGCGCGGATCGCCTTTTGGATCAGCTCTTCATATTGGGGTTCTTCCATGGAAACGATTACATTCATTTTTTCTTTCCTTCGTTACTCTTTTTTTCATAAGCGGCCACGATCTTTTGCACTAAAGCGTGGCGGACGATGTCCTTCTTTTCAAAATGATGGATGCCGATCTGCTCGATCTCTTTTAAGATCTTCAGCGCGTGCATCAGCCCCGAGGGTTTGCCGTCCAGATCGATTTGGGTGGGGTCGCCGGTGACCACGATTTTAGAATTGAAACCAAAGCGGGTCAGAAACATCTTCATCTGCTCGATGCTGGTATTCTGCGCTTCGTCCAGAATAATAAAGCTATTATCCAGCGTTCTGCCCCGCATATAAGCCAGCGGCGCGATCTCGATGATATTCTTTTCCATATAGCCCGCCACCGTCTCGGGCCCCAGCATTTCAAACAATGCGTCATAGAGCGGGCGAAGATAGGGATCCACCTTATTTTGCAGGTCGCCCGGCAAAAAGCCCAGCTTCTCACCTGCTTCCACCGCAGGGCGGGTGAGCACAATTTTTGCCACCTGCTTGGATTTGAGCGCAGCCACCGCCAGCGCCACCGCAAGGTAGGTCTTGCCGGTACCTGCGGGGCCGACACCGAAAGTGACTACATTTTTATGGATACATTCCACATAGTTTTTCTGGGCGATGGTTTTGGGTTTGATGGGTTTACCGCGGGTGGTGATGCAGATACATTCGTCCAACGCTTTGACCACATTGGTGCTTGCATCTTCCCGCGCCAAATGGATTAAATACCGCACCTTCTGCACATCGATTAGCTCTCCGCGCGCCGCCAAGGAAAACAAATTTTCCAAAACGACCGCCGCCATCTCCACATTGGCTTCCTCCCCGCTCAACACCAGATGCTCATCGCGGTTGATCAGCCGAATATCCAATTCCGATTCCAAAATCCCCACATTCTCATCGAATGCGCCAAAGACATTGGGAATCAAGGCTATTTCAGGATTTTTAAAATTCTTTTGCATGTTTTTTCAGCGGATCGGTAATTCGATTCCGATCTCTTCCTCACAATGAAATGTTGCGCTTAAAATCAGCGCATCTTTGGTGATGGTTTCCTGCACATCGCGTTTATAGACCACCGCTTCCGCCAACCGATCAGATTGATAAAAATCCAAGCGACTTTGGGCGATCTTGCGCGCTTCCTTCTCCGAGCGATGCAACACCATCGGTTGGATCTCCTCAGCGGTGATGATCTCCCAGCGGATTGGGAAGGCAAACGCGCCGATACGCAATGGGTATACCTTTACCATCGTATCATATTCATTATAGCCGAAAGTTTCTCTAAAATAAAGAGGAATCTTCCATTTCCATAAAGAAATTCGATATTTTTTCTGCTTTTTCCCTGTTTTGTGACGGACGCTTTCTTTAAATGGAATCTTTTCTTCGACTTCACGACGGGTTTCTGCTCGTATACTTGCATTGCAATGAAGCAAGCGGCGAACACCGTATTGATCGGTCCAATCACCGCTGACCAACAAATCTCCCGCCGAAACCGCCTGCCCGACCTGCACACAGCGGCTCCCTGCATAATCCTGAATCGACAAAATAATTCCATCCCGCGCAGCGTAAACATTGGTCGGGACAGATTCATCCACCATCGGCGGCGGAGCGCCCTGCTCTTTGACCTCCACATAGGCGGTGGTACCGCGGATATTGATGGACATCCAGGAAAGTTTCTCATTCCCCAATAAGTATTTATTTTCAATCTTTCCCACATCCAAGGTATTGCGGCAACCGATCTTCAGGCCCAACGGCTCCAAATCGGCAAGGATCTGCATATAGGAGGTTTCTTCGCACCCCGACACCTCAATCTGCCACACAAAGCCCGAACAAAAGAATATAATGCCGATAAACACCGCCAGACCCGCCAAAATGCCCCATCGACGGCGAAAAGGGCGAATGGCAATAAAGAACCCTCTCTTTTTTAAAATTTTTACTTTAGTAGCCGTTTTGAACGCGGGAGCGCGCAACCGCTTAAAGCTTCGAGCGGGAACGGTGCAATATAATTTATTATCTGCATCTCGGCGGGGATTATATAGAGGAATTTTCTCCCGATGCAAACGGTTGATGAACGATTCCAGCTGATTGCCGCGCAATTCCAGATCAACTCTGCCGCCGAAAAATGCCAATAGATTCGCCACTCATTCCGCCTCCCAACTCACACTCTGCAATTTACCGCGAATCCGCAGGCAACCATCCGAAAAATGCGCCAGATCAAATTCATCTCCATACAGTACCAGCAAGTAATTTTTCATATGGATCTTCACCACATCCTTTTCATAGGTATGGATACCGCCCGCGCCTTCCACCTGCACGGTATTGCCGCCCCAGATCTCGACACATTCATCCAGCCCGACCGCAAATTCGGGCAGGTCCATACATTTTGCCATACGCTTCCAAGGGTTCGCGCCCTTGAATTTTGCTTTGTTTCTACCCATCTGATCATCCTTTCTGTGTTATTATTTTTATGCCCCGCTCATAGATTTTAATATGAAAAAATATCTAGAGATTATATTTGCTTTATCGTTGCTTTTTTCCTTTCCGCTGCTTATGATTTTTGGGCAGCGAGCGGGCGAAGGAGTTCACGATGGATTGCAGCTTGCCTACCGCTCGGTATTGCCTGCGCTCTTTCCTGCCGCTGTGGTTTGCGGGATCCTTACCGAGCTTTTGGAATATCTGCCTCTACCGGTCAATCATTCCCTTTGGATCACTGCGCAGCTTTGCGGATTTCCTTTGGGGATCAAATCGGTCTGCCGCGCCTATCAACGCGCGCTGATCGACCGTAAGACTGCGGTTGCGCTTTCTTTTTGCTCCGCCAATGCATCGCCCGCTTTTTTAATCTTATATATCGGCGGAAAACTTTTTGGCAATTTAAAGATTGGTGTTTACTTTTTTGCCGCGCAATGTTTGATTTCATTTCTTTTTGCATATCTTAGCGGCGCCCTCACCCCTTGCAAAGGGGGCGGAGTCTCTACAGAATCAATCTTTATCATTCTCGGAAACGGCATTTCCAATGCGGCCATCGGATGCTTAGGGCTGACCGGATATATCTGCCTTTTCTCTGCGATTGCTGCGCCGTTGGACGGTTTCGATTGGTTCAAATACATCCACGGATTTTTGGAAGTAACCGGCGGTATCTCTAAATTGAGCAGCGATCAACTACTCTTATGCGGTGCGATGATCGGTTTTTCGGGAGTTTCGGTTTTTTTACAAAACGCGTCCTTTTTGGCGCAAGCGCGGTTGCCGATTTTGCCGACATTATACGGAAAAATCCTTTGCGGAACTTTAATGCCGATACTCCTATTTTTAATGTTACAAAAGCATATTATTGCTTTATTTGGAATCTTCGGCAGCCTCCTTTTTTTGATTTCTTTTGACAAATATCGAAAAAGACGCTATAATAATATTATTCAGTATAAAAGAAGGAGATACTTATGATCTTTTCCGCAGATATTGAGAAAATTTGCGCTTATTGCGAGTATGGCAAGCCGATTTTGGGGACCGAAGATATCATCTGCTCCAAAAAAGGGTTGGTGAAAGCCCATGGGCATTGCCCCAAGTTTTTATATACACCGCTGCGCAGAACACCGCCGAAACCGTATACTCCGGATTTTAAGAGCATTGATCTTCCCAATTTAGATGATTAAAAAATACACAGAAAAGAAAAAATCTTTTCTGTGTATATTTTTTTGTCTGCGTGTCAAAATACTATCGTCCCGAGGGAATGGAAGGCTGCGAAGGAAGCTGCTTCGCAAAAAGGTTTTGCATTTCACTTCTTAAGAAAAATGCAAAGCTCGATGGAAACGCTCCACCTGCGATAGAAAAACGGCGGGCAGGCTGCAGCGGAATGGAATCTTGAGAGATACGCTCTCATCATCGCCGTTTTGCCAAGCGGATGGTGGCAAGCGTTCGTCTTTCGGACGTTTTTCTTGCAGCGGAATTCGAAACCGAAAACGCGATCGCCCCCCTCCCCCGACCGAGCAGCTGCAATTTGCTTGGCGGACTTAAAAAAAGAACCGAAGCCTTTGGGGCTTCGGTTCTTTTTTATAATAAGGTGTATTCAAAATTTTCAAAATGAAGGCGGCTGCCAAGGTCTACCCCTTCGGGCAGCAATGCCATAGCGATAAAGATCTCACCGCCATCATTGATATTTTTCAAGGTGGCATATTCGCCTTCGATTTTAGCTACAATATAGTCTTTTGGTTCCATTTTATACCTCCGCGTCCTTTTGCTGCAGATGCACCACCGAATCGGGCATCTTTTTCAGATAGGGCTTGATGCAGCGGGGATAAACCTTATGGCGCTCCAGCTCATCCATGGAAATCCAAGAAAACTCCAAGTCTTGGCGTTCTCTGCCCAAGGAATCGTAGGCATAAAAGGAACCCTTTGGCAAAGCGTCCGGATTTTTCAGTTCGGCAAGATAATATAGATTGATTTGATGGCAAGGTTTTTGCCATTGAAAAAACACTTCCGCCACCGCGCATAATCTGCCGATCTGGATGGCCGCACCGGTTTCTTCCATCAATTCCCGCGCCAATGCCTTCTGACTGAATTCTCCAAAGGCCACTTGCCCGCCGGGGAGTACATATCCATCGTCCCCCAAACCGCGCTGCAACAAAATCTTACCATCGCGATACAGCACCGCACCGACACGATAGGAAAAGATAAAATCTTTTTGCAAAAATAAAATATCATCCGCCATATAGCACCTCAATCTTATAATGAACTAATTATAACAGACACCAAGCGGGATTGCAACAAACATTTGACAGAGTTGCCTTTAACCGCTATAATTAAATCCATGAAAAAGAAACCTTATTTAAAATTAACAACCGCCGCATTATTCCTCGCCCTTGCTCTGCTGCTGCCTTCTCTGACAATGCAGCTGGATACCATTGGCAATATGCTTTTACCGATGCATCTTCCCATTTTGCTTTGCGGGCTGATCTGCGGCAAAAAATACGGAGCCTTTGCAGGTGCGGCTGCGCCAATCCTGCGTTCCTTTCTTTTCGGGATGCCCAACCTTTATCCCCGCGCCCTAGCAATGGCGGTGGAACTTATGGCTTATGGTTTTATCTGCGGATGGGTCTATTCCAAATTTAAGCGCAAAAACATCGGCGCGGTCTATGCCGCATTAGGTGTTGCTTTACCGGCAGGCAGAATCCTTTGGGCAATCGCTCAAATTCTTCTGCTGGGCTTTGATTTCAAAGTATTTACCTTTTCCTATTTTCTTGCAGAAACGATTTTAAATGCGATTCCGGGCATCCTTCTACAGTTGACCCTCATCCCCGCTATTTTGGCAATAATTCAAAAGAAAAACGGCTGAAGCGATTGCTTCAGTCGTTTTTGTATAAGGAAGCGAAGCTTTTGGCCGTCCTTTAGGAAAGGTGTGCTAAAAAGTAAAAACCACCCTATTCAGGGTGGTTTTCTTTTTGGTGCACCTTCAGGGACTCGAACCCGGGACCCACTGATTAAGAGTCAGTTGCTCTACCAACTGAGCTAAAGGTGCATATGAAGAAAAGAGTCAAGAGTCATTTTCTGACCTTGACTCTTTTCGTTTATGTCGGCATTACGTATCTTCCCGGGCCGTCACCAGCCAAGTATTGTCCGCATGAAGTTGCTTAACTACCGTGTTCGGAATGGGAACGGGTGGGACCAACTCATAATCAACACCGACTATTT
>JAZTXG010000014.1:0-10756 GCA_045636365.1 Eubacteriales bacterium
TATGATAACCTGTGCGCCCGGTTGGCAATTAAGAACGGTGAGGGTGACTATTATCACGATGGCGACATCGGCGGCGGTCAGTACTTAAACGCCTGCGTGTGGTTTGAGATTCTGACCGGCCAGAGCTGTGTAGGTAATACCTTCCGCCCGACTTACCAACTGTCTGAGGATCTGATCGAAAAATTCCAGAACGCAGCCCACCAGGCTGTGGCAAGCAGATAATAAAAATGCGAGGAACGAAAGTTCCTCGCATTTCTTTATTTCTTTCCTAATTTTTGGAAATATTTGAAGGTCAGCGGCCATACCGCGCCCGCAAAGATGACCAAAACGAAATAGGCGATGGCGCGCATCAGCAGTTCATCGTGCATCCAGCCCAACGCAAAATAGGCAAGCTCCTTGATTGCCAAGGAAAGCCCTAAGCCCAAAACCCATTTCAAAGCCTGCGCCCAGCGGCAAGCGGCGGTTTCATAGCGGATGAACCGCAGATCCAATTCATAGGCGACCACAAAGCCTGCCACCGCGCCCAGCATCTTATAGGCATTTTTCAAAGCGCTATAGAGATTGGCGGCATCGGCATCGGCGGGGAAGGGATAAAGCTTCATAAAGAGCAGCTGGGCAATCGACCAGCCCAAAACGCAAAGCAGCAGGATCCGCATCCGATTGGGTTTTTGCGCCGCCATATGCACCAAGGGGTAAAGCCCGAAGATCAGCAGCAGAGAGATGCCGATCGAGACCCCCACATCCAGCGGGGTATGCACCCCTAAATACATACGGGATAAGGGAACTAAAATGCAGGCGGCAATGGATAAAATAAAGAGCCAGCGCCGCTTGGTCCAGCGGGCGATGGAGCCGAAGCTGCCCACCGCGCTTTGGGTATGACCGCTGGGGAAGGAATAGCCGGTGGCTTCCGCCCGCGCGCTTTCCACAATGGTGAATTTCGGATCCTTCACCCAAGGGCGAGGGACGCGGAAAAGCACCTTTAAAAGCTGGTTGATCTGGGTTCCCAGAAAGCCGACCGTCAGAAGATAATAGCCTTCGTATTTATCAATGCACCAAAGGAAGAGCATTCCCAGCGCCATAAAGATCATTTCTTCCCCCAAATGGGTGACGGTAGAGAAGAAGAAATCCAAAATCGGATTACGGATGCTTTCCAATAAATATAAAAACGACACAATCGAACGTCCTTTCATTTGTTAATATCTAAATATTAGCATATCTAAAGGAAATTGTAAATAAATAAAATGTAAAATTCTTACATATACATTAATGAAAGGAGCGGATTAAAATGAAAGTGATAACCATCCAAGCGGGGGATAGCCTTTATAAGATCGGCAAGCAATATGGGGTCTCGGTGGAGCAGTTGGTGGAAGCCAACGGCATTGATCCCCATAAATATCTGGTCATCGGCGATAGCCTGATCGTCCCTTCCCCGCAGGAGAAGAGCGGAACGCTGGAGGTCAACGGCTATGCCTATCCCTTTATCGATCGGGCGGTGCTGGAAAGAACCTTGCCCTATCTTACCTATCTTTCCATCTTTAGTTATGGCATCACCGACGCAGGGGATCTGGTCCCCCCGCCGCTGCCCGATGAACCGCTGATCCAAGCGGCCAAGGCCGCGGGCGTTGCCCCCTTGCTGGTGCTGACGACGGTGGATGAATCGGGCGGGTTCAATAGCCAGCGCAGTGTCAGCCTGCTGGAAAGCGCCGATGCCCGCGCCAATCTGGCATCGCAATTAAAAAAAGTGATGATGGAAAAGGGCTACTATGGTGTGGATGTGGATATGGAATACATCCCCGGCAATCTGCGGCAGGATTATACCGATTTGGTATCTTTTCTCAAAGAGCAGCTGGCGCCCGCCGCAGTCTTTGTCGCGCTGGCGCCCAAAACCTCCCGCGATCAGCGGGGGCTGTTATATGAGGCCCACGATTATGAAGGAATGGGCAAGGCCGCTGATCGGACCTTGATTATGACCTATGAATGGGGCTATGCCTTCGGTCCGCCGATGGCGGTGGCGCCGCTGCCCAATGTGCGGCGGGTGATGGATTATGCCCTGCAGGAGATCCCGCCCGAAAAGCTCTTGATGGGCATCCCCAACTACGGCTATGATTGGAAGATTCCCTTCGATCGCAATTTCCCTGCCCGCTCCATCGGCAATTATGAGGCGATCGCCATCTCCCGAAAATATGGCGCCAATATTCAATTCGACGAAACCGCCCAATCCCCCTGGTTCCGCTATTATGATGCCCGCCGCCAAGAACACGAGGTCTGGTTTGAAGATGCCCGCAGTTATTTGGCGAAGATGAATCTGGTAAAGGAGCTGGGCATCGCAGGGATTAGCATTTGGAACATAATGCGATGGTACAAACCACTGTATAGTATTATCGACTCCCTATTTGATATCCGCAAGGTAAACCGTTGAAATGGGCGCATCTTCCGATTTTTTGACCCTCGGCATATCGATATTATTGTCCACTCCCGTTTGCAACATCAAAAAATTCTTCGCGCGATACGCTCGATATTTTTTGTGTTGCGGCACCTGCTAACCTGCTCCCTTCATCTGCCACCGGCAGCGGGAGCAGGCGCAACCCATTTGAACGGTTTTAGGGTGGGAAATTTAAGAAATCAAAAAGTACATATAACATATGGCAATGGTACCCCAAATGATTTGGGGTACCATTGTCCTTTCAAAAACCGTACCAAATGAATTGGTACAAAATCATTTGGGGTACCATCGCTATTTCAAAAGTCGTACCAAATGAATTGGTACAAAAACATACAAATGATTTGTATGTCCGGCAAAGGAATTAGAACAACGCACCCCCAAATCATTTGGGGTAACAAATGATTTGGTAGGGTAAACACAAATGAATTGTGGAAGCGACCAAATGGTTTGGGGTACCTTGGTATTTCAAATGTCGTACCAAATGAATTGGTATGAAAACATACAAATGTTTTGTATGTCTGCCCCCAAATGAATTGGGGTGGGAGAATAAATAATAGGCGGTGGGATTGAAATTTTTTAAAAATTGCCTTATAATGTTCATTGAGGTGATAAAAAATGACAGAGGAACAACTTCAAAAATATCATACAGAGCGTAAAGCGATTATCAAAGAATACAACAGCAAGGCATTGCGGCAGGCGGGGCTGTTTTTATTGATTGGCATCCCGGTCTTGGCAGCGATTGCGCTGGTTTGCATCTTGGTATTTGATAATGCACCGCTGGCATTAGTTTTGTGTTTGATCTGGGGGCTCTTTTTCATTATGGCTTCTTGGATGAAGGTGTTGATGGTCCATCGCGCCAAGGAAAAGAAATTGCAGGAATTTGAAGATCAATCTCTGCTACATAGTTTCTAAATAAAAATGCGGAAGTTTTAAACTTCCGCATTTTTTTCTGCTTTGGATTGGAGCAGCTTTTTTTCTTGCTTGAAGGTAGCCTCTTTAAATAAGACATAGGCGGTGGAAGCCAGCGGGACGCTCAAAAGCATTCCGACAGGGCCGGCGATGCCGCCGCCGAGGGTTACCGCCGCCAAAATCCACATCCCCGGCAGGTTGACCCGTTTGCCCATCACCTTGGGGTAGATCAGGTTGCCTTCCACTTGCTGCAAAATCACCAAGAAAATGATAAAGATCAATGCCTTTAAGGGGTTGACGGTCAGAATGATAAAGGCGCTGCTGATGCCGCCGATAAAGGCGCCCACCACCGGAATCAGCGCGGTGACCCCCACCAAAGCGCTGACCATCGGGGCAAAGGGGATCTGCAGCAGTAACATTCCGATCAGGCAGAGCAGCCCCAAAATGACCGCTTCCAGCGATTGGCCGGTGATGAAATGATGAAAGTTTTCGCTCAGCACCTTCACCGAATGGATCAGCCATTGGCCAAAGTCTTGGGGCAGCCAAGCGCGGATTACTCGCCCGCCTTGGCGCTTTAATTTATCCTTGCCGAAGAGCAGATAGGTGGCAAAGACAATGGCGATAAAGAAATCGAAGATGCCGCCCACCACCGAGCTGATGGTGCCAAAGGCGGTGTTCATAATGGTACCGCCTTGGTTTTTCAGCCAATCCTGCAGGGTCTGCAGCAGGGAATCCCAATCGGCGCGGAGCAGCAGAGAGCCCATCGGCAGGGCGGCGATATCCGCCTCGCTCATGCCGCTGAACTGCTGCAAAAAGCCGAGGGAACTTTCGATGAGGACCTTAAATGCGCCCAGCAGCTCGGGGATGACCAAGCGAATTAAACCAAAGAGCAGCCCGAAAATAAAGAGCAGCGAAAGGAGAAAGGCGCAGGGGCGGCGGAGCTTTTGCAGCCCCTTCTTTTTGGCGTTGGGCCAGAACAGCCGCTCTAAAAATTCCATCGGGACATTTAAGATCAGCGCGATCGCCAGCCCGATCAGCAGCGGCTCCACCAAGGAGAGCAGCCAATGGGCCGCGCCCGCCAGAATATGAATATTTTGCACCGCTAAAAAGATCAAGATGCAAGCCGAGGCCACACCGATGATCCAAAGGGCTAATTTTTTGCGTTTTTCGGGGGTGAATTCCATCATTTATTCTCCTATAAAAATAAACAGCGTGAAGCAAAAAACTCCCCGCTGCCTTATTTAATTTCTTGCGCTTGATATTCTTTAAAGAGCCGCAGGTAACGAAGGGTATAAAGCACCATCGATAAAAGCAGCAGCCCACATTCCGCCACAACCAGAGCAATTACCGCAGCGGAGGGGAGATGAGGAAGAACCAGAAGGGTCAAAGCGACAAAGAAGAACGCAACGGTGGCGGCCTTGCCATACCATACCGAGCCTTCCACATGGGCGGTCTTTTTGATAAAGATCAGCCCGATCAACCCCATATAAAATTCCTTGCAGACCAAAAATGCCAGCAAAATCCAAACCAAGGGATACCGCCAACCCAAGCAGAAGGCGATGGCGATCTGGGTCAGCTTATCGGCAAAGGGGTCGACGATCTTGCCCCAATCGGTCACCAGATGGAAATGCCGCGCGATCCAACCGTCCACCACATCGGTGGCGGCGGAAACCGCCATCACCCAGGCGGCGGCGCTGTAGCTATGCTTAAAGCAATAAAGCCAAAGGAACACAGGGATCAGCAAAAAGCGAAAATAGCTTAAAATATTGGGGATGGTGAAAAATTGACCGTGAAATCGCGTTTGTTTCATCGCTATGCTCCTTTCTTTAATATTATTTCAATTATATTCTAACCCAAACCAAAACACAATACTATGGGCAAAAAAATTTTGGTGTGCAAAAATTGCACACCAAAGGAAAAATGCTCAAAAAATTATGCATCGGCAATCGCCTGCCGCATACTGCTTTGCAATAATTTGGAAAGGCGGTTGATGAGCGGCGCAGGATCTTCGTCGGAATGGTGTTCGAACCATTCGGCGGTAAAGCCGGTGAGCGCGTGGCGATGGAAATCGATGATCAGCTTGCGTTGCTGCTCGCCCACCTGCTTGCCTGCAGCCAGATAATCAAAGAGATAGTTCAGCGCATAGGTCAAGATCTCTTCCACAAAGGCTTTGATTTCCTGGCTCTTGGTGGAATGGAAAAGATTACGAATGGTGCGGCGGTTTTGGGTGATCTGCCGCGCCAAGAGCAAAAGATAGCTCTCCCAATCCCCGCCGGAGAGGGCAGGGTCGGTAATCTGCTCCAGCCGCTCCCGCAGAACTTCCTTGGCCAGGGCAAAGACATCTTCAAAATGATAATAAAAGGTATTGCGCGTCACCCCGCAATCGGCGACAATTCCCTTAACAGTGATGCGGTCCAGCGGGATGGTCTCGATCTGGCGGCTGAAACATTCCATAATGGCTTTTTTGGTCCATTGGGACATGGGCAATCCCTTCCTTTCAATGAATATAGTTTATTTTAGCATAAAATCAAATAAAATTCAAGATGCCCTCTTCCGTTGCTTTTTTATGATTGCTATGTTATAATAATAAAGTTGAAATTATAGGAAAGGGGAGAAGAAAAATGGTGTTGATTATTGCCGAAAAACCGAGTCTGGCGCGCAACATTGTGGCGGGCATTGGCAACTGCGCCCGCAGAAACGGCTATTTTGAAGGCAACGGCTATATCGTCACCTGGGCGTTTGGGCATTTGTTCTCCCTTTGCGATATCGAGGATTATACCGGCCCGACTTCATCGGGGCGCTGGTCGATGGAAAATCTGCCTTGCTTCCCCGAAAAATTCCGCTTCCAGCTGCGCCGCGGCGCCGATAAGCAGGTGGATGAAGGGGTGCAGCGGCAGTTTGACCTGATCAAGACCCTTTGCGCCCGCAACGATGTGGATAAGATCGTCAACGCGGGCGATGCCGATCGGGAAGGGGAGATCATCATCCGCCTTTGCGTGATGCATACCGGCATCAATAAGCCCTTCTACCGCCTTTGGCTGCCCGACCAGACCCCCGAAACGGTGGCGGAAGCCCTTTCTTCCATGAAAGAGGAATCGGAATACCAAAATCTCGCCGACGAGGGCTTTGCCCGCACCTATATGGATTGGCTTTATGGGGTCAACCTGACCCGTTATGCTACCTTGAAAAGCGGTGTTTTGCTGCGGGTAGGGCGGGTGATTGTACCTATTGTTAAAGCAATCTACGATCGGGATAAGGCGATCGAGCAATTTACTCCCGAGATTTATTATGCGGTGGCCAGCAACGCCGAGACCAAGGGCGAAGCCATCGAGTTGACCAGCAAAGAGAAATTCGATAAAAACAGCCTGCAAAAGGCGCAGGACTATGCCGCGCGGCTCAACGCCGCCGAAGCGGTGGTGACCGATAAGAAAAAGAAAAAGACCACCCTGCAGCCGGGCAAACTGTATTCCCTTTCCAAGCTGCAAAATGTGCTTGGTAAAAAGTTCAAAATGCCGATGGAGGAGAGCCTGAAGCTGACGCAGGAGCTTTATGAAGCCGGCTATATCACCTACCCCAGAACCAACTCCGAATATTTGGCGGAGCAGGAAAAGGGCAAGATTAAAAAGATTTTGGAGCAGGTCCAAAAGGTGGGCTATCAGGTGAAATTCCGCGATGGAAAGACCATTTTTGATGATAGCAAGATCGAATCCCACTCGGCCTTGACCCCCACCTATAAGATTCCCAAGCCCGAAAACCTGACCGAGCGGCAGAAGCTGGTGTATCAGACCATCCTGCGCCGTTTTGTGGCGGTCTTTTGCGCCGAGGATTGCTTGGCGGAAAAGGCAGAGATGGTCATCAAGGTGGGGGACATCGAAGAATTCCGCCTCAAAGGAACGATGATTTTGCAGGCGGGCTGGACCAAATACGACGATGGCGGGCAAAAGAATAAACTTCTTCCTCCCTTGGAAAAGGGTGATAAGGTGGAAATCGCCTTTGCCCCCAAGGAGAAGGAAACCTCCCCCCCCCGCCATTATACCATTGAAACATTAAATAACTACTTAAAAAATCCCTTCCGCGAAGAAAAGAGTGCGGCGGAGGATGCCGATGACCGAGAGGAGTATCGGGCGATGTTTGAAGGCTTGGAGCTGGGTACCGAAGCCACCCGAACAGGGATCATCGGTAACGCCATCAAGAGCCAATATATTGCGCTCAAAAAGGATACCTATTATCTGCTGCCCGGCGGCGCCTATCTCATTGAAGAGCTGGAGCATATGGGCATCGCGATGGATAAATATAAGACCAGCGCGCTGGGTCAGGCCCTCAAAAAGGTGTTCCGCGGGGAGTTGAAGATCGAGGAGAGCGTCGGCATCGCCAAAGAGGAAATTGCGGCGGTCTTCCAAAAGAAGGAGCAATCCCCCGAAGAGGATACCGAAACCGGTTTATACGGCGATGAGGTCGGCACCTGCCCCCTTTGCGGCGGCAAGGTGGTGAAGGGGCGGTATGGCTACGGTTGCCTTTCCTATAAGGAAGGCTGCAAGTTCCGCATCAGCGGAGCCATCTGCAAACGAGTCATCCCCATCAGCGCGGCAAGAGAACTGCTGGAGCAGGGGCGGTCGCGCAAGCTGGCGGGCTTTATCTCCAAGGCGGGCAAGCCCTTTGAAGCGCGGCTGAAATTAGAAGAAGGACGAGCAGTATTTGATTTTTGATGAAAAAATTATTTGGTGATAAAAAATTTTATAGAACCTTAATTGCCTTGGCGCTGCCCATTATGATCCAAAACGGCATTACCAATTTTGTCAATATGCTGGATAACATTATGATCGGGCGAATCGGCACCGCGGAGATGACAGGGGTGGCGATCAGCAATCAGCTGATCTTTGTCTTTAACCTTTGCATCTTCGGCGCGGTTTCGGGAGCAGGCATTTTCTGCGCCCAGTTCTATGGGAATGGCGATCATAACGGCGTACGGCAGGTGTTCCGCTATAAGCTGATCTTCAGCGTGCTGTTGGCGGTTTTGGGCATCGGTGTCTTTTTGGCGGGGGGAGATTCCCTCATCGCCCTTTATCTGCGGGGCGAGGGCGATCCTGCCTCTGCTGCCGCTTCCCTTCGCCATGCGGGGGAGTATATCCGCATTATGTTGATCGGGATGATTCCCTATGCCATCGCCCAATGCTATAGCAGTACCCTCCGAGAGATCGGCAAACCGATGCTCCCGATGGTTGCAGGGGTGATCGCAGTTTTGGTCAATCTGATCGGCAACTATATTTTGATTTTCGGCAAGTTTGGCGCACCCGCCTTGGGTGTGCAAGGTGCCGCGATCGCGACAGTCATCTCCCGCTTTGTGGAGATGGGGATCGTTATTATTTGGACACGGCTGAAGGCCAAAGAAAACCCCTTCATCATCGGTGTCTATCGGAGCCTCTATGTTCCTTGGTCTCTGGTCAAGCGGGTCACCGCCAAGGGCCTGCCCTTGATGCTCAACGAAGGCCTATGGTCGGCGGGCATCGCCATGCTCAATCAGGGCTATTCGGAGCGGGGGCTGGATGTGGTGGCCGCCAATAATATCTCCCAGACCTTCTGGAATGTATTTTCCATCGCCTTTATGGCGGTGGGTGTGGCGGTCGGCATTATCCTCGGCCAACTGCTGGGTGCCGGCAAGGAGCAGGAGGCGCAGGAGCAAAGCTATAAGCTCATCGCCAGCTCGGTGATGATCAGCGGTGTGGTGGCGGTGCTTTTCGGCATCTTCGCCGAATGGATTCCGCTGGCCTATAATACCACCCCCGAGATCCGAAATATGGCAACGCGGCTGATGCAGATCGGCGCCTTGGCAATGCCCATCGATGCCTTTGCCCACGCCACCTATTTCACCATGCGTTCGGGTGGTAAAACGCTCGTCACCTTCCTTTTTGATAGTGCGTTCGTCTGGGCGGTCAATGTCCCGACCGTGTTGATTTTGACCCGCTGCACCGATCTTTCGGTTTTGTGGATCTTTGCCATCATCCAATTCTCGGCGTTGATTAAATGTTTTGTGGGATTTATACTTGTTAAAAAAGGTGTTTGGATAAAGAATATAATTAAATAAAAAAATCCGCCTCATTGAGGCGGATTTTTTATTTGCTTTTTTATTCTGCGTAGTTATAGCCGGCTTCCAGAGCCTTAATATTGAGTTCCAGCAGATTGGCACGCTTGGCGGAGACGACCTTTTTCAAGGTATCGATGACATCGTCGAAGCGGACCATACCGGTCTCTTTGATCATCTTGCCCATCATAATCATATTGGCAAGGGTGGGGATGCCTGCATCGTTGGCCATCTTGGTGGCAGGGATGTAGAACGCTTTGACATCGGTGCGTTCCACTTTTCTGCCGATGAGGGTGGAATCGACGAAGATGGAGCCGCCTGCAACGGTGGCGTCTTCGTATTTATCCAAGGAAGGCAGGTTCATCGCGATGAGAACATCGGGATTGGAAACGATGGGGGAGCCCACCGGCTCATCGCTCAAGATGATGCTGCAGTTGGCGGTACCGCCACGCATTTCGGGGCCGTAGGAAGGCAGCCAGCTGACTTCCTTTTCTTCCATCAAGCCTTTATAGGCAATGAATTTACCGGCAAACAGGACGCCCTGCCCGCCAAAGCCTGCAATCAGAAGTTGAGTTGTCATGATTATTCTTCCTCCTTCTTGGCAGCGCTTCTGTCCTTATAAACACCCAAGGGGTAGTAGGGCAGCATATTTTCTTCCAGCCATTTGAGGGCATTGGAAGGAGTCATACCCCAGTTGGTGGGGCAGGTGGAAACGACTTCAATCAGAGAGAAGCCTTTGCCTTCAACCTGATTTTGGAACGCCTTTTTAATCGCCTTTTTGGCGGCCTTGACATTCTTGACACTGTTGACAGCGACACGCTCGATATATTCGGGGCCTTCCAAAGTAGCCAGCATTTCGCTGACGCGCCCAGGATAGCCTGCAGTGGCAACATCTCTGCCGTAGGGAGAGGTCTGGGTGACCTGACCGGGCAGGGAGGTGGGCGCCATCTGACCGCCGGTCATACCATAGATGGCATTATTGACGAAGATGATGGTGATGTTCTCATTGCGGGTGGCGGAGTGAACCGTCTCTGCCATACCGATGGAAGCGAGGTCCCCATCGCCCTGATATGTAAAGATGACGTTCTCGGGCATACAACGCTTGAGGCCGGTAGCCACCGCGGGAGCGCGCCCATGGGCGGCTTCCACCATATCGCAAGCAAAATAATTATAAGCCATAACCCCGCAGCCAACCGGCGCAACGCCGACGGCTTTGCCTGTCACGCCCAGTTCGTCCAGAGCCTCTGCCACCAAGCGGTGGATGATGCCGTGGGTACAACCGGGGCAATAATGGAAGGGTGCATCGGTCAATGCCTTGGGTTTTT
>JAZTXG010000015.1:0-6100 GCA_045636365.1 Eubacteriales bacterium
TTTATAAGGCAGCACTCCGGATGTTGAAAAAGCGGGCGCGGCGCAATAGGCGTGCCGTGAACCATGTCAGGCGGGGAACCGAGCAGCATTAAGCGGAGCTTCGTCTATGTGCGCCGAATTCCTGTTTTGAGTCCGTAGGGCTGTCTTATAAAGATAATCCTCACATTTTTATTATTTTGATTTTTTTGATCGGGAGATTATATGTATCAAGCGTTGTATCGAAAATACCGCCCGCTCACCTTTTCGGATGTGGTGGGTCAGGAGCATATCGTTCGCACTCTGCGCGCTCAGATTGCCGAAGGGAATATTTCCCATGCCTATCTTTTCTGCGGTACGCGCGGAACAGGCAAGACCACCTGCGCCAAGATTCTGGCGCGTGCGGTCAACTGCTCTGCAGGGGAGAGCGGAGATCCTTGCAACCAATGCCCCCAATGTCAAAGTATTTTGAATGAATCGACGATGGACGTGGTGGAGATCGATGCTGCGACCAATACCGGTGTCGGCGATGTCCGCGAGCTGCGGGAAGAGCTGATCTATGCGCCTGCCGCGGTGAAATACCGTGTCTATATCATCGATGAGGTGCATATGCTGAGTAATCAGGCATTTAATGCCTTGCTCAAGACCTTGGAAGAGCCGCCCGAGCACGTCATCTTCGTGTTGGCGACCACCGAGATCCATAAGATCCCTGCCACCATCCTTTCCCGCTGCCAGCGCTTTGATTTTAAGCGCCTCACCCCCGAGATGATCGCGGGTCGGCTGCAGTATGTGGCGGAGCAGGAAGGCTTTGAGCTGGAGCCTGCCGCCGCGTCCCTTTTGGCGCGATTGGCGGATGGCGCCATGCGCGATGGTTTATCGCTGCTGGATCGCTGCCGCGACGGAAAGAATCCCATCTCGCTGGAGCGGGTGGAGCAGATCGCCGGCGTTTGCGCTTCGGATCAGCTCATGGAAGCGGTGCGGTTGGCTTGGAATAAGGATGCCACCGGCCTTTTGAAATTCTATAAATCCGCGCGGGAACGCTATGCAGGCCCTGCGCAGATGTTTGCCGATCTTTCGGCAGTGTTGCGGGATCTTTTGATCTGCAGCGTCAGCGATGATCCCAAGCAATTAATTGAATGCGATGAAAAGGAATTGCAGGAAAAAATCCTGCTCTCTCGCCAATTGCCCACCGCCTGCATTATGCGGATGATGCGTACCTTGCAGGATGGCATTTATGAGCTGGGCAGAACCACCGAGAAAAACCTTCTGGCAGAGATGACCTTGATCTCCCTTTGCCGCGAGGAATTGGGCGAAGATTTTGCCTCTTTGAGCGCGCGAATCGCGCGGCTGGAAAAGGGCGGAGTGATTGCGGCGGCGCCGCCGATCGCCCCTGCGGCGCCGAAGGAAGAACCTAAAGCAGCGCCCGCCGCAAAACCGGCGCCTGCACCGGCGCAGCCGGTTTCTTCCGAAGAAGAATCCTGCTCCTTTTGGGAGCCGATGAAAGAGATCTTGCAGGATACAGGGTATGCCACCCTGCTGGGCTTTTTGCTGGATATTGAGCCGGCGGTGTCGGGCGATCGCCTGATTTTGCGCAGCGAGCAGGAAATTTGCATCAACTTTTTGGGCGCTCCCGAGCGGAAGGCCGCGCTGGAAAGCGCCGCCGCGCGGGCAGGCGGAAAACCCTATCGTGTGGTATTGGAAAAAGCAGCAGCGCGGCTCAAGGATGATGACCCGCTGCAGGAATTAATAAAGGAGAATAACTTATGAAAGCAAGATTACCCGACGGATATAATATGAAGCAGGGCGATATGATGCGCCGTGTCCAGAAAATGCAGGAAGATATGCAAAACGCGCAGGCAGAGGTAGAGGCTTCGGTCTTTGAGGCTGCCGCAGGCGGCGGTGCTGTTTCTGCCAAGGTCAACGGCAAAAAAGAGCTGCTGGAAGTCAAGATTCAGCCCGAAGTGGTGGATCCCGACGATGTAGAGATGCTGGAGGATCTGCTGGTGGCTGCGGTCAACGAATGTATGAAGCAGGCCGATGCCGCGATGGAAAGCAAGATGGGCTCCATCACCGGCGGATTGAACCTGCCCGGTATGCCCGGTTTATTCTAAGCAATGCCCAATATCAATCAGTTAAACAAGTTAATAGAGCAATTTGGTAAACTGCCCGGTGTGGGCGCAAAAACCGCGCAGAAGATGGCCTATTTCATCTTGGCGCAGGGGGATGCAACCGTTCGGGAGTTTGCCGAGACGCTTTTGGCTTCCAAGGATCTGATCCATTGCTGCCCGCGATGCCAGAATCTGACCGATCAAACGCTTTGCCCCATCTGCGCCGATACCAAGCGGAGCAATGCCATCTGCGTGGTGGAAAAGCCGGAGGATGTGGAGGCGATGGAACGCACCCGCACCTTCCATGGAACTTATCACGTACTGCATGGGCTGATCTCTCCGGTCAACGGCATCGGTGCGGATCAGCTAAAGATCCGCGAGCTGCTGCATCGGGTGGCAGAGGAAGCGGTGGAAGAGGTTATTCTTGCCACCTCTCCCAATGTGGAGGGGCAGGCGACAGCGTTATACTTAAATAAATTGCTCAAGCCTTTTGAGGTGAAGGTGACCGGCTTGGCATTGGGAATCCCTGTAGGCGGAACGTTGGAATATGCCGATAGCCTGACCCTGACAAGAGCGATGGAAAACAGGAGGTCGTTTGAAGGATGAATACCTATCGGACCAGAGGGGTCTGCTCCCGCAGCATCACCTTCGATGTGGCGGAGGACGGAACGATTCATAATGTTTCGTTTGAAGGCGGGTGCAACGGAAATTTGCAAGGAATTGGCAAATTGGTGGAAGGAATGGAGATCGATGAAGCGATTGAGCGCCTTTCGGGCATTCAGTGCGGCTGGAAGGATACATCCTGCCCCGATCAATTAGCGCAAGCATTAATTTTATATCAGGAGGAACACTAAGATGCGTCACATGGAAGAATTTAATCGTTGGTTGCAATTCAATGAATTGGATAGCCGCATGAAGGCGGATCTGATCACTGCTCACGGCAATGATGATGAGATCCGCTCCCGCTTCGGTTGCGATCTTGCTTTTGGTACTGCAGGGTTGCGCGGAGTGATGGGCGCGGGTACCAATCGTATGAATATCTATACCGTTCGCAGAGCCTCCAGAGGATTCGGTAATTATATCGTATCTTTGGGTAAGGAAGCGATGGAGCGCGGTATTATCATTGCCTACGACTGCCGCAATAACGGCAAGACCTTTGCGATGGAAACAGCGCTGACGGTTGCGGCGCTGGGAATCAAAGTGCGCTTGTTTGACGCGCTGCGCCCCACCCCCGAGCTTTCCTTTGCCATTCGCGCGTTGAATGCGATCGGCGGTGTCAACATCACTGCCTCCCATAATCCTAAGGAATATCACGGCTATAAGGTCTATTTTGAGGACGGCGCCCAGATTTCGGGCGAGCAGGCCGATTTCATCCTCAATGAAATGCAGAAGGTCGACCCCTTAAATGTGGAGACCATCACCGAGGAAGAAGCCATCGAAAAGGGCTTGCTGGAATATATCGGCGCGGATGTGGACGCGATGTATATTGAGCGGGTGCTGCAGGAGCAGATGCCGCTGAATATCGCCGAAGAAGCCAAGAAGCTTTCGATTGTGTATACCCCCTTCCACGGCACCGGCTATAAGCTGGTCCCCGAAATCTTTAAGGCGTTGGGCGCCAATGCCTATTTTGTGGAAGAGCAGATGATCCCCGACGGCGATTTCCCCACTGTTAAAAGCCCCAACCCCCGAGAGAAGGAAGGCTTTGCGCCGGGCATTGAGCTTGCCAAAAAGGTGGGCGCTGATCTCATCATTGCCACCGATCCCGATGCCGACCGTGTGGGTGTGGCAGCGCTGATCGGCGATCAGGTAACGTTGTTTACAGGCAACCAGATCGCGGCTCTTTTGATCGATTTTATCATCCAGGTGCAAAAGGAGAACGGAACTCTGCCCGCAAACGGCGCGGTCATCTCCACCATCGTTTCTTCCAAGATGCCTAAAAAGATCTGCGCGGAGAACGGAGTTTCCTATTTTGAGGTGCTGACCGGCTTTAAGTATATCGGCGAGATGATGAACCGCTTTAAGGATGAAGGCTCTCATCAGTTCCTGCTGGGCTTTGAAGAAAGCTACGGCTACTTGGCGGGGGACTATGCCCGCGATAAGGATTCGGTGGTCGCCACCATGCTGATCGCCCAGATGGCAATGTATCATAAGAATAAAAATAAAAATCTTGTCCAGGCGCTGGAGATTCTCTATAAGACCTATGGATATTTTGAGGAAAAAACCGTCAGCTTCAAGATCGAAGCGGTCATGCCCCAGCAACGGATGGATGAGATTATGAGCGGTCTGCGGGGCGAGATCCCTGCCGAGATGGGCGGCAAAAAGATTCTGGAATTCCGCGATTATAAAGCGGAACTCATTAAGGATCTTTCCACCGGCAAGGAGCGGTCCACCGGCCTGCCCAAATCCGATGTGCTTTATTATATCTTTGAAGATGGCACCCATGTGGCGATCCGCCCCTCCGGCACCGAGCCGAAGGTCAAGGCCTATTTTATGGCGAGCGGTGAAAATCGGTTCGATTGCCATAATAAGGTAGAAACCTATGAAGCCATCTTTGGCGAATTGTTGAAGTAAAATAGAGAAAATCCCCTCAAAACGAGGGGATTTTTCTTGACCTTTTTGCAGATATTGGTTACAATATAATGTGAAATTAAATCGATGGAGGAAGTCCATGCTTGAGTTGAAAAACATCTCTTTTTCTGCCACCAATGAAGACGGCAGCGAAAAGGAGATCTTAAAAAATGTCAACCTGCAGATCAATGAGCGGTTTGTGGCGATCACCGGCCCCAACGGCGGCGGTAAATCCACCCTTGCCAAGATCATTGCAGGTATTTATAAGCCTACGGCGGGTAAGATCTATCTGGATGGGGAGGATATCACCGATCTTTCCATCACCGAGCGCGCCCAAAAGGGCATCAGCTTTGCCTTCCAGCAGCCGGTGCGCTTTAAGGGCATCACCGTTCGGGATCTGATCACTTTAGCCGCAGGCAAGGAGATCAGCATCAGCGAGGCCTGCGCCTATCTTTCGGAGGTGGGGCTTTGCGCCCGCGATTATATCAATCGCGAGATCAATGCCAGCCTCTCGGGCGGTGAGGTCAAGCGGATTGAGATCGCTACCGTTCTTGCCCGCGGTACCAAGGTTTCGGTCTTTGATGAGCCGGAGGCGGGCATCGACCTTTGGAGCTTTTCCAATCTGATTCAGGTCTTTGAAAAGATGCACGAAACCATCAACGGCACCATTCTCATCATCTCCCATCAGGAGCGGATTTTGAATATTGCCGATAAGATCGTCGTCGTCGCCAACGGGACCGTTCGCGCTGCAGGCGCCAAGGATGAGATTCTGCCCGAATTGTTGCAGGGCGAAGGCGGTCCTTGCAGTATGCTGACCAGCAAATTATAAGGAGGTGCCACCGATGGATCAAATTCAAAAAAACTTATTGGAGCAGGTGGCAGATCTCCACGATGTCCCCGCGGGCGCCTATAATATCCGCGCCAACGGTGCATCCGCAGGCAGAAATACCACCGCAAACATTGATATCGTGACCAAAGAAGATTGCGACGGCATCGATATCATCATCAAACCCTTTACCAAAAATGAGAGTATGCATATCCCTGTCATTCTGAGCGAAAGCGGTGTGCAGGATATGGTCTATAATGATTTTTATATCGGCGAAGGCGCCGATGTTACGATTGTTGCCGGTTGCGGCATTCATAATGCCGGGGATCAGGAATCCCGCCACGATGGCATCCATTCGTTCTTTGTTGGCAAGAATGCGAAGGTCAAATATGTGGAAAAACACTATGGGCAGGGCGATGGCAATGGTCAGAATGTGATGAACCCCCCCACCGTTGTTGAGGTGGAAGACGGCGGTTATATGGAGATCGAGACGGTGCAGATCAAAGGTGTAGACTCCACAAGCCGTGATACGATCGCTCACCTGAAAGAAGGTGCGAAGCTGGTTGTTCAGGAAAGACTGATGACTCACGGAAACCAGCATGCGGAAAGCCGTTTTGATATC
>JAZTXG010000016.1:0-1150 GCA_045636365.1 Eubacteriales bacterium
CTTTTTATACCAATATTCCGCCAAGCTCTTGCGCCCCAAATCCAAGGGCAGATAATGGGGATGTTCTTCAAATTCAAACCCTTGATATAAAATTTCCAAGCCCGTTTGGTTCAAGCCTGCCATCCGATCGGAAAGGATGCGGTTTCCGCCGCAAAAGGCGGTGATATCCGCCCAGGTTTTCGCTTCGGTGACAGAATAGAATCTTCTTCCCTCCGCGATGCTTTTTTTCGTGCCGGGAATCCCGCGCAGAATATCGACAGGGCGGTCATCGGAGGTTTCCTCGCCGCGGACAACCATAAAGTCGCCGTCGATGGCGGCGATATGGTCGGGCATCCAAAAGGCGTTTTGCAAAAAGAGGACAGCCATTTTCAGCGCGCCCCAATTACTGTGAATATCCAGGCCTGTTCGGGTATACTCGGCGATGTCGCCACCCACCTCGGCAGGCAGATTGCAGCCTAAAATCTTGGCGTCATCGCCCAGCGCGGAACGAATGGTTTGATACATATAGCGGATGACTTCATAAAAGCCCATCTCTTTGCGATAAAAATAGCCGTCGGTCAACCGTGTGATATCCCAGATAAAATCGGTCTTAAAGAAGCGGTAGCCCGCATCGTATAAGCCCTTATAGAGATCATAGATGTATTTTTCCCCCATCGGGCTGGTGGGGTCAATATAATAGCGCCGCCCCTCCCGAAAGGCATCGCCATAAGCATCCTGCACCATCATTTCGGGGTAAAGCCGCCCGTAATAGCATTCAAAATTGATCTTGAGCGGTGCAGTCCAGATCCCCGGAATAAAGCCCTGCTCCTTAATATATTCGGCGGTATATTTCATTCCCTTGGGGAAGCGGTAGTTGGGCTCCCAGACGCCCCAATCGTGGCTCCAGCCATCATCGACGGTGATATACTTCACCTTTTGGCTCAAAATGGGGTCTGCCTTGATCGCTGCGATATTTTCTTCAATATCGGTATGGGAGACGGTCTCGAAATAATAGTCCCAGGTATTCCATCCATAGATGGGCGCTTTTTCCTTTTTGGAAAGCTCAGGCTGCATCGAAGCCCATTGCTGCAAGGTCTGCAGATAAGGCTGATCCTCCCTGATCCAGACCCATTCGCTTGCCAAAAAGGTCTGATCGGCCTGACCGGCGGCA
>JAZTXG010000017.1:0-22157 GCA_045636365.1 Eubacteriales bacterium
TTCCGAATTCGTCAAACCGTTCTCGTCGGCGTACATAGGTACGGTAGAGAGCGGTTTGGCGGATAGCAGAAAAAAATCAATCAAAATCCGCATTACTATGCGGATTTTTCCTTATAAAAGAACATAGAGAAAGAGTATAAACTCCTTCTCTATAAAAAACTTTAATATTGGTTTCGACCGTTTTGTCTTTTCTTTTTCTGCGGTCGGGATCTTTTTTGACAGTTGAAAGAAAACCCCGCGGATGCTTTCCGCACCCGGGGGATTTGTTCATTTACGATTAGGTACCGTAGGTATTCATCAGGTTTACTGCTTTATCGATAATGTTGGAAACCTGTTTTGCAGAAGTAGTGGTGTTGTACTTCGAGTTGTCGTAGAACGACTTTTCAAACTCTTTATAATAGGTATAATCTTCACCGGAGAGGAGGTTTCTCCAGCCGCCGGCGGGATTGAAGTAGTTGTGCTGAGAAACGAAGTTGAAGAATTCAACACGCTCTTCATAAGTGAAGTTGAAGTAGGGCTCTTGCAGATAGTCGTTGATCGCCTCGGTGAAGCGGTTTGCCCAAATCTCCATAACCTTGATTGCATAAGGAATGTTGCTCTGGTTCTTCATCTTCTTGGGCAGCATCATGGTGTTACCATAGTTCATAGCAACACATTCGCCGTCCTTATCCGGTCCCTTGGGATAGGGTACCCAGCGGAATTTCTGGCTGCAAGCAAAGTCGGAAGCAGACCAGTCTTTCATCAGGTAGAGGGTGCAACCCATGATTGCGGAGCCCATCTCATACAAGCCGGCGCCACCATCGGAGTTTTCTGTGCTTCTGTTCTTATAATCGATCTGGTTCATCAGATCGGAATAGAAGGTCCATGCGCTCAAGCAACGGTCATCATTGAAGTTGCTGATTACTTCGGTCTTATCTTTGCCTACCTTGAAGTCAAAGACATTGACACCGTTGGTACGGGGCCAGAAGAAGATGGAGTCGCCTGCCGATTGATAGAAGGGTTTCAGATTGGTGTTGCCGTTGGGAGCCTTTGTGGGGATAGATACCTGATAGCTTCTAAAAGCATCCCAATCCCACTTATTTTGCTTCCAAAGGGTATAAGGATCCTTCAAACCAAGGCTCTTGGTCATGGTCTCATTATACCAGATAACGTCGACCGCGCCGATGGGAGCGATGCAGCGATAACCATCATGACGTTTGCTCTGCTCCATGGTACGAGTATCGATACCGGGGGAGTTGTTGACATACTTCATGTTGATGTAGGGATCCAGCGGCTGGGAAAGGTTCATCAACTGCGCCAAACCGGAACGGTGGGTCGGGATGATATCCAGCTGCTTACCTGTGTTCATATAAGTAAGGATCAAAGCCGGTGCTTTATCCCAGCGAGATTCGATGTACTTGAAGTTGACACCATAGGTCTTCTTCAGAGCTTCGAACCAAGTCCACTCATTGAGCTGCTCGCCCTTGGGTCCGCGATAGATGAAGTTCGCTTGCTCCAGAGAAGTGATCGCAGTCATGGTCTTGCCCTTGAGGTCTTTTACTTTGACGTTCTTAACGAAACCGGTGGTGTCGAGATCAAAGCTGGGCTTCTCCCCATGGTTGATGGGCTTAGATTTAGCAAGCAGGGGGTTGGAAGCGAAATCATATTTCTTGGTTCCATCGTAGTCATCTACGACCTTGTCTTGCTCTTTCTCGTTGGCATCAGCGTTGTCGACGATTGCGCCGGTTTGAGGATTCTTGTTCCCCGAAGGATTCTTGTTGCCACCGTCGTTCTTTCCGCCGTCGGTCGTACCACTGGAGGGATCTTTGTCGTCTGTAGTGTCGCCTCCTTGGTTTGTGTCGCCGGCATCGGAATCTCCGTCGCCGCTGCCATCGTTGTTGAATCCGTTGTCGGAAGACTCTGCACCATCTAAAAATGCATCGAAGTCATCGTCGGATTTCTTGCAGGCGGTCGCCATGGTAACCAGCATCAGCATCGCCAGAACTACCGCAATTACTTTGCAAAAACGATTCATTCTTGTTTCTCCTTTTCGTTCATTTTTTTATTCGAGAGTTCCTCTATTTTGATTATATACTATGTCTATTGAAAATTCAATATTTTTTTGCCTATTTTTGAACTTTTTTATAAACATTATTAAGATTTTTCTTTTTATTTCCTTTTTGTGGTAATTTCAGCAATTTCAACCTGCTCAATTTAATGATTGCAAACCGCTCAAAGCGAAAAGCGCCCGAGTTCAAATTTCAAATTCCAAACCGATCAAATCGAGATGATTTTTTGATTTCTCGCACCGAAGGCGTATGTCGATACGGCGAGGGGCGAAAATCGGAAAAGCGCTCGATTTCATCGGTTTTACTCCGTTCTTAATGCTATTACGGGGTCTTTCTTTGCTGCCACGCCGGAGGGAATGAGCCCCGCAATAAAGGTCAGAACCATACTGATGCAGACCAGAATCACCCCGCCTTGCCAGGGCAGGACAGCGCGGAGATCGGGGATGCCGGTGAGGGCTTGGAGAATGATATTGATAATCACATTCAGCCCCAGCGTTACCAGAATACCGATGGCACCGGAGGTGAATCCGACAATCAAGGTCTCGGCATTGAATACGCGGGAAATATCCCGCTTGGAGGCGCCGATGGCGCGCAGAATACCAATCTCTTTGGTCCGCTCCAGCACCGAGATATAGGTGATGATCCCGATCATAATGGAGGAGACCACCAGCGAGATGGCGACAAAGGCGATCAACACATAGGAGATGGCATTGATGACGGTGGTGATGGAAGACATCAACAGCGCCACATAGTCGGTATAGGTGATCTGCTGCTCTTCGCTCTTGCCTTCGTTATAGGCATCGATGGCATCGGAGATGTTATTTTTATTCTCAAAAGTCGACGCATAGAGATTGATGGCGGAAGGCTCTTTGAGATCCACATAGCCCAGTGTTTTGAGGTTTTCCTTCAAGGTTGCTTCCGAAACGGACGGGGGCATATAAAGATCATAGAATTCCAGCCATTGTGCCTCGGTATAGGCGGGCATCGCCATCTGCAGAGCCATCGCCTTTTGGGCTTCGGGCAGAGCCGCCAGCTGAGCGCCGGTCGCCTCGGCATATTGGGCGGTAATCTGCTTTTCCAGCTCTTCCCGCACATAATCGAACAGAGTTTCATCGTCCATCGAAGCGATATAATCTTTGATGGTATCGGCGTTCATATTGGAGGATTCTTCCGCAGCTTTCTGCACCTGCGCTTCCAAGGTGGCGCGGTCCATTCCCTTGAGCATTCCGTCGATGGTATCGTTCAGATACTCGCGGGAGGGGGTGGTGGTGATCTTTTGATAAAGCTCGGCTTTGCCCGCGGTATCCAGCCCTTCAAAATAGGCCTTGATCTCTGCAATCTTTTGCTCTTTGGTCAGCTCGGGCTCTTCGCCGGTGGCAAAGGGCAGACCGCTGAAGATATCGGTCTTATCGTTCTTGAGCTGCGCTTTGACTACCGCCCGCTCATTGGCCTGCTCGGCAGCATAGCGGGTCAGCGCGCCGGTATAGCCGATGGCGCCGCCCATCATCTGGGAAGCGGCATCTTCGTTGGGGCGCAGAACGCCGGAGATCTTCAGTTCGATGCCGTTATCGTATAAGAACCGCATCCCTGTTTCATTTTCGGAAATGTCGGTGGCGATGCCGGTTTCTTGGTCTAATTGATAGCGGTCCGCATCCAAAATCAAGCGGAAGCTGCGCTTGCAGATCTCTTCATAGGACCAGCTTTTCTGGGTGGTTTTGATCTCCTCGCCGTTGAGATAGGCATCCATAATGGATTTCATATGCTCTTCGGTTTCCAGACCCAACGCATAAAGCGCAATATCGCTGACCTCGTTGTTCTCGTTGAGGATCAATACCAATTCGTTATGCTTTTCGGGCCAATGACCGTAGAGAAGATCGTATTGATCTTTTATCAAAGGGTTGATCAGCTCGCCGTCCTCCCCTTCCAGCATCTCATCCCAGATGCTCATGGTCTGCTGATAGCCCTTCATCATCGAGCTGCCGGCGACGGAAGAATCCATCGAACCGCCCAGCATCTTTTCCATCAGCTCCATGACATCGGATTTGAGGATCTTACCTTCGGCATCCTTGGTATAGATATTGAAATCCAGATCATAAGAATACTGCACCGCGCTGACATAAGGCGCAATGTCGTTGTCCTTCGATTCCAGATATTCCTTAAATGCTTTTAAATCGTTGGTCTCGGTCTCGGCACCGGTCAAGGTGTTCATCATTTCATACATTGCCGAGCTGGAATAGACCTTATCGGTCTCATGGGTTAAGGCACCGGGATCGGCGCCCATCACATTGGTCAGCACCGAGGAAAGATCCACCGTTTCCGCCTCCAGAGTGACCGGATAGGAGGTCAATGTATCTTCCTGCACCCCATCGATATAGGTCTGCACGCCCTGGGAGACCGAAAGGATCAGCGCAATACCGATAATGCCGATGGACCCTGCAAAGCTGGTCATAAAGGTTCTGCCCTTTTTGGTCAGCAGGTTATTGAAGGAAAGCGCCAGCGCGGTGAAGAAACTCATCGAGGGCTTTTTCGCCTTTTTGCCCTTCTCCTTGGCGGTTTCTTCGGGGGCATAGGGATCGCTGTCGCTGACCACCTGCCCATCCAGCAGGCGGATGATGCGGGAGGAATATTCCTCCGCCAATTCGGGGTTATGAGTAACCATAATGATGAGTTTATTTTTGGAGATGGATTTTAAGATCTCCATAATCTGCAGGCTGGTCTCGCTATCCAATGCGCCGGTAGGCTCATCGGCGAGGATGATTTCGGGATCGTTGACCAGCGCACGCGCGATCGCCACCCGCTGCATCTGGCCGCCGCTCATCTGGTTGGGGCGCTTATGCAGCTGATCGCCCAGCCCCACCTTCTCCAGAGCCTCGCGGGCGCGGCGGCGCCGCTCTTTTTTATTGACACCCGAAAGGGTCAGCGCCAGCTCCACATTGGAGAGCACCGACTGATGGGGAATCAGGTTATAACTTTGGAAGACAAAGCCCACCGAATGGTTGCGATAAGCATCCCAATCGCCGTCCTTATATTCCTTGGTGGAGCGGTTATTGATGATGAGATCGCCGGCATTATAGCTATCCAACCCGCCGATGATATTCAGCAGCGTAGTCTTACCGCAGCCGGAAGGGCCCAAGATGGATACAAATTCGCTCTTGCGGAATTGCATCGTTACCCCGCGCAGCGCTTCCACCACGTTCTCTCCCACTTTATAAGATTTAAAAATGTTTTCTAACCGTAACAACGCTGGTTCTCCTTTTTAACATAAATTAGCACTCTATATTATATCTTCCAAAAACTCTCTTTTCAAGAATATCTTGCCGAAATTTATCATTTGTTCATAAAAAAAGTTCGAAGATTTTTTAAAATCTTCGAACTTCTTTTTCAGTAATCAAAAGATCAAGGGGTTGGTCGGTAGATTCGGTGGGGACACACTCAACCACCTGCGCTTCATAGCCGATGCCGCAGCAGATGGGGCGAATCGCGCACCCCGCCAGATACCGATCATAGTACCCGCCGCCATAACCAAGGCGGGAACCATCCTCGCCGAAGGCCAGCCCCGGCAGCAGCATCAGATCCTCGGCTTGGGGGCGAACTTCTTCCCCGCCCTGCGGCTCCATAATGCCCCGAAAGCCTTGTTCCATTTTACCGCCGCAATAAAAGCGCATCTCTCCATCCCCAAAAACCTTGGGAAAGGCCACCCGTGGATGGGCGGTAGTGATCCAAGTGGTGGAAAGTTCCTCCCCTGCCGAAGCATAGCAAAAGACTGTATGCGCTGCTTGAAATTCGGGCAGCTGCTTTACCGCTTGATAAACGCGCAAAGCCGCCTCCTTCCGCATTTGCGGAGGGAGAGCGGCACGCAATTCTTTCATTTTTTTACGCAATTCTTTTTTCATCAAATCTCCAAAGACTTTTGCAAAAACGCGCAGGTTTTGGGGCTCTTGGGATGGTCAAAGACCTCCTCGGGAGTCCCCACCTCTTCGATGATGCCATCCGCCATAAAGATGATCTTATCGGCGACATGGCGGGCAAACTCCATCTCGTGGGTCACCACAATCATGGTGCTGCCGGTATCCTTCAGTTCCTTAATCACCTTCAAAACCTCGCCGGTCAACTCGGGATCTAACGCCGAGGTGGGCTCATCAAAGCAGAGAATATCCGGATCCATCGCCAAAGCGCGTGCAATGGAAACCCGCTGCTGCTGACCGCCGGAGAGCTGCTGAGGATAATTATGCATCCGATCCTCCAGCCCCATGCGGCAGAGCAATCCCTTGGCATATTCTTCGATCTGCCGATGGATCTCTTTGTGGTTTGCCTTATACTCGGGCTTCTCCTTGGCCAAAAGTTCCTTGGCGAGCATTACATTTTCCAGCGCGGTATATTGAGGAAAGAGATTAAAGTTCTGAAATACCAGCCCGAAATGCAGCCGCTTTTTGCGGACCTCTTTTTTATCCAAGGTCGCGGGATCTTCCGCATCAAAAAGAACCTCATCATTCAGAATAATCTGCCCTTGGTCGGGGGTTTCTAAGAAATTGAGGCAACGCAAAAGGGTGGTCTTACCGCTGCCGGAAGAGCCGATGATGGCCACCACTTCGCCCTTTTCCAAGGTGAAGCCGATATCTTCCAGAACGCGGGTAGAGCCGAAATGTTTTTCGATATGATGTACTTTCAATAATGCCATTTCGTTCCCCCCCTTATGCCTTGAAATAGGAGAGTTTTTTCTCCACTCTGCCCAAAACGATGGTCAAGATTCCCACAAATGCCAGATAGAAAAACGCGGTATAGAACAGCGGCCAGATCAACGCCTGAGAAGACGCCATAATCTTGGCGCAATGGATGATCTCGGGGATGGCGATGGCATTGGCCAGCGCGGTATCCTTCACCAAGGTAATAATTTCATTGGAAAGGGCGGGGACGATCCGCTTGACCACCTGCTTCAACACGATCTTGAAAAAGACCTGATTCTTGGTCAGACCCAGAACATACCCTGCTTCATATTGCCCTTGGGGAATACTTTCGATCCCACCGCGGAAAATTTCCGAAAAATAGCAGGCATAGTTGATGACAAAGGCGATAAGCACCGCCAAAAACCGTCCCTGCCATAAAAGCTCGGTACTTCCGGCAGCGATGGTCATCTGCAGATCGATGCTATTAAAAATATTCGCACCCGCATTGCCATCGGCCAGCAGGCTGGGCAGGTAATAGATGACAAAGATAAAGAGCATCAAGGGGATGCCGCGGATGATCCAGATAAAGATCTTCACCGGCGTTTTAATCACCTTAAATTTACTCATTGATAAAAAGGATAATGCAAGCCCCAGCGGGATTGCAAAAATCAAGGTCAGCGCAAAGAGCAGGCAGGTAATGCCGAAACCCTGCAGCAGCAGCCCTGTAATAGTCCAAAAATCCATAGTTTATAATTCCCTTTATAACAGCAGAAAATTGCAAGGCAATTTCTTGCCTTGCAAGTTTTCTGAAATCTTCAAAATTTAATTATTTCTGGTCAGAAAAATCGGTGATGGCGGTGTTGCTTACGCCGTAGGTCTCGGCCAGCTCGGCGATGGTGCCGTCCTCAGCCAGTGCCTCCAACGCTTCGTTGACATTGGCGGTCAGCTCGGAGCCCTTCTTGAAGCCGATGGCATAGTACTCAGCATCGCTATAGAGCTTATCGGAAATCTCAAATGCGGCATAGTCGCCCTTGCCGACATAGGCTTTGGCCAGCTGCTCATCGACAACGACGAAATCAACCGCGCCCAGGCTCAGTTCCTTCATGGCATCCAGCTGGGAAGCAACGCCCTTCTTGATGGCGCCTTCCAGCTTCTCGGTCAGATAAGTATCGCCGGCGGAGCTATTCTCAACTGCGCCAACCTTTCCTGCAAGGCTCTTGGCATCGGTGATGGCAGCGTTCAGATCGGCCTTGGCAACGATAACCTGCTTATTGCCCATATAGTTATAGGAAAAATCGACCTTATCGGCTCTGGCAACACCATCATCATCAGCAGTGTTTGCAGTGAAGCCGTTCCAGATGCATTGAATGGCGCCGGAATTGAGCTCGGTATACTTCTGATCCCAATCGATCAGCTTGAAGACGACTTCATAGCCCAGCTTTTCAAAAACAGCCTTGGCCAGATCGGTATCGAAACCAATCAACTCGCCCTTCTCGTTCTCGTAGTTCATCGGCTCATAGATGGTATAACCGACCACTACGCTTTCCTTCTTGGCGCCGCAAGCGGCCATGCAAAGCATCATCACTAAGATGGATACAATTGCTAAAATTCTCTTTGTCATTTTCATTGTTTCATTCCTCCGAAAAATTTATTGCTTTATCTCGCTAAAGTGATAATATCATACCACGCGTTTCCCCATTTGTCAACTGCTTTTTTAATTTTTTTCAAAATGTTTTGGACTTTTTCATTTTTATAAGCTATAATGGGATAAAATGAAGCATTTAAGGAGATCCCGATGAAAAAAATTCTTTCCTTTATATTAGTAATGATCGCGCTGCTGAGTTTGGCATCTTGCAAAAAGCCGCTGCCCAAGGAAGATCCCGAATGGATGCAGCCGCTGGAAGAAAATATCGTCAATTTCAAAAAAGAGATCCCCGATATGAGCGTCAGCGAGGCCAAGACCTATCTGGAAAGCGAGGATGCCGATCCGGCATCGGTGAAGTATCGCCGCGCGGTCTATGCGGTCAATGAATCGGTGGTGACTGCCGCGGTGGAGGAAGCCTTTGATAAAAAAGAGAAAACCGCTACTGTGACCGCAATTTTTGAAAAGATTGATTTCAGCTATATCAACGGCGATGCGCTGGAAAGCCCCGAGGTCAAAAACCGGCTGAGCAAACGCGGGATGATCACCAAGGATGAAGAGGGCAATTATCAATTCACCTTCCACGATCGCACCTTGGCGCAATCGGCAACCAATGTCAAAAGCGACCACGCCATCGGCGCCTATACCGAGGTTTTGGAGCTGCTGCTAAACGACCCCAATGTCGTTGTTGATACATTAGAATAAAAAAAGAAAGCACCCGAGGGTGCTTTCTTTTTTATTTGTTTTTCCGTTCTTCTCTTTCCATTACCATAGCGGCATAAAGGGTGGAAGACCATCCGAAATCGCGGACGATCTGGATCTTATAGCCGGGATAGGCGGGGTTGGGAGAAGGCCCTTTGCGGTGCAGCTCCGAAGGCATCAAGATGCCCTTGGGATCATAGACCTCAAAGATGGAGCCTTCGCGGCCATACCAATGGCTGATCATATCGATGGTCGCCTCGGTGATGCGGTCGGCAAGTTCGGTAAAGCCGTTCTCCCGCAAGCCCTGCTCGATCAGATAGTTATAGCAGACCCAGGTGGTGCCGCGCCAATAATCGATGCTGAACGTTTCGTGGCTGGCGGCAACGGTGGGGACCATATGCTTCAAGCCAAAGGTTTCGGGGTTCATCAGGTCCGCTACCAGCTTTTTGGCGCGCTCGGGCGGGCAGATGCCGGCAAAGAGGGGCAAAAAGCAGGAAACGGTGGGGATACGGTTGAACTCGGTACCGCCCATGGCGCGGTCATAATAGCGACCGTCCTGCTCATCATAGAGGCAGTCGTTGATCTTATCGCCGATCTTCTGATAAAGTTCGGCATATTTGGCCGCTTCTTCGGGCTTATTCAGCACCTTTGCTATAACAGACATATACCGCATTTCATTGGCCATAAAGCAGGAAAAATCGATGGCATCCCATTGGGTATCGGTATCAAACCGCGGGGTGTTATCCATCCCCGATTCGCCGCAGCGGCAATCGGGGTCTTCAGGATTCATAAACCATTCAAAGAGCAGGTTTTGATCCTGATCGCGGTTTTTGAAATCCCAATCCAGATAGTCTGCCAACATAGGAAAGGCTTCTTCCAGCCAATCGATGCGGCCGGTCCTTTTATAAAGTTTCCAATAGGCCCAAGCCAAAATCGGCGGTTGGGTGCGCTCGAGCTTCCCGCCCTCGGGGCCCATACAATGGAAGACCATTCCGTCCTCCCGATGGCCGAGCAAAACCGCATAAAGGGTATCCCGCGCCAGCTCGGGGTCGAGGTAGACATTGCCCAAAGAATGAAAAGCAGAATCCCAAAGATACATCTTTCGATGAGGGATACGGTCGGGGGTGGTATATCTACAGGTCAGCACGCCCTCGGGGGAATTGACCTGCCCTTTCATAATGGAAAAAGCCTTTGCCAAGGTCTTTTGCTGCACCTCGGTCAAGGATTCCACTTGGGGAACCTTATCGAAGAATGCAATGCGCTCTCCGGCGATGGCAGGGATATCGGCCTTCAGGCCTTCCTTCGCCGCCGCGATCGCAGCCGCTTCATCGGCAGCTTTTGCCACCGCAAAAACGATATTCTCGCCCTGCTCTTCGCTGAAGCAGACATAATAATTTGCGCGGAATTCGCAGCCCTGCCCACCTTCGATGGCAAGCTCCCGATCGGGATGGATGGAATGGAAAACAAAGGAGGCAACCTGCTTGGGCGCATAGCCGACAATGGTCTTTTGATTGAGCGCCAATATGACAAACGGCTCACCATTCAACGCCCCTCGAATCACATCGGAAGCGACGATCTCCAATGCGCACTTGCTGGTGTGGGGAAGAAAATAAAATTCGCCCGCTTTTTTATCCAGCCGCATTCCTAAATTATCCTGCAGCAATTGCCCGCAAAGGGTGCCATACATCGAGCATTCCCCTTCCAAGCCGGAAAAGGAAAAGAGCAGCTCACGCCCCCAGACATTCGGCAGCAACGGTTGATTCATAAGTCCTGTTCTCCTTAATATTTTTTATAAGAATACCATATATCAAAAGATATTTCAATAAAAAAATCCCGCAAAAACCAAATGTTTTTGCGGGATATCTATTAGTTTCTCAAGGAATGGATCGGGGCAGGGATTCTGCCGCCGCGGGAGATGAATTTTTCGCTGCTCTCGCGGTGGATGGGCATAATGGGCGCCTCGCCCAGCAAGCCGCCAAAAGAAACGCTATCGCCCACATCCTTGCCGATGGCAGGGATGACGCGCACCGCGGTGGTCTTATTATTGATGACCCCGATGCTGATCTCATCGGCGATGATGGCAGAGATGGTGGAAGCAGGGGTATCGCCGGGGATGGCAATCATATCCAAGCCCACCGAGCAGACGGCGGTCATCGCTTCCAATTTATCCAAGGTCAAGGTGCCAATTTCGGCAGCCTCAATCATCCCCGCATCTTCCGAGACCGGGATAAAGGCGCCGGAAAGGCCGCCCACATGGGAGCTGGCCATGGTGCCGCCCTTTTTGACCGCATCATTGAGCAGAGCCAAGCAAGCGGTGGTCCCATGGGTGCCGCAACGCTCCAAGCCCATCTCTTCCAGAATATGCGCCACCGAATCGCCTACTGCGGGGGTGGGCGCCAGCGAAAGGTCGACAATGCCGAAGGGAACCCCCAAACGGCGGCAAGCTTCATTGGCGACCATCTGACCCATACGGGTAATCTTAAAGGCGGTCTTTTTGACAATATCCGCCACTTCGGTGATATTGGCATCAGGATGCTTGCGGATCGCACTGCTGACCACACCGGGACCGGAAACGCCCACATTGATGACGCAATCCCCTTCGCCGACACCATGGAAGGCGCCCGCCATAAACGGGTTATCTTCGGGGACATTGGCAAACACCACCAATTTGGCGCAGCCGATGGAATCCTCCTCGGCGGTGGCTTCGGCGCATTGGCGGATGATTTTGCCCATCAGGTCGATGGCATCCAGATTGATGCCCGCCTTGGTGGTGGCGACATTGATGGAAGAGCAAACGCGGGAGGTTTCCTTCAAAGCGATGGGCAGGGAGTGAATCAGATTGATATCGCTCGGGGTGGCAGCTTTATGCACCAAGGCAGAATAGCCGCCGACAAAATTGATGCCGCAGGCAATCGCCGCCTTTTCCAAGGTCTTTGCCACCTTCACCATATCCTCCACCGAATAACCGGGGGTGACCAGCGCAATGGGGGTGACCGAAACCCGCTTATTGATGATGGGAATCCCATAGGTGCGGGCGATCTCGTCGCCGGTCTGCACCAAATTGCCCGCCAGGCCGGTAATCTTTTTATAGACACGATCGCAAAAAGCATCCACATCCCGATCCACGCAATCAAACAGGGAAATTCCCATGGTGATGGTGCGGATATCCAGATGCTGCTCATCGATCATCTTAATAGTTTCTAAAATTTCACTTCTTCTCAGCATGGTATCACCTTAAATTCTATGCATAGAGTCAAAGACATCTTCGTGCATCACATGGATGATCAGGCCCATCTCCTCGCCCGCGGCTTCCAGCTCCTTGGCGATGGTGGAGAAATCCTTTTCGGAAGCCTCCATCTCTACCCACATGATCATGGTGAAGGTCTCGTGCAACACCTTTTGGGTAATATCATTGATATTCACATTATTCTCGGCGCAGATATTGGAGATGCGGGCAATGATGCCCACCTTATCTCTGCCGATGACGGAAATAACAGCTTTCATCTTCGTTCCTCCAAAAAATTAATTGATATTATTTTAGCATATTTAGATTAAATTTCAATCTTTTCTTGAAAAAAAGAGTGATTATGGTAAAATATATTTAAAAGAAATCAAAGGAGCTTTTATGAAATCGGTTACCTTAAGAGCTTACGCCAAAATCAATATCAGCTTAGATGTCGTGGGCAAGCGGGAGGATGGCTACCATCTGCTCCGCTCGGTCTTTCAGGGCATCTCCCTTTATGACGATATTCAGGTCGTTCGGGATGGCGGCGAGAGGGGCATCTCCATCACCTGCAATCTGCCCTATATTCCCACCGACGAACGCAATATCGTCTATAAAGTAGCGCTGGCCTTCTTTAAGGAGGCGGGCATTTCCGATTATTCTGTTTCCATCGATTTGCAAAAGAAGATTCCTTCCGGCGCAGGTCTGGGCGGCGGAGGCGCCGATGGCGCCGCCGTCTTTTCCGCCCTTTGCCGCCTTTATGAGGTTTCCTTCTCCACCGCCCGCGCCACCGAGATTTTAACCCCGCTGGGGGCGGACATCCCCTTCTTTCTTTATAGCGGAACCATGCTGGCGGAAGGCATCGGCGAGATCCTCTCTCCCCTGCCGCCGCTGCAGGATTGCTTTATTGTTCTGGCCAAGCCCCGCGCAGGCGCCAATACCAAAGCCATCTTTACCGCGCTGGCGGATAAGGGCATCCCTTCCCATCCCGATACCGATGGGGTAATTGAAGGATTGAAAAACCAAGATCTGAATTTGATTGCGAAGTCCGCAGTCAATGTTCTGGAAAATGTAACCATCCCCTTATGCCCGCCCATCCAACGCTTAAAGGAAACCCTGCAGAAGCAGGGCGCGGCACTCGCCCTGATGACCGGTAGCGGCAGCACGGTTTTCGGCATCTTTGAAGAGGAAAAGGCGGCCCGCAACGCCGCCCACGCCTTGAGAAAATACACCCAGAATGTTTATACCGTCCGACCCATCTGCCGCCCGATGCGTACCGAATAAAAGAATCCGCGTAGCTTGCGCTACGCGGATCTTTTTATTTCTTTTTCAAATGCAAAATATAGGAATAGACCGTCGGCGCCAGAACGATAACCAACATTACCGCCATAAAGAAGCGGGTACCGTCGAAAAAGCCTGTAAGCATCACCAGCAGACCGCCGAGCATCCAGACCCAGCCGGCAAAGCGATGGGTTTTATTCCAATTTTCTTCGCTCTCCAAGGTCCAGGGCAGCTTGATTCCAATCGTATAGTTTTGCTTGCACTTGGGCATATAATTGCCGATTACCGTAAAGAGCAGCCCCAACAGCAGCGAAACAATCAGATTAATCCGCAGCTCTTTCCCCAGCGCCACCGCATAGGTGACCGCGTTCAAAACGGTGGAGAGCAGCGGAATAATCCAAAGCATCATCTGCAGCATCCTCTCCGAATGGTTCTTACTCTTGGGGTCGGCGCCGGTGGCAATGGTGCAGACCCATTGAATTGCCAGCATCAGCAACGGCAGCGCAAAAACCGCCACCGCCTTGCTCGCCTGATTATCGACCTCTCCCGCGGTGTTCCAATGAATGGGAATCTGCGCAGGCAGCCGATCCCATAAAAGAATCCCCGCCACCATCGGCAGTAAAATAATCAGCGATGTGATTAATAATGTTTTCCAATATTTCTTAATCATTGTTTGCTCCTTTCAAGCCCGCGATCCAAAGCATCACTTCTTCTAAAACCGATGCATTCAGTTCGTAATAAATATACTTTCCTTCCCGCGCATCCCGAATCAGATCCGCTTCCTTCAGCACCGAAAGATGCTTGGAGACCGCCGCATCGCTGATGGGAAATTTTTGGGAGATCTCCCCTGCGGATAACCGCCCCGCCTTCAGCAATTCCAAAATTGCGCGGCGAACGGGATCGGATAAGGCTTTCATTGTCGATTGAATTCCCATAAGACGCTTCCTTTCATTTAACCTTTTGGTTAAATATATGATACCACGCCGTTTTTTGTTTGTCAATACTTATTTAACCTTTTGGTTAAATGTTCTTTCAAAAAAAGATGTTCGGGAAACCGAACATCTTTTTTCTTATTTCTTATGGCAACTCTCACCCATGGGGCAGGCGCCGCAAGCGCCGCCGCAGGAGCAAGAGCTTTTCCCTTGCTTTTTGCGGAGAATGCCGCGAATAAGGATGGCAAGCACCGCCGCAATAATCAGGGTTAAAATAATGATGGAAGGCCAATTCATTTCAATCAACCTGCTTTCTTGGCATATTTATTGGGGCGCAGCAACATATAGAGGATGAAGCACAGGATCGCCGCGGCGACCGCGGTCCCAATCAGGTTTCCGCCGCCGATAAACCAACTGCCGAACTGATAGACCATCAGCGAGATGGCATAGGCGAACACACACATATAAGTGATGGTTCCCGCCGACCAACGCCAATCGTTCATCTCTCTGCGGATGGCGCCCATCGCCGCAAAGCAGGGCGCGCAAAGCAAATTGAAGATCAGGAAGGAGATTCCGATCAAACCGTTGCCGCCCCAAAGTTCATAGATAAACTGCTCCGCACCGTCGCTGCCCAGCGTACCGAACACGCCGACCACCTCTTCCTTGGCAACCAAGCCCAGAATGGTGGCAACCGCCGCTTCCCACTGGCCAAAGCCCAAGGGCGCAAACACAATGGCAAGCATTTTGCCCAGCACCTGCAGAATGGATGCTTCGCTGCCATCGCCGATATAATGAAATCCGCCTTGGAAGGTGATGCTGTTGAACACCCAAATAATCACGCTGGCGGCTAAAATGACCGTTCCCGCGCGCTTAATGAAATCCCAGCCCCGCTCCCAAGTGGTCCGCAGAACATTGGATGCAATGGGGGCGTGATAAGCGGGAAGCTCCATAACAAAGGGGGCGGGGTCGCCCGCAAATGCCTTGGTCTTTTTGAGCATCAATCCCGAAACGATCACCGCGCCGATGCCCAGAAAATAAGCAAAGGTGGCCACCCAGGCGCTGCCGCCGAACAGCCCGCCGGCAATCATCGCGACGATAGGCAGCTTGGCGCCGCAAACGATAAAGCCGGTGGTCATAATGGTCATCTTGCGGTCCCGATCCTGCTCGATGGTGCGGGAAGCCATAATCCCCGGAACACCGCAGCCGGAGGCGACCAGCATGGGAATAAAGCTTTTGCCCGAAAGCCCGAACTTGCGGAAAATGCGGTCCATAATGAATGCCACGCGGGACATATAGCCGCAATCCTCCAGCAGCGAGAGCAGCAGGAACAAAATCATCATCTGGGGGACAAAGCCCAGAACAGCGCCCACACCGCCGACAATGCCATCGGCCACCAAGCTGGTCAGCCAAGGCCAGCAATCCAACGCGTCCATCCCGTTGGTCACCGCAGGGATGATCCATTCCCCAAAGAGGGTATCGTTCATAAAGTCCACCGACCAAGCGCCGATGGAGCCGATGGAAAGATAATAGATTAAAAACATTGCCAATGCGAAGATGGGCAACGCCAGAAACCGATTGGTGACAATGCGGTCAATCTTATCGGAAACCGATAATTTCCCCGCATTTTTCTTGATAAAGCACTCCTTCATCAAGCCGACAATGTAGTTATAGCGATTGTTGATGATGATGCTCTCGGCATCATCATCCAATTTATGCTCCAATTTTCGGATATCCGCCTCGATATGCTCCATCTTTTCCTTGGAAATCTTCAGCTTTTCCACCGCCTTGGTATCCCGCTCAAACAGCTTGATGGCATACCAGCGCTGCTCCTCCTCGGGCAGGTGGTGCAACACTGCCTCTTCGATATGGGCGATGACATGCTCCAGCGCGCCGGAGAAGATATGGTTGGCCTCGGCGCGGCCGTGCTTAGCTGCTTCGATGGCGACCTCGGCAGCCTCTTCGATGCCTTCCAGCCGCAAAGCGGAAATTTCCACAATGGGGCAGCCCATCCGCTTGCTCAAAAGAGGAATATCAATCTCATCGCCGTTCCTGCGAACAATATCCATCATATTGATGGCGATGACGACAGGGATGCCGATATCCATCAGCTGAGTGGTTAAGTACAGGTTGCGTTCCAGATTGGTGCCGTCCACGATATTTAAGATGGCATCGGGGCTTTCCTCAATCAGATAGTTGCGGGAAACCACTTCCTCGGGCGTATAGGGCGAAAGGGAATAGACGCCGGGCAGGTCGGTCAATACCACACCGGGGTATTTCTTCATCTTTCCTTCTTTTTTCTCCACAGTAACCCCCGGCCAGTTGCCCACATATTGGTTGGAGCCGGTCAGGGCGTTAAACAACGTGGTTTTTCCGCTGTTGGGGTTTCCCATCAGGGCGATCTTTATGCTCATTTTATTCCACCTCAATCATTTCCGCATCGGCTTTGCGCAGGGATAATTCATACCCCCGCACCGTCAGTTCCAGAGGATCCCCCAGCGGCGCTGCCTTGCGCACATAAATTTCAACCCCTTTGGTGATGCCCATATCCATAATTCTGCGCCGAATGGCGCCTTCTCCATGGACCTTCACCACCTTGGCAGTCTTGCCGATCTTAATATCTTTTAGTGTGTTCATTGATTCGTTTCTCCTTGGTTAGCCTATGCTAACTTCAAATCATTAAAAATCAGTTAGCCGCCGCTAACCACACTATATTATAATAAGTTCTTCCCGCTTTGTCAACGATTTTTTGTAAAATTTTTCTAACCTTGAAAAAAGCGTTTGAGTGTGCTATGATAATTAAAAACCGTTGAAAGGAGCGCAGACTTATGGCCATTCAGGAATCGGGCGAAATGTATTTGGAAACAATTTATGTTCTTTCCAAAAAGAGTAAGGATGTTCGCTCCATCGATGTGTGCGAGCATATGGGCTATTCCAAGCCCAGCGTTTCCCGCGCCATCGGGCTTTTGAAAAAAGGCGGCTATGTGGAAATGGAGGCCGGCGGTGCTTTGCATCTCACCGAAGCGGGCAGAGAGCTGGCCGAAAAGATCTATGAGCGGCATACGGTGCTGACCCAATTTTTGATGCAATTAGGCGTGGACGAAAAGACCGCCGCCGAGGATGCCTGCAAGATCGAGCACCATATCAGCGACACTACCCTCACCGCCATCAAAAGAAATATTGAAAAATAAAGAATGAATAAAAAATAACCCGCGGAAGTTCCGCGGGTTATTTTGTTTAATGGTAATTAAAACTAAATTTTGCTTTAAATTATAATCCAAGCACAGCTGCGCCGATGATGCCTGCATCGTTGCCAAGCTCGGCGATTTTAACTTGGCAGAAGTTGGTCTGGGTTGCAGCCCCGTATTCTCCGCGGCGAATGGTTTTTAAAAGCGGGTTCAAAAGATAATTGCCTTCACCGCAAACACCGCCGCCGATACAAAGCACTTCGGGCTGGAAAATATTAATCATATTGGTCAGGCCGCAGGCGAGATATTTGATATACTTATCGACAACCTCTTTGCCTGCTTTGTCGCCCTTTTTAGCAGCGTCGAACGCAGTCCGACCGCTTACTCGATCGATATTATTTTTCGCCAGATCCCACATCATGGAGTTGACTCTGTCCATCATTTTTTCTTTGGTCATATTAATCAGGCCGGTGGCAGAGCTATAGGCCTCAAAGCATCCGAGTCTGCCGCAGGTGCAGGGTCTGCCTCCCATTTCAATGACGGTATGACCAAGCTCCGCGCCCGAATAGTTAAAGCCCGAATAGAGCTTACCGTCGATGACAATACCGCCGCCGACGCCGGTGCCGAGCGTAATCATTACAAGGCTGGAGCAGCCCTTGCCTGCGCCCGCCTTTGCTTCAGCCAAAGCAGCGGCGTTCGCATCATTTTCTAAGTATACTTCTTTGAGAGGGATTCGTTTTTTAAGTTCCTCGCAGATGGGGTAATTTTCCATCTTAATATTATTGGAATAGCGCACAATGCCCTTTTCAGGGTTCACCGAGCCGGGCGCGGCGATTCCTGCGCAAGCCACATCCTCAAATGTGATGCCCGCTTTTTTTACCACCGAAGCGCACAATGCCGCCATATCATCCATCACGTCGCTTAACGGGCGGGATGCGCCGGTCGGAACCTTATCCTTTAATACAATTTTAAAATCTTCATTTACAAGACCAATGGCGATATTGGTCCCGCCCAGGTCTACACCTAAATAATACATACAAATCACCCTTGAATTTATTTGAATTCATTGTAACAAAAAAATGTGCAAAAGTAAAGAGAAAATAATCTTATAATATTGAAATGTAAAAATACAAATGTTATAATGTCAATATAAGTTTACAAGGAGGAGTGTTTATGAAATACATTGTAAACGGTAAGATTGTATTGCCCGATGCAATTCTCCAAGACAGCGCGCTTGCGTTTGATGAGAAAATTATCGGCATTACCGATATGAAAGATATTCCCGAGAACGCTGAGATTATCGATGCAAAGGGCGGATATGTCGCCCCCGGTCTGGTGGATATTCATATCCACGGCTATCTTGGCGAGGATACTTCCGACGGCAAGGCTGACGGTATTAAGAAAATGGCCAACGGCATTATGAAAAACGGTGTCACCTCCTGGTGCCCCACAACGATGACCGTCAGTATGGATGAAATCAACACCGCTCTGGATGTGGTTCGTTCCTTGAAGGAAGAAAGCAAGGATTGGGATGGCGCCGAGATTTTGGGTGTCAACCTTGAAGGTCCTTTTATCAATCCCAAAAAGAAGGGCGCGCAAGCCGAGGAGCATATCAAAGCGCCCGATGCTAAATTTATCATCGACAATGCAGATATTATTTCGGTGGCGACCATGGCGCCGGAGATGGAGGGCGGAGTAGCCGCCATCAAAGAAATCTGCGAAAACTGCGCTGTTAAGGTATCGATTGGTCATACCGACGCTTCCTTTGAAGATGCTATGGCAGGGATCAATGCAGGTGCTTCCCATATCACCCACCTTTTCAACGCGCAAACCGGCCTTTTGCACCGCAACCCCGGTGTGGTCGGCGCGGCGCTTTTGCGGGATGTTTCCACCGAGCTTATTTGCGATACCTTCCATATACATAAAGGTCTTTTCGAGCTGATTGCAAAGGTCAAGGGCGATAATTTCGTCCTGATTACCGACTGCACAAGAGCGGGCGGTATGCCGGACGGTGAATATACCTTGGGCGGTCAAAAAATCATTGTCAACGGCATTGAATGTCTTTTGGAAGACGGCACCATCGCAGGCAGTGTATTAAAGCTGAACAATGCGGTTAAAAATGTACGCGACCATACCGATATGCCGTTCTGGAAAGTGGTTGCCGCGGCTTCACTCAACCCCGCAAGAGCGATTGGTGTGGAGGACCGCAAGGGCTCCCTCGAGGCAGGAAAAGATGCAGACATTATCATCACCGACGATGATTTCAACATTCAAAAAACCATCATAGGAGGCAAAATTAAATATGAATCTTAAATTGGAAGCAAAATTAGACAAAGGCTTTGAACCCATGGTACTCGTTTTCAAAGATTTCGAAGCTAGAGCCAAGGCGGCAAACGGCGAAAAACTCGTCATCGGTATTGAGCGTAACAACGGCTTCATTTCAACTTTTGAAATGACCGTTTTTCCCGACGGCACCGGTCACGATGAAGAAAACATCGGCCTTGTTGAGCGTATTGTCAAAACTCTTCTTTGGGTCAAGGGCGGTTATAAGGTTATTATCGCCGGCTCCAAGGTGATTTATGAAGGCATCGCTAAAGCATACAATCCTGAAGGCGAAAGAGCTTTCGACTGTATGATGATGAAGAAAATTTACGAAAAAGATTTGGTAGTTGAGTGGAAGCCGATTGAAGAAGCTCCCCAAAACCAAGAATCCGCCACACCGGTTGGCCGTCATCTGGATGGTTGCCGCATTGGTTTCGATGCAGGCGGTTCCGACCGTAAGGTCAGCGCGGTCATCGACGGCGAAAGTGTCTATTCGGAAGAAGTGGTTTGGTTCCCCAAACTCAATGCCGACCCGAAATATCAATACGAAGGAATTATGGCAGCGATGAAATCGGCGGCGGAGCATCTGCCGCGCGTCGATGCGATCGGCGTTTCTTCGGCCGGTTGCTATGTCAATAACCGCATTATGACCGCTTCCCTCTTTATCAAGGTTTCGGATGAAGACTTTGAAAAGTATGTTAAGAATATGTATATCGATATCGCCAAAGAATTTGGTGAAGATATCCCCTTGGAAGTGGCAAACGACGGTGACGTTACTGCCCTCGCAGGCGCGATGGACCTTGAAGACAATGCGGTTTTGGGCATTGCAATGGGTACCAGCGAAGCAGGCGGTTATGTAGACGCCGCAGGAAACATTACCGGTTGGCTCAATGAGCTTGCTTTTGCTCCTGTGGACTATTCCAAGGATGCGATGGTAGATGAATGGTCGGGCGACTATGGTTGCGGTGTCAAATACTTCTCCCAAGACGGTGTTATCAAATTGGCTCCCGTTGCCGGCATTGAGCTGGACGAAAGCTTGTCCCCTGCCGAAAAATTAAAGGTTGTGCAGGGTCTTATGGCAGAAAACGACCCCCGCGCCGCTGCTATTTATGATACCATCGGTGTCTACTTCGGCTATGCGATCGCATACTATAGCCTTTTCTATGATATTAAGCACGTTCTGATTATGGGTCGTGTGACTTCGGGCGAAGGCGGTGTCATTATTCTTGACCGCGCCAATAAGGTTTTAAAGGAAGAATTCCCCGAGCTGGCAGAAAAATGTGAACTCCATATTCCCGACGAAAAATCAAGAAGAGTCGGTCAGTCCGTTGCCGCTGCAAGCCTTCCCGAAATTAAGAAATAAGATAAAAAATAACCCGCGGAACTTCCGCGGGTTATTTTATATCATCAGCAAAGTTTAGGAAAATGATGCATCGCTACGCGATATGATGCATTTGCTTCGCAAATATGATGTTGCTCATTTCATTCGCAATGATGCGATGTTTGCCAAATCAATTAGCGACAGCGACATCGTTCACGAAGTGAACATCATTAGCGAAGCGTCATCATTTGCCGAAGGCAAACATCATTTCCAAAAAATAAAGACCATCTTTCGATGGTCTTTATTTTTTGGAGCTGCTAACCAGATTTGAACTGGTGACCTCATCCTTACCAAGGATGCACTCTACCGACTGAGCTATAGCAGCGTGTTCGTTTTTTGGAAATGTGCCTTCTTATTATAGTAAAGAACTTTCATTTTGTAAAGGGTTTTTTGAAAAAAATTTCGTCTTTTTTCAACAGTCAGTTGACATAATATTACCCGTTGTTTACATAAAAGTTGTTCACAACTCTGTGCATAATGTGAAAAACTCGGCACTTTTGCACCGATTTTCCGCATTTTTCCACTCTTTTTGCCTGTTTATAACATTTTTTCGACAAGGTTGCATCATATTATTTTGTTTCGGCATCAACAAAAAAATAGGGCTTGCTTTTTTGCGTTTCTTATGATAAAATAAACTACGCTTATATGATAGACGAAAGGTTGGGAAAAACAATGGCATTATATATCTTTGGTTCTGCGATTTTGGTTTTGGCTGTCGCAATCATTGTATGTGTATCGATCCAGCAGGGCAAGTCTCAGGGCTTGGGCGCTATGGCA
>JAZTXG010000018.1:0-1041 GCA_045636365.1 Eubacteriales bacterium
CATAAAGCACCATCGGCGGCAAAATCAGCAGAGCAACAATCGCCAATTTCCAATTCACCGCCGCCATGATGGCCAGCGAACCGATCAGCTTGATTGATGAAATAAAAAGATCCTCGGGGCCATGGTGCGCCAGCTCGGCAATATCAAAAAGATCATTGCCGATGCGGCTCATCAGCTGGCCAACCTTTTGGTTATCATAAAAACTAAAGGAGAGCCGCTGATAATGGCAAAAAAGCTCTTCCCGCATGGAATATTCCATCTTAGCGCCCATAACATGCCCATAATAGGCGGTGAAATAATTGCAATAGGCCTCCAGCCCAACCAGCGCCATCATCCCCGCCGCAAAGATCAAAATCAGCCGAACAGCCTCTTCCGCAGGGCGAAGAACGAAATCGCCGGTAATTTTGCGCACCATCAGCGGAATAATCAGCGTAACGCAGGCGCTCAAAATGGCAAAAAACATATCCGCCCAAAAGAGTTTGCGGTGCGGTTTATAATAAGAGATAAATTTTTTGATCATTTTTGTTTCAATTCCTTTATCCGTTGTTTATAATCCGGCAAGATCTTTTCGATCTCCCGATAAAAGGCAGGGCTATGGTTATGCTGCTTGATATGCGCCAGTTCGTGCACCACCACATAATCAATCGCCCGCTCGCTCTTCTCCATCAAAAACAGCGAAAAGCAAAGGCTGTTGCGCCCGCTGCAGCTCCCGTAGCGTGTACGGGCAGAGGTGATCTTCAGCCCCGCCGGCTTTACCCCGATCAACGGCGCATAATAAGCCACCCGTTCCGGGATATAGACCTTGGCGCGGCGGCGAAGTTGCTCCAGTTCTTCCTTGGAATACACTTTGGGCGGTTGATATTCCGCCAATCGGCGATCGATCCAATCCTTGTGTTGTTCCAAAAAACGCCGGATAAAAGCCTCCGAACAAAGCAACGGCGCCCGCACCTCGATCTCCCCCTCCTTATTGATGGAAAGAGATATGGTTTTTCGTTTACTTCGAATGATTTTCATATCCATATTTTATCATTAAAAATCGCC
>JAZTXG010000019.1:0-1407 GCA_045636365.1 Eubacteriales bacterium
AAATGCTATAATGATAGTAGCAAGAAAAAATCAAATTGTCAAGGAGGAAATGCCAATGATTCGATTATCTGCCTTCGCCGACGAAGCCAATGCGGCTGTCGAGGGGCAAATTGCCGCCTTAAAACGCAATAACATCCCCTATATCGAACTGCGCGGGTTAGACGGTGTCAACATTCGCAACATCACCATCGACCAAGCCACCGCCTATGCCAAGCGCTATGCCGATGCGGGAATTCGCGTTTGGTCCATCGGTTCGCCCATCGGCAAGATGGCGATTACCGATGATTTCGAAAAGGAAAAAGAGGATTTGCGCCATCTTTGCAAGTTGGCCAAAATCTTCGGAACCGATAAGCTGCGCATCTTCAGCTTCTATAAAGCCTACGAAGATGAACCAAAGGTTCTGGACTATCTCAAGCAGATGGTTGCCATTGCCCAAGAAGAAGGATGCACCCTTTATCACGAAAATGAAAAACAAATCTTTGGGGATACCGCCGAGCGGGTTGAGCGCTTGATGGAGCAGGTGAATGGATTGAAATTCATCTATGATCCCGCCAATTTCATTGAGGTTGGCGAAGAACCGAAAAAAACGATTTCCGCGCTGCAGGATCGGTGCGCTTATTTTCATATCAAGGATGCACTGATGGGAACCGGCGAGATTGTTCCTGCGGGATTGGGCGATGGGAAGATTCCCGAAATGATTGCCAACATTCCTGCCAATGCAGACATCACCTTAACGCTGGAACCCCATCTGGCGATCTTCAAAGGCTATGCCGAAATCGATTCCACGCAGTTAAAGAATAAATATTGCTATGCCACCAACGAAGAAGCCTTTGATGCCGCGGTGGCCGCGCTCAAAAAAATCTTAATAAATGAAGGATATATCGAATGCGAAGGAGGATACAAAAAACAATGAACGGCGGACTGAATCTTTTTTCTATTAAAGACTACATTCAAACCGAAGAAGACCTTTTGCAGACCTGCCTTAAACTCAAGGAATTGGGATATTCCTATCTGCAATATTCCGGCGCACCCCTGGATGCCGAGCGGATCAAGCGGGTTTCGGATGCATCGGGTATGCCCTTTGTTTTGACCCACGTGCCCTATGATCGCATCATCAACGATACCGATGCCCTGATGGAAGAACACGCGCGGTTTGGCTGCAAAAACATCGGTTTGGGCGGAATCCCCTATCATTTGATCGACGAATGGGATCAATGCCTCGATGCCATCGAAAAGATGAACGCCGCAGGCGAAAAGATGGAGAAGGCAGGCTTCCATTTCTTCTATCACAACCATCACAAAGAGTTTATCAAGGTGGACGGCAAGACCTATTTTGATCGCCTGCTTGAAGCCCCCGCTATCAACTTCACCCTGGATACCCATTGGGTGCAAAGAGGCGGTATGGAC
>JAZTXG010000020.1:0-106796 GCA_045636365.1 Eubacteriales bacterium
GACTTGGTGGGCCGTTACCTCACCAACTATCTAATCAGACGCGAGGCCATCTTTCAGCGATAAAATCTTTGGCATTTCGATCATGCGATCATAATGCATTATGCGGTATTAGCAGTCGTGTCCAACTGTTGTCCCCCTCTGAAAGGCAGGTTCCTCACGCGTTACTCACCCGACCGCCACTAAGCAATCCCAAAATCTGTCCGAAAACTTCATTCGAAACGCTCCGTTCGACATGCATGTGTTAGGCACGCCGCCAGCGTTCGTCCTGAGCCAGGATCAAACCCTCTAAAAAAAAATTTAAATCAAAGTTTTAATCCAGCTCATAACAATCTTCTAAAAACTGGCTTTAAAAGTTCTTGTTAATCGCTTTCACCAATGTTCTTCGAACATTGGATTTTTCAATTAACGGGTTCCTCTTTATGATGCTGTTTAATTTTCAAAGTCCGTTGCTTTCCCGCTTTTTAGTTCTTCGCTCGGCTCCTGCCGGGCGACCCCTTTTTGCGGGCGCTCAAATATAATAACACCTCGACGCTCGTTTGTCAACACTTTTTTTCAGAAAATTGAAACTTTTTTTGAGCCCCATCCTTATAAGAATCCGAACCAGTTTTAAAAAGGCGGATTCTTGTTGCATTATAAATAAGGAAGAAACTATTAAAAGCGAATTCTGCGTGCAATTCTTCTGCGTCTACGAGTATTATTTTGCCAAATCATAAAGATAATATAAGCAATAATTGCTAAAATTAAAATAATGGTAATGATCCGAACGATGGTGTTGCTGAAGAACTGGCGGATCAGGTGAAGATAATAGAGAATGGTACTCCGTTCCAGATCGCTGCTGGCCACCAGATCAACCTTGCCATATTCCACACCGTCTTTAACCAAAGTAACCGAGCCCAAAACATCACCCACTGCGATGGGAGCATAAGCAATCTCCTCTGTGGTGATAACCCGCTCGAAACTATCCACCGAAACATCATCCGCAACAACCGCTTCGATCGCCTCGGCCGGAACCAACATCACATAATCGCTTTTAGCACAAAGCGCCACTTCCACTTCGCAAACAGAAGTTGTTTCATCCAGCAGTGTCTGCGTGCTGAAATTATCAAACGCCCAATTATAAATGGCAATGGAATCCTCAAAGACCGGATTTGCCGGAAGAGAAAAGTTGGCGTTCATCATAACGCAGATGTATTTTTCGTCTTTCTTTTTGGCAAGGGAGATTAAATTATATCCGGCCGCACTGGTCGTTCCTGTTTTGCCGGCAATACAGGGTTTATAATAGTTGCCGGAATTCATCCGCAACAATTGGTTGGTGGTGATCAATGTACGAGAAGGATTCATATTTGTAGCAGGCAGCGTATAATTACTGGCGCTCAAAAAAGGCATTAACCGATCGTCTGCAAACACTTTCTTGGCCATGATCGCCATATCTGCCGCTGTTGTATAATGATTATCGTCCGTCAGACCATGGGTGTTGACAAAGTGGGTGTTCTTCATCCCCCAGGCCTTTGCCTGCGCGTTCATCTTCTGAACAAAGGCCTCGATGCTGCCGCAAAGATGAATCGCCACCGCATTGGTACCTTCGTTGGCGCTGGAGATGGCAATGCCATACATTAAATCCTCCAAGGAAATAACCTCGCCATCCTTCAAGCCCATATTGGAGCTGCCGATGACCAAATCGGCATAGGAGGCATCCTTATCAAATGTGATGGTTTCCTTTAAATCCTTGATTAAATCGATTGCCACCGCCATGGTCATCAGCTTGGTGGTGGAGGCGGGGTGGATTCGCTCGTCGGGATTTTTGGAATAAATGGTGGCGCCGGTGTTGAGGCTGACCAACATCGCATTATTCGCCTTGATGCTCGGCTCTTCCACCTCGGCAAAGGCGAAGGGCGCAAAGCAGACGACCAGCAGTATCACCGCCAGCAGCCCGCAGAAACTTTTTAAAAGATTGCTTTTTTTCATTTTATATCTCTCCCAAAGGTGATTTGAAAAATTTGTCGGTATTCTTCATTATATAATAAGAATGAAAAAAATGCAATTCCCCAAATTATGAAAAAAGAACTCCCAACACTTGGTGGTGGGAGTTCTTTGCCTTATTTTATCCCAATGTAAAGCAACCGTAGGCCATCGCGTGGTCGCTATAAAATTCCTCCACGCGGAACAGGCTGCGGCCCGATTGGGGATCGACATAATAATCCGCATTGCGGATATAGATATCATCGATAGTCATCTCTTCATTATATTTCACCGAATTCAAAGACTTAACTTCATCGGGATCGCAAAGTTGCTCGCGGATCCAATAGCGAAGATTGAAGTCGCCGGTCAACAGCGTCGGCAGAGTCTCCGAGCAAACCCTATTGATGATCTCGGTAAACTGCTGTGCCGCCTCCCCCTCGGGATCTTCATTACTTTTGGTACACAAATGGGTGTTATAGAAGACCACATCGCTTTCGGGGAACTCGATCACTACGCGGGTATAGAAACGTTCCTCTGTGGTCAATACGCTTTGCGTTTCATATTTTACCCGCTCGACTTCCCCTTTGAAGGGATAGCGGCTGATGATCGCGGTACCGTAGTTCCCGCCTGCCTTATCTGCGGTCTTGCAGAAATAATAATACTCATATCCCAACGCATCCGCCAACTCTTTGACCTGATCGCGGTTCCAAGAGCGGGGATTATTCTGATCCACCTCCTGCAGACCGATGACATCGGCATCAAACCGCTTGAGCAGGTCCGCCACATTATTCAGCTGGTCGATGTTCCCTGTCGTTCTCGTTGCAGGATCGTAAAACAACGACTTGAGGTTATAGGTGATGACCTTATAGGCACCCTCTTGGTTGGGCATTGTCGCAAGGGTATCATCCGCCACTTCGTGCAGATAATCGCACTCACTGCAGGTGGAACGTTTGACTCCCTTTTCGCCCGGCCGATAGATATCGGTGATGGTGATGGTGCAATCCTCGCTCTTTGTTGTTCCGCAACCATAATCGCAGGTGTAGATATGGGTCTTTGACCCTGCGCTGCGGGGCGGGTTTCCAAAGGAATGATCAGCTAAGGGGGAATAACGATCCACCGTTTCAACGTTATAACCGCAAGTATCGCAGGATCTCACCGTTATTTTATGCTGCTTGCAGGTGGCAGGAATGATCGTTTGGTTGATGGTGCAGGTCGTTTTCTCCACCGCGGTGCAGCCTGCGACGGTGCAACGGCGTTGATGTTCTCCCGCTGTTTCACAAGGAGTATACCCGCCCCATTGATGCCCTTTGGGATCTTGCGTCTTTTCTATCTTGCTATAGTTACAAGCGGCGCAGGTATATTGCGTTTCGCCATATTGAGTGCAGGTGGCGGCCACCGTTTTGGTCTTGATGGTGCAATCTTCGGTTTTGGAATAGGTGCATCCCTCGTTTTGGCAACGGGAAAGGTGATACTGCCGTTCTTGGTCCGGTTCTCCATCTGGCCCTTCTTCAATTCGAGCCCCTTGATGCGTCGGTGCGGTCATTTTATGACCGACCGGTTTTCCGGAGGGATCCACCATCGTCTGATTGTATCCGCAGATATCGCAACTATAATTGATCGTTGCGGAGATGGTGCAGGACGCTGAACTCAGCTCACTTCGGATGGTGCACGGCACCTCTTTTTGCTTGAAACATCCCTCTTCTTGGCAGAGGAAGAAGTGCTTACTCTCCATTCCCATCGTGCCATAGCTATGGTATGCCTCACCGCCAAATCTGCAAGGTTTTTCAATCGGCTCTTCAACAACCGGTTCGTCGACGGGCGGTTCCGCCTCCATCCGCTCCTGATAAGCATCCAATCGTTGAAAAATGGTCGCCATCTGGGCACGGGTTGCATTTCCTTGCGGATCAAGATAGACCCCACCATTTTTGGCGGTGCCGGTAATCAGCCCTTCGGCGTTGGCCCACGCCATCGCCTCTTTCGCCCAGCTCGATACGGTTTTTTGATCGGGATAGCCGCTCAAAGCAGATGCGCCGCCGATCTCCAACTCCAGATAGTCTTTGCAATAGCGATACAAAATGGTGGCAAATTGCTCACGGGTGAGTTTTTGAGTGGGGCCGTAGGTCGTTTTTGTCAAGCCGTTGACGATCCCATTGGCATATGCCCACGCAACAGATTTTCGATACCAATCTGCCTCCAAATCGGTAAAAGGCGGGTTTTTTAACACCGCCGGCTCCCCTTCCATCCGATACAGCAAGGTGACCAACATAGCACGGTCCGCCGATGCATCGGGCGAAAACTTTCCGTCGCCGGTACCGTTCATCAACCCCTCTTTTACCGCAAAGGCAACCGCATTATAATACCACGCATCTTTTTTGACATCTTTAAAGGAATTTGCTCCCGCTGCCGCAGCCGCAAAGCAACTCGCCAACAGCATCACCGCCAAAAATCCGCAGACTATTTTTAAAAGATTGCTTTTTTTCATTCAAATCTTCTCCTGCAAAAAATGTTTTCTTTATTATATAATAAGAACTCTAAAAATGCAAATCCGCAATGCAATGCATTGCGGATTTTGTTATTTAATGGTATTACTATTGTTCAAAACTGAAGTGCTGTATAAAAACAGGACATCGGCGTTTTTATAATCAATCAGCGTGCTGACATAGTCGATGCCGATATAGCGGATATCCACCAGCGTCACCTTGCTATAGCCCTGCGCCAGCAGCGGCGCAACGGACGAGCCGAAGGAATCGCGGAAAATCACCAACTGCTTGCCGTTTTTATTGGCGGGATTTTCCACTGTGACCAACGAGAGCGGACCCGAAAGATACAGCTCATAGGGGTCGCGGTCGATCAACCGCGCAGTATCATAGATGGGGATTTCCTTTTGATTTTGATGATCGTAGGCGGTCAGCCCATCGATGGTTTCGTTGGTCAGATAGGAGATGGTATCTCCCTTGCCGCCGATCGCCGCCTGACCGTAGTACACCCCATAGAAGGGGGTATCGGCGGTATGGGTGGAGTACCCTTCTTGGGGGATGGCGGTTCCCATCCCTGCCGCCAGCCGATCCGCCACATCGACGATACATTCCTGCCGCCAATGGGAATCGGTTTTATAATAATCCTGCGGGGTGAGCAACGGCAGAAGGTCAATATACTGCCCATAGGGCATCTTTTCCTTCAAATCGCCGATCAGTTGCTTTGGATCATATCCCAACACCCCTGCCTCTTCTGCCAGCAAGGTGCTTTTATCGGGGATGACCGAAAAATAGACCTTGGAATTTTGCAGATACTTTTGATAAAGATACTCAAAACGGGAGGCCGCATAGTCCACCGACTCTTTGTTATAGGGATAATCCATCGAGGCGATCTGCCCTTGATGCAGGTAGATGCCGTTGTTATCCTTTTGCCCAAAGAGCGAATAGGTGATCCGCGCTTTGATGGCGCGGAATCCATCGCGCAGAGGGAAATTATCGGTGGCATATGTTTCAAAGCCTTCCATAAAATCGCCGCTGATCAAAGCCTCTGCCGAAATCTGCGGGAATTTTTCCAGCGGACGACGTTCGCTTTCGGAATATTCCTGCTTGGGCATCAAAAGGCAACATAAGCATCCGCCAAAGATCAACACCGCGCCCAATACCACCATTATAATATTCTTTATTTTATTATTCATAACTTAAAACCTGAAATATAAAAATGGATTGAACGCCCCATCGACCAAAAAGGCGGTGCAGGCGGTGAGAACCGCCGGCGCATAAAGAAGCTCGCCGATATTGCGGAGCTTTTCCGGCAGTTTCAGCGCCAGCCGCTTCATCAGCGGGGTGGCACCCACCAGCGCGATTGCCAGCAAAATCGCATAGCTTTTGAGATAATAGACGGTCTCGGCGGTGATCAAAGGCAGACCGCCGAACCCAAACATCGCGCCCAGCGAATCGACCATCACAGGCAGACTGCCGCTATTGAAGATGGTGAAACTGACCAGCACCAGCAAGACCACATAGCCATGGGAAAGGATGCGGGATTTTTGCAAAAATTTGCCCAGCACCCATTTTTCCAGAATCAGGAACACCGCGAAGAACAGCCCCCAAAGAATGAAGGTCCATTCGGCGCCGTGCCAAAAGCCGGTCAGCATCCAGACCGTGAGGATATTAAATACCCACCGCCCCTTGCTGACGCGGTTGCCACCCATCGGGATATAGACATAATCGCGGAACCAGCTGCCCAGGGACATATGCCAGCGCCGCCAAAATTCCGCCACCGAGCGGGAGATAAAGGGATAATTGAAGTTTTCCAGAAAATGGAACCCACAGACCTTACCCAGCCCGATCGCCATATCGGAAAAGCCCGAAAAATCGAAATAGATCTGCAATGCCGAAGCCAGCGCGCAAACCCAATAGAGCAGCACCGAAGGCGCTGCCGCCTCGGCGGTGATACCCGCCAAGGTGGCCAGCGTATTGGCGATCAGAATCTTTTTGCCCAAGCCGATGCAGAACCGCCGAATTCCCTCGGCGATCATGGCGGCGGAATGGGTGCGATTCTCCAGCTCCTTTTCGATATCCACATAGCGGACAATCGGACCTGCGATCAGCTGGGGGAACAAGGCGATAAAGGCACCCAAATGGATGGGGTTCCTTTGCGCCTTGGCGCCGCGGTAGACATCCACCTGATAGCTGACGATCTGGAAGGTATAGAAACTGATCCCGATCGGCAACGTCACCCGCAGCAGCGGGATGGAAAGACCGGTGGCTGCCGCGAAATTGGCAATGAAGAAATCGGCATACTTAAAATAAAGAAGAAAGGCCAGCGGGATGGCAACGCTCAAAAAGAGCAGCCATTTCTTTTGGCGATACTTTTCCAAAAGAAGCCCCGAAAGATACCCAACGGTCACCGAGATCAACATAATCAAGACAAATTTCGGCTCGCCCCAAGCGTAGAACACCAAGCTGGTCAAAAACAGAACGGTGTTTTTCAGCTTTTTAGGAGCGATCAGGTACAGCAGCAGAACGCAGGGCAGAAAGTAATATAGAAACGGAATGCTTGAAAACAGCATTATGCTTCAATGGCACCTTCCAGCAGGATGGTGGCATTTTCCAGCTTCTCGGCGGCAGCCTTGAAGTTATCGATGTTCAGGGTGTTGCCAAAGGCGGTTACAACATAGTTGCCGGATTGAATAACAATGAACTTCTCGGGGAAACCGCACATCCAGCGGCGACCATCCAGATTTGCCTTATAGTCTTTAGCAAAAGCGGCAGCATCGGTGCCCTCGACCAAGCGATAAGCAGCAGCGGTCAGCTGGTTGGCGTTCATCATATGAACCATGGACGCAGCATCATCGATCTTATCGGCCAGAGCGGCGGGCAGAGCGAGGGTGACATCCAGCTCGTCTTTGTTTGCATGGTCGAATTTGCCGGGGCCTTCCATGTTCAGGTTGGCAGAATCACCACCGCCGACAGGGAACTTATCGGCTTCGGCAACATTGCTCCAGATGGTGTTCATTACTTCCAGAGAATCGGCATAGGAAGAGGTCACAGCCTTGCCGCCGCAGGAAGCCAGCAGGACAACGATCAGGGTTAAAACAGCAATCAACGAAATCTTTTTCATTTTTCTTTTCTCCTTAAATATAAATTTACTTTTTATAAATCAACATTGCGCCCGTTGCAGCATCAATGCTAATCTCATAGATTGTTTCGCCCAGCGAAAGGGTATAGCAGCCGCTCGGCAGATCGGAAACATCCCAGCGCAGTTGCGCAGTGGTATCCACGGTGAGATCGGTACCCACCGAAAGAAGCTGCCCTTCCCGATCAAATAAGTGCAGCGTTCCGCCCGAGACCGAAACCTTGGTGTTTCGCTCGGCTTGAACATTCAAAGGAATTCCCGCAGGGACAATCGTTTTGGCCCCGAATTCCGCCGCCTTGGCGATCCCGCCCGAGACCGCGATCTTCGCCGAACCAATCTCTTGGTCCATATAGGTCATTGCGATCTTGCGGGGCGCCAACATCTGCAACGAAAGCGCCGCTGCGCAGACAATCACAGCCAGGCAGGCTGCTGCCGCCATCCAACCCTTTGGTTGCAAACGGCTGCGGATCAGGCTATGCTCGATCCGCCGTTTCAGGTGCGCAGGCGCCTTCACCGCGCGATATTCATTTATTTGGTTTTGATCAAACATCGCACTTCTCCTTTTCGATGATGGTTTTGAGCGTATTGCGCCCGCGCATCAGCCGCATCTTGACCGCCGATTCCGAGCAGTTCAGAATCGTTGCGATCTCCCGCACATCAAACCCTTCCAGATAATGAAGGATGATGGGGATGCGGTAGAGCTCGTCCAGCGCGGCAAGCGCGTGCTGTACCGAGGATTCCTCCTGCGGCGCCGCCAGCGCTGTTGCTTCGTCCAAAGATGCGTGGGTGGGATGCTTCAAAAGATCCTTGCACCGATTCACCGTCACCCGAATCAGCCATGCGCGCTCGTGGCTCTCATCGCGAAAGGCAAAGAGATGGTGCATATATTTAATGAAGGCATCATGCACCGCGTCTTCGGCATCCTCTGCATTTTTCAGATAGGAATAAGCCACGCGATAAAGCAGATCCGCATATTTTTCATAGCCGGTTTCGAACTTTTTTTGTTCGTGCATCCGCATTATCGCCTCACTCCTTCCTTCTTAATAACGATTGACCATTCCCTTTGGTCACAATTTTTTTAAAAAACTTTCTTTTATCTTATTATACCACATATTTCCAATAAAAAAAGAGAGATGCGAAAGCATCTCTCTTTTTTTGGTCGGAGTGAGGCGACTCGAAAGAGTCTGCCTGTCTTTTTTGCTGATTCCGTTTCTATAGGGTTCATCATCTGCCCCTTTGCAACATCGACAAATCCGTCGCACTTATATGCTCGGTATTTCTCGTGTTGCGGCAGCCGAACACCCCCCGCCTTCATCTGCCACCGGCAGCGGCGGGGAAATTCGACCCCAACCAAGTCGGCAAAGCCGACTTGGTTGGGAGGGCAAGAGGCTGGGTGCGCGGGTCGCCCGAACGCAGATAATAAAAATGCAGGATGCAAAAGCATCCTGCATTTTTATGGTCGGAGTGAGGCGACTCGAACGCCCGGCCTCTTGGTCCCGAACCAAGCACGCTACCAACTGCGCTACACCCCGAATTTTTGCCGACAAAACATCGGTACTTATCTATTATATCGATTTTTTGAAATTTGGCAAGTCTTTTTTAAAAAGTTTTCTCTTTATTTTTCATAAACGCACCGCAGGGTGACCCGCTGTTTTCCGCCCTTCGTGCAGGTAAATAAGGTGAGCGGCCAATCGCCGGATTTCATCTCATGGACATCGGTGCCGTCCAGAACGGTTTTTTCTGCAACGATAAACCGATATTCTCTGCCCAATCCATCGGTCAGGAGAACCGCATCCCCTTTTTTCATCCGATAGAGTTCCGCAAAATGACCCCGATAGTTATGGGCAGCGATAATCAGCCCGCCCTCTTGCAGGTCGCCGCTCCAGCGGCAAGGCGCTTTCGCCAGATGCGCTTCACTCCATTGCTGGTAAACCGGCAGTTTCAGTTCCAGCTTTTCAATCGATACGGTGGCGCAAAAAAGCTCCCCCTCCGCCTGCAATAATTCTTTGTTTTCTTGGGCAGGTGCCAATTGCTGCAATATTTTTTGCGATGCCTTTTGGGCTTGGCGACTTTCCCGCTCATTATAAAGCAGCCATCCGCCTGCGGCAAGGAGCAAAAAAACACCGAGCAAAAGCAGGGCAATGCCCCGCACCTTACGCCCCATTGCTCTTGCGCTCCTTCAGTTCGTTTGCGCCCAGAATCACCAACGCAATCCCCGCCAGCGCCATCAACGAGATGGGCCACCAAAGTTGGCCGGTCTGGGGCAGTTTTCCCGAAAGATACGAATTGGTGATAATAAATCCATCGGCTTCACTGCCGCCGATTTTGGACGTATACCCCGAAACGGGATGCTCCCGAACGCTATACGCGTGGTCCTTACTCAATCCGCTGAAGGTATAGCTCCAGCCTGTCGCTTCGGAGAGTTCCGCCTGGGCAATCGCCACCCCATCTTCCAATAAATCGATTCGGATGGTTTGAGGGCGTTTGCCGGCGGCGTTATTTTCATCGTCCCATTTTTTGACTACCTGCACCATTTTACTATAAGGGGTATCCAGCTCGGCTTTGGGGCGAGAAACGATGGACTCCCCCTCTTCCCCAAATCGAACCACAAAGGGGGCAAATCGATAAAGCTGCCCCTCGGGGCACCAGACCAGCCAAAGCCCCGGTTCCAGATCGGCAAAGAACGCTGTTCCCTGCACGGTTACCTGCTGGCGGGCTGTAATCTGCCGGCCGGCGATACATTGCTCATAAAGTTGCTGCGCCGCCTGAGGGTCCTTCATCAACGCGGTCAGAGAGGCTTCCCCAAACGGTTCCTCCAAGGTCCATTCCCCTTCCTGCAGGGATGCCACCTTGCGGCAACGGATATGAAGATCCTCCACCATACGGCCCTTAAGATCCGAGGGGCAGACCTCCAGTGTGCTATTCGGTGCCGCAAAGGCAACGACCGTCAGCATCAATACAGCTATACAGAACGGGACCAAAAATCCAACGGCCTTACGCATCATTGTCGATCCCACCCTTCTTCTTTTTTCGCTTCAGCGCGCGGAAAATAAACCGCACCGCCACCGCCAAAATCACCACTCCAATCAGCGAGATGGCGATCAGCATTTCGGATGCGATGGGAGAGACCTCCTGCTGCACCGCCGCACCGCCGCTTCCATGGCTGCCCGACATCACCCGAGAACCCCGCACCAACAGGCGGTGGGAGTTGACTCCATAGGGGGTGCAGGTAACCAAGGTTACATAGTCTTTCCCCTCGGCAACATTCAGCCGGTCAGTTTCGTGGGGAAGCACTACCGAAATATCATCAATGGCATACTCCAGAACTTCGTCTAAGACATGAATATAAAAACGGTCGCCCACCTGCAAATGGTCGATATTGGTAAGCAGCTTGGCGGAGGGCAGACCGGTATGACCCGCCAACACCGCGTGGGTCCCCTCCCCGCCGATGGGGAGCGCCGAATCTTCCACATGGCCGATGCCACGCTGCAAAACATTTTCTTCGATGGTATGGTAAATGACCAGAGAGACGCTGATTTTGGGAATCTCAATATAACCCATCACTCCGGTTTGGGTGATATTCAACATCTCTTCATAACTTAGACCAAGCTCTTTGAGTTTCTGCGGATCGTTATAATATTTATTATATTCCGCCGCCATATTCTTTGCCTTTTGATAGTCTTCGGGGCGGACGTTTTCCACCAGCTCTTCATATTCACCGATAATCTTCTTATTGCGGTATTCGTTATAAAGATTGCTGACGGTGGGGTATAAAAAGAGGGAAAGCCCGCAGACAAACAATATAATCATTGCAACCGTTGTGATCCATTTGTTTTTCATAGGGCTTTCCCTCCTTTCAAAATTTTAATTGTTTAAAATTTATAACAACCTTTTGAGCTCATAGAATCGAAAAAGAAATCGGTTGCTATGGGTTCATCAATTATGCGAGATTATTTCTTTTTCGCAAAGTAAAAAAAGCAATGGCTCCTGCCATAAGTACGATACCGCCGATCGTAAACGCGGTGGTACCCATGCCGCCGGTTTCAGGCAGAGTGTTACCGGGGCGGTTGGTGATGCTCAGTTCTACCAAGGGATCTTCGATATAGGAAGTAATGCCGGAGATCTGACCGCCATTCTTCTGGGGGTCGCTCTTGGTGGTGACGATTTCGGTGATGGTACCGGAAGGGCCGACCGCATCGACAAAGGAAAATTCAAATTTAGCGTTGGGCAGCTGATAACCGTCGGGGGCCTTGATTTCTTTGATGTCGTAGGCACCTTCGCCCAGACCGATCAAGGTGATCTCACCCAGATTACCGCCAAAGGATTTCACACCGGGAGCCACACCGACACCGGTGTTGATGGTTTCAACCACATCGGTAAACTCCGCATTCCCTTCCAGATCGGCCGCGGTCTTATCGGGGGCATAAACATAAGCAGTAAAGGTTTTGTCTCCGGAAGTATAGTCTACCTTTTTGAAGATCAGTGCATCCTCGCTGCCTGCGGCATAGATCTTAAACTGCGCGCCGCTCAATGCCGTTGCGGTGGCAACACCGTCGGCGGTTTCTGCACGCTTGGTGATGACATTGATATAGGAACGGACCAAGGCGCTATCGGTAGCGGTGGAGGTGGTATCCTTAGCAGGATCGTTGCTGAAGGTCATGGTGACTTCATTGGCATGGTGCTGTTCCACCGTCTCTCCCAAAGTGGTATCATAATAGATTTCGATGACCGAGCCAAAAGCCAACGCGGGGATGGTCTTGAAATCAACCACCAGATCAAATTCGCCCTGGGTGGGGAACTCGACCGTATATTCGGTATCGATGGCCATTGCTCTCTTGACCCCGTTCTCGGTGATATAAACCTTCACCGAAGTTTCATCGATCGCCAGATGGTCACACATCGCATCGGCGATGGTCAGAACATATTTTTCGCCATAAAGGTCATGGTTGGGAACCGCGGTAACGATCTTGAAGGTATCCTTTCCGCCGATGCCGCTGGTGGTACCCTTCTTCCAGGCTTCCCCTTCGCTCAGATCATCATCGACATACTTTTCGACTGTGGGACGATAAGCCTTCAGCACCACTTCTGCATCGGGGGTAACGTTGGTCAGCATCGCTGCGGAACGGACCGCACCTTCGGTCAGCTCGGAGCTATCATAAATCAGATAGTAGCCGTATTCCAGCTTCTCAAAACGAGCTTCGCTGGCCCCGGTTTCCTTGGTCAGGTCCAACATATCTGTAGGATCGATGTTCTTCTCGTGGATGTACTCGTGGAGCTTTGATGCCATATTGGAAAATTCAAAGGAATTATCCTTCAGGCTCAGGATATAGGCAACCACATCCACAATGGTGCCTTCCTCCATGCCGGTCACTGCATACTTGCTTGTAGACTCACCGAAGAAGAAATCGTAATATACATTCTTTCCGGAAGCATCGTTGAGGTCTGTGTTCCACTCATATGCAGTGGTGGTACCCTTGGTGGCTTCGAAGATCTTAAAAATATTGAACTTCTTGCCGCCGATAACCGCATTGGAATCGGACGCTGCGGTGATGGTGATGGTGCCGTTCGCCTCCTCTTCGGCGATAACAGGCAGGGCAATCATCGCTGCGAGCATACATACGCAAGCGAGGATCGCAAAGATTCTTTTGGTCGTTTTCATTTTGTTTACTCCTTTTCTTTTGATTTTGAATTTAGTTACTTGAAAACGAAACATTTGCTCTTTAATTCCACCTCCCTTTCTTTTTCAGGGATATGGATATGTATAAGCCTGCGGTTGCCATCAGCAGAGCGCCGCAAGCGAAATACCAAAAATCTCCGGCTCCGCCGGATTCGGGGAGCGGAACATCGGGCGCGTTTCTTATAAGAATGTTATATGCGGTGGAGCCTGCTTCAGCCAGCAGATGCTCCTCCACCTCCACAGCGCCGTTTTCCAAAATGGTGCAATAGATGGGGATCGGGATGATCCGATACCCTTCCGGCGCCGAAAGTTCGGTCAGCCGATAGCGGACATTCACCTTCATATTATCGAAGATATAAACACCGCTTTCATCGGTCTTCCCTGTCTTCACCACCTGATTTGCCAGCGGATTGCCCTCGGCATCCACCGCCTCCAGAGAAAATTCTGCACCCTGCAGGTGGATGGTGCGTTCCAAATCCGTTTTGGTCAACCGTAGCATCACCCGCTTGGTGGTATTGGCGACGGTAAGCAGGACACGAGTCTGGCCGTCTTCAGTGGTGATGACCGGCGGATCGTAGGACGCCAGCCAGTTATTAAAGGTGCCGTCGGATTTGGCGGTTTCATCGCCGACCGCCAATTCCACAAGCGACCAGGTGATCTTCTCGCCGTTGGCATAAAGCGGAAGGTCGGACCATTGATGATTCCAGCTGTTTTCTTCGCTCAGGACCACCCGCGCATTGATCGAGCCGATCATCGCCGAGGCGATCTTGCCGTTTGCCATCAGCTGAACAGTCACCGGCTGCCATTCGGTTTGGGGACATTCCCAACGCTTTTGCGCCACCACCGAGACTGTATCGGTGCTGTTGCCCACCAGCAAGACGCCGTTTTCATAACGGATCATTTCATTCTCCTCAGAGAGGATACCGATGGTGCCTTGATTGTCGATATAGCCGATCTCCACCGCCGCCACCGAAGAATAGCCGGGCGGAGCGGTCACCTCTTGGATGGTGACAGGGCCGTTGTCATAAGAAAAATGTTCTGCCAGAATTTCAAAATAGCCGTTCCCCTGCCCGCTCAAAACCGTCTGGGTACCGCCGGTGGGATCATAGCGATAGATCCCTTTTTGGGCATCGTAGTTGAATTTCAACGCCTGCCCGTTCTGAAAGAGGCTGAATTCCGCGCCGTTTAAGGCCGCGCCTGTCCGATAGTCTTGCTTTTTAATGATGATGGAATCGGAGCGGTGGTAGATATTATTAAACTGCACCCGAAGGATCATCTCTTCCCCTTCGTCCACCGCGATGGTCCGCCCCAAGACAATGACCGAATCGCCCGCGCCGAAGCTTGATTGATCGCCCAGCGGGTCGATGACGTTATATTCCGAATACGCATAGATATCTTCGTTTTCCAGCGCGCTCGGGATGGCGGTTTCGATAATCGTCCACCGTTCGTCATAGAGGACATCCGTCAATCGCCATTGATAGACCTCCCCCACGCGGGTGGCGTCCTTCAAGGTCAACCGCTTCATCTCGGCGGTACGCTCGTTATAGACGACGATATAGAATTGATCTTTGACCTGCTCGATCAGGTCGGCATTGCCGTTGAAGGTCTTTTCGATCTGAATGATGCCGGTCTTTTTGACCAACTTCCCATCGATATGCCAGGCATCGTCCTGCGCCTTAAAAACATACCAGCGAATGGCGTAGTTCTGATCGTTCAGCCGCTCCACCGCCACCGTCTCGCCATCGACCGAAAGGTAGCCGGTCTTGGCGTATTGCACCAGTTCTTCAAAAACAAATTGGTCGGCGGGGAAACGCTCCAGCCAAGCGCCGTTTCTACCCGTTCCGCCATAGAGCGTTCGGATCTCCTTATCGGCGGTATAGGAATTATCGGGGGTATCGTCGCTGATATAATGCAGGTTATGGAGCTCGGATACGCTCTTGGAGGTATCCAGCCCGCCCACATAGGTGGAAAAGATCTCGTTGGTATATTTATTGGAATCCTGACCGGTAATATTTCCGCCGGTATCCACCGCCACCGAATCGAATCGGATAAAGAAGGAGGCGGTCACCTTGGCACCCGATTCCCAAACACCCTCCAGAGAGATCTCCCCGCGGTTTTGGTAATAGAGCAATTCTTCCCAGACCAAGGCGGAGTTGGGCGCCAAAATAACATCCGTTCCTTCGATCTGCCAGCCCTTGAACCGCGCGATTCGCGTAAGACCGGTATTGTTGTTCTTCACCTTGGCCGCCACCGTAGGCTGCGAAACGTTACGCAGTGTGGCGGCGATGCCTTCGTGAACCGTATCGGTTGCGGATGTGACCGTCAGCCCCGCCAAGGTGGGATAGGGGTTGGTGGTGGCGTCCGTTACCTCGGAATAGTTCACATTATAGTGAAGATTGATTTCGGTAATGGGGCCCAGCTTGATTCCTTTGTAGGTGGTTTTGCTTCGGATGGTAACGCGGTCTCCCGCGTTATAAGTTTGCGTTCCCGCTTGGTTTTCCCATTCGTAGTTGCCTGCGGGAAAGGTAAAGGTACTGTTTGTCCGTACATAATGCGTATCGATATACCCTTCGGGATATTCCAGCGTTACACTGTAGAACCCAAACGAGGTCGTCGAATTCGTATAGCCGGACGGAACCAGCCGAACATAGCGGGCGTTGTTGAGCGCGTTGGACCGCGCACTGTAAAAAATGCGGCTGGTTGTGGTTCCAATGTTCAAAGAATTACCGCTGTAGTTGTTGTTCTGTGACGTGGAGGAAACGATGCCAAAGCTTCCCGCTGTATACGAAGTGCCCAGCGATTGATTGACCAGCTCCAGCAGGTCCTTTGTTTGAACATATCCGTCGTAGCGGTTATTGGACGTGCTGTTCTGGGTGGTAAAGGGCAGCGTGCCGATACATTTCCAGCTGCCATCGATATAAACATAAAAATTCGCTTTGTTGTTCGTCGTATCCGGTTCGCTTCCCACCGCATAGGTGGAGCTTCCCGCGCCGAGCAACGGAGCCTCTTGCTCCAGCTCCATCTGCCCGTATTGAATTTCGGGATCGGTCTGCGGCTGCGTGCTTTGTTGCGGTTCCAGCGCCGCAAGGTTATTGATCTGCTCGTTCAGCATAAGATCCGGCAGAGACTCTTCTTCGGCAATGGTTTGATTCAATGCCGCCACCGTTTGCTTCTCCATTCCCTGCTGGGTGGATTCTTCTTGGTTCAACTCGTCGTTGAAAACCAAGGCGGTAGAGACAGTGGAAGAGATTACCTGCTCCAGCGAAGTTTCCCCATCGACCAATTCCAAAACACGGTCGATGTTATTATCTTCCAACAATACGATATAGCAATTTTCATTATGGGAATGGGCGGGTTTCGTGCAGGTCAAAAAATCGCCTTGATAGCAGGCATTGGTATGGATATGCTCCTCAATGCCGCAACGCAGCTCCTGCTCCAGTGCAACCGCCGGCCGAATGCCCGCGAAAAATATGCCGATTCCCATCGCAACAGACAGAAAAACCGAGAGCATAACCAAAAGGCTCCGCTCCATATTCAGTTTTCTTCGGTTCGCTCTCGCCATTTCAGTTCAATGCAAACAAAACCTTTCCGATCAGACGTTGCTGATCCACTGTTCCAATCTCCTCCAAACGGCTATCCATAGCCAACTGCCGTTGGTCACCCAAAACAAAGTAATGCCCTGCAGGAACCGCATAGGGGAAGGTGCGATTACATTGCCCCAATGTTTTTTCCTGCACATAAGGCTCCTCCAACGCTTCGCCGTTCACCGTTACCGTTCCGAAAACGTCGATGCTGATCTGGTCTCCGCCGCAGGCGACCACACGACGGACCAACACTTTATTATTATAGTAAAATGCGACAATATCTCCCGCCTTGATTTTGGAAAGTTTATTCACGACCAGAATCTGCCCGTTTTCCAGAGCAGGGCTCATGCCGTTTCCGTAATATTTCACAACCGGAAAGACAAAATGGAATAAATTCAACAATAGCGATGCCACCAGCAACAGCAACAAAACAATGGTAACTGTATACCGCAGCCAGACCGCTTTCAGCAAATTCGTTTTTTTCATATGTTTGCCGATCGCCATTGCTCTTGCCTCCCCTTCTATAATAAAATATATAAAATTAATAGGTTGATACTTCATTATACCCTTATTTTCTAAAAAATGCAAGAAAATAACTTATTTTTCACCAATGGGTTCATTGGGGCAGCCGAATGGTTTTTCATCCCCCTTGTTTTTTCTGATTATATCTGCTATAATCCAGGGGAAAAGAAGGTGTTTTTTTGAATAAACAGGTTTTACACGTCAAGCTGGGGTGCTATTCCGCCGGCCTTTCCATGGCGGCAGCGAGCAATCTTTCGCCGCTGCTCTTTTTGACCTTTCGGGAGCTTTACGGTATCTCCTATTCCTTGCTGGGGCTTTTGGTCCTTTGCAATTTCTGCGTCCAGCTGGCGGTGGATCTGATCCTCTCCTTTTTCTCCCATAAATTCCGCCTTTCGGCGGTGATCAAATCGATGCCGCTCTTTACCATCGCGGGCTTTTTGCTCTTTGCAGGCGCACCGCTCCTCTTCCCCAAAAGCGTTTATTTGGGGCTGTTTTTGGGAACGTTGCTCTTTTCGGTAGCCGCAGGGCTTTCGGAGGTTCTGATCAGCCCGATCATCGCGGCATTGCCCGCCAAAGACCCCGACCGAGAGATGAGCAAGCTCCATTCGGTTTATGCCTGGGGCTCGGTGGGGGTGGTGCTTCTGGTCTCCCTCTTTTTGCTCTTTTTCGAGCGTACCCATTGGCAGCTTCTGGTATTGCTCTTTTTGGCCATCCCCCTTTGCTCCCTCCTTTTGCTGGGGAGCGCCAAGCTGCCCTCGATGGAGACCCCTGAAAAGGTTTCGGGCGCGGTCGGTCTGCTGAAAAATTCAGGGCTTTGGCTATGCTTTGCCATCATCTTTATGGGCGGTTCTTCCGAATTGGTGATGGGGCAATGGAGCTCGGGTTATCTGGAGCAAGCGATGGGTCTGCCCAAGATCTGGGGCGATCTCTTCGGTGTGGCGCTCTTTTCGGCGACCTTAGGGCTGGGGCGCACCCTTTATGCCAAGTTTGGCAAACGAATCGAGCGGGTGCTCTTCTTCGGCTTTTGCGGAGCGACCGCCTGCTATCTGCTCGCCGCCATCTCCCCTTGGCCGATTTTGGGGCTTTTTGCCTGCGCCTTTACCGGCTTTTGCACCTCGATGCTCTGGCCGGGGACCCTGAGCTATAGCGCGGTGCGGTTCCCTGCCGGCGGGGTCTTCATCTATGCGCTGCTGGCGGCCGGCGGCGATCTGGGCGCCTCGGTGGGTCCGCAGTTGGTGGGGCTGGTTGCCGACCTGACCATCCAAACTCCCGCCCTTGCCAATCTGGCGCAAGCGATGCAGCTTTCCCCCGACCAATTGGGAATGAAGCTGGGGATGCTGGCGGGAACGCTCTTCCCCCTTTGCGGTATTTTTCTTTCGCTGCCGCTCATACGAAAAAAATAACCTTTGCGCGTTGGAAGCTCCAACGCGCAATTTTTATTGTATTTGACAATTATCTTAACATAGTATAGAATATATATTTATCATATATATTTTTATCGGGGGTGATGGATCTGCTTGGCTTAGCTGAATATTTCGATCTTGCGCCCTCGGCGATTTATTGCCTGCGGCTGGTAATCGCTCTCTTTTGCGGAGTCCTTCTCGGCGCCGAGCGCACCTTTCGCTCCAAGGATGCCGGTATTCGCACCCATGCGATTTTGGCGAGCGGGGCGGCCGCGCTGATGATCGTCTCCAAATATGCCTTTTTGGATCTGGGGCTGCCCCAATGGTCCCAGGGCTTCGACCCCACGCTGGTCGCCGGATTTATCATTGACGGTTCGGGCTTCCTTTGCGCAGGAATCATCTGCAGCAGACCCGAGGGGGACACGATTTCGGGGATGACCTCCGCCGCAAACATCTGGGCCACCGCCGCGATCGGGATGGCCTGCGGTTGCGGTTTGGAGGTTTTGGGTATTTTATTTACCCTGCTCCTGCTTTCCGCCCACACAATCCTTTCGGCGCGCGGATTTCTATCCATCCCCATCCGCACCATTCGGATGACCATCAAAAACGAACCTCATGTCCGCGATCTGATGAAGCAGATGCAAGAAGAATTTGGCATTCAGATCATTACCTCCCGCTATACCCGCTCTGTCGAGGAGGGGACCATCCAGATTCTGTTGCAGGTCCGTTCTAAAAAACACATTTATTTCAACGATACTCTTCGTTTTCTGGATACCCATCCGGAAGTGCAAGATGTTTCATTCTAAGGGAGTTTTTAGCCATGTTTGAATCTATCAAAGAATTTTTTGAGTCCTACCCTGTTTTCATATACTTATTGCGTATGCTGCTGGCCACCCTTTGCGGCGCGGTCATTGGTCTGGAGCGTACCAAACGCTCCAAGGAAGCAGGCATCCGTACCCACTGCATCATCGCAGGTGCGGCAGCGCTCTTTATGATCATCTCCAAATACGGCTTTGCCGATATGGCGTTGGTGGAAGGCTCCCGCGGAGCCGATCCTGCCCGTATTGCGGCGCAGGTGGTCACCGGTATCTCCTTCCTCGGCGCAGGCGTTATCTATAAGAACGGTACCACAGTGATGGGTCTGACCACCGCCGCAGGTATCTGGGCGACCGCCGCGGTCGGTATGGCGAGCGGAAGCGGTTTATATTGGGTGGCGCTCTTTATGACCTTTTTGGTCATTGGTGTGCAGATGCTGATGCACCGCTTTAATATCGGCTACGATGCCTACTCCAACGGCGAGATCCGTATCACGCTGGTGGATACCCCCGAGATCCGCAAGATCCTGCGAGAAAAGCAAAAAGAATTGGGGATCACCATCGTCTCCTCCCGTATCACCACCTGCGCCGATAATACCTTGAATATGGTCCTGCAGGTGCGGATGAAGAGCCATATCCACTTCCGCGATGTTATAAAGTTTATGGACGAACATCCTGAAATTAAATCTTTGAGCGTGTAACGCCAACGATTTGATTTCAGCGATATAAATCTGCTCTGCAGATTTGCGATGTAAAAAATCCCAACAAACTTAAGGTGAGGAAATTTATGACCTACATTGTTTTTGATATGGAATGGAATCAGCCCTTCTCCAAAGAGACGGCGATCCAATCCCCCATCTATCTGGCGGGCGAGATCATTCAGATCGGCGCCATCAAGCTTAGCGAACAGGGCGCGGCGATCGATTGCATCGACCTGCTGATCGCCCCCACCTTCTACCGCAAGCTGCACCACCGCATTAAAAAGATGACCGGTATCTCCCGCGAGATGCTGCAAGGGCAAAAGAAATTCAAAGCCGCCATCGAGGATTTCAAAAAATGGTGCGGCGAGGATTGCATCCTGCTCTCTTGGGGCTACGATGACATTCAAATGCTGCGGGACAACCTCCTGATGCACGATCTGGACGAAGATTGGCTGCCCCCCTGCTTCAACCTGCAGGGTATTTTCAATCATCAGATTGCCAAAGAAAATCGCCAATTTTCGCTGGAATTTGCGATGGAAAAATTGGGCATCCATCCCACTCTTCAGGCGCATAATGCCTTCAACGATGCCATCTATACCGCAAGGGTGGCAGGTTCTTTGGACCTGAAGGAAGGGGTGCGCAACTATGCCGAGCTCAACGGCATTTTATGGCATAGTATGCATAGCACCAAGGATTTCTTCCCCACCTTCCGCACCCCCGAAAAAGCGCTGGCAGACCCCAAGCTCAAGGCCTTGCTCTGCCCCATCTGCGGCGAGAAGCTGACGGTCCCCGAATTCACCATCATCGATGAAAAAAACGCCGAATGTCTCCTGCCCACCAAGCACGGCACCCTTTCGGTCAAGCTCAAGTTGATGAGAAGCCAGCGGAAATCCTATTATATCCGCCGCACCATTCGTTTTGTATAATCCTATCAGAAAGGAGGTTTCCCAATGGAAGAGAAAAATTCCATCCACGCAGGCCACCGCGAGCGGCTGCGAGAGCGCTATCGCGAGGCAGGGCTGGATCATTTTGCCGACCATGAAATTTTAGAGCTTCTTTTGGGATATACCATCCTTCAGAAAGATACCAACCCCATCGCCCACCAATTGATCGAGCAATTCGGCAGCCTGCGCGGTGTTCTGGACGCGGGCGAAGAAAAATTGCAGCGGGTCAACTTGGTCGGCCCCACCACCGCCTTCTTCCTTTCGATGATCCCCGACATTACCCGCCGCTATTATGAGCAGTTGGCGGAGCCGGAGATTCGGCTGATGACCCCCGAGCAATGCATTACCTTCTTTCTGCCCCGCTTTATCGGGCGCAAGACCGAATGTATCCTCGCCGCATTTCTGGACGAAACCAAGCGGCTGATCGACTATGCCTCCATCGGGCAGGGATATAACAACACCGTCCATCTCCACGCACCCACGCTCTTGAACGAAGCGAAAAAGCGGGGCTGCCGCTATGTGGTGCTGGCGCATAACCATTTTACCGAAGCGACCCCCTCGCTGGAGGATATCAGCGTCACCCGCACCGCCCGCGCCACCCTGCTGACCGGCGGGATCGGGCTTTTGGACCATGTCATTGTCTGCGGATCCAACGCCACCTCGATGGTGGAAAGCGGACATTTTAACCTGACCAAACCCAAATCTGACGATTAAAAAATCTCTCAACCATTCGGTTGAGAGATTTTTTTATTTTATGTATTTCCCCAAGCTCTGCATAATGGTGGGGAGCATCAGCGAAAAAGCAACGGCGGTGAGCGCCCCTGCAATCAGGCGGGCGGGAATTGCCAGCAAAATCGCCGCATAGGAAGAATAGCCATACATGATCTGGTCAACCAGCAGCGCTCCGGTATTGATGGCGGTTACAACCACCGCGGAGATGCAGGTTTCCAATGTGAGAATCGCGGGCTTCAAGCTCTTTTTAAAGGCGCGGAACAGCCAGCCCATCATCAAGCCTCGCGCCACCGCGGGCAGAACCCAAAGCAGGGTGGCGGGCCCGAATCCATAGGTGATCATCTGGCCGCAAAAGGCGCCGATAAAGCCGGTGGCTGCGCCCCAAAGGGGGCCGCCGCAGAGCGCAACGATGATGACCGGCAAACCGCTCAAGGAAATCTTCAGCGAATTGCCGAAGGGCGCGCTGACGCTGACCGCCAGAAAATCCAGCCCCACATAAAGCGCCGCCATCACCGCGGCCAAGCATAGCATTTTGAGTTTCTTGTTTTTCATAAAAAAATACCTCCTTATCCCCGTTATCACGAAAATCAGGAGATATTCCTATCCATTTCGCCAGCGGGATGCGAATGGCGCACGGCAAGGGATTCCCGCCCTTTTCGTCCCGAAAGCAACTCCCCGTCCCTCAGGCACTTAACACGCGACATTCTACTCTGATGGAACCTATCTTACCATATTCTTTCAAATTTTGCAATAGATGATTTGGTCATCCTCCAAATTTTTATCGGCAAAGGAAACGGTTACGGGCGCGCGGTTTTGATGGGTGGTATAGGAATAACTGCCCCGCTGCAGATCGCAGCAGCAGGTATAGCGGGTAAAGGCATCCCCTTGGGGCAGGCGCACGCAGCCGCGAGGCACCGAGATATTATCGGTCATGGAAAAGAAGGCGCCTTCCCCCTCTCCCCTTAAATGCTTGCGGATAAACGCCGCCCGAATAAATCGGGAAGCGGAGGAATAATCCCCCGGCAGCCCGACAGCGCTCAGCCCCCGCCGCGCCGCATAGGGCGAAGGCTCCGCCGAAAGATGCCGCAACTCTTCATAGCGCAACCGATGATAAGGATAGGGCGGGCTGTTGGTCATCACCCCTTCCGCCGCTTCATACATCTGCAACCCTTCCGCCGTTGGCTCTAAAATGATGGCGCCGCTCGAATCGGCAACCATCCAATGGAGCGGCGCATTGGGCAAGCGTTCCCCGAAGGGAATATCGCAAAGCTCCAAACCCTCCAAAAGCTGCCTCGCCTGCGCCAAATCGGCGCATTGCCCCAAAATCCAAGGAATCAGCTCAAAGGGCGCGATGCTCCCACCCTTGGAATAATCGGCATACTCCGCAAACTGCAACCCCGCCATCGCCAATCCTTTTTCGTTCATTCCATCGAAAAAGAGCGGAGTCCCTTGCTGCACCGAAGCCATCCCCAAGATGGCGTAATGACTTTTGAGCGGCGGTTTGACGCAAAACTCCAGCGACATCCGCCGCGGCACCAACACCACCTGCTCCCCGAAAGAAAGTTCATAATCCAACGTCCTGCCAAAATATTGATTCCATAAAATCGCCGTACACATAAAGTTCACCTCTTTCTATTATCTTTCCCATATGTTACGAAATTTTCCCTGCGCCTTGACATTCTTTTGAAATATGGGTATAATAGAAAACCGATACGGAGGAGTATCGAAGTGGTCATAACGAGGCGGTCTTGAAAACCGTTTGCCCAAAAGGCACAAGGGTTCGAATCCCTTCTCCTCCGCCATAAAACAAAAGCACACCATACGGTGTGCTTTTGTTTTATCGTAGGGAAAAAGGGGGATGAGAACCCTTTTGGGTTCGTCGAAACAGCCGCCAAGGCGCGTCAGCCTTGGCGGACTGCGAAGTCGGGAGCACGAAGGTTTTGTCGGGTACCGCCCGCAGCGGTCGACAAAAACCGAGAGCGCAACGCATCCCTTCGTTATCCTACCAAATCATTTGTATGTTTTTGTACCAATTCATTTGGTACAGAACCCTTAAAAATAATAGAAGAACCGACCTTTTTCAAGGTCGGTTCTTTTTATTCTCTTTTTCACATACTTCTCTAAAACCGTTCAAATCGGATGCAGATTTTCGTTTCTTTCATCCTTCGGCTATATAATGATATGCCGAAGGTGAAAAAACGGAAAAGACATAAAAAAGAACCTGCCAAGGCAGGTTCTTTCCTTATTCATTGTCGGTCTGCGCCGATTTCAACGGTTATTCCACGGAAAAGATATAGTGGTAGACAGGTTGCCCGCCGGGAAGACACATTACCTCCGCTTGAGGCATCTGCGCCTGCACCTGCTCGGTGATGGCCATTGCCTGCTCTTCGGTGACATCCTCGCCGTAGTAGATATTGATATAGGAGCCGCCGTCCTTACCCAGCTCTTCAAAGAGCTTGCGGACCACATCGCTCATCTCATCTTCCACGAAGGTGACTTTGGTTTCCATCAGGCCCAGCAACTGGCCTTCCTTAATCTCTTTTTCATCGAAGACCGAATCGCGGGCAGCATAGGTGACCTGCGCGGTCTTAACGGTTTCCAGCATCGCGGTCATGGCTTCGGCGAGGGCTTCGGTTTCCAGAGTTTCATCAAAACCGAGCATGGCGGTGATGCCTTGGGGAACGGTCTTGCTGGGGATGACCACTACTTCTTTGGCGGTGGAAAGCTCTCTGGCCTGCTCGGCCGCCATAATGATATTTTTATTATTGGGAAGGACGAAAACAACTTCGCTGGGGGTGCGGTTGACCGCCGCCAAGATATCGGCGGTGGAGGGGTTCATGGTCTGACCGCCTTCCACAACGGTATCCACACCCAGATCCTTGCAGACCGCTGCCAGACCGGAGCCGGCAACGACCGAGACAAAGCCATACTTTTTGGTGGGCTCTGCCAAGGCATTTTCGGGCTCGGCGGGCGCGCTCTTCTGGCGGGCGCGGAATTCTTCCTTCATATTATCAATCTTCAGATTGACCAACGAACCATAGCGGATCGCCTCTTCGATGGCGCGGCCGGGATGATTGGTATGGACATGGACCTTGATAATATCATTATCGGGCACACATACCACGCTATCACCGATGGACTCCAGATAGGAACGCAGCTCGGCAGGGTTATCCTTTTTAGCGGTTTCATCGACAGTGACGATATACTCGGTGCAATAGGTAAAGGTGATATCCTCTTCCCGCATCGGCATTTCGTCCACCACCGTATCGGCGACCTCTTCAGGCGTTTCCTGGGGCTGGATGGCATTGCCGCGCAGCGCGGAAAGCATGCCTTCCATGACGACAGCAAAGCCCTTACCGCCCGCATCCACAACGCCCGCTTGCTTGAGCTGGGGAAGCATTTCGGGGGTCTGCTGCAGGACGACGTTTGCCTGCTCCACATAGTATGCCAACGCCTGCTCAGCGGTGGCATCGGGGGCTTTTTCCAAATAAGCCGAAAGATTTTCGGCAGCCACGCGGGAAACGGTCAGCACCGTACCCTCGGTGGGCTTCATAACCGCGCGATAGGCGGCCTTGACACCCAGATGCATCGCCTCGGCAAAATCGGCGGCGGTGGCGGTCTCCTTATCCTTCAATCCCTTGGAAATACCGCGGAAGAGCAGCGACAAGATAACGCCGCTATTGCCCCGCGCGCCCTTGAGCATCGCGCCTGCGGCGCGGTCGGAGGCCTGCGCGATGGAGCAATCCCCCAGATTCTGCAGCTCGCGGGAAGCGGCAGAGATGGTCAGGGACATATTGGTACCGGTATCCCCATCGGGAACGGGGAACACGTTCAGCGCATTGATGGCTGCTTTTTGATTGCTGATATGATTGCATCCGGAGATGATCATTTCGCAATACTGCTTACCTGTAATCATAAATCTGATCTCTCCTTAGTCTACAGTCTTGATCCCATCGATATGGACATTGACCTTCTTCACCTTAAAGCCGGTCATCTGCTCCACATTATACTTAATTTCTTTGGCGATGCTGCGGGTAACGGCAGGCAGATTGACGCCATAGAGAACCACAATGTGCATCTCGACGACAACGCCATCTTCTTCCTGCAGGACCTGAACGCCCTTTTCATAGTGGTCTTTTTTCAGCAGGGACACCAAGCCGTCGGTAGCGGATTTGGCGGCCATACCGACCACACCGTAGCAGGAATTGGCTACATGGCCAACGATATTTGCGAATACGGTTTCGGTAATGTTAATGCTTCCGTTATGATTATCAATCGTCATAGCAGAAACCTCCTTTTAAAGTATATCATCGTTTATTATATATTATTTTTGCCAAAATTACAACTGTTTTTTGTTGCGTTGTCAAATTCTGCAGCTAAAATACAGAATCTGGCAGGCTTCCGCCGCCTTTTTCAGCAGCGTTTCCGCGGCGGCGCGGCGGGTTTCATCCAGATTGGTAAAGGGGTCATCCAGCACCATCGGCAGCGGCTCGCGGCTGAGCATCTCGCTTGCCGCCAAGCGGAAGGCAAAATAGACCGCATCCCGCGTTCCAGCCGAAAATTGCTCGGCGGGGAAGCTCCCCTCGGCGGTCTCCAAGCGGATGGAAAAGCCATCGTCCATCATCAAGCCGCGATATTTTCCATCGGTCAGCAGCGCCAGATAATTGCCCGCCGCTTCGCAAAGCTTGGGGGCAAAGCGGGTATTCATCTCTTCATTGGCCTCTTTGAGCCAAGAGAGGCTCTGCTGAATGGCGGCCAGCCGCGCTTCGCCCTCGGCGATCTGCTGCTCCAGCAGGGCATTTTGGGCGGTACATTCTTCCAACCGCTCCCACGCCTGCCGCAGCTGATGCGGATCCAGCGCATCCTTTTGCCGCCGCAGCCCTTCCCGCTGCTGCTCCTCGCGGCGCAGCATTTCCTGCACCTGCGCGGCGGTTTCTTCCGTTTCCACCGCATCGACCGCCAAGGCTTCCAATTCCCCGCGGGTCTTGCCCGCTAAAATCGCCTGCTCCTGCAGCGCGATGGATTCTTCCCCCGCGCCGCTTTCATAAACACCCCAAGCGATTTGCAACTGACGCACCTCTTCTTTGGTAAAGATGCGATACTGCTGCCGCAACTGCTCCAATTTTTCGGCGGCGGCATCGGCGGTTTGCTTTGCCTGCTGCTGCGCCTGCCGATCGGCTTGCAGATTGCGCTCCAGCCCCGCCCGCTCGGCGCGGCGGGAGGCGTTTTTGGTAATCATCATAATTGCGGCGGCAATCCAAAGCCCGCCCAACACCAGATAAAGCGACCAGATGGCCAAAGCCGCGGCTAAAATGCCCGCGGCCGCGCCTGCCACCAGCAGAATCAGCGGCAAAGCGCCGCCCTTGGCGTCCTTCAACCGATCCCATTCGGCTTGGGCGCGGTCCAAGGCGGCCTGCGCCGCCAGAAAATCTCCTTGGGCGCGCTCGCTGGTCTCAAAGGCCTGCTCCAATTCCGAAAGCGCCGCCTTTTCCAGCCGCGGTTTTTCGGCGCGGGGCAGATTTTTTAATGCATCCAACCGCCGGAGCAATTTCAGCGCGTCGCTGCCCTCGGCGGCGGCGAACCGTTGCTGCAGCGCTTCGATCTGCTGCTCCTTTTGGGCAAGGGCCTCTTCCAGCGCCTGCCATTGCTCCCGCTCGGAAAGCCGCTGCTCCACCGCAGCGCGGAGCATCTGCTCCCGCTCTTTGCCGAGGGTCAGCGCTTCCTTTTGCTCCACCAAGTGGCCCGCGTTGCGGGTGCGGTGTTTATATTGGGTATGCAATTTATGGAGATAGTCCTCCGCCAAGGGATAGGAAACATTCTCATCGCCGGTGGCGGCCATATTTTTCAGCGCCACATCCAGCCCGTCGGTGCGGGAAAAGAGCAGGTCGCCCTGAGTGATGCAGAAGGAGCGCAGGAAGGTTTCCCCATCCAGCCCCAGAAAATGGTTGCCGGGCTGCTCCTTATTGGCCAAAATCAGCTCTTCCCCATTCTCCAGGCAGAGGATCTGCCGCTTTTCCATTCCCCGACCGGCGGGGCGGCGGCGGGTGATCCGCCAGGTCTTGCCCTGCAGCTCAAACTCCAAGCTGCCCGCAAGGTCCTCCCCGCTCCAGGGCAGGTAGGATTTGAGCAATTTGGCATCGTAGCCATAGAGCATATAATAAATGAAATAAATCAGCGTGGTCTTGCCAAATTCGTTGGGTTGCAGATAAATATTCAGTTCTTCTTGGGGTTGCAGTGCAAAATCCTTCAGCTTGCCGAAGGCGCCGACGTTCAGGCTCAATATCCTCATAGTCTTGCCTCCTTCAATGCTTGCAACCCCAACCGCAAGGCTTCTTCCAGCCGCGGGCGGTCTGCCTCGTCGGCGGCCTCAATCTCCGCCATCGCGCGGCGGACAAAGGCGCCCTGCAGGGTATTTTGCTTTCTTAAAACCTCCACCGAAAGAGAGGGGTCGGTGCGGTCTTTAATCTCCCGCCCTGTCCGCTCGGTATAGATGGCGGCGGCTGTCGCAGGGTCGACCGAAGGCGCGCCCTGCAAAATCAGGCGACCGACGGTATTTTCGGAAATCTCCACCGCCATCAGCCGCTCCAAAATCGCGGCATCCTCGGCGCAGCCCGAAAGGTCGACGGGATATTCCCGCCAAATTTTCTCTGCCACCGCAATCGCCTCAATCTGCATCGATGCGGTATCGATTAAATAGACAAATTTTTCGCCCAGCTCATCAAAGCCCTTGCCCTCGGGGATGCCCGGGACCAGCAGGCGGCAGCCGCCGATGCGGCGCTGCTCCCCTTTATGGATATGCCCTAAAATCGCTAAATCCAATCCGCTTGCCGCAAGGGACTCGGAAGAAATGGGGCAGAAACTTTCGCTGCCGCCGTCCACCTGACCGTGACCCAAGAGGATATTGATTGCGCCTTGGGGCGCGTTAAAGCCCTGCAGCGGGTGGCTACCCCCTTGCTCGCGGGCGGCGGAATAGCCCCAAAGGCGCACGCCATCCCCGATGGTGACCCCCGCCAAGGTTTCGGGGAATAGATAAACCCCTTCGGGCGGGTTTTGGTAAAGGGCGGTGACCGCCATGGGGTCATGATTACCCGCCACCAAAAAGACGGGCAAGCCCGCCCCGCTCAAAAGGCGGCGGACCGCATCCTCCGTTGAAGCATCCAAAAAGGGGCGGTCCAAAAGGTCGCCGCCGATCAGCAGCGCTTGGGCCTCATATTCCTTCGCCGCCTGCAGGATGCGCGCCAAAATAGCGGTATCTTCCTGCTTGCGGATATGTAAATCGGCTGTTGCCAGAAGTTTCATTTCATCACCTCCCCTTTATTTTATATTTTTTATAGTTAAAAGTCAAATGGATTGACATTGAATAAAAAAATAGATATAATTATGTTAATTATGCAATTCAGGAGTTGAAAAAACGTGAGCGATAATAAAAAAATGGTAAAAGAAATCACATCGATGGATGTGGATTTCGCCCAATGGTATACCGACATTGTGAAAAAAGCGGACTTGGCCGCCTATTCCAATGTGAAGGGCTTTATGATCATCCGCCCCTATGGCTTTGCGATGTGGGAGCTGATGCAGGGCGCCTTGGATAAGATGTTCAAGGACTTGGGGCATGAAAATATCTGCATGCCGATGCTGATTCCCGAGAGCCTTTTGAATAAAGAGAAAGACCATGTGGAAGGGTTTGCGCCCGAAGTGGCTTGGGTCACCTTCGGCGGCAGCGAGAAGTTGGAGGAGCGGTTCTGCATCCGCCCCACCTCCGAGACCTTGTTCTGCGACCATTTCAAGGATGTGGTCCAATCCTGGAGAGATCTGCCGCTGCTCTATAACCAATGGGTATCGGTGGTGCGCTGGGAAAAGACCACCCGCCCCTTCCTGCGGACCCGCGAATTCTTATGGCAAGAGGGTCACACCCTGCACGCCACCAAGGAAGAAGCGGAGACCGAGACCATCCAGATGCTGGAAACCTACGCTAAATTCTGCAGAGAGTATCTGGCAATCCCTGTCGTTCAGGGCAGAAAGACCGATAAAGAAAAGTTTGCGGGCGCCGAAGCCACCTATACCATCGAAGCATTGATGCACGACGGTAAGGCGCTGCAGAGCGGTACCTCCCACTATTTTGGCGATGGATTCTCCCGCGCCTTTGATGTCACCTTCACCGATAAGGAAAATAAACTTGCCTATCCCCATCAGACCTCTTGGGGCTGCACCACCCGCCTGATCGGCGCGGTGATTATGACCCACGGCGACGATAACGGCTTGGTCATCCCGCCGATGATCGCCCCCACCCAAGTGATGATCGTCCCTGTCGCTCAGCATAAAGCGGGCGTTCTGGAAAAGGCAGAAGAAGTAATGAACGAATTGAAATCCGTCTGCCGCGTCAAGATGGATGCTTCTTCCAATAGCCCCGGCTGGAAATTTGCTGAATATGAAATGAAGGGTGTTCCCATCCGCTTGGAGCTGGGCCCCCGCGATATCGAAAACGGCGTTTGCATCCTCTCCCGCCGCGATACCGGCGAGAAGATCACCGTCGAGCTGGAAAAGCTCACCGAAGTCATCCCCGCCCTGCTGAAAGAAATCCACGAAAATATGTATCAGCGGGCGCTGGATCGCCGCCTTTCCATGACCTATACCGCCCATAATATGGACGAGATCAAAGAGATTGCCGCCACCAAGCCCGGCTTTATCCGCGCTATGTGGTGCGGCGAGGAAGCCTGCGAGGTGCAACTCAAGGAAGAGGCGGAGATTACCTCCCGCTGCATGCCCTTCGAGGATCAGGAGCAGGTCAGCGATGTTTGCGTTTGCTGCGGCAAACCCGCTAAAAAGTTAGTATACTGGGGTAAAGCATATTAATTAAAAACAAAAAGGCGCAGAAATTTTTCTGTGCCTTTTTGCAACAGATTAGATATTAAGTTCGTTTTATCATATGTAAAGGGGAAATTTATGGCCTATACCGATGCCCAAATGCAACAAATGATTGCAGAATACGGACCGACGGTTTACCGCCTTGCCATGGCGCAGCTGCGCCGGCGGGAGGATGCCGACGATACATATCAGGATGTTTTTTTAAAGCTGATTCGTCATCAGCCGCAGTTTGAAAATCCCACCCACCAAAAAGCCTGGTTCATTCGGGTGACCATCAACTGCTGCAAGGACCGGCTGAAAAAAGCATCCCGTCGCGATTTGCCCTTGGAGGGCATCGAGCCGCGCAGCGAGGACCCCGACCGTTTGGCGCTACACGAAGCATTGGGTCGGCTTTCGGAGCAGGCGCGGACCTTGGTGCATTTATATTATTATGAAGGCTATACCTCCGAGGAAATTGGCACACTGCTGGCGATGAACCCCTCCACCGTTCGCTCCCAACTCAAGCGCGCGCGAGGAAAACTCAAAGATTTTATGACGGAAGGAGAGGACGACATTGTTTAAAGACGAATATAATAAGCAATTTGAAGACATTACTCCCTCCCCTGCCCTCAACGAAGAGACCTTGGCGCTGATGCAGGAAGCCCAAGCGCATTCGCAGCCTTCGGCTGCCAAGCCCCAAAAACTGCGCTGGGTACTGCCGGTTTGCGCCAGCGGCGCGGCGGCGATGCTGGCGCTGACCATCGGGCTGGCCTTTTGGTTCAACCGCCCCGAAGAATTTAATGACATTATGGGCAATCCCCATAATGAACTCTTTTTGCAAGCCGGTGACTCTGCTGTTTCGGGCGAGGTCGGCACCGATAATGCCGCTCCAAACGATTCGACCGCCGACGACAGCGCCGCCGATAATGCCGACAGTTCCGCCCCCACCGAAGAGCAGAAGGGCGACACCGAGAACGAAGATAATGGAAGCGCAGCGCAGCCGGACGAAAATAAAGGGACAGCTTCCCAAGATCCAAGCACCGACGACGATGCGCCCGAAAGCGACCCCGAGCAGGAAAAGGGCGAAGAGCCTGCCCCCGAGCAGCCCGATGGCGACGAACCCCAATCTACACCCCCTGCCGAAGCGGTCGACCCCAAGGCGCCGGTGGAGATTACCGATAAAAAGACCGAAACCTACCTTTCCCTCCGCGCCTATTTGGATGCCATCGCCGCTAAAAAGACCATCGGCTATAAAACCAACTATCTGACCGAAGAAGCGCTGGTGCTGGTTCCCACCTGGCTGCCCACCACCGCCCGCTTCCGCCAGCTCTATGCCTATTCCAACGGCGGCTATACCTATTCTTATCTGATGGCGGGTGAGAGTGAATCCTATTTCCTCAATGTGGCGGTCAGCGCCACCCTGCCCAAGACCCAGCGGGACCTTTTGCTTCGCGTCAAAGGGGTCGGCGAAGAGGAAAAACTTTTGAAAAAGACCAAAAATCAATGGATTTATTATTTCGGCAACTATGATAAAGCCATCGTCACCGTCACCACCATCGACGGCAAGCCCATCTCCATGGAGCAGGCGGCGCCGCTGCTGACCACCTTGGATTTTGCGCGCTATACGGTGCAAAACGGTTTGGTGGAAATGACTTATTAAGGGCTGTAAAAATCGCCCGAACCGCAAAGAGCAAAAAAAACAATGAAACAAAAAATTCTGCAAAAACAGAATATAAGGAAAGAAAAACATCGCAAATGCGATGTTTTTCTTTTTTATAAACGCTCTTTGCTACTTCCAAACCGAGCCACTCGGCGTATTTTTATACGCCTTCGGGTAGCCCTTCGGCTCGGTTTGAAAGTTTCAAACAATTTTTAGGCGCCCACCTTTTTATATTTCCAAAAACTACGCGGCATAGATTTTTTTCATCGGCAAACACTATTGCAAGAGGTGTTTTTGACCATGAAAAAATTTATGAAAATCATTAAAATCCCGATGGCGTTTGCCACCGCGGCAGCCTTGCTCTGCCTCTATTTTTACCGTATTCCCACCGAATATACCTGCTATCCCGACCAGCCGCCCGCGGTTTCCTCCCTTTATACCTTGGAGGCCGACTCCCCCGCGGCGCAGCAGGATGCCGACCATTATACCGCCAAGGTCAAGCTTTTTGGGCTGTTGCCCATCAAGGATGCCACCGTCCACCGCATCACCCAAAAAAGTTTGGTAGTTTTGGGAACACCCTTTGGGGTCAAGCTCTATACCAAAGGCGTCATCGTCATTGATGCGGAAGAAGGCAGCGCAGGCATCGCCGCCGGTATTCAGGTGGGCGATGTCATTCTTTCCTATAATGATAAAGTCGTCCGCTCCAATGAGGAGCTGCGGGAGCAGGTGCAGCTTTGCCAAGGCAAAAAGCAAAAGGTGACCCTGCTACGCAACCATCGTACCCAGACCCTTTGGGTCACCCCCACCGCCACCGAAGAGGGCTATATCATCGGCCTATGGGTGCGGGACAGCACCGCGGGGCTGGGTACCCTGACCTACTATGACCCCCAGACCAACTCAGTGGCAGGCCTCGGTCATTCCATTTCGGATGTGGACACCGGCCTGACCATGCCGGTGGAGAGCGGAACCTTGGTCACCGCCGAGGTCAAAGGCGTTCGGGCGGGCGAAAAGGGCAACCCAGGCGAGCTGCTGGGTACCCTTTCCGACCAAGCGTTCGGCAAGGTGACCACCAATAACGAAACCGGCCTCTTCGGCACCACCGACCGCAAATTTGAAGGGGTGCGCTACCCCATCGCCCTCAAGGACGAAGTGCAGGAGGGCGAAGCCCAGATTCTCTGTACTTTAAGCGGCACCACCCCAAAAGCCTATACAATCCGTATAACCAAGATTAATAATAACTTATCGGAATTAAAAAATCTCTGTATTCAGGTTACCGATGAGCGCCTGCTCCGCGAGACCGGCGGCATTGTGCAGGGCATGAGCGGCAGCCCGATTTTGCAAAACGGCAAGATTGTCGGCGCCGTCACCCACGTCCTCATCTCCGACCCCACCGCCGGCTACGGCATCTTCATCGAAAAAATGCTGGCATCCGCAGAATGAAAGAAGGTGAATTTATGAACTATACCGACCTTCCCGTCGGCTTTGCCATGGCATTGGCGCAAAACCGCGCGGCATTGGAGAAATTCGGCGCGATGACCGACCCTCAAAAACAGCAACTCGTCGACCGCGCCCACACCGCCCGCTCCCGCCGCGAAATGCACCAAATCGTCGCCGATCTCGGGAATACAACTTATAATTGAAAAAAGCAGGTCCTATGACCTGCTTTTAAAATATATTGTTATCGGGAATGTGCTCCATAATCTCTTCCACGCGGCATTGCAGAATATTGCAAAGCTTATCAATGGTATTGACTTCTACGTTTTTATTTTTCCTTAACCGATCCAACTGAGAGCGGTTGATGTTGTGGTGGGTATACAGATCGTATTGCGTAATTCCTTTTGCTTTCATCGTTTTCCACAAACGGTCATATCGAATCATCCGCTCTTCACCCCCTAAAATTTTTCTTGACTTTATTTTATTATCGCCATAAAATAAAGAAAATGGTAGTGTTCGTATATGAACACTACCGAGGAGGATAAAATGAATTTTGACGACCTCGTCTATCTAACCCTACAAGGAGCCTTAATCGATCCGCTTCCAGAGGTGGAAAACTTATTTGAAGAAGGAAAACCCTGCGAACAATGGTATTCAGATGTATACGATGCTTATATTCGTCTTTGCAAGCGGCTGGGCAACGACGATGATACCGACGACGATGTGGAGATCATAATCAATTCCATGTTTTCCATTCAATCTAAAATCGCTCACCGTATGTATCATTACGGGGCAATCTATGGATACAAAAAAGAAAGAAATAGCAACAGTTCCTTCAAATATTAAGATATTTTTATCCTAATATTTGTGGTATGTTTTTCTCCTGAAAGTTTTTATTGTCAGTTTTTTGTCTATATGATATACTAAATACAACATTAAAACCAAACGGAGGAATCCACCATGAACGAAAAATATCCGCTGCTTTTGCAGCCGCTGGAAAAGCCTTATATTTGGGGCAGCGAGATCTGGAGCCTTTCCTGCCACCCCGCAGGGACCTGCGAGGTCGTCAACGGCGCCGAGGCGGGCCGACCGCTGACCGAAGTACTCGCCGATTGGGGCTATACCAACCCCTTCCCTTGGCTGATCAAAATCATCAACGCCAAAAATCCCCTCTCGGTGCAGGTGCATCCCGACGATGCCTATGCCGCGCGGGTGGAAAACCAGCAGGGCAAGACCGAAATGTGGTACATTTTGGATTCCGAGCCCGGCGCTTCGCTGATCTACGGCTTTAATCAGACCCTCTCTTTAGAGGAATTTGAGCAACATATCAAAAACGGAACGCTGGGCGAGGCGGTCTGCACCGTTCCGGTGCAGAATGGGGATGTCTTCTTTATCCCCGCAGGCACCCTCCACGCCATCGGCGCAGGGCTGAAGATTGCCGAAATCCAGCAAAGCTCCGATGTGACCTACCGCGTCTGGGACTACGACCGCACCGATGCCGAGGGCAATAAGCGCCCGCTGCACATCGAAAAGGCGCTGGATGTGACCGACCGTGTCCCCGCCACTGTCCCCTATGGGCAACCCGAAGGGGATGTCTTGGCAAGCTGCGATAAATTCCATGTGGAAAAAGGAGCGCTGACCGCCGAACCCCAACCCTTGGAAGCCGAAAAGCTTTGCGCTCTGCTGGTGACCGAAGGCGCACTGACCTTGACCTATGGCGAAGAATCCATCACCGCCACCGAAGGGCAAAGCATTCTGCTCCCGCCCCATACCCCCTGCACTGTCTCGGGTAAGGGCCAATATGTAAAAACAACCTGATTAAGCTATGTGCGAGGATCCTATCCTCGCACATTTTTTATTGCAAATTATTTTTATATTTAGTATACTAATTTTAAAGGGAGGTGTTTTTATGAAACGCTTATTGGCTTTATTGAGTGTTGTTTGCCTGCTGCTGTGTTCTTGCGGCCGTTTGGTTTCCCTTCCGATGGAAGATACCGAGCTGCAACCCACCTATGCCAAAGCCTGCGACCTTTTAAAAGAAGGCAAAATGGAGGAAGCCTACCCGCTCTTTTTGAGCTTGGGCGATTATAAGGACAGCGCCCTGCACGCCTCGAAATTTGCCTACCTGCCCACCGAAATCTTGGCGCAGGACGATGGCTTCGGCGAGGAAATAGCGTATTATAAAACCACCTATTCCTATGACGAAAAGGGGCGCCTGCTCAAAGGCGAAGGGGCCTATACCAAAGAAGAAGGCCCGGGCTATTCCGAGGAACACACTTATAATAAAGAGGGCTTGCTCTTAAAAACCAAGACCCTCAGCGAGGCGGGGGATTCCACCGTCACCTATCAATACAACGAGCAAGGGCAATGCCTCAAGGAAATCGGGTTTACCGACGGCGCCAATGTGGGCGGAATTACGCTCTTTACCTATGAAAATGGTCTGCGGAAGACCGCCACCGTTCGCTCCTATCTCGGCATCGATACGGCAGCCTATGAAACCGAAGAACCCTACCACCAATCCACCGTCACCTATTCCTATAACGACCAAGGGCTTTGCACCAAAGCCGAAGAAAACACCGGCGAAAACGGCATTTTCACCTATACCGTAGCGTATAATTCTTTTGGTCTGCCCATCCTTTTGAAGCATACCGACAGCCAAGGCTTTGAATCCGAAACCACCTTTGAATACGATGCGCAAGGGCGCTGCACCAAGGTGGATACGGACTACGACGTTACTGAATTTTCCTATGGCGAGGGCAACCTGCCCCGCTCCGCCACCCGCACCCGCGACGGCGGCAAGCCCTGCGCAATCACCTATACCTATCAATTATTTTATTTAGACGAAAGCCCTCAAATTCCCTTCCATATCAATGAATATCTTTCGGGCTTGGAGGTATAATTATGGCAAAGTCTGCCCATCAGAACCAAAAACTGCTGCGGCTGATGCAAATCTTCCTGCAGGAAACCGACGAAGACCACGGCATCACCATGGCAGAACTCTTATCGCTGCTGGAGGGCTTCGGCATCCGCGCCGAGCGCAAGAGCATTTATGAGAACATCGAGACCTTAAACCAATGCGGAATGGATATCCTTGCGGAAAAGCGGGGGCATCAAAGCTATTATTATCTGGCATCGCGGGAATTTGAGACCGCCGAGCTGCGGCTTTTGGCGGATGCGGTGGCCTCCTCGCGGTTCATCACCGCCAAAAAATCCGACCAACTGCTCCAAAAGCTTTCGGCGCTGGCCAGCCGCTATCAGGGCGGTCAGCTCAAGCGCAGTGTCCATGTGACCAGCCGAATTAAAAATATGAACGAGACCATCTTCTATCTGGTGGACGATCTCAACCGCGCCATCCGCGAAAACCGCGCCATCACCTTCCGCTACTATGAATGGGTGCTCGAGCAAGGGCGGCTGGTCCGCCGCCCGCGGCACGAAGGCTCCATCTATGAAGCCTCTCCTTGGCAGTTGCTTTGGGAGGATGAATACTATTACCTCATCGCCTTCGACCATAAATCCCAATCCATCCACCATTATCGCGTGGACCGCATGGGCGAAATCTCCATCACCGACCAACCCCGCCAAGGGGACGATGCCTTTAAGGCGATTCGGATGGAGGACTATACCGCCCGCCTTTTCGGGATGTTTGGCGGGCAAAGCCAAGCGGTCACCCTCTCCTTCCCCGATTATCTGCTGGATGCGATGATTGATAGGTTCGGCAAGGAGCTGCGCCCTCGGCGCATCGCCGAAGGGCGGCTACAGATTCGCGCCGAGGTCATTCCCAGCTCCCATTTCTATGGCTGGCTCTTTTCGCTGGGGGAAGAGGTCTTGCTGGAAGAGCCTGCCGCTCTGAAGGAAGAATATCTTGCCGCACTAAAGCGGCGATTGAAGATATAATTTAAATGTAAGAAAGGATTTTTATTATGTATTTAGCAATCATCATCGCCATTATTGTTTTAATTATTCTCTGCCTGCGGGTGGTCCCTCAGGCGACCGAATATGTCATCGAACGGTTGGGTAAATACCAATCCACTTGGGGCGCAGGGCTGCACCTTTTGATCCCGATCATTGATCGGGTCGCTAATAAGGTTACCTTAAAGGAGCAGGTGCTGGATTCCCCGCCCCAGCCGGTCATTACCAAGGATAATGTCACCATGCAGATCGATACCGTCGTCTATTTCAAGGTCTTTGATGCCAATCTCTTCACCTATGGCGCCGTCAACCCCATCAGCGCCCTTTCCAACCTGACCGCCACCACCCTGCGTAACATCGTCGGCGAGCTGGAGCTGGACGATACCCTCACCTCTCGCGACACCATCAACGGCAAAATGACCGAGATTCTGGACTGCGCCACCGACCAATGGGGCATCAAGGTCAACCGCGTGGAACTGAAGAACATCATCCCGCCCGCCGAGATTCAAAACGCGATGGAAAAGCAGATGAAAGCCGAGCGCGACCGCCGCGAGACCCTGCTGGAAGCGGAAGGTCATAAGGCGGCGGTCATCACCCGCGCCGAAGGCGATAAGCAGGCAATGATCCTCGCCGCCGAAGGTGAGCGCGATGCCCGCATCGCCCGCGCCGAAGGCGAAGCCAAGGCAACCCTGCTGGCAAAGCAGGCGGAAGCCGATGGCTTGGCCGCCCTGAAGGCGGCAGGCGTGGATGCCGCCGTTTTGGAACTGAAAAAATATGAGGCGATGGTCCAGATGTCCAATGGAAAGGCATCCAAAATCATTGTCCCCACCGATATGGTAGAGATGACCAAGGCAAACGTGGCATTCGCCGAAACCACCGGCCTGGGCGACACCACCGAACCCGCACCCGAACCCAAAAAACCCACCAAAAAAGACCCCTGCTGCGACTAAATAAATTTACCGAAAATCCGCTTCACCCGAAGCGGATTTTTCATTTCCCCACCCCGATTTTAAGTCCTGTTTATTGGACAAGTTACGTGTTATGATAAAGATGCTCAAAAGCGATAAATCTCTTGATTTATCCTCTTGAGTATTATATAATTACTATATAGGTTTAAAAATATGTTTACATATAAAGGAGAAGCAAGATGGCTGATAAAAAAGACGCATTGGCAAAAGCTCTGGAGCAGATTGAAAAGCAATTTGGCGAAGGGGCTGTAATGAAGCTGGGCGATAATACGCATATGAACGTTGGGGTCATTCCCACCGGTTCCCTTTCGCTGGATCTGGCGCTGGGGATTGGCGGTGTACCCAAGGGTCGGATTATTGAGATTTACGGGCCGGAATCTTCCGGTAAGACCACCGTCGCGCTGCACATTGCTGCCGAAGCGCAAAAGGCAGGCGGTACCGTCGCCTTTATCGATGCGGAGCATGCGTTGGATCCGGTCTATGCGTCTGCCTTGGGCGTGGATGTGGATAACCTTTTGGTTTCCCAGCCCGACTACGGCGAGCAGGCGTGGGAGATTACCGAGCAGCTGGTCCGCTCGGGCGCCATTGATCTGATCATCGTCGACTCGGTCGCCGCGCTGACTCCCCGCACCGAAATCGAGGGCGAGATGGGCGATTCCCATGTGGGCTTGCAGGCGCGCTTGATGAGCCAGGCGTTGCGGAAGCTGACCGGCGTTCTCGCCAAGACCAACTGCGTGGCGATCTTTATCAACCAGTTGCGTATGAAGATCGGCGTTATGTATGGCAACCCCGAAACCACCACCGGCGGTAACGCGCTGAAATTCTATTCTTCCGTTCGGATGGACGTGCGCCGCACCGAGACCCTCAAGGCAGGCACCGAGATGATCGGTAATGCCACCAAGGTCAAGATCGTTAAGAACAAAGTGGCACCCCCCTTCAAGACCGCAACCTTCGACATTATGTATGGCGAAGGCATCTCCCGCGAGGGCGAGTTGCTGGATCTGGGCGAAAAGCTCAAGCTGGTCAAAAAGAGCGGTGCTTGGTTCTCCTATAAAGATATCCGCATCGGTCAGGGCAAGGATAAGGCCAAGGATTTCCTGCGGGAAAATCCCGATATTTATAACGAGCTGGAGCAGGCCATCCGCGATAATTTCGATACCTTAAGAGCGATGGACAGCAAGGTCAGCAAGCCCAAAAAGGCGGCAGCCCCTGCGGCGGCCCCTGCGGCGGAAAAGCCCGCAGCGCCTGCGGTTTCGCTGGATGTTTCGGCGGATGACTTTGAATAAGCCGGAGATTACCAATATCATACCCAACCAAAAAGATCCTGCCAAGCGGGATCTTTTTGTGGATGGGGAATTTTATATGACCTTCCCCTTGGAGCTGTTGATGGCGCAGGATATCCATTGCGGCGACCCCTTCGGGGAGGAGGAGCAGGATGCGCTGCTTTTGGCGGTGAAGCTGATTCCCGCCACCGAAAAAGCCTATCAATATTTGGGCTACGGCGACCTTTCCCGCAAAAAGCTTTTTGAAAAGCTGACCCGCTTTGGCATCGAGCCGCAAGTTGCGGAGGCGACCTGCGACAAAATGGAGCAAAAGGGCTTTGTCAACGATGAGGCGCTGGCCTATAAGCTGGCGGAAAAGTTTGCAAAGACCAAGCATTGGGGGCCGCGGCGGATTCTGCCCGAGATCATTCAAAGGGGCGTTCCCGCCGAGCTTGCCAAAGAAGCAGTGGACGCGCTGGAGACCGATTTTCTGGTATCGGCGCGCTACCATCTGGAAACCAAATACCGCCGTATCGACCGCACCGACCGCAAGGAGCGGGACCGTGCGTTCCAAGGATTGTTGCGGCTGGGCTTTGATTTTGAGACCGCCCGAAATGCGTTGGATATAGAGGATTTTGATTGTGAGTAAACGAATTGGATTTATCGGCCTCGGCTGTGAAAAAAATACCATCAACACCGAAAAGATGATGGCCGCTGTGCAGAGCCAAGGATACACCTTGGTCACCGAGATGGAGGACTGCGCCGCGGTGGTGATCAACACCTGCGGATTCATTGAATCGGCCAAGCAGGAGGCCATCGAGACCATCTTTGAGGTGGTCGCCTTAAAGAACGAGGGCAAGGTGGGCAAGATCATCGTTGCGGGCTGCCTGCCCCAGCGGTATCAGCAGGAGATCGCCGAAGAACTGCCTGAAGTCGATGGCTTTTTGGGTGTCGGCAGTTTTCAGCGGGTCGGCGAGGCGCTGGAGCGCGTCATCGCCGGCGAGCGGATCGCTTGGTTTGATGATACCAAGGAGCTGCAGTTGGAGGGCGATCGGGTGCGGACCTCCCCGCGGGAGACCGCCTATCTCAAGATTGCCGACGGTTGCAATAACCGCTGCGCCTATTGCTGCATCCCCGCCATTCGCGGCGCCTACCATAGCCGCCCGATGGAAAATATTATTTCCGAGGCGGAACGCTTAGCCGCCGAAGGCTGCAAAGAACTGATTTTAATCGCGCAGGATACCACCAACTACGGCATCGACCTCTATGGCAAGCGCTGCCTGCCCGAGCTGATCCGCAAGGTGATGAAGGTGGAGGGGATCGAATGGCTGCGGCTGCTCTATCTCTACCCCGATAAGATCGATGAAGAATTGATCGAACTGTTCGAGCAGGAAAACAAACTGATTCCCTATATTGAGATGCCGATCCAGCACGCGGTCGGCAGTGTGCTCCGGCGGATGAACCGCCCCGGCGACGAAGAGAGCCTGCTGGCGCTGCTTCAAACCCTGCGGGCGCGGATCCCCAATGTGGTCATCCGCACCACCCTGATCGTCGGCTTCCCCGGCGAGAGCGAAGAGGAATTTGATGCCCTTTGCCGCTTTGTCCGCAAGGCGGAGTTTGATAAGCTGGGCATCTTCTGCTTCTCGCCCGAAGAGGGCACCCCCGCCTATGAGATGCCCGACCAGATTGAAGAAGAGATCAAGGAAAAGCGCCGCGATGTTCTGGAAACCATCCAAGCCGACATTGTGGAGCAAAAGCAGGCCGCCCTGCTGGGTAAGCGGCTGCAGGTTCTGGTGGAGGGCTTTGACCGCTGGGCGGAATGTTGGTATGGGCGCAGCTATATGGAAGCGCCGGATATCGACGGCAAGATCTTTTTCACCGGCGAAGGTTCCATCGCCGCCGGCGACTTTATGGAGATCGAAATCGAAGAGACGATGGACTTTGACTTAATCGGACGGAGGATTGAACAATGAACACCCCTAATAAATTAACCATCTTGCGCGTATTGATGATTCCCTTGTATATTGCGGCAATGTTGCTGCTGCCCTTCCCTTGGAGCGCGCTGATCGGCGCGGCGATCTATGGCATCGCTTCCGCCACCGACGCCATCGATGGGCATCTTGCCCGCAAAAATAATCAGGTCACTGATTTCGGTAAGTTTTTAGACCCCTTGGCAGATAAAATGCTGGTCATCACCGCGCTGGTGCTGCTGCAGCATTTCGGGATGATCCCGCCGCTCTTCACCGTCATCATCATCGCCCGCGAGTTGATGGTCACCTCCATCCGCCTCATCGCCGCCTCTTCGGCGGGCAAGGTCATTGCCGCCGGCTGGATGGGTAAGGCGAAAACCGTCACCCAGATGGTCGCCACCCTGCTGCTGATGGTGGAGCCGGTGATCTATCAATTGATCGCCCCCAATAGCCGCCTGCTGATGTGGTTTAATTTCGCCCCGCTGGGAACGATCTTCCTTTGGGCTGCGGTGATCCTCACCATCGTCTCGGGCGTTCAGTACTTAGTTCAAAATTGGGAATTCATCGACTACAGAAAATAAGCAACCCCAAATTCCAACATAAAATAGCAAAAAACCAAGGTCGCTCTTGCAAGAGCGACCTTTTTTTGATATATTGATAAGGCAGAACCAACTTGCGCGGGATGGAAGAGGGGTGCGATGCCCCCGCGGTCCCGCCGCCGTATATAGCGAGCGTTTTTCCATATGCCACTGTTTTTTAAAACGGGAAGGCGAAAAACGCGCTTGAGCTATGAGCCGGAATACTTGCCGCGCAAGGGATGGAATTACCCGCTACGATGAATAGCCATCGGAGCGCCCACCCCATCGGGCAGAAGGATGGGCGCGGAGCGCTGCGGTGCAACAAGGGTTTTTCGATCATGGAGTCTGGAATATTATTTAAAAGGAGAAAACACGCTATGAAGAAAAAACAATTATTTCTGATTGCGATCAGCGCGGTCCTTTTGATTGGGCTGATTATCGGCGCGGTGTTTCTTTGGAAAGGATCTTCTGCCGATCCCGAAAAAGGAAGCAAAGCGATTGTCTTTGAGGTGGTGCAAAAGGACGGCACCGCCGAGGAGCATGAAATATCCACCGACGCGGAATACTTAGCCGACGCGCTGGTGGAAGCAGAGTTGGTGGAATACGCTGCCGACGGCATGTATACCGTCATCGACGGCATTGAGGCCAGCTGGGAAGCCGACAAGGCGTTCTGGTGGGTCACCATCAACGGCGAGGATGCAGGCGTTGGGATGAACGACATCGCCATCACCGACGGAGGCCATTATGAAGCGACCTACACCATCAGCACCTATTAAGCTGCGGCCGCTGGCGGCCTTGGCGGTGTTTGCCTCCCTGATGATCGCCCTGCAGGTGGCGATGGCGCAGCTGCCGAACATCGAATTGGTTTCCTTGCTGATCATTTTAGCCACGCTTTTTATGGGCCCCAAAGCACTATTGGCGGTCTTCACCTTTGTTTTGGTGGAGGGGCTGGTCTATGGATTTCATATCTGGTGGATCAACTACCTTTACGTCTGGCCACTGCTGGTGCTGGTAGTCTGGGCGCTGCGTCGGTGGAGCCATCCGCTGCTTTGGGCGGTGGTGGCAGGCGCCTTCGGACTCTTCTTCGGCACCCTTTGCTCCATCCCCTATTTCCTGATGGGCGGCATCGGCGCGGGGGTGGGATACATTATCCAAGGCATCCCCTTTGACCTCATCCATTGCATCAGCAACATCGCCATCGTTGGGCTTTTATTCTATCCCTTGGAAAAAGTACTCGCCCGCGTTTTACCAAAACAATAGTGTTTAAATCAATAAAAATCCGCTTCGTATGAAGCGGATTTTTTCCTTAATTTTGCGAAGCAAACATCATTTGCGCGTCAGCGCAACATCATTCGGCTTTGCCGACATCATTTGCGTAAAACGCAACATCATTTAAAGTGTTTCCAACACTTTGCACAGCCATTCCCAGACACGAACGGAAGATGCGATGGAAAGCCGCTCCCGCGGGGTATGGATATCCTGCATATTAGGGCCGATGGAGACGGCGTCCAGCCCTTCGAGCTTTTGGTCGAATAAGCCACATTCCAGCCCTGCGTGGATGGCGATAATCTTGGGCTCTTTGCCGCTGATTGCTTTCCAGCAATCCGCCACCGCCTCCCGCAGGGGCGAATCGGCGCGGTATTCCCAGGCGGGATATTCGCTATCGGCTTTGGCATCAAAGCCGCAATCCTTCATCAGTTTCAGCACCTGCTCTGCCAGCGCGTCCCGCTTGGCATTTTTCATGCTACGCATCGAGGTGAGAACAAACAGTTCCTCTTCGGTCGTTTCGATAATGCCGCAGTTGAGGGAGGTTTCCACCAAGCCTTCCATCTCGCCGCTCCATTCCTGCACCCCATCGGGCAGGGCGGAGAGCAGGCGGATGGCCTTATCGGAACAGTCCTTACTCATCATCTTTTTGGCGGTGGTATGAACCACCTCCACCTTAATTTCGGGCTCCTTCTCCCCATATTCTCTTTGGAACAGCGCGGTCAGCGCATCGCTATCCAGCGCCTGCTCGGTGGCGACCACCGCGGTGGCGGCGCGGGGGATGGCGTTGGCCTTTTTGCCGCCCTCGATGGAGATGAGGCGGCAATTTAAGCCCGCCAAAATCTTGCCCAGCAGGAGATTGGCATTGGCTCTGCCCTGATGGATCTCGGCGCCGCTATGGCCGCCCTGCAAGCCCGAAACAGTGATGGTGCAGGCGGGGCGGTCGATTTCTTCCCAAGAAAGCGGCATCCGCCCTTCCGCATTGCGGCCGCCCGCGCAGGAGACATAGATAACCCCTTCTTCTTCCGAATCTAAATTCAGCAGCCGCCGCCCCTTCAAGAGCGCGGGGTCGAAGCCGAAGGCGCCGAACATCCCTGTTTCTTCATCGGCGGTAAAGAACAGCTCCAAGGCGGGATGGGCAACCTCTTTTTCCTCCAGCAATGCCAAGCAATAGGCGATGGCGATGCCGTTATCCCCGCCCAAGGTGGTGCCGCTCGCGGTCAGCCAATCGCCATCCTTTTTCACTTGGATGGGGTCGGTCTCAAAGTTATGGTCGACCCCTTCGTCCTTTTCGCAGACCATATCCAGATGCCCCTGCAAAATGACAGTGGGATGATCTTCCTTGCCCTTGGAGGCGGGAACGCGGATGAGGCAGTTGCGATGCGCATCCTGCACCGCTTCAAAGCCCCGCGCCTTGGCATAGGCGGCGCACCAGTCGGAGACCGCCTGCACATTGCCCGAGCCGCGGGGAATGGCCGAAAGTTCTTCAAAAATCTCAAATACTCTGTTCATACTTATTTATCCTTTTTTCAATAATAGCCAAAATGAATAGTGCGCTCCCGATGGCAAGCAGCGCCGCCGAAAGCCCTGCCGCCTTCCCCACCGCGCTCCATAAAAGCGCGCCCAGCGGCAATGCGCCGACGGTGGCGACGGTATATAAGCCCATCACCGCGGTCAGCTCCTGCTCCTTGGCGGCGCGGGAGAGCCGATAGCTGCTTTGGGCGAAAAACCAAAAATCCAACATTCCATAGGTTAAAATGCAGATGCCCTGCCAGACCATCCCCCACCGCAAGAGAAGCAGCAGGTTCAAAAGCCCCATCCCACCGATGGCATAGGGCAAAGGAAGCTCTTTTTGGAAGCGGGTTTTGATTAAAAAACCAACCAAAGCGCCCACACCCAAAAGCCCCAGCGCGATGCCATAGGCAGCGCTGCCCTTGCCCGCTTCCTTCATCAGCGCAACGAAGGTGACGTTATATTGCACCCCGAAAAAGCCCACCGCAAAGATGCGGAGCAGCGGCAAAAGCCAAGGCTTCAGCTGCGGTTTTTCCCCGCGCGCCTGCCTGGGAATTTTCAAAAAACAGAGCAAGATCACCGAGGGGATAAAGGAGCAGAAATTGACCAAAAACGGCACCGCCGCGCCCCATTTGGCATAAAGCAATCCGCCCAGAATGGGCCCCAAGCCGCGGGCGGCATAGGTGACGCAGGTGAGCATCGCCGTTCCCTTTTTGAGGTCTTTTGCCAGCCGCCGCGGCAGGCTTTGGTAGATGGGGGTTTGCAGCGCGCGCACGCAGCCCCACACCCCGCCGAACACCAGCAGAAAAGGAAAGGTGATCCATTTCCATACCGCCGCCAGCCAAAGCAGCAGCGATAACCCCGCCAGCCCGATCTCGCTGGAAATCAGCCAAGGCTTTAAGGGCTTGCCATCCAAGAATCTGCCCAGCGGATAGGAAAATACCGCCACCGGCAGGTAGCAGGCGATCATATACCAAGCCAGCGGCACTCCGCCGCTTTGCTTGGCGGCCAGCCAGGAAAGCACCAAGGTCTGAATATACCCGCCGGTCAGAGAGCAGCCCTGGGCGGCAATCAATAATCCAAAATTTTTCATCTTGCCAATAGTATGGCAAAAAGTTCTTAATCTATTCTCCCTGTGAGCTGCCCGATTTTTTGCAGCGAGCCAAACTGCTGCTGGCGCAGCGCTTCATAGGTGATGACCGCCACCGCATTGGAAAGGTTCAGGCTGCGGGCTTCATCGATCATCGGGATGCGGATAGACGCTTCCGGATGCTCCTTCAAGATCCGCTCGGGCAGACCGAAGGATTCCCTGCCGAAGATAAAATAAATGTCTTCTTCGGTATTATAATCCATGTCGCTATAGGTATGCTCCGCCTTGGTGGTGCAAAAATACATTCTGCCGCCTTTGGCGGTCTGCTCAAATTCTTCAAAGCTCTTATGCACCGTAAGGCTCAGATATTTCCAATAGTCCAACCCCGCGCGGCGGACCGCCTTTTCGCTGATATCAAAGCCCAGCGGCTCAATCAGGTGCAGAGCGCAGCCGGTGGCGGCGCAGGTGCGGGAAATATTGCCGGTATTTTGCGGGATCTCCGGCTCCACCAATACAATATGAATCACGATTCTTTTTTCACATCCTTTTCCAAAAATCATATCATATTTTCTTTGCTTTTTCAATCATATAATAAATAAAAAGCGTCTATAATCTCTGCAGAACGAGAAAAAGGAGCGTGAGAATCATCGAACGATTTTCTAAATTAGCAGCCCACGCGCTGGAGCGGGCGATGCAGATTGCCGAAGAGCAAGGCCACGACTATCTGGGGACAGAGCATCTGCTGGTCGCCCTTGCCAAAGAGGCCGACGGTGTGGCGGCGCGGATGCTGCTCGCCAAAGGGGTCACCACCGACCGGCTGCAGCAGCAGCTGGATGCCCTGCCTTCTGCCGACGACCCTTCCCCCCTTTCGGTCAACGATATGACCCCGCGCCTGGAGCAGGTGCTGACCAAATCGGGCGAGATCGCCCGCAAACACGGTTTTTCGGTGGTGGGAACCGACCATCTGCTCGCCGCCCTTTGCGAGCAGCCCCAATCCCACGGCTATCAGATGCTTTCTGCCCTTTCCCTCGAGCCCAAAAAGCTGGCGCGCCGCCTTTTGGATCGAATGGATCTGCCCGACCTGCCGCTGCAGGCGGAAAAGGGGCGGTCCCGCGCCAAGCAGCCGCTGAAATACACCGTCGACCTCATCGGGCAGGCGGTGCGGAGCAGCGGCGATGTTCTGATCGGGCGGGAGCAGGAATTGGGGGCGATGATGGGGGTGCTGATGCGGAAAAGCAAAAATAACCCCTGCCTGATTGGCCCTGCGGGGGTGGGCAAGACCGCCCTTGCCGAAGGGCTTGCCCATCGCATTGCGGTGGGCAAAGTACCTGCGCCACTGAAGGATGTTCGGATTTTAATGCTGGACCTACCCGCCCTCATCGCGGGGACCAAATACCGCGGTGAATTTGAAGAACGGTTGCACGCGCTGATCGACGAAGCGGAAAAAGACCCCAATTTGGTACTCTTTATCGACGAACTGCATATGCTGGTGGGCGCGGGCGCGGCGGAGGGCGCCATCGATGCCGCCAATATATTAAAGCCCGCCCTTGCCCGCGGCAGATTAAAGGTCATCGGTGCCACCACCACCGAGGAATACCGCCGCCATATTGAAAAGGATAGCGCGCTGGAGCGGCGGTTTGCCCCCATTTATATCGAAGAACCCACCGAAGAGCAAGCCCTGGAGATTCTGCAAGGGCTGCGCCCCGCCTTGGAGCGGCATCATCGGCTGAAGCTTTCCGACGAAACCTTAAAGACCGCCATTCGCTTATCGGTGCGGTATTTGGGGGATCGGTATCTGCCCGATAAGGCCATCGATCTTTTGGACGAAGCGGGCGGGCGCGCCCAACTGCGCGCCTTTGCGGAAGGGCGGCTGGATCGGGAGAGCGCCATTTTGCAAAAGCAGGCGGATTTAGAAAAGCAGATGCGCGCGCGGCAATTTTCCAAGGCCCTCTCCACCCATCAGGAATTGGAGCAGCTGCGGCTTTTGGAGCCGACCCCGCCCAAAAAACACCCGCTCACCCCGCAAGACCTCACCGCGCTGGTCGCGGAAAAAACAGGCATCCCTCTGCGCGCCGACGACCCCGAGGGCAACGCCCTTTATACCCATCTCAAAGAGCGCATCTCAAAAGAGTTGGTGGGGCAGAGTTCCGCCATCGATGCCCTCTGCCGCGCGCTGCTGCGCGCCCGCGCAGGGCTGGGCGACCCCAACCGCCCTGCCTGCTCTCTTTTGTTCTGCGGGCCGACCGGTGTGGGCAAGACCCGCTTGGCGCGGCTGCTGGCAAAGCACCTTTTCGGCAAGGAAGAGGCGCTGATCAAATTGGATATGAGCGAATATATGGAACCCCATTCGGTGGCAAGGCTGATCGGTGCGCCACCGGGGTATCTGGGCTATGACCAAGGCAGCGGGCTGGTGGATCGGATCCGCCGCCGCCCCTATGCCATTTTGCTTTTGGATGAAATTGAAAAGGCGCACCCCGAAGTTTTGAACATTTTATTGGGGATTTTAGACGAAGGAACCCTGACCGACGGGCAGGGCAAGACCGCCGATTTTCGTAACACCATCATTTTAATGACCTCCAATCTGGGCGGGAATCTCTTGCAGCAAGAGCCGCTGGGCTTTGGGAGCAAGGAGGAGGGCTACGAACGAGAGATCAAAAAAGCGGTCCTGCGCGCTTTAAAACCCGAGTTTATCAACCGCCTAGACGAAGTGATCCCCTTTGCCCCCTTGGAGCAAGAGCAGCTGCTCCCCATCGCGCGGATGCTGCTGATGCAGCTGCAGCAGCGGCTGCAGGAGCAGGGGGTGCAGGTGGAGTTTGCCGAGGATGTCTGCGCCGAGGCGGTGCGCCGCGGCTACGATCGGCGGTATGGCGCCCGCGCTTTGCGGCGGGTGGTGGAAAAGGAGCTGGGCAGCATCCTTGCCGCCCGCCTTTTGGATGGCTCCCTGCCCCAAGGGACTCTAAGCGCTGCCGACCTCTTTGATGCGGCGCTGATCCACCATTGACTTTAAGGTGTTTTTCTATTAAAATAAAGGTGTTATAAAATAAAGGTATTATAAGAAAAAAGGAGAACCTTATGAAACTCAAGTATAATCGCACCGATACAGCCAAAGGCTTAGCAGCCTTTGATGTGGAGGGCTAAAATGATTTTTCTTTGGATTCTTCTCGCGTTGGCGGCGATTTGGATTTTTATGATGGCGCCGCGCCTCAAGCGCCCGCCTCTGCTGAAAAAATTGCAGCAATACCGCTTTGCCCATCGGGGGTTGCACGATATTGAAAAGGGCATCCCCGAAAACTCCCTTTTGGCCTTTCGCTTGGCGATGGAAGAGGGCTACGGAATGGAGCTGGATGTCCACCTTTCCAAGGACGGTAAGCTGGTGGTGGAACACGATGATTCCCTCCTGCGCACCTGCGGGGTCAACCGCCCCATCGAAGATTGCGCTTGGGAAGAGATCCAGCACCTCACCTTGGAAGGCACCGACGAGACCCTGCCCCTTTTGGAAGATGTCTTCAAATTGGTGCAAGGCAGAGTGCCGCTGCTGATCGAAGCCAAGGTCTTCGGCGGCAATTATAATGCCCTTTCCGCCGCCCTTTACCAAGCAATAAAGGAATACGACGGCGATGTCTGCATCGAGTCCTTCGACCCCCGCGCGGTTGCGTGGTTTGCCAAAAACGCGCCGGAAATTGTACGCGGTCAGCTTTCGGGCTATCGCTTAAAGCAGCGCAAGATCATCGATTTTGCGATGCGCCACCTGCTGGTCCATTGCCTCTCCCGCCCCGATTTTCTCGCCTACGATTATAAGAAATTCGGGTTGGCGTATTATCTTTTCCGCGCCCTTTTCGGCGCGCCCATCTTCCTTTGGACCCTTCGCACCAAGGAAGCCAAGGCGGTTGCCGAAAAGCAACGCGCCACCCCCATTTTTGAAAAACAAGGAGTTTAAAAAATGCCCAATTTTGTTCTTCCCGACGCGCCCGAACTAAAATATGCCATCCTGCCCTGGTACAACCAGATCTCGGCAGGGTACATAGTCTCGGTAGCAGGCGCCCTGCTGATCGCCTACTGCATCTTTGAAGCCATCTTCAAGCGGTATAATAAATCGATGCGCCGCGGCACCTTGGCGCTGATCGGCAATACCGTCTGGCCGCTGCTGATCAATATCGGCATCTTCAGCGTCGCCTATTGGCAATGGGCGCTGCCGCTTTCTGTTGCCTGCGGCGTGCTGTTCCTCTTTGTCATTCGCCACGAACTGAAAGAGGCCTATACCGAAGAAAAGGAAGGCTACCGCGGCCTCAATCCGCTGATCCGCGAAGTCCGCGCCGAAATCTTCGCCGACCTTTCCATCGAAGAGCAAATGGCCTATAAAGCAACCGTAAAACCCCAAAGATTCTATTGGTGGATCTGGCTGCCGCTGATGGTCGCCATCCCCTTTTTGGTGATGCTGCTGGCCGAAGCAATCGGCGTCGGCGATTACCTCTTCCAAGTGATCTATTATCCCAAAGCATAATAAAAAAGCCAAAGGCAAATTGCCTTTGGCTTTTTATTATTGTTTTTGTTCAAAATCGTAACGAAAGATATCCAATTCTGCGCTTCCATTAGAATGGGTAATTCCAACAGATACATTTAGATAAAACGAGTTATCATATCTCAACTCTACTCTTTCAACTTCGCATACTGCATTTTTATATTTTTCTTTTGCCTTTTTTAAAATAGATGTCTTCATCTCTTCTTGAGTAAAGGAGTCTACCCATTTGGGATCAAACTCGTTGTATTTTTCGGTATATCTTTTGGTCATCCCCTTAAATCCACCATCTTTATTGAAAGTAAGTATCAGCGTTTGTCCTTGAATATATCCGTTTTTACCGTATCGAATTGTGAAGGTGACTGAATGACTGCCCCATGCAAACTCCTGATAAGAATCCACTTGAAATGCGTCCATTTCCGCACCCAAAAGTTCTTTTCCTTTATCCTGTGCCAATTTTATAATAGCGTCCTTAGAAATGCGACGATCACTTGCCGGATCTGCTTCATTTACCGTAAATATGCTCACCAATTCTCCGCTCTTATAATAACTATACTCATTCCCTTCGGCATCAACATAAAGATCCAGTGGATCTGCTCCTTCAAATGTTGCTGTCTCCTTGTAGGTCAGCGGAATCTTTTTTCCGCCGGTTGTAATTGTTCGCTTTGTCAATGCATCTTCGCGCGGAGCAAATGCTTCAATAACCGCAGTCATTGCTCCGGTTTGAACAACCACTACCGCAGCAATAGCAACTATCGCAACTGCCGCTACAATGATAAGAAAAATCTTCTTTCTCTTTTTCATCATATCATTCACTCCTTTCAAACCAAAACTGTCGCTGTGGTTTTGCTGTTTCCATAATAAATACTATTAACTATTCTTAAATCTTGTGCTGTTGTTTGCATGATATTTGTTGCATATTCTATTGCTTCATGAACGGTTCTGCCCGCTTCTATTTTTGCAAAGAAAGCCTTTGCCCAATTTGTCCCATCCACAGTCAAGATTTTATCTTTCCATGTGATACAATTTTTGGCACCTTTTGACAAAAGCGTAGGAACAAATTCTCCAAACATAGTTGATTCTTCCCCTACATAACACGAAACGACCAGCATTAGATCTAATGAGTCCAATGAATTTGCCGGAAGCGTGTTGAGACCCAGCGTTGAGGTGTCTCCTCCGGAATAATTACCTACAATTCCTGTTTCGTTATAATACTCTATACACGATTCCATTCCATGGTGATGAATATAATAAATCCCCGCGCTTTTCAATGCGTTGTAACCGGATGTTGCGGTGTTATTCAAATATTCTGTACACAAATATCCCATTGACCAAAATTTTGGCTGAAGATATGTTCCATCACCATGCGTATTATATGCGCCGTGTATTCCGTTGCTTGTATATTGAAATGTAAAAAGCTTGGCTTCTTTTAAATCATATCGTTTTGATCTAAACAAATAATTTGCAGTTGATATGCCGGAATAACGTGCTATCTTTACATAATATGTTTTTCCTTGATAAACCCTTGCTCTTATGATTTCTTTAGAACCTTGCCCCCTTGTTGTAGAGTGAGCCCTTAATGTCTGACTTGAATCATATAGATACAAATCAAAATCACAGCCTATGCCCGAATCTAAATAGAAATTCGCCATTCCATTTGCTGTAAATGTGATTTTCCAATAATCAACATCCGATGAACTTGAAATTTTTCCATAATTGTTATAGTCGTTGTAGGTAATATCTGCTGTTGCAAATGTATTGTTTGATTCCGATTCGTTGACATCAACCGCATTTGCATAAAGAGGCAATAGGTTTAATATTAAAACCATTGTTAAAACAATAGCTGTTTTTTTCATCCATATTCTCCTTTCCTATAAAACTATGTTTTATACCCGTTACTCCACATTGGTCTCACGTCCTTTCTTTTATCTTTAATTTCATTTTATCATTGCGCCTATTACAAGTCTATTATTTTTTTACCTAAATTTTACCAATATATTTTTATCATTTTGCCAATTGCTTTTTTCGCTACCATATGCTATAATAATTTTGTTGTAAAACTTAAAAGCCAAAGGCAATCGCCTTTGGCTTTTATTGTTTTATTGAGCTTTCATTGCAGCAGCAATCTCTTGCTTGATTGTAGACGGGTGAAGGATCTCGCCTGTAATATTTCTGTATGTTCCGTCCGATTGCGGATGAAACAATGATTGATTCCCTTGGTAATACCCCCAAAATTGCTCCAATTCTTCCGATTCCGCATCGATCGGATCTCCCAAGGGGAAAATATATGTTGTTCCGACCTCCAATAAAAAAGGATCGTCTTTGTAACTTGACACCTTAATGGTGATGGTCTGCCCCTCATATTCTCCTTTAAAGATTTCGTCAATGCGAACGGTATAGTTGGTTACCAGTTCATTTTCCACCTGATAGCCCCATTGATCTTTTCGTTTATGATTAGGATTCGTATAGGCGGAATCTCCTTTTTCCAGCACTGTTCCCTTAAAGATCAACGAACGCTCTCGATATAAATCTTCCTTGGTGAAGCTGGGATAACTCGCATCCACATCTTCATCGCCCAACGCGGAATTACACCCTGCCATTAAAAAACAAAGCAGCACCGCAAAGGTAATCAAAAAAAGCCTTTTCATTTCTCTCCCTGTTCCTTTTTGGATGAAAATAGTTCGATGCCGATCAATACCAGCAAAATGGCATCCACAATGTATTCCGCGATCCGCAGCGCCTGGGATTCCACAAACGCCGACGAGATAAACAACACCAAAAAGATGGGTACAAACACCCAAAGCAAAATTTTAATCATCTTGTGCATGGGGATTCTCCTTCAAATTTACTGCCATCAGTATAGCCTTTTTTCAAAAAAATGTCAAATGCACAATTCATTTGTGCACATACAAATCATTTGTATGTTTACGCACAGACTTATGTAGAAGCAGAAACCAAAAAGGTGAAGATTGGATGCAGAATTGTCGATCTCGGTGGCGTCGGCGTACATCGGTACGGTAGACGCCGAGATCGGCAATAGCAAAAAACAAAAAAAATTAAATTAAAAGCGGCTCTTTCGAGCCGCTTTTTTTCCTTATTCTTCGCATTCGCACAAACTAAAAAGACCTATATTATTTCTTTTTTTGTTTTTTGCGGTCTGCGCCAATATCCGCCTTTTTGAATTTACAGGGATTGCTCGGCACGCTCAACCAACTTCTTGGTCATCTGGCCGCCGATGTGACCGGCCTGAGCAGAAGTCAAGTCGCCGTTATAACCCTGCTTCAGATCAACACCGATCTCGCGGGCAACCTCGAACTTCATCTTATCAAGGCCAGCTTTTGCATTACTCTTAATAGCTTTATCCATTTCATTGCACCTCCTTATTAGAGTTAGAGCGAAAAAACGTTTTTTCGGTCTACGCTAATTATTTTGGATCAAACGGATAAAATAATTCAAGCAAATTTTGTCAATTAAAAATGATATTTTGATCGTTAAAAAGTTCGAACACTTTGGCGCGAATGGCCTGATTATAGGGCGCTTGCAGGTCGGGGTCGAATTCCAGCATCCGCTTGGCGCAGCGGTTGGAGAGGGTGAGCAGTTCCATATCATTGGTCAAGCCCGCCAGCTGCATTTGGGGCATCCCATGCTGCATATCGCCAAGGAAATCACCGGGCCCGCGCAGTTGCAGATCCTTTTCAGAGATGGCAAAGCCATCGGTGGTGGAGCAGAAATAGTCCAGCCGCTCGCGGGTTTTGGGGTTTTTATGGTCGGAGACGAGAATGCAATAGGATTGCTTTTCGCCGCGGCCGACCCGCCCGCGCAGCTGATGGAGCTGGGAAAGCCCGAACCGCTCGGCATTCATCAGGACCATCATCGTCGCATTGGGGACATTGATGCCCACCTCGATGACGGTGGTGGAGACCAAAATCTTGGTCTGACCCGCCACGAACTTTGCCATCGCCTCTTCCTTTTTGGCGGCCTTCATCTTGCCGTGGATCATATCGGCGGCATCGCCATACTGCTCCTTCAACGCTTCAAAAAGTGCTTCGGCGCTCTGGAGATCCGCATCGGGATTTTCCTCCACCAGCGGGCAGACGATATAGATTTGGCTGCCCTCCTCCATCTGTTTATCCATAAAGCCCAGCAGCCGCTCCTGATAGGAAGAATCCACCAAAAAGCTTTGGATGGGTTTTCTGCCGGCGGGCAAGCCCTCCAGCACCGAAAGATCTAAATCGCCCCACACCATCAGCGCCATGGTGCGCGGAATGGGGGTGGCAGACATAATTAAGATATGGGGCTTTTCGCCCTTGGCCGCCAAAGCAGCGCGCTGGCGGACACCGAACCGATGCTGCTCATCGGCAATCACTAAGCCCAATTTTTGAAATTCCACCTTTTGCTGCAGCAGCGCGTGGGTACCGATCACGAGGCGGGACTCGCCGCTTTGCAGGCGGGCATAGGCCTCCCGCTTTTGCTTGGCGGTCAGCGAACCCACCAAAAGGTCGGTGGAATAGCCCAGCTGCTCAAAGAGCGGGCGGAAATATTCCGCGTGCTGGCGCGCCAAGATCTCGGTGGGCGCCATGATTGCCACCTGATAGCCCGCCGAAAGGGCGGCATAGGCCGCCTCGCCCGCCACATAGGTCTTGCCGCTGCCCACATCCCCTTGCAGCAGGCGGTTCATGGCAAATTCCCCCTGCATATCCGCAAGGATCTCTGCCACCGCTTTTTGCTGGGAGGGGGTCGGGGTAAAGGGCTGCAATGCTAAAAAGCCATCGTCCCCTTTGCCGATGGGGAAACGGTTTTGATCCTTTTCCCTGCGAGAAAAGAGGTTGACCCCTAATTGGAAATAAAGCAATTCTTCAAAAATCAGCCTCCGCCGCCCCGCCGCGATAGCGGTGTGGTCTTTGGGGAAATGGATCGCCTGCAGAGCCTCATTGAGTTCGGCAAGATGATATTTTTCCCGCAGTCGCTCGGGCAGCGGATCGGGCAGCTTGCCCTTCAAACGCGCCATCGCCTGCCCCACCCAGCGGCGCATCTGGGGCTGGTTCAGCCCCGCGGTCAGCGGGTAGACGGGCAGGATGCGGGGGGATTCCCCCGCCTTCAGCTCTTCCGCTTGGGGCGCCACCATATGCAGCAGCATCTTGGGGTCGCAGACCCCATAAAAATTAAAGGTTTTGCCCACCTTGAGTTTATCTTTAATATAAGGATTATTAAAATAGGTCAGCGTCATCAGCCCCGACGCATCCTCCACTGTGAAGCGGCTCAAGATCCGCCCGCCGCGGATGCGGCGCTCTTCGGGAACGCCCACTACGGTGGCGACAATGCTGATGGGTTCGCCCATATGCATTACCGCTTCGTCGATGGGAATCACCACCGACCGATCTTCATAGCGGCGGGGATAGCACCGAAGCAGATCGCCATAAGTTTCAATCCCCAATTTCAAAAGGAGTTTTTCTCGGGTCGCGCCAATGCCGTATAACTGCTTAATGGGTGTATTCATATAAAAAACTCCTTTCTTTTTAAGGTAACAAGAGTAATCCGAGCCTTGTTTTAAAAAGGCGGATTTTCGCTCAGTCATCGTTAAAATACTCGCCACTGCAATAAGCATTGGCTGCGTTTTGCACTTGAACACAAATCCGCTCTTTTTAAAATCTCCGACCTCAAAGCAAGGAGATTTCGAGGGATTTTTGTTCATCTTTTTTGAAGATAGGCTGTCGCCTATCAAGGAAAAATGGACGAAAAGCACCGAAATATCCTGCTTTGAGGCAGGTTCGGATTACTCTTGTTACCTTAATCTATTTCTAATATACACGAATTTAGCGGATTTTTCAATTAAATCTTGTCTTCTAAACAAAAATACATTAGAATATATCTATAAGGAAGTGATAAAATGAAGTCTGTAATCATCACCGGCGGCAGCGGTGCCATCGGCAGTATGACCGCCTATTGGGCGGTGCGCCAAGGATGGCAGGTGGTGCTGGCCTATCATAAAAACGAAAAGGCAGCCAAAAATCTTTTGGAAGATCTTGCAGCCATGGGCGGCAAGGTGCATCTCTTTCAAGGGGATCTTTGCCAAGAGCAAACCCGCCAAGGGCTGATCGATTTTGCGCTGGAGAACTGCGGCAGCATCGATCTGCTGGTCAATAATTTCGGCGCAGCCCATTATAAAGAGTTTCAAGAGGAGTCTGCCGCATCCATCGAGCAGGTCTTGCAGACCAATCTGCTCTCCCATATGGCGCTGACGCGGCTGCTGCTCCCCCACCTGCTCCAAAAAAAGAGCGGTGCAATTATCAATATCTCTTCGGTCTGGGGGCAGACCGGCGGTGCCTGCGAGGTTTCCTATTCCGCCGCCAAGGCGGGGTTGATCGGCTTCACCAAGGCGCTGGCCAAGGAATTGGCGCCCTCGGGCATCACCGTCAACTGCGTTGCCCCCGGCATTGTGGAAAGCCAAATGCTGCAGAATCTGGATCGAGAAGAGTTAAAAAAATCCATCCCAACCGGCTCGCTTTGCTCAGGGCTGGATATCGCCAAGGCCATTCTCTTTCTGGCGGAGCAGGAGCAGATCACAGGGCAGGTGCTGGCTCCCAACGGCGGATTATACATCTAAATTATATACAGGTTGTAGAAAATGATCGTTTTTCTACAACCTTTTTATTTTTTATAAGGAAAGGCTATGCAATGGCACTCTTTTTGGAAAAAACTGCAGAATTGCTCTGGGGACCTTGGATGCTGCTTTTGGTCTTGGGGACGGGGATCTATTTCACCATCGGCACCCGCTGGCTTTCGCTGCGAAAGCTCAAAGCCGCCTTTCGGGCGGCCCTGCGCAGCGATGGCGAGGGGCAAGGGGATGTTTCCCCGCTGGGCGCGCTATGCACCTCGCTGGCGGCGACCTTAGGTACCGGCAACATCATTGGGGTGGCAACCGCCATCACCGCCGGCGGGCCGGGCGCGCTTTTTTGGATGATGGTCGCCGCCTTTTTCGGGATGGCGACCAAATATGCCGAAGGGTACTTAGCGGTGCGCTACCGCCGCCGCAACCAAGACGGCGCCTTTTTGGGCGGGCCATTTCTTTATCTGGAATTGGGGCTGCGCCGCCCTTTTTTGGCGCGGATCTTTGCCCTCTCTTGCGTTGTTACCTGCCTGATCTCGATGGGAACCACCTCTCAGATCAACGGCATTGTGGACGCCGCGCAGGATTTTTTTGACCCTCAAAAGCAGCACAACCTTCCCCTTTTCGGCGGTTCAATCAATATCCCTGCGCTGATTGCGGGCGCGCTGACCACCGCGCTGGTGGGGTTGGTTCTGGCAGGCGGCATCCGCCGCATCGCCTCGGTGGCGACCTTGGCGGTACCCTTTATGGCGATTCTCTATACCGGACTGACCCTTTGGTTGATTTTGCTCCATTGGCGGCAGTTACCTGCCGCCACCGCGCTGATTCTTCATTCGGCTTTTATGCCAAAGGCGACCTTGGGCGCGGCGGCAGGCATCACCTTGCAAAAAGCCATCCGCTTTGGCTTGGGGCGGGGGATTTTTTCCAACGAAGCGGGGATGGGCTCCGACCCCATCGCCGCCGCCTCTGCCCGCACCGACGACCCTTCCAAGCAGGGGTTAATCTCCATGCTGGGTCCCTTTTTGGATACGGTTTTAATGTGTACCCTCACCGGCTATGCGGTGATTTTGACCGATGCCTGGAAGATCCCCTCCCTTTCGGGGGCGGGCATTACCCTTTATGCCCTGCGCCGCCTGCCGCTGCCCGATGGGCTGCTTTCCTTTTTATATATGGTCTGCCTGCTCTTTTTCGGGTTTTGCTCCATCATCGGCTGGAGTTTTTATGGGGAGCAAAGCCTGCGCTACCTGCTCCCCTGCCGCAACCATTGCGTTCTTTGGTTTCGGATTCTTTTCTTGGCGCTGCTCTTTGGCGGCACCTTTCTCACCGCCGAGGCGGTCTGGAACTTGGCGGATATCTTCTGCGCTCTGATGGCGATCCCCAATCTGATCGGATTGTTGGGGCTTGCCGAGCAAGTATTCCAAGGCGCAAAAAAGTCCAAGGCATAGCCTTGGACTTTTTTAATCGATCATATTTTTAAATTCATTCAGCTCGGTATAGCGGCTGACATAGTAGCGAGAGACCTTGGCGCGGTCGTCGCCGCTCTCATAGGTGCCGCCGCGGGAGAGCAGACCAAATTGATACTGCTCCTTGGTAATCTTTATGGATTTTTCGCTCCATTTCCCTGTGGGATATGCGATGACAAAGACTTCCTTTTGCAGCAGCCGCGTCAGCTCCAGCTTGGATTGCGCCAGCTCATATTGCAGCTGCTCTTCATCCAGGGTATCCAGATCGCGGTGGGTCATGGTATGGCTCTGGAAGGAGACCAGCCCCGACTGATCCATCTCCAGCACCTGTTCGCGGGTGAGATAATAGGGCAACTGGTCCAGCTTATCGTAGATCAGAAAGATGGTCGCTTTGGCTTGATATTTTTGGAGCAGGGGGAACAGCTCGGTATAATTATCGCTATACCCATCATCGAAGGTCAGCATCACCGGTTTTTCGATCTGACCAAGGCGGTCGAAATCCTCAAAGGTGACGGTGGTATAGCCGTTATCCTTTAGATACTGCAGCTGCTCCTCCAACTTTTTTGGGGAGACAAACAGCGCGGGGATTCCCCAGCAATCATCGCCTACCGCGTGGTACATCAGGATGGGAACCTCTTTGCCCTCTGCCACATCTTCCGCCAAGGGATAGGCGGTATAATAGGTGTGGTTTTTTTCGGCATCTTCAAAGAGGTGGTACCCTTGCAGCAAGGGGGTGAAATCGTCCTTGGGTTGATACCATTTTGCGCCGTCGTACCGCTTGCCTTCGGCAAAGGTGTGGATATTTTCGCCCAAGGTCAGGCGGGCGATAAACGATTGATCTTGCTCCGCGATCTCCACCGATCCGCCCAGCGCATCGGCAAACTCCTGCAGGCAAAGATAGTCGGTCTGCCCATCGCTATAGACCCCCGAAAGGGCGACCCCTTCGATGGTGATGCCTTTTTCCGATAGGGCAGGCGCCTCATCATAAACCGGCGCGGGCGGTTCCGGTGCCGCGCAGCCGCCCAAAAGCAGCGCAAAAATTAAAATAAATGAGAGAAACTTCTTCATCTTATTTCTCGGCAGCGTTCTTAATATACCGCATCAGGATGGTGGCAATTTGTGCGCGGGTGGCATTGCCCTGCGGATCCAGCAGCACCTTGCCGTTGATCTTATTTCCGGTGATCAATCCTTCGGCATAGGCCCATTCCATCGCTTCTTTTGCCCAAGAACTGACCTTTTTGCTATCGGGGAAGGAAGTCAAACTCTTCTTTTGGGAGACATCCTTTTTATCGTATTTCGCATAGCGATACATCATGGTTGCAATCTGCTCGCGGGTCACATTTTTGTCCGGCGCGAAAAGGGTTGCACTTTCACCGTTTACAATCTCTTTTTCAAACGCCCAGTTGACTGCGTTTCTATACCAAATCTGGGTCAGGTCGGTAAAGGGAGATGCAGCAATCGCAACAGGCTCCCCTGCATGGCGATTAAGGATGGCCGCCAGCATCGCGCGGGTGGTGGCACCATCGGGATCAAACTTATTGCTGCCCACGCCGTTCATCAAATCATTATTGAAGGCAAACAGCACCGCTTCCTTATACCAATCGGCGGTGATATCGGTAAAGGTGTGGTTCTTGTATAAAGGAATGATCGCATTCTCATAGGTGACCGGTTGGAGATCTTCGGTTGTAGAAGCGATCTGCACATCGCCAACCTTCAGCGCGACGGAATTGACATTCTTCAATACCTTGAATTTCAAGGTGCCGAAGACCACATCGCCGTTGAGCGGCTTATCCAAATTCTCAATCATCCAGGCAATGGCGTAGGTGCCCTTTTCCTTCTCTTCGGAGATGAATTCACCCACGTTTAAACCTTTGACAAAGTCGGTCGGCTTCAATACCGTGTGGTCATACTTCAAACCTATACCAAAAATACCGCAGTCGATGATGTTTTCCACGCGGATTTTGACTTCCAGCTCCTGCCCGACCACGCCATAAGGCGCATCCAGCACCAAACGCGCGGTTTTATCCGCTGCCGCGGATGCGGGGATGGCAACCGCCAGCAGAACAATAATCAGTAAACAAGAAATAATTCGTTTCATTGGTTTACCTTCCTTTCTTTTATTAATATTATCATATCAAATCTTTTGGCAAAAAGCAATGGCGAAAAATGCCATTGACCCAAATCATTTGTGTTTCGACACACAATTCATTTGTGTTTCGTTGCACAATTCATTTGTCCAGACATACAAATCATTTGTATGTTTTCCGTACCAATTCATTTGGTACGCTTTGTTCACAATTCATTTGTGCAGACGAATCCTTTGGGCAAAAAAACACAATTCATTTGTGTTTGCCGTACCAAATGAATTGGTACAATCCGTTTGCAACATCGAAAAATTCATCGCAATCCGTTGTTTACTCGATATTTTTCGTGTTGCGGCACCTGCTAACCTGCTCCCTTCATCTGCCAAAGGGCAGCGGGAGGAGTCGCAACCCCAAATGATTTGGGGTATCTTCTTTTCATTTTTTAATATTTTCCTTCTCTCTTTAAAACCGTTCAAATCGGATGCAGATTTTCGTTTCTTTTACCTTCGGCTATATAATGATATGCCGAACGGTAAAAAAACGGAAAAGACATAAAAAAGGGACCTCTTTTCAGAGGTCCCTACATTATTCTTGTCGGTCTGCGCCGATTTCATCGGTTTTATTTGTATGCGCGGTAGAGGAAGGTGACGATCTGGCCGCGTGTGCAAGTTGTGTTCGGCGCAAATTTATTATCGCCCATCCCGTTGGTGATGCCGTTTTCCACCGCCCAAAGGACGGCATCATAGTAATATTCGCCCTTCTTAATATCAACAAAGGGATTTTGGGTGGATGCAGGCGCAGGCTTCCCTGCCGCGCGCCAGAGGAAGGTGGCAACCTGCCCGCGGGTGCAGGTGGCATCGGGGGCAAAATGGGTGGCATCCATCCCGTTGGTGATGCCGTTTTCCACCGCCCAAAGGACAGCATTATAATAATACTCGCCCTTTTTGACATCCTTAAAAGGATTCTTGGCGGATTTCGGCGCAGGCTCTCCTGCCGCGCGCCAGAGGAAGGTGACAATCTGGCCGCGGGTGCAATTCGCATCGGGAGCAAATTGCGTGGCATCGATTCCGTTGGTGATGCCCTTGGTCACCGCCCAAAGGACCGGTGTCTCGAAATAATCGGTTTTTTGAACGTCCTTAAAGGGATTCTCCGCAAGAATCATCACTGTCAGCTCGACGGTATAGCCCTCATAGGTGGCGGTGAGGGTGATATCCCCCGCAAAGAGATTGGAAAATCCGCGGATGGTGGCTGCGGAGAGATCTACCGTCTCTTTGGTATCATTATTATAGAAAACGGTCAGTTTACCGCCTGCGGGATTAAATTTCTCCACCCCTTGGCGATAGAGGGTCTTGGTCGGCATCGCAGCGAGGGCGATACCGCTGATCTCTTTGGCTTTTACCTCAATATGGAAACTCGTTTGAAGCCCTTGATAGGTGACCTTAATGGTATGAGTACCGATCTCCTTCTTAAAGCCGCTGACTGTTACCAGCGGGTCGGTAAGGTTGATTGTTTCCGATTTTCCATTATCATATTCAACGGTGAGCTTTCCGCCCGCCAGATTCAGCGCGGTATCCTTGCCCTCCAAATATTCGGTCTTGGGCTTGGTCGATACGTTAATGCTCGTCGCTGTTTTGGCGCGGACATTCACTTTAAAGGTGGCTGATTTTTCGCCGTAGGTAACGGTAACGGTCTGCTCGCCGACCTTATTGGGGTCATAGCCCGAAACGGTGACCCCCTTAGCATCCATCGCCAGCGGCTCGGTTTTCTCATTGTTATAGGTAACCAAGATTTCCCCGCCCGCCAAATTCAAGGCGGTATCCTTGCCTTCCAGATACTCGGTTTGGTCGGGTTCTTGAAGGACCTCAACCTTTACGACTTCTTTTTCAATGACGGTAATCTTAAAGGAGAAGTTTCCTCCTTCATAGATTAGGGTAACGGTCTGCTCTCCGGGCTGATTTTTATTAAAGGTCTTGATTATATCGGGGGTGATGGGGATATTCGGTTTCACCTCGCCATCGTTATAGGTGGCGGTGAGGGTGCAATGTTCAAGGTTTAAATCCAAGCCTTCCAAGATGGTGGCGGGAGGTGCCCCGACCAATTCCAGCTTGGTCACCACTTTTTCTGCCACAGTGACGGGCCATTCAAATTTCTGCTTCCCATAAGTGACTGTCACCCGCTGCGGTCCGATTTGGTTGGGTTTATAGCCGGTGACGGTTGCGTTTCTGAGATAGGCGGTTTCTGTCTCGCCATCGTTGTATGTTACATATAGTTTGGTATCCGGATTCAGCTCTTCCCCTTGGATATAGGTCGATTTTGCATCTTCGGCGACGGCGATGGATTGCACCGCCCGCGCAATGACTTTGATCTTAAAGTAGGTTTGCTGGCTTTCATAAAAAACGGTGACTCTATGTTCGCCCAGCTCATTCATCCCGCTATAATAGAATCGGACATCCGCGTGGTTCATCGGGAGGTCTACTTCCGAGCCATCATCATATTTAATATGGACGATGCCGCCGGTGGGGTCAAAGGATTGACCCTGCACATATTGGGTCTTGGGTTCTTGCACAACGGTGATTCCGGTGGCTTCTTTTTTTCTGGTTCGGACGTTTTTGATCAACATCCATTGCGCTCCATAGGCCACCTCCACGTTTTGGGTGGTCGCGATGGTGTTCTTGAAATCCACCATATCCAAGGTCATATCGATCTCTTCGGTGGTGCCGCCGGAATAGGTGACAAACAGTTTGGCATTTCCCACATCGAAGGGTTCGCCAACAAAATAGACCATCTTCATTTTTGGGGTGAAGGTCGTTCCTTGGCAGCCATTGGAGCCGCAGACCACATGATTGTCGGCATCCCCGATATATTCCAGCCGTTCGCTGAATTTCATAGAATAGGGGTCGACACTTTTATCTGCCGCCTGAATTAATTTGAACGCGTCCAAGGTATCCACCCCGCAGGTTTCGCAGACCATCGGGGTGCGGACATCGATATCGCTGATGGCTTTTTTCACCACCGCGATCTTATATTCGGTTTCAAAGCCGCCATACTGCACCTTGATCTTCTGAACGCCCAACGCATCCTTATTATAGCCGGATAGGGTGACCGAAGAATCAGAGATATCCAAGGTCTTAACAATGCCGCCGGTATAATAAAGCAGCAGGACGCCGCCGCTCTCATCTAACTTCGCTGTTTTTCCTTGGATATATTCAAGCGTTGTCGGCACCTGACCGATTGAGATGGAGGAAAGCGCCGACGCTTCGGTTTGGATGTCGAAAGAGACGTCTTTGCCCGCATACTTCGCCTTGACGGTCTGGGTTCCCAGCGCATTAAAGTTGTATTGGGTGACCTGCGCCAAGGATAGATGCACCTCTTGGGTGGATTTGTCGCTATAGGTGACCAAAAGGCGGCCGCCTTCCAAATTCAGCGCCTGCCCCTGCACATATTGGGTCTTGGTCGGCCCCTTGTCCTGGGGAAGGGTGACCGCGGTTACCGTTTTGGTCGGATTGGCGGTGGCAATATGGGTATTGACCACTTGGACGGTATTGCGCATATCCCGATTGCTGTAGAGATTATTAAAGGTGCCAAAAAACTCCAAGGGAATTCCCGGAGCAGGCGCTTCTTTCTTTACCTTGAACTTGACGGTAAAAAGAGTCCCGCTGCTCCCTTTTAAGCAGTTTGAATCGCCCGCAGCAACCACCTTCACCGCTTGCCGACCCACGTATTCTTGGGAGGTCTGCGCATCGACAATATAGGCGGGATTTCTATCTTTTACGATCCCTCCAATATTCATAGTGACATCGCTTTTTGCCGGTTCCTGCAGATATTCCGTATCGTAGACCAAGTTAAAATCGACCGCGCCGCAAGCAGAAATGTTTTCAAACGCTACAGTTACGGTCACCGTATCTCCGACCGCCGCCACCGCCTTATCGGCGGTAATACGGACCACCGAATCGGCTTGCACCAATGTCGCCGCCTCGGCAGGCAACACCATCGGGGGGAGCATCATCATAAGGATTAAAAGAGTAGAAATAATTCGCTTCATAAACATTCCTCTCAAATTTTTGTCATATATAATCATTATACCAATTCCCGCGCCGAAAAGCAACCGAAGAAGCATAAAAAAAGCAGTGTGGAATTTCCACACTGCTTTTCCATTATTTGAGTTTATGCCCAGACGGGGGTTCCTTCTAAGATATCATAGTATCTGCCCAGAACAACCGCGACTTCGTTTCTGGTGACATTGGATTCGGGATTGACCTTCTTATTATGGTCGCCCTGCACTAAGTTCATATAAACGGCAGTATAAACTGCGGGCTTTGCCCAATCGGCAATGGCATCCAAGTCGGCAAGCTCCAGCTTTTCGACAGCCTTATCGATATTCTTATAATTGGCTTCATAATACTTATCCACATCGACGCCCAGCACCGCATTGGTGAAGACGCGGAAGAACTCGCTTCTGGTGGAATTATTAGCGCCACGGAATTCGAAGGTGGTTGTGCCTTCTTCGCCGGTGACCTCATAGCCGTTAATCATACCCATGCGGGAAGCGGCCTTGACATAGCCCAGCGCCCATTCGGCGATGGCATCGGAGAAGGGATTTCTCGCTGCGGCATAGAGATGGACATTGGCGCCGGATACACGCACCATCATCGCTGCCATTTCATAGCGGGTCAGCAGATTATCGCCGCCGAAGGAGCCATCGGTATAGCCCTTCATCAAGCCCCAACCGTTTGCGCCGACCTCGGCAATATAGTCTGCAGCCCAATCGGTCTGCTTATCGGTATACTGATAGGTTCTGGGAGCAACGATATAGACGGTATACTCTTTTACGATCTTGTTCGCGCCGGTTCCCTTGGTGGCGGTGACATAAAGGATTGTTCTGCCGGAATCCAAGGTGAGGTCGACAGAATTGGCAGGGCGCATCGGGGTTTCGCTCTTATCGGAATAGACCCGCGCCACATAATCATCGAACCCTTGGACACGGAAGGTATAGCTCTCGGTCTCGGGCGCTAAGGGGACCACCACCACATTCTCATCAAACTGACCGCCGGTGACACCGAGGATGCCATCATCGCTCATCGGCAGCTTGACAGGGGTGTTCTCCGGCTCGGTGGTATCTGCATAGGTATTAATCAGAACCTTGACGGGGTCGGAAGTATAAGCGGTATCCTCCGCAAAGACCTTGACCCAGAAATTATTGGTGGTCGCAGTCAGCTGGACTCTGGGAGAAGAGACGGGCTGGGTGCAGGCAGGGTCGGTGAAGATCTGATAAGTCGCGCCTTCCGAAATGGTCGCGCTGATCAAAAATTCTTTGTTTGCGGTATAGGCAACATACATATTGCCGATTTTTTCAGTTCCGGCGATGCCCAGCAGCTCGCAGCCGGTCTTGGCTTCGCGATCGACAACGATTGCCCATTCCTGCTGCTGCTCACCGTCCTGAGAATAGACAGTGACCACATAGGCGTTCTTCCCGCCCAGAACAGGGTTGATGGTGAAGACACCGTTTTTGGCGGTCATCGGCAGTTGATAGATGGGGTCGAGGACCTCCACTCTTGCTCCTTCGGAAATGGTCAGGCTCAAATTCAATGCTTTTGCATTGGAGGGGACCTTCACATTAAAGGCATTTCCTTCCGAGGTAATGGCCGAAGCTTCGGGTGCCTGAACATCCAGCAGCTCGGTCTCTGTATTTTCTGCGCGGGTAATATTCAGATAGAAAATTTCTTTTTTCTCTAAATCGCTTCCGTCGTAGACAAAAATCTGATAGGTCTTTTCGGTTTCGACGCCCAAGTCAGCGGTGGTATAGACACCGTTGGCATCGGGGTCGAGCTTGGTATCGCTCCAGACCGCCACCTTGGCGTTGGCAGCGGTATCCAGCTTGAAGGCAAAGTTTTTAACATCAAAGCCGACGTTATAATTATAGGTAATTCCATCATTGGACGCGGAAAGGACCGCGCTTTGAGGAAGGACATCGTTCAACTGCGCATCCGGATTGGGTTCACGTTCGACGGTGAGCTTATAGTTCAGCTCGGTACGCTGGTCCTTCGATGTGATGGACACGATAAAGTAGTTCGTTCTCTGCTCGGTGTTCAGCTCGTATGCTTTGTTTTTAAGGCTGATTTCCTCGCCCTTGGTCCAATTTGCATCGGATTGATAGACACGAGCATGGTTTTCTTTTTCTACGCTGCAGGTAACTTCAATCAGCTTTTTATATTCCTTGGGACCGGCGAGAAGATAGAGTTCATAACCGTTCTTTTCCACCGGCTGACCGCCGCTGGTGATGGAGACATCTTCTTCCACAATCTCGGAAGAAGCCACAGTACGGTCGGCATCCAGCCAGACCCACTTATTATAAATCTTGGCGCCTTCCACATAGGGATCGATCATTTGACCGTTTTTATCGCCCAGTTTCTCCAGATAGAGGTTGCCCAGCAGCTCCACCGCGGTTTCTTTATTTGTGTTGTTGCCGATGTTGGGCAAGGTCATAAATTCCGAACCGACAAAGGTGTTGTTACGGACCATAAACTGTTCGTTGGTCAACTTATAGTCACCGGTGTTGCTTACTACGGCGACGGTGCGGACATCGTTGATGGTCTGACCGATGCCGTTATGGGTAACCTTACCGTCTACGGTGATGTATTTTACATCAATGGGAGATCTGGCCTTTCCGCCTTCTTCGGAGATAAAGATGTTCTCTTCGACGATGACATTGGTATTGCCCGCCACACCGAATTGAATGAGCGGATCGCCCGATCTGTTTACGTGGTAGAAGGAGTTGTTGCGGAAGAGGGCAGAGAAGGCTGCGTCATCGGTACCGACACCGGAGTTGCAATAATTATCCCAGGTCACCGGGAAATAGATGCCGTCACGCTCGGTATCCTTCTCGTTCCAGAAATGGCAGTTGGTCACTTCTGTGGTTTGACCTTGCCATTGCAAACATTGAATTTTGGCACACAACGAATAGTAACTGTTCTGCACCGATACGCCGTTGAAATGGACCGAGGTGGCGTGGCCGGAATAGAGCTGTTTGGTGTTTTGATTGATGACGTAGCTGTTGCTGACATACAGGTTTTTGGCATAAGTCTGGGTGGAACGACGGTCGAAGCTCAGACCAACCGCGCCGCCGCGGCCGCCCATAGAATGACAGTCGTCGAAGATACAGTTTTGGATATACCAGTTTCTGGTACCGGATCCTTTGGAGGCTTCATCCGCCACACCGGTGCCGTTGCCCTGGAAGACCACACCGTCGATAATATAGTCTTGCGTACCGACCGAGCTATTGTCGCCGTTGATGGAATGCATTCCACTGCTGCCGGCATCGGCAACACGGAAGACCGCCTCGCCGTTGGTTTTGGAATTGGTGGGAAGCTTGCGGTCGCTGCTCAACGCCCATTCCTTGGTGGGGTCGGCATTGGGAACATTGGGGTTTATGCCCGCCTTGGGACCCAGAACGGTAAAGCCGTTGACCATCTTCAAGGTTTCTTCATAGACACCCTCGGTGAGAATAAAGACCGGTTTTTTAATTCCATTATCGGTGACATATTTTACCGCATTGGAAATGCTCGCCATATGGCGCTTTGCACTATAGGTCTCGGTAATCTTTTCGCCGCGGAACACAAAGTTGACACTTTTGGGTTCCTCGCCTTGCTTATATTTCCAATCGTAGTCGATAATGAAGACATTTTGGGTTTCCCCTTGATTTGCAGGACCTACCAAAGCGGTAAAATCCAACTTATTATAGTAGTTCTTTGTGGTCGCTGCTTCGTCAAAAGTATAATACTTTGCTTCTTCCGCCAAAGAAACCACCGGCAACATAGATACCAGCAGCAATGCCGAAAGGATGAAGCTCAACACACGGGTCGACTTCTTTGCCATATCGTTGTCCTCCCTTTAGAACAGATATTTATAGATATTAAAATTATAACAAACGCCTGTCAAATTGAATAGAACCTTATGTTGTATTTATTCCACGATTTGTGGACTTGTTCTTATTCCTCTTCGGGTTGGTCGGAGATTTCCTCTTCCTCTTCCCGCGCGGCGGACGCAATATCGATGACTTTGATGCCCTCGCCCAATTTCACCACACGCACACCCTGGGTGGTGCGGCTGAGGGAGGAAATTTCCTCGATCTTGGTCCGCAGGATGATGCCGCCGCTGGTGACCAGCAGCAGATCTTCCCCTTCTTCCGCCATCAGAATGGAGGCAATCTTACCGGTCTTTTCGGTAATATTGTAGTTGCCGATACCCTTACCGCCGCGGGTCTGCAGGCGGTATTCCTCGGTGGGGGTCCGCTTGCCGTAGCCGTTCTCGGTGATGGTCAACAACTGCGCACCTTCCCGCTCCAAGCACATTCCAATCAGATAATCGCCCTCATTGAGCTTGATACCGCGGACACCGCGGGTGACTCTGCCCATGGCGCGGACATCGCTTTCGGGGAAGCGGATGGCTTTGCCTTCGTGGGAGGCGATGACCAGGTTATCCTCGCCGGTGGTGAGATGGACGCTAATCAAATCGTCGCCCTCGTCCAGCAAAATGGCGATAACACCGCTCTTACGGATATTGGAATAATCGGCAAGGGCAGTCTTTTTGACGGTACCGTTGCGGGTGGCCATGACCAGATAGCCTTCCTGCTCGAAGTTCTCCACACGAATCATGGCGTTGACCTTCTCCCCGCTCATCAGCGGCAAGAGGTTGACCACATTGGTCCCCTTGGCGGTGCGGGAGCTTTCGGGTACTTCGTAGCCCTTGAGCTTATAGACACGACCCAAGGTAGTGAAGAACAAAATCGTATCGTGGGTGGAGGCGGCAAACAGGCTCTTGACCACATCCGCTTCCTTGGTCTTCATACCGGTGATGCCGCGGCCGCCGCGGTGCTGCGCCTTATAGGTATCGGTCAGCTGGCGCTTGATATAGCCCGCTTCGGTCATGGTGAAGATGCAATCTTCCACCGGAATCAGGTCTTCATCCTCCAGCCCGACCTCGCCGTTTCCGATCTCGGTACGGCGGGAATCGCCGAATTTACGAGCAATCTCGGTCAGGTCTTCCTTCAGGATGTTGACCACACGATAATCGTTGGCAAGGATATCCTTCAGGTCGGCGATCTTGGCGGTGATTTCCTTATATTCGGTCTCCAATTTTTCCCGTTCTAAGCCGGAGAGCTGACCAAGGCGCATCTCGACGATCGCCTGCGCTTGAATCTCATCCAGCCCGAAGCGGTTCATCAGCTGCTCCTTGGCATCGGCGATATGCTTGCTGCCGCGAATGATGGAGATGACTTCGTCGATATGGTCGATGGCTTTGAGCAAGCCTTCCAGAATATGGGCTCTGGCCTCTGCCTTTTTAATTTCAAAGGCGGTACGGCGGCGGATAACATTCTTTTGATGCCCGATATATTCCTCCAGCATCTGCTTGAGGTTTAAGATCTTGGGCTCGCCGTTGACCAGCGCCAGCATAATAATGGAGCAGGTGGACTGCATTTCGGTATATTTATAAAGCTGGTTCAAAATGACCTGCGGATTGGCATCCTTTTTCAGTTCCACCACAAACCGCAGACCGTCCTTATCGGTTTCGTCGCGGATATCGGAGATGCCTTCGATGCGGCCGGTCTTGACCTCATCGGCAATCTTTTCGATCAATGCCGCTTTTCTTACCATATAAGGAATTTCGGTGACGACAATCTTGTATCTATCGTCTCTCCATTCCTCAATCTCGGCGCGGGCGCGGACATAAATCTTGGCGCGGCCGGTGCGATAAGCGTTGCGAATACCGCTGCGGCCCATAATGATGGCGCCGGTGGGGAAATCGGGGCCTTTGATGATGTCGCAAAGCTCATCAATTTCGATTTCGGGATTATCCAGAACCGCGATGGTGCCTTCCACCACCTCATTCAAGTTATGGGGCGGGATATCGGTCGCCATACCGACCGCGATACCGGTACTGCCGTTGACCAGCAGGTTGGGGAAGCGAGAGGGCAGGGCGCGAGGCTCTTTGCGGGTCTCATCAAAGTTGGGATCCCAATCGATGGTATCCTTTTCAATATCCTTGAGCATCTCATTGGAGATTTTGCTCATTCTTGCCTCGGTATAACGATAGGCCGCGGCGGGGTCGCCGTCGATGGAACCGAAGTTGCCGTGGCCTTCCACCAAGGGATAGCGCAGCGAGAAGGGCTGCGCCAAGCGGACCAGCGCATCATAAACCGAAGCATCCCCATGGGGATGATAGCGACCCAGCACGTCACCGACGCAGGTGGCGGACTTACGGAAGGGTTTATCGCTGGTGAGATTATCTTCATACATTGCATAAAGGATGCGCCGATGAACCGGCTTCAATCCATCGCGGACATCGGGCAGCGCGCGCCCAACGATAACCGACATGGAATAGTCGATATAGGCTTCCTTCATTTCTTTTTCCAGATCGACAGGGACAATGACCTGGTTTTCATATGCCGAAGCATCAAACTGATCGTGTTTAGCCATGGAAACGCACCTCCTTATACATCCAGATTATTAACATATTTTGCATTTTGCTCGATGAACAACCGCCGCGGCTCCACCTTTTCGCCCATCAGAATGGAGAAGGTCTCGTCGGCAGCGATGGCATCACCGATGGTGAACTGCTTGAGGGTTCGGGTCTCGGGGTTCATGGTTGTATCCCAAAGCTCGGTAGCGTCCATTTCACCAAGACCCTTATTGCGGCTGATTTCCACCTTGCCGCGTCCGTCTTCCCCGCGCAATTCGGCGGAGATAGCATCCCGCTCGGCATCGGAATAAGCGTAGCGGGTCTCCTTGCCCTTGACCAGCTTATAAAGGGGCGGAACCGCGGTATAGACATAGCCGCCCTCCACCAGCGGGCGCATAAAGCGGAAGAAGAAGGTCAGCAGCAGGGTGCGGATATGGGCGCCGTCCACGTCGGCATCGGCCATGATGATGACTTTGCCGTAGCGCAGCTTTTCGATATCGAAATCGGCGCCGATATTGGTACCCAGCGCGGCGATGACCGGCTGCAATTTATCGTTATTATACACCTTGTCCAGTCGGGATTTTTCCACATTGAGCATCTTACCCCAAAGGGAAAGGATGGCTTGGAATTTCCGATCGCGGCCCTCTTTGGCGGAGCCGCCCGCCGAATCACCCTCGACGATATAGATTTCGGTATATTTATTATCCTTGCTTTGGCAATCCGCCAGCTTACCGGGCAGGCTCATAGAGGTGGAAAGGGCGCTCTTTCTTGCGTGCTCTCTCGCCTTTCTTGCCGCCTCGCGGGCTTGGGATGCGGAGACCGCCTTGCTGATGATGGTCTTGGCGGTCTTGGGATTCTCTTCAAAGAATTCCATCAGCTTATCCGAAACGATGGAGCTGACCAGACCCTGCACCTCGGAATTGCCCAGCTTGGTCTTGGTCTGACCTTCAAACTGCGCTTCTTCCACCTTGACGCTGATAATCACCGTCAAGCCCTCGCGGACATCGTCGCTGGAAAGGTTGCTATCCTTTTCTTTGAGATAGTTATACTTTCTTGCGTAGCTATTGATGACGCGGGTGAGTGCGCTCTTGAAGCCCGATTCATGGGTACCGCCTTCGGTGGTATTGATATCGTTGGCAAAGGAGATGAGGGTCTCATCATAGCGGGTGGTATACTGCATGGCAATCTCTGCCATGGAGGTATTTTTCATGCCCGATACATAGATGATCTCCTCATGGAGCGGCTCTTTATTTTTATTCAGGTAGGTAACAAATTCCTTGATACCCCCTTCATAACACATGGTCTTGCTCTTTTTCTCTTCGCCCCGCAGGTCTTCAAAGACGATCTTCAAGCCTGCATTGAGGAACGCCTGCTCACGAAGGCGCTTTAAGAGCACATCATATTCATATTCCAGCGTCTCGAAGATTTGGTCATCGGCCAAAAAGCGCACCTTGGTCCCCTTTTCGGTGGTATCCCCAATCTTTTGCAAAGAGGAACCGCTATGGCCCCGCTCATACCGCTGGGCATAGACGTGCTGGCCGTCCTTAACCTCGACCTCCAGCCATTCCGAAAGGGCGTTGACGACCGAAGCGCCAACACCGTGCAGACCGCCGGAGACCTTATATCCGCCGCCGCCAAATTTACCGCCTGCGTGGAGAACGGTAAAGACCACTTCGACGGTAGGGATGCCCATCTTGGGATGGATGCCGACAGGGATACCCCGCCCATTATCCTCTACCTCGATGATATTGCCGGGCAGAATGGATACTCGGATGGTATCGCAATACCCCGCCAACGCTTCATCGATGGAGTTATCCACAATTTCATACACCAAGTGATGCAGTCCGCGGATCGAGGTCGATCCGATATACATACCCGGTCTTTTCCGAACGGCTTCCAGCCCCTCCAATACCTGAATCGAGGATTCGTCGTATTGATTGGTGACTTTTTGCTGATCCATTTTCATTTCTCCTTATCTTTAAATGTAACTTATTTTCTGAATGAATTTGCAGCGTTTCATCAACGTTTGCGGTGAAAGCTGCGATATATAAACGATCTCTTCCCCATCCCGATTGCAGACAATGAAGGATTTGGGAAGGTCGGTGGCAACATTATAAAGTTTGCCTTCTTTTTCCTTAGCGGAAAGGTAATTGCGGCTGCGCTTGGAAACGGTGGCTTTATCCATATCGAAGATGCCGATGATATCTTTAATTTTAATGAGGGTATCTTGACCTAAATGAAGATACATCCGCTTTACTCCTTTTCTCGAATCCGCTGCACCGCGCCCTCTTTAATAAAGAACACTTTATCGCCTTTTTTGCGGATTTTGCCCAGCTCGCAGGTGGAAAGAATCGTCTGCCGCCCTTCCATCCGCGAGAAGATGAATTTTTGGCGCTTACTGTCCAGCTCCGATAGGATATCGTCCAGCAATAAAACAGGCTCGGTCCCTTGGCGGGCTTTGATGCATTCAGCTTCCGCCAATTTGATGGCCAACACCGCCGAACGAATCTGCCCTTGGGAGGCAAAGAATTTCATACTCTTGCCCGAAAGCAGCATCAAGATATCATCCTTATGGATGCCGCTCATGGTCTGCCCCATGGCAAGGTCGTTCTCCCGCATTTTATAGAGCCTATCCAAAATAAGGCGGCGATAATCTTCTTCGGTCACCGCGTCTTTGGTGAATTGGTTTAAGTAGATAAGCTTGAGCTTTTCCGCGCCGCCGGAGATTTCGCTATAATAGCCTTTTGCAAAGTCCGAAAGCTGCTCGATATAGTTCCTGCGCGCGAAGGCGATATACGCGCCCGCCTGCGCCAGCTTCTCATCCCAAATCTCCAGCATATCCGCCAGCGCGGGATTCTCCTTGCATTGCCGCAGCAGGGCGTTGCGGTTTTTAATGATTTTTTGGTAATTTAATAATTGGTCGGTATAGTTCAGATCCAGCGAGCAAAGCGCCATATCCAAAAAGTTGCGGCGCTTATGGGGGCCTTCTTTGATCAAATTCAGATGGTCGGGGGTGAAGATGACCGAATGGAAGCAACCCAAAAGGTCCCGCAATCTGGAGACCACCAGCCCGTTATAGCGAAATTCCTTGGGCCTGTTGCGGTGGAATAAGATTTGCAGCTGCTCTTGCCGATTTTCTTCCCCGAAGGTTAGGGTGACCGTCGCCGCCTCTTCCCCGAAGCGAATCAACTGCTCCTCCCGCAACACGCGATAGCTCTTTAAGCAGGAGCAAAAATAGATCGCTTCGATGCAGTTGGTCTTCCCTTGGGCGTTATTGCCCGCCAGAATATTGGTCCCCTCGCAGAAGAGAAAGGTCTCATCCTTGAAATTTCTGAAATTTTCCAACCTTAAAGATTGAATCTTCATTGAACGATTAAGTATTCGATGCCATCAAAGGCAAAGCGGTCGCCTGCGCGAAGCTTTTTGCCTTTCATGGTGCAAACCTCGTCATTGACGGTGACATCTCCGTTGAGGATCATCAACTTTGCCATTCCGCCGGTCTCCGCCTCGCCGCATAATTTCAGCGCGTCGCAAAGGCGGATATATTCGTCATAAATCAGTAATTTATTCATTTTTTATTCCTTCATTCTCAAGGGCAATACCAAGAAGAGATAATCATCCTTATCCTTGGGGCGCAGAATGATGGGCGCCAGATTGCTTTGCAGCTCGATGCGGATCTCTTCATCATCGCAGGCAGAAAGGGCTGCCAGCATATACTTATAATTGAAGCCGATCACCATATTTTCGGTGAAGGTCTCGGTCAGCATGGTATCGGAAAACTTACCGATATTGGAAACGGTGCTGATCTCGATGCGATCATAATCGAAATTGCAGCGGATGGGGCTGATGATATTGGAATTGGCCATCAACGCCGCACGATCGATGATATGGGTAAACTCGCGTACATTGACGTCCACATAGAATTTATGCTCCTTGGGCAGCGCCGCTTTATAGTCCAGAAATTCACCTTCCAGCAGGCGGGAGACCAATTTGACATTGCCGAAACGGAAGGCAACGAAATTCTTGCTGTTGCTGATTTCTAAAGTTTCTTCCTCGCTATCGGGCAGAATTTTCAGCATTTCATTCAGCGCGCGGGAAGGAATAACAACCTTGTTAAACCCGCCATTGACCTGAACAAAGGGAACCTTGCGGATCGCCAAGCGGAAATTATCCACCGCCACCGCGCTGACATTGCCCGCGTCCTTATTGAGCTCAAAAAGAACACCGGTCAGAATCGGCTTCAAGTCGGTAATGGAAACGGCAAAGATGGTCTGCCGCACCATAGTCCGAAAATCATTATAGGTAAGAACAATGCCGTCCTCGGATAAAACATCCGGAAGCTCGGGGAAGTTTTCATCGCTCATACCGGTGATGGTGAAATGCGCATTCCCGCCTTCGATGGTGGTCAAAAAGGTCTTATTATCGATCTCGACGGTGACCGGGCAGGAAGGCAGCTTGCGGATAATCTCTCCAAACAGCTTGGAGGAGAGAATGACCGTTCCCTTTTCGGTATCTTCCGCTTCCAATGTATAAGAGATGGAAACCGATAAATCATAAGCGCTCAGATGAACGATTCCATCTTCGCGAATCTCCAATAAGATTCCTTCCAGAGCAGGGATGGTGGATTTTTGACTTGCCGCTTTGGAGACCACATTGATTGCTTCGTTGAGAGCATTACGGTCGCAGGTAAATTTCATGGCGTCATTTCCTTTCTTTTCTCTATTTGATGAAGTAGTTGTTGTTGGTCTGTGCAAAAGGTAAAAAAGCGTTGTTTTCGGCATCGGGGCGCGAAAAACGGCGTTTTGATTTCCTGTTGGTTTCGCTGATTGTATCCACAAAGAGTGAACAGCATTATGTAAACTGTTTATAACTCTGTGCATTGTGTAAAAATCAGGCTGTTAAAAAGTCGAAAAAAATGTTAATAAGTTTTCTTGATATTTTCGGTCAACTCCGCAATGGTTTTAGCAAAGGCGGGGTCTTTTTGGATGTTTTCTTCCACCTTTTTGATGGAATGGAGGACCGTGGTATGATTTTTACCGCCCATGGCATTGCCGATATCCGGCAGGGAAAGCTGGGTCAGCTCCCGAATGAGATACATGGCCTGCTGGCGGGGCTTGACCACCGGCGCATCCTTCTTTTTGCCTTTAATTTGCTCCACAGTGACATTATGGTATCTTGCCACATTTTCGATAATCTGCTCGGGGGTGATGGCGTTATTGGCATTTTCCTTGATGATGGCTTCCATCGCATCCTTGGCCAGCGCGATGGTGGGGGTCTGACCCCAAAGCTGATTGAATGCCTTTAACTTCTTAATGGTCCCCTCCAGCTCCCGCACATTGCTTTTGATTTTAGTGGCGATCAGCTCGGTGACATCGGCGGGCATCTTCAAATTATAAAGCTCGGCTTTGCGCTTGATGATGGCGACGCGGGTCTCGTATTCGGGGGGTTGGATATCGGCGATGAGGCCCATCGAAAAGCGGGATTGCAACCGCTCTTCCAAAACCGCGATCTCCCGCGGGGGGCGGTCGCTGGTCAGAATAATTTGCTTGCCGCTTTCATAAAGGGCATCAAAGGTATGGAACATTTCTTCCTGAATGGAAGGTCTGCCGCTCAAGAACTGGACATCGTCCATCAGCAGAATATCGGCGCTGCGGTATTTTTGCTTAAATTGCCGCTGGGTATTATATTTGATGGCGTCAATCAATTCGCTGGTAAATTCATCGCCCTTGGCATAAAGAATAACCGTATCGGGATGATTTTCGCGAATCTTATTGGCGATGGCGTTAATTAAATGGGTCTTACCCAAGCCGCTATGCCCATAAAGAAAGAAGGGGTTATAGGCGCCGGCAGGATTATTGGCAATCGCCAAGGCAGCCGCGTGGGCAAATTCATTTTCCTTGCCGATAACAAAGGTATCAAAGGTCAGATTGGCCTGCGCATTAAAGGAACGAATTTGCTCCTCTTCTTCCTCGTGGCTGATATCAGTAAGAACTTCGTCGGTCTTTTGCTGGGCCATCTCCCGAAACCGCGGGGGAACTTCCTCCTCGGTCATAATCTGCACCGCAACGTCAAAGCCCATCACATCCGAAAGGGCGGTCTCGATATTGCCTTTAAATTTTTGGTCGATTAGTTTTTTCAAAAATACCGTCGCTACGCAAAAATAGGCGGTATCGTTTTCCATCTTCATCGGGATCATCATTTTGATCCAGCTGTTGAATGATGTCTGATTCAGGTCCTGCTCCAAGATCAGCAGGGCTTTATTCCAAACGTCTTTGAATGATTGCATCATTTAAACCTCCTTTGACAAAAACATCAAAAACAAAGAATCTAAAGTTATACACATACATTCTAACATATGTTCATAACAATTGCAATATATATTTTATATTTTATATAAATACTATAAATATAGATTCTTTATTAAAATTATGCACCATAATCGGCCATTCTGTGCATAAAAAATCCGCATCCAAAGATGCGGATTTTTTATTAAGAGACAAGGCTGTTTCTTTTTTCTTATAGAGTTTAACTTATGATTTTATAAGAAAAGTTGGGATTTATATTTGCCACTCGTTCGAAAATTTGAAAAAGAACTTCACATTCTTCTTTTAAATCGTTCTCCATAGAATGAAATCCAAGAAGCTCTATATAATAAGAGTCCTCTTCAAAAACATCGCGCATACAATCCCATAAGGCATCCCAATTGGCTCCATAAAATTCATGAAAACCGAATTTTCTTTTTAGTAGATCGTGAATATCCCACATGGTTTTGCACTCAGAAAAGTCCAGTATTATCGGATTTTCCTTAATTGGATGAAATTCATAATTTTTTAAACTATCCATAACGAACCTCCTATATAATTTCGTAAAATGTAACATAATGGTCATATGTAACAAATATCAGACCATCATTGGAATAAACAATTCTCTGTGTATTTCTGTAACCGCCATTATAGTTAATATCGACCTCATACCACACTCTTCCCGCAGCGGAAGGAAGATGCTTGTTAGAATTATAATATTCTCCGCCAAAAATAAGTTTTCCGGGGCAACTCTCTTTTAAATTTCCTTTTTTTGGACTCCACCCATTCTTTTTAGCATCTGACCTTGAAATATAGTAATCTGGTAATTCATTCATATATTTTAGCCACCAATCGGCTCCATTAATCCCTTTAATCGTAGCCGTTCCGGCAGCGATTGCACCGAGCAACTCCAATTTACAACGACAAGCAAAATGAACAGGTGGTTTTATCAATGGATTTTCTTTAATATAAAAAATCTTGCCGTGATTAATTTCACATATAATACATCGTCGTTCATCTTCTTTGCTTACCCAGGTTTTATAATTTACACTTTCAGTAATTTGCGGTGATAATTCTTTATCGATTTTGCTTGCCAAATATATCGAATCATACAAACTCAAACTTCTTTCTCCTTTCTCATTATAGCATTTATTTAGTTTTTGTACAGTAGTTCTTTCCCGCTGTAATAAAGCAAACACGGTTTATTTTGCGAAGTCTCAAGAATCTTGTCGAAAAAGAAAATTTTTATGGATTATATGAAAGAAAGAGGGTGTTTTTGTATCTTATTCTCATATTTTAGGTTTGTCTTAGCAATATATCAAGCAATGGGTTTTTAAAAGGAATTTTATTGACAATCGAAATTTTTCCATATATAATAATTTTTTAGAAATTAAATGGAGGGAAGAACCATGAAGAATACAGAAAAGACCATGGAGCAGATCGTTACCCTTTGCAAAAACCGCGGCTTTGTCTATGCAGGAAGCGAGATCTACGGCGGTTTGGCAAACTCTTGGGACTACGGTCCGCTGGGTGTGGAATTTAAGAACAATGTGAAGAAAGCCTGGTGGCAGAAATTCGTCCAGGAATCTCCTTATAACGTAGGTTTGGATTCCGCCATCATTATGAACCCCGAAACTTGGGTGACCAGCGGCCATGTGGGCGGCTTTTCCGATCCTCTGATGGATTGCAAGGATTGCCATGCCCGCCATCGCGCCGATAAGCTGATCGAAGATTTCGGCGGCAAGGCCGAGGGGATGACCTTCGAGCAGATGCAGGATTATATCAAGGAAAACAACATTGAATGCCCCGATTGCGGCAGCAAGAACTTTACCGATATCCGCAAGTTCAATTTGATGTTTAAGACCTTCATCGGTGTTACCGAAGATGCCAAAAACGAAGTTTATCTGCGCCCCGAGACTGCGCAGGGGATCTTTGTCAACTATGCCAATATCCAGCGTACAACCCGCAAAAAGCTGCCCTTCGGCGTATGCCAGATCGGTAAATCCTTCCGTAATGAGATTACTCCGGGCAACTTTGTCTTCCGTACCCGCGAATTTGAGCAGATGGAATGTGAATTCTTCTGCAAGCCCGATACCGATTTGGATTGGTTCTATTATTGGAAAGACTACTGCAGAAATTGGCTGCTTTCTTTAGGCATGAAGGAAGAGAATATGCGCTTGCGCGACCATGAAAAGGAAGAGCTTTCCTTCTATTCCAAAGCCACCACCGATATCGAATTTTTGTTCCCCTTCGGCTGGGGCGAGCTTTGGGGCATCGCCGATCGTACCAACTACGATTTGGGCCGCCATCAGGAAGCCTCCGGCAAGAGCCTGGAATATTTCGACCCCGAAACCAATGAGCATTATGTTCCCTACGTTGTTGAGCCCTCGCTGGGCGCCGACCGCGTTGCGCTGGCCTTCCTTTGCGAAGCCTACGACGAAGAGATCTTGGATGCGGAAAAGAACGATAAGAGAACCGTTCTGCGCCTGCATCCCGCATTGGCTCCTGTCAAGGCAGCCATCCTGCCCCTTTCCAAAAAGCTTTCCGAGGCGGCGATGGAAAAGGTCTATGCGCCCCTTTGCAAGGAATTCAATGTGGAATTTGATGATGCCGGTTCCATCGGCAAGCGGTATCGTCGGCAGGATGAGATCGGTACTCCCTTCTCCATCTGCTACGATTTTGAGAGCGAAGAGGACGGTTGCGTCACCATTCGTTACCGCGATTCCATGGAGCAAGACCGCGTAAAAATCGAGGATCTCGTTGAGATTATCCGCAAGAGCTTGAAATTTTAAGTAAAATAAATGTTGACAAATTATGTTTACTTATATATAATGTAATTTGCTCAAAAAATGAAGATGAATCTGAAAACGAAAAAAATTTCGTGATAGAGATCAAAGGAGGTTTAGAAAATGGTTCGGACATATCAGCCTAAAAAGCGCCAGAGAAGCAAAGTCCATGGCTTCAGAAAGAGAATGCTGACCGCCAACGGCCGCAAAGTTTTGGCCAGAAGAAGAGCAAAGGGCAGAAAAAGATTAACTCACTAATAATAAAGGGCCACAAATCATTTTGTGGCCTTTTTTATTGAGAGAGAGGAGATCGAATGCGAATCGAAAGCGTTAAAGAAAACGTGAATTTCAAAAGAGCATACCATCAGGGAAAAAGCGCGGTTCATAAACCGCTGGTGATCTATTGGCGAAAAAATCGGCTGGGTTGCACCCGCCTGGGGCTGACAGTGAGTAAAAAATTAGGAAACTCTCCCCAGCGCAACCGCATCCGCCGCATCATCCGCGCAGCAGCGCAGCAGCAGGCTGCGATCTTGCCCAAGGGCTGCGACATCATCATCGTCGCCCGAGCAAAATGCCTTTCCCTGAAAAGTACCGATATTGAATCGATTTTTAAGGAGACCTTTTCGGCTTGAGCATCCTGAAGGGAATCCGCAAGCTCTTTTTGCTTCCGATTCGGGCGTATCAAAAATGGATCTCGCCCCATCTCCCCGCCCGCTGCAAATTTTATCCCACCTGCTCCGCATACGCCTATACGGCGATTTTGCGCTTCGGCATATTGATTGGCGGAGTTTTGGCTGTATGGCGCATTCTGCGCTGTAACCCTTGGTCGATGGGTGGAATCGATCCGGTCCCCGAAACGCTCGGGGAAATCTTTAGAAGGAGAAAATAAACGATGTGGGATTATTTAATTGTTCCCTTTGCGTGGATTATGAAGCAATGCTATGAATTGCTGTTTAATAACTACGCGCTGGCTCTCATTGCCTATGCACTGATTGTGAAGATCATCCTCTTCCCCCTGTCCATGAAGCAGCAAAAAAATTCTCTGAATATGGTTCGCCTGCGTCCTTTCCAAGATGCCTTGAGAAAGAAATACGGCAACAATCAAGAGAGATATAATATGGAGCTGCAAAAGCTCTACCAACGGGAAGGCTATAACCCGATGAGCAGCTGCCTGCCGATGCTGATCCAGCTGCCCTTGATCTTATTGATCTATTCCATCGTCCGCCATCCCATCACTTATGTGGGTATGGGTGAATTTTTCACCAAGAATACCGCCCAAAGAGTCTATGAAATTGCGCTGAAGGTCAAGGATTTCTTGCCCGAAGCAATGGATAAGGTGATGAAAACCATCGCCGAAACCCCCTCCAAGGTCGCAGAGATCAGCAACTATGAGCTGCAGATCCATAACGCTGCCCAAAAGGCGGGTATCGATGTGGGCATCGGGGGCGGTAAGCTTTTCGGTGTCATCGACCTTTCCGCTACCCCCAGCGATGATTTTCTAAGCTGGATGCTGATCATCCCCATTCTCGCTGCGGTGACCGGTTTTGCGGTTTCCTGGATCTCCCAGAAACTCAATGCCGCAACCCAAGATCCCCAGATGCAGAACGGTTGCTCCGGCAAGATGATGACCTATATGATGCCCTTGATGTCCCTTTATTTCTGCTATACCCTCAACTGCGCGTTGGGTGTATACTGGATCGTCGGTAACGTTTTGAGCGTTGGCCAAACCTGGATCTTAAACAAAATGTATAACCCCCAAAAGGTTCTGGAAGAAGCCGAAGCCCGCGTGGAACGCGAAAAGGAGCAAAAGAAGGCAAAGCGCAGCGCCGCTGCCGCAAAGAAAGCCGCTGCACTCGCAGAAGGTAAGAAAAAGAATAAATAATAAGAGGAATAAGAAAAACCATGGCTATCAATGAATTATTTTTTGAAGGAAAGAGCATCGAAGCCGCGGTGGAAAAGGCCGCCGAGGAGCTTCATGAAGATAAAGACCTTTTAAGCTATACTGTGGAAGAGACCCCCAGCAAGGGCATCTTCGGTATCGGTGCCACTTTGGCTAAGATTAAGGTCGAGATCGAGGTTGCCGACGAAGAGATCGAGCAGCCCAAAAAGGAAGAAAAGAAGGCGCCCGCCATCCCCGCTTGGGAGCCCGAAAAGCTTTCCGGCGGCAAGAATAAAAAGCCCGCCGAAAAGAAAGAGACCAAAAAGAAGGAAAAGAAAGAGCCCGCAGAGCCTGCCGCTCCCCTCTTCCCCGAAGTGGAAAAGAAACCCGTCGACGATGAAAACTCCAAAAAGATTATCGACTTTATGATGGGTCTGCTCAACCAGATCGGTGCCGAAGAAGATGCCGCTGTCAAGGTGGAGATCGGTGAAGAAGGCCATTATTATGTGGAAGCCTCCGGCGCCAAGATGGGCGTGCTGATCGGCCGCCGCGGCGAGACCCTCGATGCCGCCCAGTACCTTTGCACCCTGGTCGTCAATAAGGGCAGAAGCGGCGATAAGTTCCGCGTCACTCTGGATACCGAGAACTACCGCGCAAAACGCATCCGCACCCTGACCAATCTGGCAGAAAAGAATGCCGAAAAGGCGATTAAGTATAAGCGCAACATCACCATGGAGCCGATGAGCCCCTATGAGCGCCGTATCATTCACGCCGCACTGAACGGAAAGGAAAACATCACCACCTTCTCCGTAGGCAGTGAGCCGAAACGTCGCGTAGTTGTAAGCTACAAAAAATAAACCGTTGGGTAAATCGTTGAAATTGAGCGCTTTTCCGATTTTCGCCCCTCGACGTATCGACATACGCCTTCGGTTCGAGAAATCAAAAAATCATCTCAATTTGAACGATTTGAAAAATATAATTAAAAAATAAGGAACCGGTTTTTATATCGGTTCCTTTTTTATATGTCTTTCTTGATACCAAATGAATTGTGTATCATACAAAAAAGAGTGAGATTATTCTTTATTATACTTTTCTTTAAATCGTTTTAAAAAAGCAGTTGCATCGTTTCTTTCTTCTTGTGTATTTCCCCACCAACCCTCACAAAACTCAAAATCTGACATTATATCTAATACTCTTGGTGTGTATACTCTGGTAATTCTCAAATTTTCAATCAATTCAATGGGAATATAATCTACGTAATATTTTCCGCGACGACTAAGTCCCAATACACAAATTTCCGTTTTATTTTCGTCCGGTAATCGTTCATCCCATAGGCGACCATAAAGATATACCTTTGTATTTCCTTTATATGCAGAAGTTCCATATCTCAAAATGCCGCTTTCGTCAATTCGTGTTTTTTTAATGTTTCCCGCAACAGCATAGCGCCATAATTTTTTCACTTTTTATCACCTCTTAAATAAAGTATATCACGCTCTGTGTCCAATAAAAAGGTCTTTATATAAAAACTACTTATATGTCTTTCTTGATATACAAATGAATTGTGCAAAGAGCATACCAAATGAATTGGTACGGTAAACACAAATGAATTGTGTTTTTCCACCTAAATGATTTGTGCAAGGAAAAATATAGACAATCAATTATTTTATATGCTATAATAAAATTTTGTAGGGGACGATTGCCTCCCTTGTGCAAAGGGTAGCGACTGCGACCGCTGCCGGTGGCAGATGAAGGGAGCAGGTTAGTTGCTGCCGCAACACAAAAAATATCGAACGCAACGCGTGAAGAATTATTTGATGTTGCAAAGGGAAGGGACCGCTTGCGGTGGAGGGATTGTTCATCGCCCCGTTCTTTTGATTGGAATCCTTTAAAGAGAGGTTATAAAATGAGTGATTTGATCTGTGCGATTGCCACCGCGCCGGCAACGGCGGCGTTGGGCATCATTCGGGTGAGCGGCAGCGAGGTTCTTTCGGTGGTGGCTCCCCTGCTGAATAAAATCAACGGTGCGCCCGCGGAATTGGAGCATGGCAAAGCCACCCTTTGCCGCATCCAAGCCGATGGCGAGCTTTATGATGAAGCGGTGGTGACCTATTATCAAGCGCCCCGCTCCTATACCGGCGAAGATACCGTCGAGCTTTGTTGCCATGGCGGCTTATATGTCCTGCAAAGCGTCTGCGAGCTGCTTTTGCAAAAGGGCTGCCGCATGGCGGAGGCGGGCGAATTTTCCAAGCGCGCCTTTTTGAATGGCAAGCTGGATCTCATCAAAGCGCAGGCGGTGATCGATCTCATCGAATCCACCTCCCGCGCCGAGCGCAAGAATGCGCTCTCCCAGCTGGAAGGGCACCTGTCCCGCCGCCTTTCGGCGGTTTATGAGCGGCTGGTGGATCTCAATACCGCCCTTTTGGCGTATGTGGATTTCCCCGAAGAAGTGGACGCGCCCGAAGAGGACACCTTGGCGGAGCTGCAAGCCATCGATACCGAACTTTCTGCTCTGCTGGCAGGCTCCGACCGCGGGCAGCTCATTAAAGAGGGGTTGAACATCGCCATTGTCGGCGCCCCCAATGTGGGCAAAAGCACCCTGATGAATCGGTTGTTGGGGTATGATCGCAGCATTGTTTCGGACATTGCGGGTACCACCCGCGACACCGTCACCGAAGGCTGCCGCTTGGGCGATCTCAAATGCCACATTGCCGACACCGCAGGCATCCGCACCACCGCCGATCCCATCGAGCAGCAGGGCATCGATATTGCCCGCGCCCGCGCCCAAGAGGCGCAGGTGGTGTTTGCCGTTTTCGATGGTTCCCGCCCCTTGACCGAGGAGGATCGCGCCCTTGCCGAAGAATTTGGCCAGAATCGCAATTTGGCCATCATCAACAAGGCGGATTTGCCCCAAAATGCCGACATTGAGTATATTAAAGAGCATTTTATACATATAGTAAAGCTTTCTGCCAAGCAAGGCGAGGGTTTGGATGCCATCGATGAGTGGGTCAAAACCCAATATTCCGCCGAAGATTGCGGCGACCAAGGCATCTTAACCTCCCTTTCCCAAGCCCAGCGATTGCTGGCGGGCAGAGAGAGCGTCCGCCGCGCCATCGACTGCTTGGAGATGGGCTTCACACCCGATTTAGCATCGCTGGACATCACCGAAGCGGCATCGGCGGTCGGTGAAGTGACAGGTGCCAGCGTAACGGAAAAGATGATCGACAACATCTTTTCCCGCTTCTGTGTCGGCAAATAAAAAATTTTCGTTGTAGAGGTAAGAATGGAAACATACAAAGTTGAAAATCTTGATATTGCTGTGATTGGTGCCGGTCACGCCGGCATCGAGGCAGCATTGGCTGCCGCGCGCCTGGGATGCAAGGTGGGTATTTTCACCATCTGCTTGGATGCGGTGGGCAATATGCCCTGCAACCCTTCCATCGGCGGCACCGCCAAAGGGCATCTGGTTTGCGAGATCGATGCCTTGGGCGGCGAGATGGGCAAGGCGGCGGATGCCACCTTCCTGCAAAGCCGTATGCTCAATCTGGGCAAGGGGCCTGCGGTTCATTCCCTGCGGGTGCAGAGCGACCGCAGAGGCTACAGCCAATATATGAAGCACGCGCTGGAGCAGCAGAAAAACTTAATGCTGATTCAGGGCGAAATCGTTGAGATTTTGACCGAAGGCGGCAAGGTTTCGGGGGTAGTGACCCATCTGGGCGCGGAATATTCCGCCAAGGCGGTCATCCTTGCCACCGGCACCTACTTAAAGGGTGAGATCATCATCGGCAAAAGCCAGCTCCCCGGCGGACCCGACGGAATGTTCCCCGCCAATCAGCTGAGCGACTGCTTGGAAAAGCTGGGCGTACCTCTTCGCCGTTTCAAAACAGGAACGCCCGCGCGCGTCAATAAACGGAGTTGCGATTTTTCCCAGATGCTCGTCCAAGAGGGCGACCAAGAGATCATTCCCTTCTCCTTTGAGAACGAGGATATCGGGGAAAATCAAGTTTGCTGCTGGCTGACTGCCACCAACGAGCGCACCCACGAGATCATTCGGGAGAATATCCATCTTTCCCCCATCTATAGCGGGCAGATTAAGGGGGTTGGCCCCCGCTACTGCCCTTCCATTGAAGATAAAATTATGCGGTTTAAGGAAAAGACCGCCCACCAGCTCTTCATCGAGCCTTGCGGCTTGGAAACCGAAGAGATGTATATCCAAGGGCTTTCCTCTTCCCTGCCCGAATTTGTTCAGCGGCAGTTCATCCATTCCATCAAGGGCTTGGAAAAGGCAGAGATTATGCGGGTGGCCTATGCCATTCAATACGATTGCGTCGACCCCCAAGCGCTCTACCCCACCTTGGAATTTAAGACCATCGACGGTCTTTACGGCGCAGGGCAGTTCAACGGATCTTCCGGCTACGAAGAAGCCGCCGCGCAGGGTTTGGTGGCAGGTGTCAACGCCGCTCGCAAGCTGCAGGGCAAAGAGCCGGTCGTTTTCGACCGCGCCAATTCCTATATCGGCACCTTGATTGATGATTTGGTGACCAAAGGCACCCCCGAGCCCTATCGGATGATGACCAGCCGCAGCGAATATCGCCTGTTATTGCGGCAGGATAATGCCGACCTGCGCCTCACCCCCATCGGCTACGAGATTGGGCTGATTCGCGAAGAGCGGTATCAAAAATTCTTAACCAAAAAAGCCAACATTGAGGCGGAAATTGCCCGCCTGCGTTCCACCTATTGCTCGCCGCAGAACCAAACCTTAAAAGAGATTTTAGAGCGGTGCGGTACTCCTGCATTGAGTGGTGGTGCGTCCTTGGCGGAATTGATCGCCCGCCCGCAGGTGAGCTATTTTGATTTGGCACCCATCGACCCCGACCGCCCCACCTTGACCAAAGCGGAAGGGCGGCAGGCAGAGATCTCTATTAAATATGAAGGCTATATCGAAAAGCAATTATCAAAAGTGCGGGAATTTCAGCGGTTGGAAAACCGCCGCCTGCCCGAAGATCTTTGCTATGAAGAGATGATTGGTCTGCGGCTGGAAGCGCGGCAGAAATTGGCGGCAGTCCGCCCGGTATCCATCGGGCAGGCCAGCCGCATCAGCGGAGTTTCCCCCGCCGATATCAGTGTCTTGATGATTGAATTAGAACAAAGGAAGAATCGTAATGGAACGAATGAATAAACTGATTGCTCTTTTGGAGCAGGAAGGGATGGAATGTCCCGCCGATTTAGGGGCGCAGCTGCTGCAATTTGAAGAGCAACTGCTGGAAACCAACAAGGTGATGAACCTGACCGCCATCACCGACCCGCAGGAGATGATGAAAAAGCATTATTGGGACAGTATCTTTCCCATCGCCAAAGGCATCTTTCCCCAAGGGGCAACCTGCATCGATGTGGGCTGCGGGGCAGGGTTTCCCTCTCTGCCCTTGAAGTTTGCCCGCCCCGACCTGCAGATGACGTTGCTGGATTCCCTCAATAAGCGGTTGAACTTTATCGATGGCATCATCGCCGCCCAAAACTTAAAAGGAATCCAAACCCTCCACGCCCGCGCCGAAGATGCGGGCAGAAATAAGCAACTGCGTGGTTCTTTTGATATCGCCGTCTCCCGCGCGGTGGCAGAACTTTCCAAACTGGCGGAATATTGCCTGCCCTTGGTCAAAAAGGGCGGTGCGTTGATTGCCTATAAGGGTGCCACCGCCGAAGAAGAGCTGGAAAATGCCAAAGCCGCCATTAAAATCTTAGGCGGCAAGGTGGAAGAAGTCTATCAATACACTCTGCCCGAAGAGGAAGACAAGCGAGCGATTATTGTAATCCGCAAAATTGCAGAAACACCAAAACAGTATCCGCGTTCCCCCAAGGCAATTAAAGAGAAGCCTTTAAAGTAAATACATATAAAAGAACCTCCGCAAGGAATTTCCCTGCGGAGGTTTTTCATTCTGCACAATTCATTTGTGCAACCAAATCATTTGGGGTGAGAAACACAAATCATTTGTGTTTGCCGTACCAATTCATTTGGTACGGCAAACAATTTGGACAGTTCTGTACCAATTCATTTGGTACAGAAACCAGCGAAGACATAAAAAAGAACCTGCCCAAAGGCAGGTTCTTTCTTTTTTAGTTATTCTGCGTCGATTTCAACGGTTTATTACTTCGCAAAATCTATCGATCTGCTTTCCCGAATTAAGTGGACTTTGATTTGTCCGGGATACTCCAGCTCTCCCTCGATCTTCTTAGCGATATCGTGGGAAAGGATGGTCATCTTATCGTCGGAAATCTTTTCGGGATCCACCATAATGCGGATCTCGCGACCGGCCTGAATGGCGAAGGTCTTTTCGACGCCGGGGAAGGAATTGGCGATCTCTTCCAATTTCTCCAGACGTTTGATATAGTTCTCCAGATTCTCTCTGCGGGCGCCGGGGCGGGCAGCAGAGATGGCATCGGCGGCCTGAACAATGGCATCATAGACCGAAACGGTTTCCACATCGCCATGGTGGGCAGCGATCGCGTGGACCACGGTCTCGCTTTCCTTATATTTCTTAGCGATATCCACACCGATCTGGATATGGGAGCCTTCCATCTCAAAGTCGACACTCTTGCCGATATCATGCAGCAAACCGGCGCGCTTGGCGATGGTGACATCGGCGCCGATCTCGGCGGCCAGCAGGCCGGAGAGCTGGGAAACTTCGATGGAATGGTTCAGAACATTCTGACCGTAGCTGGTGCGGTACTTTTGGCGACCCAGCAGCTTGATCAGGTCGGGATGCAGGCCATGAACGCCTGCTTCGAAGGTGGCGCGTTCGCCTTCCTTCTTCATGGAAACTTCCAAATCGCGCTTGACCTTTTCCACCGTCTCTTCAATGCGGGCAGGATGGATACGGCCATCGGAGATGAGCTTTTCCAAGGTCTGCCGCGCAACCTCGCGGCGGATGGGATCGAAGCTGGAAAGGGTGATGGCTTCGGGGGTATCGTCGATGATGAGATCCACACCGGTGATGGTCTCCAGCGCACGGATATTGCGGCCTTCGCGACCGATGATGCGGCCCTTCATTTCATCGCTGGGCAGCGCGACCACCGAGACGGTGGATTCCACCACATGGTCGGCAGCGCATTTTTGGATCGCCAGAGAAAGGATGTTTCTGGTCTTATCGTCCATCTCTTCCTTGAAGCGGTTTTCGTGTTCCGAAATCCGCAGAGCATATTCGTGCTCCAGCTCGGAATCCATCTGGCGCAGCAGCTCGGCCTTGGCGGCCTCGGCGGTATAGCCAGAAATCTTTTCCAACACCGCGATCTGCGCTTTCTTTACCTCTTCGGTCTCTTGCTGCAGCTTTTCAACCTTTTGCTGCTTTTCGGCAAGGATTTCTTCCTTGCGCTCGATGTTATCATACTTCTTGTCGAGAATCTCTTCTCTTTGCTGGAGCCGTTTTTCTTGCCGTGTTACCTCCACGCGACGCTCTTTTAAATCTTTTTCCTGCTCGGTACGCTCTTTGAGCAAAGCCTCTTTTGCTTCCAAAAGGGCTTCTTTCTTTTTGGTCTCGGCAGTTTTAATTGCATCGTTGATGATTCGCTTTGCTTCTTCGCGGGCAGAACCAATCTGCTTTTCGCTGCTCTTCTTGCGATAAGAAAAGCCGGCGATGAAAAGGACAAAGCCTAAAATAACAACAGCAACCACAACGGCAATCAGCATCCACAGTTCTACTTGGAACATGGTTTTTGCCTCCTTATGTTATGATTGTGTTTGAAAAGTAATTCTTACCAAATAGTTCAATATTTAGTTAAAATATACTAATACACCAATCATAATTATAGGGGAATTAGAGCAATCTGTCAAGCGAAAAAATGCGGTTGCATTAAAAATACTTATTTGTTATAATGATATTTGTATAATTATGTCCGATGGAGGATGCAATGGAATTATTAAAAACGACGTTTGGCGGGCTACTGGAAGGATTGGCTTCGGCGTTGCCCCTTTCCGGCTCGGCGCACCGCCTGCTTTTTGAAAAAATTGCCCAAAAAACCCTGCCCGCAGGGCTGGAGCTGGCGGTGGCGGTGGCGATGCTGCTGCTCTTCTATAAGACCGCTTGGGAATGTATCAAAGGGCTCGGCAAAATGATTGCCGATAGCAAGAACAATAAATTTCGCTGGCGCAAGGCGAGCCGCTACCAAAAGATGGCGATTTATGCACCCATCGCGGCAGTTCCCTATTGGATTTTGGTCTTTCTGCAGCAGCGGTATGGATTTTTGGAAGGGGTCGGCGAAAGCCTGCTTTTGGTGGGCTGCCTGCTGATTGCCAATGCGGGGCTGCTCTTTATCGCCGACCACAGCATTGAAAAAAATTGGGATCTGACCGACCTGACCTTCGGGCAGGCAATGAAATTGGGCTTATTCCAAGGGGCTTCCCTGCTCCCCGGCTTTTCGCGGACAGGGATGACCTTCTGCATGGCGCGGAATATGGGCTTTAAGGCGCAGGCGGCGTTGGACTTTTCCATCATGACCGCCATCCCCGCCCTCTTGGGCAAGGGCTTGATGACCGCGGACTGGACAATGATGGGCCGAACCTTTTGGTTTGCCATGGGCGCGGCCTTGGTTGGCGCGCTGGGCGGGCTTTTTCTGCTGAAGCTTTTGGTGAAAAAAGAAAATGTTTCTATATTGATGTTCTATTCCGCCGCGCTGGGTATTGCGGCGATGGTTTTGAATTTTATTTAAGGGGGATTTTGCATTGCCTCGGGTTAGCAAAAAGAAAAAATTAGAAGAAGCGGCGGCTAAGAGAGCCGAAAAGAAGCAAGCGACGCAGCGCAGCATCTATGCGGTGGTCTTTTTTGCGTTGGCGGCATTGTTTGCCATCTATATTTATACACCGATTGAGGTTCCGCTGAAGGATTGGTTGGTCAATCACCTGTTTTATGGGCTGTTTGGGTTTGCCACCTTCCTCTTCCCCATCTTTTTGGTGTGGTTGGGCGTGGATGCCTTGGATAAGGAGAAGAAATACAGCACCAAGGTCAAGCTTTGGACCGGCTTGGTGCTTGCCACCGTCATTTCGGGATCGAGCTACATATTCTGGTATCCCGGCGAGTATTCCTTCGGCGAATTCTTCACCCAAGGGATCGCGGATTTCTGGAACCAAGGAATGGAGCTGCAAGGCGGTGTGGTCGGCGGTATCATCGCCTGCCCCTTGATCGCCCTGATGAGCAAATGGGGATTTGGCATCCTGATGGTTGCCGCGTTGATTATCGCGGTGCTCTTCTTCTTTGATCTGACCCTTTATCAGATGGCTTGGCCCTTCCGCAAGCTGCTGCAGACCGCCAAGGAGAAGCGGGAAGCCCCCATTCTGATCGATAATGTGGAAGAAGAGAAAATCAAGCGCCGCTTTGCCGATATGGAAGCGGATGGCGAGCGGGAAGAGCCGGAGATTTGGGTCCCGCCGGTGGATGTCACCCCGCCGGAAGAGGTGACGGATGTCATCCCCGTCTTCCATTATGACGATGTTTCTGCTGAAAACTTTATCGACCCTGCTGATATCGGCTCCATCGAGCCCAAACCGGTCCGCAAGCGCGCCCCCCGCAAGCCTAAGGCGGAGCAGCCGCAGGAAGCGGAGCAGATGAGCTTTTATAATTTCCCGCCCATCACCCTTTTAAAGGCAGGGCGGTCTGCCGCAGGCACTACCCAAAGCGAGCTGCGGGAAAAAGAAGAAATTTTGATCCAAACTTTAAGGGATTTCGGCATCGAAGCCACCATGACCGGCATCGCTGTCGGCCCCAATGTTACCCGCTTTGAGCTGGCACCCAAGGCAGGGACCCGCGTCAGCAAGATTGCCTCCCTTTCCGATGATCTGGCGCTGGCGCTGGCCGCCACCCAAGTCCGTATCGAGGCCCCTATCCCCGGCAAGGCGGCGGTGGGTATCGAGATCCCCAATAAATCCACCAGCACCGTCTTTATCCGCGAGGTTCTCTCCTCCCCCGCCTTTGCGGAAGGCAAGAGCCCGCTGACCTCGGCGCTGGGCAAGGATATTGCAGGCAATCTGATTACCTTCGATGTGGCAAAGATGCCCCATCTGCTGGTGGCAGGTACCACCGGTTCGGGTAAGTCGGTTTGTATCAATACCATTTTGATGTCGATTTTGTATAAAGCCACCCCCGACGATGTGAAGCTGATTCTCGTCGACCCCAAGGCGGTGGAGATGGATGTCTATAACGGCATCCCCCATCTGATGATCCCTGTCGTCACCAATCCCAAAAAGGCGGCGGGCACCCTGCAATGGGCTTGCACCGAAATGGATCGCCGCTACGATTTGATGAAGAATACCCAGGTACGTAATCTGGACGCTTATAACGACTATTGCAAGACTCATCCCGATTATCAGCCGATGCCCCGCTTGGTCATCGTCATCGATGAGTTGGCAGATTTGATGATGGTCTCTTCCAAGGAAGTGGAAGATTGCATCTGCCGCCTTTGCGCCAAGGCGCGCGCGGCGGGCATCCACCTGATTGTCGCCACCCAGCGCCCCAGCGCCGATGTGGTCACCGGCTTGATTAAAGCCAATATCCCCTCCCGCATTGCCTTTGCGGTGGATAACGGTATCAACTCCCGCATTATTCTGGATGAAAACGGCGCAGAAAAACTGCTGGGTAAGGGCGATATGCTCTATAAGCCCATCGGCGCCAATAAGCCGATGCGAGTGCAGGGCTGCTTTGTCGCCGACGGCGAAGTGGAAGCGGTCGTCAACTATGTCAAGAACAATTCCATGGGCGCGGACTACGACCAAACCGCCATCTCTGATATCGATACCCTTGCCGCCCGCGGCAATAAGAGCAACAACAGCTCCGACGAGACGGAAGAGACCGGCTATGATGAACTGCTGGTCGCCGCCGCCGAGTGCGTCATCGAAGCAGGCATGGCCTCCACCTCGATGCTGCAGCGCAAGCTCTCCATGGGCTATGCCCGCGCAGGAAGAGTCATTGACCAGCTGGAGAAGTTGGGAATCATAGGACCTTTCGAGGGAGCGAAACCCCGTCAAGTATTAGTAACTTTAGACGAATTCAGAGAAATTTGCGTCCAGCGAAATCTGTAAAATGGGCGATCTTTCCGTTTTTCTTCCCTCGCCGTATCGACATACGCCTTCGGTAAGAGAAAACGAAAATCTCATCCCATTTTAAGAGATTTCGCAACTTGGATCAAAGAAATCAAAAAATCCATCCGATTTCTCGCGCCCTGAAAAAGAATAGAAAAAATAAAAAGAACCTGCCGTATGGTGGGTTCTTTTTTATATGTTTAATAAGGCATAGACCCCAAATGAATTGGGAGTAACAAATGATTTGTTAGGATGATAAAAGATGCATTGCCGTACCAAATGAATTGGTACAGAACCATTTAAAAGATTGAGTCGTACCAAATGAATTGGTACAGAACCATTTAAAAGATTGAGTCGTACCAAATGAATTGGAACGAAAACACAAATGAATTGTGGATAGAAACATAAATGAATTGGAACGAAAACACAAATGAATTGTGTGCTCCATCAAAAGGATTCGGGGCAATAAAAAATCCGCTTCGGGGGAAGCGGATTTTTTTATTTAATAGTAAAGGTTATGGCGATCGATCAGCGCGTTGAGTTGGGTGCGGATTTTGGAATATTCCTGCTCCTGATTGATGGCGGGATCCCAAGCGCCCTTCAGCAGAGTTTCTGCCAGCGTTTCGATCTCGGGGCTGCGGAAGATGAGGTAACCGTTTTCTTCGGCGAAGTCCACGTAGTTTACATAATCTTCTGCGGTCATTCCCAGCTCAAAGAGCAGCGCGGCGCGGGCTTCGGTATAGCGGTTGCACCAAGCTTCCGCAAAGGTGAGCGCCGCGGCGTTATCTTCATCTGCCTGGTAGCGGGGCAAGGCCATAAAGGTGCCTGCAAAGGTGACCGTTCCCGCATCCCCTTCCTTCATGGAAGGCAGCGGAGCCGATTGCAACGCGATCTCTTCCCCGCGCTCGGGGCGGTCGGTGAAGGCCATGGCGGTATTGCCGAATTTCAGATTATAAGAGGTTTCTTCGGCGGGGGTGAAGGTTTCAAACTGCGCCCGCAGATCCTTCAGGTCTGCCCAGAGGTCGCGGGTGGTTTTGGCATTCAAGTTGCTATCCAATTTACCATCCAGCAGGGTCAGGGGGCTTTTGCCCGAAAGGGTGATCCAGGCAAGTTCATCCTGGGAATCCTGCGGCAGGATGCCCTTTTTGGCGGATGCATTATAAATTGCCTTATAGGCATCGATGGTCCATTTATTCTCCTTGGCCAAGGTGGCGGGGTCGTTTTCCTGCGGCATCAGCGCCTTATTATACCAAAGGGAAGAAACGGCGCCCTTGGGGGCAAAGATCGTCTGCTTACTCTGCGCCAGCACCGCCTTGCTGACACCGTCGGTGGCGGCAGTATCGTCCAGATACTCCTCGGCGGATTGCGCCAAGGTCATGGCGGCGGCCAGGTCCTTTTCGGCAAACTGCAGCAGGCTGAGTTTCTTGCCCGCATAAAGGGCAACGCGCTGGGCTTTTAAGGAGGTTTCTGCCTTCTTGACCGAAAGCTTTAAGGTGAAGCCATAGGTTTCAGCCAGCTCCTTCATCCAATCCCATTCGGTAATGGTTTTACCCTCTTGGTTTACATAACTGAACGCCGGCATTTCCGCTGCGGTATAGAGGGCGATGGTGCGCTCTTTCAGCGCGGCGGCAGCATCGGTATTCTTGGTCAGCCCCGATAGTTTCAAGGTGCCTTCCGCCTTGGCGGAGGGAATGAACCCTTCGGCGGCAAAGGGATGGTTCAGCGGTGCCGCTTGGGTGGGTTGCTCCTCGGCTTCGGGCTGTTCCTCCGGAGTTTCTTCCGGCTGGTCTGCGGGGGGTTCTTCCCCTTCGGTATCAGGCTGCTCTGCGGCATCCTGCTTTTGCGGTTGCTCATCGGGGTCGGTGATCACCACCGGGTTGGTTAAGGTATCCGGCTTGCAGGCGGTGGTTCCGCAAAGAATCAGCAGCAAGCAAAGCAGGATGGCAATGATTCGTTTCATAGTTGGTTCCCTTCTTTTAGAGAAAGATAGGCGTTGACCGCCAAGCGGTCGCAGCGTTCGTTTTGGGGGTGGCCGGCATGGCCTTTAATCCATTGGACCGACACTTCGTGGCGGCGGAGTTGCTTTAGCATCCGCTCCCAAAGGTCCACATTCAAGGCGGGCTTTTTATCGGCTTTGCGCCAGCCGTTTTGCTCCCAGGAAAAGACCCATTTTTGCAAAATGCTTTCGCAAAGGTATTTGGAATCGCTGATCAAGGTGACCTTGCAGGGCTCCTTGAGCTGCTCCAGCCCCATAATGGCGGCCAGCAGTTCCATACGGTTATTGGTGGTCTGCAGCTCGCTGCCGGAGAGCTCTTTTTCCCGCCCTTGATAGGAAAGGATGGTTCCCCATCCCCCGGGGCCGGGGTTGCCGCTGCAGGCACCGTCGGAATAAATGATAACTTCTTTCATATTAGTTTAATTTCTGATCTAAAAGATCGTAGTAGTCTTTGGCGGTGGGAGAAAGCTTTTCTCGGTCCACGGTGGACAAAATGGCGCGGGCATCGGCGCGGTTGCCGTCGATATATTCTGCCATGGCGGCGGAAAGATATTCCTGATGCTCGACCATATCGGCGGCGCTATCCAAAAGCTCGGTGGAATCCTGCTCCGAGAGGGTCAGGCTTTCGTTTTGCTCTTTGAGGGAAGCGTTTTCCTTTCTCAGCGCCTCGTTCTTATCTTTGATGTTCTGCAGGGTGGAATGATGCTCTCTGCCGCTCTGGGCTTCGTTGTTCTCCAGATGGATCCGTTGGCTGATCATATAGCTGCCTGAAATCAAAGCGGAGATGACGATGACAAAGACGATGGTATAGATGACCAAGAATTTCACGCTCTTTTTCTTCTCGGCGTGGTCTTGTACCGGTTTTTTCTCCTTTTTTGCCTTTTTGACGGGTTTTTCTTCGTTTTTCTTTGTTTTATTGATCTTGATTTCTTTTGCCGGAGCCTTTTTGATGGCGGGCTCCTCTGCGACGGTCTCCTCGACAGTGGGTTCCTCGATCATCGCTTCTTCGGCGATGGGCTCTTCGGCGGCGGGGGTTTCTTCTGCCTTCGGCTCTTCGGCGGGCGCTTGCTTGGGTTGCTCTTTCAGTCCTGCGGCCTCCCAAATCTCGTCAAACAAGGATTTTTCTTGCTCGTTCATCAAATGCCGCCCCCTTCCAGAATCTCGATAATCTTTTCCAGCTCGTCGACCGAATGGTATTGAATCTCCACTCTACCCTTATTATCGGGCTTATGGCGAATCGACACTTTATTGCCGACACCGCTTGCGGCACGGGTTTCCAGCTCTTTGAGCGCCTGCGCGACCGCAGGGTCGGGGGTCGGCGCGATCTTCGGCTCTTTTTTGCTCTTTTTGACCAGATCTTCCGCTTGGCGAACGCTCAGTTCGTCGGTAATCATTTTATTGGCAAGCGCCAGCTGCAGGTCGGCATCCTCCAGCCCGATCAGGGTGCGGGCGTGGCCTGCCGAAAGGTCGCCGGTCTTGATGAAATCTAAAATCTGCTCGGGCAGGGTCAAAAGCCGCAGGGTATTGGCGATGGCGGAGCGGGATTTTGATACGGTCTGAGCAATCTTTTCTTGGGTCATTCCATAGACATCCATCAGATTGCGGTAGCCCAAGGCTTCTTCAATGGGGTTCAAATCTTCCCGCTGCAGGTTTTCAATGAGGCTGATTTCGCTGATTTCTTGGGCGGTATAGTCCCGCACCAATGCAGGGACTTCCTCCAAGCCCGCCAAGCGGCAGGCGCGCCAGCGGCGCTCGCCGGCGATGATGCGATAGCGGTCATCCTCCAGCGGGGATACAATAATCGGCTGAATCAAGCCGTGCTCCTTGATGGAGGCGGCCAGCTCTTCCAGCGCGGCTTCGTCGAAGAATTTGCGCGGCTGGTTCTTATCGGGCTCGATTTGGGAAAGACGAATGAGGGTCTCTCCTCCGCCTTGGGGCTCTAAATCGTAGCTGTTATCTTCAAAAAGGGCGTCCAACCCTTTGCCTAATCCCTTTTTCTTCATTGCTCTTGATTCCTTTCCAGAAATTCTCTTGCCATCTCCCGATAGGCCAGCGCGCCTTTGGAATAGCGGTCGTAGATCTGCACCGGTACACCGTGGCTGGGGGCTTCGGAGAGCCGAACATTGCGGCAGATGGCGGTTTTATAGACCTTGCTGCCAAAATACTTTTTGATCTCCCCTGCCACCTGCAGAGTGACATTCAACCGTCCGTCGTACATGGTCAGCAGGACGCCCTCAATATAAAGGGCGGGATTATAGCGCCCTTTCACCAGCTTGATGGTGTTGATCAGCTGGGAAACGCCTTCCAACGCTAAATATTCGGGCTGCAGCGGAATAATAACGCTGTTGGATGCGTTCAACGCATTTAAGGTCAGCAGCGAAAGGCTGGGCGGACAATCGATAATAATAAAATCGTAGCGGTGGCGCACCTTATTGAGCGCGGCGCGAAGCAGGTTTTCGCGGTTTTCCATCGCCACCATCTCAATCTCGGCGCCTGCCAGATTCATATTGGTGGGAAGGATGTCCACATTCTCATAGGCGGTGTGCATAATGGCATCCTGCACCGAGCAGGAACCAATCAGCACCTCATAGACCGAATGGTTGATATTTCGCTTGTTGATGCCAAAACTGCTGGTTCCGTTGGCCTGCGGGTCGATGTCTACAAACAGCATCTTCTTCCCCTCTTCTGCCAAGGAATAGGTCAGGCTGACGGCGGTGGTGGTCTTACCGACACCGCCTTTTTGATTGGTGATGGAAACAATTTTTCCCATAATAAACTTCCTTATTTTAATATGATAGCAATAGTATATCACAGATAAAGTAAAAATAAAAGAGTTTTTAGTAAAATTCATTGTTTCACGTGAAACAATAATCAAAAATCGCCGTTTCAATGTTTCACGTGAAACAAAAACAAGAATCGCGTATGTTGGGGAAAACATACGCGATTCTTGCATATAGGGGATTAGGATGTTTTGGGTATGCGAATGATATATTCAACAAACCGCTCGCTTTCTTGGATTTGCGTTTGCGGTTTGATACCCGCTCGTCGGAGGGTGGCAACCGTATGGTTTAAGGTATTGATGCAAAGGCGGACGTCCTTGATGGAGGCGATGCGGCGCGGTTTTTTCTTCTTTTCCTTCGGCGCAATCGCAGATGCAATCAGGGTTTCCGCCTCGCTGACATTTAAGGCGTCGTCGATGATCCGCTCCAGAAGGTCCATCATAAGGTCGGGGTCTTCTACCCGCAGTAATGCGCGGGCGTGCCGCTCGGTCAGCCCGTGGCGGCGGATGAGAATCTGGGCAGATAAGGGAAGTTTTAATAAGCGCAGTTTATTGGCGACGGTGGAGGGGTCCTTACTCACCTCTTTGGCAAGCTGCGCTTGGGTGAGATGGCAGGTTTCCATCAGCCTGCGGTAGGCGGCGGCTTCTTCAAAGAAGGAGAGGTCCTCCCGCTGCAAATTTTCAATAAGGGAAAGTTTGGCGGCCTCTTCGGGCGATTTTTCGGTCAGCAGGCAGGGAATTTTCTTCATTCCCGCCAATTTTGAGGCGCGCAGGCGGCGCTCCCCCGCAATCAACCGATAATGCGCTTCTTCCTGCTGCACCACCAAGGGTTGCAGGATGCCGTGGGCGGCAATGCTTTGGGCTAGTTGCTCCAGCGGTTCTTCGGCAAAGATGGTGCGGGGCTGGTCGCAAGACGGAAGTATCAATTCCGGCTCGAGCCATAATATGCCTTCTTTTTCGCGGCGGAAGATTCCTGCCATGGCGCTTGTCCCGCCCCCTTTCTTTGATTCCATTTTAGCGAAATTAGCGCATCAAATCAAGAAAAACCCCTCGCCGAATCTCGACAAGGGGTTTGGAATATGCAGTTTTCAGGCGATTTCTTTCAGCTCTTTTTCGGCGGATGCTGCGCTGATGGGGCCGGGGTAGGCATCGCGTAGCATTCCGTTTTTGTCGATAAAATAGCTGCAGGGCGCAGGGTCGACATTATAGGCGGTTGCCATCGCCCCCTCCACATCAAAGAGCAGAACATCGGGGGCGGGCAGCTTTAATTCTTTGATTCTTGCTTGGCTTTCTTCAATGGAAAGATCCGAAACGCAGACCGCGACGGTGGGAATGCCCAAGTCCTTGGCTTTGGGGATGATATGCTTCATCGCATCCTGAGAATGGCGATGCTCCAATTCAAAGAAAATCAGCGCCACCCCTTGCTTGCCAAAGTTTTCGGAAAGAGAATATAGGGTGCCGTCGGCCTGCGGACCGACTAAATCGGGCGCGGGTGCGGGTTCTTTATCGCGGATAAAAAGGGTCAGGATAAAAAAGGTCAGGCAAAAGACCAGCGCCACCGAAAGGACGACCAAAAAGGGGCGCATCAATTTCGAACCGTTCAATCTGTTCAACTCCTTTGGAAATATCTGCTTCTATTATATATTAGGAAAAGAAAATATGCAAGTTGATATTGAATGAATCGAGAAAATGGTATATAATATAGGGTGGAACTTTATGGATGGGTGGTGAGAACCGATGGAGCAATTTTATATGGAAGAAAAGGATGGCTTAAAGACCGTAAAATGCCGCGCCATGGATGAAATTCCTTGGCTGCGCCATGGGTTCTCTACCCGCCATGGCGGGGTAAGCCTTGGGGAATGTGCTTCTTTAAGTTTTTCCTACCAAAAGGAAGCGGAAGCGATTGTGGATGAAAATTTCCGCCGCTTTTGCAATGCAAATGCAATGCCCTTTGAAAGCCTGGTGCTGACCCATCAGACCCATACCGCAAATGTTGCGATAGTCAACAATTCGTATCGCAATCGCGGGCGGGACCGCACCCTGCGGGAGACCGATGGGGTGGTGACCGCCGCCAAGGATTTGGGGCTGGTCTGCTTCACCGCCGATTGCGTCCCCCTCTTGCTGGTGGACCCGCAGGCAAAGGTGATTGCCGCTGTCCACGCAGGCTGGCGGGGAACGGTGCAAGGCATCGCCGCCAACGCGGTAAAGCAGATGGTTGCCGCAGGGGCAACCCCCCAAAATATTTTGGCCGCCATCGGCCCTTCCATCGGCCCCTGCCACTTTGAAGTCGGGCAGGAGGTGGCGGCGGAATTTGCCGCTCGCTTTGGGGAAAAATTATCGCTCAAGGAGCATCGCCCCGGCCATTCGATGGTGGACCTCTGGCTGGCCAATCGGCTGGTGCTTTTGGAGGCGGGAGTGCAAAATGACCGCATTTCTACCGCAAATCTATGTACGTTCTGTAATAATTCCGACTTTTATTCCCATCGGTATACAAATGGGCGGCGGGGAAGCCTGATTGCCGCCATCGCTATGGAGGGGAATGTATGAAGAAAATAGCGTTGATTTTTTTAATTCTTGCGCTGCTGATTTCTGCCGCAGGCTGCGGGCTGGGCGCCGATATTGAGCCGGGCAGCAGCCAGCTGGGCGCCTATAGCGACCACGGCGAAAAGGTGGAGATTCTCCCCCCGCGCAAGGAGATTACCATGATTTTTTATGAGGCGATGGATACCCATCCGCTGACCGCCACCAACAGCGAAAACCACGAACTTTTGAAATTGGTCTATAGCCCGCTGGTGCGGTTGAACGGCAACCTGCAGCCGGAATATGTTCTGGCGGAAAAGGTGGAGATGAAGGGTGTGGATGTGGTCGTCACCCTGAAAAAGGGCTTAAAGTTCAGCGATGGCTCGGCGGTGACTGCCGAGGATGTGGACAGAAGCATCCAAACGGTGCGGGAGCATCCCGAATCCCCCTATCATTCCCGCTTGGCGAATATTCAAAAATACGGGGTTCAAAATGCCCGCACTCTGACCATCACCCTCAAGGAGCCGGATATTGATTTTATCAACTGCTTGGATCTTCCGATTGTCAAAAAAGGCAAGAATGTGGGCTGCGGGCCCTATAAGTTTGCCACCGAGGGCGGCAAGCGGGTATTGAAGATTAATAAGCATTATTTCGAAAAGCCGATGGTCGAGACCATTCATCTCAAGGCGCCCAAGAGCGAAAAGGAGCGGCAGGAGATGTTTTCTGTGGGGCTTTTGGATATTTATTTCGATTCTGCGGAAACGGAGCAAAAGTTTGCGGGTGGCAAAGGGTTTTCCACCCAGACCTACCCCGGCGATAACCTTTTATATCTTGGCATCAACTGCCGCGAAGGGCTGCTCAACAATGCCAAGTTCCGCAGCTTCTTAAACCGCGTCACCGCGCGGGAAAAATTGGTAGAAAGTGTCTTGCTGGGTCGCGCGGAAGCGGCGATCTACCCTTATCAGCCCGGCTGGTATAAAGCGGAGCAAGCGATTGCAAACAGTGGATTTTCCGATAGTGAAAAGGCCGCTGCGATCAAAGAATTGGGGCTGACGCTGGAAGAAAATGTCCTTTTGGATGCGCAGGGCAATCCCCTCTCCTTCCGCTTGCTTGCCTGCAAGGAGAATGAGATGCATACCGCAGCGGCGCAGGCGGTGGCGGAAGGGCTTGCTATTGCAGGAATCGACCTTAAGGTGGAGGCGGTGGACCGCGCCACCTATCAGGCGCGGCTGGCAGCAGGAGAATTTGACCTCTATTTAGGGGAGATGAAGACCGGCCGCACCTTAAATACCGCCCTTTACGCCGACCAAAGCGGTGTCAATTTCAGCGGGCAAGCCTTTGAACCCTTATTGCAGGCGGCGACCGACTATAAAAGCGGCAACCTGCTTTTGAGCGATTATTGCAAGGTCTTTGACAGCGAGACCCCCATCGTTCCGCTGGCATATCGGGGCGGTGTCCTTTTGGCATCCGCCGATATCGGCACCTTTCAATCCACCGGCAGTTGGTCGGTCTATGGAGATATAACAAAATTGAAGATAAAAGAAACGGAGAAAATCGTATGAAAGCATTGAAAAACGGCACCGACATCCGCGGCACCGCCATCGGCGAAGCCAAAAACCTCACCGCCGAGCGGGCAGAACTCTTTGGCAAGGCCTTTGCCGCTCTTCTGGAAGAGCGGGGCGCAAAATTGCCGCTGAAAATTGCGGTGGGCAGAGACCCTCGCATTTCCGGTCCCGAGTTGAAGGAAGGGCTGGTGAAAGGTCTTTGCGCTATGGGCGCCGAGGTTCTGGATTGCGGTATCGCCACCACCCCCTCGATGTTTTTTTCTACATATTTTGCAGGCAGCGATTGCGACGGCGCGATTGAAATCACCGCCTCTCACCTGCCCTATGATAAGAACGGACTGAAATTCTTCACCAAAGAGGGCGGCCTGGACGGCAAGGATATTACCGCCATCATCGAGCTGGCGGAAAAGAACGAATTTCCCGCCCGCGACACAGGGGTGGCAAAGGAATTTGACCTGATGAGCCCCTACAGCCAAAGTTTGGTGGACTTGGTTCGCTCCAAAACCGGCGAAGAGCGCCCCTTGGAGGGTGTGAAGGTAGTTGTGGACGCGGGCAACGGCGCAGGCGGCTTCTTTGTGGAAAAGGTGTTGGCTCCTTTGGGCGCCGATACCGCAGGCTCGGTCTTTTTGGAGCCGGACGGCACCTTCCCCAACCATATCCCCAACCCCGAAAATAAAGCGGCGATGGCGGCTTGCGCCGAGGCGACCTTAAAGGCAGGCGCCGAGATGGGCATTTGCTTTGATACCGACTGCGACCGCTCCGCCGTTGTGGATGCCTCCGGCAAGGAAATCAACCGCAACCGTATGATTGCTATGATTGGCGCGTTGATGCTCCGCGAGCATCCCGGCTGCACCATCGTCACCGATTCGGTCACCTCCCGCGGCTTGGCGGAGTTTATCGCCGCCAAGGGCGGTGTCCATCATCGTTTTATGCGCGGCTATAAAAAGGTCATCGATGAAGCCAAACGCTTGGAAGAAACCGGTGTCTGCGCTCCTTTGGCGATGGAGACCAGCGGCCATGGCGCCTTGAAAGAAAATCATTATCTGGATGATGGCTCCTATCTGGCCGCCCGCCTGCTCTGCGAGCTGGCATTGCTCAAAAAGGAAGGCAAAGCCTTGGTTTCCTTAATTGACGGATTGAAAGAGCCTGCCGAATCGCTGGAGCTGCGCGCGACCATCAAGGAAGCCGATTTCAAAGCCTATGGCGCCTCGGTTCTGGAAGCGTTGGAAGCCCATTGCGCCAAGGAAGGCTGGGCCAAGGAAGAACCAAACTTTGAGGGTGTTCGTGTCAACTTCGGCAAAGAGGAGGGCGACGGCTGGTTTTTGGTGCGGATGAGTCTGCACGATCCGGTCCTCCCCATCAATATCGAAAGCGATAGCGAGGGCGGCGCCAAGGTCATTGCCGATCAACTTTATGCCTTTTTGGGGCAGTTTGAGGGCTTGGACCTGCCGAAATATTAAAAAATTTCAAAAAAATGGTTTACTATTGGTAATTATATTGTTATAATGATAGGTGATAATTTGCGCCCGCGCAATTTATCACCTATTCACGTTTAAAATATTTTATAAAGGAGAAAGAAAAGAATGAGCAAAAAGTTTGTTTACCTTTTCAAAGAAGGCAACGCTACCATGCGTGAGCTGCTCGGCGGCAAGGGTGCAAACCTGGCAGAAATGACCGCAATCGGTCTGCCTGTTCCCCAGGGTTTCACCGTATCTACTGAGGCTTGCACCCAGTACTATGAAGATGGACGCAAGATCAATGATGCCATCAAGGCAGAGATCCTTGAGAACATCGCAAAGATGGAAGAGATCACCGGTAAGAAGTTCGGCGATAAGGAAAATCCCCTTCTCGTTTCCGTTCGTTCCGGCGCAAGAGCTTCCATGCCCGGTATGATGGATACCATTCTGAACCTCGGTTTGAACGAAGAGGTTGTTGAGACCATGGCTGCCATGTCCGGCAATGCTCGCTGGGCCTACGACTGCTATCGTCGTTTCATCCAGATGTATTCCGACGTTGTTATGGAAGTCGGTAAGAAGTATTTCGAAGAGCTGATCGACGAAATGAAAGAAAAGAAGGGCATCACTCAGGACGTGGATCTGACTGCTGAAGATCTGAAGGTTCTGGCTGAGCAATTCAAGGCTGAATATAAGAACAAAATTGGCGCAGATTTCCCCACCGATCCTGTCGAGCAGTTGATGGGCGCTGTGGAAGCTGTTTTCCGTTCTTGGGATAACCCCCGTGCAAACGTCTATCGTCGCGATAACGATATTCCCTATTCTTGGGGTACCGCTGTTAACGTTCAGATGATGGCATTTGGTAACATGGGTGATGATTGCGGTACCGGCGTTGCCTTTACCCGCGATCCCGCTACCGGCGATAAGGGCCTGATGGGTGAGTTCCTCACCAACGCGCAGGGCGAAGACGTTGTTGCCGGCGTTCGTACTCCGATGCCCATCGCTGAGATGGCAAATAAGTTCCCCGAAGCTTTCGAGGAATTCAATAAGGTTTGCGCCATTCTGGAAGATCACTATCGTGATATGCAGGATATGGAGTTCACTGTGGAACACGGTAAGCTCTTCATGCTGCAGACCAGAAACGGTAAGAGAACCGCTAAGGCTGCTCTGAAGATCGCTTGCGACCTCGTTGAGGAAGGCATGATCGATAAGAAGCAGGCGGTTGCTATGATCGATCCTCGTAACCTCGATACCTTGCTGCATCCCCAATTCGATGCCAAGGCTCTGAAGGCTGCTACCCCCGCCGGCCGTGGCTTGGGTGCTTCCCCCGGCGCTGCTTGCGGTAAGGTTGTATTTACTGCTGAAGATGCCGAGATTTGGAATAATCGTGGCGAGAAGGTTATCTTGGTTCGCCTGGAGACCTCTCCCGAAGATATCACCGGTATGAAGGCTTCTCAGGGTATCCTGACTGTCCGCGGTGGTATGACTTCCCACGCTGCCGTTGTCGCTCGTGGTATGGGTACCTGCTGTGTATCCGGCTGCGGCGAAATCATTATGGACGAAGAGAACAAGAAGTTCACTTTGGCCGGCAAGACCTATGTTGAAGGTGATTTCATCTCCATCGATGGTTCTACCGGTAACATCTATGATGGCATCATCCCCACCGTTGACGCTCAGATCGTCGGCGGGTTCGAGACCATCATGAACTGGGCCGATGAGTTCCGTACTCTGAAGGTTCGCACCAATGCAGATACCCCCGCCGATGCCGCTAAGGCTGTTGAGCTGGGTGCTGAAGGTATCGGCCTGTGCCGTACCGAGCATATGTTCTTCGAAGCTGATCGTATCGCTGCTTTCCGCGAAATGATCTGCTCCGATACTGTCGAAGAGCGCGAAGCTGCTCTGGATAAGATCCTTCCCTATCAGCAGGGCGACTTTGAAAAGCTGTATGTTGCTCTGAAGGGTAACCCCGTTACCATCCGCTTCCTGGATCCCCCTCTCCATGAGTTCGTTCCCACCGAGGAAGCTGATATCGCTGCTCTGGCTGCTGCTAAGGGCAAGACTGTGGAAGACATCAAAGCAATCATCGCTTCTCTCCATGAGTTCAACCCCATGATGGGTCACCGTGGCTGCCGCTTGGCTGTTACTTATCCCGAAATCGCTGCTATGCAGACCAAGGCCGTTATCCGCGCAGCAATCGCTGTCAATAAGGCCAATGATTTCAAGGTGAAGCCCGAAATCATGATCCCCTTGACCGGCGAGATCAAAGAACTCAAGTATGTGAAGGATATCGTTGTTGCTACCGCTGATGCTGAGATCGCTGCCGCAGGCGTCGAGCTCGCATACGAAGTAGGTACCATGATCGAAATCCCCCGCGCTTGCTTGACCGCTGATGAGATCGCTAAAGAAGCCGACTTCTTCTGCTTCGGTACCAACGATCTGACCCAGATGACCTTCGGCTTCTCTCGTGACGATGCCGGTAAGTTCCTGGATGCATACTATGATAAGAAGATCTTCGAAAACGATCCCTTTGCGAAGCTGGATCAGACCGGCGTCGGCAAGCTGATGGAAATGTCCATCAAACTTGGTAAGCCCGTCAACCCCGCTCTGCATTGCGGTATCTGCGGTGAGCACGGCGGCGACCCTGTCTCCGTTGAGTTCTGCCATAAGATCGGTCTGGACTATGTATCCTGCTCTCCCTTCCGCGTACCTGTAGCTCGCCTCGCTGCCGCTCAGGCCGCCATCAAGGAAAGCAAGTAATTTCGGCACTGCCCATCCGCGCAGACCGTAAATTGCAAAGAGCATAGCAAATGAAATAAAACCCCAGCGGCCTTTGGCGCGGTGGGTTTTTTTTTGCAATTTTTTTCGAGTTTTTTGTCCGTCGTAGGACC
>JAZTXG010000021.1:0-9094 GCA_045636365.1 Eubacteriales bacterium
CTGTACCATGGGCGAGGTCAACGAGGATCTGGATCACCGTGTAGAGACGGTAGGCTCCGCTTTCCCCGGTGTGGAATGTAAGATCATCGACCCCGAGACAGGGGAAGAGCTGCCCGACGGCGAGAACGGTGAATTTGTCGCCCGCGGCTTCAACATCATGAAGGGCTACTATAAGATGCCCAAGGCTACCGCCGAGGCCATCGACGCCGAGGGCTGGCTGCACAGCGGCGATATCTGCTGCCGCACCCCCGACGGCTACTATAAGGTCACCGGTCGCTTGAAGGATATGATTATCCGCGGCGGTGAAAACCTCTATCCCCGTGAGATCGAGGAATTCTACCTGACCCATGAGAAGGTTCGCGATGTGCAGGTGGTCGGCGTGCCCGACCAGCGCTACGGCGAAGAATGCTGCGCCTGGATCATCCTGCACGAAGGGGAGGAATCCTCCGAAGAAGAGATGCGCGCCTACGGCGCCTCCCATATGGCGATGCATAAGGTCCCCCGCTATTTCATCTTCACCAAGACCTTCCCGATGAACGCGGCAGGCAAGATCCTCAAATATAAGATGAGAGAAGAATCCATCGAACGTTTGGGCTTGAAATAAGCCGCCTCGCATTTTTTAAAAAAGTATTGACAAATGCTTTTAGCGGTGCTAAAATCAACTTAAACTTTATATTATAAAAGCGATGACGAAGACGGAATCGGCAGGAATTTCAAAGAGAATCGGGGATGGTGGAATCCCGATAAAGGAGCGCCGAACCTCCCATCACTTCCGAGCTGAAGGTCCGAACAAAGTAGGCGCCTTCCGTGATTGCTGCGTGAACGCATTAGGCTTGATGGAGCCGAAAGTGGCATCCTTTGGATGCAATTTGAGTGGTACCGCGGGTACTGTATTGATTTTACAGACTCGTCTCAAAGAAATTTGAGACGAGTCTTTATCTTTTTAGTAAAGGAGAACACGAAAATGGAATCCAACACCTCTATGCTTCGCTTATCGGAGATCGCCGCACGCATTAAAGAAATGCGGGATATTATGGGTTGGTCTGTGGGCGAAATGGCTCAAAAGACCGACGTATCGCGGGAGCAATATTTGATTTACGAGAATGCGCAAGCCGATATTCCCTTTACCTTTATTCATAAATGTGCGTTGGCTTTTGATTTGGAACTGACCCAGCTTTTGGAGGGTCATTCCGCCCGTCTTTCCGGCTATACCGTTACCCGCAAGGGGCATGGTCAGACCACCGCGCAGGAGGACGGCATCGACATCCGCAACTTAGCGCCGATGTTCCGCGATAAAATTGCCGAGCCCTATTTCGTTAAATACGACTACGACCCCGCTCAGCAGAATAAGCCCATCCACCTCACCACCCATAGCGGGCAGGAATTTGACCTGATCCTCTCCGGCTCCTTAAAGGTGCAGGTAGGTGAAAACACCGAGATCCTGACCGAGGGCGACAGTATCTATTATAATTCCTCCACCCCCCACGGGATGATCGCGGTGGACGGCGCACCCTGCTCCTTTTTAGCAGTGGTTCTGCCCGGCGAGGAGACCAAGGAGACCACTGTACGCAAGAGTATCGCCACCGCCCGCCGCTCCGAGCAGCTGATCTGCGAAAAATTTGTTCGGACCGAAGAGGACGATAAGGGGCAATTGCAAAAGATCGATTTTGTCAATACCGAAAAGTTCAACTACGGCTTTGATATCGTGGACGAGATCGCCGAAAAATACCCCGATAAACTGGCGATGCTGCATCTGGATGTCAACAAGACCGAGCGCCGCTTTACCTTCAAGGATATCAAGCGCGCTTCCAACCAATGCGCCAACTATTTTGCCTCTTTGGGCATCGGTAAAGGCGACCGTGTCATGCTGGTTTTAAAGCGGCACTATCAGTTCTGGTTTGCGATGATCGCGCTGCATAAGCTGGGCGCCATCGCCATCCCCGCCACCAACCAATTAAAAGAGCATGATTTTGAATATCGCTTCAATGCCGCAGGGGTGAAGGCCTTAATCTGCACCTCCGACGGGGACACCGCCGATATTGCCGAGGCGGCCGCCAAGAAATGCGAAAGCGTGGAAAAACTGATCATTGTCGGCAACCCCAAGGAAGGTTGGCACGATTTCAATACCGAATATTCCCGTTTTTCGGGCAAATTCGAGCGGACCGAGGAGACCCCCGGCGGCGACGAACTCGCCCTGATGTTCTTCACCTCCGGCACCACCGGTAATCCCAAGATGGCGGCGCACAGCCATACCTACGGGCTGGGTCATTTCGTCACCGCCAAATATTGGCATTGTTGCGAACGGGACGGATTGCATCTGACCATCTCCGATACCGGCTGGGGCAAATCCCTTTGGGGTAAGCTCTATGGTCAATGGCTCTGCGAAGGGGCCGTCTTTGTCTACGATTTCGATCGGTTTGATGCCGATGAGATCCTGCCGATGTTCGCCAAATACAACATTACCACCTTCTGCGCGCCGCCCACCATGCTGCGGCTTTTGGTCAAGGGCGATCTTTCCAAATATGATCTCTCCTCCATCCACCATATGACCACCGCCGGCGAAGCGCTGAACCCCGAAGTTTATAAGCAATTTCTGGAAGCCACAGGGCTGGAAATTATGGAGGGCTTCGGTCAGACCGAAACCACCCTGGCCATCGGCAATCTCTATGGTACTACCCCCAAGATCGGCTCGATGGGTAAGGCTTCTCCCCAATTTGATGTGGACGTGGTGGATCCCGACGGCAACCCTGTCCCCGACGGTGAGACCGGCGAGATCGTCATCCATACCGATAAAAAGGTTCCCTGCGGCTTATTCCGCCAATACTACCGCGATCAGGAAAAGACCGATGCCGCCTGGTACGATGGCCTTTTCCATACCGGCGATACCGCTTGGCGGGATGAGGACGGCTATTTCTGGTATGTCAGCCGCATCGACGATGTCATCAAGTCCTCCGGCTATCGCATCGGACCCTTTGAGATCGAAAGCGTCATTATGGAGCTGCCCTATGTTCTGGAATGTGGTGTCTTCGCCCCTCCCGACGAGACCCGCGGGCAGGTGGCCAAGGCCAGCATCGTTCTGACCCCCGGTACCGAAGGCACCGAGGAACTCAAAAAAGAGATTCAGAACTATGTCAAGACCCATACCGCGCCCTATAAATATCCCCGCGTGGTCGTCTTTAAGGACGAACTGCCCAAGACCATCAGCGGCAAGATTCAAAGAAATAAGCTTTAATAAATTAATAAATATATAATAATATATATTGACAAATTTATTTAAGATGTGATATAATCCCTTTATTATCGAATAAAAGGCGTTGACGAAGAAGGATATCAACGAACCCTTTCCAAAGAAGAGATGCGGCGGTCGGTGCGAGCCGCAACGGAAAGAACTTGATGTTTGTAGCTTCCGAGCCGAAAGGAAGAAAGGAACAGTATGTTCTGAGTAGAACCTTTCCGTATTGCTGCGTGAAAGCATAAGGCTTAATGGAGCCTGAGGGGCATCGCAAGATGCAATTTGAGTGGTACCGCGGGATATGATTTTTAAAATTATAGCTCGTCTCAAAGAAATCATATCTTTGAGGCGGGCTATTTTTGCGAAAAAATGGCCTGCCGGGAAAAGGAGAACAAATTATTTATGAAAACCGGTCTTGAATTTAAAATCCAAGAAATGGCGCAGCGTATCAAAACGCTGCGGGAGATCATCGATCTCTCCCCTGCCGAAATGGCGCAAAAAACCGGCGTAACCGAAGAAGAATATCTGCTCTGCGAAGCAGGCAAGCAGGATCTGAACTTCGCCTTCCTTTATCGCTGCGCGCTGGCATTGAATGTGGACGTTACCGACATTATCGAAGGTACCAGCCCCCGCCTTGCCGGCTATACGGTCACCCGCAAGGGCGAAGGGCAGGAGATTCAGAAGGCGCACGGAATGACCTATTATAACCTGGCTTCCGCCTTCAAGAATCGAATTGCCGAGCCGCTCTATGTGGTCTCGGACTATACCGAAAATGCGGAGAATACCGAAATTGAACTGACCACCCATGAAGGGCAGGAATGCGATATTGTCGTCAAGGGCGCTTTGAAGGTGCAGGTCGGCGACCATATCGAGGTTCTGCACGAAGGGGACAGTATCTACTACGATTCTTCCGTTCCCCACGGTATGATCGCGGTGGAAAATCAAGACTGTATTTTCTACGCCATTGTTTTGAACCCTGCCAGCGAGCCCATCACCAAGCTGGTGCACGCAGGGCAGGTGCGTGATTTCATCGCCGCACCCAAAAAGAAGGAAGACGAGCGCAAGTGGATCTGGCAGGATTTTGTTAAGTTGGACGAAGATGCCGAAGGGCATCTCAAGGCCATCTCCTTTAAGAACGAAGATCAATTCAATTTTGCCTTCGATGTCATTGACCGAATGGGCAGAACCCAGCCCGAGAAGGTGGCCATGCTGCATATCGGCAAGGACGGCACCGAGCGTACCTTCACCTTCAAAGAGATGAAGGATGCTTCCTCCCAGACCGCCAACTACTTTAAATCCCTCGGCATCCAAAAGGGCGATAAGGTTTTGCTGGTCTTAAAGCGCCATTATCAGTTCTGGTTCACCATGCTGGCGCTGCATAAGCTGGGCGCCATCGCCATCCCCGCCACCAACCAATTAAAAGAGCACGATCTGGAATACCGCATCAATAAAGCGGGGGTCAAGATGGTGGTCTGCACCGCCGACGATAACGTAGCTGTTGAGGTCGATAAGGCCGCGCCCCATTGCCCCACTTTAGAGCATAAGCTGATGGTCAACGGTTCCCGCGAGGGCTGGCGCAGCTTTGATGAGGAATACAGCTTCTATACCCGCAAGTTTGTGCGGAGCGAGGATGCGCCCTGCGGCGACGACCCGATGCTGATGTATTTCACCTCCGGCACCACCGGCAATCCCAAGATCGCTATGCATAGCTATAAATACCCCTTGGGGCATATCATTACCGCCAAATATTGGCATTGCGTCAACCCCGATGGCTTGCATCTGACCATCTCCGATACCGGCTGGGCGAAAGCCGCTTGGGGTAAGATCTATGGTCAGTGGCTCTGCGAGGCGGGCTTATTCGTCTATGATTTCGATCGGTTTGATGCCGATGAGATCCTGCCGATGTTTGCCAAGCACCATATCACCACCTTCTGCGCGCCGCCCACCATGCTGCGGATGATGATCAAGCAGGATCTTTCCAAATACGATCTTTCCACCATCGAGCATATGACCACCGCCGGCGAAGCGCTGAACCCCGAGGTCTTCCGCCAATTCGAAAAGGCGACAGGGCTGCAGATTATGGAAGGCTTCGGTCAGACCGAGACCACCGTCGCCCTTGCCAACTTGGCAGGCACCAAAGCCCGCCTGGGTTCCATGGGTAAGCCGGTTCCCCTTTATGACATTCACCTGCTGGATGCCGACGGCAAGGATGTGCCGGTCGGTGAAGTGGGCGAAATTTGCATCAACGTAGCCAACGGCGCACCCTGCGGCTTATTCAAGGGCTACTATAAGGACGAAGAAAAGACCAACGAATGTTACCACGACGGATTCTATCACACCGGCGATACCGCCTGGCGGGATGAGGACGGCTATTTCTGGTATGTCGGTCGGGTGGACGATGTCATCAAGTCTTCGGGCTACCGCATCGGACCCTTCGAGATTGAAAACGTCATTATGGAACTGCCCTATGTTCTGGAATGCGGCGTTTCCGCCGAGCCGGACGAAGTACGCGGGCAGGTGGTCAAGGCCAGCATCGTTCTGGTGAACGGCACCGAGCCTACCGATGCGCTGAAGAAAGAAATTCAAGACTATGTCAAGCAGCGCACCGCGCCTTATAAATATCCCCGCATCGTCGTCTTCCGCGACTCCCTGCCTAAGACGGTCAGCGGTAAGATTCAACGCAACAAACTCTAATAAGGAGAATATATACGATGAAATACGATATCAAAGTTACTTTAACGCAAACCCCCAAAGCCAAGCCCGAGGACGAATCCACGCTGGGCTTTGGCCGTATCTTTACCGACCATATGTTCCTGATGGACTATAATGTGGAGACCGGCTGGACCGATGCCCGCATCGTTCCCTTCGGCCCCCTGCCCATCCATCCCGCTTCCACTGTTCTGCACTATGGCGCGGAAGTTTTTGAGGGAATGAAGGCCTATCGCGCCGCCGATGGCTCCATCCAATTGTTCCGCCCGATGGAAAATGTCCGCCGCCTGAATCAGAGCGCCGAGCGTCTTTGCCTGCCCGAGCTGGACGAGGAAGGCTGCCTCGACATTATCAAAACTTTGGTGGAGCTGGAAAAGGATTGGGTTCCCCATTCCGAAGGAACCTCCCTTTATATCCGCCCCTACCTCTTCGGTAACGACCCCCATCTGGGTGTTCATGCGGTGAAGAATGCCACCTTCGCCATCATCTGCAGCCCGGTCGGCGCTTATTATGCTGAAGGCTTGAACCCTGTTAAGATCGCCATCGAATCGGAAGATGTCCGCGCGGTTCGCGGCGGCACCGGCTATGCCAAGTGTGGCGGTAACTATGCCGCTTCCCTGCGCGCCGGCGAGCGCGCCGAGCGCAACGGCTATACCCAGGTTCTCTGGCTGGACGGCGTCGACCGCAAGTATATCGAAGAAGTCGGCGCCATGAACGTTATGTTCAAGATCGACGGCAAAATCATCACCCCCGCCCTCACCGGCTCGGTGCTCCCCGGCATCACCCGCAAATCCTGCGTGGAGCTGCTGAAGGATTGGGGCTATGAGGTGGAAGAGCGTCTCTTCAGCGTCGACGAACTGTTTGACGCCGTTGAAAACGGCCGCTTGGAAGAAGCCTGGGGTACCGGCACTGCTGCTGTTGTTTCCCCCATCGGCAATCTCTTCTATAAAGGCAAGGAATATACTGTTTCCGATAACAAGATCGGCGAACTGACCCAAAAGCTCTATGATAACCTGACCGGTATTCAATGGGGCAAGCAGGAAGATACCCATGGCTGGATCGAACCGGTCTGCTAAGCGGATCTGGCTGCTGGCAGGGCATTACGGCAGCGGCAAGACCAATATCGCTGTCAATCTGGCGCTGAAGCTGAAGGCGGAAGGGCATCCCGTTCGGATCGCAGATCTGGACATTGTCAACCCCTATTTCCGCACCAAGGACAGCGCCGATGCGCTGGAGCAGGCGGGGATTCCCTTAATTTCCCCCGCCTTTGCCAATACCAATGTGGACCTGCCCGCCCTGCCCGCCGAGGTATACGGCTTGCTGCAGCAAAAAGAGTCCATCGCCATTATGGATATCGGGGGCGACGACCGCGGCGCCTATGCGCTGGGGCGGTATGCGCCCTCCATTCTGGAGGAAGGGGATTATGAAATGTGCTTTGTGGCTAATTTCTACCGACCCCTAACCCCCACCCCGCAGGATGCTTTGGCAATTATGCGGGAGATCGAGCAGGCGGCAGGCATCCCCTTCACCGCCATCATCCATAATTCCAATCTGGGCAATGCCACCGATGCCAATGCGGTGGAGGCCTGCTTTGAAAAAGCAAATCAATTGGCCGCCCTTTCGGGCCTGCCGATTCTTTATACAGCGGCGAGAGCCGATCTCTGCGATGAAATTCACGCCGAGAATCTTCTGCCCTTGACGCTGCAGGATAAATACTACGAGTAAAGGAGTAACGAACCATGGCAAAGGTTACATTCAATGAAGATCTTTGCAAGGGCTGCGGACTTTGCGTCGACGCCTGCCCCAAAAAGATCATCGCAATAGCGAAAGACAAAATCAATGCGAAAGGACATTCCCCCGCGGAGATCACCGATCAGGAAAAATGCATCGCTTGCGCTTTCTGCGCAACCATGTGTCCCGACTGCGTGATCACTGTGGAGAAGTGAGGTACGTAACATGGCAGAAAAAGTACTTATGAAAGGCAACGAAGCAATCGCTGAAGCCGCCATCAAGGCCGGCTGCCGCCATTACTTCGGCTATCCCATCACTCCCCAAACCGAAATCGCAGCCTATATGGCAAAGCGGATGCCCAAAATCGGCGGTGTTTTTCTTCAGGCTGAAAGCGAAGTATCCGCCATCAATATGGTCTACGGCGTGGCCGGTGCCGGCTTCCGTGTCATGACCTCTTCCTCTTCCCCCGGTGTTTCCTTGAAGCAGGAAGGTATTTCTTATATTGCAGGCGCAGACCTGCCCGCTCTGATTGTCAATGTGCAACGCGGCGGCCCCGGTTTGGGCGGCATTCAGCCCTCCCAATCGGATTATTTTCAAGCCACCAAGGGCGGCGGTCACGGCGATTATCACCTGATCGTTTTAGCCCCTGCATCGGTGCAGGAAATGGCAGATCTCACCATCAAGGCCTTTGACCTTGCCGATAAGTATCGGATGCCCACCATGCTGCTGGCCGACGGTACCATGGGTCAGATGATGGAGCCGGTGGAACTGCCCGACACCCCGCCCGCAGAGGTGGAAAAGCCCTGGGCGGTGCGCGGCACCGAGGGCAAACGCCCCCATAATATCATCAATTCCCTTTATCTCGACCCCGAGCTTTTGGAAAAGACCAACTTCGAGCGGTTTGAGCGGTATGCTGAAATCGAAGAAAAAGAAGCGATGAGCGAATCCTTTATGATGGAGGATGCGGAATACTGCGTCGTCGCCTTTGGTATCGCCGCCCGCGTTGCCAAAAACGCGGTGGTTGCCGCCCGCAAGGCCGGCATCAAGGTCGGTCTCATTCGCCCCATCACCCTTTGGCCCTTCCCCAAGAAGGTTCTGGCCGATGCCGCAAAGCAGGTCAAGGGCTTCCTCTCTGTGGAGCTTTCGATGGGTCAGATGATTGAAGATATCAAGCTGGCTACCGCTTGCCAAAAGCCGGTAGAGCTCTGCTGCCGCACCGGCGGTATGATTCCTTCGCCCGAGCAGGTGCTGGAATCGATTGAAAAACTTGCAAAGGAGAATCAATAATGGTTGTATTTGAAAAACCCAAGGCATTGACCGATGCACCCTTCCATTATTGCCCCGGTTGTACCCACGGCATCATCCACCGCTTGGTGGCAGAGGCTCTGGACGAACTGGGCGTGACAGGCAAAGCCGTCGGCG
>JAZTXG010000022.1:0-1274 GCA_045636365.1 Eubacteriales bacterium
GGGAGTAAGACCTGCCATGCGGCATTTGATATCGAGGAATTTTTCTGCGCCAAGGTCTGCGCCGAAGCCTGCTTCGGTAACGGTGTAGTCGCCCATCTTAAGAGCAAGTTTGGTTGCCATAACGGAGTTGCAGCCGTGAGCGATGTTTGCGAAAGGTCCGCCGTGAACGAATGCGGGGGTTCCTTCAAGGGTCTGAACAAGGTTGGGTTTAATTGCGTCTTTAAGAAGAGCAGTCATTGCGCCTGCTGCGTTAAGCTGGCCGCAGGTTACGGGTTTGTCGTCATAGGTATAACCGACGATGATTCTGGAAAGACGCTCTTTAAGGTCGGTGATGGAGCTGGAAAGGCAGAGAACAGCCATGATTTCGCTTGCAACGGTGATGTCGAAACCGTCTTCACGGGGAACACCGTTTGCTTTTCCGCCCATACCGTCAACAACGAAACGGAGCTGGCGGTCGTTCATATCAACGCAGCGTTTCCAGGTGATTTTGCGAACGTCGATTCCAAGAGAGTTGCCCTGCTGGATGTGGTTATCAAGCATTGCTGCAAGAAGGTTGTTTGCTGCGCCGATTGCGTGGAAGTCGCCGGTGAAATGGAGGTTGATATCTTCCATAGGAACAACCTGTGCATAGCCGCCGCCTGCTGCGCCGCCTTTAACACCGAAAACCGGTCCGAGGGAAGGTTCGCGGAGAGCAACGGTAACGTCTTTGCCGATGCGTTTAAGACCGTCTGCAAGACCAACGGTGGTGGTGGTTTTGCCTTCGCCCGCGGGGGTAGGAGAAATTGCGGTTACAAGGATAAGTTTGCCGTTTTCGCGGTCGGTTTCGGAAAGGAGCTTGGGATCGATTTTTGCTTTATACTTGCCGTACTGTTCGAGATACTTTTCATCAACATGAGCAAGTTTTGCAATCTCGGTGATAGGCTTCATTTCGCAAGCCTGGGCGATCTCGATATCGGTTTTAAATTCCATTGGTATCATCCTCCTGTGAAATTGAATTGATTATTTAAAATATTTAACCGCTGCTTCGAACATGCGGATATCATATTCGCCGGGAACGTTTGCGTAAAGGTTGGAACCGATACGTTCTGCGTGGCCCATCTTACCAAAGACTCTGCCGTCGGGAGAGGTAATACCCTCGATTGCGTACATGGAATCGTTGGGGTTGAAGCGAACATCGCCGGTTGCGTTGCCTTCAAGGTCAACATACTGGGTTGCGATCTGGCCGTTTTCGGCAAGTTTGCGGATAAGTTCTTCGCTTGCAAGGAATCTTCCTT
>JAZTXG010000023.1:0-3251 GCA_045636365.1 Eubacteriales bacterium
TCGGGTGTCTTTTTTTATTTATGGATCCTCAAAGATCGAACCTTTTTGCAAGGCAAAAAGGTTCGTTGAGGCAGCCGCAAAGCCGCGATAGGCTTTGGGGACTGCCGTGTCTCGAGCACAGCAGTTTTGCCGCTACCGCCCGGGGCGGTCGGAAAAACGCTGAGCGCAGAGTATCTCCCAACCGCTTGCTCTGTTCAGATAGTTTCTCCCCCAGCGTCCTCTGCCGCTGCGCTCTGCGCAGCTCAACTTACCTTTATTCTCCGCCCACCTTACGATACTTTGAGGGCGACATTCCATAGCGGGCAGAAAAGAGCTTGGAAAAATAAAGGGGATCGCCAAATCCCAGCCCGGTAGCGATCTCCCGCACCGAGCGAGTGGTCAACCGGAGTTGTTGCTCAGCGGCAAACAGCAACCGTTCATTGATGTATCGCCCAACAGAAACCCCCACCTCTTTGCGAAAATTCTGCCGCAGGGTGCTTTCTGAAATCAGCAAGGCCGATGCTATCTCCCGGGCATTCATCCCGAAATGTTTTTCCTTTTCCACATACCGGATCGCCCGCTTAACCAGCGAACTATACTGCTCGATTGAGCCGGGCGCTCCGCCGTTTTGCTCTAAAATCTCCGCCACCACCTGAAACAGCGCCGTTTTGATCTTGAGCGCTACTGCCATTTCCGCACTCCGCGCCTCCAGGGCATACATCTCTTCAATCTGCGCCTCCCGCCCCGAAAGGCAGATACATCCGTTGAGGCATTGGAACAGATCGGAATAATCAAAGCGCAATAAATTGAAGTGGAAATAAAGAACATCCATATCGGTATCCATGATTTGAGAAAAACCGGAATAGGCGGGCAAAAAATAAATATTCCCCGCCACCATCGGGATCACCTTGCCGCCGCAAAAGATCCGCCCGCTGCCCGAACGGATATAGTAAAGACGATTAAAACCGGGGTTTGCGGCACTGAAACTGCGCCCTTTTTCCACATCCGCCCGCTGCATACAAGAAACGTTGATATTCAACCGATCCAATTCTTTGGTCAGCAGCAATTCACGATCATGATCCATTGATAAATTCTCCATCCACCTTGTTTTATTTCCAACATTTTACCGCATATGGATAGGGAATGTCAATCTGTTATCCAAGATCATTGTCATATTTTCCATATTTATTGACGAAATCTCTATTCTTATTTTAAGAAAGATATGCTATGATGAAATAAATATATAGCAAAGGAGATTTTACCATGGCACTTCACTCCATCCAGCCCACCTTTGGCGACACCGAATGGTTCCGGCAGGATCGGTTCGGCATGTTCATCCATTTCGGTCTCTACGCTCTGCCGGCGCGGCACGAATGGATCAAATCCTATGAACGAATCTCCGAAGAAAAATATCAGAAATATTTCGATCATTTTAATCCGGATCTTTATGATCCCCGGGAATGGGCGCGGCAAGCCAAGGCGGCGGGAATGAAATATGCCATTCTCACCACCAAGCACCACGAAGGCTTTTGCCTCTTCGATAGCCAATATACCGATTATAAAGTAACCAACACCCCTTATGGGAAAGACATTGTTCGGGAATTTGTGGATGCGTTCCGTGCCGAGGGAATCCGCATCGGATTTTATTATTCCCTCATCGACTGGTACCATCCCCATTTCCCCATCGACCGCATCCATCCCCGGCGGGATGATCCCGATGCAAAAGAGCAGGATAAGGGGCGGGATATGAAGATCTACGCTCAATATATGCGGGATCAGGTGCGGGAACTTTTAACCAACTACGGCAAGATCGATATCATCTGGTTCGACTTTCTTTATGATGAGAACTTCACGATCGGAACCCCCTATACTTCGCCCGAATGGATGCAATTCAACGGCGGAAAGCTGAAAGAACAATGGGAAGCCGAAAAACTGATCGGCATGGTGCGGGAGATTTGCCCCGATATTCTCATCAATAACCGCGCCGGGTTGGAGCAGGATTTCTTCTCCCCCGAGCAAAAGCAAGTTCCCGATTGGCCCCGCCATTTTGAAACCGGCGAGCTGGTTCCTTGGGAAACCTGCCAAACCTTTTCGGGTTCCTGGGGCTACCATCGGGATGAAACCAGCTGGAAATCCCCCGAGATGCTGATCGGGCTTCTGATCAAAACCGTCTCCCTGGGAGGAAATCTGCTGATGAATGTTGGCCCCACCGCCTGCGGAACCTTTGACTATCGGGCAGAGGAGGCTTTAAAGGTTTATGCCGATTGGATGCGCTTCAACAGCCGCTCCATCTATGGTTGCACCAAAGCTGAGCCGGAATTCAAAGCCCCTACCGGTTGTAAGCTGACCCAGAGCGAAGACGGCAAGCGTCTCTATCTCCATCTTTTGGAATACCCCTTTAAAGCGATTGATATGGAAAACTTAGGCGATCGGATTGAATATGCTCAATTTTTGCACGATGCAAGCGAGATCCAATATGTTCTTGATCCCATCTGCCGTGTGGACCATCTGAAGCCGGCAACGGTTGCCGCTCCCAAAGGAACGGTTTCTTTTCAACTGCCGGTAAACATGCCGCCGGTAACCATTCCGGTTATTGAGATTTTTCTAAAAGATCAAAAAGAAATCTAACCCCAAAAATCAATTTGTAAAGGAGACGAATTATGTCATCTTATAAAATCAAAAAAACACCCGGCGATATTTCCTGGTTTTTGCAAGATCGGTTCGGTATGTTCATCCATTTCGGGCTCTATGCCATGACCGCGCGGGATTGCTGGGTCAAATTCAATGAACGCATTCCGGAGGAAAAATATCAAAAATATTTTGATCATTTTAATCCCTATCTTTTAGATGCCCGCAAATGGGCGCGCTGCGCCAAGGAAGCGGGGATGAAATACGCTGTTCTCACCACCAAGCACCACGAAGGCTTCTGCCTTTTCGATAGCCAATATACCGATTATAAAGTAACCAATACCCCCTATGGCAAAGACATTGTTCGGGAATATATTGATGCCTTTCGGGCAGAGGGCTTGAAAGTAGGCCTCTATTATTCTCTTATCGACTGGCATCATCCCCATTTCCCCATCGACCGTGTGCATCCCCGGCGGGATGATCCCGATGCAAGAGAGCAGGATAAAGGGCGGGATATGACAATCTATGCCCAATATATGCGGGATCAGGTGCGGGAACTTTTAACCAACTACGGCAAGATCGATATCATCTGGTTCGACTTTCTTTATGATGAGAACTTCACGATCGGAACCCCCTATACTTCG
>JAZTXG010000024.1:0-36893 GCA_045636365.1 Eubacteriales bacterium
GGTTGAAATCCGCCTTGCATACCGACCGTTGCCAAACGGTCTGCTCCCAAGAAGAAGTACGGCGTGTCGCGGTGGTCGGCGGAGCGGGCGGTAGTTTTCTGGAAGAGCCTTTTGCTCTGCAATCGGGCGACACTCTGGTGACCGGCGAGGCCAAGCACCATCAACTGCTGATCGCCAAGGAGCAGGGGATCAACCTGCTGGTTTTGGGGCATTATGAGACCGAATTCCCCGTCCTTGCCCCGCTGGCAGAGCGGCTGAAAGCCGCCTTCCCCGATGTAACCTTTGAAATGATGCCGATGGAGCATCCCACGGAGAGTTTATAATGGCATTAGACGCTTGTTTTTTATCCCTGCTGACCCAAGAAATCGATGGGGTTGTGCAGGGCGCGCGGGTGGAGAAACTTTACCAGCCCGCCAAGGATGAAATTATCCTGCATCTGCGGGCGCCGGGCGTGCGCGCGCGGCTGCTCTTTTGCTGCGCCCCCAACTGCGCCCGCATCACCTTGACCGAAAAGGATGCCGAAAATCCCGCGCAGCCGCCCTTATTTTGCATGGTACTCCGCAAGCACCTGATAGGCGCCAAGCTGGAGCGGGTCTGGATGCCGCAGTTCGAGCGGGCGATTTTTGCCGAATTTTTGGGCAAGAACGACTTTTTCGAGCCGGTCAAAAAATATCTGGTGCTGGAAATTTTGGGCCGCACCGCCAACCTGATTCTTTTAAATGAAGACCATAAAATCATCGAAGCCATCCGCCATATCGACCTGACCGCCAAAAACGGCAGGCAGGTGCTGCCGGGGCTGCGCTATGAGCCGGTGCTGCCGCAGGATAAAAAGGCCTTTATTGATGCCGATGCATCCGATGCGGAGCAGATTCTTGCCACCGATAAGCCCTTATGGCAAGCGATTATGGATTGCTACAGCGGCATCTCCCCCATTGTGGCGCGGGAGATTGCCCATCGGGGTGCAGGGCGGTTTGATACCGCCGCCAATGGCCTGACCCCCAACCAAAAAACCGCGCTGGCAGAGGCATTAAACCAAGCAGCAGAGCGGATTCGCAGCGGTGATGGCGCACCAACAGCAGCGCGGGAGATTTCCACCGGCAAATGGTTGGATTTTTCCTTTATGCCTATCACCCAATACGGTGCGGCGGCAGAAACGGTCGCCTATCCTTCGGCGGTGGCCTTGATGGAAGATTATTATGAAAAGAGCGCGGAAGATACCCGCTTAAAGCAAAAAACCAAAGATGTGGAGCAGCTGATCACCCGCACCGCCGCCCGCATCGAGCGGACAATGAATGTTCGCAAAAAGGAACTCAAAGAGGGCGAAAAAGCCGAGCATTACCGCATCTGCGGCGAGCTGCTGCAGGCCAATCTCCATCGGGCGCAGAGCGGGATGAAGGAGATTACCGTCGAAAATTATTACGATGAATGTAAGCCCTTCACCATTCCCCTGCGGGTGGATCGCTCCCCCCAGCAAAACGCCCAGCTTTATTTCAAAAAATATAATAAAGCCAAGACCTCGGCGCGGGTGGTCGCCGACCTGATTAAGCAGGATGAGGCGGACCTTTCCTATTTAGAAAGCGTCTATTTAGCGCTCTGCGATTGCGAAAATTCCGCCGATATCGACCAAATCCGCGAAGAGCTGGTGCAGACCGGATTTTCCCGCCGCAGCAAAAAGAACACGCAGCGCAGCAGCGCTGTATCCAAGCCCCGCAAGTTCATCTCTTCGGGCGGTTTTACCATTCTGGTGGGGCGCAACAATGTCCAAAACGACCAGCTGACGGTCAAGCTTTCCCGCAAAAACGACCTTTGGCTGCATACCAAAGGCATCCATAGCTCCCATGTTCTGGTGGTCTCGGAAGGCAAAGAGATCGACGACGATACCATCTTAGAAGCCGCCGCCCTTTGCGCCTATTTCAGCAAAGGCAAGCAGGCGCCCAAGGTGGAGGTGGACTATTGCCCGGTCTCCCATGTGAAAAAGCCGGCAGGCGCCCGCCCCGGTATGGTGGTCTATGAAGGGCATTATTCCGTTCTGGTGGAACCGAAACTATTATTAGATGAGGTAAAATAAAAAAGAACTCGCTGCGCGAGTTCTTTTTTTATTGCAATATTTCTTTATCATAGCGCATCAGAACAGTGGCAATTTGGGCGCGGGTAGCATTGCCCTGCGGCTGCAGATTGGTTTCTTCACCCTCGCTGATGCCGTTGATGATGCCTTTGGAAACCGCCCATTGCAGCCCTTCGCTTGCCCAATCGGAAACCTTGGCTTGGTCGGCAAAGGACTCCAACGATGCGCGGGTTCCTTCGTCCTTTTGCTTCAATTGAGCGTAACGGAATAAGACCGTTGTCAGCTGCTCGCGGGTGATTTGAGCATCGGGCGCAAAGGTGCCGTCCCCCATGCCGTTGACCACATTGTTTTCCGCCGCCCAAGCCACTGCATCGGTATACCAGTTCCCTGCGGCAACATCGGAAAATTTGCTCGCCGCCTTGGGCGCAGGGGTCCCCTCGATGCGGTGCAGAACTGTCACCAGCATCGCCCGCGTGGTGGGGCTTTCGGGGGCAAAATCAATGGCAGAAGTGCCGTTCATCCAGCCTTTTTGGTTGGTATATTTAACGCCCTCATAGTACCATGAATCCGGCGAGACATCCAAAAACGGCAGTTCCGACCGAATATCCTTCCAGACAGCATAAAGGGTCAGTTCCTGGTCGCCGCCGGCGAGCGCGGGAGAAAGTTCTTCAGGCATAAAGGCCTGCTTTTCGCCCCAGACGGTCGCCCCCTGCGGTTTGGCGGACCAGCCATAAAAGAGAAATCCTTCTTTTTCTAATCCAAAAGACGCGGCATCCACAAGTCCATTGGGATAGGAAATTCCCATATAGCATTTTTGTTGATAAGCTGCGCCGTTTTCGCTTTTGCAAAGAGTTCCGTTGGCATCGGTATAATATTGGGTGGCGGGTACCGAAAATTTCTCCACCCATTTGGACTCGGAGATGACGCACCAGCCGCTATCGACCTTCCCCCAAAGATACCCCTCCGCTTGGGCGGTTTGGCTGACGGTAAAGACTGTCCCCTTGGGTAGGTTGCGTAGTGTTTTGGCAGAAGTGGAGGCAGATGCGCGCAGGTTCATTCCCGCATCGGTAATCACCCGATAACGCTCTCCCATCTGAGCGGAGCCGCGGATCTGACCGCCGTTGGCATTATATGTGATGGTCAGCTGCGGAGTGACGGTTTTGGTTCCCTTGAGGGTATTCCCCTTGAAATGATGGATGAAAATCACCCGCTTTTTAAAGGCCTGCAGCGATTCGGTATCCCAATTTAATTGACACTTGCTCTGGCGGTTGCAATCGGTGTAGTATACCGTATCCTCGGTCACTTTATAAACAAAGACCGAATGTTCGCTGCCGCGGGGCAAAACGATGCGAACCACATCCCCTGCGTATATTTCGCCCGAAAAACTACCGCGTGTATAGTCCGTTTTGCTCCAATGGGCGGAATCAATGTTATAGAAACTGCCGAAAACACGGTCGGCAAGCAGCATCGCATAGCCATGGCATTGCCATGCCCATTCCTTGCCCTCAATAGCTAAAGAGCCGCAACCGTAGCCGACGCAGGAGCGATTTCCTACCAAAGAGCTGCCGCGATATCGCCCGCTTGAAACGGTCCCGTTGGCATCGTTCCAATATTTCCCCACAGGGAATTCCTCTTGAAAGGTATGGACCAGCTTCCCAAAGGTTTCCTCGCTCGGCACCGCAACCGCCGCCGCGGCGGGCACCATCGCCGCCAAAAGCAGCAGCGCCAATGCGAGCGCTATGCACTTTTTCAAAAATGCTTTTACCATTCTTCGCCGTTCCTTTCCCTAAATTTCGTCATCTTTTTTATTATACCAAAATTCCATTGCCGCGGTCAAGCGGCAATTCTTGCCGCAGCCCACCAAATCATTTCATAATGAATTCACCTTCAGTGCATCAAAAAAAGAGCCTTTAAGGCTCTTTTTTGATTACTTTGTTTTGTTTTTTGTAAATGGAGTTCGGCGGGATGACGCCCCTTACCATCGAAAGCGGATAAACATTACTCTTTCTGCCGATGATGGTACCCGGATTTAAAACCGCATTACAGCCGATCTCGGCAAAATCACCCAGGATGGCGCCAAACTTTTTCAGGTCGGTTTGAACCGTTTTTTCTCCCCGCACCGCCACCAAGGAATGGTCGGCTTTGACATTGCTGGTGATGGCGCCGGCGCCCATATGGGCTTTATATCCCAGAATGGAATCGCCTACATAATTATAATGGGGCACCTGCACGCCATCAAACAAAATCACATTTTTCAGTTCGGTGGAATTGCCCACCACCGCTCCTTGATCGATCAGCGCATTGCCGCGGATAAAGGCGCAATGGCGGATTTCGGCATCCGCGCCGACGATCACCTTCTCGCCGATGAAGGCGGAGGGAGCCACCTTGGCGGTTTTATGAATCCAAACGGTTTCTTGGGGATGGATATAATCTTCGCCCAAGGTTTTGCCGAATTCTGCAATAAAATCGCCAATGCCCGCCAGCGCTTGCCAAGGGTATTGCACCGCTTCCAGCAAGGGCTTCGCGTTGGTATGGGAAAGATCCAATAAAGAAGTAGTAAAAAGTTCAGACATACTGCCTCCGATTATTTTTCGGCAAGTTCCTTTCCCATTAGAACACCCATCACCGAAGCCATCATCAAGCCGCGGGTCCAGCCGGAGGAATCGCCCAAGCAATATAAGCCCTTCACGCTGGTATTGAACTTTTCATCCATCGAAACGCGGTTGCTATAGAATTTCAGCTCGGGGGAATAGAGCAGCGTTTCTTCCGAAGCAAAGCCGGGGACCACATGGTCCAGCGCTTTGATGAAATTGATGATGTTCATCATGGCGCGGTAGGGAATCGCCGCGGTGATATCCCCCGCCACCGCATCGGGCAGGGTGGGTTTTAGGTTACTGCGGGCAAGCTCCTTTTGCCAGGTACGCTTGCCGTCCAGAATATCGCCGAACCGCTGCACCAAAATATGGCCGTTGGCCAGCATATTGGAAAGCTCGCCCACCTTTTGCGCGTAGGCAATGGGTTGGTTAAAGGGGGTAATAAAGTTATGGGAAACTAAAATTGCCAGATTGGTATTATTGCTCTTGAGTTCCTTATAAGAATGGCCGTTGACCACCGCCAGATCGTTATCATAGTTCTCCTGGCTGACAAAGCCGCCGGGGTTCTGGCAGAAGGTTCTGGTCTTATTCTTAAAGGGGTTGGGGTAGCCCACCAGCTTGGATTCGTAAAGGACTTCGTTGACCTTTTCCATAATCTCGTTGCGGACTTCCACCCGCACACCGATATCCACTGTACCCGGCATATGCTCGATATGGTGCTCGGTGCAAAGATGCTCCAGCCATTCGGCGCCGCGACGGCCTGTGGCAACAATGGTATGCTCGGCGCGGATCTCAAATTGCTCCTTATTGCCGCGGATATAGCCGCCGAGGCATTTCTGATCTTCGATGATCAGGTTGGTACATTCGTGGCTGAAGAACATCTCCACCCCATGCTCCAGCAGATACTGCTCGATGGCATAATAGATATCCTGCGCCTTTTCGGTACCCAAATGGCGAATGGGGCAATCCACCAATTTCAAGCCTGCCTGAATGGCGCGGCGGCGGATTTCCTTCACCGCGTCGGGGTTGCTGACCCCTTCCACATGGGTATCGGCGCCGAATTCCAGATAGATCTTATCGGTATAGTCGATGGTCGCCTGCGCCAGATCTTCCCCGATCAGCTGGGGCAGATCCCCGCCCACATCGGCGGAAAGGGAAAGCTTGCCATCGGAAAACGCGCCCGCGCCGGAAAAGCCGGTGGTGATATGGCAGGGCTTGCAGCTAACGCATTGTTTGGTTGTATGCTTGGGGCAGCGGCGCTTTTCCACCGCCACACCCTTTTCGACGATCACGATCTTTTTATTGCTTCCTTGCCGCACCAATTCCAGCGCGGTGAAGATGCCGGCAGGACCGGCGCCGATAATTAAAACATCACATTTCATAGTATATTCCTCATTCCTTAAAATATGCCGTTACTTATTATAATGGAAAGCAACGGCACATTTTATCAAATTTTATCGCTCTTCGCGGAAATAAGGTAGCCCCAAACTTTCAGGGGGTTGATGCTCTCTCTTCTTGCGCATACTTGTGATGATCAGAACCACCAAAGTGACGATATAAGGCAGCATCTTAAAGAGCTCCTGGGTTTCGGTACCGAGGCCCTTGAGATAGTTATTGGCATTGCAAAGGGCGCCGAAGAGGAAGGAGCCGAGGATCGCCATGGAAGGCTTCCAGAGCGCAAAGATAACCAACGCGATCGCCATCCAGCCGCGGTCGCCAAAGGCGTTATTGGACCAGACACCGTCGGCATAAGCCATCACATACTGCAAGCCGCCCAAGCCCGCAATGGCGCTGCCGATGATGGTACCTGCATACTTATAGGCGGTGACATTGATGCCCGCCGCATCGGCGGTGGCGGGGTTTTCGCCCACCGCGCGCAAATTCAAGCCCACCCGCGTTTTGGTCAAGAAGATGGTCGCCAAAATGGCGATAAGAATTGCCGAATAGGCAAGAAAATCATGGGATAAGAAAATCTCGCCGAACCAGCCCAGATCCTTGGCGAAGGGCAGCTCCGCTTTGAAGAATTTGCTGGTCTTGGTCAGGGCGATGGAGGGCAGATCGCTTTGCACCAATTTGGTGAGCGAGCCGCCAAAGAAGTTCCCGAGGCCGATGCCGAAGGTGGTGAGCGCCAGACCGGTCACGTTCTGGTTGGCGCGCAGAGTGACGGTCATAAAGCTATAGATCAAGCCCATCAGCATCGAGAAGATCATAGAGGTGAGCAGCGGGATCAAAATGGCAAGGAAGGGATTCATATTCTCTGCCACATTGCCGCAGGCGTTCTCATAAAGGAACGCGCCGATGACACCGCCGATGGCGCCGCCATACATAATACCGGGGATACCCAAGTTCAGATGCCCCGATTTTTCGGTCAGGATCTCGCCGGTGGCACCATAAAGAAGGGGGATACTTAAAAGAATGGCTCTGCTGATAAATTCAACGATCATGCTTCTACCTCCTTCTTGGCGCGGCGCAGCCGAACCGAATATTGAATAAAGAACTCGCAGCCGACCAACAACAGAATAACAATACCCACCGAGATATCGGCAAAGGAACTGTTCAAGAAGTTGCTATCGGCCACCTTGGCGGTGCCGATCTCCAAAAAGATAATCAGACCGGACATCAGCGCCATCACAAAGGGATTAAATTTACCCAGCCAGGCCACCATAATCGCGGTAAAGCCCTGACCACCGACGGTATTGACGTTGATGGAATGGTCGGTACCTGCCACCAGCAGCATCCCAGCCACACCGCAGACCGCGCCGGAGAGCATCATTGTCCGCAAAAAGACTTTTTTGACATTGATGCCGATATACCGCGCGGTGTTCTGGCTTTCGCCGACAACCGAGATCTCATAGCCCTGCTTGCTATACCGCAGGTAGACATACATCCCGATGGTCAGCGCAGCAACGATCAGAACATTGAGCAGATATTGCAGCCCACCGATCACCGGCAGCGCGCCGGTGGAAACCGGATTAATTACATTGGAGCCACCGCCCACGATATACACATAATAAGCAATCAGCTGGGTGGCCATATAGTTCATCATCAGGGTGAACAAGGTCTCGTTGGTGTTCCATTTCGCCTTGAAGATGGCGGGGATCAAGCCCCAGAACGCGCCCGCGATAATGCTGGCGACAATGACAATGGGAACCAGCAGGAATTCCGAGATCTTCCCGCCGAAGGTGATCATGCAGTACATTGCTGCCAAACCGCCCACCAGCGCTTGGCCTTCCGCGCCGCAGTTCCAGAATTTCATCTTGAAGGCGGGCGCCACCGCCAAGCCTAAGCAAAGCAGAATGGCGGTATCCTGCAAAAACTTCCAGAGCATATTGGTCTTGCCTTCAAAGATGCGCCCGAATACGCCGCGGAACATAATGTCATAGACTTTAAAGAAGTTTTCACCGGTCAGAGCAGAAGAAACCACTCCGATCAGCAATACACCGATGGCGATGGCGGCCAGACGAATTGACCAAGCCTGCCAGCCCAAAAGGTCATCCCGCTTGACGATATGGATCAGCGGTTCGCGATGCTTTTTGATTTTTTGGCTCATTCCTGCTCCCCTCCTTCGGTTTTGGTCATCAGCAGGCCAACCTGCTCTTTGGTGGCGGTTCGACCGTCCACAACGCCGGTCACCTTACCGCCGCCGATGACTAAGATGCGGTCGCAAAGCTCCAGCAGAACGTCCAGATCTTCGCCGACGAAGATGACTGCCACGCCCTTTTCCTTTTGCTCGTTCAAAAGATTATAAATAGTATAAGAAGAATTGATATCCAAGCCCCGCACAGGATAAGCCGCCATCAGAACGGTGGGCGATGCGGCGATCTCCCGCCCGACCAGCACCTTTTGGACATTACCGCCCGAAAGGCGACGGACAGGGGTGGTGGTACCGGGGGTGACCACTTCCAGATCGTCGATGATCTTTTCCGCCAGATCCTTGGGCGCCTTGCGCTCCAAAAAGGCGGATTTGCCGCGGCGGTAGCTGCGGAGCATCATATTATCGGTGATATCCATATTGCCGACCAAGCCCATCCCTAAGCGATCTTCGGGGACAAAGGAAAGGCGAACGCCCAGCTCGCGGATCTGCAGCGGCGTTTTATTTTGCAGGTTATCCACATTGCCGGTTTTGGGGTTATGGTAAAGCACCGCGCCGCTATCGCTCTTTTGCAGGCCGGCGATGACCTCCAAAAGCTCCCGCTGGCCCGAACCGGCGATACCGGCGATACCCAAAATCTCGCCCGCGTTGACATGGAAGGAGACATCGTCCAGCACCAAGGCGCCTTCGCGGTTGGAGCAATTGACATGATGCACCTCCAGCCGCACCTGCGAATCCTTCGGCTCGCTGCGTTCAATATTCAAAGAGATCTTTTTGCCGACCATCATTTCGGTCAGCTCGGTCTCGTTGGTCTTGGCGGTTTCCACAGTGCCGACATATTCGCCCTTACGCAACACCGCAACCCGATCGGAAAGGGAAAGCACCTCATGCAGCTTATGGGTGATGATGATAATGCACTTACCATCGTCCCGCATCCGGCGCAGAACCGCAAAGAGCTTTTGGGTCTCCTGCGGGGTCAGAACAGCGGTGGGCTCGTCCAAAATCAGAATATCGGCGCCGCGATACAGCACCTTGACGATCTCCACTGTCTGCTTTTCGGAGACCGCCATGGTATAGATCTTCTTTTTGGGGTCCAGCTCAAAGCCGTATTGCTCGCAGATGGCGCTGATGCGCCCCTCGGCAGCCTTGAGGTTATACCGCCCCTGCTCCTCCAGCCCCAAAATGATATTCTCGGTGGCGCTGAAGACATCCACCAACTTAAAATGCTGATGGATCATACCGATCTTATAATCGAAGGCGTCTTTGGGCGATGCGATCACCGCCGGTTCCCCATCGATAAAGATCTCGCCTTCATCGGGGAAATAGATGCCGGAGATCATATTCATCAGCGTTGTTTTTCCGCTGCCGTTCTCCCCCAGAATGGAAAGGATCTCGCCGCGGTTGGCAACTAAATTTACATTCTTATTCGCCACAACGCTGCCAAAGGTCTTGGTAATATTTTTTAGTTCGATCGCTGCTTGACTGCCCACAATCTTCCCTCTCTTTCTCTCGTTTTTTATAAAACGCTCAAAGCCGCGCCGATTTTTGCATCGGCGCGGGTTTCAACGCTTTGTTGAAAAAAGAAATTAAGGCGGGGCGAGGCGCCCCGCCTTAAATTTTTTAAAGATTAACCGTAGTTACGATCCAGCAAGGTGATACCGTCGATTTCGATATCAAAATAAGGAGCGGAACGATACTTGGATTCTTCAAAGATACCGTTGGTAACAACCTCGGTATCCTTCTCGAAAGCAGCATCGGTATCCACATCGGCCTTATAGCCATCGATCTTCTTGCCGCCGACAGTGAAGTTTGCGGTGTCGAATACGTTGATGGTGCCGTCCTTCAGGCCTTTTTCGATTTCGGCCAGCTTATCAGCAGTGCCTTCGGCAACGTTCTTGCCCAGATCGGTCAGAGCAACTGCACCGTTCTCCAGAGTACCTGCCCAGTCGGCTGCGATGGCAGCATCGTTCTGAACCTGAGTGATCATATACTCGAAGTAGGGAGCCCAGTTGATTCTGGAGGAGATCAGGAAGGTTTCGGGGCAAGCAGCAGCGGTGGAACCGTTATAGGAAACGTTGGGAACCTTCGCGGTTTCGCAAGCGGTGGGAGCGCCCATAGAATCAGCATGCTGGCTGATCAGAACACAGCCGCCGGAGATCAGAGCCTGAGCGGCTTCCTTTTCCTTCTGCTCATCATACCAAGAACCGGTGAACTTCACATCCATGGTTACGCTGGGGCAAACAGACTTGGCGCCCAGATAGAAAGAGGTGTAACCGGACATAACTTCAGCAAAGGTGAAAGCGCCAACATAGCCCATCTTCGCTTCTTCAGCCTTGATGGTGCCGGCTTTGATCATTTCGTTGAGCTTCATACCTGCAACAACGCCTGCCATGTAGCGGCCCTGATAGATATGAGCAAATGCATTATGGAAGTTTGCAAGACCTGCGGTGTGAGCCTGGGTGCCGGTGGCATGGCAGAACTCAACATCGGGATACTCTTTAGCCGCTTTGATCAGGAAGTTTTCATGACCGAAGCTATCGGCAAAGATAATGTCGCAACCATCAGACTCGATCAATTCAACAGCAGCATCATAGCATTTGTTGGACTCGGGAACCTGAGTTTTCTGAACCATAGTAACGTCCATCTTATCGCAAGCAGCGATAGCAGCGTCAATAAAGTTCTTGTCGTAGGTAGATTGCTCGTCGTGCAGGAAGATGAAGCCTACCTTCAGTTCATCTTTGGCATTGTTTGCGCCGCAGGCAGCCATGGTGAAGAGCATCATAGCGATCAGCAGCAAAGAGATCAGCTTTTTCATTGGTCTTTCCCTCCAATAAAATATTTTTTATAATACCGCTTTGCGGTTATTACCTTATTTACGGAACACCAGGCTATGGTCGGTCATCTCATCCACGATCGCCAGCGATTCCACCTTAATTCCCTCGGCGCGCAGCTGATCGCCGCCGCCCTGAAAGCCTTTTTCAATGGCGGTGGTGCAACCGACCACCTTGCCGCCCGCCTGATGGACCAGATCGATCAGGCCGCGGATGGCATTGCCGTTGGCCAAAAAATCGTCCACAATCAGGATCCGCTCCCCTTCCATCAGGTTTTCCTTGCTGACAACCACCTGATATTCGGTGTTATGGGTATAGGAATAAACAACCGTACTATAGAGATCATCCTCCACATTGATGGACTTTTTCTTTTTGGCAAAAACCAACGGTAAGCCCATCGCGGCGGCCGCCGCCATCCCCAAAGCGATGCCGGAGGCTTCGATGGTCAAAACCTTTGTGGGCTTGTCCGCCTCAAAGATGCGGGCGATCTCCTTGCCCATTTCCATCATAAACGGGGTATCGATCTGATGGTTTAAGAAGTTTCCTACCTTCAGAACATGGCCGGGCAAAACCTTGCCGTCTTTTAAGATTCGTTCTTCCAATGCTTTCATTTTGCCCGCTCCTCTTTAATGTACTAAACACACTTTTATGTTACCAAAGACCTTGTTTTTTGTCAATAAAAATCGGTCAAAAAACAATGGTTTTTTCTTCAAATACTATTTTCCTTTATATTGACATTATTGCGGCATCAATGCTATAATAAAATCGTTCATGAATGATAAATGAAAGGAATTCCATATAAAAATGAAACGAATTGTATGCCTGATTTTAGCGCTGTTGATGCTCACCCCCACCGCCTTTGCGGACACCGACCCCCAGATGACCTACCGCCTCAAGGCCGGCGAAGGGAAGGTCGGGGATGTGGTGAAGGTGGTCCTCTCGGTAGAAAATGCCCCCGCTTGCGTCGCCTATGAGACCACATTGACCTATGACCCCGCGGTGCTGCAGCCCACCGGCGATTATCAAAAAATGTACCTCAACGGCTTGATGGTGGTCAATACCGAAGCCGATGTCGAGGGCAAAAAGATGGTCAAGGTCGCCGCGGTTGCCATCAAAGATCCTTTGATGGAAGGTACAATGGAGCTGCTCAACATCTCCTTTAAGATCATCGGGATGCCCGAAGATCCCCAAGGCTCGGTGGTCGATGTATACGATTATACCTTCAGCCAAAACGATGAAAAGCTCACCCCCGTTTCCTCCTTGCTGATGGTCCCCGCGCGGGTGCGCGTGGCTGAGGGCGGCAGCTTGACCGAGCCCGCTCCCGCCCCTGAAAAAGAGGAAGAGAAGAAGGAAGAAGGGCAGGGCGGCGATTGGTATTTCGACGGCGATCAAGCCATCGAATACTACCCCGATAATTCCGAAGAATCGGTCCAATACGATGCGGAATATGAAAAGGACAAAGACGGCAACACCACCGGTGTCATCCTTTATGATAAGGAAGACAAAAACGAAGTGGGACGCCTCGAGGTGGAAGAGGACGAATACGGCAACCTCAAGGTCACCGATAAGAAGATGGAGGAAAAGGATCCCTCCTTCTCCCTTTGGTTCCTGCTCCCCATCGGCGCGGCGGTGCTGATCGCTGCCGGCGGTGTGGTTCTGGCAATTATCAATAAGAAAAAGAAATAATTTTTAAGCGAGCGAAATTTTCGCTCGCTTTTTTTCGCTAAATTACTGAAAAATGCTTGACAACCTCGAAAAATGGAGTTAAAATAGGTTCATATTTTTTAAAAGGCAATGAACGGAAGAAACAGTACGAGCAAGAGCCTGCTTTCAGAGAGCCGCCGGTTGGTGCGAGGCGGTAGAGATCTTTTTCGGAAATACGCTTCTGCGAGCCGCGCTTCGAACGGTTTAAATTTTTAAACCTATTAAGCTGCGCCGCATCCGCTGCGTTATGGCGGCAGGGTATTGATGGATACTCGGTGAGGCTTGCTTTGCGAAAAGCAGGCGAACAAAGGTGGTACCGCGAATTTTATTCGCCCTTTGGCTGATTTTTAGCCAAAGGGCTTTTTTATTTGGAAAAAGGAGAACTTTTATGACGATTGTTGATTTGCTGGAAAGAAATGCTGCCCAAAAGGGCGCGGAAGTGGCGCTGGTGGAGATCAACCCCGAGCTGCCCGAAAACCGCCGCCGCACCTGGCGGGAATACGACTTGGTCGAGCCTGCCGCCCGCGGCCATTACCGCCGCGAGATCACCTGGAGCGTTTTCAACGAAAAAGCCAACCGCGTGGCCAACGCCTTGATCGCGCGGGGCATCCGCCGCGGCGATAAAGTGGCAATCTTAATGATGAACTGCTTGGAATGGTTGCCCATCTATTTCGGCATTTTAAAGGCGGGCGCGCTGGCGGTCCCCCTCAATTTCCGCTACAGTTCTTCGGAAATTGAATACTGCCTCAACCTTGCTGAGGCGAATGCCTTGGTCTTTGGCCCCGAATTCATCGGCCGTGTGGAGCAGATCGCCGATAAGATCGGCAGAGAGCGCCTTTTGATTTTTGCAGGCAGCGGCTGCCCCGATTTCGCGGAAGATTACCGCGAGCTGACCGCCGACGCTTCTTCCCAAGCGCCCGGTGTATACTTAAGCCCCGAGGATGAAGCCGCAATTTACTTCTCTTCCGGCACCACCGGCTTCCCCAAAGCCATTTTGCATCTCCACCGCGCGCTGATGCACGCAGCCATTGTGGAGCAAAAGCACCATAACCAAACAGAAAAGGATGTCTTTCTCTGCATCCCGCCCCTCTACCATACCGGCGCGAAAATGCACTGGTTCGGCTCGCTGATCGCGGGCAGCAAGGCGGTCTTGCTCAAAGGCACCAACCCCCATCAGATCCTGCAGGCGGCTTCAGAAGAGCGCTGCACCATTGTCTGGCTCTTGGTTCCTTGGGCGCAGGATATTCTCAATGCCTTGGATCGGGGCGAGCTGCAGCTTGCCGATTACCATCTCAAACAATGGCGGCTGATGCATATCGGCGCCCAGCCGGTCCCCCAAAGCCTCATCAAGCGCTGGCTGACCTATTTCCCCAACCATCAATATGATACCAACTACGGTCTTTCGGAATCCATTGGCCCCGGCGCGGTGCATCTGGGCGTGGAGAACGTTCATAAGGTGGGCGCCATCGGCATCCCGGGGTACGGCTGGCAGGTCCGCATTGTCAACCCCGAAGGCAAGGACGTTGCCCAAGGAGAAGTGGGCGAGCTTTTGCTCAAAGGCGACGGTGTGATGGTCTGCTATTATAATGACCCCGAAGCCACTGCCGCATCCTTAAAGGACGGTTGGCTCTATACCGGCGATATGGCGATGACCGACGAAGATGGCTTTATCTTCCTGGTCGACCGCAAAAAGGATGTTATCATCTCGGGCGGTGAAAACCTCTATCCCGTTGAAATTGAAAACTTTATGGCTGCCCATGCCAAAATCGGCGATGTGGCGGTCATCGGCCTGCCGGACGAGCGGTTGGGCGAAATTGCCGCCGCCATCGTTCAAATCAAGCAGGGGATGGACTGCACCGAAGAGGAAATTCAAGAATTCTGCCTCGGGATGCCCCGCTATAAGCGCCCCCGCAAGATCATCTTCGCCGAAGTTCCCCGCAACCCCACCGGCAAGATCGAAAAGCCCAAGCTCCGCAAGATCTATGGTTCGGAGCAGTTGGTGGCTTCTCAAAATAAATCTTAACCCCCATTTTATAAAGGAGAAAATTTAAATGAACACCTTCATCATATCCTTGTTCTTAGTTGTCTTTTTTGCGATTATGATCGGTGTTGGTTTTTATTGCCGCAAAAATTCCACCGATGTGAATGGCTTTGTTCTGGGCGGGCGCTCGGTTGGCCCTTGGCTGACCGCCTTTGCCTACGGAACTTCCTATTTTTCCGCTGTCATCTTTGTCGGTTATGCAGGGCAGTTTGGCTGGAAATTCGGTCTGGCGTCCACCTGGATCGGGCTGGGCAATGCCTTTATCGGCTCGCTGCTGGCTTGGGTCATCTTAGGGCGGCGCACCCGCATTTTAACGCAGCATTTGTCAAGCAAGACCATGCCCGATTTCTTCGGAAGCCGCTTTGATTCCCAAGCCTTAAAGATCGCCGCTTCCTGCATCACCTTTATATTTTTGATTCCTTATACCGCTTCCCTTTATAACGGTTTATCCCGCCTGTTTGCCATGGCGTTCCCCGGTGTTGATTATGCGGTCTGTGTCATCGTCATGGCGGTGCTGACGGCGGTCTATGTTCTGGTGGGCGGCTATATGGCCACCGCCATCAATGATTTCATCCAAGGGATTGTGATGCTCTTTGGCATTATCGTCGTCATTCTGGCGGTCACCAATGAGCATGGCGGGCTGAATGCCGCCATCGAAGGCTTGGCCACCGGCGCCAACGGCGGCTGGCAATACGCCTCCTTCTTCGGCGCGGAGCCGCTCTTCCTGTTCTTTGTTGTTTTATTGACCTCTTTGGGTACTTGGGGTCTGCCGCAGATGGTCGGCAAATTCTATGCCATCCGCAACGAAGCGGATATCAAAAAGGGAACCATCATCTCCACCGTTTTCGCCATCATTGTCGCGGGCGGTTGCTATTTCCTGGGCGGTTTCGGGCGGCTTTATGATATCGACCCCACCGCGGCGGGTGTCGGCTTTGATGCCATCATCCCCAAGATGCTCTCCTCCCTTTCCCCCGCCATCATCGGCATTGTCATCGTTCTGGTGCTTTCCGCATCGATGAGCACCCTTTCTTCTCTGGTGCTGACCAGCGGTTCCACCGTCACCTTGGATTTCATCGCCCCCTTACGCAAAAAGAAGGTGTCCGATAAAAGCAATATGCTTTTGATTCGCATCTTCATTGCCATCTTCATTATCATCTCGGCGGTGATCGCCATCTATCAGGCCAAAAGCCCCAACCTCTTCATCGCCCAGATGATGGGCGTTTCCTGGGGCGCCTTGGCGGGCGCCTTTCTGGCTCCCCTTCTTTACGGACTCTATTGGAAAGGCACCACCAAAGCGGCGGTGGCCGCATCCTTTATCTTCGGCGTGGGGCTGGAGCTGTTCCAGCTGGCCATCGCGCTGGGCTGGGTCTCGGTGGCCGATATCCCCGTTTTGAGCTTTGTTTTCCAAAACTCCCTCTATTCCGGAGTGTTTGCCATGGTGGGCGGCTTGATTTTGGTCCCCATCGTCAGCTTGCTGACCCAAAAGACCAAGCCTCAGGGCACCGAGCAGATGTTTGCCTGCTATAGCCGCGTGGCGACCGTCAATCTCAAGGATTCTTTGGGAAAATAAAAACAGAAAAATACCGCAAAAAATGCGGTATTTTTTCTTCCATTCCATAAAAATATGTGATAGAATATAAAAATAATATTATTTAATATCCCGAAAGGAGCTTTTCTTTCTATGAAAAAGCTGATGATCGGCAACGAAGCCCTTGCCCGCGGTTTATACGAAGCAGGGGTGGAAGTAATCTCCAGTTATCCCGGAACTCCCTCCACCGAGATTACCGAATTTGCCGCAAAATACGATGAAATCAAATGTGAATGGGCGCCCAACGAAAAGGTCGCCTGCGAGGTCGCCTTCGGCGCATCCCTGCGGGGTGTGCGCAGCGCCTGCGCGATGAAGCACGTCGGCTTAAACGTTGCCGCCGACCCGCTCTTTACCCTTTCCTATACCGGTGTCAACGGCGGGTTGGTCCTCTGCGTGGCGGATGACCCCGCGATGCACAGCTCCCAAAACGAGCAGGATAGCCGCCATTATGCCATCGCCGCCAAGGTGCCGATGCTGGAGCCTGCCGATTCTGCCGAGGCGAAGGAATTTATGAAGCTGGCCTTTGATCTTTCGGAGCAGTTTGATACCCCGATGCTGATGCGCATCTGCACCCGCATTGCCCATTGCCAAAGCATTGTGGAGCTGGGCGAAAGAGAACACCATCCTGCAGGTACCTATGAGCGCAACCCCAAAAAGTTTATTATGGCGCCCGCCAATGCGGTTGCCCGCCATCCGTTCGTCGAGGAGCGGCTGCAAAAGTTGGCAGACTATGCCGAAACCGCATCCATCAACCGCGTAGAAAAGGCGGAGAGCAAGATGGGTATCATCTGCGCCGGCGCTTGCTACCAATATGTCAAGGAAGTATTCGGCGATACCGTCAATGTACTTAAATTGGGTATGGTCCATCCCCTGCCCACCAAACTGATCCGTGATTTTGCCGCCGATCTGGACGAAGTCTATGTCATTGAAGAGCTGGACGGCATTATCGAGCAGCATTGCGAACATATCGGCGTTGCGGTGAAGGGCAAGGAGATCTTCTCCCCCTTGGGCGAATATAACCAAGCCACTGTCGCTGCCGCCTTCGGCAAGGAACTGCCGAAAGCCGCCGAGCAGCCCGAGCTGCCGGTCCGCCCGCCGGTAATGTGCGCCGGTTGCCCCCACCGCGGATTATATTATTCGCTGGTCAAAAATAAGGTCACCGTTCTGGGCGACATCGGTTGCTATACCTTGGGTATGGCTGCCCCGCTCAACGCGCTGGATTCCACCCTTTGCATGGGCGCTTCCATCAGCGGTCTGCATGGCTTCAATAAAGCCGGCGGCGAGGAAAGCGAAGGCAAGACCGTTTGCGTCATCGGCGATTCCACCTTTATGCATTCGGGTATGACCGGGCTTGTCAATATCGCCTATAACGGCACCAATTCCACTGTGATTATTTTAGATAACTCCATCACCGGTATGACAGGCCATCAGCAGAACCCCACCACCGGTTACAATATTAAGGGCGATCCCGCCGCCAAGGTGGATCTGGAAACCCTTTGCCATGCCATCGGCATCCACCGCGTTCGGGTGGTCGATCCTTATGATCTTGCCGCCTGCGATGTTGCCATCAAGGAAGAGCTTGCCGCCAAGGAGCCTTCGGTCATCATCAGCCGTCGCCCCTGCGCCCTGCTCAAGACCGTCAAGGCATTGCCGCCTTTGAAGGTGGATTCTGAAAAATGCCGCAGCTGCAAAATGTGTATGAAAATGGGCTGCCCTGCCATCTCGATGAGGGATGGCAAAGCGGTCATCGACCATACCCTTTGCGTGGGATGCGGTGTTTGCACCCAGCTTTGCAAATTTGATGCCATCGGCGGAAAGGAGGCATAACCGATGAAAACCATGAATTTAATGATCGTCGGCGTGGGCGGCCAAGGCAGCCTGCTTGCCTCCAAGCTGCTGGGCACTTTGCTGGTGGATGAAGGCTACGATGTGAAGGTCTCCGAAGTGCATGGCATGAGCCAGCGCGGCGGTAGTGTGGTCACCTATGTTCGCTTCGGCGATAAGGTTTATTCCCCCGTGGTCGCGGATGGTGAAGCCGATTTCATCATCTCCTTTGAAAAATTGGAGGGCGCCCGCTATGTTTCCCGCCTGAAAGAAGGGGGCAAGATCATCTGCAATAACCAGCAGATCGATCCGATGCCGGTGGTGATCGGCGCGGCGGAATACCCTGCCGAAATTTTAGACTCCTTAACCGCCAAGGGCGTTGATATCGATACCTTCGATGCCCTTGCCCTTGCCGAAGAGGCAGGGTCTTCCAAGGCGGTCAACATCGTTCTGATGGGCAGACTTGCCAAATATCTGGAAATCCCCTATGAAAAGTGGATCGATGCCATCGCCAAGAGTGTGAAACCCCAATTTGTCGAGATCAATAAAAAGGCCTTTGACCTTGGTTATAATAAGGAGTGATTCCATTGGCTAAAAACTACTATCAAAAAGAAATCGAAACCATGCCTTATGAGCAGATCCGCGCCATCCAATCGGAAAAGCTGGTCAAGCAGGTCAAGCATGTCTACGAAAATGTCCCCTATTACCGTAACCTGATGGATGAAAAGGGCGTCAAGCCCGAGGATATCAAGGGTGTGGAGGATCTGCATAAGCTGCCCTTTTTGACCAAGGCGGATCTGCGGGATGCCTACCCCTACGGTCTTTTGGCAAAGCCCCTTTCGGATTGCGTTCGCATCCAATCCACCTCCGGTACCACCGGCAAGCGGGTGGTTGCGTTCTATACCCAGCACGATATCGACCTTTGGGAAGAATGTTGCGCCCGCGCCATTGTGGCGGTGGGCGGCACCAAAGAGGATGTCTGCCAAGTTTGCTATGGCTACGGCCTCTTCACCGGCGGCGCAGGTCTCCACGGCGGTTCTCATAAGGTGGGATGCCTGACTCTGCCGATGAGCTCCGGCAATACCGAGCGCCAGATCCAATTTATGATGGATCTGAAATCCAACATTCTCTGCTGCACCCCCTCCTATGCCGCCTATATCGGCGAGACCTTGAAGGAGCAGGGCTATAAACCCGAAGATAACTATCTCAAAGCCGGCATCTTCGGCGCCGAGCCTTGGACCGAAGAGATGCGCCGCGATATCGAAAAATCGCTGGGCATCAAGGCCTATGATATTTACGGTCTGACCGAAATTTCCGGCCCCGGTGTCTCCTTTGAATGTGAGGCGCAGAACGGCATGCATATCAATGAAGACCATTTCATCGCCGAGATCATCAACCCCGAAACCGGCGAACCCCTGCCGGAAGGCGAAAAGGGTGAGCTGGTCTTCACCTGCATCGATAAGGAAGCCTTCCCGATGATGCGGTATCGCACCCGCGATATCTGCGTTCTCAACCGCGAGCAATGCTCCTGCGGCCGCACCTTTGTTCGGATGCGTAAGCCGATGGGCAGAAGCGACGATATGATGATCGTTCGCGGTGTCAACGTCTTCCCCTCCCAAATCGAGACCGTTCTGATCCAGAAGGGCTATAGCTCCAACTATCTGATCGAAGTGGACCGCGTAAACAATAATGATACCATCGATGTTCTGGTGGAAATGAACCCCGAGCATTTCAGCGATACCATTAAGGATATCGAAAAGCGGGAGCGCGACCTTGCCGACGCCATGCGCACCATGCTGGGCATCGGCCCCAAGGTGCATCTGGTGGCGCCCAAGTCCATCCAGCGCAGCGAAGGCAAAGCCGTCCGCGTCATCGATAAGCGCAAACTTCACGATTAAGGAGATACTATTATGATCCGTCAATTATCTGTATTTATTGAAAATAAGCAAGGCGCGCTGGCGAAAGCCGCCAAGGTCCTTGCCGAGGAAAATATCAATATCCGCGCCATGACCTTGGCCGATACCACCAAATACGGCGTTCTGCGGATGATCGTAGATAAGGCCGACATCGCAAGCAACGCCCTCACCCGCGCCGGCTACCTCACCCGCGCCAACGACGTTGTCGCGGTAATGATGCCCGATACCGCAGGCGCGCTGCACGATGTCATCGCCCTGCTGGACGAAGTGGGCGTGGATGTGGAATACCTCTACGCCTTCAACCACGGCAAGGCCAATAACGCCTATGTGGTCTTGCGCGTCCACGACCCCGCCCTGACCGACGAAACCCTGGTTAAGCACGGCTTTACCGTCCTGCAAAACGACGACCTTGCCAATCTCTAAAATCTAAAAAAGAACCTACCAAACGGTAGGTTCTTTTTTTATCTCGATTTTTAAAATCGTTCAAATCAAAATAATACCCTTTCTCATAAAACCGCTCAAATGAGATGAAGATCGGTTTGGAGCGATCCCGAAGGCGTATTTCCGATACGTCGAGTGGTCGCTCCGAAGCGAAGACATAAAAAAGAACCTGCCCAACGGCAGGTTCTTTCCTTATTCTTGTCGGTCTTCGCTCATTTCAGCGGTTTTATTCAAAAGGGTAGGCGGCTTTGTCGCAGATAAGTGTTACATCCGGGTGGAACTGCAGAATGGACGCAGGAACCTGCGGATCCACAGGACCCCAGAAGGTCTTTTTCAGAATCTCTTTCTTATCAGCGCCGGTGACGATGATCAACACCTTTTTGGCGGCCATAATGGTGCCGATCCCCATGGTGATGGCAGCGCGGGGTACATCATCGATGGAAGCGAAGAACCGCTTATTGGCTTCGATGGTCATTTCGGTGAGCTGCACTTCGTGGGTCATCGCGGGGAAATGATCTTCAGGCTCATTGAAGCCGATGTGGCCATCATGACCGAGACCCAGCAGCTGGCAATCGACACCGCCCCAGGCTTCGATCTTCTCTTCATATTCTTTACACTCTTTTTCAATGTCTTCCGCCAGACCCGAAGGAACGATGGTATTCTCGGGCTTGATGGAGATATGATCGAAGAGATTATCCTGCATAAATTTGCGATAGCTCTGCTCGTGGTCGGGAGCCAAGCCCTTATATTCGTCCAGATTAGCGGAACGAACTCTGGAAAAATCAATCTTGCCTGCCTTTTCGCGGGCAACCAACTCCCGATAGAGGGGCAGCGGGGTGGAACCGGTCGCCAGACCGAGAACAGCGGCGGGTTTCTTGGCGATGAGCGCCTCAAATTCGTTGGCTGCGAGCGCGCCTGCCTCTTCAGCGGTGGCGGCAACTAAAATTCTGGGATGAAGCATAATATGTACCTCCTATATCATCCTATATTATTATAATATTATGTTCTCTCCGATGGAGGGAATGTATAAATTCGGGTCCCCTGCTGTGGTCTCCCTCACGGCTTTCCAAAGCTGATGGGGATCCTCTGCCTCATCGGGCAGATGCAGCAAGATGATTTTTTTCGCGCCCAACGCCTTGGTCCGTTTCCAGACCGTCGGACGGCAGGCATAGGCAAAGGTGCAGACCAGAACATCAGGGCGGGGCAACGCTTCCGGTATCCGACTCAGCGGCGAAGCATCGCCGGTAAACCAAACGCATTGACTACCTTGGATCACATAGCTGACGTGGTCGATCTTCACATTCCCGCTATGGCGGGTAGGGGCGGGAATAATCTTTAAATTCCCCACCTGCATCGGGCAAGGGTCCTCCGCCCAAAGAATCGGGCGGTGGGTGTTTTTCTCAAAAGCATCGGCAAAGGATTCATCGCAATGATCGGGATGCCGATGGGTGAACGCCAATGCATCGGGCGGATTTTCCAGAAACTGCTCCCGCAACCCATCGGGGGTGCCGAGATAGTTGGCATAGGGCGGGCAGACACCGTCCAGCAGGATGGAGCTTCCGTCCATCTTCAAAAGAATCCCCGCGTTGGCGGTCCGCAACAGCTCCATGATGCCCTCCCATATCATCTATAATACTATACTAATTGTACTACAACCCATAATACTCCGTCAATGAAATTTTATTCGCCGCTCGACGAATTTTCCTTTTTCTTGCCCTAATGCGACAATTCATTTATGGCAAACATACAAATCATTTGTATGCCATACCCCAAATGATTTGGGATGATAAATGATTTGATCGAGAGAAACACAAATGATTTGTGGCAAAACATACAAATGAATTGTGTGCCATACCCCAAATGATTTGGGGTAACAAATGATTTGGTAGGAAGAAACACAAATGATTTGTGGAGAAAACATATAAATGAATTGTATGCCATACCCCAAATGATTTGGGGTGACAAATAATTTGGTAGGGAAAAACACAAATGATTTGGTAGGGAAAAAACACAAATGAATTGTGTGCCGCAGTAAAAACCGACCACCGTTGATGGTCGGTTTTATTCACTTAATTCAATTATGAGTTTCTTTTTCCTTTGTGCTATTTCTTTGAATTTTGCTGCACCGCCAAATGGTCGTTCAACAAACGTTACGATAATATCCGATTGATCGATCATCCAATGGTTTCGTCTGTCAACGGCAAATCGTTTGGGAACCGTCGCCATGCCTGCGGGATAAATCGTTGGATCCCTTTCATCCATATTTTTAGTTTCAACTTTTGGAAGATATGGCAAAACAATTTCATATTTTATATTTGGATATTGACTCTTTAAATCCCGCAAAACCCGAATCACCACCATATCAAACGCCCCTTGGTTTCCAATATAAAATTGCTCTGCCCCGTCGCGTTCAATCAGTTCCGTTAAACAATGATATAATTTTTCTTTTATTCTCTCTGTTGGCGCATCTTTATGCCCAAAAAATGTAACGATCATACGACAGCACCTCAAATATACCAAATTGGGATATTTTTAATATACCAAGATGGGATAATAATGTCAAGAGGTGATGTTATGCGACTGAAAGAACTCCGAAACGCCAAAGGCATATCCCAATTAAAATTAGCAATGGATTTAAATATGAATCAAAATACGATCAGCCGCTATGAAACCGGCGAGCGCGAACCGGGTATCGATGAACTGATCCGCATTGCCGATTATTTCAATGTATCGGTAGATTATTTGATCGGACGAAACGATAAATAAAAAAAGACCACCCAAGCGGGTGGTCGTTTTTTAATCTTTATTTAACAACAAATCCGGCGGGGAGTTTCCAAGAGGAGTTTTCATAATAGAAGGTGACGCTGCTCTTGAGATATTCGCCGTCGTAGTACATACAAGAGGAGCTGCCGCCATCGAGGTTGGCGGCATTGACCGCGCCATATTCCTGCATCACCGCGATAAGATCGCCGCTGGAGGCACCCAGATGCCCCGATTTGCCCCGCCCATCGGTGACGAAGAGCAGTACCGCGCCATCCGCGCGCTGGCCGATGGCGGTGCGGGGATTGAGGCCGCTGCCCATGCCGTTCATTTCCCGCGGTTCGTTATTGATAATGAGTTGGACAAAGTGGTTATTGCTATCGCTGGCCTCTTCCTGGAAGCAGACCGCATCGCGAATCTTTTGTTCCTTCACCAACGTTTCCACTTCCGAAGCGGTCATATCCGAAATATCAATAATCTGCAAAAGGTCGCTTTCGGTGAACCCGATCAACACCAACCCCGCATATTCTTGAGGGCGGTTGAGTTGAATCTCGCCGTCACTGACCACCACGCCGTAGGGCTTGCCGCCGGAATTATTGGTGGAATCATAAAGTCCGCCGTTGATGCCGCCGATGGCATCGGCGGATTTGACCAGCTGATCCAAGGTGACTCCGGTTTCCCGCCAAGGATAGATGGTGGCTAAAGAAACGCGGGAAGGGTCTTTGACAATCATCATTGTACCTGTAAACGTTCCGCCCTGCACCTCTTCAATGACGATGGGGTCTTCGTTATTCTCTTCCCCACCGATCTGAATGAGGCCGCTATCCACTTCGGAATTGAGCTGCTGCATGGAGTTTTTATCGACGATTGCCTGAATTTCATCGGCATCCAAAAAGATGGAGGCCAAGAATTTGAGCTGACCGGTCTCCAAAATGGTGGTGACAAACATCTGCTGCGCCGAGGGGAACGCATCGGAGCAGATCATCGCCAAAGAGATAGCGACCGTCAGCACCGCAGCCACCAGAAAGGTCCCCAAAAAGGCGCCGATTTTCAAAAGAATTTTACCAATCTTTTTCACCATCTCAAGCCACCTCCTTCAAGGCTGCCAACCGCCAGCCATCTTCATTGCGGACGAAATAGAAGCAATCGTTCATCGCATCCTCGACCACCTTGCCGCCGTTATTCAGGCGCATGTGCTTGATAAAGCTTACCTCCACCGAAAAGGCATCGGGGGTAATTTGGGTGAAATTGCTGACCTTATTTTCGGTAAAAGCGGGGCTCAGCAGGGTATGGCTGGCAAAGAACTGCTTATCGATGGAGGTGGAATATTTCTTGGCCACCTCGTATTGATAGGAATCGGGGTCCATCTCCTTCGCCATCTCGGTAAAGGTGCGGTCGTTGCTCATAAAAAGGCTCCAATGCTGGGCCACTTTCAGAACATCGATCTCGTCGGCGATCGCCTTGGGGACCGCATCCTGCTTGGGTAACGGCTTGGTCAGATCCTGCTCGGTCGCACCCGCATCCAGTTCCACCGCCTCGCCTTCGCCGTCCATCACCTTAATTTCGGCATCTGCCTTGAGGATGGCAATCTCGTAATTCAAGTAGGTCGGCAGTTCGTGGACCAAATTTTCCAAAAGGGCATACTCTTCCGCAATCTCTGCTTTGACTGCCTGCTCTGCCACCGACTTGCCCTCCAGCAAGACAGTGTAATCGGCGGGAACTTTCAAGCTCATATAGGTCATCGGCAAAGTGTCCTTGCCCTTATAGGCGGCATAATTGCCATAAAGATCCGAGAGGATGATGTCCGGCTTTTGCAATTCCATAATTTCATACCGCATCCGCCCGCCGGGCAGAGCCACACCCTCTAAAGCCTTGCCGTTCATCTTCACTTCAATGGTGGCGGGCAGGGTGAGGGAATATTCGAAAATTTCGGGAATGACCTTGAAATTCTTGATCTCATAACCGATCTCGGATCCATCGGCAGCCGTCACCTTAAACTGCGGTTCCAGATACACCCCGCTCAAAGTGAAGCGGCTTTTACCGCCCTCGGTTTTGGATTGCAGTTCCTCGCCGTCGGCCCAAAGACCAAAACCTTCGGGGAGAGTGGCGGTATAGGTGCGCTCTTCAAACAAGGGAGTAACGCTCTCGATCTCCCATTCCCGCATGGTAAAGACCGCCAATTTGGTATGCTGGGGCCCTTTTGCTTTAAGCGTCACCTTTGCCAAGGGAAAACTTCCCTTACGAATGAGGTATTCCATTGCATCCTCGGCGGAAGCCGATTGGGAAATATAGTTAAGGTCTTCGCTTTGGCAGAGCTTTAAAAAGGCTGTTTTGATTGCATCGTCCACTTGGGGCAGATCGAATTTTTGCCAATAGCTCTCCTCTTTGGTCTCCTGCGCCAATAATTCAATGGCAAGCTCCGCCTGCCGCTCGGGGCGGGCGGCTTCATAGTCCACCAACAAACCACGAACATACAAAATTGCCGCCAACATCAATGCCGCCATCAGTGCGGCAAAGCCGATATAAATCCATTTAAAAAGTTTTTTATTGTTCATTCTTAAACACCCATTTATGTTGAATTCTAAAGCTGAAGAAAAAGAGCAGGGTATCCACCACCAGTTTAATAAGGGTGGAAAGCCAGGCGGCGCGAATCTTCAGCAGATGCTCGACGGTAAAGACACACACCGCTGAAACTGCGATCTGCGCCACCGCCAAAAGATAATAGCGCAATAAGGTTTTTCTGTTTGTCTTCCCCTTAAAGACCGCCTTGGCGTTGATGAGATAATTGGCAAAAGAGGAGATCGCTCGTGCCAAAAATGCCGCAGGAAAAGTCAAAGGGATCATCGGAATGGCAAACAACGGAAATTGCTTCAATAAAAAGAACGCCAACGCATCAATAACGGTCGCCGCCACCGAACTGAATAAGTATTTTAAAATCAACGAATAGATCTTCAAGCTATCCACGATCGGGCGAAAATGCGAAGAGGCGTTTTCCTCAATGTATACCGTTTGGATCCCGACCTGCTCCAAAGGCAATCCCTCGCGGCTGATATGGAAGAGCATCTGGGTCTCATATTCAAACCGCTCCCCCTCCACCGAAAGCAGCCCTTCCATCGCCGTGCGAGGGTATCCCCGCAGGCCGGTCTGGGTATCGGCGATCTTCATCCCGAAGAACAAGCGAAAGGTTCCCGAGGTGAACCGATTGCCGAACCGACTACGGGCAGGAACGTCCTTACCCGAAAAATCTCTGCAGCCCAAGACAATGTGTTGCGTCTGCGCCAATTTCTCCGCCACCGCCGCAATATCTTCGGCGGTATGTTGCCCATCGGCATCGGCGGTTACCGCACCGATGGAATCGGGGCGGTTTTCCAAAAAGAACCGCAGGGCGGTCTTAAGGGCGGCACCCTTGCCGCGATTGACGGTGTGACGCAGTAAGGTCACCTGATCCATCGCCTCCACCGCCTTGAAAATCGGTGCATACGTTTCCCCCGATCCGTCGTCGACGATCAGCAGATCCGAAAAACCCTCCTCCACCAATTGGCGCAGGGTACGGATCAGTTTTTCATCGGGTTTATAAGCAGGGATAATGATTGAGATTTTTTCCATCATTTTTTCCCCTTTCTTTGCGTTTTCAAAAACAATCGTAATAAACTACTTACAATAATTACGCCCAAGATCAGACCGCCGATCGTCATCATCATTCGCAGGCGGATCTTTCGCTCCGCTTCGATGCGTTTTTGTTCGGCTTTTTCCCGCTCTGCCTTTTGCTCGGCTTCCAGCCGTGCCTGTTCCTGTCGATAGGCTTCTTCCCGCTGGGCATAGGTCGCCACATTTTCCATAAAATCGCCACCCTGCTCGTCCGCACCGACAATGGTATCATAAAGCCCATAGCGGCAGGGAGAATAGGTTTTAATCTGCGCGGCTTTGGTAATCTCGTTGTTGTTTCCGTAAATCCAACGCTTAAACCAAGTCCAATGCTGGCTTTGATGGCAGCCAAAGCCCTCTTGGGTCCTCTCAAAGGGGGTTTTGCCGCCCAAACTTTCATAGGGGGTATCCCAATCCATCTGAATTTGGTTTTCTTCGTAAAGATGCAGATAGGTCTTCTCGGGCCGATGGGAATCGGGGGCTTTGATCGCCTCGGTCAGCGCATTGGCGCAGAAGATATGGGTGCCGTGGCCGTATTCGCCCTTCAAATCGTGGGAGACCACCACCAGCGGCTTGAACCGATTCAAGCACCTGATGATATAATCTTTAAAATCATCGTATGTAACCCCCGCAGCCCCAAAGGCGGCTTTTGCCCCCTCAAAGCTTTCGGAATACAGGTCGGGGAATTCGGTCATTACAGGGTAGTTGCGGATGCCCCCCGTCCAGAGCCCGTCCAACTGCTCGTGGGGGCGAACGTGGTCCTCATAACCGTTGGCCTCAAAATGCTGGACGATATACACCACCTGCACCTGCAGCTTGCGCTCGATGGCATAATAGGGCAAAATGCCCGCAAAAAAGAGCTGTTCGTCATCGGAATGGGAGCTGATCAGCATCAGATCCGCTTTTTCGCAAGGGCTTTGCCATTGCTGGACAAAATCGGGCAACGCTCCTTCGCCGAAGAAATAAAGGTCGGCGATGGCGGTTTTTTGAGGAAATTGCAGGGTGATTTTGGTTTGCTTGCCGCAAAGGGCGGCCACATCGATGTATTGATGGAGATATTCGCCCTCGCAAGCATATTCCTTGCCGCCCGCGAGCAATTTCCAATCCTCGGGCAGGCGGTCAAATTCGATATAAAGATGGGCGATGCCCGCTTCCTTTTCCAAGGTAACAGTGCCGCCCTTGGCAGCCTTGGTATAGGTGCTGCGCTTGCCATCGGTCAGCGATTCCACCGAAAAATCTTCGGAAACTACCAACTCTTCTGCCGATGCCGAAAACGCCAGAACGGCAATCAATGCTATTGCCGCCAAGACGATATAAATCCCCTTTTTCATCCTTGCCGCCCCTTTCTTTTTTACATACATTGTAATTATATCATATTATATTGTAAATTGCAACGAATAGACAAAACCCGCCGAAAAATGCTGTCGCATATCGGCGGGTTTTGACACATTATAAAAGCAAAAATTATAATTCGATCTCCATTCCGTCCTGCGCCTCTTGGACCGGATAATCCACCACCTGCAGGAAGGGCGGAATGGTGGCGGCAACCTTTGTGGAGACATGGGTGATATACATCTGCTTGGGCTTTTTCTCCGCAAAGATGATCTGATATTTTTCGGCCGAAAAATGCCCCAGCTCGCAGATCGCCAGATCCAGCGGCTGCTCCATAATCTCATAGGGGAATTCGGTTTCCGGCTGGCGGGAAAAATCGCCGCTGAAAAAGACCCGCTTGCCCTCCGCTTCCAGCAAAAAGGAAAAGGACATCCAGCAATGCGCGGTGCGATAGGCGGTCACCTTCAAGATTCCGTCGTCGTAGAAGGCGCCCTCCTCGATCTCTTGAAACCGATAGGCGCGATGCTCCCGATGCGCGGTGCAATCGCGCCACGCATAAAACGCCTTGATCGTCTGCTCCATCGGCGGCGGCAGGCAGATCAGCGGATCGGCGCCCAGCCGCGACGGGCGATCAATATTCCCCAAAAACGGAATCAAGCCGTTGGCATGATCACCGTGCATATGGGAGATAAAGACCGCATCGATCTGCTCGCAATGCAGGTCGCGATTATGCAGGTCCTCCACCACATTGCAGCCCATATCAAAGATATATTTATGCTCCCCGATCTCGAAAAAGATGGAGGTGTTGCGACGGTTTTTGCGCGCCGTTCCGGAACTTGTTCCGAAAAATGTAATTTTCATCTTATATCGCTCCTCTTTGTTTTCTATCATTATAACATCATCCGATTCGGTTTGCAACTTTCTTGCTGTTCAATATTCTTTCTATTTAAATATTTTTTTAAAAAATGTATTGACAATCTGAGTGTAATTGGTTATAATAATCAAGCACGAAAAATGAGGCCCCTTGGTCAAGCGGCTAAGACGTCAGCCTCTCACGCTGAAATCGGGAGTTCGATTCTCCCAGGGGTCACCAAGATATTCCTCCTTAGCTCAGTCGGTAGAGCATGCGGCTGTTAACCGCAGGGTCGTTGGTTCGAGTCCAACAGGGGGAGCCACATAAAAACACCACCCAAATGGGTGGTGTTTTTTTGTCGTTTTCTTTTTGCCGAGCCAACGACCCTGCGGTTAATCTCTGCGTTGCCTCGCCGATTGCCCGCAAGGGCAGTCGGTGGTCGAATTCCTCCGCCGCTGCCGGGGGCAGAAGAAGGCGGAGGTGTTCGGCTGCAGCGGTCGAAATTTTGGGCGGGCGCTCCGCCGACCGACCGAAAATTTCGGGTCACCGCAAAGGGCTTGCTGATCAAGACTTCGCTTTTTGCAATCTTTTGAGCAAGGATTTTCTGTTGGTTCGAGTCCAACAGGGGGAGCCATAAAAAGAAAAGCAGGTCTTTTGACCTGCTTTCTTTTTTATCCAATCCGAAGGATTGGTATGTAATCACGCGTAGCGTGTATGTCATCACCGCAGGTGTATTTCCCCCCCGCATTGATTTATTATTAAATTTATGCTATAATATTTTCATCATCCAAAAGGAGCTGATTTTATGAAAATCAATCGCATCTGCCCCAAATGCCAATCCGCGGATATCATTCGATTCGACGGCTATACCGGCGCCTACGGTACCGGCAACAATATAATGACCGGCAACACCATTTTTTCCACCGTCAATGTCAACCGCTACATCTGCTGCCGCTGCGGCTACACCGAAGAGTGGATCGACCAAGAAGATTTAGAAAAGGTCAAGAACAGCAAGCGCGCAAAGCAATAAAATTACCCCCCCACCCATCAAGGTGGGGTTATTTTTATAAAAAGAACATTTTTCGACAAAAATAACCGAAATCAGGGATTGCCGCTCTATAATAGATATGCTATAATAATTCCATCATAAGAAAGGGGCGCGGCAAGTGGCATATTCCATCGTTATAATCTATGCAGATCAAGCAGAAGCAGAGCAAGATGCCGGCCGCTTTACCGCCTACGGATGCAATGTCTGCGCCATCGGCGCAAATGGGCAGGAGGCTTTGGAGCTTGCCCGCCGCCATCAACCCGATGTCTTGATTTTGGACCCCTTTCTCCCTTATCTCAACTGCGATGAAATTGCCGACCGATTAGAGCAAGAAGGCTTTGATACCATGGTCAAAATCGCCATCAGCGACGAAAAGAACGACCGAATGGCAGAGCGGTTTTTAATGAGCGGCGGCGATCTCTTTCTGGTGCGCCCGCTGGACTATACCTACTGCCTCAAACGCATCGAAAAATTCAAGCTGATGCGGGAGCGGAAATCCTGCTACGATCTAGAGGAATCCCCCAAGCGCGCCGCCATTCGTCGGCTGCAGATTCGCCTCAATATGCCCATCTCCATCACCGGCTTTTTATATCTTCAGGAATCGGTGCTGCTGGCGATGGAAGAGCCACTTTCCTTGAGCCGGATGACAAGCGTGCTCTACCCCAACGTTGCCCTGCAATTTCGCACCAGCGGCAAGAATGTGGAGCGATGCATCCGCAACGCCATCGAGAAAACCTTTGAAGAAGGGGATCTTGCGATGCTGCAACAATATTTTCCCCACTTTTTAAATAATAAACACGGCAAACCCAATAACAAAGAATTTATCGGCTATCTCACCGAGCTTGCCAAGGATCAATTATTTGATATTAAACCATAATTTCATATTAGAAAATCTCAAAGTCGGTGAAATGGCATCCCATTTCACCGACTTTTTTAGCAGGATTGTAAGAATAAAGAAAAGACCTTTTCTCCATTCTCCATTCGTTCGGGATGAAATTGAACGCCTAATACTGCCGCCCGCTCATGCCAAAAGGCTTCGACCAAGCCATCGGGCGCCCACGCGGCAGGGAGCAAGCCCCGCCCGAGGCGGTCGATGCCTTGGTGATGGCTGCTGTTGGCAGAAAATTTGCGGCCGTAGAGCTTTTTCAGATAGCCCTCGGTGCGCAGATCGTGCCAAAGCTCTTCCCCCACCCCTTGATGCAGTTGGGCGGTAGGCAAGTGTTGCGTCAGGGTTCCTCCGAAGGCAATGTTCAGAATCTGCATCCCGCGGCAGATACCTAAAATGGGCTTCTTTTCCTCCAAAAACGAGTGGATGCAGGCCAGCTCCTGCCGATCCCGCATCGGCTCGATGCCGTAGCTGCCCCGATTGGCTTGACCATAGAGCGTCGGCTCGGGGTCCCCGCCCCCGCAAAGCACCAATCCATCAAACCCTTCCGCGCTTATTTCCCCCTGCGCCACTTGAGGCGAAGCGCCCAGCGCCTGCAGCATCTTCATGTAGGTTGCCGGCAATTTCTTGCCGGCGAGCAATAAAATCTTTTTCATAGCATCCTCCTGTTTTTTATTAAAACTTATGCTATGAATCATGGATTTATTACTTGTCCAAGGATTTGGGGCTCATGACGAAGAAGACCTGCTTCTCCGAACGCTCGGTAAACATCTCATCGGCCTTCACCTTGGAATTCCATTGGGGGTTGGCCTTGGATTTCAGCGTAGTCATAAAGGTTTCGGCATCGGTATCATCGTCTAAGGTGAAGATATAGGCCAAAAACGGAACATCTTCCTTCTTGGCTTCGATCATCACGCCCTCTTTAAAGCCGGTGATCTCCGCATCGCCGAAGCCCTTGAGCTTGCCGGGCTGGACATCAGTGGTGGCGTGGTCAAAGGTCAGATAATCGCCTTTGAACAGTTCATCCGCCATCGCCCGCGCACCCATCATCTTATCGGGGTCGAGCAGGCCTTTAAAATCGTCTGCCAACCGCTGACCGATGGTTTTGATGGGATTTTGGCTGTTATTGCCGCCATTATCGGTGTTGCCGCTATTATTGGTGTTGCCACTATTATTGGTGTTACCGTTATCATCGGGGTTTCCTCCATCCACAACGCCGGGATTTTCGGGAGCATCCCCTTCCAGATTCCCATTGCCCGCGCAGGCGGTGCAGCTGAGCAGCAATACGCCCGCCATCAACCAAACGAACACTTTTTTCATTTTGATTTCTCCTTTCTAAAAAGTTTGAGTTTTGAAACTCTGTTCTATTTTGCCCCAAGAAACCAAAATTCCACCGCAAACGCGGTGTAATTTTTTTCAAATTTTTTGTTTTATATCAAAACTTTTTATCAAATCGCATCAGAATCGTTGCAATCTGGGCGCGGGTGGCATTGCCTTGGGGGTCCAGATATACCACTCCATTCTTGTTCGTTCCGGTAATCAGCCCCTCGGCATATGCCCATTGCATCGCTTCCTTGGCATAATCGCTCACCTTTTTGGCGTCGGGAAATCCCGCGATCGAAGCAGACGTTTGGGTATTTTCGCCCTTATAATCTTTGGTATACCGATACAAAATGGTGGCAATCTGTTCGCGGGTGATCGGCGCATTGGGGGTAAAGGTTCTCTCGGAGGTGCCGTTTACGATTTTATTTTTATAGGCCCATAATACCGGCATCGTGCACCATGCTTGCGGCGGTACATCGACAAAGGGATAATTCCCCGGTAGGATCGGCTCATTTTCCATCCGATGAAGGACAGTAACCAGCTGGGCGCGGGTGGTGGTCCCCTCCGGCTCAAAGGTGGTGGCGGACATTCCGTTCATCAGCCCTGCTTCATGCACATACTGAACACTGTTTTGATACCACGCCGTTTTTGAAACATCCTTAAAGGGATGCGCCAGCGAAGCTACAATGGGAAATTCCTTCTCTGTTGTGCCAAAATAAGAGCCTTTCCCTTGAATGATTGCGGTAGCCGTCCCGATTCCTACATTATTTTTATAAGAGACGGTATAATCGACATCTTTTTTCAGCGTTTTTCCGTTGCAGGTGATCTCAATCTCCGGCACGATGGCCTTGCCGGTATATTGCTGCTTCTTTATCTGCCCGACATTGCAGGCATAGGGGATGGAATAGACCTCTTTGTTATGCGTTCCGCTGTATTTCCCCTTCCCTCTAAACTGCAAGGTCGCCCGCACATATTGATATGCGCCGTTGCTGTCTTTGGTGAAGGTCGGGTCGGTCCAATAAAGCTGATAATCGGTATCCTCCGTCAAGGTTGTGGAATTGGTCTTGAGTGTTGCGGTAAAGCTTGAACCCGAAGGGTTCATTTCCGCCGTCAACTTTTCAGATTTGAAGATATATCCGCAATAAAGGCAACCGTTCTCCAGCATACCTGTTTGGGTGAACTTATTATATGCGGTTGCATCCGAAGCCGAATGTGCTTGCTTATATCTTTCCCCACCGCATTTGGTACATACATCCCAATGGTGGGTTTTATTCTTCTGCTCGACATAGTTATGGCCGTAGTTGACCGTTGTTGTGGTGGTCTTGCTCAAATCGGAGATATTGATGGTAAAAAAGGTGATATCGTTTCCATCATAAATATACCACATCACCTTGCCATCGGCAACGATGGGCTTGCAATCAGAAAGCGCCGCATTAAAATGCCGCAATTCACCATAATCGTTGCCATTGGCATCCAGCATCTGATAAAAAACATAATTTCCCACCGACCACAAAATCATAGAATGTTGATCGGAAATTTTTACCAAATGCGGTGTTGTTGCGCCCCATTCCGTATAATCGGTCAGATAGCGAACGGTGGCTTCTGTTCCGTTTTTGGGGAGAACCGAAAGATAAATATTGCGCGCATCGGGAGTTTCTAATTCCGAATTGCCTGCCACCAGATAAGAGGTGGCAGAATCGGTAAATCCGCCCACCGTTACGCCGGTATAGTTTGCGCCTTCAATACCCGGAATTTCCAGCATCGTTGCTGTCTCTGTCACATATGGACTCACCAGATATCCATATTTAAAGGCGTTCTCATCGTATTTAACCAAACATATCGAGCGCGGATGTCCATCGCCATGATCCACCGCAACAAACTGTCCATCGATATATTCAATAAACTGATTAAAGGAATGGCTGACATATCCAACGCCGCTCCCTACATAATGGAACGATTCTATTACATCCATTTCTTCTGTATCAATAGCAATGGTCATATTCGCTTGATGATTTTGCCAATCGCTCGGATCTGTATACATTTTATGGCAAGTGCGGATCACCAAGGTCGTTCCGTTATGGGCAAACCGCGCACTTCCGGCGGAAAACGGAGCTACGGTATTTAACCCATAAAAACTCTTCGCGCCGATGCGATTCCAGTTTTTATCGTATTTAGTCAGCCGAAGAACTTCCTTTTGCGCGCTTTCTTCATAATTATCCTGACCGGTCAAAAGATAAAAACCGTTCTCCATCTCATAAAAGCCACCAAACAGTTCCAATTCCGCATCCAAAGAAACGGATTTGATCAATTGATAATCCGGAGTATAGTATGAAACTATCATTCCTTTTGAGCCAAGTGCCCCGGCATCGTATGTAAATGTCATCAAATTCCCATCGGAACGTACGGATAAATATGAATCTACAGGATTACTCCAAAAAATATGGGAGTAGTCTTGCCCATTAATGTTGTCCCCTGTCAGATCATTGCCGCAGGGAATGGTAGCGACCGCTCCCGCTGAAAACGGCACGCAAGAAACCAATAAAACTATAACTAAAATAATGGATGTTATACGCTTCATACAGACCCTCTCCTAACATAGATTATATTTATTATATCAAATGGTCCATTGATTGTAAAGAAATGTTCTTTTGCAATTATAATGATGGATTGCATTGGATTTATATTTTTTATAAAAAGTTCTTGACATCAAGCCCTCGAATGGATATAATAATTCTTGCTTGTTATGCACCTTTAGCTCAGTTGGTAGTTGCGACTGCGAAGCGCTGCCCTTTGGCAGATAAAGCGAGCAGGTTAGCAGCTGCAGCAACACAAAAAATATCGAGCGTTAGCGAAGAATTTTTTGATGTTGCAAAGGTCTCGCCGATCAAGACTTGGATTAGAACTATCTTAAAGGCAAGGAAAAATTGAGCACAATATAATATGCACCTTTAGCTCAGTTGGTAGAGCAACTGACTCTTAATCAGTGGGTCCCGGGTTCGAGTCCCTGAAGGTGCACCAAAGAAAAAAGACCATCATATGATGGTCTTTTTTCTTTGGTCTATCTCCAAGGCTCGAATTTTGGCTCGCAGGGTCCCGCGGCTAAGCAAGGTGTGCCTGTGGCACCTTGCTCTTAACGCCGTTAAAAGAAAATCGAATTGAATAATTGCTATTTTGTTTACTATTTGGTATAATTATAGTATATGAAACGAGGTGAGACTGTGAACGATATTTTTGAAGAATATTTGCGAGAGAAGGAACCGCAAAAGAAAGAAAAGGGCTATGCTTGGCATACTGCTATCGGTCTTCAAGCGGTTGATGGGCTTAACACTAGTGAATATTTGATTGAAACCGCCAAAAAGAACATTGATGGTGATATTACCTTTGAAGAGGCTAATGATTTAATTCACAGTTATTATAAAGAGAATATTGCACATACAAATACGGACAGAACCGAAGAGGCTGACAAAGTTTCTGTTCGCATCGCACAGTTGCTATCCGAAAAGTCGTTTGTCTTTTCACCCGCACAGTATATTTCTATTCATTCACAGTTATTTAAAGGTGTTTATAAACACGCCGGAAAGATTAGAGATTATAACATCACCAAAAACGAATGGGTTCTTGACGGAGATACCGTTATGTATGGCGGTGCTTTAGATTTGAGAGCGACATTAGATTATGATTTTTCGATTGAAAAAGAATTTTCTTATAAAAATCTTTCAATGGATGAAATAATAAAACATTTAGCGGTGTTTGTTTCTCGCCTTTGGCAAATTCACATTTTCTCCGAGGGCAATACAAGAGCAACCGCAGTTTTCTTTATCAAGTATCTTCGCACATTAGGTTTTGACGTCACGAATGATATCTTTGCCGAAAATGCTTGGTATTTTAGAAACGCACTCGTTCGTGCAAACTATACCAATCTTAAAAAGGGTGTTCACGAAACAACCGAGTATTTGGAACTGTTTTTAAGAAATTTGTTGCTTGGTGAAAATAACCCGCTTAAAAATCGCGATATGCATATTAGCGGCTCCTTATCTTTTCCAAAGTGCCAAACTCAATCTTCAAATGACACTTTGGATGTCACTTTGGACGAAAGGCAGGTTTTAAATCTGCTTAAAAAAGACAGCAAACTGACACAAAAGAAGCTCGGAGAGCTAATTGGCAAATCAGATAGAACTATTAAGCGTATCACCGCTTCGCTTGAAAAAAAGAAATACATTGAACGCGTAAACGGAAAGCGCTTCGGATACTGGAAAGTAAATATTGATTAATACTGTTTTTAAGACTTGGATAAAAAAATACGACCTACAATGTAGGTCGTATTTTTTATGTCGGCATTACGTATCTTCCCGGGCCGTCACCAGCCAAGTATTGTCCGCATGAAGTTGCTTAACTACCGTGTTCGGAATGGGAACGGGTGGGACCAACTCATAATCAACACCGACTATTT
>JAZTXG010000025.1:0-63014 GCA_045636365.1 Eubacteriales bacterium
CGGCGTTCAGAAGGGAGTTTTCCACACACCCAAAGCATTAGCAGTAAACGGTACTTCTGTGCTTGTGGTGGATGAATATAATTCTTCGGTTACAGTGTTTGAAATCACTCCTTACGGTAAATTGCTCCGCGAAGCCCACACCATGTATATCAAGGGCAATTATATTGAGGCGGAGTCTCTTTGGAAAGAGATTTTAACAAACGACCGCGGTAATCAGGCGGCTTACAGAGGCCTTGCTATGGCAAGTTATAGTCGCGGCGACTATGATGAGGCATTGGAATCGATTGATGTTTCCGATAAACTGCAGGAGATGCCCGAGGCGTTACGCTCTTTTTTGGAATCCATCAATATTGATGTGGAGGATGCGATCTCCAAAGCGGAGCAGAATAAAGCCGCATCGGCAGCAGCAAGAGAACAATTAATTTCGGATATCGTTGCCCCGATCAGTTCGACGATCAGCAAAGTGATCGCATTGATTGGTCTGATCATTCTCTTTTTTGCTCTGCTGTTTGTGGCAAGCCTTCTCTTGAATGCGATCTTTAAACTGTTGCCCTTCGGCAAGACACTCAATCATTTCGGCGGAGTTCTCTTCGGTGTGGCAAGAGGAATTCTTTTGGTAATGGTTCTGGGCGCGATTCTTTATGGTTTTGGAAAAGGAAATTCTTGGATTTCTTTGGAAGATATTGAAAATACCTGGATTTTAAAATTGGTCAATGCTGTAAATCCCATCTTGAATCTGTTTCGATAATGGTAATTTTTAATTTGTGTATCTATAGTTCAGAGTGGAATGCTATTAATTATAATTCCCTCTAAGGAGTAATAAATGCTTTGTGTTAAATGTAAAAAAAGAACAGCGGTTGTATTTGTCTCGCGAATGGACGGAAGCAAACCGGTCAACGAAGGATATTGCCTGAAGTGTGCAAAAGATATGGGGATTCCTCAGGTCAATGAAATGATTAAAGGAATGGGAATGAGCGATGAGGATATCGAGCAATTTTCCGAAGAATTTGATCAGATGAGCGAGCAGCTTGGCTTGGCGGGGGAAGAACTGGATTCTCAAACTGCACCCTCCTTGCCGTCGTTTTTCAATCGTTTGCTCGGTCAATCGGATTCTGCTCCCAATCCATCCAATGGCGCAGAACCGACCGAAAAAGGCAAAAAGAAGGAAAAAAAGCGCAAGATTTTAGACCAATATGGGGTCAACCTGACCGCCAAAGCCCGCAAAGGAGAATTGGATCCGGTCATTGGGCGCGCGGTGGAACTCAATCGATTGATTCGAATCCTCAATCGTCGCACCAAAAATAACCCCTGCCTGATCGGCGAACCCGGTGTTGGTAAGACAGCGATCGCAGAAGAATTGGCATCGCGGATCGCGCGGGAAGATGTCCCCGCCAAATTGCTGGATAAAGAGGTTTATCTGCTGGACCTGACCGCATTGGTTGCGGGAACGCAATTCCGCGGTCAGTTTGAAAGCCGCATTAAGAATCTGATCAATGAAGTGGTCGCGTTAGGAAACATTATTTTGGTCATTGATGAGATTCATAACCTTGTCGGGACCGGTGATGCCGAGGGGACCATGAATGCTGCAAACATTCTCAAGCCCGCTCTTTCCCGCGGGGAAATTCAGGTCATTGGCGCCACAACCTTGGCGGAGTATCGCAAATATATCGAAAAGGATGCCGCTTTAGAGCGTCGTTTTCAGCCGGTGCTGGTGGATGAACCCACCCTGGAAGATACCATCGAAATTTTAAAAGGGCTGCGTGGAAAATACGGCGAATATCACCATGTGGAGATTTCGGATCAATTGCTGGTCCAAGCGGCGCAGATGTCCGAGCGGTATATTACCGATCGGTTTTTGCCCGATAAGGCGATCGATCTTTTGGATGAGGCCTGCAGCGGAGCTTCGCTGGAAAATGTCGCTCAAAATGAGCTGATCAAAAAGCAGCGGCGTCTGACCGAAATTGAAGCGCGCCTCAACGCTTTATCGGAAGAAGAGCAAAACGATGAAACCTATAAAGAGATCGCGGAGCTCAACAGCGAAAAATGCCGTTTGGAAAGCGAGATTCAAGCGCTGGGTTCCGCGGGCGATGCGGTTTTGACCTTTGACCATCTTGCCTATGTCTTGGAACTTTGGACAGGGATCCCCGCCGCTAAAATCAAGCAGCAGGAATTTGAAAAACTGAATCAATTAGACGGTATCTTGAAATCCCGCATTGTCGGGCAGGATGCCGCTATCGATAGCGTTGTCCGCGCCATCAAGCGCAGAAGGGTGGGGGTCTCCTTGTCCCGCAGCCCTGCGTCCTTTATTTTCACCGGTCCCACCGGTGTCGGTAAGACCGAATTGGTGCGTCAGCTTTCCATTGCGTTGTTTGATAGCGTGGATGCATTGATCCGCGTGGATATGAGCGAATATATGGAAAAACATTCGGTATCCAAACTGATTGGCGCTCCGCCGGGATACGTTGGCTATGATGATGCAGGTCAGTTGACCGAAAAGGTGCGCCGCAAGCCCTATAGCGTCATTTTGTTTGATGAAATCGAAAAGGCGCATCCGGAAGTTTTGAATATTATGCTTCAGATGCTGGACGACGGCAAGCTGACCGATGCACAGGGTCGGGTGGTCAATTTTGAAAACACCGTGATTGTTATGACCACCAATGCCACCGCCGATACCACCAATGCGCCCGGCTTTAATCGTTCGGCTGAAGATTTGGAAAAAGAGCGGGCGACCCGCGCACTGCTGAAATTTTTGCGCCCCGAATTTATCAACCGTGTGGATGAGGTGATTTCCTTCCATCCGCTGAGCAAGGAGACCGTGCGGGTGATTGCCGATATTATGATCGGCGATCTGCGCAAGAGTCTTGCATTGCGGTCGATCGATCTTGAGGTGGAAAGTGCGGTGCTGGATTATCTTGCCGAAAACGGCTATGATCGCAAGTTTGGTGCGCGCTCCTTGAAACGAACAATTCAGCGGGATGTGGAAGATCGAATCGCGCAGGAAATGATCGATCAATATGCCCACGAACCCTCTTTGGTCCGCTGCTCGATGAGCGACGGGAAAATAATTGTAGAATTGCATTAAAAAAGCCTTGACAATTGGTTAGGAGTTTTGTATAATAACCGATGTACCTATAAAATTATAGGACTGTCGTCAAAGCGGAGGGAGGGAAGACCAAATGGCAGAAATCCGCATCAAGGAAAACGAATCCTTGGATAGTGCTTTGAGAAGATTTAAAAGACAATGTGCGAAATCCGGCGTTCTCTCCGAAATCAGAAAGAGAGAGCACTACGAAAAGCCCAGCGTTAAGAGAAAGAAAAAGTCCGAAGCCGCCAGAAAGAGAAAGTATTAATCTTTCAACCGGCCTTTGAATACTCTCAAAAGCTTAGCCCGCATTCTTTTGGAATGCGGGCTTTTATATTTTGTTGCGAGGTATCTTCAATGATTATTCATCCGTTTCCTCCATTATATAATGAAGACTCCGAGATTTTGATCTTGGGGAGCTTCCCTTCGGTCAAAAGCCGCGAGCAAGCCTTTTTCTATGGCCATCCGCAAAACCGCTTTTGGAAGGTTTTGGCAGCGGTTTTTGAAAAACCGACACCAGCATCGATTCAAGAGAAAAAAGAGTTTTTGCTGGCAAATGGAGTGGCTTTATGGGATGTCATTGCCTCTTGCGAGATCGAGGGGAGCGCCGATAGCACCATCAAAAATGTTCGCGCCAATGATCTTTCGATGATTTTAGGAAATAGTCGGATTCAAAAAATATTTGTCAATGGGTCAACAGCGAAAAAGTATTATGATCGCTATCTTTTAAAGCAAACCGGGATGGAAGCGGTGTTGCTGCCATCCACATCGCCTGCCAATGCGGCTTGGTCGTTGGAGCGGCTGATTGCCCATTGGAAAAGTGCGCTTTTGAATTGATTTTTCAAAAATTCTTTGCTATACTCAATATAAGGAGTGATCAAACTATGAAACGTTTTCGTATCTTTATATCTTTGCTTATAATCTGTTTATTGGTTGCAGGCTGCCATCCCAGCGATGTTGTCGATCCGCCCAAGGAGGAGCAACCCACCCAGCAAATCCCGGAACCTCCCGTTGAAAAGCGCGTTTCCTTTTTCGGGGTGGGCGATAACCTGATTCATAACTGCGTTTATTGGCAGGCAGACAATAATGCACCGGGCAGCGAATATGATTTTTTGCCGATGTATGAAAAGATGCGTTCCGATATTGAATCGGCGGATATCGCTTATATTAATCAGGAGACCGTCATGGGCGGGACAGAGATTGGCGTTTCTTCCTATCCCATGTTCAATTCCCCGCAGGAATTAGGGCGGGATATGCTGGATCTTGGCTTTGATGTCTTTTCACTGGCGACCAACCATGCTTTTGATAAAGGGGAGCGCGGTGTTGCCAATACCTATGCCTTCTTCAAAGAGCATCCCGAAGCCACCTGCATCGGTATGTATAAAAAGGGCGAAGAGAATATTAAAGTTATTGAAAAGGAAGGAATTAAAATTGCGTTTGTAAATTATACCTTCCATACCAACGGCCTCTCTCTTCCTTCCAATAGTGAATATTATGTCCCTGTGGCGGATTATAAGGATCAATGCGCCAAGATGGTCGCTGATGTTGAAAAAGCGGAGCAAATGGCGGATTTTGTCGTTTGCTGTGTCCATTGGGGCGATGAAGGAGCAACTCAACCCAATAAGATTCAAAAAGAGAGCGCGCAAATTTTGGCGGATGCAGGTTGCGATGTGATTGTGGGTACCCATTCCCATACCATTCAGCCGGTGGAATATATTGATGATACCCTGGTAATTTATTCGCTGGGCAACTTCATTTCTGCGCAGAATAAACCGGTGAATATGATGGGCGGCGCCATCAAATTTGAATTTGTCCTTAAAGGGGACGAAAAGTCCATCGAGAACGTGAAGTTTGAACCGCTGATCAATCAATATGAAGGGCGATTTTCCAATATCCGTATCATTCCGTTCAGAGAATATACCGAGTCTTTGGGGAATAGCCACGGGGTAGATGTATCTTATAATTATTTCAAGAATCTGGCAGAAGAAACCATTGCAGAAGAATTTTTGAACCTTGAATAAAAAGCAGCCCCGAAGGGGGCTGCTTTTATAAAACGGCAGGTGATCAATGTTGAAAAAAGAATATGATATCAGCGGAATGACCTGCGCTGCCTGCGCGGCGCGAATCGAGCGCGTGGTGCGCAAGGTCGATGGGGTAAAGGAAGCGTATGTAAATCTGGCTTCCGAGCGGTTAACTGTGGAGGCGGAAAGCAAAAGTTTTCCGTTGATTATAGCCGCGGTAGAGCGCGCAGGATTTGGAGCGGTTTCTCATAAAAAGAATGGGGGAGAAACGGATAAAAATGAGAAAAAGGTGCGCGCCATGCGCTGCAAACTCCTTCTTTCTTCTTGCTTCACCATTCCGCTGTTTTATTTGGCGATGGGGCCGATGATTTCGTTGCCTGTACCGCCGATGCTCTCGCCGGAGAATCATCCGTTGCTATATGCAGCGGTTCAAATGTTTTTAGCGTTGGCCACCATGGTTGTGGGCTGGCGGTTTTATAAGGTGGGGTATGCTTCGCTGTTTCGCGGCAGCCCCAATATGGATAGCTTAATTGCGGTTGGTACCACCGCATCCTTTGGGTATAGCGTTTATTCTTTGATTCGCATCAGCCAAGGCAATCACCATGCGGTCCACGAACTGTATTTTGAATCAGTCGGGGTGATTATTACTTTAATTTTGCTGGGTAAAACATTAGAATCCATTTCCAAAGGAAAAACCTCGCAGGCGATTCGTAATTTAATGGAGTTGGTGCCGAAAACCACCTATGTTATTCGCGATGGGAACGAATTGGAAGTTCCCACCTCGAAGCTGTTGATGACCGATATTTTGATGGTCAAACCCGGCGCGCGAATCGCAGCCGATGGGGTGGTTGTTCGCGGGTATTCGGCGGTGGATGAATCGATGCTGACCGGCGAAAGCCTTCCTATTGATAAAAAAGATGGCGATGCCGTATATGCAGGCGCCATCAATCAAAACGGAACTTTGGAGGTGCGCCCCGAACGAATCGGGGAGGATACCGCATTGGGCGGAATGATCAAATTGGTGGAAGAAGCGCAAGGCTCAAAGGCGCCGATCGCTCGGCTGGCGGATGTGGTGTCGGGCTATTTTGTACCGATCGTTATGGCGATTGCGCTGCTTTCGACGGTGGCATGGAAACTTAGCGGTCAAAGCTGGGGCTTTTGCCTTTCTATTTTGGTGTCTGTACTTGTCATCGCCTGCCCCTGTGCATTGGGGCTTGCAACCCCCACTGCGATTATGGTGGGGATCGGCAAGGGCGCCGAACTTGGCATTTTGTTTAAAAACGGCGAAGCGGTGGAGCAGCTGCATCGAATCCAAACGATTGTTTTGGATAAGACAGGGACATTGACCACCGGTAAGCCGATTTTGACCGATTTTATAGTAGAGTCGGAGCAATCCCGCGAAAGGCTTTTAGGATTGCTGGCGGCGGCGGAGCGTTCGTCGGAGCATCCCTTGGCGTGTGCGATTATGGAATATGCAGAAGAAAATAATATCGCGATCCCGAAAGCGGATGAGTTTCAAGCCGAAATCGGTCGCGGGGTATTGGCCATAATCGATAAAACGGCAATTATGGCAGGAAATCGACGGATGATGCAGGAGCATCAGATCGATCTTTCTTTGGTTGAATCTTCCTTGATGAAGCTGGAGCAAGCAGGAAAAACATCGGTTTTTCTTGCGATCGACGGAAAGATTGCGGCAGTCGCCGCGATTGCAGATGCGCTGAAAGAGGATAGCGCTGAAGCGGTTCGGCGGTTGCATCAGCGGGGCATCGAAGTGGTGATGCTAACCGGCGATGCCAAGCGGACGGCTGAAACGATTGCAAAGCAAGCGGGGATCGATGCGGTCTATGCAGAGGTTTTGCCCGCCGATAAGGCGGAGGTGATCCGTTCGCTGCAGGTGCAGGGGAAGAAGGTGGCAATGGTCGGCGACGGTATCAACGACGCGCCTGCACTCGCGACTGCAGATGTGGGAATTGCCATCGGCTCCGGAACAGATATTGCGATGGACTCCGCCGATGTAGTCTTGATGCACAGTGATCTTTCATCGGTTCCCACCGCAATGGAGCTTTCCCGCCAGACGATTCGTAATATCAAGCAAAATCTCTTTTGGGCGTTTGCCTATAATACGCTGGGGATTCCCATAGCAGCCGGACTGCTCTATTTGTTTGGCGGGCCGCTGTTGAATCCGATGCTGGGCGCGGCGGCGATGTCGCTTTCGTCGGTATCAGTTCTGACCAATGCGCTGCGGTTGAAACGGTTTAAAATGAAATAAGGAGAAACAAAATGGAAAAAATCACATTAACTGTCGACGGAATGATGTGTATGCACTGTGTTCATAGTGTTGAGGATGCCTTAAAGCAGCAGGAAGGAATTTCAAATATTGAAATAGCCTTGCAAGAGAAGACCGTTTCTTTTGAGGCAGAGACGGCATTAAAAGAAAAAGCGATCGCAATCATTGAAGATCTTGGATTTGAAGTGAAATAAAAAAATGGGAAGGTTTGAACCTTCCCATTTTTTATTTAGACTTTCTTTACACCGAGTGTAACCTTTTCGCCGTTGATATCCCATTCCTTGGAGAATTCGGGCGCGGTTTCATTGATATGAAGCTGATCTGCCAGAGTGCTTCCGGCAACCTCATCAAAATCTTCTTGGAGCAGGGCGATGAGTTTTTCATTGCCTGCAATGTAGATTTCAATGTGGTCCATCACTTCGAAGCCGGAGTCCTTACGCATGGTCTGAACCTTAGAGATGATCTCGCGGATGAATCCTTCGCGGATCAATTCTTCGGTCAGTTGAATATCCAGAACAACAGTGTAGCCCTTATCCTTGGCGGTAAAGTAACCATCCTTCTGGGCAACGCTGATCAGCAGGTCTTCGGTTTCCAACTTAACGGTACCACCGGGCAGGTTCAGGATGATTGCGCCGCAATCGTCCAGTTCTGCTTTGGCGGCAGCGCCGTCGATCTCTGCAAGAGCGGTGCGGATCTCGCCCAGTTGTTTGCCATACTTGGGACCAACGGTCTTGAGCTGGGGTTTAAATTCGTAAGCGATAAACTCGCTCAGATTTTCTTTGAAGGAAACTGCCTTGACATTGAGTTCGTCCTTGATGATATCAATGAATTCATCACCCAAAGCTTCGTTGCTTTCGATATACATGCAGGCAAGGGGCTGGCGGTTCTTGCGACCGGAGCCGTTTCTTGCGGCGCGACCCAGAACAACAACATTCAGCAGTTTTTCCATATCCGCTTCCAAAGCGGCATCGATGCGAGAATCATCAACAATGGGGAAATCGCAAAGATGGATGCTTTCGGGAGCATTTTTATCAATGGTGCGCACCAGATTCTGATAAATGTTTTCAGCCATAAAGGGGATCATCGGTGCTGCAGCCTTGGCGGTGACCACCAACGCGTGATAAAGGGTCATATATGCGGCGATCTTATCCTCCGGCATATCGGCAGCCCAATAGCGCTCTCTGCCGCGGCGGACATACCAGTTGCTCATATCGTCCACAAAGCTTTCCAAGGCTCTTGCCGCTTCGGGAATACGATAGTTTTCCAGGTTTGTATCTACGGTTTTAACCATGGTGTTGAGCTTGGAGAGCAACCAGCGATCCATCACTGTGAGGGTGCAATCGTTGAGATTGTACTTGGAGGGATCGAACTTATCGATATTGGCATAAAGAACAAAGAACGCATAGGTATTCCAAAGCGTACCCATAAACTTGCGCTGACCTTCGATTACCGCCTTGCCGTGGAAACGGTTGGGCAGCCAAGGAGCGGAGTTGGTATAGAAATACCAGCGGATGGCGTCGGCACCATAGGATTCCAATGCCTCAAAGGGATCGACAGCATTGCCCTTGGATTTACTCATCTTCTGGCCGTTTTCATCCTGAACGTGCCCCAGAACGATAACATTCTTATAAGGTGCCTTATTAAAGATCAGGGTCGAAATGGCCAGCAGGGAGTAGAACCAACCGCGGGTCTGGTCCACCGCTTCGGAAATGAAGTCGGCGGGGAATTGAGATTCAAAGAGATCCTTATTTTCAAAGGGATAGTGATGCTGGGCGAAGGGCATGGCGCCGGAATCGAACCAGCAGTCGATGACTTCGGGAACGCGGTGCATTTCCTTGCCGCAGCAGGGGCATTTGATGGTAACTGCATCGATAAACGGACGGTGCAGTTCGATCTCATCGGGGCAATTATCGCTCATTTCTTTGAGCTCGGCGATGCTGCCGATGGAATGGAGATGGCCGCAATCACATTGCCAGATATTGAGCGGAGTACCCCAATAGCGGTTACGGGAGATGCCCCAATCCTGAACATTCTCCAGCCAATCGCCAAAGCGACCTTTACCGATGCTTTCGGGGATCCAGTTGATGGTGTTGTTGTTGCGGATCAGATCTTCGCGTACATCGGTCATCTTGATGAACCAGGATTCACGCGCGTAATAGATCAGCGGAGTATCGCAGCGCCAGCAGAAGGGATAATCATGCTCAAACTTGGGCGCATCAAAGAGCAAGCCTGCCTTTTCCAGATCGGTCAGAACCATCGGATCGGCATTCTTGACAAAGGTGCCGGCATAGGGGGTCTCTTCGGTCAATTCGCCCTTGCCGTTGACCAACTGAACAAAGGGAAGATCATATTTTCTGCCAACATTGGCATCGTCTTCACCAAAGGCGGGAGCAATATGAACAATACCGGTACCGTCGGTCATGGTGACATAGTTGTCGCAGGTAATATAGTGACCCTTTTTGCCCTGCTTTTCGCAGATGGGTTTCACATAATCAAAGAGAGGCTCATATTCTTTGCGCTCTAAATCGCTGCCGATGTACTTTTCCAATACTTCGTAAGCGGGGGTGTTTTCATCGCCCAGCTTGGAAAGAACTTTATCCATTAAGGCTTCGGCCAAATAGTAGGTATAGCCGTCTGCCGCCTTGACCTTGCAATAGGATTCATTGGGGTTGACGCAAAGGGCAACGTTGCTGGGCAGGGTCCAGGGGGTGGTTGTCCAGGCGAGGAAATAGGCATCTTCGCCGCAAACCTTGAAGCGAACGACTGCGCTGCGTTCTTTTACCGCTTTATACCCTTGAGCAACTTCGTGGGAAGAAAGGGGAGTACCGCAGCGGGGGCAATAGGGAACGATCTTAAAGCCTTTATAAAGCAATTTTTTATCGAAAATCTGCTTTAATGCCCACCATTCCGATTCAATGAAGTTATTATCATAGGTAACATAGGGATCGTCCATATCCGCCCAAAAACCGACAGTTCTGGAAAAATCTTCCCACATTCCTTTATATTTCCAAACGCTTTCCTTGCAATAGCCGATAAAGGGCTCCAAGCCGTATTCTTCGATCTGCTCTTTACCGTCCAGCCCCAGCATTTTTTCCACTTCCAGCTCTACAGGCAGACCATGGGTATCCCAACCGGCCTTGCGGGGGACCATGCAGCCTTTCATGGTGCGGTAGCGGGGGATCATATCCTTGATAACACGGGTCAGAACATGGCCGATATGAGGCTTGCCGTTGGCTGTCGGCGGGCCGTCATAAAAGACATAGGGGGTTCCTTCCGCTTTGGTCTGAACGCTCTTTTCAAAGATTTTTTCGTTGCGCCAGAATTTTTCGATTTTCTTCTCTTCCTCAACGAAATTGAGGTTGGGGGATACGCTCTTATACATCGCGCTGTTCTCCTTTTCAAAAAAATAACGCTTCCATCCCATGCATAAGGATGAAAGCGTTGAACTTCCATTATAACCACCGTTTGCAAGCAGACCATCATCTGCGCCCCGTTTTAACGCGCGGGAAGCGAAGGAGCCTACTGATCAAAGGTGTTCGGTCCTCAACTCGGGAGTGATTTTCGCTATCGCTCTTTCCGTCGGGCTCTCACCGCCCCCGACTCGCTTTGGGATGCCTGCAATAAACTACTCTCTCCGTCATAGTTTTTAAATACATATTATATTATAAATATTTAATTCAAAATGTCAAGGCTTATTTCTTGACAAAATGAAATCCATGTGCTAACATATGAACAGATATTCATATGAATGGAGGTTCATTTGTATTGCATAATCATCAAGAGACGTTAAAGGCGGTGCGTTCCCAGCTGCCGCCCGATGAAAAACTGAATCGGCTGGGGGATTTATTTAAGATTTTCGGTGATCCGACGCGGATCAAAATTTTATATTCGCTGTTTGAATCGGAACTATGCGTTTGCGCCATCGCCGAGCTTTTGGGGATGACCCAATCGGCAATTTCCCATCAATTAAAGGTATTGAAAGATGCAAATCTTGTCGCATTTCGCAGGGAAGGGAAAACGATTTATTATTCCTTGGCGGATGATCATGTGAACTTGATTATTGCCCAAGGATTTAATCACATAACAGAAGGGGAGAGAAGAATGAAAAAAACATTTATGATGGAAGATTTGGATTGCGCCCATTGCGCCGCAAAAATGGAAGAAGGAATTCGCAAGCTGGAAGGCGTTTTTGAAGTATCTGTCAATTTCTTTGCGCAGAAAATGATTATCGAATTGGATGAAGAGCGCGCCGAGGATATTATGAAGCAAGCCCAGCGCGCGGTCAAAAAAGTGGACCCGAATTGCAGAATTATTATAAAATGATGAGCAGAAAGCAAAAAAGAATGTCGGTTCGGATCGTCGCTGCGGCAATATCTTTATTGATTGCGGCGCTGATTCCGTTGGATCATTGGCTGAAAATAGGGTTGTTTTTGATTCCGTATTTCATTGTGGGCTATGATGTCGTTTGGGGCGCGATTTCCAATATTCTGCGCGGGCAGGTATTTGATGAAAAGTTTTTAATGGCGCTTGCCACCCTCGGCGCCTTTGCTACCGGTGAATATCTGGAAGCCGTTGCGGTGATGCTGTTCTACCAAGTGGGCGAACTCTTTCAAAGCATCGCGGTGGGCAAAAGCCGCCGTTCCATAGCCGCGTTGATGGATATCCGCCCCGACCGCGCAATGGTTCTTCGCGACGGAAAAGAGATGGAAGTTGCGCCCGATCAAGTGGAGATCGGCGAAACCATCGTGGTTTATCCCGGGGAGAAGATCTCGCTGGATGGTATGATTTTGCAAGGAGAAACAACGATTGATACCGCGGCGCTCACCGGCGAATCTTTGCCTAAAAGTTGCAAGGCGGGCGATGAGGTTCTGAGCGGCTCGGTGAATCTTACAGGGTTGATTCATATAAAAGTGGAGAAATCCTTTGAGGAGAGTACAGTCTCCAAAATTTTGGAATTGGTGGAAAACTCCGCGCTCAAAAAGGCGCGGGCGGAGCGGTTTATCACGCGCTTTGCCAAGTATTATACCCCCTGCGTGGTGATTGCGGCAGCAGCGTTGGCATTGCTTCCGCCGCTGTTCCTCGGCGGTTGGCAGGAGTGGATCCATCGGGCGCTGATCTTTTTGGTGGTGTCTTGCCCCTGCGCGTTGGTCATTTCGGTTCCGCTCTCCTTTTTCGGCGGAATCGGCGGAGCCTCCCGCAAAGGGATTCTTATCAAAGGCGGCTCCGATCTGGAAACGCTGGCAAAGATTCAAACCATTGTCTTTGATAAAACCGGAACGTTGACCACCGGAAACTTCCGCGTTGCAGAAATTGTATCGGAAGATTGCTCAAACCAAGAAATGCTGGAACTTGTGGCGTTGGCAGAAAGCCATTCCAACCACCCAATCGCCCAATCCATTTGCGCGAAATTTGCAGGGGAATTGGATCCTTCCCGCGTTTCGGATTTAAAAGAAATTGCAGGTCAAGGCATCTGCGCGACTGTCGATGGACGGTTGATTTATGCAGGAAATGAAGCTCTGATGAGAAGTGCCGGACTGGCAGAGCCGTTGCCCGAACCAAAGGGAACGGTGATCTATGTTGCTATCGATGGTCGTTATATAGGGTATATTCAAATCTCTGATGAATTAAAGCCCGATGCGAAAGAGGCGGTTTTGCAATTAAGAAAGCAAAAAATAGCAAAGTTGGTGATGCTTTCGGGAGATGCGGAAAGTAAAGCAACCTTGATTGCAGAACAATTAAAGCTGGATCGGGTGGAAGCCGAGCTGCTGCCGCAGCAAAAGGTGGAGATTTTCGAGCAGATTCTCGAAGAAAATCAGGCGGGAACCGTAGCCTTTGTCGGCGATGGCATCAATGATGCTCCGGTTCTGGCGCGTGCCGATCTCGGGATTGCCATGGGCGCCATGGGGAGCGATGCCGCGATTGAAGCGGCGGATGTTGTTTTGATGGATGATCAACTCAAGAAACTGCCGTTGGCGGTGGATATTGCTAAGAGAACCATGCGGATCGTTTGGCAGAATATCATTTTTTCTTTGGTTGTTAAGGGTTTGGTTCTGCTTTTGGGCGCGCTTGGTTTTGCAGGTATCTGGTTGGCGGTATTCGCCGATGTCGGTGTGATGGTCATTGCTATTCTGAACGCAATGCGTGCATTAAAATAATTAAAAGCTCTTGAGGTGATTTCACTTCAAGAGCTTTTCTATTAAGGCGGTGCAGCCTTCTTCGATATCCTCGTAGGTGGCATCAAAATTGCCGGTATACCAAGGGTCTGCAATGTCACCGCCGCGAGGGGTGAAATCCAGCAGCAGCCTTAGTTTATCTTTTGGATCGTTTTGATAGAAACGGCGCATATTGATCATATTGTATCGGTCCATGCCGATCAGCAGATCATAGTATTCATAGTCTGCTTTCGTCATTTGTCGGGCTCTTCTTGGTGTAAAGGAAATTCCCTTTTCGGTCAATTTGGCCTTGGTACCGTAATGAGTGTCGTTTCCGATCTCTTCGGTGCTGGTTGCGGCGGATTCAATCTCCCAATCCAGCCCCTTTTTGCGCGCCATATCCTTTAAAACAAACTCTGCCATCGTCGATCTGCAGATATTCCCGTGGCAAATAAATAAAATCTTCATTGCTATAATCTCCTTTGGGGAGATTATAGCATAAAATCAATGCTTTCGCAAGTTCTTTCGCCGTTTTCTGCCTGCAATCCATTTGCGGATTTGCTCGGCAGGGACAACAGAAGCTGCCATTAGAAGAATCAATCGTAATTGCTCCCAAGATAAGCCCGCGGTGCGAAAAACACGCCCGCCGTAATAGATCATGATGAGTTGAACGGCAGAAACAATCAGCATAATGAGAAGAAACGGAAGGTTCTTTCGGATATTGGCCAAAGGATTGATCCGCTCGGTGCGGGCATTGAAACTGTTGAAGACCCCCGAGTAAATGAAGAGTGCATAAAAGGCGGTCAGAAAGTGGATGGGGTCATCTTGAAAATGAAACCGTTGACGAAAATAAGGAAGCCATAGAAACGATAGGCAAAGCCCCATGGTATAAAGCCCCATAAAAAAGATTTGCTGCGCCATGGCGCGATTAAGGACCGGTTCTTTTTTGGATTTTGGGGGTTCCAGCATATATTCTTTTAAGTTTGGCTCCCCCGAAAAAGCCAGCCCCGCCAAGGTGTCCATAATAATATTGATCCAAAGCATTTGGATGACTGTGACCGGAGTGTCGATTCCTATGAACGGACCGATCAAGGAAACGCCAACGGCGCAAAGGTTCATTGTAAATTGGTAAACAATAAACTTGCGAATGCTTTTAAAGATGGTTCTTCCGTAGCAAATGGCATTGGCAATCGAGGCAAAGTTGTTATCTAAAATAACAATATCACCCGCTTCTTTTGCCACTTCGGTGCCGCTGCCCATCGAAAAACCGACATCTGCGCGCTTGAGCGCGGGGGCATCGTTGATTCCATCGCCGGTCATGCCCACAACCAGTCCGTTCTCCTGCGCCAGCCGCACCAAGCGGCTCTTATCGGTGGGGAGCGCTCGGGCGATGATGCGCAAGTCGGAGAGGTGATTTTTTAGCTGTTGGTCGGTCATTCGGTTAAGCTCTTCGCTGGTGAGAACCTGACCTGGGATATGGTCTTTCAGCAATCCGCAATCTCTGCCGATGGCGATGGCGGTATCCTTGCTGTCGCCGGTCATCATTACCACCTGAACACCGGCGCTTTGGACTTTTTGAATGGCGATGGGAACCTCTTTGCGAATATCGTCGCGGATGCCGATCAATGCGATAAAGGTCAGGTCGCCGGGAATTGTATCGGAATCGATCTTGCGCGGGGAAGTGGCGATGGCAATGCAGCGGATGGCTTTGGCGGAAAGGATTTGTTGCTGCTCTTGGATGCGCATGGGATGGAAAGGTCTGGGCTTTCCTTGATCATCCAAATAATATTTGCATCCCTGCAGGATTTTTTCGGGCGCTCCTTTTACCAAGGTCAGTTCTTCCGCGCCGTTGATATGGGCGGAGGAAAACTTATAGGAGCTATCAAAGGGAATGCGATGCTCCACTTGATAGGAAAAGATGTTTTTTGGCGGAGGAAGGATGCTTTCCAAAAGAGCGCGGTCGGTGGCATTTCCGCCGATTACTTTTTTATCGGAAAGAACGCTTCCGCTATTGTAGAATGCAGATAATTCCAGAATGTGCCGAATGGGAGCAGGGCATTTTACGATCCGCTCATATTCTTTGCAGGCTCCGCTGATGACCTTTATAACGCGGAGTTTTCCGCCGGTCAATGTTCCGGTCTTATCGGTAAATAGAATATTCAGATTTCCCGAAGTTTCAATGCCGACTAATTTGCGCACCATCACCTGATCCTTCAACATTCGAAACATATTCGAAGAAAGGACGACGGTGATCATCATCGGCAACCCTTCGGGAACCGCCATAACTACAACGGCGGTTGCCAAGGTCAGCGCGTGCAGTACGCGGGGAATCCAGACAATCGGATGGGAGAAATCGTTGAGCACAAGCTGCAGCTGGAATTGATTGTCAATGACAAAGCTATTAAAGAGATCTGCAAACGCGATTAAAGCGGCGGCAATATAGCCTAATTTACTGATGGTGGATGCCAGCCCTGCCAATCGCTGTTTTAGCGGGCTTTCGGGTGTTTCTTCCTGCAGATCGGCAGCCATCTGCCCATAGAAGGTGGAATCGCCGATGCGCGCAACTTCCATCAGCCCTTCGCCGCCGGTAATGATACTGCCTTGGAAGAGTTGGTTTTTATGGCTCAAATCCCATTCTTTAGGGCGATGGGAAGAGGGCTTCTTTTCTGCTTCTGCGCTTTCTCCGTTGAGCGCCGATTGGTCCACATTTAATGAGCCGTTGATCAGATATCCATCGGCCGCAATGCGCTCTCCTGCTTGAAGTAGTATAAAATCGCCGATAACCACTTCGCTGATGGGGATGGATAAGATTCCCTTGGCGCGTTGAACGCGGCAGGTGATGTTTGCCGCGGAGCGTTGCAATTCCAAAAAGGCCGATTCGCTTCCGTATTCCGATAGAGTGGAGATAAAGGTGGCTAAAAAGATGGCGACAGCAATGCCGACCGCTTCAAACCAATCGGCATCGTGGAATAAGAATAGAACATTGATTCCAAGTGCGACCAGAAGTATTTTTATAATCGGATCGCCGAAACTGCTTAAAAAGGATTGAAAGAAGCTTTTGCGCTTTTTTCGGGAAAGGATATTAGAGCCGTATTTTTTACGCGATGCGCGTACTTGTTCGTCGGTCAGCCCAATTTTGATAGCTTGGTTTTTCATTCGCAGTCCCTTTCGCTTTTTTAGATATTTCTATGCGAAAGAAGATGGACATATAACTATACCCCCGCCAAAAGGCGGGGGTAGTCTCTTATTGCTTTAAGTGTTCTAAAAGGATTTCAATGTTCTCATTGGAATATTCGATTTCAGCAGAGTATAGGCGGGCAATTTCATAAAGATCTTCAAGGTTTGTTATATTGCGTGTGAGGCAATTAAAAATGCGGAGCGTTAAAGCAATGAAACGGATGCGTTCTTTCAATCGACCGTCTTCCAATGCACCGGCAAGATGCCGATATACCAAATAAACGGCCAACTGCTCGCAAGGGATTTCCCATAAATTTTGCCAATCTGAAAAATCTGCAAATTGGTCGATATACCGATCCCATTGCAGGTCCATTCGCTCTAAATTCCGATAGATATTCTTCCAGTAGGAAAGAGGTGGAAGTTCTTTGGCACCGCAATAAGAGCGCATCGATTCGATTCGCTGATCCATGGGGCGAGAGCGATCTTGAAGAATAGAGAGAATGGTTTGCCGAACCTTGAAAAATGCAGATTCTTCAGCGGTGGCGGTTTCTATCGATTCCTCGGTGGAGAGAAAAGTGGTTTTTCCTTGTTGGCTCAAAATCAATCGCGCCGCTTCTTCGCAACATAAGCCCAATCCGTATTCGATGCGGTCGGAAAATTCGTTGAAAAACCGCGGATGGTCATTGCAGATATCGCATAATCCATCCTCACCGAACGCACAGATTAGTTCGCATAAATTATCATTGTTCAGAAAAGGGCAGCGTTCGTTTTCGCCTAAAATGAAATGCGGAGTTTCATCGAAAGATATATTGGCGCTCAATTGATCCTTCCAAGGGGAGGGAAGATGGTTATAAAAAGCGAGGGTATCTTTATCAATATCGATCTCCCATCCAATGCAGCAATTATGGTTGCAATGCTGCGCGATACATTTGAAATTGTCGTAATAATTCGGTTTAATAATTTTCATAAATACAAGTATAGCATATTGGCATTAAAAATCAATACAACTTGACTTTTTTGAGTGGTTAAAATAAAATATGGATAAGAGGTATATTATATGGAAAATGCAAAACATCCGTTGCCGATTTCCAAAAAGGAATTCGAAGAGCTTGGAATCGGGCAGCCAGATTTTATAATTGTGAGCGGGGATGCTTACATTGACCATCCGTCCTTCGGAACGGCGCTGATCGGGCGCCTATTGGAAAGGGCGGGTTTTTCGGTGGCAGTTATTCCGCAACCTGATTGGCATTCAACCAAGGATTTTGAGCGGTTCGGTTTGCCGCGGCTGGCCTTTTTGGTCAACGCAGGGAATATTGATTCGATGGTCGCCAATTATACCGTTGCCAAACGGCGCAGGGAATATGACTACTATTCGCCCGATGGGAAGGTTGGAAAGCGCCCCGATCGTGCGGTGATTGTCTATTGCAATAAGATTCGCGAAGCGTATGGTGATGTCCCCATTGTTATCGGTGGAATTGAAGCATCTCTGCGAAGATTTTCTCATTATGACTATTGGGAAAATCGAATTCGAAAGAGCATCTTGATCGATAGTGGTGCGGATCTTTTGAGTTATGGAATGGGCGAGCGTTCCATTTTGCGTATTGCTGAATTATTAGAGCGTGGGATTCCGATCCGTAAAATCCGCGATGTTCGCGGGACTGCTTTTATTGCTGAGCGGGAGTATAAACCCAAAGGAGCAACCATTCGCCTGCCGGATTATAAAACGGTTGCCGCGGATAAAATGAAATATGCATCCTCCTTTAAAGCGCAATATCAAAATTGCGACGCGATCGGCGGAAAAATCCTATGCGAGCTATATGATGAGGGGATGCTTGTTCAGAATCCGCCGTCGCTTCCGCTAAATACCGCGGAACTTGATGATTTGGCGCAACTTTCCTATACCCGCAAGCCCCATCCTTCTTATGGGAAAAAAGGAATTCCTGCTTTAGCCGAAGTGGAATTTTCGGTTACGCATAACCGCGGGTGCTTTGGCGGATGCGCCTTTTGCGCCATTGCTTATCATCAAGGGCGCGCGGTAACATCGCGTAGCATTGAATCTGTAATTGAAGAAGTGGAGCTTTTAACCAAACAACCGGATTTCAAAGGGTATATCCACGATATTGGCGGTCCTACCGCAAACTTCAGGGCAGGGCCGTGCAAAGCGGTTGCCGAAGGAAAGAAGGGGGTCTGCACCGAGCGCCGATGCTTATCCCCCAATATTTGCCCCAATCTGATCAAAGATCATAGCGAATACTTGGAACTGCTGCGTCGGGCAAGCGCGGTGAAAGGCGTTAAAAAGGTGTTTGTCCGTTCCGGAATTCGCCACGATTATGTACTGGCAGATAAAGCCTATGGCGGAATGTTTATTGAGGCGCTTGCCAAGCGGCATGTATCCGGTCAGTTGCGGGCGGCGCCGGAGCATATTTGCCCCGAAGTATTATCTTTGATGGGGAAGCCATCCTATGAAGTGTATGAAAAATTTGTGTCCCGTTTTAATGCGGCGAGCAAAAAGGCGGGCTTGGAGCAGTATGTTGTTCCGTACCTGATGTCCTCGCATCCGGGCTCGACAATGAAAAGCGCAGAGCGATTGGCGGCTTATATGCAAAAGAATCGCGTGCGGTCCGAGCAGGTGCAGGATTTTTATCCCACCCCGGGAACCGCGGCGACGGTGATGTATTACACAGGTATGGACCCTTTTAGCAATCGAAAGGTTTATGTTGCGACCTCACCGGAGGAAAAACGCGCGCAGCGGGCCTTGCTTGGGCAAAAAAAGCCTGCACCGCATCGAAAGAACAGGAGAAGAAAATAATGTTTGATGCTAAAAAGATTAAAAATGAATGTGTGGAATGGATTCGTTCATTTTTTGAAGAAAACGGGCCCGACTGCAATGCAGTTCTTGGCATTTCCGGTGGAAAGGACAGCTCGGTTGCTGCCGCATTATGCGTGGAGGCTTTGGGAAAAGATCGCGTAATCGGGGTTCTGATGCCTTGCGGCGAGCAGCATGATATTGATATGGCATATAAATTGGTTCATCATCTTGGAATCAAATATTATGTGATTAACATTAAAGATGCTGTAGAGGGTCTGAAAATGGCCGTTCCTGCTGAAATTGAGCAGACACCACAAAGCATTACGAATCTTCCGCCTCGCATTCGGATGGCAGCAGTCTATATGATCTCTCAATGCTGCAATGGGCGCGTTGTCAATACCTGCAATCTTTCGGAAGATTGGGTGGGTTATTCCACGCGTTATGGGGATGCGGCGGGGGATTTTTCTCCGTTATGTAATTTGACAGTTCAAGAAGTAAAAGAACTTGGAAGGCTCGCAGGTTTGCCCGATGATCTGGTGGATAAAACTCCGATCGATGGGCTTTGCGGAAAGACCGACGAAGAGAATTTGGGCTTTACCTATGCGGAATTGGACCGTTATATCCGCACCGGCGAGATTGACGATTTGGCAAAAAAAGAGCGTATTGATGATTTGCACCGAAAGAATCTGTTTAAACTGCAGCTAATGCCGGCTTTCAAACCGGAAATTTGAAATAAAAAATAAAAAACGGAATGCATCAGCATTCCGTTTTTTTATTTAAAGAGTTAAAAAGTTTTAAAATGAGTAGGTTCAATCCATAGAAAATAGCAGAGAAGACAATACCGAAAAGCAAGCCGGTTGCCACTCTTAGATACATTGTTTCTGCAAGGGTGAACGAATGACAGAAGGTATTGACCGACGAGGCAAAAAGCAGGGCGGAACCCAAGCCGAAGATCCATTGGATCAAGGGGACTTTGTTGTTTTTGGCATAGTAAATATAAAGGGTGAAACAAGGCCATGCTAAAAGGAAATCTTTGGTTCGCGGGCGGGCGGCAAAGGTATCGGTCAGCCAATTGCGGAAGTTGGTTTCGAAAAAGGAAATGTGGTTGACATTGCCGCTGCGCTTGATATAAATATAACCGATGATTGCGACTGCGGCAACGATCAGCAGATGATACCAGCGAAATTGTTTTGCTGTTTGGATTGCAAGTTCCTTATATTCGGTAAGGCTTCTTTTTTTATAAGACCAGATCAGCAATAATGCTCCTGCAAAAATTAAGGGGACAGTGAGAGAGGCCTTGACCCCTCGGAAATCGAGATTATTCAGATAATATTCGGGACCGCTTAAAAGCGCCGCCATTGTTCCGCCGCAGATGGCAATCAATGCCAAAGAAAGAACGGTCGAACTTAATAAGAGCGTTGCCATTCCTTGGCGTTGCTTCATTTTGCGGATATAGATCAAAAAGATTCCAACGCTGAAGGATGGAGCAATGGTTGCAAAGGCGGTGGGGTAGAGCGAAAGCATCGATTCGGGAAGAATAAATGTCGCTGAAAATGCAATCGCCGCGCATCCGAGAGCAATATAAAGCAGATAAGGAATGGTCTTTTTGAAAAGTAGATCAAGGATCAATGCGATCATTAAAACGGCAATCGCTGCTGCGGCGGCGGAGATCAACGGGCGGTTGGGGGTATAATCGTTATAGTTGAACTCTCCTTCGTTTCGATAGCCCAGCGATTCCATTTTATCGCAGAACAGACGAATGTTTTCTTGAGTACGTTGCGCGTTTTCCTGCTCTGTAAAGCCCTTATCTTCTAATTGCTTGACGGTGATAAAACGCGTATTGCGGTCATAGGCGGAATTGAACATTTGGTAATAAACCGCAGGATAATCTTTTTGCTCAATATTTGTTGTAAAATAAGTGGTATATGCACGCAGGATTTTTCCGTCGGCCGCCTCGATGTAATCGTCAAAGTTACGGGGTTCTTGGTTGCCCAGTTGCATAATGTTTTCGGTCAAGACCAGAGTGAGGTTATGGCGATCAATAATGTCGCAGACGGGGACGCTTTTATCGTAGGATTCATATTGCTTGCCCCAGATACCTTTTTGGAGTTTGATATACTTTACCGAAAATTTTTGGACCAGATGTTCCAAATCGCCCTCTTCGGCAAAGGTCATATCCGGGGAAAGGGCAATATTCAAGCCTGCTTTTTTTGCATATTCGATGGTGCTTTCGTTGTATTTGCCACGCTTTTCGTGGATGATAGCGGTTGTGGTGCCGGCATTTTTGTAGTCGGCCAGCGCTTTTTCCAACTTTTCTCCCGCAAAGAACTTCTCTAATCGGGTTGCATCTACCGCCACCACATAAACTTTGGATGATTGCTCAAAGTTTATACGGTGAAAGAGTGCAGGAACGATAAAAGCAATGAGCAAAAGCAACGCGATGGCGCTTATAACTATTTGTCGTCTTGTCATTGATTGATTACTCCTGTGTTGTTCGTTTGGGCAAAATGATTTTCATTATGCCGGTGAGCCAAATAACCGCTGCATAGACAGCAAAGCAGATCATCAAAGGAAGAATGAATGCAAAATTTCCGCCGGGCAAGGTGGGGAAGATTTGATTGAAAACGATGTATACTGCGGTTGCAGCTCCACCGGCTCCAAGGATTTTCAGCAAATTGATGCCGAGGGTGGCGGAAAGGTAGTTTCCTGTTACCTTGGTCATGGTGATTCCAATCAGAACCGCATAGGCTGTAAAAAGAATGGTTGTGGAAATTGCGACAGCGACAGCGCCGTAACCGCCCAACCAATAGTTGATCAACGGTTTGATCAGCATAACAGCGATGCTGCCGATGACGGTATATTTGTAAATGGAACCCAAATATAAAAGTTTATTGAAAAGTTCCTGGCAAACATATCCGAAGACGCCGAGAGAATAGATGATCAATAAAAGCGAAGTTTGAGCGGTCAGGGCCGGAGTGAATTCTTCGCCTTCATATAGCAAACGGATGACATCTTCGCCAAAGCCAAAGGTTAAAAGAATAAACGGAATGAGAATGGCAAAGAGCAGTTGAATCAATTGCTGCGTTGTTTTTTTGACTTCTTCGCGATTCCCTTCCTCGTAATTCTTGCTGATCGCAGGGAAGCTGATGTTGCTCATTGCGACGACAAAGATACTGATGATTGTGATGAAGAAGTTGGTGGCGTAGTGAATCGCCGTTCCTGCGCCAATGCTTTCGCTCACAGCGGCTTTATCGGATATAATGCAGAGCTGGAACATAACGCTGGATATAAAAATATATAAAATCTCGAGGTTTTTCTCTTTTTTTGCGCTTTTCTCTCGCGCTTTATTAATATAGAAAAGGCGGTACCCGTTGCGATAAAAATCGGGGAGGAGGATCGCAATGTGTAAAAACCATCCCAACGTTGTGATAATACTGATGATAAAAATGTCCAACTGAGCAAATGCCAGATAGGAAATGATGACAACATTATAAGGCAAGCTCATAATGGATGTTATGAAAAATACATTGTTGTTCTGCAGGACGCCGGAAATGATATAGGCAACGATGACAAATAATGCGCTGGGCAGCATAATGTAGAACATTTTTTGCGCATCGCCGTAAAATTCGGGATTGAGACCGGGCAATAACCAGCGAACGATCAAGGGGGTGGCAAGGTAAAGAATTGCAGTAACTCCCAGGGTAATTGCAGAGATGTTGCAAATAAAGCGGGATACAAACTCTTTTTGCGCGCTCGGAGATTTGTTTTCCGGTTTGTTCAGCTTTTTGATGACCAGGGTTGCCAAGGCGGTACCAATGCCGGTGAAAACCAAGGTGGGAATATCAAAAATCTGGAAATAGATATCGGTCAATTCATTGCCGCCCAAAGGGGCAAAGAAAATATTGCGCACAAAGCCTAAGCCTTTTGCGATCAATATGCCGAAAACCATCAATAAATAGGTGCTACCCTTCATATATGCACGTCCTTTAAGTAGAGATATTTTATCAATCATATATAATATCATAAATATAGAAAAATATCAACCATTATAATAATATTATGTTTTATTGACATTCGAGTGCTTTATTGGTATAATCATAATGTATTTTTATGTTTTAAATTATGGAACGATATACCATTCTTGAATTGGATTTAGGAGAACATAATGATTAAATTTTTCAGCGATATAAAAAAATATGCCTCTTATATTTTTTATTCCGCAAAAGCAGAATTAAAATCCGAAGTGGCAAATTCGATTCTCAATTGGATTTGGTGGATTTTGGAACCGCTTTGTTTTATGGGAATTTATGCGTTTGTTTTCACAATTTTCTTTAGAGGAACAGTGAAATATATTGCTGCGTTTATTTTCTTGGGCATCACCATCTGGGAGTTTTTTAATGTGATGCTGAAAACCAGTGTGAAATTGGTGCGAAGTAATAAGCCGATTGTTTCGAAAGTGTATGTTCCTAAATACATATTGATTGTTGAAAAAATTCTGCGGAACGGATTTAAAACATTGGTCAGTTTTGCGATCGTCTTTGTTTTGATGATCATTTATCGGGTTCCGTTTTCCTGGCAGATGCTTTGGGTCGTTCCGATTTTGATTTCATTTGTTATTTTCACCTTTGGTGCTTGCTCGATTCTTCTCCATTTCGGCGTTTATGTGGAGGATCTGGCGAATTTTACCAATATTGCATTGCGACTTTTGTTCTATGCGACCGGCGTGTTTTATAATCTTGCCGATAAAATTACCGGAGAATTGGGCTATTGGATCGTTCGGATCAACCCGTTGGCTTTATATTTGACCTGTATGCGTGACGCGCTGCTCTATGATACAATGCCGAATCTTCTTTGGCTCGGGATCTGGACAGTGTTTGGCATTTTAATGTGTTTTGTCGGAATCAAATTGATTCAAAAAAATGAAAATAGCTATGTAAAGGTGCTTTGATTTTATGCAGGATATTGCAATTCATATTGAAAAATTAAATGTCAGTTATAAAGAACTGAGTGCCTATTCGATCAAGCGGATGCTTTTAAAAGGCGGGAAGAAAAAGGACAAGGCTTTCCACGCATTGAAAGATATTTCGTTGGATATCAAAAAAGGTGAGATCCTCGGGATCATCGGAAAGAACGGAAGCGGTAAATCCACCCTTTTAAATACTGTGGCCGGAATTTTTGCCCCCGATAGCGGGACGATTGATTTGAATGGAAAGAATGTCTCATTGCTCTCGATCGGTGTGGGATTTCAAAAGGATATGAGCGGCAGAGAGAACATTATCCTTAATGGCTTGTTGCTTGGCTTTTCGGAAGAGGAAATCAGAGAAAAAATGCCCCAAATCATTGAATTTTCCGAGCTTGGAAGTTTTATTGATAAGCCGGTTAAGACCTATTCCAAAGGGATGTATTCCAAGCTGGCATTTTCGATTACCGCTTTTTTGGAGACCGAAATTATTTTGATCGACGAAGTTCTTAGCGTTGGTGATGAGCATTTTAAGAAAAAGAGCTCGGCGAAGATGAAAGAGCTGATTTCGGATAAAAATCGGACCGTTCTGATTGTTTCACACAGCATCAGTACCCTTCGTAAACTATGTACCAAAATGCTTTGGCTGCACGACGGAAAGATCAAAATGCTCGGCGATACAAACGAAGTTTTGACTGCGTATGAGCAGTATATGTAACAAAAAATCGACAGGTTGAAAACCTGTCGATTTTTGTTTATAAGCTTAAAAAATATTTCAGCGGTTTTGCGTATGAATTTGAAGGCTCGCACAAATGATGCATCGACTTCGTCGATATGATGCATTGCGCTGTACGCAATATGAAGTAAATTCGCTTCGCTCATTTATGATGCGAAGCGTTCTTTAATGTTGCAAAGCAACACATCATTAACGAAGTGACATCATTAGCGTAGCGGCATCATGTTCCCGAAGGGAACGCTTCATTGAAAAACGACAAGTTTCTGTCGAAACTTGTCGTTTTTCTGGTGGAGCCGAGGGGAGTCGAACCCCTGTCCGAAAACCCATTCATGCAACCTTCTACGTGCGTAGTTTATCTATTGAAATTCCCGCATTTATCCGCCGATAAACAGGCTGATAAAATTGGTAGCTTCATCCTACATTTTCGGGGCAAAGCTTAACCGAAAACGTTCACCACTGAAAATGACACCCCAAATGCGCTCGTGGTCCTTCGCATCGAGATGACGCTGCGTTAATTAAGCAGCGTAAGCTAATTTATTAGTGTTAGCGTTTATTTTTAAAGTTACACATTTTAAGGTGGTTGTGCGCCACCGCACGCTTATCACACTTCAAGATCCCCGTCGAAACCTTTACGACCCCATAGGGAACCCTATATAGTTTAACATAGAAATGAAAAAATATATAGGGATTTTAATTATTTTTTGAAGGCGATTTCTTTTAAGAAACGAATACTGTCTGTAATCCATCGGCGCGGCAATTCTTCGCAGAGCTTTGTTTGTGTATCTTTAGCGGTGCGGATATCGCAAAGCGCCATCCCATGAGGGCCGCGTGGGTAGATGTGCAGCTCAAAGGGGATCTTTTGGGCGGAAAGACTTTTTCCCATCAAGAGCGCGTGCCACACAGGAACAATCTGATCTGTGGCGGTATGCCAAATAAATGTGGGCGGGAAAGAGTCTGAAATATGATCCTCGATGGAGGCAGAGAGAAGTTGCTCCTCGCTCGGGTTTTCGCCGAACAGATTTTTAAAGCAACGAACATTTTCGGTGCCTTTGGCGGAAATGACCGCATAGGATAAAACAGCCGCGTTGACTTTAAGCATTTCTTTATCGCCTAAGACAGACGCAAGTTCACTATCCCAATATGCAGAGGCGGAAGCCGATAAATGCCCGCCCGCCGAAAAACCACCGATGGCGATTTGGTCGGGGTTGATATTCCATTCTTCGGCGTTTTCACGAACCGTTTTAACAGCGGTGAGCGCTTCGAATAAACAACGAGGGAACCCTGCATCTTCGCCAACAGAATAGTATAATACAAAGGCGGCAATATCTTCAGCAACGTATTGCAGAGCGACAGGCTCTGCTTCGCGGGAGGAAAGATGCCCATAACCGCCGCCCGGACAGATGATAATGGCCGGCCGCTTACGCCCTTCGGAAAAATCAAAATTAGAGGGAATATAACATTGCATAAAGGCGCGATGCCCGCCGCCGAGATTCAGTTTTTCATAATCTAAATTCAGTTCTTTTTTGAAATGTTCCATAGTGGTCTCCTTGATTATCGATTTTGCTCCTTTAAGCGCTTTTCCATTTCTCTGCTCGCTTCTTTTTTGGCGATGGTATCTCGTTTATCGTAGTTCTTTTTACCACGGCACAGCCCCAATTCAACTTTAACACGTGAACCGCTGAAATAAAGAGAAAGAGGGATCAAAGTTAAGCCATCTTGTTTGGTCTTGCCGAAAAGCGACATAATTTCGCGTTTGTGCAGCAACAGTTTTTTTAGGCGCATGGGATCGCGATTGAAAATATTCCCTTGCTCATAGGGGGAAATATGCATTCCGCGGATATATAATTCGCCGTCTTTAAATTCGCAATAACTGTCTTTTAAATTCACTCGACCTTGACGAATGGATTTGATTTCAGTTCCAAACAAAACAATTCCTGCTTCATAGGTGGAAAGAATAAAATAATCGAAGCTTGCTTTTTTATTTCGGGCGATATATTTTCGTTCTTCTTGCTTCATAACCTTCTCCTTCTATGCAAATATCATAACATATTCTAAAAAAAAGTAAAGGATTTTGTTAAACTTTTGTTTGCCAAATTTCGATAATTGGTGTATAATATATACATAAAAATAGGAAGGTTCTGTTAGCAAATGTTCAAAATTGGCGATCAAATCGTTCATCCGATGCATGGCTCCGGATTCATCGAAGGGATCGAGATGCAGACCGTTGGCGGTGTGCAGAGAGAATATTTCGATATTTCTCTTTTGGGCGGAAAAATCCGCTTGAAATTCCCTGTCGAAAATTCAGGTGCCGTTCGTTTGCGTCCTTTGATTAACGCAAAGCGGGCGCAGGAGTTGATGCATTATTTTAATACGCTCGAAATTGATATGAGCGGTCCTTGGAGCAAGCGTTATAAAGAGAATATTGACCGTATTAAGAAGGGCGATCCGGAGGAAGTGGTCGAAGTGATCAAGACCTTGATGCTTCGCGATAAGATGGTTGGTCTTTCGACCGGTGATCGCCAGATGATGGTGATGGCTAAAAATATTCTTTGTTCCGAACTGGCGATGGTTATGGAATCGGATATCGAGACGATCTTTGGCAAACTTCAAGATGAAATAATAAATGAAATGGGCTGAAACTGAGTTTTCAGCCTATTTTTGAAGGGTGGTTCATGATGAGCGGTGTTAAGACAGCCGCAGTTCTTGTCTGCGCAGGAAGCGGAAGCCGAATGCAGGGGAGCTGCGCGGATAAACTGTTGCTTGAAATTGCAGGAAAACCCATAGCGGTGCATACTCTTTGTGCATATGATCGAGTGGAAGAAATTGATTTAATCGTTGTTGTTACACGGGAAGAGAATGTTTCCATTTACGAATCTTTTGCCGATCAATATGGGATTCAAACGCCTGTTTTGGTGACAATAGGGGGAAAAACGCGTGTTGATTCGGTGATGAATGGCGTTTGCGCGGTTCCTGCGGAGTATGAACTGGTGGCCATCGGAGATGGCGCGCGCCCCTTGGTTCGATCGAATGATATTTCTAAAACCATTGCTGCTGCGGCAGAAAGCGGTGCGGCGGCCTTGGGCATGACCGCCATTGATACCATGAAAGAGATCAAGGATGGTATTATTACTCGAACAGTCCCGCGTGAACACCTGATTCAAATCCAAACACCGCAGATCTTCAGGCGTGGTGAATATTTGGAATTGGCGAAAGAAGCGCAAAAAAGCGGAAGAGAATTTACCGATGATGCTTCGATCTATGAATTTTATAATAAACCGGTTCGGTTTATTGAAGGGCATAGAGATAATTTGAAGATTACAGTGCCGGAAGATGCGGCAATGATAAAAATGCTTATGGAGGAACGGTTATGCGAATAGGGCATGGATATGATGTTCATCGCTTGGTTGAAGATCGGGCTTTGATCTTGGGCGGTGTGAATATCCCCTTTGAAAAAGGATTGCTGGGTCATTCGGATGCGGATGTTTTGACCCATGCTTTAATGGATGCAATGCTTGGCGCAGCGGGACTTGGTGATATCGGAAAACATTTTCCCGATACCGATCCTCAATATAAAGGAGCAGATAGTTTGGTGCTGTTGGCGCATGTGAATGATTTGCTCCAAAAGAATGGATATCATTTAATAAATGCAGATATTACCTTGATCGCGCAAAAACCAAAGGTGGCATCCTATTTGCCGATGATGAAAGAAAAGTTGGCTCAAACGCTTCAATGTGATTTATCGCAGTTAAATATTAAAGCGACAACCGAAGAACATCTTGGATTTACAGGAGAAGGCGCAGGGATGGCTTGCCATGCTGTGTGCTTGATCGATCATAATGGTTAAGCGCAAGGTGGCAGATTTCAACTCCTTTGTCTGCTTTGATTTTGAGACAACAGGGCTTGGAAAAGACGATAAGATTATTGAAATTGGTGCGGTTAAGGTAATCGATGGGTATATGGTTGCTCGCTATTCATCCTTGGTGGACCCCAAGGTGCCGATTGATCCGTTGATTACAAAAATCACAGGGATCACCAATGAAATGGTTGCAGAGAAGCCGACCATTGAAGAACTGATGCCGTCCTTTTATGAGTTTGTTCAAGGATTGCCGATGGTTGCGCATAATGCGCCGTTTGATTGCCGTTTTTTAGAGCGGGATTCTAAAGCGTGTGGATTTTATTTTGATAACGATGTATTTGATACGTTGAGTTTTGCCAAAAAGGTTTTGCCTGAATTACCATCGTATAAGCTGACTGCTTTGACGCAGGGACTAGGGTTGGACCATAGCGATGCGCACCGCGCTTGGTGCGATGCAGAATGTACTGCACGATTATATTTATTTTTAAAAATGAAAAATGAGCAAAATAAATAAGCCGAGGCATTGCCTCGGCTTATTTGTTTTTACAGTTCGCAGTTGTTGACAGTTCTGGGGAAGGGGATGACATCGCGGATGTTGCTTATACCTGTGAGATACATAACGCAGCGCTCGAAACCAAGACCAAAACCTGCATGGCGGGTAGAACCATATTTGCGAAGATCCATATAGAATCCATAGTCTTCTTCGTTCAGATTAAGTTCTTTTAACCGTTGCTGCAATAATTCATAATTATCCTCGCGCTGGCTGCCACCGATGATTTCGCCGATGCCGGGAACTAAGCAGTCCATCGCGGCGACGGTTTTTCCATCCTCGTTTAGTTTCATATAAAACGCTTTGATTTCCTTAGGATAATCGGTGACAAAGACAGGACGTTTGAATACTTCTTCGGTCAGGTAACGTTCGTGCTCGGTCTGAAGATCGGAACCCCAATGAACGGGATAATCAAAATTGGCGTTGTTCTTCTCCAGAATTTCAATGGCCTCGGTATAGGTGACATGGCCGAAGTCGCTTTCAAGAACGTTATTGAGGCGGTCGATCAGACCGGGATCAATAAACTGATTGAAGAATTGCATTTCTTCGGGTGCGTTTTCCATCACATAGCGGATGATATATTTGAGCATACTTTCTGCCAGAAGCATATCATCTTTCAAATCGGCAAAGGCGATTTCCGGCTCGATCATCCAAAATTCCGCAGCATGGCGGGTGGTGTTGGAATTTTCGGCGCGGAAGGTGGGGCCAAAAGTATAAATATTTTTGAATGCTTGAGCATAGGTTTCGCCGTTCAACTGACCGGAAACGGTGAGGTTGGTGACTTTGTTAAAGAAATCTTTGGTATTATCCACTTTACCATCGTCGGTCAAGGGGAGGTTTTCCAGATCCAGCGTGGTTACGCGGAACATTTCGCCGGCTCCTTCGCAATCGCTGCCGGTGATCAGCGGTGTATGAACATAGATGAAATTACGCTCATTAAAGAATTTATGGATGGCGTAGGCGGCCAGAGAACGCACGCGGAAAACCGCCTGGAAGGTATTGGTGCGGGCGCGCAGATGGGGGATTGTCCGCAAATATTCCAGGGTGTGCCGCTTCTTTTGCAAGGGGTAATCGGGGGTGGAAGGGCCTTCAATTTCCACAGAGTCTGCTTGGATTTCAAAAGGCTGCTTGGAGTTCGGGGTTTCCACCAGCTTGCCGGAAACGATCAAAGCTGTACCGACATTTAACTTGGAAAGCTCGGAAAAATTATCCAATTTGTCGCTATATACAACTTGCAGGGGCTCAAAAAATGTACCATCATTCAGCACCAAAAAACCGAAGTTTTTAGAGCCGCGGTTGGAGCGGACCCAACCGCCGACAGTGATGGTTTTGTCGATATAATTTTCTTTGTTACGAAATAAGCTTTTGATTTCTGTGAGTTCCATTGAAATGTTTCCTTCTTTAAATAGAAATATTTAATTTATTCTAACATATTTGATTATAAAATTCAATCCTTTTTTCTTGCATAAAAATAGCTTATAATGATGAAAATTGATGTTTGGGAGAAATAAGATGGTACGACTGGCCGATAAAGATGATTTTGATGCGATATGGAGCATATATCTGGACGCGAGGGAATTTATGCGTCAAACAGGGAATCCAACGCAATGGGGCGATTTCTACCCCACAATGCCGATGCTCGAGCAAGATATTGAACGAAAAGAATTATACGTTGTAGAACGCGACGGTATCCTCTGCGGGGTCTTCTTATTTACAAAAGGCCCCGACCCTTGGTACGCTGAAATTGATGGCGGACATTGGAAGAGCGATGAGCCATACAGTGTGATTCATCGGGTGGCTGCAAAGGCGGGAATCAAAGGAATCTTTGCCGAATGTTTGTCCTTCGCGTTGAGCCATGACCAACACTTGCGGATCGATACCCATGAAGATAATAAGGTGATGCAACATGTTTTGGAAAAGAACGGTTTTGAGCGTTGCGGAATTGTGTATGTTCATGAACGCAAAAGCCCGCGTATTGCTTATGAAAGAACAAAATAAAAAAGCCCATACGGGCTTTTTTATTTTGTTCGGTTTCGGTCAATATAGTCTTGCAGAATGATTTGGGCAGAAAGGGCATCGATGGATGCCTTTTTCTTTTTCCCTTTGGTATTTGCTTCCATCATAAAGCGGGAAGCGGCGACAGTGGAAAGCCGTTCATCATAAAATTCCATGGGTAACTGCGGCATCAGCGCTTGCAGCTTTTGCTGAAAGATACGTGTATGTTCGGCGCGGAATCCTTCGGTACCATCCATATTTTTGGGTAAACCTAAAACGATTTTTTGAACGGATTCTTCCGAACAAACAGCGCAAATTTTATTTGCAAGCTTTTCTTTGTCGCGCTCATGGATGGTCCCAATTACCGTCGCGACCATTTCGTTATCGTCGCAGACAGCAAGGCCTGTCCGCGCTTCGCCGTAGTCGATTCCTAAAATTCGCATAATTAAATGTCCTTAATAATTTGATATAAGTGTTCGCGGTTTAACGCCGCATCTTTTTTTGCTTTTTCGCTGAAATCTGAAAGCCGCGCAGAAATATCGCCTTGTTGCTCTATAATCTTTTCAAAGGTTTCAATCAAGCGCTCTTTTTCAAGATCGTTATGCCGGATTCGGTACTTGCTCATTCCGGTTTGTTCAGCAAAGGATTTGGTTTTCGGATCGTAGTCGATGGGGAGGAAGGGTTGCCCCAGCATCGTTGATATAATCTGACCATGCAGGCGTTCAACGATCTGATATTTGCATCCTGCCGCATGGGCAATGATGGATTCCGGATTATCCGCTTTCGCAGCAAGCTCGGAACAATTCTTTAATTCATTGTTTAGCGCTCTTAAAGGGCGGATATCTTGCAGTGAATGGTAGGGGATTAAATAATAATAAAGCTGATGCTTTTGGGCAAGGACCTGCAGCGCTTCTGCAATATCCTTGATTTTGGGATCTTGCTCATTTTTGAATTTGAAGTTTACACCGACAATGGTCTTTCCCTGCGCCTGCGCGGGAGCAGAAATGGCAGGAATACTTTGCACATTATAAGAAAAGGCATCGTCTTGCGTGAGAAATGCGTTGCGGTTTGGTTGCAATTCTTTTAGTAATTTCACAGAATCTTCATCCCGCAGGGTAATCAAGTCGATTCTTTTTAAAATCCGCGCAACATTTTTGCGGTTACTGCTTTTGGTCAGCGGACCGATTCCGTTGGCATAAAGCATGGTTTTGCAATGATAGAGCAACGCCATCTTCATTATGAAATAGTAATAGAAAACAGAACGGTTCGATGTGGAATCCTGAAGGATGCTTCCGCTGCCAAACAAAAAGACTTTGGAGTTTTTCATTGCTTTGCGGATCTTCCATAGATCAAAGCGGTGGATCAACTCAACGTTTGGCGGGACAGCGGTGTTGTGCGGATCGCAGGTGAGAACGGTGCCGCGATAATCTTTCAGATGGTTCATCAATCCATGCAGAGTAAGATCATCGCCGAAGTTGTTTTTGCCGTAATAACCGCTGATGATATAATCCATCGGGCGCAGTCGATTGATGGCGTCGTTATATATCACGTTTGCTTCGGCGGCTGTTTGGATGCTGGAAAATTTAATATCGCTTGTCACCAACGGAATTCTCAGCCTGCGGCAGACCATCCGAGGAACAAGGGCTGAATGAGAATGGACCACAGAGGGGCGATTTTTCTTAAATTCTTTTAGCAGAATGAAATAAGAACGAATAAGAGCCAATGGAGATTTGCTATGTAACGGCGCCTTAATATGGCGAACATCGGCTTCTTCGAGCGACGAAACATAGACCCCGCCCTTGGAAAAGACAGTGACGTCATTCCCTTCGCGACGGAGCTCTTTTGCAAGCTCGTAGATATGCGTTTCTGCACCGCTGTTATTCAGCGACGTGCAAAGCATAGCGATGTGTTTACTCATGGGCACTCCTAACTGTAAAATTCGTTGAAAATAGAATCTTTCGGGATGTTAATGTTTTCGCAACTATGAAAACTTTCCAATAAATCCAAAGGCAGGTATCCTTTTAATTTATTGAGTTCATCTTCGTTGAGGGTGGTTGCTGCCTTTAAAATACGCGTTTTTAATATGCAAATTTCATATTCAAAAGAAGAATTAAAGAAGAAATCTGCATATTGCTTCATGGGCTTGATATAGCGTTCCTCGCCGGCGCGAACGCTGGGCCAGCGCTCAATCGTATCCATAATTGAAGTATTGCGATGAATCATATCTCTCAGGCTACGCCGCATTAAGCGAATATCTCTGGAGGTGATTTCGCCCTTTTGGGGAACGACATAGGAATCAAACGGACAGATATACACCCCGATCATCCGCGCAAAGGGGAGTCCTTCGGTTAATTTGGGATTCATTGCGTGGATCCCTTCGATGATCAGAAGGTCTTTAGGGGTGGGTTGCAGAGTGATGCCGCTATCGACCCGTTCGCCGAGTTTAAAATCATACCGCGGTAAGCGAATCGGCTTTCCAACCAAAAATTCAGACATTTGCTTTTGGAAATATTCCACATCAAACGCTTCCAAAACTTCAAAGTCAAGTTCGGCGGCGTCTGGTTGCAATCGACGGATTTCTGCTCGTGAATGATAATAATCATCAATCGATATGACTGTGCATTGGAAACCGTCTTCTTCCATAAGCGAGGCTAAACGATTTGAAAAGGTGGTTTTGCCGGAAGAAGAGGGGCCGGTGACCAACACTGCAGCAGTAAGGTGATCGTCGAGGGTGCGGGTGCAGGAAAATGTGATCAGTCTGCGTAATTGCTCAAACTGGAGTGTGTGGCGGCTTTCTGCCGCTTGAACCAGAAGGTCGATTTGATTATTCGAAAAATACTCATTAATATCGTTGGGATAAAATTTCATAAAAACACCTCACTCTGTCGATAAACAGATATATAATATTATAACATCTATATGCATAGCAATTCAATAATAATATTTAAAATCGCAAAAACTTTTTTCTGAAAACACCAAAAGAAAAAGCACTTAGCAAAATGCTAAGTGCTTTAGACTTGGCTGGGATAGCTGGACTCGAACCAGCGGAATGACGGAGTCAAAGTCCGTTGCCTTACCGACTTGGCTATATCCCAAAATGCCGGGCTGCTTTTCTTTTTGAAAAAGAAAAGTGGGGTGATTGGTGGGATTCGAACCCACGACCTCCAGAGCCACAATCTGGCGCTCTAACCAGCTGAACTACAACCACCATATATAACCTTCTTTCCGGCAACGTATGAATTATAAATCATTTTATTTGCAATGTCAAGAAGAAAATGAAGTTTTTTCATTTTATAAAGAAAGGGTTCATAAACATTAACGAATAGAAAATTTTTCAAAAAAGTATTGATTTTCATAAAAAGTATGCTAAACTATATTTAGCACTCGAGAGAGAAGAGTGCTAAAATATACCGCGGAGGTACGAAGATGAAATTAAAACCATTGTTTGATCAAGTAGTTATTAAAATGGAAGAAGCGGAGGAAACCACAAAGAGTGGTATTATTTTAACCGCTTCTGCTCAAGAAAAGCCTCAGGTGGCCGAAGTTTTGGCGGTTGGTCCCGGCGGATATGTCGATGGAAATAAGGTTGAAATGGTTGTTAAAGCAGGAGATCGTGTTGTTCTTCGTAAATATGGTACGACCGAAATTAAAATTGATGGGCAGGAATTTTTGATTGCTCGCCAAAGCGACATTTTGGCTTTGGTGGAAGAATAAGGAGTGAAGATCATGGCGAAGCAGATTTTATATGGAGAAGAAGCAAGAAAAGCGCTGCAAAATGGCGTTGATAAACTTGCCAATACAGTGAAGATTACCCTTGGACCCAAAGGTAGAAATGTTGTTTTGGATCAAAAATTCGGAACTCCTTTGATTACGAATGATGGTGTCACAATTGCTAAAGACATCGAATTGGATGATCCTTTTGAGAATATGGGCGCGCAGTTGGTGAAAGAAGTTTCTACCAAGACCAATGATATTGCCGGCGATGGTACGACTACCGCCACTTTATTAGCCCAAGCCTTGATTTGCGAAGGGATGAAGAATGTTGCCGCCGGTGCTAATCCGATGGTGGTACGCAAGGGTATTCAAAAAGCGGTGGATTGTGTTGTCGGTACCATTGCAAAGAATTCTCAAAAGATTACAGGCAGCAAAGATATTGCCCGAGTTGCAACCGTTTCTTCCGCCGATGAAGCAGTTGGCGCGTTGATTGCTGAGGCAATGGATAAGGTTACTACCAACGGTGTTATCACTGTTGAAAAGTCCAAGACTGCCGAGACCACCTGCGATGTTGTCGAAGGTATGCAGTTTGATCGTGGCTATATTACTCCGTATATGGTCACCGACAGCGAAAAAATGGAAGCGGTCATCGATGATGCGTTCCTTTTGATTACCGATAAGAAGATCACCAATATTCAAGAGATTCTTCCGTTATTGGAGCAGATTGTCCAAGCAGGAAAGAAACTGATGATTATCGCCGAAGATATTGAAGGCGAAGCCTTGGCGACTTTGATTGTTAATAAGATTCGCGGTACCTTCTCTTGCGTGGCGGTCAAGGCGCCCGGATTCGGCGACAGCAGAAAAGAAATGCTGCAGGATATCGCCATTCTTACCGGCGGCCAAGTGATCAGCGAAGAGCTGGGCTTGGATCTTAAAACCGCCACAGTTAATATGCTGGGCAGAGCCACTCAGGTAAAGGTCCAGAAAGAAAAGACCATCATTGTCGGCGGCAACGGTCACCCCGAAATGATCGGCAACCGCATTGATCAAATTCAAAATCAGATCGCAGTAACCACCTCTTCCTATGATCGCGAAAAGTTGGAAGAGCGGTTGGCAAAGCTTTCCGGCGGTGTGGCGGTTATTAAGGTTGGCGCCGCCACCGAGACCGAAATGAATGAAAAGAAACTTCGTGTGGATGATGCCTTGGCCGCAACAAAAGCGGCGGTGGAAGAAGGTATTGTCGCAGGCGGTGGTACTGCTTATATTAAAGCAATCGCATCGGTTGAGAAGCTTCTTGATGAAACCATCGGGGATGAAAAGACCGGTGTCCAGATTGTCCTTAAAGCGTTGGAAGCGCCTGTTCGCCAGATCGCGCTAAACTGCGGCTTGGAAGGATCGGTCATCCTTGAAAACATCCGTAAGAATGATGCTGTAAACTATGGTTTTGATGCCTTCAATGAAGTATATTGCGATATGCTTGAGGCAGGAATTGTCGATCCTGCAAAGGTGACCAGAAGCGCGCTGCAGAATGCTGCAAGCGTTGCGGCGATGGTTCTTACCACCGAAAGCATCGTTGCCGATATCAAAGATCCCGCTGCGGAAGCGGCGGCAAATGCGGCGATGAGCCAAATGGGCGGCGGAATGTATTAATTTAATAAAAAGAGCAAGCAAGGCTTGCTCTTTTTTTATGCATAAATTGATTGATGTTTCCATATATACCCATAAGGAGGGAAACATTGATGAAGAGATTATGGACTTTCGCTTTGATTTTATCTTTGTGTTTGACAGGATGTGCCAAAAAGGAGAGTGTTCCTAAGGAATTGCCGGATGATCCCATTGATACATCGGGAAAGAAGGTGGTGTTATATTGCGGAAAAAATGCATTTCCGCTTTCTTATACAATTGATGGAGAACAGCAAATTCAAAATGGGGCTTATTGGTATTATGAGCTTGACCCGGATATTTTAAAAGATTCCGAAGAGAAGTTTTACAGTTACGATGAACAGACGCTGGATTTAGATGGTGTCGGAACAAAAAATACTCTTAAAAAGAACAATTCTTTTTCCACAAACGGTGGATGGCCGCTGTTCTTATCTCCGGTTCATACACAATATACGCTTTCAAATCAAAATAAGGTAGATAAACAAATCAAAAAAATTGCAGACGCACAGTTGATCGCCAATCGTATCGATGGTGAAAATGCGTTGATAACGGATATTTGGGTATGTGATTTGGACCAAGACGGGGCGGAAGAAAAACTGTTTTTGGCGAAGAACGAGGAGGGGGAAAAGAGGTATTGCTTTTTAGGGTATGCAAATGGCGAAAATTGCCAGATTTTAAGTGGTTTTTATAATTTGGGGAAATTGCCCGAACTGCGCCCGATCATCTGCGATTTTGAAGGGGATGGAAAATGGTCGGTGTTGCTTTATGAGACATGCCATTATCAAAAATTTACATCCTTTAATTTTAAAAACGGTACTTTTACAAAAGCCTATGATATTATCTTCTAAGAAAGGCTTGACAAAAAAATGAAATAAAGATAAAATAAATCGGTAAATATATTGCAGATTTTCCCTCTGCTCCTATTATAAGGGGCGGAGGGCTTTTAGTAAAAAGGAGAAGACGATGAAAATTTACGAAGAATTGGTTGCGCGCGGATTGATCGCTCAGGTGACCGATGAAGAGGAAATTCGAGAATTAATAAATAACGGTAAAGCGACCTTTTATATTGGCTTTGATCCCACCGCAGATAGTCTTCATGTGGGTCATTTTATGGCGCTTTGCCTGATGAAGCGTCTTCAAATGGCGGGCAATCGCCCCATCGCATTGATCGGCGGAGGAACCGCGATGATCGGCGATCCTTCCGGAAGAACCGATATGCGTTCGATGATGACCAAGGAAACGATTCAGCACAACTGCGATTGCTTTAAAAAGCAGATGGAGCGTTTTATTGAATTCGGCGAAGGCAAAGCGCAGATGGTGAATAACGCCGATTGGCTGATGGACCTGAATTATGTTGAGGTTCTGCGTGAAGTCGGTGCATGCTTCTCTGTAAACAATATGCTTCGCGCCGAGTGCTATAAGCAGCGGATGGAAAAGGGACTCTCCTTCCTGGAGTTCAACTATATGATTATGCAGTCTTATGACTTTTATCATCTGTTCCAGAACTACGGCTGTAATATGCAATTCGGCGGCAATGACCAATGGAGCAATATGCTTGGCGGTACCGAGCTGATCCGTCGCAAACTTGGTAAAGATGCCCATGCCATGACCATTACATTGCTTCTCACCAGCGAAGGCAAAAAGATGGGTAAAACCGCCAGCGGCGCTGTCTGGCTGGATCCCAATAAGACCTCTCCCTTTGATTTCTATCAATATTGGAGAAATGTGGATGATTCCGATGTTTTAAAGTGTATCCGTATGCTTACCTTCCTGCCTTTGGAAGAAATCGATGCAATGGATAGCTGGGAAGGCAGCCAGCTGAATAGAGCCAAAGAAATTCTTGCCTATGAACTGACCAAGTTGGTGCATGGTGAAGAAGAGGCAAAGAAGGCAGAAGAAAGCGCCAAAGCGTTGTTTGGCAGCGGCAGTGCTGAGAATATGCCCACTTATGAGGTTGAGGCGGAAGACTATACCGATGATCAGGTGGATGTGATTACTCTGCTTGTCAAGAGCGGATTGGTTCCCTCTCGTTCCGAGGGGCGCCGCGCCATCGAGCAAGGCGGTGTCACCGTTGATGGCGAAAAGATCGCCGATGTTAAGTTTGCCTGTGCGAAGGAAAAGGTCGCCGAAGGCTTTGTCTTAAAGCGTGGAAAGAAAAAGTTCGTTCGTATTATTGCAAAATAATGGCTAAAGATACTAAAACAAATGCGATGCGGATCCTGGAGCAAAAGGGGATCGAATTTCGCGTAAATCTTTATGAGTGCGAAGAATTTATCGACGCAGTGCATGTGGCCGATCAGTTGGGCCAAGAATACGAAAGTTCTTTTAAAACATTGGTTGCATTGGGGAAGAGCGGAGCGCATTATGTCTTTGTTCTGCCCATTGCCGAAGAACTTGATTTAAAAAAAGCGGCTAAATCGGTGGGTGAAAAATCCGTTGAGTTGATCCATGTCAAGGAGATTTTTGGATTGACCGGATATGTGCGCGGCGGATGTACACCGATCGGGATGAAAAAACAGTTTGTGACTGTGATCGATGAGACCGCACAATTGTTTGATGAGATTATCATCAGCGGCGGAAGAATCGGAGCGCAGATTATAATAAACCCCTTGGATCTGCAGGCAGTGATTTCGTGTAAATTTGTTGATTTGACTTTATAAAAAAATACCGGTGTTTTTAAAAACACCGGTATTTTTTATTCTTTGATCATCTGCTGATAGTTTATCGACTTAAATCCGAGCTTATAATAGATTTTCTTGGCAATCTTATTATCTTCGGTAACTTCTAAACGATAGCATTTGGCATCGTCACCATAGAGAGCAAAGACTTCTCTTAACGCTTTTTCTGCCAATTTATGTCCGCGGAATTCGGGGGCAATATAGATTTGTTCGATCCAAACCGTTGTCCCATCGGTTGCATTGGAATAAGAGTGGCTGATTAAGCAATAGCCGGCAGTCTTGCGCTCAAATTGAATGATATACGCATTCAAATAAGGGTTTCCGTCCTGCAACTGTTGGAATGTATTTTCCATATTTTGGATAGGTACCGGATGCAGAACATACGGGGTATGATAAAATGCATCCATCATCTCAATGAATTTTGCGCGGTCCTCTTCGTATACAAAGCGTAATCGCTTATTATCAGGAATTGGCCTGCGGCAGAGGTCGGGGCGCATTTTCTTGGTCAATGCAATGGATTGTTCTCGCTTCCATTTTTCGATCAATCGATGGTTTCCTTCGGTCAAGACCTCGGGGACAGATTTGCCATTCCATTCCCGCGGTTGAGTATATTGCGGGTGCTCCAATAAACCGCTGTAATGGCTTTCTTCGGTATAGGAAGATTCTTCCGCCAAAACACCGGGCAGCATCCTTGAGATACAATCGACCAAAACACAGGCGGGTAATTCGCCGCCGGTGAGGACATAATCGCCGATGGAGATTTCCTCATCGACAATTTCGTCTAAAATGCGTTGGTCAACCCCTTCGTAGTGACCGCAAAGAATTGCGATATGGGGGAGTGCGCTTAACTCTTTGGCTTTCTTTTGGCTCAAAACTGTCCCGCGGGGGGAAACATAGATGGTATAAGGTTTTTCGGGGGTAGTGTCGCAGACCGCTTTATAGCAATCGTGGATTGGTTGGCATTTCATTACCATTCCGCCACCGCCGCCAAAGGGGTAATCATCCACTCTGCGATGCTTATCCTCGGTATAATCGCGGATATCAAAGCAATCAATATGGATGATTTTATTCTTTCTTGCTCTTCCGATGATACTCTCGTTCAGAATGGAATCTACCATGGAAGGGAATAAGGTCATAATTGAAAATTTCATTCAAACAATCCTTCCAACGGGCGAATCAAAACCCGCTGTTCTTTTAAATTGATTTCTATGACAACGTCGTCGATCTTCGGCACCAAAAGAGTTCGATCTCCCTTGACTTCGAAAACGTCGTTGGCACCGGTGGGGAAAACATTGGAGATGGTTCCATAGATTTCTCCTGTGTCGATATCTTCGACGGTCAGACCGATAATATCGTCGATGAAAAATTGATTTTCGTCCAGTTTGGCATCTTTTTTATTAAAGTAGGCTATCTTTCCAACCAAAGGTTCTGCGTCCTCGATGCGGTCGATACCTTTGAAATGCACCAAAGCCTGCCCTTTATGCGGTCGCGCTGCTGCGACTTTATATGGCGTATTGTCGATATAAAGTGTTTTGATTTCGCAGATAAACTCGGCGCTGTCGCAATAGGGATAGATGCGAACATCCCCGCGGATGGCGTGGGTGTTTACTATTTTTCCGGCTTGTAATAATTCTTTTCCCATGTAGTTGCTCCTGATTTTATTTGCAGATATTATACTACATTTTTTGCAAAAAAACAACAGCTCCGCAAAATATTGCGGAGCTGTTTGGATAAAATTCCGTTTATTTGATCTCAACGACCACTTTTTTCGGCATTTTATAGGATGCAGATTTAACAATGGAGCGGATCGCTTTGGCGATTTTTCCATGCTTGCCGATTACGCGGCCCATATCGTCTGCGGCGACATGCAATTCATAAACAATTGCCTCTTCGGTTTCGGTTTCCAATACTTCGACAGCATCGGGCTCGTCGACCAGGGACTGCGCAAGGTAAATAATGAGTTCTTTCATATTACGGCCTTTCGCTTAGATGATTTCCTGCTTTTTCAACAGGGCCTTAACGGTATCGGTGGGTTGAGCGCCGTTCTTGATACAAGCTTTTGCCTTTTCACGATCGATAGTAACGGTTGCGGGCTCTGTGCAAGGATTGTAGGTGCCGATTTCCTCGATGAATCTGCCATCGCGGGGATAGCGAGAATCAGCAACAACGATCCGATAGGTGGGAGCCTTCTTTGCTCCAAGTCTTCTCAATCTGATTTTAACTGCCATGTTTATTTCACTCCTTTCAGTAATTACTGTGTTTAATTAAAAACCAAACCCACGGCGTCTGCCTTTTTTGGTGTTTAGTTGTTTAACCATTTTTTGCATTTGGGTAAATTGCTTGAGCAGGCGGTTGACCATCTCGACGGTTGTTCCGCTGCCGGCGGCAATGCGCTTGCGGCGGGAAGCGTTCATCAAGGAAGGATCTTCGCGCTCTTGCGGGGTCATTGATAAGATAATTGCTTCGGTGCGGGCGATCTGGCGTTCATCCACATGAACATCCTTTAGCTGCGCCTGATTTACTCCGGGCATCATTCCCAAAAGATTTTCGATGGGTCCCATTTTTTTGATCTGGCGCATTTGGTCCAGAAAATCTTGAAGCGTGAATTTGTTCTTGCGAAGCTTTTCTTCCAAAGCGAGCGCTTCTTTTTCGTCGTATGCTTCTTGCGCCTTATCGATCAGGGAGAGGACATCGCCCATCCCCAAAATGCGGGAGGCCATCCGATCGGGATGAAATTGCTCGATTTGGTCCAGCTTTTCGCCGGTACCGGCGAATTTGATGGGTTTGCCGGTAATGTATTTGACCGAGAGCGCGGCACCGCCGCGGGTATCGCCATCCAACTTGGTCAAAACAACACCGTCGATATTTAAAAGATTATTGAAGCTTTCTGCAACATTGACCGCATCTTGACCGGTCATTGCGTCCACAACTAAGAGGATTTCCTGCGGTTGAACTGCGGATTTGATGTTGCTCAATTCGGTCATCAAATCATCATCGATATGCAGCCGACCGGCGGTATCCAAGATGACAAGATCGTTGCCGTATTTCTTGGCGTGGGCGATGGCTTCTTTGGCGATTTTGACAGGATTTTTCTCGCCATCGATTTTGAAAACGGGGACATCGACACCTTGGCCGACAATTTCCAACTGAGTAATTGCAGCGGGACGATATATATCGCAGGCAACCAAAAGGGGCCGACGCCCTTTTCTTTTGAAATATCCGGCGATCTTTCCACTTTGGGTGGTCTTACCTGTACCTTGGAGGCCAACCATCATTACGATGGTCGGGGGATTGGAAGCCAATTTAATGGTTGCGGCCTCTGAACCCATCAAAGCGGTCAACTCTTCGTTGACAATTTTGACAACTTGCTGGGCAGGGGTGAGACTTTCAAGAACATCGCTGCCAACGCAACGGGCAGATACGTTACTGATGAATTCCTTAACAACTTTGAAGCTGACATCGGCTTCCAAGAGCGCCAATTTAATCTCTCGCATGGCAACCTTGACATCCGACTCGGTCAGATGACCGTGTTGACGCAGATTTTTAAATGCTCTTGCGAGTTTTTCGCTTAATCCTTCGAATGCCATGATTATTCCTCTTCTTCAAATTCGCTTGCGATGGAAATAATCTCTTCGGCGAATTGGTTGATTTCAGCAGTTTTGCTATGGCGATTATTAAAATCGCGGATATTCAATGCTAAGTTTTTGATTTGCATCATTTGGTCTTCCAAACCGGCGTAGCGCTTGAAAAATCCCAGCTGCGCTTCGGTTTCGGTGAGGAATTGCTCGCCGCGTTTGATATTATCACGAACGCCTTGGCGAGTGATATTCATATGTTGGGCGATTTCGGAAAGGGAAAGATCTTCGTTATAGTATAATTCCAAAGCATCTTTCATTTTAGGGGCCAAAATATTGCCGTAGAAATCGATGAGAAGGGAAAAATGCAGGTCTTTCATAAAGCCGATCTACTCCTTATAACTAATGTAAAGCAAATTACTTTACACATTATAATGCATTTTTATAGTTTTGTCAATAGGCAGGTTAAAAATAATTTCCTTGTAATTTTTGTTAGTATATTGTATACTGTACTATGGTAGCATAGGGGCTTTCTATGCTTGAAAGGAGTGTATGTAAGATGCACTATGATTTTTTAATAGTAGGCAGTGGTCTATTTGGCGCTGTCTTTGCCCATGAAGCGTTAAAGCGGGGAAAGTCCTGCTTGGTCTTAGAGAAGCGGAATCATCTCGGCGGTAATATTTATTGCGAGCCGATGGCAGATATTATGGTTCACCGCTATGGCGCTCATATTTTTCACACAAATGATAAGCGGATTTGGGATTATGTGAATCAATTTGCTACATTTAATCGTTATACAAATTCGCCTATTGCAAATTTTAATGGCGAAATCTATAATATGCCCTTTAATATGAACACCTTTAATAAAATGTGGGGTGTTCGAACTCCGGAAGAAGCCAGAGCTAAGATTGAGGAGCAACGCGCAGTAATCCAAGGCGAGCCGAAAAATTTAGAAGAGCAGGCAATCAGCCTTGTCGGTACCGATATTTACAAAAAATTAGTAGAAGGGTATACCGAGAAGCAATGGGGAAGACCTTGCAGCGAACTGCCTGCGTTTATCATCAAACGTCTTCCGGTTCGGTTTACTTATGATAACAACTACTTTAATGATCGTTATCAAGGAATTCCCGAGGGCGGATATAATCAAATTATTGAGAAACTGCTGGATGGCGCGGATGTTCGCTTAAATACGGATTATTTGCAAGAAAAAGAAACTTGGAACGCAATGGCCGATCAGGTGGTTTACACCGGTATGATCGATGCGTATTTTAATCATTGTCTGGGAAATTTGGAATATCGCAGTTTGCGGTTTGAGACAGAACTGCTGGATGAAGAGAATTTCCAAGGGGTCGCGGTTGTCAACTATACCGATCGACAGACTCCCTATACCAGAATTATCGAGCATAAACATTTCGAGTTCGGCAATCAGCCTCAAACAGTGATTACGCGGGAATATCCGGTTGATTGGCAGCCTGGAATGGAGCCTTATTATCCGTTGAACAACGAAAAGAACGGTGCTTTATATCAAAAGTACGCGCAACTTGCCCAAAAGGAAGAAAAAGTTCATTTTGGCGGTCGGTTGGGGCAGTATTGTTATTATGATATGGACAAAGTAATTATGGCTGCTTTGGATATGGTAGAAAAAGTATTTGGAGATGAACAATGAGTAAAGCTGTGATCAGCATTATAATGCCGGTGTACGGTGTGGAAGAATATGTCGGTAAAGCCATCGAAAGTATGCAGAAGCAGACCTTTCAAAATTGGGAGCTTTGGGCTGTTGATGATGGCTCTCCCGATCGCAGCGGTGTGATTTGCGATGAATATGCCGCAGCAGACCCTCGTATTCGTGTGATTCATAAGGAAAACGGCGGTGCTCCCAGCGCGCGCAATGTTGCTATCGACCGAGCCGAAGGTAAATATTTCTATTTTATGGATGCGGATGATTGGGCGGAGCCTACCATGCTGCAAGATATGTTGGATTTGGCGGAAGCGAATCAAGCGCAGATGGTTGTGACCGGCTATTACATTGATTCCTATTATTCCGAGGAAGAAAAGTTTGTCCAAATTCAAAAGGTAGACGATGTCATTTATGAAAGCCAACAGGCCTTCAGAGAAGACTCCTATCGCTTATTTGATAAAAATCTTTTGTATACTCCGTGGAATAAATTGTTTTTGGCCGAGTACATACGCGAACGCAAACTTTATTTTCCGGATACTTTTTGGGATGATTTTCCGTTCTGTCTGAGTGTTATTCGTGATATTGAGCGTGTGGTTGTATCTCAAAAACCGTATTATCATTTCATGAGAAAGCGCTCCGAGAGTGAGACGACAAAATACCGCAAAGAAATGTATGACAAGCGGGAAGAAGAGCATGGTTGGATGGAAGATCTCTATGCTTATTGGGGAATTGAAACCCCTGCCGTTCTTGAGTTTTTAGCGCGGCGTTATGTGGAGCGATTGATTGGATGCATCGAGAATGTCACCAATGTTTCCTGCACATTGAACTATAAGGAAAAACGCGACCATATTCGCCAAATTATTCGCTCGGAACGTGCGCAAAGATGCTTGAAAATTGCAAAGCCGCGTTCGAATTATATGAAGATTATGCTTTTGCCGTTGAAATGGAAAAATGTTTCTTTGTGCTTGCTGGAAGGTGCATTTATCAGCAGAGTAAAGAAGGCAAATGTTAAAAGATTTGTGAAATTAAAGGCAAATCGCTAAAAAATGTTAAAAAGGAAAAATATTTGTTGACAAGCGGGTGTTTTGTCATTATAATATTATGTGCTATTGATTTTTCCTTTTAGGATGAAGGAGAGCAATGAGGGTTAATTTAAAAGACGCTTTTATATTAGACCGTTACGAAAAAGAGCTGAAATTTCAATTGAATGTCGGTGAAGATGAGGATCTGAACACTCTCGCTTCTTTTCCGCGTTCTCCTGAAGTTTCGTTTAAGATTTTCGGTAAATACGGTTTAGTTATGTGCGAAACGAAGATTGATTTTGAATATGAAAGTTACTGTTATCGTTGCTTATCGGCAGTGAAAGGAACGCATCATATCGAAAATCAGCGTCGCATAATTACCGATCCTTTAAAAGAGGATGAGACAACGATTTTGATTGATCCGAATTTTGATTTCCACCCTGATGATGAGGCGAAAAATCAAATTATTATGGAATTTCCGGAGCGGTTTCTTTGTTCGGAAGATTGTAAGGGGTTATGCCCCATATGTGGATGCAATCGCAATACCGAAGAATGTAGCTGCGAAGAAAATTTCTGAATTTAATTAATGTTAAAAATGGTAAAGATAAATGGAGGTTAGTTAAATGGCAGTACCTAAGAGAAAAGTTTCCAAAGCGAGAAGAGACAAGAGAAGAAGCAGTGTATGGAAGTTGGGCGCCCCCACTCTGACCGAGTGCCCCCAATGTCATGCATTGAAGGCTCCGCATAAGGCTTGCCCCGAATGTGGATATGTGAATGCCGATCTTTCTGTTAAGGATGGCAAAATCACTGTGAAGGCCGCTGCTGCAAAGAAGGAAGAAGTCAAGGTTGAAGAGACCAAGGCAGTTGAAGAAACCGAAGCTGTCGAAGAAACTTCTGCAGAATAATTGGTCCGATTATGTTGATGATAGAGAAGGCGGATATCCCTGCCTTCTCTTTTCTTTCGTTATTAAGGAAAGAAGGAGGTGCACTATGGCTGCAAAAATCAGCAATGTTTCAGCGGGTTCTATCGCAGAAGAGCTTGGCTTAAAGGCGGGCGATCTTTTGATTGCAATCAACGATCATAAAATCGCCGATATCATTGATTATATGTATTATGAAGCCGCGACGGAATTGGAATTATTGATGGAAATTGACAGCGAACAAGTTTTGATCGAGATCGAAAAAGAATGTGAAGAGACGCTGGGGTTGGATTTTGAAAATTTCTTGCTGGATCAGCAACGTAGTTGTAAAAATAAGTGCATCTTCTGCTTTATCGACCAGTTGCCCAAGGGTTTGAGGGAAACATTATATTTTAAAGACGATGATGCGCGGTTGTCCTTTTTGATGGGAAATTATATTACGCTTACTAATCTGAGTGAAGAGGATATTGAGCGTATCATTTCAATGCGGATTTCGCCCATTAATATTTCGGTTCATACAACCGATCCCAATCTGCGCGTAGCCATGATGGCAAACCCCAAAGCGGCAAAAATCAATGAGATTTTAAAACGTTTTTACGATGCGGGAATTGAAATGAATTGCCAGATTGTATTGTGTAAGGGTGTAAACGATGGAAAACATCTTGAAAAATCCTTGCGTGATCTGGCGGCTTTGGCACCGTTTGTTAAAAGTACCAGTGTTGTCCCTGTTGGAATCACTTGTCACAGAGAGGGTCTTTACCCGCTGAAATCCTTCGAGAAAGAAGATGCAGAAGAAGTGATTGATATCATCGAAGGGATTGGCGCTGAGCAACGCAAGGAACACGGCGTTGCCGGATGCTATGCCTCGGATGAGTTTTACATTCTTGCAGAACGCTCGATCCCTTCGGAGGAGCGATATGACGGCTATCCTCAAATTGAGAATGGGGTGGGCTTGATGCGCTCGCTTCAAACAGAAGTGGAAACGGCGCTTTTGCAGGAAGAGGGAGATGACTTGAATCGCTCTGTCGGTATTGTTACCGGTGTTTTGGCGGCGGATTTTATGGATTCGTTGCTGAAAATGGTTCAAAATAAATTCCCAAGATTGAATTATAAGATTTATCCGATTGTGAATCGTTTCTTTGGCGAGAAGATTACGGTTTCCGGCTTGGTAACCGGAGGAGATATCCTTTCTCAGCTGGAAAATGAAAACCTTCCGGAACGGTTCATTCTTCCGAGTGTGATGCTTCGGGCGGAGCAAGACCTCTTTTTGGATAATGTTTCCATCGATGATGTTCGAGAAAAACTGGATCGAAGGATCGATATATCGACAAATGACGGTTTTGATTTATTGGATAAGGTGTTAGGTAGGTGATTATATGAGTATGCCTGTTGTTGCAATTGTCGGGCGCCCGAATGTAGGTAAAAGCGCCCTCTTTAATAAACTTGCAGGAGCAAGACTTTCGATTGTTGAAGACACTCCCGGTGTCACTCGCGATCGCATTTATGCAACAGTCGAATGGCGCGCAAAAAAGTTTATGTTGATCGATACCGGCGGTATTGAGCCGGCACGTGAAGACATTATATTAACTCAAATGCGGCGTCAAGCAGAGATGGCGATTGATACCGCAGACTGTATTGTATTTTTGACTGATATACAAACCGGGATGACTGCGGATGATCAAGAGATTGCCAATATGTTGCATCGTTCGGGGAAACCCATTGTTTTATGTGTCAACAAGGTAGACCAGGTGGGCGAGCCGCCGATGGAATTTTATGAATTCTATAATTTGGGCTTGGGAGAACCGCTGGCAGTATCTTCCATTCACGGAAGCGGAACGGGCGATCTTTTGGATGAGGTTTATCGTTATCTCACCTTTGATGAAGGTGCTGAGGATGAGGAACAACCGATCAAAGTGGCGCTGCTGGGCAAACCCAATGTAGGTAAATCTTCGCTGATCAACCGTTTGCTGGGCGAAGAGCGGTGCATTGTTTCCAACATCCCCGGCACGACCAGAGATGCGGTCGATGCTCTTTATTCTTGCCCCGCCGGTGATTTTTCTTTGATCGATACTGCCGGTATCCGCAAAAAGAAAAAGGTGGAAGAAGCGGTTGAAAAATATAGCGTTATCCGCTCTTATATGGCGGTTGAACGCGCCGATGTATGCGTTATTATGCTGGATGCAGCCGATGGTGTGACCGAGCAGGATACAAAGATTGCGGGTTATGCAAATGAGCAGGGGAAGGCGTTGGTTATTGCGGTTAATAAATGGGATTCCATTGAGAAGGAAACCAATACAATGGAAAACCTTCGCAAGGATATTGCCCACGAATTGGCATTTATTTCTTTTGCCCCGATTGTCTTTATTTCGGCATTGGAAGGGCAACGCTTGCCGCAGTTAATGGAAGCCATCAGAGATGCTTATGAAGAAAATAAACGCAGAATTTCGACCGGTATGCTCAACGATGTGTTGAATGAGGCGACCGCGCGAGTTCAGCCTCCTTCGGATAAGGGGCGTAGATTAAAGATCTATTATATGACCCAAGCTTCGACTCAACCGCCGACATTTGTTTTCTTTGTAAACAGAAAAGATTTGTTCCATTTTTCCTATCAAAGATATTTGGAGAATCGAATTCGAGACACCTTTGGATTTAAGGGTACACCGATTCGGTTCATCATTCGTGAGAGAGGTGAAAAATAATGCTGAACGGAAAGTTTATTGGTCTTTTAGTTTGTGTAGCGGTTGGTTCCTATCTGATCGGTAGCATCAACTGTTCGATTTTAATTTCCAAGATTTTCAAAAAAGATGTTCGTCAGGTTGGGTCCGGAAATGCAGGGGCAACCAATATGGTTCGGGCGTTTGGGCCGGCAGTCGGCGTTCTTACAATGCTTGGTGATTTTGCAAAAACGTTGATTGCATTGATTGCCACAAAACTTTTGTTTGCCGATGCCGAATATTGGCAGGCGATGATTGCCTTCAGCGGCTTTTTCTGCTCGATGGGGCACGCATTTCCGCTTTATTTCAATTTTCGGGGCGGTAAGGCGGTCACTGTTGTCGGGATGGTCTTTTTAGTCGTTGATTGGCGTTGTTTTGCGATTGGCATTACCGTTTTCTTGGTGACTGTTTTGCTCACACGGTTTATTTCGTTGGGCTCGATGCTTGCAGGAATTTCGGGACCGATCACAATGTTTTTCGTTTGTAATGATAATTTGATCAATCGTTGGTTTGTTGTAGTGTCGCTGGCCGCGCTGGCTGTTATGGTGATTCTGCTTCATTCGGCGAATGTCAAGCGGTTACTATCGGGGACAGAACGGAAGTTTAGTTTTAAAAAGGATTAAGAAGAGCAGCATACCTATTTTTGGTATGCTGCTTTTTGTTGCTAATGAATCTTGAAAAATTTGACCGTATATGTTATGCTATATAATAGATTATTACTGAATTTGATTTTCGGAGTGTGAATAAATGAAAAGAATTTCAGACTGGTTTAAAAATTATCTTTCATATGTTCAAATCTTTTCTTTTGCAACAGTAATTGCGGCGTTTATTCCTGCGCTTGATCCTGTGGTAGCCTATGGCGAAAAGGGCTCGAGGATGCTTATTTCTTTGTTTGCCGATTTGGGCGAGATCGAACGATATTATGAAAGCGTTCTAAGTTCCTTTAGCATGCTTGGAACGGTATTGTATGTTTTAATGCTTTTGTTTTATGTCGGCTTTGTTTGTTATGCTTGCGGGCTGATTCTTCTCTGGAGCAAGGGGCAAGGTGGTAAACGTTCTATTTTTACAGGTTCTCTGATCTTTTTGCTTGTTTACGCAACCTTGTTTTTTGTCTACTATACCATTAATGTCGAGCTTCTTCAAAATGGCCATGAGCTCGTTCAATCCAAAGTGGATGTATTTACTCGGATTCCTTTAGGGGTCTATGTTCATTTGTTCTTGGCTATTGTGGTCGCCGTTTTTTCAATTCTCGGCAGCGGAATTGATTTTAAGGCGATTTGGTATGGTATGCGATTGAATATAATCCATCGCTTTGAGGGCGGTGTTTATCCCACTTCCCATAAGAATACTCGGGCTAAGCCGATTGAAACCTTACCTCCTCAAAAGGAGATGATTTATCCGCTTTTGCAGCATACCGGCGCAATGTGTGAGCCTTGCGTGCAGGTCGGCGATTATGTTCGTATGGGGCAAAAAATTGCAGACACTTCGGCTGAAGTTTCCGCACCGATCCATTCAACAGTTTCCGGAACGGTCAAAGAGATTTGCGATTGGGATCATCCGTCAGGGAAGCGAATTCCTGCAATCATCATTGAGAATGATTTTGAGGATAATCGCGCAGATTGCTTTATGGAGGCGTGCCCGGATTATACAACCAAAACTCCCGAAGAATTGATTCAAATAATTCGGGAAGCGGGAATTGTCGGTATGGGTGGCACTGCTTTTCCTACCCATATTAAGCTTTCTTCTGCTCTGGGTAAAGTGAATACGGTTATTATTAACGCGGCAGAATGTGAACCTTATCTTTCCAGCGATCATCGGGTCATTTTGGAATCGATCGATGATTTGGTTGGCGGTCTGAATATTGTCCGTTATATAACGGGAGCAAAACATATGTATATCGGCATTGAGAATAATAAGCCGGATGCAATTTCTTTGCTCCATAAGCGACTGGCTCGTACAAAGATGCGTGTGGTCATTTTGAAGGCAAAGTACCCGCAAGGCGGCGAAAAACAGTTGATTCGCGCCATCGCAGGAAGAGAGGTTCCTTCCGGTAAACAATCTGTAGATGTAGGGTGTGTTGTGTTAAATGTGGACACAGTGATTGCAATTTATCGTGCGATCGCGAATGGCTCTCCATTACTACGGCGTATTGTTACCGTTGCAGGGCATGGTGTTGAGCGTACCGGAAATGTTCATGTTCGTATTGGTACTCCGTTTTCGGCTGTGTTGGATTATTTTGGGTATAAAAATACCACGCGAAAGTTGATTATGGGTGGGCCGATGATGGGGGTTGCACAAAATTCATTGGATGCTCCGGTTATAAAAGGGACTGCCGGTTTGATTTGTATGACCGCGGAGCAGTTGACGGTGGACCACGATGTTGGATGTATTCGTTGCGGAAGTTGTGTCTCAGCTTGCCCTATGCGGTTGGTTCCAAGTTATATAGTTCAATATATTAAAGCCAATGACTATGAAAAAGCAGGCCAATTGCATATCGCAGATTGCATTGAATGTGGTTGTTGCTCTTTTACTTGTCCGGCGAAGATTCCTTTGATCCAATATATAAGAAAAGGAAAACAACAGGTAAACGAATTAAAAAGAAAGGGTGGTAATTAATTATGAATGATTTAATTGTATCATCCTCTCCGCATTCCAAGGATCATCGAACAGTTTCGTCAATTATGGCGTATGTTTTGATTGCGTTATCGCCTGCGGCAGTAGCATCGGTGATTTATTTCAAGTGGCGTGCATTTTTGCTGATTACAATCAGCATTCTTTCCTGTGTGTTTTTTGAGTTTATTTATAATTTGATACTGAAACGGAGGCAAACAATTCGCGATTGCTCTGCAATTGTGACCGGTGTTTTGCTCGCCTTTAATCTTCCGGTTTCTGCTCCGCTTTGGATTCCGCCCATTGGCGCGCTTGTTGCCATTGTAGTTGCTAAAATGCTGCTTGGCGGTTTGGGTAAAAATATGATCAATCCGGCAATGGCGGGACGGTTGATTTTATTCTTGATATTCCCCAAATTTTTGACAGGGGCGTGGATAAAACCTTTCGATGGAGTTCCATCTGCGACACCGCTTGAATATTTGAAAAACGCTTCGGGTGAATTGGTGACGATCGGCGATAAGTTTTCCATATTCGATTGTATGATCGGAAACGTCGCAGGTTGTATCGGTGAAACGAGCGCGTTGTTATTGTTGCTTGGCGGTCTGTTTTTAATTTATAAAAGAGTGATTACCTGGCACATTCCGCTCTCCTTTCTCGGGACCGTTGCGATCGTTACATTTTTATTCCCCAGATTTGATGATATTTCTGCATTTCAGTTTATGCAGTATCATCTCTTTAGCGGTAGCTTGTTCTTGGTGGCATTTTTTATGGCCACGGATTATTCTACCAGCCCGATTACACCTCTTGGAAGAATCATTTATGGGATTGGCTGTGGCTTGTTGACGGTTTTGATTCGTTATTTTCTCCCGACTCCGGACGGAATTTCCATTGCTATTCTGATGATGAACTGCACCGCTCGCTATTTGGATACAAAAACGATCCCCAAAAACTTTGGTGGTGCGCGTCGTTTACTTGCAAATAAGAGCGAGTATAAAAAATATTTGCGTAAGATTATTGATATTCCGGTGAAGAAAAAATGAAGAAAAATCTCGCTTATGAATTGGTTCAAATGTTGATCCAAAAGGATATTACGATTTCAACGGCAGAGTCCTGCACAGGTGGTCTGTTGGCGAAATATATCACCGATCAATCCGGTGCATCGCAAGTATTTGAGTGTGGAATTGTCAGCTATAGCGGGCGAATCAAAAATCAGATCCTTGGTGTATCAGATGAAACGTTGAAGGCCTATGGTGAGGTGAGCAAACAAACGGCGATGGAGATGGCATCCGGAGTACGAGCGGTTGCCAAAAGCGATATCGGCGTGGGAATTACCGGAATCGCCGGACCGACGGGTGGAAGCAAAGAAAAACCGGTCGGATTGGTTTATTTTGCGGTCGATTTTAAGGGGAATTGCCAAGGTTATCGGCTGGAATTCTTTGATGCAGGCTCCAGAGATGAAGTTCGGGAACGAACAACGCAAGCAGTTTTTGAATGTATTTATAATAAAATTAAAAGCTCCACGGTTTAACCGTGGAGCTTTTTTAGTGGGACTCTGCGCCCATTATTGTCAGTGCTTCTTTTGCCGCCATTTGCTCGGCTTCTTTCTTACTTTTTCCGGTTCCTTTTCCAAGGAGATTGCTATTCAAAAAGCAGTGAACTTCAAAGACTTTGGCATGGTCCGGACCGGAAGCTTGAATCAATTTATATTGAATCAATTCGCCCGGATTTTGCTGAGCAATTTCTTGCAGAGTTGTCTTATAGTCGTAGCTTCTTGTGTGCTCTGCAATCTCTTCGGCGCCGCGCATAAGATAGGGGAGAGCGAATGCTTTGGCGGCTTCTAATCCGCCATCCAGATAAATTGCAGCCAATAAGGCTTCAAATGCATCGGATACAATGGAAGGACGCTTGCGGCTTCCTGCAAGTTCTTCGCCATGCCCTAAAAGGAGATAATCGCCCAGATCAAATTCCTTGGCAAATCCAAAAAGAGAATTTTCGCACACTAAAAGAGCGCGCATTTTGGTCAAATTACCCTCCGGCAGATGCTTATAGTGTGTAAATAGATATTCTGCCGCGATTAAGCCGAGGATGGAATCGCCTAAGAATTCCAAGCGTTCATTGGAGCCGGGGACTTCGACGCGATGCTCATTGGCATAGCTGGAATGGGCAAGCGCGTGGCGCAACAATTCTTCGTTTTTGAAAGAATAGTTTATTTTATTTTGCAGGACCTTTAAATCCGCCATTTTACTTGCTGATATAATTGATCAGGTCACCGACGCTCTTGAGGCTCTCGAGGTCTTCGTCTTTGATCTGAACATCGAATTCATCTTCAATGGCCATAATAACCTCAACAAGATCCAGAGAATCTGCGCCGAGATCTTCCAATGTGGTATCGACGGTTACCATATCTGCATCAGAGATGCTCAACTGATCGATAATAATTGCTTTCACTTTTTCAAACATAGTCATATTTCCTTTCGTATGTGTGTTCTACACAAATAATATAGTACTAATTTTATGCCGAAATGTCAAGAAATTATTCGGCAGACAAGGATTCTTCGATTCGACGGATCATTCCGCTTTCTGCAAAAATGCAGGCTTGGCGGATGGCGTTTTTAAATGCCTTGGCATCGGAGGAACCGTGTGCTTTAATGACAGGTTTACTGATGCCGAGCAGCGGAGCGCCACCATATTCTTTGTAGTCCATCATTTTTTTAAAATCATTTACTTGATCTAAGATCAAGAGTGCTGCAAGCTTGGATTTCCAATTCTTGGTAAGCATATTGCGCAATGTGCTGCCAATCAATTTTCCCCAGCCTTCGGAAACTTTCAAAGCAACATTGCCGGTAAAGCCGTCGGCGACCACAACGTCGCATCCACCTAAGGGTACTTCGCGACCTTCAATGTTACCGATGAAATCAATGGCAGAATTTGCCTTTAACAACGCGTGTGCCTGCTTTTGCAGGTCGGGTCCTTTACATTCTTCGGTGCCGTTATTGAGGAGCGCTACGCGCGGATTTTCCACATTCAGGCAGGAGTTCATATATAAACTGCCCATCATTGCAAATTGATCCAAATATTCCGGCTTGCATTCGACATTGGCTCCGCAGTCCAACATAATATAAGGGCCTGCAATGGAGGGCATAACAGCACCAAGCGCCGCACGCTTGATGCCGCGGATGCGTTTGACCAATAAAGTGGCACCCACAAGGACAGCACCGCTGTTTCCTGCGCTGACAAATGCATCGGCTTTATCCTCTTTGAGCATTTTGAAGGCAACCGCCATAGAACTGTATTGCTTCTCTTTTAAAACAGAAGTGGGTTCGTCTTCCATGGTAATAACATCCGGAGCGTCAACAATTTCAAAGCAATTTTCGGGGATCCCGTTTGCTGCGATGATTTCTTGCAATTCATTTTTTCTGCCAACTAAAAGGATGCTGAGATCTTCGATTTCTTTGACAGCAAGGCAGCAACCTTTGATGATTTCTAAAGGTGCATTATCGCCGCCGTGGGCATCAACAACTACTCTCATATTTTTTCTCCTTTAAACAAAGTGGATTCTTTTTTAATATCTTCAATTACCGCGAGGCTTCGATTTGAAATGGCGGTATATCGCTCGGCTTTAACGCGAATACGCTGGTCCAAAGATGCGATGATTCCAAAATTGATGTTCATGGGTTGGAACGAATCCGCGACAGCTGTACTAATGTATTGACCCAACGCGCCAATTGCGGTCAGATCTGAAAAGAAGGGAAGATCAATACCTAAAATCTTAGCGGATAGAGATAATCCTGCCATCAATCCCGATGCCGCTGATTCAACATATCCTTCAACACCGGTGATTTGCCCTGCAAAATAGATGGATTCATTGGTTTTCATTGAAAAATCTCGATTTAACAGGGTGGGAGAATTCAGATATGTGTTTCTATGCATCACACCATAACGCATAAATTCTGCGTTTTCCAGACCGGGGATCATCGAAAAAACACGTTTTTGCTCGGGGAATTTCAAATGGGTCTGAAAACCGACAATATTATAGAGCGTTCCGGCTGCGTTGTCTTTGCGCAATTGAACAACGCCGTAAGATCGTTTTCCGGTTCGATCGTCCACCAATCCAACCGGCTTTAAGGGGCCGTATCGCATGGTATCTTCCCCGCGCCGAGCCATTTCTTCGATCGGCATACAGCCTTCAAATACCTGATGATCAAAGTCGTGGATTTCGGCACATTCGGCATTTTTCAACGCTTCATAGAAGGCCAGATATTCTTCTTGAGTCATCGGGCAATTGATGTAGTCCGGCGTTCCTTTATTGTAGCGCGAGGCAAAAAAGGCTTTGGACATATCAATGCTTTCAAAGGTGACAATCGGCGCAGCGGCATCAAAGAAGGAAAGATAATCTTTGCCGATGAATTTTGCGATGGATTTCGAAAATTTCTCTGATGTAAGCGGGCCGGTTGCTATAATGAGATTTTCGTCGGACGGGATTTCGGTTATTTCGCGCTCGACAACTTGGATTAGAGGGTGCGATCGGATGAGTTCGGTTACTTTGGCGGAAAAAGCTTCGCGATCAACCGCCAAAGCCCCGCCGGCAGGGACACTGGTGGCGTCCGCAGCCTTCATAATCACCGAATCCAATCGGCGCATTTCTTCCTTGAGCAGACCGACTGCATTGGCAAGCCCTGCGCCGCGAAGGGAGTTGGAACAGACCAACTCTGCAAAATTCGGGCTGTGATGGGCGGGAGAATACTGATGCGGCTTCATCTCGTAAAGAGTGACTGAAATGCCGCGGGATGCTAATTGATAAGCGGCTTCGCAGCCCGCCAATCCGGCACCTATAACGATTGCATTTTTATTCATTGGCATTTTCCTGCTTTCCGCAGTTGGGGTTGGAACAATAAGTTCCGCGCCCCCGACCGGTACGTTTGAAAAGGGGAGAACCGCAGGTTTCGCATTTGGTGGTAAGGGGTTCGTCCCAGGTCATAAAGTCGCAGGTGGGATTGTGTTCGCATCCATAATATACCTTGCCGGCTTTGGATTTCTTCTTCAAGATCTTTCCGCCGCATTTGGGGCAAGGAACATGGGTGTCGACAACGATTGCTTTGGTAAAACGGCAGGCAGGATAGCCCGGACATGCCAGGAATTTACCGAATCGTCCGCTTTTAATAACAAGGTTTTTCCCGCAGTTGGGGCAGATTTCCTCGGTAACCTCTTCGGGAACCTTGACACGCTCGGTGAGCGATTTTTCTGCTTCGTCCAGTGTTTGGATGAAGATATCATAGAACGGTTTGATGATATTATGCCAATCGGCAGAACCTTCTTCAATTTTATCCAGCTGGGTTTCCAATTGCGCAGTAAAATCGTAACCGATGATGGAAGAAAAGTGATCTTTCATCAGTTTGGTGGTTACTTCGCCTAAAGCGGTGGGCTTTAAAGATTTTCCATCTCGCTCCACATATTCGCGGGCCAGAATCGTTGTTATAATCGGAACAAAGGTGGAGGGACGGCCGATTTCGTTTTCCTCCAATGCCTTGATCAAGGATGCTTCGGTATAGCGAGAGGGAGGTTGAGTGAAATTCTGCTCTTTGACCAGATCATTGATTAACAGAGCATCGCCGATTTCCGCTTTGTAGAGTCGGCGGGTGGTCTTTTCTTTATCTTCGCTTTCTTCGTAGGCGGCGGTGTATCCTTTGAATTTGATTACCTGGCAAGCCGATTTGAAGATATATTTTCCATCCCCGATTTCAATTGCCAAAGTATCGTATACCGCTTCAGCCATTTGGCTGGCGAGGAAACGGTCATAAATCAATTTATAAATACGGTACTGATCGGGAGTACAGGTGAGCTTTGCTTGCTCCGGTGTGATGGAGAGGTTGGTGGGGCGGATGGCTTCGTGCGCATCCTGCGCGCTCTTTTTGGTGCGGAAATAACGGCGGGAAGGGGGATAATATTCGGCGCCATAATTATTGATGATGTGCTCTTTGGCTGCTGCTGCCGCTTCGTCGGAGATTCGCAGCGAGTCGGTTCTCATATAAGTGATCAAACCGACCAGACCGATTCCCTTGATGTTTACACCTTCATAGAGTTCCTGCGCTGCCTTCATGGTCCGTTTTGCTTGGAAGTTGCAACGTCTGGATGCTTCTTGCTGCAGGGTAGAGGTTGTGAAGGGAGGGGCGGGACTCTTTTTCTTTTCGGCGCGCTTGATATCGGTTACGGAGAAGGAACTGTTTTTGATTTCGTCGAATATTTTGCTTGCTTCTTCTTCGTTATGGATTTCAAGTGCTTTTTTTGCGGTTCCGTGGAATTTGGCTTCGATTTTACCGGTGCCATTGGTTTGAGAAAAGGTGCCGGAGATATTCCAGTATTCTTTGGGGACAAAAGCGCGGATCTCCTCTTCGCGGTCGACAATCATTGCGGTGGCAACGGATTGAACACGCCCTGCAGATAATCCTTTTTTGACTTTTCTCCAGAGGAAGGGACTTAATTTATAACCGACAATTCGATCCAAAACGCGGCGCGCCTGCTGAGCGTCGACAAGATTCATATTGATCTCTGTGGGGTTCGCGACAGCATTTTTTAGCGCAGTTTTGGTGATTTCATTAAATACCACGCGCTTGCATTGGCTCGGTTCTAATCCCAAAAGAGAGGCAAGATGCCAAGAAATGGCTTCACCTTCGCGGTCCGGGTCGGTGGCAAGATAGACCATATCGGCTTTTTGGGCTTCTTTCTTTAAGGAACGAATTAAATCGCTTTTTCCGCGAATGGAAATATATTTTAATTTAAAGTTGTTTTCGACATCGATGCCGAATTCACTTTTGGGAAGATCGCGGATATGGCCCATTGAAGCCATAACTTTGAATTTTTTGCCCAGATATTTTTCAATGGTTTTGGCTTTCGCCGGGGATTCAACGATAAATAAATTTGACATAGGTAACCTCTCTTATGGGATAACTTTAAATTTACTGCCGGGGCAGGATACGGCAAGACCTTGGAATTCCAACGATGTCAGGCATTGAAGGACTTCGTTTACAGGCAAACCGGATTGCTCGATAATATCATCGGTCGATGCCGCTTCGGTGGAGAGCAGAAGGAAAACAGCGCGCTCCGAATCCGATAGGTTTTTGCTGTGTTTGCGGCGATAGGCCTGAAGTTTATTTTCGGTCAGTTCATCTTGCAAGGAGAATACCTGCTCTTGCGGATGAAGCAATTCCTTGAGTTGCTCTTTAAATTGCGGTAAATATTGCGCCAGAATGTCTGTATAATCAGAGACAGGATAGCAACCATCTTTGATCAGTTTGTTGCTCCCTTCCGTCGCTTCGGAAACATTGGATAATAACGCAAATACATCGCGATTTTGTTCGTAGGCATAATTGGCAGTCATAAGCGCGCCGCTTCGTTTGGGGGCTTGCGGAATGAATGTTCCGAGCGAAAGCCCGCTTAAGATGCGATTGCGTTCATGGTATGCATAGCGATGCGAACTGTTTCGTGGAAAGGATTCGCTGATGATGGCGCCATATTTTAAAATGTCCGGAAAGGCTTTGGTCAATCCGCCTTTGGAAGATAAAATACCAAAAGGTAAAACAACAATAGGTCCGCTATCGGTCGCAATGGCGCTCTCATAAGCGAAGCGATCAATTCCATCGGCAATGCCGCAAACGATGGTGAACCCACAAAGGCAGAGGGCGGTCGCAATCTCTTTGGTCTTTTCTTCGCTGTATCCATTGGATTTTCTTGTTCCTGCGATGGTTAAAGTGGGGCGCTGAAGGCATGAAAGCAGGTGCCCTTTGAAGAACAAAGGGGAAGGGGGATTATTGATTTCTTTTAATAATGCGGGATATTGGGGATCTTCCAAGGTCAAAATCCCGATCTGATTTACTTCACATTCGCCATAGATCTCCCAAGCAGAACGCAGGTCTTTTTTGATCAATGCTTTTTGCTCTTTTTCGCTTAGGAAGGAAGCGGTTGAAAAATCTTCGCATTGATATATCGCTTCGATAGAACCGCAATGGTCTACCAAGCGAAGGAGTTTCTTATTATTGAAATTGAGGATTTCTTTTGCCCAGATCCAAAGAAGATGATGGTTTATTTCCATTTCGATTGCTCCCATAAAATGATGGATGCAGCCACAGCGGCGTTTAAGGACTCATTTTTTCCAAGCATCGGGATAAATACACCGTGGTCGCAACAGTTCATTACTTCTTCTGTAAGCCCATTTGCTTCGTTTCCGATAATCATAATTGATGGATCAGCAAAAGAAACATCGCCTAAAAGCTTGAAATTGCGGTCCAGACCGGCACCGAAAATATGATAGCCCTCTTTCTTTTGTTGCATCAGATATGAAGGGAGGTCTCCTTTTTGAACCGATACACGAAACGCGCTTCCCATGGCGGCGCGGATGACTTTCGGAGAATAGAAATCTACGCATCCTTCGCTTAAGTATATGGTGTCAACACCGAAGGCTTCAGCCGAACGCAGGATCGCACCTAAATTGGATGGGTCGGAGATATGGTCAAGCGCCAAAACAAATCTTGGGGATTCGCTGGGATGCTGCTCTTGTTGCTTTGCAACGGCAAAGATGCCCGGCGGGGTATCCATAGAGCTTAGTTTTTTTGCAACCGACTCGGAAATGAGAATAACTCTTCCGTCAAATACAGAAAGGTCAAAGGTTTCTGCAACCCGCTCGGTAATCAGCAAACATTCAATTTTGAAGCCGCTATGAATAGCTTCCAGACATAACTTTTGCCCTTCAACTAAAAAGAGCCCGCTTTCGCGTCGACCGGATGCGGTGTTTAAGCGAGAAAGTTGCTTGATATATTCGTTTTTAACACTATTGATTTGCTCAAACATTTCTTTCTCCAATCGCACATTTTATTTCGACTTTTTTCAAAAACCTACATATATTATATTAATAGGCATATGTGCATATTATAAATAGAAAATTGCTAAATTGCAATACTTTTTAATAAAATAAAAAAACAGAGCAGGTTTGAACTGCTCTGTTTTATGAAATTATTTGCTCAGTTGCTTTTTGACATTGTTGACCAAAACAGTGAATGCTTCGGGATCAGATACAGCGATCTCAGCCAGCATTTTTCTGTTCAGATTGATCTTAGCAAGCTTCAAGCCGTGCATGAACTGAGAGTAGTTGATATCGTTCATGCGGCAAGCAGCAGAAATTCTGGTGATCCAAAGAGCACGAAAATCTCTCTTCTTTTGCTTTCTGCCGATATAAGCGTTGGTCAGAGAACGCATAACAGCTTGGTTTGCTGTTCTGAACTGCTTGCTCTTAGCACCGTAAAAGCCTTTAGCAAGCTTTAAAATCTTCTTTCTTCTTTTGCGGGTAGTAACCGCACCTTTAATTCTAGCCATTTATTTCAGCCTCCGTATTTTTAGATTATTTGTAGGGGATCAGTTTCTTCAAAGAAGCAGCGTTGGTTACGTCAACATAAGCTTCCTTGCGAAGTCCTCTTTTACGCTTGGTGGTCTTTTTGTTCAGAATGTGAGATCTGAAAGCATGGCTTCTTTTGATCTTGCCACCTTTAGTGATCTTGAAACGCTTTTTTGCACCGCTATGGGTTTTTACCTTAGCCATTTTATAGCCTCCCTTTTTATTTTTTTTCTTTCTTTGGCGCTAAAACCATGATCATATTACGCCCTTCCAATTTGGCGGGCTTTTCGATCACGCAATTTTCTTCGGTCAGGGAACAGAAACGCTCAGCAATGTCGTATCCCAATTCCGGATGTGCCATTTCGCGGCCTTTGAACTTGACGACGACCTTGACTTTGTCGCCGGACTGCAAGAACCGATTGGCATGAGATGCTTTGGTTTGAATATCGTGTGTATCGATTTTCAGGGTGAGCTGAATTTCTTTCACAGTGACGATGTTCTGATTCTTTCTAGCCTCTTTTTCTTTTTTGGCTTGCTCGTAGCAATATTTACCGAAATCGATAATTTTGCATACAGGCGGGTGCGCTTTGGGCGCAATCATAACCAGATCAAGCCCTTTTCCTTGCGCAATCTTGAGCGCATCGGCAGGGGACATGATTCCAAGCTGGCTTCCGTCGGAATCCACAACTCGGATCTCTTTTTCACGGATTGCTTCGTTGATACTTAAGCCTTTTGCTTCTTTCGCGTTAATGTTTCCACACCTCCAAAAAATAATAAAAACGAGCAAAATAATTGCTCGTTTCCAACACATAATGATCCCAATAAAATGAATGAGATAAAATGTTAACCGCTGCTGTTTATAAACGCAGGGTGAGAACAGAGCAAACTATCCTACTTCTTTTTGCCTATATAGATTATCATAATCAAAATGAAAAGTCAACGATTTTTTGAAAAATGTTCTGATTTTTTTAAAAATGTCTTTACAAACGAAAAAGAGTTGTGTATAATAATGAGGCATCTTGAAAAAAGATGGCGAAAATGGCCTGGTAGTTCAGCTGGTTAGAACGCTAGCCTGTCACGCTAGAGGTCAGGGGTTCGAGCCCCCTTCAGGTCGCCATATTTGCTGCTATAGCTCAGATGGTAGAGCGCATCCTTGGTAAGGATGAGGTCACCAGTTCAAATCTGGTTAGCAGCTCCAAAAATCCCGTTCACGAAAGTGGGCGGGATTTTTACTTCTTACTTCTTACCTCTTCACTCTTACCTCAAACAAAGTCTTTAACGGGATTTTTGGAAAGTAAGAAGTAATAGGTAAGAGGTAATAAGTATTGCACCTCCACTGTTTTTATGCTATAATACACCTAAAGGCGGTGATTGTATGAAAAGATTTTTTATGATTTTTGTAATTATAATTCTGTCTTTTTGTTCCTCTGCGTG
>JAZTXG010000026.1:0-1032 GCA_045636365.1 Eubacteriales bacterium
CGCCTCTTGCCGCTGCCGCTTTTCATCGTTGAGCGCCTTGGGGATGGCAAATTTGCAGGGCTGTTTTTGGTATTCCTTGAGCGCGTTCAGCAGATCTTCTTTCCTGATTGTGTAGCAGTGTGTCTTCTTTTCGCTGATCTCACAAGGAATCAGACCGGCTCGTAGGTAGTATCTTGCGGTTCGTTTGCTGATGTGGCAAACCACCCGTAAATCCTCCAGGGAGAAGGTGTCGGGCAGATTGGCGATTTCATTCATATCATATATCATTTTTCGCCCTCCTTCGCAGGATGTAGCAGATCATAAATCGCTCTGATGTCGGCAATATGTTGGGGCGATTTTACGTTGATATCATTGTAGGTAAAAGAGGTCAAAAACCTTATGGCATCTGCCTTTGCGATCCATAGGCGGTTGGTTTTCGCGTGTGCGATGAGCTTCTTTTGCTTGCACCACCGCGTGATGGTTGGGGAACGGTATCCCGTGACGCGCACAAGGTCGGCAACACAGATCAGCTCGGAGGCGTCGGCAAGCTTATTTCGGTAATATTCGACCGCTACATCCGACGCGAGATCCTGCGTTGGAAGGTATATGATGGGGCTTTTGCGGATTCCGATTAAGTGTTGTTTTTCTCTCCAAATTCCCGGAATTTTGTATTTCTCGGGGTTTTCACTGTAGTCTTCAATGGCTCTCAGCAGGGCGGTTTTTTTGACCCGGTAACACCGCGTTTTCTTCCCGGTTGTCTCATAGGGAATGAGTCCGCTTTTGAGATAGTACCGCGCATCCAAATGGCTCAAATGGCAGGCGCGGCAAAGGTCTGCCAAGGAAAAGACATCCGGCAAGCGTTGAATTTCGTCTAAATCGTAACGCATAAAAAATTCTCTCCTAAATCGTGAAAAATTCTCTCCAAAAAAAGAAAAATCTCGATGTACTGCAGTTGCAATTCTTCTCTCGCGAATTCTCTCCAAATTCTCTCCAAAGTGCAAAAAATTCCTCAAAAAACGAGGGGTCTGTATCGATTCCGATCAATTCGTTTTA
>JAZTXG010000027.1:0-17048 GCA_045636365.1 Eubacteriales bacterium
AAGGGGGGGAATTCAATTTTTCCCCACCCCCCACAAAAAAAACCCATTTTTTTTTTTAAAAAAATTTTGCGCTTTTTGAATGATGTTTGCCTTTCGGCAAATGATGCCGCTTTCGCTGATGATGTCGGCGATGCCTGATGATGTCGCTTCGCTAATGATTTCAGGGCAAACATTGCATCATTGCGACCATCGGGAGCAGCATCATTATGCAAAGCATAGCATCATATCGCCTATGGCGATGCATCATTGAAATTTATACAGTTTCATGATATAATTATAAAAAAGGCGGTGATTTTTTTGAAAGAAAATAAACTCGCAGAACTCTCAATGGAATTCTCTGTTGATATCATTGATCTTGTTCGGCTTTTAAAATCAAAACATGAATCAATTATTTCTAATCAAATAGGAAGAAGTGGCACTTCCATCGGTGCTAATATTCATGAAGCAAAATACGCACAAGGCAAAAAAGACTTTATTTCAAAGCTCGAAATTGCCTTAAAAGAAGCCAGCGAAACCGGTTATTGGCTTGATTTATTACTTAAAACGAATTATATCGACGAACAGTTATATAAAAATCTCTCTTCCAAATGCACGTCCTTACGCGTTATGCTGATTGCATCCTGCAGAACCGCAAAAGAAAATCTTTGATTTCTTTATTGACAAAACAAAGAACGAGAGGTATTATTGAATCAAGTCATTGTCTGTTGGCGACAAGCCGGAGTTTTTTACCCGACCCGCCGTTTCAGCAATGGCTTACCCTTTAACGATACAGCGTTAACACTTGTCGGGACATTATGCCGCCCGTCATTTAAATTGCGTTGTGTCGTTTTTTATTTACCATTTTATAAAATGTGGTATAAAAAACAGGGAACCATCCCTGTCTTTGCCATTTTAGTTCAATATATTTGCTTTTACTTTTTCGTTTAAGCATTTAATCCCTATTTCCTTTTTTGTCAAAACGCGAATCTAGTCCGTTTTATCGGACATAATGCGTGCTAAAATTAAAACAAGAGGGAAGGAACAAATGTCCAAGAGTCTTGTGAATGTGTTGACTGTGAATGTAATCAAGAAAAAATTTCCATATGATCATTATAATGATGACAGATGAAAAGATTAATTAATCAACGAAAAAAAAGACACTGAACCGTCCCCTATCTTTTTTAAAAAATAATCGACAAAACTTGCCGACCGTAAAGGAGAAACTTATGGCATCTTCAAAAAAAGAAACCTTAGCAGAAGTTCTTACAACCTTATACGCTTATGTCTTTTTATTACCAACCGGATGGGGTTACTTCTCTTTGTGCTACCTACTTTTTCCGTTTGACAAATATCATATTATTTCAACCATTCTACTTGTTATTGTATCGTGGGGAATTATATTTACATTTAACTTTCCTTACTTGTTTGTTAGTATACCTCTGGCTATATGTCTCTCCGGTATTTCAACGTATGGTTTGCACATGCTTTTGGAATTATCAGAAATTACCATTGAAAATCCTTGGCTTACAATCCTTTTAATCAGTTACTTTTTAATCTTTTCTGTATGCACAGCATTTGTTCATAAAACCATAGGTGATAGGTGAAATGAACACAGGGGACGGTTCTATGTCTTTCTTGACATTTTCAAAAAATTCGCTTATACTTATATTAGAAGATGTATTCAGATCTCCCTTATTGGGGGTCCCTGAGGCCCTACGGGCGGCATCTTCTTTTTTTATTGACAATTTTAATAAATCTTCGTATACTAACCATAGAAGATGTAACCGGTCCACCTATTTTAGGGTAAGCCGGGGGTTTACGACCAGCATCTTCTTTTTTTATTTACTATTTTAATAAATTATGGTATGATATAATAGAATTAAACATGAAGGGGAAAAACTATGCTTGAACTGAAGAAACCCAAAAAGAGCATTTTGATTGCTTTGATCTGCGCGGCAGCGGTATTATTGCTGATCGCGGGAGCGGTGATTGCTTTTTTTGCCAATCAATTTCATATTGAGATCGCCATGGACGGTGATAAAGAAATTTCTCTGGAATTCGGGCAAGAGTATACCGAGCTTGGCGCCTCTGCCCGCTATTGCGGCACCCACTTTATGAAAGAGGGCTGGGCGGTGGACCTAAAAACCGATGGCGAGGTGGATGCCAAGAAATTGGGCGCCTACACCATTACCTACTCCGCCGAGAAATGGGGGCAATCCGCCGAGGAGACCCGCACGGTAACGATTATCGATACCGCCAAGCCCACCTTGACTTTGAAAGGCGAGGAAAAGATCACCATCATTCGCGGCAAGGACTATAATGAGCCCGGCTTTACCGCCGAAGATAACTACGACGGCGATCTGACCAAGGCGGTAAAGGTCGATGGCAAGGTCGATACCAAAACTGCCGGCACCTATACCTTAACCTACAAGGTTTCGGACAGCAGCGGGAATGCGGCAAAAGAACTCCAGCGAACGGTGGTCGTTCGGGCGCCGGTTGTTGCGGCGCCGGCCGAACCGATTCAGGTGATCCCCGGCGAAAAGACCATTTACCTGACCTTTGACGACGGCCCCGGCCCTTATACCGCCAAATTGCTGGATATTTTAAAGCAAAACGATGTGAAGGCCACCTTCTTTGTTTGCGATCATTCCAATTATAATTATCTGCTGGCGCGGATGGCGCAGGAAGGGCATGCTATCGGCATCCATTCCGCCTCCCACGACTACGATAAAATCTATGCCAGCGAGGATGCCTTCTTCAATGATCTTTATCATATGCAGGATCTGATCGAGGCGAAGGCGGGCATCAAGACCACCCTTTGCCGCTTCCCCGGCGGAAGCTCCAATCTGGTCAGCCGCTTTAACCCCGGCATTATGACACGGCTGAGCCGCGAACTGACCAACCGCGGGTTCCAATATTTCGATTGGAATGTATCCAGCGGCGATGCGGGCGAGACCACCTCGACTGCGCAGGTGGTACGCAATGTGACCCGCGGGGCAGCGAACAAGAGTGTATCCATTGTGTTGCAACACGATATTAAAAACTTCAGCGTCAACGCGGTGCAGGAGATCATCAACTGGGGCAAAGCCAACGGCTATACCTTTAAAGCCTTATCGGCATCGGCTCCTACCGCACACCACGGCATCAATAACTAAAAACAAAAAGAACCGCAACGCAGTTGCGGTTCTTTTTTTATAATCCTAAACTCACTTGTAGGGCGCGGTCTACCTGCTCCATGGTGTGGGGGCTGATATGCCCCATCTTTTCCCGCAAGCGGGCTTTATCTAATGTACGCACCTGCTCCAGCAGGATCATCGACCGCTTTTGCAGACCACAGGTTTCTTCAATATTGATATGGGTCGGCAAGCGGCCTTTATCCACCTTGCTGGTGATGGCCGCCGCAATCACTGTGGGGCTATATCGATTGCCGACATCGTTCTGGACAATTAACACCGGCCGCAGCCCGCCCTGCTCGCTCCCCACCACAGGAGAGAGATCGGCATAATAAATATCACCACGTTTGATCATCTTTCTTATCCTTTCGTCTTGGTACTGATATTATTTCCATTTATTGCGTGTCTAATACAGTCTACGAAAGAAAAAAATCGAGGTGAAGAATATAAAAAAACGCTTGTTTTTCATTGAAAAACAAGCGTTTTAAATCAATAACCCAACTCTTCGCCAACTAAGATGACTTTGATGCGGTTTTTAGTCCGCTGGGGGCCACAGATCAGATAACTGCAACAGATACGCTCAGGCGAAGCACAGCCGGCAGTCATATCGCCATCCAACCCCATACAGCGATCGGCTTTATTGCAATAGGTATCGCAGGAGAGCCGCTTGGTATTCAGCGGCGCCGCAATGGTTTTGACACGGCGAATCCCTTCCTCCACATTTTTGACAATCTTATTGATCCCTGCCACAACGATGACCGATTCCGGGCCGAAGGCAATGGCGGCGACACGATTGGCGTGGCCATCCACATTCACCAGTTCACCCTGCTCGGTGATGGCATTGGCGGAGCAGAAAAAGGCATCGGCGTAAAAGGCTTCCCGCTCGATCCTTTCTTTTTCCTCATTGGAAATGCCGGGTGCGGTACGATCTTCAAATTGATAATAACCGCTACGCAACAGATCGGCGATGCCGGTCTCTTTAAGGGTCACAGATCCGCCGCAGGCAACCGCAGAGCCTTCTTTTACCAATTCTTTAACCAAAGGCAACACATCCTCTTTGGTTGCCGCAAAATAGGCTTCCATTCGGTTTTTTCTTAAATTCTCAAGTACTTTCTCAATCATTTTAATTCCTCCAAAAGAGCCGCGATTTCGGCGGCATTGTTCAAAATATACGCGTCGGTCTTTTCTAAAATCTTTCGATGCTGATGCCCCTTGCAAATCAACGCGCAAGGGCTGCCCACATACCGCGCCATATCGGCATCGGTGGTCAGGTCGCCGACAACGAGAACCTGCTGCGGCTCGATATGATGCTGCTCCAGATAGGCCTGAACAGCCGCTTCCTTGCCGCCCAGCGAACGGTCCTGCCGACCGACGATTCCTTCAAAATAATCGGCGATCCCCCGCTCTTTTGCCTGCGCGGTCAGCAGGTCATGGTGCAGCGACGAAAAGAGCAGCTGCCTTAAACCTGCCTTTTGGAATTGCTCCAATACCGCAAGGACTTCGGGGAAGACAGGGCGGGGAAATTTCTTACATTCCTGCTGAAATTCTTCCGAGACTTCCTCGATCCGCTCTGCTTGCATATCAAAGCCAACGCTTGCATAAAAGGCTTCCAGCGGCATAATTAAATTCAGTGTATACCACTCTTCCGAGATCAACGGCAGGTTGCGCTTTTCGAGCATCGCATTGACCGCGCCCGCCGAAGCGCCCATATCGTCCATCACGGTTCCGTTGAAATCCCAAAGGATTGTATTGATCATTGCACATCTCCTAAGCAAACACGAATAATCCCAACCTGATTTTAAGGGAAGGATTTTCGCCTTTGCTGTGTTAAACTACTCGCCCATCCGAAAGGATGCGCTGCGTTTTATGCCTTGCAAAACCAAAAATCCTCTCCCTTAAAATTCTACGACCTCAAAATGAGCAGAATTTCGGATGATTTTTGGTGCGAAGGAGTTTCGTAAGGCTGGCGCCTACAAACGACGCCAAGCCGAAAAGCGCCGAAATTCTGCCATTTTAGGCAGGTTCGGATTATTCGTGTTTGCTTAAGTTTAAAAAAACCGAAAGGCATCGCCTTTCGGTTTTCTCAAATTACTTATCCAGATTATATCTCTTCTTAAATCTGTCTACACGACCGCCGGTATCGACCAGCTTTTGCTTACCAGTAAAGAAAGGATGGCACTTGGAGCAGATTTCAACACGGATCTCGCTCTGGGTGGAGCGGGTCTCGAATGTGTTACCGCAGGCACACTTTACTACAGCTTTATCGTAATTGGGATGGATCCCTTCCTTCATGAATATCACCTCTTTTTCGATTTCATACTTCGTTACTTTAGAATATTATCATACTTCGATTGCAAAATCAAGCATTTTTTTAAAAATATATGATTTTTATTCTTTGATCTCAGGCATTGTAATAATTTCCTGATACAGTTCCTCTTCGGGAACGGTGGCATCTAAGGTATAAACTGCGGAAAATGCTTCCTCGGTCTCCCCGCGGGCAACACCGCTGAATTCCACATCCCGATCGAGGCGGATGATCCCCATCGAGCCTTTTCCCACAGCGATATCATAAACATCGTCGGCAATCTTTTGGGGGGCGAGGATCTGCTTTTCCTTCAAGCCAAACTGCCCCTGGGAATTATCGCCCCAAACATAAAGTTCTCCTTGATCGGTCAGCGCAGCGCAAGAATTCTCGCCGACCGCGATTTTCATTACACCCTCCAGCACCTTTTTGAAGACCGCATAATCGCGGGCATCGCCGGTACCGAGCTGACCCAGATCATTTCTGCCGGCGGTATGCACCTCACCGTTTTTGGTCAGTACCACGCTGAAATACCGCCCTGCCTGCGCCTGCTTAATGCCGTTCATCAATTTGATGGGAACGCTGCTGGGCGCGGTGGTGCGGTTGCCCATTTCGGAATAGCTATTATCGCCAAACCCATAGAGGTTGCCGTAGATATCCACCGCCAAGGTATGGGTATCGCTGACCGAGACCGAAGCGATCTTCTTCAAAACCTCGGTGCTTTCGGTGCGGTTGCGCTCGGTTCCGTCGCCCAAGCGGCCAAAGGCATTATAGCCGGCAGAATAAAGGGAACCTTCGGAGACATACATCAGGTTATTCCCTGTCGCCGCCAGATAGCTGCATTTTTTCGCGTAACGCTCGGATGAAAAGCGGGTGGAATCCTTTTCGTAGGTTAAATACTCAAAGGCGCCGTTCAGGCGGAGATTTCCTTTGGTATCCAATGTTGCCACCAGATTCTCATCGCCGCTGATGGCCTGCAGATTGCGATAGCACAGCCCATCTTTATAAATAACTTTTTCCTCTTCTTCAAAGGCAAGGTGACCGTATGCGGTTCCCTTCCCTGTCAGCACATAGTAATCATCGCCCATGACATAAAGGCGGGCGGGAAGGTCTTTGGTGTTTTCCGAGCGCTCATATACATCCGCGGGAGATTCCTCGCTGATAAACTGCTTGAGCTCGGTGGATTTTTTCGGGACCAGCAACAGCGCCACACCCGCGACCAAAAAGATGGCGCCTGCCACCGCATAAAGCCGAATGCGGGTGGCAATTTCTTTGCGGACTTTTTTGCTGATTTTTTTACTCCCGCTGCGAAGAACATTGCTCAACAGCAGCAAGCCCAGCAGAGCGGCAAAGACGAAACTGACATAACTGATGATTTTAATCATATTACTTTGCCTCCTTGATCTGCGCTACCGCTTCAAAACCCTCGCCGGACAAAGCGCCTAATTGCTCATAGCGCCGATCTCCGGCGCCCAAAAGCTTTCCGCCTTGGGTGATGACCAAAACACAACGGTCCCCAGCGGCAAATTCCGCTACTGTCTTATGAATCACCTTCGGCTCTTTTTGCTTGGTGGAACCGCTGCCCAGCTGGTGATAGCAATTATCGCCCCAGCCATACAGCTCTTCGCCGATCAAGGCATAGGCCGAATGAGCCCCTGCGCCGATGGACGAAGGATTCTTTTCCAGCTCGACTTTGCCGAATTTGGTTTGCTTTTGAAGCTTGGGTTTCTCCTCTTCCTCCTGAATGGTCTGAATCGCCTCTTGCTCCTCTTCCCATTCTTCCAGCGTCTGACGCCCCAGCTGACCATAAGCATTGCTGCCGGCAGTATGCACCGAGCCGTCTTTTTTCAATAGGATGGTGAAATCATCCCCTGCGGCAAAATCCTTGCAATCTGCTGCGATCTTGACTGGAGCGCCATAGGTTTTCTGATTTCCCAGCCCGAATTGGCCGTAGGCATTATTGCCCAACGCATAAACTGATCCGTCTTGCAACATATAATATAAGGAACGAGCGGTGGCGACCACCTTGACCGCATTTTCCGCCAAGCGGTGCGCGGTATGGTCGATTCTGCTCTGGTCGCTGCCCAACTGCTGATAGGTATTGACCCCATATACATAAAGGTTGCCGTTTTCTTTGATATAGGCACCGACGGTTGCCGAAATGGCTGCCCCTTTGACCTGCGTATCAATTTGAACAAAATCCGCAACCGAAGGGTCTTTCAAGGTGGGAATCAGCGCGTTTTCATTGTTTCCCGCGCCATACAACACACCGTCTTTGGTCAACACATAGATCGTATCTCCCGCCGAATACACCTTGGCGGCATTTTTATAGAGCAGATCGCTTTCACCCAAGGGCTTCAGCTCCAGCTTGCCCCAACCGTAAAGGTCGCCTTCTTCGGTGATGGCGAATTGATTATCCTTACCGCAAAAGACATCGGCAACGGCGCCATAGACCGCCGAAGGATTCAGCACTGCCGCTTTCTCCTCGTCCAGCACCAATTCCTTGGCATGGCGGTGGTTTTCCACCGCGGTGATGATGGTATTGCCCAGCAAGGCACCGCCTGCGACGACAAATACACCGACAATCACAATCCAAACAGCGACCGGAGAGACCCGCGTCCATTTTTTGAATACGGACTTAATGGGGTTGGTCTCCCCTTTTACCCCTTTGGCATTGGGCAGGAAGCAGAGAATTGCCACACCGATCAAGCCAAGCACTAAGCCCAGCCAGCCCCAAGAGCGACCCCGCCCCTTCAATGCCGCGATGCGCACCGCAAGGAAGGCGCAACTGATCGTATAGAAATAAAACAGCACTGCGCCGAGAATCAAACCAAATCCCATTACATTTGCTCCTTTCGAAGGATCGCGGCGCGAATCTTACCGATGATCCACCGCGCCGCAAAAGCACAAGCAATTCCCAAAACCACACCAAACAACACATCGGTGAGATAATGGACAAAGAAATACATTCTGGAAAAGGCAACCAAAGCCGCCATCACCAATGCAACAATCCCCCATTTCTTATGATAGAGGAACACCGAGGTTGCCGCCGCAAAGGACGAGGTGGTATGCCCCGAGGGGCAGGAAAATCCATGGGGCGCGGGGATCAGCAGCGCCATCTCCTCCGTCACAAAGGGACGAGGGCGGCAGATCAGGTTTTTGATGCCGAACTCGCCCAGCAGCAGCCCCAGCAGCAGCGCTGCGCCCACCGATAAGCCGATCCAGCGCGTCTTTTTGGGGATCAGAAGCCCCAATGCCAGAAGGATCCAGCCTGCGCCGTATTCCCCGAAAAAGGTGATGCAGCGCATCAGCGGGGTCAGCCAGTCGGCCACGATATTTTCTTGGATCCAATGAAGAATTGCCATATCCATAGGTTTAAAACTCTTTTGCCTTTCTTAATTTACATTTTTATTCGGCGCTTTCCACCGGGAAGCGGATGGTGACAATCGTTCCGACATTGAGGGTACTTTCGATCTCCAGCGTTCCGCCATGCAGACGCATAATCTCATCCGATACCCCCAGCCCGATTCCGCTGCCGCGCTTTTGGGAAGAGCCTTTATAGAACATATCTTTAATATGGGGAAGGTCCTCTTCGCTGATGCCTTCGCCATAGTCCTGCACAATAAATGCCGCATGATCCTCTTGCAACCGCGCCGCAATTTCGATGCGGCCCTGAGGATGCGAATGCTTGATCGCGTTATCGATAACATTGAAGAAGACCTGCTTGACCCGATCCTTATCGACCAGAGCGGGAATCGCATCCTCTTCGGGGACATATTCGATGGTGATCTGCTCGCTTTTGGCGCGCTCGCTCATCATAAATACAGTCTCTTCAAATTCCGCCAGCAGATCGGTCTGCTCCACCGAGAGCTTCATACTGCCGTTTTGCAGGCGGGACATATCCAGCAGCTCTTCCACCATTTTGGAGAGCCGCTCGGTCTCGCTATAGATGATCTCCACACCGCGGCGGGTGGTGGAATCCATCGATTCATCGGTGGCAAGCATGGTCTCGGTCCAGCCGCGGATGGCGGTCAGCGGGGTGCGCAGTTCGTGGGAGATGGAAGAGATAAATTCATTCTTCAACCGTTCGGTCTGAGAAAGCTCTTCCGCCATCACATTGATGGAACGGCCCAGCTGCGCGATCTCATCGCTCTTTTCCAGCTCCTTCACCCGCGCGGTCATATCGCCTTTGGCGATCTCCATTGCGGTTTCGTTGATATCGCTGACCGGCATAATAATGGATTTGATAAAATACGTACCGGTAAAGGCGGTCAGCAGAATAATACAAGCGCCGATGCCGAAAATAATCAAATTCACGGTAGCCAAAGTGCGATCCACCTGCCGCAGGGAAGACATCATCCGAACGGTACCCACCAACACGTCATCGTCGGTATACAGCGGCAGCGATACGCTGACCACCCGCTCATCCGAAGGGGCATTATAACCGATCCAGCTGGCGACCTTTCCTTCCTGCGCTTGCACAAGATCGGGAGTCTCGTTGAGTTCCTCGATCGCAAACCCTGTGGAGGAATAGACGGAATTTCCGTTGATGGAAATGACCTGCATCTCCATGGTGCTTTTATCTTCAAAGTCCTCGACCATCGCCATAAAACCGGCAGAGATACTATGGTACTGCGGATAGATATGGTCTTCAAAATAGCGGGTCATATATTCGCCGCTGTTCTTTAAGGTGCTGGTACATTCCGAATAATAGAAGCTCTTAATCATAATGCTCAGCACCGAGAAGGTCAAAATAACGACGATCAGAATAACGCCGAAAATATTGAACAGCCAACGGCGGGTAATACCTGTAAACACCCGCTTTTGCGCCAATTCGATCAGCCGACGGCTCTCGCGGTAGGCGGTAACCGCCCAATTCTTCAGTTTTTCAAAAAAAGCCTGCTTATTCATTGCCCCAACGATACCCATAGCCCCAGACTGTTTGGATATAGACCGGCTTGGACGGATCATCTTCGATCTTCAGCCGCAGGCGGCGGATATTCACATCCACGATCTTATGGCGATCGCCTGTGAATTGATCCCCCCAAACAGTATGGAAGATCTCTTCGCGGGAGAAGGCCTTTCCTGTATGCTCCAGAAAATGCTTCATTAACTGAAATTCCACTTGGGTGACTTCGATCCGCTTTTCGCCTTTGGTCAGCTTGCGGCTTTTGACATTGAGAACAAAGGGGCCGGATTTGAGCTCATCGCTGCTTTCCACGACAATGCCCTTCATCATCTGCACGCGGCGATAGAGGCTATCCACCCGAACGATCAGCTCCAGCGGAGAGAAGGGCTTGGCAACATAATCGTCGGCACCGTTCATCAGCCCCGCCACCTTATCGTTTTCCTGCGCCTTGGCAGTCAGCATAATAATCCCGATCTTTTGGTTGGAGGCGCGGATGGTCTTGCAAACTTCCAGACCATCGATCCCCGGCAACATCACATCCAGAACTGCGATATCGATATCGGGATGCTTATCAAATAATTCCAGCGCTTCCTCGCCGCTGGCCGCTTCGATGGTCTCATAGCCGGCGCGCTTCATATTCAGTACGACAAATGCGCGGATCGCTTCTTCGTCTTCTAAAATCAATACTTTTTTCATTCTTCACTCACCTCAAATAACATTGAACAGACTATAGACATCGGTATAGTCGATCTTCATCGAGTTCTTTTCCTCGCAGCGGACGGTATAAATATGGTCGCTATCTTCATATAATTTGCGCCAGCCTGCATTTCCCAGCTCTTCCGTATATTCCGAAAGGGCATAAACACGGATCACAAACAACTGCTCGCCCCGCATGGTCTTAAACGCGAAGGCGCGGTCGGAATCCGCCTGCCGCTCCACCGTCACCTTACCGTACCAATCCTTCGGGAAATTGACAAGAAACTTTTCGGTGATATCCACAAAGGAATGGGTCTTTGGCGCGAGGGTTGTTCCGTCGAATTTATTCCAATGGGTCAGGTAGAGATTTTCCTGCACCCCATTGCGCAGATAGGAGGGCAATGCTTCCTCCGAAGGAACCTCGGGGGTTCCGTCGTTATCCATATCGCGGCAGGGTACCGCGGTATACCGCAGGGTTGCGGAATTAAATTGGTTTAAAAGCTCGTTGGTTAGGCGGTTTTGATCGTTGATGACCAGAACTTCGGTGGCGGTCTGCCCGCTTTCCAGCGATTCATCCACATAGACGGCAGGGTTGCCCTGCGTTGTCCGCGCGGAGATGAAATTCAAAAAGTCGGTGGACCGATCGTTCATCGCAACCGTATTGATGACACCGAAGGTCTTCTCGGTCTGCCCCACCAAGGTGGCGGTCACCGCTTTGGTGGCGGTATTGCGATTTAAGACCAGCAGCCTTGCGGGCTGATCGCCCATCAGAATAAAGCTGGAATAAAGCCCTGTATGATGGCTGACCGCTTTGCCCTGATCGATGGAAAAGATTTCATAGCTGCCATCCGCATCGGAAAGGTACTGCCAGCCGACGATGATCTCATAAATGCCATCGGCATTAAGGTCGCCAAATTCCACCTTACCGACTGAAGCGGCTGCGCTGACGCTTTTGACCAGCTGCGTCCAGCTTCCATCCTCCTTATTCTCCATCACCAAAAAGCCCATCTTGGCGCCCGCCGAGGTGGGGCGATAGAAGCAGATGGCTTCGGTTTTATCATCGCCGTTGAGATCCATGGAAACAATTCCGGTCCGATAAGAGCCTTCCTGAGGATAGACCAATTCATAGCTTTCCCCCACCGCCGCCTTGATGGCTTTGGTCAACGCTTCCCTTCGGGAACTCATGGTCGGAGGGGTGAGCATCAGGCTGGTTTCCCCGCCGGGCAGAGAGCAGCCGGAAAGCAACAGCGCCATAATCAATATGAAGGATATTACTTTTATTCTCTTCATAGATAAACCTCTTTAAATTATAATGTACCAATTTTATATTATAAATGAATATAAAGGAAATTGCAAGGTAAAATCCAAAAAAAGGAGGCCTTGCTTCCCTCCCGAATCAAACGAATCGATATTATAATAAAAAAATGCTTTACTTTTTGCAAAAGGTGGTGTATAATAATCTGGCTGTCAGTATGACCGAGCTTGGTTACGCGCCTTTCACCGAGGCGGCAACTCAGCTTTGGCCGGACAAATCTGAAAGAAAGGTGAATAGAGAAATGCTGAAAAAGGACATTAAGAATTCTGTGATCGATGCAAATAAGTTGCACGAGAAGGACACCGGTTCTCCCGAAGTCCAGATCGCGATCCTGACTGCTCGCATCAATGAGCTGACCGAGCATCTGAAGAAGAACCCCAATGATCATCACTCTCGTCGCGGTTTGTTGAAGATGGTTGGTAACAGAAGAAATCTTCTGAGCTACCTGATCAAAGTTGACATCAATCGTTATCGTGCGATCATTGAAAAGCTCAACATCAGAAAGTAATTGCAAAAAGCGGGCGGAAAAAGGAAGTTTACCCTTCCTTTTCCGCCTCTTTCCCATTTTGAGAGCGGAACATTTAGCAGTTAATCCAGCCGCTTTGCCGATAAAGGCGGTTGGATTAAGTGCTAAAAATCCTTCTTGAAATGGGAAATCAAAATTTAAAGAAGGAGAAAAAACTATGTACGAAAACCACAAGATTTTTACAACCGAGTTTGCCGGCAGAACCTTAACCGTTCAGACCGGTAAATTTGCTCAGCTGGCCAACGGCAGCGCTTTGGTGCGCTACGGTGATACCGTTGTTCTGGCCACTGCTACCGCTTCCGCCAAGCCCCGCGACGGCATCGATTTCTTCCCCCTTTCCGTTGATTTCGAAGAAAGAATGTATGCCGCAGGCAAAATCCCCGGCGGATTTTTGAAGAGAGAGGGTCGCCCCTCCGAGAAGGCGATTTTGAGCAGCCGTGTCATCGACCGCTCCATCCGCCCCCTCTTCCCCAAGGATATGCGTAACGATGTCAACGTCAACCTGACCATTATGGCGGTTGATCAGGATTGCATCCCCGAGATCGTCGGTATGATCGGTGCTTCCATCGCCCTTTCCATCTCCGACATTCCCTTCGCAGGCCCCATCAGCGGTGTTTCCGTTGGCTTGGTGGACGGCGAGATCGTTATGAACCCCACCGAAGAGCAGCGCGCTCATTCCGATATGGCAGTTACTGTGGCTTCTTCCGCCAAGAAGGTCACTATGATCGAAGCCGGTGCCAACGAAGTTCCCGAAGATAAGATGCTGGAAGCCATTATGGCCGGTCATAAAGCGAACGTTGAGCTGATCGAGTTCATCAACGGCATTGTTGCCGAGATCGGCAAAGAAAAGTTTGGCTTTGATTCCTATGATGTTCCCCATGATCTTTTCGAAACCGTTAAGGATTTCGCCGAAGAGATGATGAAGGAAGCGCTGCACACTTCCGATAAGGAAACCCGCGACAACAACATTAAGGAAGTCACCAAGAAGGTGGAAGAGCGCTTCGCCGAAGAATTGGGCGACGATGCTTGCCTGCTGGGCGATTGCCTTTATAAACTGCAAAAATATATCGTTCGTAACTGGATCTCCGAAGAAGGCAAGCGTGTGGACGATCGCGGCCTGAACGATATGCGCCCGCTCTGGGGCGAAGTCGATCTGCTGCCCAAGGTTCACGGTTGCGGTCTTTTTGCCCGCGGCAAGACTCAGGTTATGACTGTATGTACTCTGGGTATGGTCAGCGAAGAGCAGATTCTGGATGGTTTGGATAACGTGGATTCCAAGCGTTATATCCATCATTATAATATGCCCGGCTTCACTGTCGGCGAAGCAAAGCCCTCCCGCAGCCCCGGCCGCCGCGAGATCGGCCACGGTGCTTTGGCAGAGCGTGCTTTAGAGCCTGTCATCCCCGCAGTGGAAGACTTCCCCTACACCATTCGCTTGGTTTCGGATGTTCTGACCTCCAACGGTTCCACCTCTCAGGGTGCGATCTGCGGTTCTACTCTGGCTCTGATGGATGCCGGTGTTCCCATCAAGGCTCCTGTAGCCGGTATTTCCTGCGGTCTGATCACCCGCCCCGACGATACCTTTGTTACCATGGTTGATATCCAGGGTATCGAAGATTTCTTCGGCGATATGGACTTTAAGGTGGCCGGTACCAAAAAAGGTATCACCGCCATTCAGATGGACATCAAGGTCGATGGTCTGACCGAAGCCATCATCAAAGAGGCTCTGGAAAAGACCCGCGATGCCCGCTATCACATTCTGGACAATGTTATCGCTCCCGCCATCGAAGCTCCCCGCGCCGATGTTAAGGAATGGGCTCCCAAGGTCATCACCCTGAAGATCCATCCCGATAAGATCCGCGAGGTTATCGGTACCGGCGGTAAGGTAATCCAGAAGATCGTTGCCGATACCGGCGCCAAGATCGATATCGAGGACGATGGTTCTGTATTCATCTCTGCTTCCAATCCTGCTTCTTCCAATCAGGCTCTGGAGATCATCAAAGGTATTGTATTTGAGCCCGAAGTTGGTGCTATTTATCGCGCCAAGGTTGTGAAGATCATGGAATTCGGTGCCTTTGTCGAGTTCGCGCCCGGCAAGGAAGGTTTGGTTCATATCTCCAAGCTGGATAAGAAGCGCGTTGAAAAGGTCGAGGATCTGCTGAGCGAAGGCGACGAGATCTGGGTTAAGTTCATGGAGGTCGACTCCAAGGGCCGCTATAACCTTTCCCGCAAGGATGCGCTGATCGATATGGAGAATGCGCAAAAAGCAAACGAAGAATAATTAAAATCCGCGGGGAAGCACAAACTGCTTCCCCGCATTTTTTGAGGTATTTGCTATGATTAAGGCCGTATTATGGGATATTGACGGAACACTGCTGGATTTTTTGAAGGCGGAAAAGCACGGCATCCGCACCTGCTTTGCCAAATTTGATTTGGGCGAATGTACCGATGAAATGCTCTCGCGCTATTCGCAGATCAACCGCAAATGGTGGCAACGGCTGGAGAGAGGTGAATGCACCAAACCTGAGGTTCTGGAAGGGCGGTTCATGGAGTTTTTTGCTCTGGAAGGATTGCCCACCGAATGTGTCCCTCAATTCAATGACGCCTACCAATTTCATTTGGGCGATCACGCCTTCTTTTGCGATGGTGGCGAAGAGGCGGTAAAGGCGCTCAAAGGACGGATAAAGCAATATGCGGTCACCAACGGAACCGCGGTGGCGCAGGACCGCAAGCTGCAAAAAAGCGGCCTGAATCAGCTTTTGGACGGCATCTTTATATCCGAGCGGATCGGCTTTGAAAAGCCGGACATTCGGTTTTTTGACGCGGTCTTTGCCGCTATCCCCTTTAAAAAAGAGGAGTGTATCATTGTCGGCGATTCGCTGACCGGCGATATCCGCGGCGGAATGAACGCTAAAATCCGCACTGTTTTTTATAATCCCAAGAATATTCCCCTGCCCGAAGAATATCATATTGATTATAATATCCGCAATCTTGCGGAGGTTATAAATATTATCAAAACGGAGGAATCCAAACATGGCAGCATTGAAAATCAATAAAGAAACCTTTGAAGCGGAAGTTCTGCAGAGCGAAAAACCTGTTTTGCTGGATTTCTTTGCCACCTGGTGCGGCCCCTGCAAGCTGCTGGCACCGGTTTTGGATCAGATCGCTGAGGAGCATCCCGAGATCAAGGTCTGCAAAGTGGATGTGGACGAAAATCAAGAGCTTGCCGCAGCATATGGTGTTATGAGCATCCCCACCCTCTTTGTTATCAAAGAAGGTAAGGTGACTGCCCAAGCGGTGGGCGCCCGCTCCAAAAAGCAACTGCTGGATATGATCGAGCAATAATGAAAAAATGCAACCATCGAAAAAGGATGGTTGCATTTTTTGTGTATCAAAAAACTCTTTTCAATGATACATCGCCGTTGGCGATATGATGTTATGCTTTGCATAATGATGTTGCTCATTATATTCGCAATGATGCGATGTCTGCCCAATATATTAGGCGAAGCCGACATCATTAGCGCTAGCGGCATCATTAACGAAGTGCCATCATTTGCCGCAGGCAGACATCATTGAAAAAACCCTCTTTTGCATTTTGCAAAAGAGGGTTTTTTCTGGAGCGGGTGACGAGGCTCGAACTCGCTACCTCAACCTTGGCAAGGTTGCGCTCTACCAGATGAGCTACACCCGCATTTCTGCGACGCATATTAGTATATACCAAACAAATAAAAATGTCAAGCATTTTTTAAAATAATTTTAGCGGTGCAGAAAAATCCGCACCGCCGAAAAACTTTAGCCCCTTTTTTATTGATAATTGGTGTGAACGTTATTAAAACTATCCCGATAAGCGGTGGGGGTAGTCTTGGTGTGATACCGAAAAAATTTCTCAAAAAGATTTCCGTCCTGCCAGCCCAATTCCAGGGCAATGCGGGTCACCGTCCAGTCGGTGGATTGTAACAGCCGCTTGGCCCGTTCCAGCCGTTGGGCCGTAATGTCTTGCACCAAAGTCAATCCGTAACACCCCTTTAACACCCGTGAAAGGTGGTCGGGGTGAAACCCCAACGCCTCTGCCACTTTTTTTGCGGTTAAGGGCTCTTTGCTGTGGGCGCGGATATATTCGTGGGTGCGGGCGGCCAAAGCGTTGGCAG
>JAZTXG010000028.1:0-62743 GCA_045636365.1 Eubacteriales bacterium
GTTCGGGGATCTGCGCTTTGAGGGATTCCAAAAGCGCAGCATCGCATTCGGGGGTATCGATGAGGGGGAAGGGGATACCCAAATTTTCGTATTTGCTCTTGCAAAGCTTGCGGAAGGGTAGAAGCTCGATCCGCTTGAGATTTGAAAACTGCGAAGCAATTTTGATGATCTCCGGCAGATCCTTATCGGTCAGACCGGGCACGACCACATGGCGGATCCAAAGATCCACACCCGCGGCCTCGGTGGCTTTTAAAAACCGCAGTACGGTTTCCAAGCTGCCGCCACAGTGCTTTTGATAGGCTTCTTCGGTGGCAAACTTCAGATCGGCAAGGACCAGATCGGTGTAGTTCAACACCTGCGCCCAATCCGACTCTCCTGCAGAGCAGGAAGTGTCGATAGCGGTATGCAGCCCGTGTTCTTTGCTAAGCTTTAAAAGTTCAATGAGAAATTTGCTCTGCGCCAGCGGTTCACCGCCCGAGACAGTGATACCGCCGTCTTTACCAAAATAGGTTTGGTAGCGCATCGCTTTTTCCACAACGTCCGAAGCAGAATAAACCTGCCCTTGTTGGGGCGTCCACGTGTCCGGATTATGGCAATAAGCGCATCGCAAGGGGCATCCTTGCAAAAAGGCGATAAAGCGAACGCCGGGCCCGTCGGCGCAACCCATTGATTCAAAGGAATGAACAAACCCTTGCATTACATAGCCTCGTGGAAGGTACGGGAGATAACCTCATCCTGCTGGGCCTTGGAAAGCTTATGGAAGTTGACCGCATAGCCCGAAACACGGATGGTCAGGTTGGGATATAATTCGGGATGTGCCTGCGCATCCAGCAAGGTTTCCCGCTTGAGAACGTTCACATTGATGTGCTGTGCTTTTTGAGCAAAGTAACCGTCGATGATGGCGGTCAGCTTGTTCTTGCGCTCTTCGGGATCATTGCCCAAAGCGGAGGGAACTACCGAGAAGGTGTTGGAGATACCGTCTCTGCAGATATCATAGGAAAGCTTCGCCATGGAGTTGAGAGCAGCCAAAGCGCCGTTCTTTTCTCTGCCGTGCATGGGGTTGGCACCGGGAGCGAAGGGCTCGCCTGCCTTACGGCCATCGGGGGTGGAACCGGTCTTTTTGCCGTATACCACGTTGGAGGTGATGGTCAATACCGAAAGGGTATGCTCGGCGTCGCGATAGGTGGGGATCTTTTTGAGCTCTTGCAGGAAGAGTTTGGTCTGCTTCTGAGCGATCGCATCGGCGCGGTCGTCGTCGTTACCATACATGGGGAATTCACCCTCGGTCTCAAAGTCAACGATCAGGCCATCTTCATTGCGGATGGGCTTCACCTTGGCATAGCGGATGGCGGAAAGGGAGTCGGTCAGAACCGAAAGACCTGCCACACCGAAGGCCATAAAGCGATGAACATCGGTATCGTGCAATGCCATTTGGGTCTTCTCATAGCAGTATTTATCGTGCATAAAGTGGATCATATTCATCGCGGTGACATAAGTCTTAGCCAACCACTCGCGATAGTAGTCCAGACGCTCTACAACAACCTCGAAGTCGAGATACTCGCCTTCGTAAACAGGCATCTTGGGGCCGACTTGTTCGCCGTTCTTTTCGTCGCGACCACCGTTCAAACTGTAAAGCAACAGTTTTGCAAGGTTGACACGAGCGCCGAAGAACTGCATATCTTTGCCGACGCGCATAGCGGAAACGCAGCAGGCGATGGCATAATCGTCGCCATAATAGTGGCGCATAACATCGTCGTTCTCGTATTGGATGGAGCAGGTCTCTTCCGAAACCTTGGCGCAATAGCGCTTAAATGCCTTGGGCAAACCGCGGGACCAAAGAACGGTCAGATTGGGCTCTGCGGAAGGCTTCAAATTGTAAAGGGTGTGCAGGAAACGGAAGGTGTTCTTGGTAACCAAGGTCCGACCGTCTTCGCCCATACCGCCCAGCGCTTCGGTGATCCACATCGGATCGCCTGCGAAAAGATCATTGTATTCGGGGGTGCGCAGATGACGGGCGCAACGCAATTTCAGAACAAAATCATCGATCAGTTCCTGTGCGCCGGTCTCGTCCAAAATGCCGCTCTCGATATCTCTTTGAATATAAATGTCCAAGAAGGTGGCGGTACGGCCCAAGCTCATTGCCGCGCCGTTTTGCTCTTTGATGGCACCCAGATAGGCAAAATACAGCCATTGGATTGCTTCTTTTGCAGTCTCGGCGGGGCGAGAAATGTCGAAGCCGTAAAGCGCGGCCATTTCTTTCATCTTGTTCAAGAAGCTGATCTGTTGGAAAAGTTCTTCCACCTGACGAATGGTTTTGTAATCGATCGCTCTGGCGGAAAGTTCCTGCTTATCCTTTTGCTTTTCTTCGATCAGTTTGTCCACACCGTAGAGGGCAACACGGCGATAGTCACCGATGATACGGCCGCGGCCATAGGCATCGGGCAGACCGGTGATAATACCGCTGTGACGCGCGGCGCGGATGGCTTCGTTATAGACGCGGAAAACACCGTCGTTATGGGTGGTGCGGAATTGGAATTCCTGCTCGATCTTTTGAGAAAGCTCATAGCCATAAGCTTTGCAGGCTTTTCTGGACATATTGATACCGCCGAAGGGGTTGACACCGCGCTTCAGAGGAGCATCGGTCTGCAGACCGACAATCAATTCGTTCTCCTTGTCGATATAACCGGGCTTATAAGCAGTCAACGAGGTGACAGTCTCGGTATCGATGTCCAAAACGCCGCCCTTTGCGGCTTCTTCTCTCAAAAGAGCCTCAAATTTTTCCAATAACTTGGCGGTACGCTCGGTGGCGGGAGTTAAGAATTGCTCATCGCCTTCGTACGGGGTATAGTTTCTTTGAATGAAGTCGCGAACATCGATCTCTTTTTGCCAACGTCCGCCCTTAAATCCATTCCATGCTTCCATAGTTTTTTCCTCCTGTTTTGCATAATAAAGGACAGTTCGCAAAATGCAAACTGCCCGTTCGGTCGATAAACTCCTTGCGAGCAGATCGCAGTATTTTCTGCGATTATCGTAAGGTCAATTAAATGATAACACTATATAAAAGAAATGTCAATAAAAGCAGATTATTTTTTATAACTTTTAATAACACAATCTTTTCAAAAAATTAAAAGATTTTTGTATAAAAACTACAAAAATCATTTTTTGTCATCTCAAGCCTTTCGGATCCGTTGGTGGAGATAATTGAGAACTCTCTTTTTATCACCGCTCCAAAGAGGTGCGATCAGCAAGGCTTTGGCACCGTCGCCGGTGATGCGGTGGATCACAGTACGTGGCTTGAGCGCTTTTAGGGCGATGATCAGCAGATCGGCGTATTCTTCCAGGGTGAGCGGGCGGATCAGCCCTTGCCGATAAAGGTCGGCATAGGGGGTACCCTCTAAAATGTGCAAGAGGTGTAATTTTACACCGTCGATTTCCGCCCGATTGACCGCGTCGATCGTGGTTAAAAGGTCCTCTTTGGTTTCATTGGGCAGCCCGATCATCAAGTGGGCGACGGTATGGATGCGAGGGTATGCCTTCAGCGCTCTCACCGCCTCCATAAAGCAGGCGGTGGGGTAGCCCCGCCCAAAGCTTTGGGCGGTCTGATCGTTGGCAGTCTGCAGCCCCAACTCAATGAAAAGCGGTTTGATTTGGGAAAGCTCGCCCAAGAAGGTGATCGTTTCGGGTGGCAGGCAATCGGGGCGGGTGCCGATGGCGATGGCGGCAATATCTTCCCGCGCGGCGATCGGCAAGTACATTTCCTTTAGTCGTTGGAGCGGGGCGTAGGTATTGGTATAGCATTGGAAATAGGCGATAAATCGCTCGCCCTTATATTTCTTTGCCACCTGCGCCTTGGCCTCATCGATTTGGGCAGCCGAAAAAAAGCCGCTCCCTCCGGCGCAGAAAGCGCAACCGCCATGGTCGCGGTCGGTGCGGTTGGGGCAGCTGAATCCTCCGTCCAGCGAAATTTTATAAAGCTTTTCGCCGAAGGTATCTTTGCAATAATCGCTGAATGTATAAATCTTCATATACCTATTATAAAGATTTCGTCGGGAAATTACAATAAAAAGGTTTCCATTTCTTTCAAATTGTGATAAAATAAATGCATTAAGTTTAAAGCGAGGAAAATTATGAAGATGATGAAATGCTGCGTCCCCTGCTTGTTTGGCTTGGAATCTCTGGTGGCGCAGGAATTGAAGAATATCGGCGCCCAAGCGGTCCAGACCGAAAACGGCAGAGTCTTTTTTGAAGGCACCAAAGAAACCATTGTTGATGCCAATTTATGGCTGCGAACGGGGCAGAGAGTGGAGATCGTTCTGGGCGAGTTTCCCGCCCGTAGCTTTGAAGAACTTTTCGAAGGGGTGCGTAAGCTCCCTTGGGAAGAATGGATCGAAGAGGATGGCCGCTTCCCGGTGAAGGGCCATGCCCTCAATTCCAAATTGCATAGCGTTCCCGATTGCCAATCGATTGTGAAAAAAGCCATCGTTCGTCGGCTGGAGGGGCATTATAAACGCTCCATTTTTTCCGAGCGCGGCGCGCTGTTCAGCGTGCGCTTTTCCATCTTTAAGGATCGGGCGGTTCTGATGCTGGATACCTCGGGGAATGCTCTGCATAAGCGCGGCTATCGCCCCGCCGCCCAGCCCGCGCCCCTGCGGGAAACGCTGGCGGCTGCGATGTGTATGCTGGCACGCCCCTATCCCGATACCATGCTTTATGATCCCTTCTGCGGCAGCGGAACGCTGCTGATTGAAGGGGCGATGCTGGCAAGGAATATGGCGCCGGGCATCGGCAGAGGCTTTTCGGCGGAAAATTGGCAAAGCCTGCCCCGCGAGTTTTGGCAGGAGCGCCGCAAGGTGGCGCGTTCCCAAGCCAAAAAGGATATTGAATTTCGCGGCTTTGGCTTTGATATCGATCCCAAAATGGCCGCCATCGCCTTGGATAATGCCAAGCGGGCAGGGGTGGCCGATTGCCTGACCTTTGCGGCGCGCGATGTCAAGGATTTCACAATGGATACCCCGCGGGGAATGGTGGTGACCAACCCGCCCTATGGCGAGCGCCTTTTGGATGTGGAGCAGGCGCGGGAACTTTACAAGGTGATGGGCAAGGTCTTTTTGAAGCAGCCGGGCTGGCGGTATTTCGTTATTGCCCCCGAAAAAGAGTTTGAAAAGCTCTTCGGTCGCCCCGCCGATAAACGCCGCAAGGTCTATAACGGCACCTTGGAATGTAATATCTATCAATATTTCAGAAGCTAAAGGAGAAAAGAATCTATGAAATTCAGTTTGAACAGTCCGATTTTGTTTATCATCGTCGGCGCCATTTTGCTGCTGGTTTTAGCGCAATCCATCTTCTTTTTGATCCGCGCATGGAAGGCGGGCAAGGAGATGGGCATCGCCACAAGCAAACTGCGTAAGACCGTCATCTCTTCCGCCATCTTCACCATCGCGCCCGCTGTCTCCATTTTGATGGGTGTTTTGGTGCTCTCCAAGAAATTGGGGCTGGCATTGCCTTGGCTGCGCCTTTCGGTCATCGGCGCGCTTACTTATGAGTTGACTGCGGCAGAAAATGCCGCCAAAGCAGCGGGAACCTCCCTTTCCGATTCGGCTACCGTTGTTTCGGGTGAGCAATTTTTGAATATCTCCATTGTTATGACCATCGGCATCATCGTCGGTCTGATTCTGGTCCCCATCCTTTGCAAAAAGATTCAGGGCGGTATGGTCAACCTGCGCAATAAGGATAAAAAATGGGGCGAGCTTGTTACCGCCGCATTGTTTATGGGTATGATCAGCGCCTTTATGGGCTTGATCTTCTGCAATATCAATACCGGTCTTGCAGGCTGGATTCCGGTCTTTGTTATGATCGTTTCCGCCGTTTGTATGGCATTGTTTGGCTTGCTGATCAAGGTTACGAAATGGAATTGGATCAATGACTATGCCTTGCCGGTATGTATGCTGGTGGGTATGTTATCCGCCATTCCCATTACCAATTGGATCGGAGGTTGATTGCAATGAAAAAAAGAAACTATGACGAACAAATCCATATCGATGGCCGCGTCTGGGGCGCGATCGCCGCAGTCGCCATCGCATCCTTCCCGCTGCTGGTGGCGATCCTTTTTAACCTGCGCCCCGATTGGGGAGTGATCCTGAAAGGCTTGATCGGCGTTGCTCCCATTTTCTGGACCGTTGGCTTGATCGAAGTCTTTACCTATATCCCGATGCTCGGTGCGGGCAGCTCTTATCTTGCCTTTGTCACCGGAAATATCACCAACCTGAAAGCGCCCTGCGCCATGAACGCAATGGAAAATGCCGAAGTGAAGGCGGGCAGCAAGGAAGGAGAGATCATCTCCACCATCGCTGTCGCCACCTCCTCCATTGTGACCATTCTGATCATCGCTTTGGGTGTTCTTCTGATCGTCCCCATCACTCCGATTTTGGAAAGCCCCACTTTAGAGCCGGCCTTCAATAATATCCTTCCCGCATTGTTCGGTGCGTTGGGTGTGGTTTATATCTCCCGCAACTGGAAATTGGCGATCGCGCCGGTTTCTGTAATGTTGGCGATCTATATCATTCTGCCCTTCTGCGGAGTTTCGGGCTTGGATGGTTTGGTAGGTATCTTTGTTCCCATCGGTGCCCTGATCGCCATCGCGGTGGCCAGAGTGCTTTATAAGAAAGGAAAAATCTAAATGATCGTTCTTTGGATAATTTTAGCATTGATCGCGTTGTTTTTGGCGGTGGTGTTGCTTCGCGCGGCTTGCTTTAAGCCGCTCCCCGAAGCAACCTTGGATGCGGAAACGCCCCAATTCGATGCCCAAAAGGCCATCGATGACCTGCAGGCAATGATCCGCTGCAAAACCATCTCGGATAAGGATAAATCCAAGGAAGAGGAAGCCGAATTTGAAAAATTGCTGGCGCTGCTTCCTGCGATGTTCCCCCATGTTTATAAAACCTGCGTTCTGCATCGCCCCGATCCCCGCGCGCTGCTCTTCCATTGGAAGGGCAGGGAAGAAGGGGCCCCCACCGTTTTGATGGCGCATTATGATGTGGTTTCGGTGGTGGAAGAAAATTGGCAAAAGCCCGCCTTTGAAGGCATCATCGAAGATGGTGTCCTCTGGGGGCGCGGCACCTTGGATACCAAGGCCACCTTCAATGGTGTCCTGCAGGCGGCCGAGCAGTTGATCTCCCAAGGCTTCATCCCCAAAAAAGATATTTATCTTGCCTTTGGCGGCGATGAAGAAATCAATGGTAACGGCGCGCCCGCCATCGTCCAATGGTTTAAAGACCATGGCATCCATCCCGCGATGGTGGTGGATGAAGGCGGTGCGGTGGTGGAAAATATCTTCCCCGGTGTTTCCCGCCCCTGCGCGGTGGTCGGTATCGCTGAAAAGGGCTTGATGAATGTGTCCTTTGAAGTGCGCGGAAACGGCGGTCATGCCTCATCGCCCCCGCCCCATACCGCGGTGGGGATGCTTTCTTCCGCCTGTGTGCGGATGGAAAATCATCCCGCGCCCCGCAGATTGACTGCAGCGGCAAAGGGAATGTTTAATGTTCTTGGCCGCCATTCCACCTTCGTTTATAAAATAATTTTCGCCAACCTTTGGTGCTTTTTGCCGATTTTAGATATGATCTGCAAAAAATCCGGCGGCGAACTTAATGCCCTGATGCGTACCACCTGCGCCTTCACCACGATGCAGGGCAGCAAAGGTTTAAATGTTCTTCCGCCCTATGCGCGGATGACCGCCAACTTGCGGATCATCAGCGGGGAGTCGGTGGAATCCACCTTGAATTATATCCGCAAGACCGTCAACGATCCTAAAATTGAGATCAATCTGATGGAAGGCTGCGATCCTTCGCCGGTTTCCCAAACCGCATGTGAAGAATGGGAGCAACTCTCCGCCGCCATCCGCGGTACTTGGGAGGGTGTTCTGGTTTCGCCCTATTTGATGCTCGCCTGCAGCGATTCGCGGCATTATCGGGATCTTTCCGATAAGGTCTATCGCTTCTCGGCGATGGCGCTCTCCAAGGAAGAACGCGCCAGCATCCATGGCAATGATGAACGCATCCCCTTGGAAACCATCGGCAAAACGGTGGAATTTTATCTGCGTTTAATTAAGGAGAGATAAAATGATCGATCAAAAATTAAAAGAGGCCGCCGATCTGCATAAGCAAGGGTTTAATTGCGCGCAGGCGGTGGGGGTTCCCTTCGCCGAAGAATTGGGAATGCCCAAGGAATTGGCAGCCAAAGCGCTGGAAGGATTCGGCGCTGGAATGGGTAGCCGCGAGCAGGCGTGCGGTGCCTTGAGCGGCGCCATCTTTGTGGCGGGGCTGAAAAATGCAGCGGGCAAGGATGCCTCCACCAAGCAGGCAACGTATGAGGTCGCCGCCGAGCTTGGCAAAGCCTTTGAAGAGCAATGCGGGGCCATTCCCTGCAAAACCATTAAGGCAGAAAACCGAACAGCGTGCAACGCCTGTATCGAATGTGGCGTCCGGCTTGTCTGTAAACTGTTATATATGTAAAAAAACGACGAATGAAGGTGTTTCCTTCGTTCGTCGTTTTTTGTTTTCATTCTTCTGCCATCTCGCGGGCGGCGCGGGCAATAAGGTCTGCCGCCAGATCGATGCCGATGGCGCTGTTGATGCAAAGATCATAGTGATCGGCTTTGCCCCAGACCCGATGGGTAAAATAGTCATAATAAGACTTGCGGGCTTTATCCTTTTTCTTGACCAGATTTTTGAAGTTTTTGGCTTCCAGCCGATAAACCTTTTCGGCGCGCTCCGCTCGCAGCTCTAAGGGTGCGTGGATAAACACCTCTAAGGTATGGAAATCCTGCTCCAAAATACTGTCGGCACACCGCCCGACGATGACGCAAGGGCCTTGCGCCGCCAATTCTTTGATGACTTTGGCTTGCGCAAAAAAGACCTTATCCTGCAAAGGAACTTCAATGGAAGCGTGGTTTAAGGTATAAAGCAGGCTGGCGGGGCGATCCTGCTGCATCTGCTCCACCACCGCTTCGTGGAATCCGCTGCGTTCGGCGGTCAGGGCGATCAGCTCCCGATCATAGAGGGGAATATTTAATAAGGTGGCAACCTTCTGACCGATCAGGCGCCCGCCCGACCCGAAAGAGCGGCCAATGGTGATGATAGGTAAGGGCATAGTCGGTGAGTCCTTTCGTTCAATATCTATGCTTATTATAGATTATTTTCTTGATTTTGTAAACCTTTTTAATTTGCTGACCAGCGCAAAGATCAAAAAGACCGCCAGATTCACCGCCACCACAGTGGCGCCCATCGGAATGGGATTTTTTGCAGGGGCAAAGGAGATCAAAATCCCCAAAGCTGCCGCCCCGACCCCCACCATTGCGGAGCAGAGAATGACATCGCGAAACCGCTTAAAGACCTGCATCGCCGCCAAGGCGGGGAAAATGACCAAAGCAGAGATCAAAAGGGAGCCCACCAGATTCATTGCAATAACGATGACAACGGCGGTAATGGTGGCGATCAGCAGTTGATAGGCTTGGGTATGCAGTCCGGTCGCTGCCGCAAACTCTTCATCGAAGGTGACTGCAAAAATTTGGCGATAAAATAAAAAGTAAAGTAAAATCACCACCGCCGCCATAATGCCGCAGATCCAAAGATCGGCATCCTTCAAGGTGAGGATGGAGGTGGAGCCGAAAAGGGTGGTGCAGACATCGCCGGCAATGTTTCCGCCGTTGCCGAAAAGGTTGATGATCAGATAGCCCAGCGCCAAAGAACCCACCGCCCAAAGCGCCAGCGAGGCATCTCCGCGGATCTTTGCCTTTTTGCCGCTGCGCAGCAAAAGAACCGCCGCAATCACCGTAATGGGCAGAACCAAAAGCAGCTCATCAGAAAGCTTTAATGCGGTGGCGATCGCCAGCGCCCCGAAGGCCACATGGGAAAGCCCGTCCCCGATAAAACTCATCCGCTTGAGTACCAGCGAAACCCCTAAAAGGGAGGCGCAAAGCGCCACTAAGATGCCGACGATCAATGCCCGCCAAGCAAAGGGGAAGGAAAGGATATATCCGATCTGTTGCATCATCTCAAGCATTGCCGATCCCTCCTTCAAAATAAGCCTCGGAGGAGCCGAAAAAGGCGGAATCCTTGCCGATGTGCAGGATTTTATCGGCATATTTTTTTGCCGCTTCCAGATCGTGGGAGATCATAATAATGGTGATGTTTTGCTGCTTGTTTAATTGATGAATGGTCTCATATAGTTCGGCGGTGGCATAGGGATCCAGCGCCGCCGCAGGCTCATCCAGCAAAAGAAGTTCGCGGGTGGCCATCAACGCCCGCGCCAAAAGCACCTTGCGCTGTTGCCCGCCCGAAAGCTCGCGAAAACAGCGGTTTTTCAAGGGCAACAGTTGAAGCTGTTCCATCACCGCCGTTGCACGCTCTTTTTCCGACTTGGAATAGAAGGGGAAAAGCCCGCCGTGGTTTAATCCGCCCGAGCGAACGATCTCCTGCACCGAGGCGGGAAAATCCTTTTGGGACGGCGTCTGCTGGGGGAGATATCCGATCCTGTTCGGCTTTAAACCGTCGCCAAAAAGGATCTCGCCCGAAAGGGCGTGATTCAATCGTAAGATGGCTTTTGCCAAGGTGCTTTTTCCCGAACCGTTTTCCCCTAAAATGTAAAGGTAGTCGCCTTTATTTAAGGAAAAATCGATCCCTTTGGCTACAATGGCTCCTTCATAGCCGAGTGTTAAATTGTGGCATTCTAATTGCGCCATATCAGTTCATCGCTTTCTTTAATGTCTCTAAGTTTTTATTCATAATATCAAGATAGGAAGCCTGCAAAAGAGCGTCTTGGTCCATCGATTGCATCGCATCCAAGGTCCAAATCTTCAGATTTTTTGCTTTGCCGCTTTCCATCACCGTCTGTGCCAAATCCGGTTTGGATTGCTCCAAAATCAAAAGAGCAGGCACCCGATGGGTATCGACCGCACTCGCCAGCATTGCTATGGTGGCGGCGCTTGCTTCGGTCTCGGCAGAGCAACCGTCGAAGGCGGCATAGCAGGTCAGATCATAGTCCGCGGCAAGATAGCGGAAAGGATAGCGGTCAGCAAAGACTAAAACGCGGTTTTTCGCTTCGCTGCAAGCCGTTTGATATGCCTTGTCCAGCTCTGCCAGCTGCTTTTTATAGGCGGTGGTATTGGCTTGCAGTTCCGATTGCAGTTCCGGCGCGAGGGAACAAAGTGCATCATAGATGGCATCGACCCCTTTTTGTGCATTTTGAATCGAAAGCCAGGTGTGTTCATCCTCAATGTGTTCGTGTTGTTCTTCGGTATGGTCGTGGGGGAGCGCCAAAAGGGTGGAGTGCTCTGCTAAATTCAGGTTGTCTTGTTGACCCTTCGGCAGCCAATCTTCGGAAGATCCACCGTTGCTGATCAAAAGATCGGCTTGTTGCAAGGTCGCAAAATCTAAGGCGGAGGGCTCAAAACTGTGCAGATCTGCGCCGTTGCCTAAAAGCTGCAGGTCAAAGCGGTCTGCTTGTTCTCCCAAGATGTTCCGCGTCCAATCATAGGTCGCAAAGAGGGTGCAGAGGATCAAGGGCTTTTCCTTTTGCGGTTTTGGCGCGGCGCATCCGCCCAAAAGCAGCGCAAAAATCAAAAGGAAGGGAAGAATTCGTTTCATCGCTCGCTCCCTCCTTTTTCGCGGCAACCGCACCGCCCGAATAAGACCGAGCGATATTCATCCACCGTAAAGCCGTTTTTTCGAAAAATCTCGTTTAAAAGCAGCGCCGATTGCTCTTCTTCCATATGCATCAGCTTGCCGCAATCCAAGCACTTTAAATGCAGATGCTCGTGGCAATGCTCGCCCGCTTTCCGATAAAGGGCGCAGCGGGTTCCGTCCTGCTCGCTTTTATGGAGCAGTTGCTCCTCCGCCATCTTCCCGACCAAGCGGTAAACGGTGCTTTTGCCCGGTGCTTCTGCGCCGTATTGCTTCGCTAAGGCTTCTGCCAAAGCATCGGCTGTATAGGCTTGATCGGGGTTGCGACCCATCAGCTCCAGAATCTGCTTTCGCGACTTTGTCTGATAATGCGCCATAATGCACCGCCTTTCTTGAATTTGAGAACGATTCTCATTTTTGTATAGTATATAATAAATTATTCCTTTTTGTCAATCATTAATTCTTGACAATTATTTAAAATAGCGTTATAATACAATACGCGCAATGGAGGTATAGCACAGCTGGTTAGAGCACTTCGTTCACATCGAAGGGGTCACAGGTTCGAATCCTGTTATCTCCACCAAATTTAAAGCACCCTATCGGGTGCTTTTGTTTTTTATGTCAAGGTTGCAGAGATAAAAAATGGATGCTATAATTAAAAATAAAAAAAGGTAATTTTCGCTGAAGATCATCGATTGGTGAAAAGCTCAAGGAGAAAAAAGATGAAACGAATATTTTCTGTTTTAATGGCCATAGTTCTGTTGATTGGGATGATTCCTGCTGTAACCGCGCAGGGAGTTGCGGATATGGCGGTGTATTTTATCGATTGCGGACAGGGAGATGCGGTCTTTATCGCCAGCGAAGGAGCCACCATGCTGGTGGATGCAGGAAAAGCCCAAAATGCCCAAAGTGTGTTGGATTTTTTGGATGCCAAAGGAATTCAAAAAATAGACTATGTCTTTTCCAGCCATCCCGATGAAGACCATATCGGCGGAATGCCTGCAGTCTATGAAAATTATCAGGTAAATGCCAGCGTTTATTCTTCCTATGTGGCGCAAACAGCGATTTACCAAAAGTATATGAATGCCATCGCCAATGAACCCAAAAGCTCTGCCTTGGCAGCCGACGAAGGGGATTTCTGGTTGCTGGGGGATGCGCGGGTGGATGTGGTCAGCGATGGTAAGGGCTATTCCAATGCCAACGATGCTTCGGTGGTTTTAAAGGTATCCTGCGGAGCGACCTCCCTTTTGCTGACCGGTGATATTTCCAAAGAAGTGGAAGAAGATCTGGTCGCATCGAAGAAAGATATGGATATCGATATTCTGAAGGTGGGGCATCATGGCTCTGCCAGCTCATCCACCGCGGCATTTTTGCAGGCGACCTCGCCGAACGTGGCGGTCATCTCGGTGGGAAGCGGAAATTCTTATGGCCATCCCACCCAAGCGGCATTGAATCGATTGTCTGCTGTGTGTGCCAATATCTACCGCACCGACCGCGATGGGACAGTGCTTTTGGAGGTCGCCGACGGTCGGATTACCTACAACAACAGCACATTGGAAAATTCGGAAATTTCCTATTGCCCCGCCCGCACAGTTTATGTCACAGCGAGCGGAACCAAATACCACGCAAGCGCCGCTTGCTCCAATATGAAGAATCCCATCGCCAAGAGTCTCAGCGAGGCAAAAGCGGCGCGCTATACCGCCTGCAGTAAATGTGTCCCGAGCGATTTTGAAAGCGGGAATCGCCCCCATACCTTTGGCGAATATGTTTATAATAATGATGCCACCTCTGCCAAGGACGGCACCAAAACCCGCACCTGCTCCGCTTGTAAAAAAACTCAAACCATCACTGCGTCGGGAACAAAACTGCCGATTTCCTTCAAGGATATTAAAGCGGGCGCCTATTACTACGATGCGGTTCTTTGGGCAGTAAACGAAGAGATTACCAATGGAATGGGGGAGAATTCCTTTGCTCCCGATGCCACCTGCACCCGCGGCCAGATTGTCACATTTTTGTGGCGCGCCGCAGGAAAGCCGACGCCAAGCACCAAGCGGAATCCCTTTGAGGATGTGAAGGCAGGGGCATATTATTATGATGCGGTTCTTTGGGCGGTGGAAAAGGGAATTACCAACGGAATGGATGCGACCCATTTTTCCCCCGATGCCACCTGCACCCGCGGTCAGGTAGTCACCTTCCTTTGGCGCGCAGGGAATAAGCCGGTTGCCGGCGGCACCAATTCTTTTAAGGATGTCAAGAATGGTGCCTACTACTACGATGCTGTTCTCTGGGCAGTAAAAAATCAGATTACAAACGGGGTGGAAGCCGGCAAATTTGCTCCCGATGCCACCTGCACCCGTGGTCAGATTGTGACCTTCTTATTCAGAACTTATAAATAACGTTCATCAAAAAGAGTGATGAATGACGATGGAACCTTTGATGCTAAAATGAAAAATTCTTGCAATCTTTTTATATTTGTTGTAAAATAAAATTTATATTTATATTTTCATTCTAAAGAAGGAGAAATAGAGATGTTTAATGCTGAAATGATTGTATTTATCGTATATCTCTTATTTATGGTCGGTATCGGCGTATACTTTTTTGTACGCTCCAAATCCGGCGGCGATAAGGGATATTTCTTGGGCGGGCGCCAGATGGGACCTTGGGTCTCTGCCCTTTCTGCGGGCGCTTCGGATATGAGTGCTTGGGTTTTGATGGGCTTGCCTGCCTCGATTTACGCGATGGGTATCGGTCAGGCTTGGATCGCGATCGGTCTGGGCATCGGCTATACCGTCAGTTGGCTGGTTCAGGCACCGCGCCTGCGCAGATATTCCATTGCTGCGAATGATTCTATCACCATCCCTCAATACTTAACCAACCGCTTTATGAGCAAAAATAATGCGCTGCAGGTCATCTGCGCCATCATCTTTTTGGTCGCTTATACCATCTATGCCGCATCCAGCATCAAAGCCTGCGGAACATTGTTCAATACCGTTATGGGCATTGATGCCACTGTCGCGATGTATGTCGCCGCGCTGATTATTATCTGCTATACTTTCTTGGGCGGCTTTTCCGCTGTCTGCTGGACCGATTTCTTCCAAGGCTTGCTGATGCTGGGCGCGTTGCTGATCGCTCCCATTTTCGCGTTGGCGTTGATTCAGGGCGGTGATGGCGCGGTCTCGATGGGCCAGCTTCCCGATAATTATTGGAACCTCTTTGCCAATTGGAAGGATGTCCTCTCCGGCTTGGGCTGGGGCTTGGGCTATTTCGGTATGCCCCATATCATCATCCGCTTTATGTCCTTGCGCTCCGATAAGGATGTGAAGAAGAGTGCCAAAATCGGCATCACCTGGACGGCGCTGATCTTGGTCTTCTCGGTGGCAGCCGGTATCATCGGGCACCTCTTCCTGGGCGAAATTGCCGATAGCTCGGTGGTCTTTATCACCATGGTTCGCAAGATCTTCCCCGCATTGGTCAGCGGCTTGCTGCTCTCGGCTATTCTGGCAGCAGCAATGAGCACCGCCGATTCCCAGCTGCTGGCTTCCGCTTCCGCCTTCTCGGTGGATGTTTATAAGCCGATCATCCGCAAGAATAAGGCCTCCGAAAAGGAGATGCTCTGGGCGGGCAGATTGGTGGTTCTTGCCATCTCTATCATCGCAGTTCTGATCGCTGCCAACCCCAATTCCGGTACTATTATGGGTCTGGTCGAAAATGCTTGGGGTGTCTTTGGCGCGGCATTTGGTCCGGTTATTTTGCTTTCCCTTTTCTGGAAACGGTTGAATTTCCAAGGCGCTGTCGCCGGTATTCTGGTAGGTGCCGCTGTGGATATTCTGTGGCTGGTCTTCTTGAAGGGTCTGGGAATCTATGAGATTATCCCCGGCTTCATTGTAGGCGGTATTGTCGCAGTGGTTGTCACCCTGCTGACTCCCGCACCCTCCGAGGAAGTGGTCGCTGTCTTTGATAAGGTCGCTTCCGGAGAAGAGCTGGAATCTCAAGAATAAAATAAAATCCGAGATGCAACGCATCTCGGATTTTTTATTTATGATAGCTTTCGTTGGCATTGATCTTATGGGCGCGGTAAAATTGCTCCGCTAAAAGCACCCGCATCAGTTGGTGGGGGAAGGTCATGGGGGAGATGGAAAGCCGCATTTGGCAGGCATTTTTGACTTGCTGGGCCAGCCCGTGGGAAGAACCGACAATCAAAGCGATCTCGCTCTTGCCCGAAAGGGCAATTTCCGCCACTTTGGCGGCTAATTGCTCGCTGGATAAGGGCTTGGCTTCCACGCAAAGGGCGATGGTATAGGCGTTGTTTGAAAGCCGCTTGAGTAAGCGCTCGCCTTCCTTGGTCAGGGCGGTGTCGATCTCTTTTTGAGATGGATTTTCGGGCAGGCGCTCTTCCGGCAGCTCCACCACCGTCCAACCGCCGAAACGGCTCATTCGTTTGATATATTCCTTTTCCGCATCCCGCCAATAGTTTTCCTTCAGCGAGCCGGTGCAATAAACAGTGCATTTCATTTTTTTAAACCTCCAAAGGCGGGCAGAAGGGCCCGCCCACTTCCAGGCAGACATCTTCGATGCCGTATTGGGCAAAGGTGTTCATTACCGCCATTTTTGCGGTGAGAGGGGTGTTGTTATTATCGCTCAAATGGGCAAGGACCGCAGTCTTCATCTCGCCTTGCAGCGCAAATAAGGCGAGCAGCGCCGCGCAATCGTTATTGGAGAGATGCCCCTTGGGGGAAAGAATCCGCCGCTTGAGGGCGGCAGGATAATCGCCGTTTTCCAAAAGGTCGGGATCGTAGTTGCTCTCCAGCATAATCAGGCGGCAGCCGCAAAGCGCTTGCTGCATCTGGGGAGTTACCTTCCCTGTATCGGTGACAATCGCCAAGGCCTTTCCTTCCATCTCGATGCGATAGCCGCAAGGGTCCGCCACATCGTGGCTGGTGGGGATGGGGGTGATGCGAAAAGGACCGATCTCAAAGGGCTGGTTTTGATGGTCGGTGCCTTCGGTTTCGGCAGCGTCCAAGGTTCCTTTGCTGGCATAAACAGGGATGTGGTCCTTTTTGACCAGCATCGGCAGTGCCTTGATATGGTCGCTATGCTCATGGGTAAGCAGCAGGCCGTCGATGGCAGAGAGGGGAAAGCCGATTTCGCCCAGCGACTTGAGAATATGAACGCGGCTGACACCGCAATCAATCAGCAGCCCGCGCCCTTGGGAAACCAAAAGGGTGCAGTTGCCCTTGCTGGTGGAATAAAGCGGATATAGGGTCGCCATCCACGCACCTCCTTTTCAAAAAACTGATACTATTTTAGCATAATAATTAAAAATAAGCAATAAAAAACTCCCGCAATGCTTTATGCATTGCGGGAGTATGTTTTATTAGAGGGTTACGCCGTCCTTGAAGATGGAAATTTCTTCGTAGCCGTGTTGCTCGTTTTTGGTCTTCTCACCGCTGGCTACTGCCAAAACCAAGTTCAGCAGATCGTCGGTGGGATCTTCGCCCTTCAGCATGGGGCTGGCATCAAAATCGATCCAGTTGGCTTTATGGGTAGCTAGATAGTTGTTGGTGGCGATCTTCATGGTAGGAACGCCGGTTCCCAGGGGAGTACCGCGTCCGGTGGTGAAGAGGATGATATGCGCGCCGGCAGCCATCAGGTTGGTTACCGCCACAATATCGTTGCCGGGACCATTCAAAAGGGAAAGACCGTTCTTGGTCACCCGATCACCGTAGTTCAGAACATCAACAACAGGGGAAAGACCGCCTTTTTGCACACACCCCAAGGATTTTTCTTCCAAGGTGGTGATGCCGCCCTTTTTATTGCCGGGCGAGGGGTTTTCATAGATTACCTGATTGTGGCGGGTGAAATAATCCTTGAAGTTATTGATGAGATCCACCGTCTTTTGGAAGGTGGCTTTATCCACGCAACGCTGCATCAAAAGATGCTCCGCGCCAAACATTTCGGGTACTTCAGTCAGCACGCAGCTGCCGCCCATGGCCACCAGCTTATCGCAGAACCGACCCACCAAGGGATTGGCGGTAATGCCGGAAAAACCGTCGCTTCCGCCGCATTTCAAGCCCACCTTGAGCTTGGAGATGGGGATGGGTTGCTTTTTAAAGGAAGCGGCATATTCCTGCAGCTCGCGGACGATGGCAACACCGGCCTCGATTTCGTCTTCCACATCCTGAACACTCAAGAAACGGACCCGCTTTTCGTTCCATTCGCCTAAAACTTCTTTGAAAACATCGATGTTGTTGTTCTCGCAGCCAAGACCCAAGACCAGAACACCGCCTGCATTGGGATGGTTGACCATACCGCGCAGGATCTTTTGGGTCACTTCCTGATCCTCATTCAGCTGAGAGCAGCCGAAGGGATGGGGGAAATGCTTGGCACCGGTCAGCTGGGCGATCTTTTCGGCGATCTTATTGACGCAACCGACGGTGTTGACAATCCATACATCGTTGCGGATGCCCACCTCGCCGTTCTCGCGGATATATCCATCGAAGGTGCGATCGGTTTCGATCTTTTCCTGCTTGAGCTCGGCGGGGGTGTAGGTGTATTCCAATTTCTCCGAGAGATTGGTTTTTACGTTATGGGTATGTACGTGCTCGCCTTTCTTAATATCGGCGGTGGCGTGGCCGATGGGCTGGCCGTATTTGATAATGTTTTCGCCGGCTTGAATGTCCCGCGCGGCGTATTTATGCCCATCTTCGATGTTTACTTCAACGTTGTCAAGCTTCGTTATTAACATGCTTTAATACCTCGTCCTTCAAGAAACTCAGATCCTGATCCCAAAGCGCTTTGTTGCGCAGGATCTCTTCCACAGTGGCGCTCTTCATAAATTCGGTGACATCCGCATCATCGTTGGTCTCGCCGACCCGATAGAATTCGATCAATTTCGCAAAAGCGAAGACCAAGGTTTCGGGCATCTTATTAAAGCGCTTGATGTATTCCAAGATGGAGGGAAGAACACGAACCTTGAATTTGCTGACCGAGTTTAAGGCGATGGAAGAAAGATAATGCTTGATATAGGGGTTGGCAAAGCGGGTCATAACATTATCGGCATATTCCAGCAGCTCTTCCTTGGGCAGATCCAAGGTGGGGATGATCTCATCGTAGATGCACTTTTTCAGGTGTTCATTCATTGTAGGATCATCGATGCAGGATTTGACCGTATCTAAGCCGGAAAGCAGCGCATAGGGAACCAAAGAGGTATGAGCACCGTTGAGGATGCGCACCTTGCGGGTGCGGTACATTTCCAGATTATCGGTCAGAATGACATTCAGGCCGCATTGACCCAAAGGCAGTTCCTCAAAGAGATTCTTGCAGCCTTCGATGACCCAAAGGTGGAAATACTCGGAGGTGTTTGCCATATTATCTTCCCAGCCGAGATTCAGATCCTCGCCTCTGGGATAGCCGGTGTTGATGCGGTCGACCAAGGTGTTGCAGAAGATATTTTCGTTTTCGATCCAGGCTTTAAAATCTTCGCCCAGATTCCAAAGGTCGGCATATTCCAAAATGCATTTTTTGAGGACTTCGCCGTTCTTATTGATCAGTTCACAGGGCAGGAAGATAAATCCGCCCATCTTGATGTCAAAGCGGCGCTTGAGCAGCTGAGTCAGCTTGCCGGGGAAGGTATTGGCGGGGCGATCTTCAAACTTGTCCTTCTTATCAAAGACAATCCCTGCTTCGGTGGTATTGGATACGACGAAACGGAAATCGGGGTTTTCTGCCAAAGCAATATATCCGTCGAAATCTTCGTAAGGCTTAACGCAGCGGGAAATGCAGGTAACCTTGCGGGTATCCACACCCTCGATGCCGCGGCAGATATGGGTATAGTCGCAATCTTGCGCGCTCAGCATGTCACACATACCGTTTTGGATGGGCTGAACAACAGTGATCCGCCCTGCGAAATCGGTCTGCTCGTTGGCGATGTCTACCATCCAGTCCACAAATCCGCGTAAAAATCCGCCTTCACCAAATTGAATAATCTTTTCGTTCATTTTAAAATCCTCCATTATTTTTTGATCGGGTCGCCGGTGGCGATCCCTTCGTATTCATTCATAAAGTCTTCGGCCTTTTTGATCATCTTGATGCCCAGCTTGAGATCCTCGCGGAAGCTGAATATCATTTGCAAACGACCGAAATAGGTATCGATGACTTGAACATCGATAAAAAACGTGTTGTCGTCCGCCCAAGCACCCGATGCAGCGCAATCAAAGAGGCGGTCGCCCGGCACCGTTCCGATGCGATCGGCATAGCCCTTTTGGGGGAACTTGCCAAAGCGGTTGGCGTTGATACCAAAGGAAAGCTCTTTATCTCCCTGGGCGTTGGTGTAGGCAAGGGTGCCGCCGCCTTCGTCGAAGGTGAATTTTAGCTTGGTAATGCCCATCGGGTTGGGCGCAAGTTCAAAGGTTGTTCCGTCGATGCGCTCTGCCATCGGGCTTGCCGCAGCCCCCTCGGCATGGAAAAGTTCCAAAGTCGAGCAATAATCCGCCAGCGCTTTCTGCGCTTGGGGATCTTCTTCCATCGGCGCATCCTGCGCCTTGCGGATCACCAGATCAAAGAGATTATTGATGATGAGCATTCTGGCAAAATCATTGCCTTGATTATCGCCGTTATAGATGACGATAATGTCCTTATCGGGGATGCAAAAGGCAAATTGGCAACCCATCCCGTTCATAAAATAGGAATTATCGTGGGTGCGCCAGAATTGATAACCATACCCTTCATACACATAAGAGTGATAATCGGAGGTAATGGTCGATACCTGGCAAGAGGTGGCTGCTTCTATATACTCTTTATTTAAAAGCTGCTCGCCGTTCCAATTGCCTTTGTGCATGCAAAACTGCGCAGCTTTCAAAAGGTCGGTCGCCTTGCAGATCAATGCCGAATCGCTCCAGGAATGACCACCGGGGCAGGCAAGCATCTCCGCTTGCTCGGAAAAGCCGATCTTGTCCAAGAATTTTTCTCGCATATAGTCCATCAGCGATTTCCCGCTGACTCGCTCCACCAATGCGCCTAAAATGAAGGAGCCGTTGCTGTCGTATTCAAAAAAGGTTCCTGCGTGGTGCGCTGTGGGGGAAGGGTTTTGGAAGTAATCCAAGACCCGATCCTGCGGCTTGATGGGGAACCAACTGCGACGCTGCTTGGCGGTCCGCATCATCAGCATCTGGCGGATGGTCAGCGCGCGGAAATAATCGTCGGTCAGTTCTTTGGCCTCTTCGGGGAAATAATCGATCAGCTTATCGTCCAGACCGATCAATCCGTCCTGCTCCAAAAAGCCGATCGCCAAAGAGACAAAGCTTTTGGTCGTCGAATACATTCGGTGGTTAAAATCCTTATGAAAAGGTTTCCAATAATGCTCAAAGAGAATTTGATCCTTCCGCATAATAATCAAATCGTGGGTTGCCAGCTTTGATCGTTCCAGCAATTCCAAATACGCTTGAATATCCGCGGAGGAGATTCCCATTTTTTCGGGAGTGCAGTAATTCAAAATACATACCTTCCTTTCTATTTATACTAATATTATAAAACTATTAGATTTATTTTTCTATAAAAAATTTGCTACGTTTATTCGAAAATACTTGAATTTTTTGATATTTAATGATATTATATATAAAAAGGAGGTGGAAACCGGTGCAATTTCGAAAATTTGCCGACGGGCAGCAGTTTTATTTTCATCATGAAACGACCGGTAATGCAGAGTTTGATCGTCAGCAAGAAAAGCATTATCATAATCTTTTCGAAATTTATTTCATCAGCGGCGGCAGTTGTAACTACTTCATCGACCATAAATCCTATCGGTTGATCCCCGGTGATTTGGTGTTGATTCCCGAAGGGGTGATTCATAACACCGAGTATAAGAACTCGCAGCATTCCCGCCTTCTTATCAATTGTTCTCGTCGGTTTATTCCCGCCTCGGTGATGCCGCTGTTGCCCCCTAAAGCCTATCTTTACCGCAATCCTTCCATCATCAATGAGCTGTTCCGGATCTTTGATATGATCGAAAAGGAATATCAGCTGAACGATCCTTTGAGCGAAGAGATGCTCGGCAGTTATATGAATATGCTCTTTATTTTGCTTGCGCGCAATAAAGAAGGGTGTATCTCGGTGGATGATGGCAATGAATATATCGCCCGCGCGGTCGCTTATCTGCAAAAGAACCTTTCTTCGGAAGTTTCCTTGCCGGAAATTGCCGGTCTTTGCTCGGTCAGTCCGGAGCATTTTTCGCGGATGTTCAAAAAAGAAACCGGCTTTGGTTTTTGCGAATATGTCAACCTTTTGCGCCTGCAAAAGGCAGAGGCGATGCTCAAGCAGCCCAATTCCGGCTCCATCGCCGATGTGGCGCTGGCCTGCGGGTTCAACGATAGTAACTATTTCTCGGTGAAATTCCGCAAGCACTACGGCATCTCACCAAAGAAACTCCAGCAAAAATATCGCAAAAAATAAAAGACTGTCAAAAAAGTCCCCGACCGCAGAAAAAGAAGAAATAAAAAGAGGTTAAAGCCAATTTATAAAGTTTTTATAGAGAAGGAGTTTATACTCTTTCTCTATGTTCTTTTATAAGGAAAAAATCCGCATAGCAATGCGGATTTTGATTGAATTTTTCTGCTATCCGCCAAACCGCTCTCTACCGTACCTATGTACGCCGACGAGAACGGTTTGACGAATTCGGAAACATTTTTGATCAGTCTTTCAGCGCGTCAAAAAAATCCAGTGTGCAGCGCACACTGGATTTTTTTCTTATTTTTGCAGTTGTTTTTGTTTCATATGCTCGTCGCGGGCGCTGATCTTGCCTTCGGGGCGGATTTCGCCGGCTTTCTGCAGAGAGATCTTGGTCAGGAAGGGGCCGACCAGTTCGTAGATCAAGACCGAGAAGAGGGTGATGTTGGCAACAATGGCACCTTCGGGGCCAAGCTGCTCGGCTTTCAAAGCCATTCCCAAAGCCACACCGGCTTGAGGGAATAAGGTGATACCTAAATATTTGACAATGTTGGAATCACACTTTACCATTTGAGCGCTGCTGCGGGCGCCGAAATATTTACCGGCGCAACGGAAAACAATGTAGACAACACCGATGCAGACAATCAAAGGATCTTTGAACAGATGCAATTCCAATTCCGCGCCGCTCAGGACAAAGAAGAGAATAAAGAGCGGGGCGGTCCAACGATCCACGCGATCCATCAATTCTTCGGAAAAATCGCAGATATTGCAGAAGATGGTGCCCAGCATCATGCAGACCAGCAGGGGCGAAAAAGCGATGTGAATACCAAACACTTCGAAGTTCATCATGGAAAGCGCAACGGTCAGGAACACAAAGGTGACCGACATGGAAAGGCGCTTGGATCTGGAATGGAAAAATTGCTCAAACCAATCAAATAAGAAGCCCATCACAGCGCCCAAAAGCAGCGAGAGGATGACCTCCAGAATCGGCTCCAGCAGAATGGAGATCATATCGATTCTGCCATTCATCAAGGCGCGTGCAATGCCGAAGGAAACGGCAAAAAGAACCAATCCGACCGCATCATCCAGCGCGACGATGGGCAAAAGGATATCGGTCAGGGGGCCTTTGGCTTTATATTGGCGAACCACCATCAAGGTAGCCGCAGGCGCGGTGGCGGAAGCGATCGCGCCCAGAATAATGGCGGAAGGTAAGGGCAATTTGTCGGGGATCAGAAAATGCAGCCCGATCAATGCGGCATCCACCAAAAGGGTGGTCACCACCGCTTGCAAAATACCGATGACAGTCGCTTGCTTTCCGTTCTTTTTCAGCTGGGAAAGGCGGAATTCATTGCCGATGGAAAAGGCGATAAAGCCCAAAGCAACGTCGGCGATGATGGATAAGCCCTTGATCTGCTCGATGGAATTGAAACCTAAGCCCTCCACCTTCAGCGCGCCCAAAAGATAAGGCCCGATCAAAATGCCCGCCACCAGATAAGCGGTAACGGCGGGAAGCTGCACCGCTTTGGCAAGGCGGGAAAGCATCAGCCCTGCGAAAAGGGCGATAGACAAGCAAAGTAATATTTCCATATTTCTATCTCCTTTGAGATTTTTATCCGAAGGTAATTATAGCACCATGAAATTTGATATTCAAGCGTCAATTTTCATAAAAAGAACGCTTGATAAAATCCGAATTCGTGAAATTTTGATAAATAAATATTGACAAATGGATGTTTTTTTTCCATAATGAATTTATTATAAAGAAAGGGTATAAAAACATTATGATGATTTATGCGTTGATCTTGTTTTGTGTCACCTTTGTGTTGATGATGATTTTTGAAAAGTATCGGCCCTATATTGCCCTTACCTCCGGAGCATTATTCATCGTCAGCGGCATGTTGCCCTTAAAGGAAATTTGGGGCTCCATCGATTGGAATGTTTTGATGATGATTGCGGGAACCATGGGTTTGGTTGCGCTTTTTGTCGAAAGCAAAATGCCCTCCCTTTTGGCAGACCTGATTATGGAAAAGGTCCCCAATGTCCAATGGGCGGCGGTTAGTTTGGCGTTGTTTTCCGGCATTATTTCAGCGTTTGTCGATAATGTCGCCACCGTTCTGATGCTCGCTCCCATCGCTCTGGAAATTTGCAAAAAACTCAAGGTCAACCCCGTTCCCTTCCTGATCGCCATCGCAGTTTCTTCTAATCTGCAGGGTGCGGCCACCTTGATCGGGGATACAACAGCGATTATGCTGGGCTCTGAAGCAAATATGAGCTTTTTGGATTTCTTTTGGTATCAAGGAAAGCCGAGCATCTTCTTTGCAGTAGAGCTGGGTGCTGTGATTTCTGCGATCATTCTCTATTTCATTTTCCGCAAAGAAAAGGGCGCGATCCCCAAGGGTGCGGAACGTACCAAGGTCACCGACCTTGTCCCCACCGTCTTGCTTTCGGCTGTGTTGGTCTTGCTGATCGCCGCTTCCTTTATTGAGAACAAACCCGAGATCACCAATGGTTTGATCTGCTGCATTCTCCTTGCGATTGGTTTAGTTTATACATGGATCAAGAAAAAAGATTTCAAGGCGATCCTTCCGCCGTTGAAAGAAATTGATTTCATTACCATTGGAATTCTCTTCGGTCTCTTCTTGATGATCGGTGGTATTTCTTCCCAAGGGGTGATCGATGCGGCGGCAAATCTGCTCGCCAACGCCGGCACCGGCAAGCTCTTTTTAGTCTATACCATTATCGTTTGGGCCTCGGTGGCACTTTCGGCATTCATCGATAATATTCCCTATGTTGCCACCATGCTGCCGTTGATTACAGGGTTGAGTGTCAAGCTTGGTATCGATCCCACCGTTCTTTATTTCGGTCTGCTCTCCGGTGCGACCCTCGGCGGAAACTGCACCCCCATCGGTGCTTCGGCGAATATCACCGGTATCGGAATCCTTCGTAAGAACGGCTATACGGTCAAAAATAAGGATTTCTTCCGGATCGGTATTCCCTTCACCCTTGCAGCCATTATTCCTGCATATATCTACATTTGGTTGGTCTACGGACCCTGATTATCGGTATAACATAAAAACTCCCGTGTGCAATGCACAAGGGAGTTTTTTATTTTGTAAAGACCTGAACCCCTTGTTCGGCAAAGTATTTGGCAGCGCCTTGATGGAACGGGACATCCACACCGCTTTGAGCAAAATCGAGGTCGATTTCTTTGAGGGCGATTTTGGTAATCTCATAAATATCCTCCTTCTCGCAGTCGGCACCGCAGAAGAGAACGGTTTTTACACCAAGGGTGGAAACCTCCTTCTCCTGCTCGGTAAAGGAGCGGGCGGGAATGGTGCTTTGGAAGTAGTCGTCGTTCTCCTTTTGCAACCGATCTAAAATCGCTTGGTTGAAGGGGACAAGGTAGAGCGGCTGCTTTTCCATAAACTTTTCCAGCGCGGGGGAAGGCAATGCGGTAGTGATAAAGGCGGCATCGATCTTGCCCTCTTCCAAAGCCTCCAGGCTGGCGGTGAGGTTGAAGTTTTTGATCCGCTTTTTTTTGCGCAATGCGGGCAGGTCATTTTCCTCCAAACCCATTGCATCCAAAAGGTCCATCGTGTTCAGATTGGTTCCGGAATAAACCGAGCCCAGCGAAACCACCTTGCCCTTCAGCTGCTCCATCGAACGGATGGAAGGGTCGGTGGTGACCAGCATCAACTGCTCGGTAAAGACACATCCGATGGCGCGCAGCGAATCGATTTTTCCTTCTTTTTTGAAGATATTGGTCTCATTCCAGGAATGGTTGAGAAGATCTGCTTGCCCTATGCCGATATGCTTGGGATCTCCGTCGAGGATGATCATATTGGCTTTGGCACCGTCGGTGGAATAGGGTTTGATGATCAGCCCGCTCTGACCCTCCACCGTTTCGGCAAAGTCTTTTCCGTATTGATGATAAACACTGTCGATGCAGCCGGTGGGCATAGAAAAATCAGGTTTTGTTTTGCAGGCGGTAATGCCGAGCAGCAGCACCACGGTTAGAAATAATGCAGTAATTCGTTTCATAAAAATCATCCTTGCTTGATGCGATATAATTCTTCGGTCGCAAACGCTAATTTGGTAACAACGTCGGTCTTGGTGGGATAGCAATAGAAGGAATCCCGCTCGGTGGAAATATCCACGCAATCCAAGGGCTTGATATAGCAATAATCGTACTCAATGTGCAGGCTGTTGGTTTGCGGCGGGGTGCGTTGAATGAAATAATCTTCGCCGTTATAATGCCCGCGCAGGATAAAGCCTTCGTCGATGGTGTGGGTCAGGGTGGCTTTGCCTAATTTTTCAAATTTCCAGCAGCGGGGCAGGGAATAGACCTCCACCTCGTCCTCAAAGGAATAGGTGCCTTCTTCGATCTGCTTGCGCACCTGCAACCGCTCCCATTCAAACCAATCGGGGATATGGGAAAATTCGGTCTCCCCATCCAGCGCCGAAAGGCTTCCGTCTTCGTTTAAGTTCCAGCGTTTGCCGCAGGCGGTGCAATAAAGTTCGGTTCCCTCGGAGGCCATTTGGGATTCCTTCAGGCAATGGGGGCATTGATAAAGAACCTTGTGCAGTCCTTCGGCGCGGTGGGGCTCGGTGATCAAAATACCGTTTTCTTTTTGATATTTGTATTCATCATAGGATAAAGCCTCTCGCAAAGCGGCATTGATCTCATCCACGCTCATCTTTTCGATCTGCTCGGGGGTAAGAATTTGAGTCATGGTCATATGCAGAGGCACCTTGCGGGGATTGCGGAAGTTCCAGAAGGGGGTGAGTAAATGGTTGCCGCGATGCACCACCGCGACGACAGGGACTTTGTTTTTCTTTACCAGCTTACCCAAGGATTCGGGCAGATATGCCAAGGTGCCGATGGGGGTGTAGCGCGCTTCGGGATACATCGCTAAAATATCCCCCCGCTTGAGTACGCGGCTGATGGATTTGATCAGATGCAGATCCATCGTAAATTTACGGGTGCAGATGGCACCGATCAACTCCATCAACCAAGGGCGGCGATAATAGCCGTCGATGCTGACAACATTATTGACCCGATGGGGAAAGGTGCCCATCGCGCAAAGCTCAAAGTCGATGAAATACATATGGTTGCTCAAAAGCATATAGGGCGGTTTCAAGCCTTCCATATTGATTTTTTCCACCTTGTATTTCTTGCCGATCAGCATAATGCGGGAAAGCAATGCGATCAGCCAGACGATGAACAAGGGTTGGCGAATAGGATAATGGGCGGTATTATACCGCTTTTTGTTCTTATAATTTACATCAGTATTCATAGTATCCTCCTGAAATGCACATACATAGATATTTTACAATATTTGTGTATATTTTGCAACTGTTTGCAATTTTTTCTTTTTTGTGCTATCATTAAAAAACTTTAAGGAGATGATACATTTGAACTTTTTGTGGTTTACCGTCGCTGCATTGCTGCTGTTTGTGTCATTGCTGCTGATCGGCTGCGCCATCTGCTTTTATATGGCATTCTATGAACCCCGCACCAAAAAGAATCAAAGCGCCAAAGCGATCTTGCCGCCGGGCGAGCTTTATGCGCCCTTTCGGGCGGTCACCCGCCAATGGGCAGAGGAAATTCGGGCGATGGATTGCGAAGAGCTTTATATCCGCTCGTTTGATGGTCTGCAGCTTCACAGTCGTTATTTTGAATATGAGAAGGGCGCGCCGATCGAGATTATGTTCCATGGCTACCGCGGCAGCGCGGAGCGGGATCTGGCGGGCGGTGTCCGCCGCGCCTTTGCAGTGGGGCATAGCGTGATTTTGGTCGACCAGCGTACCTCGGGCAAAAGCGAAGGTAAGGTGATTTCCTTCGGCATCAATGAAAGCCGCGATTGCTTGGCATGGGTGCAAAAGGTAATCGATCGCTTTGGCGGCGATGTTCAGATTATCCTGACCGGCATTTCGATGGGCGCCGCTACCGTTCTGATCGCCGCAGGGCAGCCGTTGCCCGAAAATGTGGTGGGTGTTCTGGCGGACTGCGGCTATACCTCCGCTAAGGAGATCATCCAAAAAACCATTCGCGATATGAAATTACCTGCTCGCCCGCTCTATCCGTTGGTGCGGTTGGGCGCAAAAATTTTTGGGCGGTTTGATCCCGATGAATTCTCTCCCATCGAAGCGGTGAAAAACATCAAGGTTCCTACCATCTTTTTCCATGGCGATGCCGATGATTATGTCCCTGCTGAAATGAGCCAAAGGAACTATGATGCTTGTGTATCCAAGAAAAAGATCCATTATATCAAGGGCGCCGGCCACGGTGTTTCCTATCCGGTGGCCCCCGAAGAATATGTATCGGTAATGAAAGAATTCTTTTATAAATAATAAAAAATCCTCGTTCTAAGAACGAGGATTTTTTGGCGGAGAAAGAGGGATTTGAACCCTCGCGGCGGTTACCCACCCTACGCCCTTAGCAGGGGCGCCTCTTCGGCCTCTTGAGTATTTCTCCGTATCGTAAGCCAAAGTTATGATTCAGTTTGCCAATGTATTATATAATGTTTCCTTGTAAATGTCAAGGTGAATTTAAAATCTTTCCAAAATTAATTCATTTAAAAAGCAGAGCCCGCAGGCTCTGCTTTATACTATTGTATCGGAAAAGACATCGCGCTTTGCATTTGACCGAAAAACTCGGAATGTTCGCCTCTGGCGGCACGTTCCAGTTCGCTTATAAAATCATTGTATTCTTGCTCGGTGAGAACATTTTTGAGTTGCGGATAATCGCCTTCTCTCAAATCTTCCAGAGCATCATAATAATTATTCTCGGCAATATCTTCGATCAGATCATCATATTTTCCGGTGGCAAGTTCATCCAGCAGAGGTGCGTATTCTTCGCCCATCATTGCAACTAATTGCGGGCGCATCTGCTTGATAGCAGCAGAATAGTTGCCGGTGGTGATGCCGTTAATTACATCAAAGGCTTCGCCAAAATCTTGAAATTCGGTTCCCAAAGCGCCGTTGATGGCGGGGATCATCATTCCGCCGATGACGGTAATGGCGATAACGATGGAGATTACTGCGGCAATTGCACGAACGATCAGCCAGGCCAAGGTAGCGCCGGCAAAATTCTTCAGACTCTTGCGTTGGGGTACAAAGAGGAAGATAAGGGCGGCAATAAAGCCAATCACAGGGATGGCAAAGAGCGCGATCAACCCAAAAAACTCCCAAAATCCGACCTTCTGATCGATTTGCTTGAGTTCTTGAGCGGGAGCGGTTTGATTGGTAAGTACTTGTTCCATAACTTGGTTTTCCATAAAAGAAATCCTCCTTTTTCTTACTGATTTCATAATAGCATATTCTTCTTAAAAACACAATATTTAGTTGCAAATCCGCAGATTTTGTTGTATCATAGCAAACGGACTATTTATAAAGGAGATGTTCAATGTCTGTTCTTCGCTTTATTAAAAAGAATATTGTGTTTTTTATCGCGGCGACGGCGGCGTTGATCACCTGCTTTTTTGTCCCGCCCGATGGGCAGTATGGGGATTATTTCGATTGGAAAACCCTCGCCTGCCTCTTTATCACGCTGGCGGTGGTCTGCGCTCTGCGGAATATTAAGTTTTTTACCATTCTTGCCCGAAGATTGGTGGTTGCGGCGGGCAACCTGCGCAGCTTGTTTTTGTTGCTGCTCACCATCACCTTTGTCGGCTCGATGCTGATTGCAAACGATATGGCGCTCATCACCTTCCTGCCGCTGGGCTATTTTGCGCTCAATGCCACCAAAAATCAAAAATATATGGCGTACCTTTTTATTTTGCAGAATATTGCCGCCAATCTGGGCGGAATGTTGACCCCCTTCGGCAACCCTCAAAACTTATATCTTTATTCCTATTTCAATATCCCTACAGGCGAATTTTGCCTGATGATGCTCCCGCCCTTTTTGCTGGCGATCGCGATGCTGGCGGTGGCGTGCTTGTTTGTTGGCAGGGAAGAGCTGGTCATTGTCGATCATTTTTCCGAAAAGCTCAAGGTGGGGAAAACCGCCTTGTATCTTGCGCTGTTTGCCTTTTCGCTGTTGATCGTCTTTCGGGTGGTTCCCTTTTGGTGGGGGCTGATCCTGATCCCTGCGGTATTGCTGATCGCCGATCGCAAGGCACTGCTGATGGTGGATTATTCGCTGCTGGGAACCTTCTTCTTTTTCTTTATCTTTGCGGGAAATCTGGCGCGGATTGAGGCGGTGAATGGTTTGATCTCGGCGGTGTTGCAAAAAGAACCGCTGCTGATCTCTGCCGCCTCCTGTCAGGTCATCAGCAACGTTCCTTCGGCGATCCTCCTCTCGCGTTTCACAATGGATTATCATTCGTTGTTGCTGGGTGTGAATATCGGCGGCGCGGGGACATTGATTGCCTCCCTTGCCAGCCTCATTACCTTCAGCGAATATCGGGTGCTTTATCCGGGGCACAGCAAAAGATATCTCTGGAAATTTACCTATATCAACGCAATCTTTTTGGGTGTTCTGCTGATCGCGGCAAGATTATTTTTTATATAAAAGGCGCAGATGCGCCTTTTTATTTTTGTATTGAGTTTTTATGAAAAGTTATATATAATAGGAATATAGAGTCCAAAAGGAGGTCGCGCTATGCCGAATGAAAAGCTTTGTAAAATGATCGAGATTGATCCGTATCTTGCTCCGTATAAAGAAGATATTTTGCTCCGCGAGACCCTTTTTAAGCAAAAGAAAAAGGATCTGGTGGGTGCCAAGGGCAATCTATTGCATTTTGCCAACGGCCATCAGTATTTCGGATTCCACCGCACCGAGCGCGGCTGGGTGTATCGGGAGTGGGCGCCTGCGGCAGAAGCAATGTATCTTACCGGCGATTTTAATGGCTGGTCGGCAGATTCCTGCCCGATGCAAAAGCTGGAAAACGGTGTTTTCGAAGTGCATTTGGATGGGAAGGATGCCCTGCAGGCAGGTCAAAAGGTGCAGGCGATCGTCGTCCATCAAGGGCAATGGCTGCGCCGCATCCCCCTTTATGCCACGCGGGTGGTGCAGGACCCTCAAACCAACCTTTGGTGCGCCGAATTGGAAGAGCCCAACGCTTCCTTCCCTTGGACCGATCAAGGGTTCAAGCCCGCTAAAACCCCGCTGATCTATGAATGCCATATCGGTATGGCGCAGGAAAAAGGCGCGGTGGGCAGTTATAAGGAGTTTACCGAAAATATCCTGCCGCGGATCCAAAAAGGCGGCTATAATACCATTCAGATCATGGCGATCATGGAGCATCCTTATTATGGGTCTTTTGGCTATCAGGTCTCCAATTTCTTTGCCGCATCCTCCCGCTACGGTAAGGCAGAGGATTTAAAAGAACTGATCAATACGGCCCATAAAATGGGTATCGCGGTTCTTTTGGATGTGGTTCATTCCCACGCGGTGAAGAATACCAATGAAGGCTTAAACGAATTTGATGGAACCGTCCATCAGTTCTTCCATGAAGGTCCCCGCGGCGATCATAGTGCCTGGGGCACCAAGCTTTTTAATTACGGCAAGAACGAAGTTCTGCATTTCTTGCTCTCCAACCTGAAATATTGGATGGAAACCTTCCATTTTGATGGCTTCCGTTTCGATGGTGTCACCTCGATGCTGTATCATGACCACGGTTTGGGCAGCGCCTTTACCGATTATAGTATGTATTTTTCCATGAATACCGATACCGAAGCGGTGACCTATCTGCAATTAGCGAACGAATTGATTCATAAAATCAACCCCCATGCCATCACCATCGCAGAAGATATGTCCGGTATGCCGGGGATGTGTCTGCCTATTAAAGATGGAGGGCTCGGCTTTGATTATCGCTTATCGATGGGCATCCCCGACCTTTGGATCAAGATGCTCAAAGAAGTTCCCGATGAGCATTGGGATATGGGCAAACTTTGGTATGAGCTCAATTCCCGCCGCCCGCAGGAAAAGACGGTAGGGTATTGCGAATCCCACGATCAGGCATTGGTGGGGGATAAAACCATTATGTTCCGCCTGTGCGATGCGGCAATGTATACCGATATGAATAAAGAGAGCGCCAGTATGGTGATCGATCGCGGTATGGCGCTGCATAAAATGATCCGCCTGCTTACCGCATCGCTGGCAGGGGAAGGGTATCTCAACTTTATGGGCAATGAATTCGGTCATCCCGAATGGATCGATTTCCCGCGCGAAGGCAACGGCTGGAGCTACCATTATTGCCGCCGCCAATGGAGCCTTGCGGATCATCCCCAATTAAGATATGGTCAACTGCGCGATTTCGATGAGGCAATGCTCGCATTGCTCAAAGAGCAAAAGGTTCTGACTCGCCCTGCCAAGTGTTTATGGGTGCATCAGGACGATAAAGTGTTAATTTACACCAAGGGTGATCTGATTTTTGCCTTTAATTTCCACCCCGAAAAATCCTTTGAGGGCTATCGCATCCCCGCCGAAAAGAAGGGGAATTATCAAGTGTTGTTGTCGTCGGATTCCGCAGTCTATGGCGGTTTTTCGAGGATTGACGAAAGTGTAAAGTATAAAACCTTTGCAGATAAAAATGGTCAAAATGGCTTTTTATGCTACCTGCCCAATCGTTCGGCGGTAGTTTTCAAAAAGAAATAAACTAAAATTTCCGAAAGGACGTGTATTTTTTAGATGAACCCCAAGTATGATGCATTGTTTACGCCGTGGAAAATCGGCAATGTGGAAATCAAAAACCGCATTGTAATGTGCCCCATGGGCGGCACCTCGCTGTTTGGCTGGTTTGAGCTGAACGGTTGCCATTTCGATAAGGAAGCGGCCAAGCTGTTTTTAGAGCGGGCAAACAATAATGTTGGTCTGATCATCCCCGGTATCGCGCCCCTGCGGGATACCTTCTGGGGCAAATGGCTCTGGCAGAACCCCAAGATGTTTGAAGATCTGAAGGTCTTTATGGATGAGATCCATAAGACCGGTGCCAAGCTGTTTATTCAGCTGACCGCGGGTATGGGTCGCTCTTGGGCGATCACCGAATTGGTGGCTCCGCTGCATAAGAATAAGCTCACCCGCGCTTTGGTCAAGCCCATCATCGATACCTCCCATGAACTTGCCTGCCCCTCGCCCCAACCTTCCCGTTGGGCGCATGATATTGAGTGTCCCGAAATGACCGTAGAGCAGATTCACGAGATCATCGAAGCCTTTGCCAAAACCGCCAAGCTTTGCAAAGAAGCCGGCGTGGATGGGGTAGAGGTTCACGCCGTCCATGAAGGCTATCTGCTGGATCAGTTCGCCATTGAATTTTTCAATAAGCGTACCGATGAATATGGCGGCAGTTTTGAAAACCGCTATCGTTTCGCCGCTGAAGTGGTGAAGGCGATCAAGGAAGCCTGCGGCGAGGATTATCCCGTTTCTTTGCGCTATTCGGTGGAATCTAAAATGAAGGGATTTTGCGAAGGGGCAATGCCCGGCGAAGAATATGTGGAAGTCGGCCGCGGGATGGAAGAATCCGAAAAAGCCGCCAAATACCTGCAGGATGCAGGTTATGATATGCTCAATGCCGATAACGGTACATATGACTCTTGGTATTGGGCGCATCCCCCGATGTATATGCCCGAAAACTGCAACTTGGATGATGTGGCTCATATTAAGAAATTTGTCGATATCCCTGTCGTCTGCGCGGGCAGAATGGATATGGATGTGGGCGCCGAAGCTGTGGCAGAAGGTCGCATTGACGCGGTTGGTGTAGCCCGCCAGTTCCTTGTGGATCCCCAATGGATCACCAAGCTGATCGAAGATCGGCTGGAAGATATCAAGCCCTGCATCTGCTGCCATAGCGGTTGCTTTAATTTCTCCTCCTCTAAGGGCCATGCCAATACCCAGGATCTTACCGATACCATGGGTCTTGCCCGCTGCGCGCTGAACCCCGAAACCATGCAGTCCAAGAAATATTATGTCGCTCCCGCTAAAAAGGCGAAAAAGATCGCCATCATCGGTGGCGGTATCGGCGGTATGGAAGCGGCGATCCTTTGCGCCAAGCGCGGCCATCAGGTATCCCTTTATGAAAAGAGCGATAAGCTCGGCGGTGTCTTTATTGCCGCTGCAGCTCCTTCCTTTAAAGAAAAGGATCGCGCATTGATCGCTTGGTATATCCGCGAGCTTTCCAAATATCCCATCGATGTAAAGATGAACACCGAAATCAAGGATGTCAAATCTCTGGATGCCGATGAGGTCATCATCGCCACCGGCGCAGTCGCTAAAAAGATCCCTGTCAAGGGCGCCGAAACCGCGGTGGAAGCGGTGGATTATCTCTTGGGCAATCAGAAGGTCGGCGAAAAGGTCGTTGTCATCGGCGGCGGTTTGACCGGCTGCGAGATTGCCTATGATCTCTATCTGCAGGGCAAAAAGCCCGCTATTGTGGAGATGCAGGACGATCTCATCACCGCCAAAGGCGTCTGCCTTGCCAATACCAGCTATCTGCGGGATTTTTTCAAAACCAATCAGGTTCCCGTCTATCTGGAAACCGCCCTTTCCGAAATCACCGAAAAGGGTGTTGCCCTGAAGGATAAGGAAGGAAAAACCTTTGAAGTGGAAGCCGATTCGGTGGTTCTCTCCATTGGCTATAACCCTGCTCCCATCGCCAAGAAGAGCGGCCATGTTCATATTATCGGCGATGCCGCCAAGGTCGGCAACCTCCGTACCGTCATCTGGCAGGCATGGGATGTGGCAATGAAACTGTAATTTGAACCCCAAACCCCTTTGCGCGTTTAGCGCAAAGGGGTTTTTCTTATTTATAATATAATAGGAAAAAAGTATGCACCTATACCCCGTTAAAAATGCATAATATGCATAAAATTGTGCATAATCCACGTTTTTGTGCATATATTACACAAATACGGCGGATAAACGGCACTTTCTATTGTTAAATACATAAAAACCATAAAAAAATAACAAAAAAGTGTTGCATTTATAAAAAGTATGTGGTAAGATTTATTCATATTTTTTGAATTTTATTCAATCGGAGGACATTGAAATGAATAAAGAGAACATTAAAAAGGTTGTTTTGGCCTATTCCGGCGGCTTGGATACTTCCATCATCATTCCCTGGCTGAAGGAAAATTATAATAACTGCGAGGTCATCGCGGTTTCCGGTAATGTGGGTCAGTGCGATGAGCTGGAAGGCTTGGAAGAAAAGGCGCTCAAGACCGGCGCTTCCAAACTCTATGTGGAAGATCTTAATGAAGAGTTTGTCAATGACTTTGTTTTCCCCGCTGTGAAGGCAGGCGCTGTTTATGAGAACTATCTGCTGGGTACTTCCCTTGCGCGTCCCTGCATCGCAAAGCGGTTGGCAGAAATCGCCATCGCCGAAGGCGCCGATGCTATTTGCCATGGCTGCACCGGTAAGGGTAACGATCAGGTTCGCTTCGAGCTGACCTTGAAGGCATTTGCTCCCGATCTGCCCATCATCGCTCCTTGGCGGGAGTGGGATATTAAATCCCGCGAAGAGGAGATCGCTTATGCCGAAGCGCATAACATCCCCTTGAAGATCAACCGCGAAACCAACTATTCCAAGGATAAAAATATGTGGCACCTTTCCCATGAAGGATTGGATCTGGAAGATCCCGCCAATGAGCCTAAGTACAACGAACCCGGCTTTTTGGAGATGGGCGTTTCTCCCGAAATGGCTCCCGATGTTCCCACCTATGTCACCATCCATTTTGAAAAGGGTATCCCCACCGCTATCGATGGTGTGGAAATGAATGGGGTAGACCTGATCTGGAAGCTCAACGAGCTGGGCGGCAAGAACGGTATCGGCTTGCTGGATATCGTCGAAAACCGCTTGGTTGGTATGAAGTGTCGTGGTGTCTATGAAACTCCGGGCGGCACCATCCTCTATAAAGCCCATGAGATTTTGGAAACTCTTTGCCTCGATCGCGCCACTTCCCATTATAAGGCGCTGGTCGGTCAGAAGTTTGCCGAGATCATCTATGACGGTCAGTGGTTCTCTCCGCTCACAAAAGCCATTATGGCCTTTGTCGATAGCACGCAGGAAACCGTTACCGGCGATGTCAAACTCAAGCTCTATAAGGGCAATATGATTCTGGCATCCGTAACTTCCCCCTATAGCTTATACGATCCCGAGATCGCCACCTTCGATGAAGACGAAGTATACGATCAAAAGGATTCCGCAGGATTTATCAATCTCTTTGGCCTGCCCATCAAGGTCAACGCCAAGATGCGGAAAAAGAATAATCTCGATATCTAAACGTTAAAAAGGTGCGGGCTGTTGCGATTTTTCGCAGCAGCCCAAAGCCAAATTGAAAGGAACTTTTTCTTATGGAAAAAATGTGGGCAGGGCGCTTCCAAAAAGAGCTGGATCGGGAAGCCGACGATTTTAATTCATCCATCCATTTTGATCAGCGGATGTTCCGCCAGGATATCCGCGGCTCGGTGGCCCATGCGGCAATGCTGGCCAAGCAAGGCATCTTAACCGAGCAGGAAGGCCAAGAAATCATTGAGGCGCTGGGCGGCATCTTGCAGGATTTGGAAAATGGTGCGTTGGCGATCGATCCCGCCGCAGAAGATATTCATATGTTTATCGAATCGGTGCTGACCAAGCGGATCGGTGATCTGGGCAAAAAATTGCATACCGCCCGTAGCCGCAACGATCAGGTGGCGGTGGATATCCGCCTCTATCTGCGGGATGAAGCAGCAGAAATTTTGGGCTTGATCAAAGAAATGATCGCGGCGGTGGCAGAGCAGGCAAAAATCAATGCCAATGTGATCATGCCGGGCTATACCCATCTGCAGCGCGCCCAACCCATCACCTTCGGCCATCATCTGCTGGCCTATTGTATGATGCTGATCCGCGATTGCGGTCGGCTGGAAGATGCGGTCAAGCGGATGAACCAAAACCCCTTGGGCGCTTGCGCTCTGGCGGGTACAACTTATCATACCGACCGCGCCGAAACCGCAAAATTGCTGGGTTTTGACGGCTATACCCTCAATAGCATCGATAGTGTTTCCGATCGGGATTTCTGCTTGGAGCTGATGAGCGCCTTTTCGGTGCTGATGATGCACCTTTCCCGCTTCTCCGAAGAGATCATTTTATGGTCTTCTTGGGAATTTAAATTTGTGGAGCTGGACGATAGCTATACCACCGGCTCCAGCATTATGCCCCAAAAGAAGAACCCCGATATGGCGGAATTGGTCCGCGGTAAGACCGGCCGTGTTTATGGAGACCTGATGGCTCTGTTGACCACGCTGAAGGGCTTGCCTTTGGCTTATAATAAGGATATGCAGGAAGATAAGGAAGCCATCTTCGATAGCATCGATACGGTTAAAAAGTGCCTGCGGGTCTTCACCCCGATGATCGCAACGATGAAGGCAATCCCCGAAAATATGTACGCCGCGGCAGGGAAGGGCTTTATCAACGCCACCGACCTTGCCGATTATCTGGTAAAGAAAGGAATGCCTTTCCGCACCGCCTATAAGATCGTTGGTCAGACCGTAGCCCGCGCCATCGATGAAAGAAAGGTGCTGGACGAGCTTTCCTTAGAAACCTTAAAAGAATTCTCCCCGCTCTTTGAAGCGGATGTTTATGAGGAGATCTCGCTGGAGACCTGCGTTTCCAAGCGCATCTCCGCCGGCGGCACCGGCGCCGATTCGGTGGCTGCTCAAATCCAATTTGTCGAGGACTATTTGAAATGAAAAAAGTATTTATCGATGGCAGCGCCGGAACCACCGGTCTGCGCATCCGCGAGCGGCTTGCCGCAAGGGAAGATATCGAACTGTTGATCCTTTCCGAAGAACTGCGTAAAGATCCCGCCGCCCGTAAGGAAATGCTGAATCAAGCAGATATCGCTTTTTTATGCCTGCCCGATGATGCGGCAAGAGAAGCGGTATCGATGATCGAAAATCCCAATACCGTGGTGTTGGATACCTCCACCGCCCATCGCACCGATCCAAATTGGTGCTACGGCTTCCCCGAGCTTTCGGAAGAACGCTATCAGGCGGTGCAGAAGGCCAAGCGGATCGCGGTCCCCGGTTGCCATGCCAGCGGCTTTATCGCGCTGGTGGCTCCGCTGGTGGAAGCGGGCGCACTGCCGAAGGATGCATTGCTCACCTGCCATTCCATCACCGGCTATAGCGGCGGCGGAAAAAATATGATCGCCCAATATGAGGCCGATGAACAAGACCCGCTCTATAAGGCACCGCGGCAGTATGCTTTGGGTCAAGCCCATAAGCACCTGCCCGAAATGAAGGTGATCGCAGGGATTGAGAACGATCCCATCTTTTGCCCCATCGTTTCGGATTTCTATAGCGGTATGGCGGTCACCGTTCCCCTCTTTGCAAGCCAACTAAACGAAGGCTTTGGCATCGAAGAGATCAAAGAAATTTATCGCAAGAAATACCAAGGTCCGATGGTCCTTTGGAGTGAAAGCCCCGATGCGGATGGCTTTTATTCCGCTGTCGCCTATGGCAATAGCGATAAAATGGAGATTACCGTCCAAGGCAATGCCGAGCGGATCCTGCTGCTCGCCCGCTATAATAACTTGGGCAAGGGCGCATCCGGCGCGGCATTGGAATGTATGAATATCGTTTTGGGTGATGCACCCGATAAGAACCTGGAATAAGGAGTTATACTATGAAAATCATCCAAGGCGGAGTCACCGCCGCAAAAGGATTTCAAGCCAGCGGCATTCACGCAGGCATCCGCAAGAATAAGAGCAAAAAGGATCTGGCGCTGATCGTCAGCGAAGTTCCCGCGCAGGCCGCCGCGGTCTATACAACGAATCTGGTCAAGGGCGCGCCCCTTTTGGTCACCAAAGAGAATCTTTCCAATGGCATCGCAAAGGCTGTCATCTGCAATAGCGGCAATGCCAATACCTGCAATGCCAACGGTATCGAAGTGGCAAAAGAGATGTGTGAACTTGCCGGCAAGGCATTGAATATAGACCCCGCCGATGTGGTGGTGGCATCCACCGGTGTCATCGGTCAGCCGCTGGATTTAGAACCCATCGCCAACGGCATGGACGCGCTGGTCGCCGGCTTGAGCGCCGATGGCCATCCCGCCGCCGAAGCCATTATGACCACCGATACCAAACCCAAGGAAGTGGCGGTGGAATTTGAAATCGACGGAAAGACCTGCCGGCTGGGCGGTATCGCCAAGGGCAGCGGAATGATCCATCCCAATATGGCGACCATGCTGGTCTTTTTGACCACCGACTGCGCCATTGAAGCGGCAATGCTCCAAAAAGCCCTGAGCAACGATGTCCAAAACACTTTTAATATGACCAGTGTCGATGGCGATACTTCTACCAACGATATGGTGGTCGTGCTTGCCAATGGTTTGGCGGGCAATCCCGCCATCACCGCCGAAGGTGCTGCTTTTGATACCTTTATGAAGGCGCTCAATACCGTCACTGTTGCCCTCTGCCAAATGATCGCAGGGGATGGCGAAGGCGCCACCAAGATGCTGGAATGTACCGTTTGCGGCGCTGCCGATCTGCAGGCGGCAAAAATTACCGCCAAGAGCGTCATCTGCTCTTCGCTGACCAAAGCAGCTATGTTCGGCGCCGATGCCAACTGGGGCAGAGTCCTCTGCGCCATCGGCTATAGCGGCGCGAAGGTGGATGTTTCTAAGGTGGAATTGCATTTTGCTTCCAAGGCGGGTAAGATTTTGGTCTGCGAAAACGGCGCAGGGGTGGATTTTTCCGAAGAACTTGCCAAAAAGATTCTGCTGGAAGATGAGATTGAAATTTTGATCGACCTTCATAGCGGCGATGCCAAAGCCACCGCTTGGGGTTGCGATCTGACCTATGATTACGTCAAAATCAACGGCGATTATCGTACTTAATAAGGAGTAAAGTAAAATGCCTTTATCTTTAACCAATGCGCAACGCGCCGAAGTGCTGACTCAAGCGTTGCCCTATATCAAAAAGTATAACGGAAAGGTCGTTGTCATCAAATACGGCGGCAACGCCATGATCAACGACCATCTCAAAGAGCAGGTGATGGAAGATATCGTTCTTCTTTCGCTGATCGGTGTCCGCGTGGTGTTGGTCCACGGCGGTGGCCCCGAAATCACCGAAACGATGAAAAAGGTCGGCAAAGAAAGCGTCTTTTTGAACGGTCTGCGGGTCACCGATAAGGAGACCGCCGAGATCGTCCAGATGGTGCTTGCCGGCAAAATCAATAAAGGGCTGGTCAACCTGCTGGAAGTCAAGGGCGGTCGCGCCATGGGTCTTTCGGGCATGGACGATCGGATGATCCTTTGCGAAATGAAGGATGAAGCGCTGGGCTATGTGGGCAGGATCACCAAGGTGAATGTGACCCCCATCCAAGATCTGCTGGAAAAAGGGTATATCCCCGTCGTTTCCACCGTCGGTTGCGATAAAGAAGGCAATGTCTATAATATCAATGCCGATACCGCCGCCGCTTATATCGCGGGCGCGATGCAGGCAGAATGTTTGATTACCTTGACCGATATTGCAGGCGTTTTGAAGGATGCCAATGATCCTTCCTCCTTGATTCCTTCTTTGGATATCAAGGAAGCCAAGGAACTGTTTGCCACCGGTGTGATCTCGGGCGGAATGATTCCCAAGGTGGAATGTTGCATCGATGCCATCAACCGCGGTGTGCGTAAAGTCTTTATTATGGACGGGCGCGTACCCCATTCCATTTTGATTGAAACCCTCACCGATGAAGGCGCGGGTACTATGGTGATCAGAGAGAAGAAATAATGAATATTCAAGAAAAAGACAGTCAATATGTAGCCCATACCTACGCCCGCTTCCCGCTGGAACTTGTGCGGGGAGAAGGATCGTTGGTTTGGGATAATGAAGGAAAAGAATATATCGATCTGGGGAGCGGCATTGCAGTCTCTGCGCTGGGCAGCTGCGATGCAGGCTGGATCCAAGCGGTGGAAGCTCAGCTCCATCAGATCCAGCATACCTCTAATCTTTTTTATACCGCGCCGCAGGCGGATCTTGCGGAGCAATTATGCCTGCGAACAGGAATGAAAAAGGTGTTCTTCGGCAATAGCGGTGCTGAGGCCAATGAATGTGCCATCAAGGTCGCCCGCAAATATGCGGCGGAAAAGAAGGGCGCCGATTGCTATACGATTATCACTTTGGAAAATAGTTTCCACGGTCGAACTCTTGCCACCTTGGCCGCCACCGGTCAGGATGTTTTTCATCAAGATTTCCTGCCGCTGATGCAGGGCTTTGTCCATGCCCCCGCCAACGATCTGGCGGCGGTGGAAGCCCTTTGCAAGGAGCAAAAGATCGCCGCCATTATGGTGGAATTGGTGCAGGGGGAAGGCGGTGTTCTGCCGCTGACCGCCGAATTCTGCCAAGGGCTGCAAAAAATTGCGGATGAGCAGGATATTCTGCTGATCTGCGACGAAGTGCAGACCGGCAACGGCAGAACCGGCGAACTCTATGCCTATATGAATTTTGGTCTGCATCCCGATCTGGTCACCACCGCCAAAGGCTTGGGCGGCGGCTTGCCGATCGGCGCTTGCCTGATGGGGGCGCGGGTGGAATCGGTATTGGATTATGGTTCCCATGGCTCCACCTTCGGCGGTAACCCCATTGCTGCCGCAGGCGCCCTCTATGTTCTTTCCCAAATTGATGATACCTTGCTGAAGGATGTAAAGAAAAAGTCTGCTTATTTAATCGATCGTCTTTCCAAGGCGGAAGGCATCAAAAGCGTCAGCGGCATGGGCTTGATGCTGGGTCTGGAAACGGTGCGCCCCGCCGCCGATGTCATTGCTGATTGCCGCGCCAACGGCGTGTTGGTTTTAAAGGCAAAAGATAAGGTGCGCTTGTTGCCGCCGCTGAATATCTCGATGGACTTATTGGAAAAGGCTGTGGACGTCATTATTGCAGCTGCAAAGGAGAACTAAAATGAACTTAAAAGGTCGTCATTTTCTGAAATTATTGGACTATACCCCCGCAGAGATGGAATATCTGATGGATCTTGCCGCCGATCTCAAGGCAAAGAAAAAGGCAGGCATCCCGCATAGACTCTGCGAAGGAAAAAATATCGCGCTGATCTTTGAAAAGACCAGCACCCGCACCCGCTGCAGCTTCGAGGTTGCCGCCTATGATCTGGGAATGGGGGTTACCTATCTGGATCCCTCCGGCTCCCAAATCGGCAAAAAGGAAAGCATCGCCGATACCGCGCGGGTTCTTGGCAGAATCTATGATGGCATCGAATATCGTGGCTTTGGTCAGGAGATTGTGGAAGAACTGGCAAAGTATGCCGGTGTCCCTGTCTGGAACGGTTTGACCAATGAATTTCATCCCACCCAGATTTTGGCGGATTTTCTCACCATTCGGGAGCATTTCGGTACGCTCAAGGGCATCAAATTGGTGTATTTCGGGGATGCCCGCTATAATATGGGCAATTCCTTGATGGTCGGCGCGGCAAAGATGGGCTTACATTTCGTTGCCGCTGCACCCAAGGCCTATTGGCCCGATGCCAAGCTCATTGAAGAATGCCAAAAGATTGCCGCCGAAACCGGCGCGGTTCTGGAATTTGAAGAAGATCCCAAGGTGGCTGCCCAAGGCGCCGACGTGCTGTATACCGATGTCTGGGTCTCGATGGGTGAGCCTGCCGAAGTTTGGGAAGAGCGGATCAAGGCGCTCAGCCCTTATCAAATTAATTCCGAGCTGATGAAGATCGCAGGGGAGAAGGCGGTCTTTATGCATTGCCTGCCCGCCTTCCATGATCTCAAAACCACCGTTGGTAAAGAGATCAGCGAAAAGTTCGGCATCACCGAAATGGAAGTGACCGATGAAGTCTTTGAAAGTGCGCAATCCATCGTCTTTGATGAGGCGGAAAATCGGATGCATACCATCAAAGCAGTCATCGCCGCAACCATATAAAATAAAAATCCGTGTGCTTGGAGCACACGGATTTTTTTATCATCTTGTCTTATTACTGATCAACTGCGGATAGATTAGGATTTTAAAGAGATATCCAAGGCTTTGAACGAATAGAATCATCGCCACAACGAAATGCATCCCCAGATAATCGTCCACCGGCTTGAGCAAAGAGGCAACACCCGAAAAAATCTCAATGGCGCCCACAATGCCGAACCGATGCCAACCGTAGTAATGGTGGGAGCGCAACTCCCAAGATTCGATCAGTTTCAGTACACCGCAAACCAACTCCCAGATTCCGAAAAAGAAGGGAATGGTCTTGGCTTCGATCATGGTATTGAAAAGCAAAAAGATGGAGAGAAAGGCGGTAATCATTCCATCCGCCAAAAGCAGGATCGATCCGTGGATCACATGGCTTTTGTGATGAAAGATAAACATATTGATCAATCCCGCCAGCAGCATAGCGATCCCCAAGGGGAAGGCGATGGCAACCAGATCCTTATGCCCATCCAATGCGGTCAATAATCCGCCGCCGAGCATCAGCAATCCGGCAACTGCCCAAAGAATCTGCGCCCAATAAATGTTCACTTTTCCGATTTTCATTAAAATATCCTTTGTTTCTTAAATTATAAAATGGTTACGGTGCCGTCTTCGTCGATCTTCAGCATCTCGCCGGTCTGAACCGCATCCAAAAAGTCGTCGCCCAAGCTATCGATGGTCGGCATGGAAGAATCGGTCCAGACATCCGAAAGGATGGCGCCTGCCGCCGCCAAGGAATCAATGGGCTTGGAAAAGAGCAGGCAAGCGGGGTTTCTGCCCATCGCATTAGCGCAGAACAGAACCATTCCGCCGGTGGTGGAGCCGATGGTCTGGGGCAGGCAAAGGGCCTTGCCCGCCATCTCTTTGCCATAGAGGTCGGGATTATTCTGATCGCCGCAGGTGGCTTTCTTATCGCCAAACTGCAGGGCTTTTTGGAAGGAAGCCAAAGTGTTGAGTCCGCCGTGGGAAACCAAAGCCTCCGCTTGGCAGGAACCGGGAACGATTACGCGTCCTTTAAACTGTTTCATCGTTATTTGACCTCCTTTGTAATATAGTCCAAAATCTCCGCATTGGTATAGTAGCGCGCGGTGGTATAGGTGCGGAGCTTATTGGAATTGGTGATGACCGGCTTTTTGCCGCAGATGGGATTGTTCATATACATCAGCGGGCAGATATAACTCAAAATCACGCCGGTTGCCTTCAGCCGCGCCGCATAGTCGGTCTTTTCAAAGGCCTCCTTGACAGCAGGGGGAGCGGTAAATACCGTGGGGATGGAAACCTTTTTGCGTCCATTTTCCTTGAGCTTTTGTTCCACCTTTTCGGTCCAATCCACCAGCTGATCATAGGTCAGATGGGGGCAGCCGATAAAGCAAAGTTTCGGTTTGGCATCGGGATTCTTCCAAATAACAGGATAATTATCTTTTACCCGCTGGAGCTCTGCATCGTCGATGACATAGACCTGCGCTCCTTCGGCGATTAAGGTTTCCCCCTGCTCCTTGGCTTCGGGGGTGAGATTTTCAATATGGTAAAGACCAACCGCACCGTTGGAGGCGGTGGCAGCGCCGAAATCCTTGAGATAGGCTTTATTGTCGCCGTTGAGCTCGGTACCGATAAAACGATCCAAGCCCTTGATATAGGGAACCTCTTCCATCACCTTCATCCCGATGGCAGAGCCCAAAACCTGCGCTTCGGGGATTTCCTTGGTCTGAATGTCGATGATCCAGGTGGCCTTTCTGCCCTCATCGGTCAGCAGGCCGAAATAGGGGACATAGCCCAAAATGGAACCGAAGATATCAATAATGCCGGAATTGCGGTTGCAGCGCGCGCCCAAAACCGAGTTGGCATAGACTACGGCGCTGGATTCCGCCCAGGAAAGAACCTCGCCTTTTTTGGGGGTATTGCCCACCTCGTCCAGATAGCAGGCGCAGGTATAGGCATCCTTATGCAGCAGCCCCAATTTCTCCAGCTGCGCATCATAGCTGTTCTGGCGGGTATACATAAAGTTTTTGAAGACAAAGTTTTCCAAAAAGTTTGCAGGAACATTGGGATCCAGCGGCTTGGGGTCCACCGAGAAATTCTGCTGCGAGAGGGCGCCCGCTTCGATCAGCTGATCCATCAGCTCGTAGACCGCGGTCATTGCCTTTAAGCCGAAGCTGGTGACCAGATGCCCCTTTTCGGAGGTGACCGGCACCATCTTGGTGGCACCAAAGGCCTCGCCGTACATAATCAAGGTTTTCATCACTTTGGCAAGAGTTTCGCCTTTCTGACCGTCTAAAATTGCTTGCTGCTCGGCGGTCAGTTCCATTTTGTATGTAGCCATAAAAAAAGAATCCTTTCTTTATAAAATTTCTGCTGAAATTATACCATAATCATTAAAAAAATGCAAATGAAGGATATTTAATAAAGAGATTGACACACTCTTTTTAAAATGCTAAACTTTTTTAAAAGGAGCGATGCTTATGTCTATTTATCAATCGGTCGATCAGTTGATCGGTAATACACCGCTTTTGGAGCTTTGCAATCTTCAAAAAGAGTTTGGCTTCAAGGCGAAAATTTATGCAAAATTAGAGGGTTTTAATCCTGCAGGTTCGGTTAAGGATCGGGTGGCGTTGTCTATGATCCAAGCCGCCGAAGCGCGCGGGGAACTGAATAAAGACGCGGTCATTATCGAGCCCACCAGCGGGAATACCGGCATTGGCATCGCTGCCGTTGCAGCGGCAAGAGGCTATCGGGTGATCATCGTAATGCCCGATAGTATGTCGGTGGAGCGTCAAAAGCTGATGACCGCCTATGGCGCTGAATTGGTGCTCACCCCCGGTGCCGAAGGAATGAAAGGCGCCATCGCCAAAGCGGAAGCCTTGGTAAAAGAAACCGAAGGCGCCATTCTGGCAGGGCAATTTATCAACCCCGCCAACCCCGCCGCCCATTATGCCACCACCGGCCCCGAAATCTATAAGGATACCGAAGGCAAAATTGATTATTTCGTTGCCGGTGTGGGAACCGGCGGTACCATAACAGGTACCGGTAGATACCTGAAAGAGCAGATTCCCGCAATTCAAATCGTTGCGGTGGAGCCTGCCGATTCGGCGGTCCTTTCGGGTAAGGCTGCGGGCGCCCATCCATTGCAGGGCATCGGCGCGGGCTTTGTTCCCGCTGTTTTGGATACCAAGGTTTATGATGAGATTCTTCCCATCACCACCGAACAAGCCTATGATGCAGCGCGGCTGATGGCAAGAAAGGAAGGGCTTTTGGTGGGAATTTCTTCGGGCGCCGCATTGTCGGCGGCGCTGGCGGTTGCCAACCGCCCCGAAGCCGAAGGGAAAACCATCGTTGCCCTGCTGCCCGATACCGGCGATCGTTACCTTTCTACCGATTTATTTTGATTAAAAAACTCCCGAATGGGAGTTTTTTTCTTTACAACGGTGAGAAAAATATATATAATTATTATGTTATTATAAAATTAATTGAGAGAAGGAACGTTCATGAAAATCAGAATCGGAATTGTCGGTTATGGAAATTTAGGCAGAGGTACCGAATGTGCGGTATCGGCTGCAGAGGATATGGAGCTGGTCGCCATCTTCACCCGCCGCGATCCTGCGGGTATTCAGTCGGCCAGCGGCGCGCCGGTTTATCAGATCGAAAAAGCCTTTGAGATGAAGGAGCAGATCGATGTGATGGTGCTTTGCGGCGGCAGCGCGAAGGATCTGCCGGAGCAGACCCCGATGATGGCAGCTCATTTCAATGTCATCGATAGCTTTGATACCCATGCAAAAATTCCGGAGCATTTCGAAGCGGTAGACGAAGCCTGCAAAAAAAGCGGCAAGGTCGCGGTCATTTCGGTGGGCTGGGACCCCGGAATGTTCTCTTTGAACCGCTTATATGGTCAAGCAATCTTGCCTCAAGGAAAGGACTATACCTTCTGGGGTAAGGGGGTCAGCCAAGGCCATTCCGATGCCATCCGCCGCATCGATGGGGTGCAGGATGCCCGCCAATATACCATCCCTGTCGGGGAAGCGTTGGAGCGGGTGCGCAGCGGCGAAAATCCCGAACTGTCCACCCGCGAAAAGCATACCCGCGAATGTTTTGTTGTGGCAAAGGAAGGCGCCGACCTGAAGGCAATCGAGCAAGCGATTGTGACCATGCCGAACTATTTTGCCGATTATGATACCACTGTCCATTTCATCTCCCAAGAGGAATTGGATCGCGACCATAAGGGGATTCCCCATGGCGGAAAGGTGTTCCGTTGCGGAAAAACCGGTTGGAACGGAGAAAATACCCATATTATCGAATATAGCCTGAAGCTGGATTCCAACCCCGAATTTACCTCCAGCGTTCTGACCGCCTATGCCCGCGCGGCATACCGCCTCAACCAAAAAGGAGAGCAGGGGTGTAAGACGGTTTTTGATATTGCTCCCGCAATGCTCCATCCCGCCGATCCCGCCGATCTGCGAAAGGAATTGCTGTGATGAAAATTTATTTGGCGCGGCACGGGCAGGTGCTTCCTAAAAAGTTTATTGGAACAACTGACCGCCCTGTTGGAGAAATCGAGTTGTCAGACCTTGGGGAAAAGCAGGCGGAATGCTTGGGCAAAGCATTGCAATGCCTCAACTTTCAAGGAAAGATCCTCTCCTCGCCTTATATTCGTACAATGCAAACGGCAGATATTGCCGCCGCGGTTTGCGGAGCGCTTGTCTACCCCGAACCGGCGATGCGCGAGGGTGTATTCTCCCATGAAAAATTAATGAAATATAAAGGGTCAACCTTGGAAACACTCCGAGAAAAATTTGCCCATATTTCTCCCGACACCGCCCTGCCGCATCCTTGGTGGACCACCGAAGAGGAAGAACCCGAAGATGTTTTGATGCGAATGACTCCTTTTTTGGATCAATTGTTCGAAAGCGATCATCAAGAAGTTTTGTTGGTGGGGCATGGCGCGTCTGTCAATGCGGCGATTCGTTATTTTGCAAGGAGGCTCGGGTTTGAGCGGCCGCGTGGTCTGAAAAATCTCAATTGCAGTCTTTCTTGTTTTGAATTGGATGATTGTTTGAACCCGTTGCGGATATTCCTTTTTGATACCGCCCATCTTCCCGATGAATATCTCACATCCAATGCGGATGAAAAAGAGCGGGTTACACCCTTTAAAAAGGAGTGGTAAAAAATGAAGTATTACCCGATTACATTGCATATGCACTCTGTCTGGGAACGCAAAGCCAGTATGGAGGGACATTTCTATAACGCCCAAAAGTTGGGCATCCATCATATGTATCTCACCGACCATGATAATCGAATGGGTCGGCGGGAAAACCATATCGACCATTTTGATTTTTCCAAGGGCGAATTGATGATTTTAGAATCCGCACCCGACGCTAAACGTAAGGTGCGCCACGGCTTTTCCGTTCTTCGGCAGGATGAGGGAACAACCGCGGAAGTAAAAGAGAATGCGCTCTGCTTATCGGCCACTTCGATCGGGGAGGAATGGTCCACTGTGAAGGTGGAATTTGATTCTTCTTCAAAGCGCCATGAAGTGGCATTACTTGCGAAAGTGATGCTGTATCTTCGTTTGCAGGTCTCTGCGCAGCATGAAGATATGCGCGCGATGGTGGAGATCAAATTATCCCAACGCCCGCCGGAATTTGAGTTTGGGCGGGTTTGCTATGTCTTTGGTAATGCCGAAGGTCTGGATTCTCCCTATGTAGCGGTGTTTCCAATGGAAAATGGCGGGGAGTTTGAACGCTATGCTTTGAACCTTTTGGAGGATGCCGCTAAGGTCGGCGGGGGAGATAATGTTTTGAACACCATTTCTTTTTCTCTCTCCGCCCGCAACGGAAAGAGTGCGACTTTGCGCCTTGGCGAACTGAAGATTACCTCCGAACTTTCCTTTGATGAGGGGAGGAGAGAACAACAAAAATATGCCGAAGAAATCGGCAAAAAATATGGAGTTACCCCCATTGTCACCTTCGAGATTTCGGCGGCGGGCCCTCATAAAATCTGCTTTTCTCCTTGCGTGCCGGTCATTGACTATCAAAAGATGGGCTTTAATATGACCGATGAGGATGCGATGACCTATATCCAAAACCATCGTGGGATCTATTCCCGCAATCATCCTTTTGAAAAGGTAAAGCGAAAATTATTGAGCGATATTCCCGCCGAAGAAAAGGCGGAGTTGAAAGAAATGATGATTCGCGAGATCGTCGAAAACCGCGCTTGGCGCGCTTCGATGATCGAGATTGGCTATCCCAAGCAACGAAGCGGCGCCAGTCGGCAAGACCACCTGCGGATGTGGGATACTCTTTCTGCGGCAGGCGTTTTTATCACAGGCTATGGCGATAGCGATAACCATACCAACGATCGGAATTGGTTCGATTATAGCAATTTTGTCGCCTATATCGGCGCGGATGAGCCTTCAATCGAAGGCTTTATCGAGGGAATGCTTTCGGGCAATCTCTATAGCGGCGACCCTGTCTACATAAAGGATATGGAGCTTTCCTTTGAAAGTACCGAGGGGAAGAAGATGGGGCAGATTACCTTTAATCCGAACCCGGGCGATGCGATCCTGCAGCTGCGCGGTTTGCCCGAGGATTGCAAGGTGGTCTGGTCGGCAAACGGTAAAATTGTGCGCACCGATGAATGTGGCGGGTCGTATTATGGCACTTGCCCCATCCCGACCGATGCCGAGACGAACTTTGTTCGGGCAGAGGCCTATTGCGGGGAGCGGTGCATCTTGATCACCAACCCGATTTATCATATTTCCGATCCCAAAGGGTGTAAAGGAAAAATCCTTTTCCATATTGGTGATGTTTCTCGGGCGCGTTATGCCGAGATTATGAGCTTGATCTGCCGTATTCGCCCCGATGTCTTGGTCCATACCGGCGATTTGGTAGACGATCTTAAGGTGGGCAGAAATCCCGAGGATGTTTTGGAATATAAAGAATGGATTCCGCATCTCATCCGTTGGATGGAGAAGCTGGTCCCCGAGGTGTATATCGTTCCCGGTAATAATGACCTGCCCGATCTTTTGGAGCAGTCGGTCAAAACTGCGAAGATTATCCCTCCTAAATCGGTCTTGAACTTTGGCGGTTTGCAAATTGGTTGCGCCCATCGTGTTAAGGATGTGGCAGGGGATGGGAATATCCATCTTTATGGCCATGGCCCCACCAATGATCCCCATTCATTTAAGGAAGGCGATAAGATCTACGCCAATGCCATCTATGGTCCCACTGTAGTTTCGTTGGAGGATGGGCATTGCCTTCGCTTAGAAAAATTTCACTTGCAAAATTAAGCGAAATATGTTATATTTTAACGCGGTATGTATAAACATTAAAAATAAGGAGAAAAAAGATGGAAATTCTTTGGAAAAACCTTGCCGAATTCCAAGTCGGCAACATCATTATGATCCTGATCGGTTGCCTTTTGGTTTATTTGGCAATCAAAAAGGAAATGGAACCCACCTTGCTTTTGCCGATGGGTTTTGGTACCATTTTGGTCAACGTTCCCTTCGCCGATGTTATCACCGAGCATGGCGCATTGACCACTTTGTATAACGCAGGTATCGCAAACGAACTGTTCCCGCTGTTGCTGTTTATCGGTATCGGTGCAATGATTGATTTCGGTCCGTTGCTCACCAATCCGAAGCTGATGCTGTTTGGCGCAGCTGCGCAGTTTGGTATCTTCTTCACCCTGTCGATGGCTTCGATGTTCTTCGGTAATAACGATGCCGCTTCCATTGCCATCATCGGTGCTGCGGATGGTCCTACTTCCATCGCTGTTGCAAACACTTTGAAATCCGAATATGTCGGCGCCATCACCGTTGCCGCTTATTCCTATATGGCTTTGGTGCCCATCATTCAGCCTCCTGTAATCAAGGCGCTGACCACCAAGAAAGAGCGTATGATTCGTATGCCCTATGAGCAAAAGAGCGTATCTAAGCTCACCCGCATTTTGTTCCCCATCATCATCACCATCGTGGTTTCCGCCATTGTTCCTCAGGCCACTGCCCTGATCGGATTCTTGATGTTCGGTAACTTGATCCGCGAGTGCGGCGTTCTGGATTCTCTTTCCGAGACCGCGCAAAAGGTTCTGGCAAACCTCATCACCATCTTCCTTGGCATCTCGGTTGCTTTCAATATGACCGCCGAGAAGTTCTTGAAGCCCGCCACCTTGTTGATTATGTTCTTGGGCCTGATCGCGTTCATCGTGGATACCGCAGGCGGTGTTCTCTTTGCTAAATTCCTGAACCTGTTCTTGAAAAAGAAGATCAATCCGATGATCGGCGCTGCCGGTATCTCGGCATTCCCGATGTCCGGTCGTATCGTGCATAAGATGGGCTTGCAGGAAGATCCTCAGAACTTCTTGCTGATGCATTCCATCGGTGTCAACGTTTCCGGTCAGATCGCCTCGGTTATCGCCGGCGGCATCATCCTGAATATGTTCGGTGCATAAGGAGGAATAAACAATGTTAGATGCAATTAAAAATATGTTTTCCGGCTTGACTTTTGAGCCTGCACGTTTTGTTCAGATGTTGGATAAGATGGGAATCGGGATGCTGGTCATCTTCATCATCATCGGTGTCATCATCATCTCCACCCTGCTGATCAATAAGATTTTTTCCAGAAAGTAATAAAAAAGGCACTCATCAGAGTGCCTTTTTTATTTGGATTGAAAAAACATTGTTTTTATAGTATAATAATTTAAGCGATGCTTGAAAGGGGGACTTAAAATGAAAAACTGCCGAATTACCGTGGTAAAAATGGCGCGGTATGATGATCTGATCGCAACATACGAAAACCCCATCGAGCATCCCTGCGATCTAAAGTTGGGGCAAGTATTCATCTCCGAAGGCGGTCAAAGGCCCCAAGGGATTTGCGAGAGCGCTTGGGAGAGTATGGCTTCCTTTGTTCGGGAACTATCCCAAGGCGGCGGGAATTTCTACGATGGCTGGATGAAGAACGAAAAATCCGCCATGATCTCCTGCAATGATGGTTTCCGCCCCGTTAGCTTTTATATTGAAGTAATCGAATGAGGTATCTATGAAAAAAATCCGATTATCCACCTCTCATATCATAATGCTTAGTTTTCTCTCGGCAATTTTGCTGGGGAGTGTGCTGCTGGCATTGCCCATCAGCGCCGCCTCGGGTAAAGCGGTGCCGTATATTGATGCGCTGTTTACCGCCACCACCGCCACCTGCGTGACAGGGCTGGTCACTGTCCCCACCGTTTCTACCTGGAGTTTGTTTGGGCAGATCGTGATCCTGCTTTTGATCCAGATCGGCGGCTTGGGGATCATCACTGTGATGGCGTCCATCGTAGTCTTTATGAACCGCAAGCTGGGTCTGGGCGACCGCGTTTTGCTGCAGGATGCATTTAATCTGAATACCTTGGCGGGCTTGGGTGCCTTTGTCAAAAAGGTTTTGCTTGGCACCTTGCTGGTGGAAGGCATCGGCGCGGTGCTGTATCTGCCGGTGTTTATCAAGGATTTCGGCTTGAGGGGTATCTGGATTTCAATCTTTAATTCGGTCTCCGCTTTTTGCAATGCGGGTATTGATATTATCGCTGAAGATAGCCTTTGCCGCTACGGAACCCATCCGCTGATCAATTTTGTAACTGCCGCGTTGATCATTGTGGCAGGTATCGGTTATATTGTCTGGTGGGATGTCCTGCGGGTGCTGAAGGACCCCAAATTGCGCCGCTGGCGGTATTTGACGTTGCATAGCAAGATCGCATTAAGTACCACCGCGATTTTGATCTTCGGCGGTGCTTTGGTAATTTTTTTGTTTGAATTTAATAACCCTCAGACCATTGGTGATTTATCGCTGTTTGATCAGATTCAGGTTTCGCTGTTCCAGTCCATAACGACGAGAACTGCAGGCTTTGCCGGAATCCCTCAGCAAAATCTCAGCCAAGGCGCAGCGATGGCTTGCTGCCTGCTGATGTTTATCGGCGGTTCTCCGGTGGGTACTGCAGGCGGTGTTAAAACCGTGACGATTGCTATTTTGCTCGCTTCTGCGTTTTCAACCGTAAAGAATAAAAATGAAACGGTATTATTTGATCGCCGCATCTCCCGCGAGGTGATCGGCAAGGCATTGGCGGTCGTAACGATGTCGGCATTGATCGCCATCGGTTCCACCTTGTTGCTTTCCGCCACCATTGATGCACCGGCATTGGATATTGCTTATGAAACAATCAGCGCCACCGCGACCGTTGGGCTCACCCGCGGCATCACCCCGCTTTTGAATCTTTGGGGTAAACTGATTATTATAGCAACCATGTATTTGGGCAGAATCGGTCCTATTTCGCTGGCGATCGCCTTTAATATCCGCAGAAGAAGCCCGAATTTAATTAAGAATCCGACAGAACAAATCAGCGTCGGTTAAAGGAGTAAAAAATGAGTATTCATCAAAGTTATGCAGTTTTCGGTCTGGGGCGGTATGGCCGCTCTGTGGCAAGAGAATTGGTGCGCAGCGGCGCAGAGGTTTTGGCAGTTGACCGCAATGAAGCGGTCGTCAACGGTTTGATCGGGGAGCTTCCTCTCTGCAAATGCGCCGATATTACCGACCCCGAGGTCTTTAAAGCGCTGGATATCGGCGGGATGGATGTGGTCATTATCGCAATGGCAGAAAATCTGGAGGCCGCGGTGATGGCGACGATGCTTTGCAAGGAAGCAGGTGTCCCGCAGGTGATCGTTAAATGCGCCAATGAAATGCATTGCCGCATTTTGAGCAAGGTGGGCGCCGATCAGGTGGTGGTCCCCGAATATGAATCGGGTACTCGCTTGGCAAAGAACTTGCTCAGCGCAGGCTTTATCGATATGGTGGATCTGGCGGAAAACATTTCGGTGCTGCATTTTGATATCCGCCCCGAATGGATCGGGAAGACCCTGACAGAATTGAATCTGCGTAAAAAATACGGAATCAACGTTGTTGCGATGGAGCAAGGCGGGAAGGTTTCCACCGAGATCGATCCGACCCTTCCTCTGCAAAAGGAGATGCAGTTGATCATTATTGCAGATCCCGCAAAATTAAAAAAAATCAAATAATAAATGCGCGATGCTAAGCATCGCGCATTTGTTTATTTTTTAATTTTGAACGATCGCGCCCAGGTTTGCGGGGAAAGCAACGCAAGAATGGGGAAGATCTCCAACCGCCCTGCCAGCATATCGAAGGAAAGAATCCACTTAGAAAGGTCGGAATAGTTTTGGAAATTCTTGGTGGGGCCAATGGCTTCCAAACCGGGACCAATGTTGTTGATGGTGGCGGCAACCGCGGTAAAGTTGGTAGTAAAATCAAAATTATCCAAAGAGATCAGCAAGAGGGAAATGATGAAAACTCCCAAATAGGATACCAAAAAGGTATTGACCGAGCGCATGACACTGTGTTCCACCACCTTGCCTTCCAACCGCACCTTTTTGACCGCGCGGGGATGGATGATCCGCGCAATCTCATTGAAGGACGATTTGATCAGAATAACGATCCGCGAAACCTTGATGCCGCCGCCGGTGCTTCCCGCGCAGGCGCCGATAAACATCAAAAGCACCAAAATGGTTTTGGCAAGCGCGGGGAAAAGGTCAAAATCCGTGGTGGCAAAACCGGTGGTGGTGATGATACTGCCGACTTGGAAGAAGGCATGGCGGAAGGCTTCTTCCGCGGTATCGAAAAGATGCAGGGTATTGATAAAGATTGCCGCGGTGGAAAGGGCAATGATGGAGGTATACCATCGAGCCTCCTCGCAGCGCGCCGCTTGGCGAAAATGCCGCCGAACCGCAAGAAAATACACATTGAAATTGATGCCAAACAGGATCATAAAGACAGCGACCACATATTGGCAAGCAGGCGAATAGGTGGCAAGCCCCGAATTCAAGACCGCAAAGCCGCCGGTACCTGCGGTGCCGAAGGCGATGGTGATGGCATCAAAGATCGGCATTTTCAGGCAGATTAAAATTGCGATTTGGACTAAAGTCATCACCGTATAGATGATATAAAGTATCTTGGAGGTGTCGCGGATCTTAGGCATCATTTTGCCCACCTGCGGCCCCGGGCTTTCTGCCCGCATCAAATGCATGGTGGCACCGCCGGCCAGCGGCAGGATGGAAAGGGCAAAGACAAGGACACCCATTCCGCCGATCCAATGGGAGAAGCTTCGCCAGAAAAGGGTGGCGTGGCTCATCGCCTCCACATCGGCTAAAATGGAAGAGCCGGTGGTAGTAAAGCCCGAAACCATCTCAAAAAAAGCATCGGCAAAGCGGGGAATATCCCCCGAAAGAATAAAGGGAGCGCACCCGAAAAGGCTCAAAAAGATCCAGCTGAGCGCCACCGAGGTAAACCCTTCCTTGGCATAAAACGCTTGGTTTTTGGGCTTTTTAAGGGTGAGCAAGGTGCCGATCAAAGCGATGGCCGCCGCGCAGATCGCAAAGGCGATCGCCTCCTTCTCCCGATAGATCAATCCGGTCAGGGTGGGAAGAAGCATCAAAATTCCTTCGATCCGCAAGATATAACCGACAATATAAAAAATAATCTGAAAATTCATACCGTTATTTTAATATATCCTTAAAGTCGTTGAGTTTTGTTTGCCCTGCGACAACGATGACGCGATCCCCCGGCTGGATGGTGGTTTCACCATCGGGAAGAATGAACCGCTTGCCGCGGGTAATACCGCAAATGATCAGGTTTTCTTTCAGATCCATCTCTTTTAAGGGGAGATGGAGTCCGGGTGCATTTTGGCTGATGTTGAATTCCACCGCCTCCACCTTGCCGTCGAACAAGCGGTAAAGGGTCTCCACATTGTTGCCCATCGCATTTTGCTTGGCGCGAACATGCTGCAGGATATACTCGGTGGTGATGTGGTGCAGATGGATCACACTATCCAGATCCAGCCCTGCCACCAATTCGGTGAAGATCTGGCGGTCGACCTTGGTGACCACCTTTGTATCGGCCATCTCTTTTGCATAAAGAGAAAGTAGAACATTTTCTTCATCAAAGCCCGTCAGCGCGACAAAGGCATCGGTGGTGGCGATCCCTTCCTCCAGCAGCAGATTTTTATCGGTGGCATCCCCATGGATGATCATCGCATTGGGAAGCAGATCCGCAAGCTCGTTGCAGCGCGCTTCGTCCTGCTCGATGATCTTGACATTGATGCGGGAATCCAGCAGAATTTGCGCCAGATAATAGGCAATGGTTCCGCCGCCTACAAGGATTGCGTTTTTAATGCTGTGGGTATCATATTTAATTTTCTGGAAGAACCGATGGGCCTGCTTGGTTTCGATCATAACGGTGGCTTTATCGCCCGCCTTCAGCTCAAAGGAACCGGAGGGGATGGTGAAGGTGCCGTCTCGCTCGATGCTGCAGAAAAGAACATTGCTTTCCAGCTTGGTTCGAACATAGGTCAGGTTCTTTCCGTCTAAAACCGATCCTTCGGGGATCTTAAAGGTCAGCATTTCCACCCTGCCGCGGGCAAAGGAACTGATCTCGATGGCAGAAGGGAACCGCAGCAGCTGCGAAATTTCCATCGCGCCCGCAAATTCGGGGTTGATGACCATTGAAAGTCCGACCTGTTCTTTGATGAACTCTGTCTCCTTTAAATACATCGGGTTGCGGATGCGGGCGATGGTGGAGCAATGACCGTTCTTTTTGGCAAAAAGGCTGCAAAGCAGATTTTGCTCATCCGAGCCGGTAACAGCGATCAGCAGATCGGCATCCTCGATCCCCGCCTCCGAAAGGGCGGAATAGTTCATACCGTTGCCTAAAAGCCCCATGACATCGTTGTCGTTGCAGATGGTGGAGATGCGCTCGGCATTGAAATCGATAATAGTGACATTATGCCCCTCATCGTTGAGAGAAGCCGCCAGAGTGGCGCCGGTCTTGCCGCCGCCTACAATAATGATTTTCATAAAGATACCTTTTTAGATTAAGAATTAATGGTGTAAAACACACACTTATCGTTAGTGTACCATATTTATATAAAAAAAGCAACAGACTTTGTTATTGGTCTGTTGCTTTGTTCATTTCAAGAAATCGGGTATTGTAAAATTCGGATTTATGCTGCAGTTCTTCTTCCAATTGCTCTATGCCGTATTGCTCGGCAAGGGTGGGCTTTTGCGAAAAGAGATTGGTGCCCAGCCCTAAGCGGTCGCCCTCGATTTCCGCGCCCATCGCCGCTAAGGTGGTGGGGAAGAAATCAAAAGTGGCAAAGGTGCGGTTTTGCTCTTGCTTTGGCTCAATGGGTGCATTGATGATGCAATTATAAACCGTGCGGGTGTAGTTTTCATCGATGTCCTTTAAAAAGTTCGGGTCCATTGTTAAATGGTCGCCGCTCAAGACAATCGTTGTGTTTTCATAGAAGGGCTGCTGCTTGATCCAATCGATAAACTGCCCCACCTTCTGCGCCGAGCAGGTAAGGACATTGGCATAGGGTTCTTCATATTTCTGCGGGCAATCGGGGCAAAGATAACCGTCGGGGAAGTGAGTATCGGCGGTCAGCATGGTGAAATTAAAGGGCTTTCCTTGGTTTGCCGCCTTGGTCAGTTCTTCTTTGGCAAAATCAAAGAGCTTGGCATCTTCAAAGCCCCACCATTCTCTGTAGTCTTCGGGTAATCGTCCGTCTGCTTTTAAGGTGTTGATGTCTACGACATTGTAGTTTCCGTGTTCGGTAAAATAGGTTTGCCGCCCTGCAAAATCAGCATCACTGCCGATCAGTAGGGTTTGGTAATAGCCTTCTTTTTCTAAAATCTCACCGATGGAGGTCAGACCCGGTATATAGGCATCTTCTCCGCCATAGGTATCGGCAGTCAGCGGAACTTTCACAATCATTCCCGATGTCTGCGCCACCATCGCCGATGCGGTCCAGGTAGAGCCGGTAAAGGCATAGCCGCCGCCCAAGGCATCGGTGTTGGAAAAATGGACGTTTTCTTTAGCCAATGCTGAAAGTTGCGGGATCAGATCTTCGGTAATAGATCCGCCCACCGAAGGGGTGGCAAAGGTGGTCTCCATCGATTCCAAAAAGATATAGATCAGATTCCGTTTGGTTTTGGGGAAGGTGATCTTTACCGTTTCGGGATCGGCATAATGGGTTTCGATAAAGTCGGTCTCGGTGGTGGATTTATGAATGTAGCTTGCTACCCGCAATTCCAACGCGAAAAAGAGGACCGAAATGGTCAACATTCCTGCCGCCATCGGCAGGGCATTGCGCTTAAAGAAGCCGCAGATCTTTCCGCTGCAGAAGGTGGCATATTTTTCGTATTTTTGCTTGCATTTTTCCATCTTGCCGGAAAGAAAATGCCAAAGGAAAAATTCCGCCGCAGTCAGCAAAACACCAAATAAGATGACCCGAACATAAGCGCTGCTCATCAGGTCCTCGTTGGCGCCCGCCGCCGACGTTTTCATCTGGTAGAGGATCTGATCCAGCAGAATGTGGTCGTATTTGCTCAGCAACCATAGGGTGAAAAGAAAGAGCAGGTTCCCGCCGAGCAGCAGAATCAGCGCGGTTATATGCGATTTTTTGAATGTTCTTTTTTGCTTGCTCAAGGAAACCTCCAAAGAAAAAATAGTATCTCTATTGTAACGGTTCCTGTCAATTTTCGCAACCGTTTTTAGAAAAAGTTTACGATAGCTTAAAAATTTCGTTGTTCAAAAGCGCGGGTTAGCCGCGCGGATAGTTTGTTTTTCATAGGAAGACTCCTTTATTTTAATGATATTATTATAACATATAAAGATGGGAAATACAAAAGATGTTATAAAAGTGGCGGCTGCTTCAACGAACCCAAACGGGTTCGATCCCCGATCGACGTAAATAAAAAAAGGAACTATCCCATATGGGATAGTTCCTTTTTCTATTGGCGGAGAGAGGGGGATTCGAACCCCCGAACGGGTTTAAGCCGTTACACGATTTCCAATCGTGCGCCTTCGACCAGCTCAGCCATCTCTCCAAACTGCTTGAATAGTATATAATAAAAAAAATCAAAAGTCAAGCAATTTTTAAAAGAATTTAGCGAATTTCCGAACCGTCCTGTTTATAGAACGCCAATCGGCGCACCCGCTTGATTTTGGCGGGAATTCCCGCATTGTTTAAACCATCGGCAAGATAATTGGGGCTCAGGGAACCTTCGTTGCCTGCCGCTAAAGTCGCCCAAAGGATGACATTGCCGTTTTCGCCCTCGGCGGCGTGGATGGAACGGATAAATTCCGAAAGCAATACTTCCTTTTCGGTGCGCTTGGTCTTTTTCAAAACCTTCAGCGGGGATTGGAACGCTTGCTCGATCTCCGCGGCAGAGCGATCGGTTTCAATTTCGATTTTATAAGAAGCAAACGCGATGGTTTTAAAATGATCCTGCGGCTCATAGATCTCCAAAATCTTTAAAGAATCGGGGAAAGCATCGATCAGCATTTGAGGATCCAATTCCGCCCCTTCCAATAACCGAAAATCAAAAAGCTCGCCTTCGCTTTCAAAGCCCAGCGAAAGGGATTGGGCGAAGACACAATAGGGATGGGGGCTGAATCCGCCCTTGCTCCAATAGGGGATACCGCTGCGGCGCAATGCCCGCAAAACCACGCGGTTGAGATCCAGATGAGAAAAATAGATGGCGCTGCCTTCTTTGCAAAAGCGTACTCGCATATCTTTAAACATCGCATCTTCCTCCCATCATTTTGTTTGCTCCGCAGCCGTTGCATTGCTCGGCGCAGTTGGGGGTGGTCTTGGCCTCATAACTGCGCTTGGCTTCGCGGATCAGATAGTCCTTGGAAACACCGATATCAATGAAATCCCAAGGTAAAAGCTCCTCAAACTCCCGCTTGCGCAGGGAATAGAAGTTGCCGTCCACATTGCAGTCCTTCATCGCATCGATCCAGCGCTCATAGCTGAAATGCTCGCTCCAGGCATCCAATTTTCCGCCCATCGAGGCAACCCGCTCCAAAACCGGCGCCAAGCGGCGGTCGCCCCGCGCCAAAATGGCTTCGATCATCGAGGTGCGGCAATCGTGGCAGTTGACAGTGATCTGCTTGGAACGCACCTTATTCCAAAGATATTGCTGCTTGCGGTTGGTCTCTTCGCGGCTATCCTGCGCCTCCCATTGGAAGGGGGTAAAGGGCTTGGGAATAAAGGTGGCAACGCTGGCGGTGATTTTAATAAAGCGGTTGCGCTTTTCTTTATCGGTATCGTAGAAATAGCCGATGATCTTATCGGCAAGGGAACGGATGGCATCCAAATCGGCATCGGTCTCGGTGGGCAGCCCCATCATAAAGTAAAGCTTGACCGAGGAGTTGCCGTTCTCAAAAGCGATGCGGCAGCTGCGCTCAATATCCGCTTCGGTGACGTTTTTGTTGATAACATCCCGCATCCGCTGGCTTCCCGCCTCGGGCGCAAATGTAAAGGTGGATTTCTTTACACCTGTAATCTTCTCTGCCAATTCCTTAGAAAAGTTATCGATCCGCAGAGAAGGCAGAGAAAGGTTGATTCCGCGGGGCTCGGTATATTGAATCAACTGATCCACCAAGTTTTCGATCTCGGGATAATCGCTGGAAGAAAGGGAGCAAAGGGAAAGCTGCTCATAGCCGGTGGTTTCCAGCAGCGCGCAGGCATCCTTCACCAAGGTATCGGCGCTCTTGCAGCGAATGGGGCGGAAAAGCATTCCCGCTTGGCAAAAGCGGCAGCCGCGGATGCAACCGCGGAACAGTTCGATGGTTACCCGATCGTGTACCGCCTCGGTGAAGGGGATGATCTGATCCTTGGGATAATAGACCTTGTCCAAGTCTTGAATGATCCGCTTGCGAACAACGGCGGGAACCCCTTCGCGGTTGGGGGTGAAGGTGGCCAGAGTGCCATCTTCATTATAGGTCGCATCATAAAGGGAAGGAACATAAAAACCTTCCATTTGGGAAACTTCAAAAAGGAATTCTTCGCGGCTGATTCCGCGTTCGCGGGCATCCCGCAATTTTTTGGTCAGCTCAGGCAAGGCTTCTTCGCCTTCGCCGATGCTGAAAATATCAAAGAACGGTGCCAAAGGCTCGGGGTTATAGGCGCAAGGGCCGCCACCGATGACAATTTGTTCCAACCCTTTGCGATCCTTGCTGTAAAGGGGAATATTGCCTAATTTCAGCATATTGAGAACGGTGGGGTAGCACATTTCATATTGCAATGTGAACGCAACGATATCAAACTCATCCAGCGGGGTGCGGCTTTCCAAGGTATAAAGCTTGATGCCTTCCTTTTGCATTGCCTCTTCCATATCGGGCCAGGGCTGGAAGGCGCGTTCGCACCAAACCTTTTCCTGCTCATTCAGCGCCCCATAAAGGATCCGCATCCCCAAATGGGACATACCGATATCGTAAATATCGGGGAAGCAAAAAGCCACCCGAACATCCACCGATTCGGGATCCTTCATAATCTGGCCGATCTCGCCGCCCACATAGCGGGCAGGCTTCTGAACGCCCAGCAAAAGATCGCGCATTTGATCTAAGTTATACGTCATTTCCGTTCTCCTTTAAAAGTCCTAATAAGTAAAAGCAAATAAACAGCAAAGAAATATTGTATCCGCTGGCAAGAAACTGCCAAAAAGCCAAGGCCAGCAATGGTAAAATAAAAAATAGCCCGATTCCCTGCAGGATCGGTTGTTGCAGATGCAAGGGCAGGGTTTCGGTCAGAATCGCCCGCAGCATCCGCCCGCCGTCCAAAGGGTAGATCGGCAGCAGATTCATCAGCCCTAAAGATAAGTTGATATAAAAGAAAATTCCTTGATTGCAGGCAAGGCAAAGCAATGCAAGCGCCAAGCTGGTCAGCGGTCCTGCAAAGGCTGCCCAAAATTCGGCGCGGTAGGAAAGGGCGCGGATGCCGATCCCAAAGCCTTGTCCGCCGCCTTGAAAGCTGCGGATGCCGCCGCCCAAGAACCGAATCGCCAGAAGATGCCCCCCTTCATGGAGCAGCGAAAAGAGCAAAACCCATAAAGGCATAAAGGAACCTTCGATCAGCATATAGGAAAAAAGCAGCAGCAGTAGCAAAGGGGAGATGCGCAGCTTATTCATCCTGCTCCTTCAGTGCGTCATCCACAATGGATTGAACATCCACCGTGTCGTCGGTTTGAAAGGTATCCGCCAGATCCTGCTGCCACGCTTCCACCGCCGCTTTGAGCTCCGAAAAGCCCAAATGCTTTTCCAACCAAGCGGGCTTGGCGGTGGCAAGATAAAAGATTCCCGCCGCCAAAAAGAGCAGGATAATCAAAAAGGTAATAAACTTAGAGCCTTTTTCTCGGCGTACCTGCTGCGCTTGTTGCTCGCCTCTGCGAAGCTCCCGTAGGGAATCTCTGGTGTATTCTTCCATTTCATCATCTCCTTTTTAAAAGGCTATGATAAATGGATAAGCATTAGAATAAGAACTCTTCGAAAAATTATATAAAAATTTCCCCAAAATGTCAATCAACTTGACATTTTAAAAAGGATTTTATATTATAATAGGGTCTATGCCCTCATAGTTAAATGGATATAATAAGCCCCTCCTAAGGGCTGGTTGTAGGTTCGATTCCTACTGGGGGTGCCAAAAAGAGAGACACGATTTCCAATCGTGTCTCTCTTTTCTTATTAAGTTTCAATCTCGCTCATCTTGATTTCCAGCACTTTTTCTGCTATACTCTCGTTAAATGAGGTGTTATACATGAATTTAACTTTATCTGAAATCCAAGAAATCACATTTGGCGCGGCGCGGGTCGAAGCGAAGGAGGATGGGTTCCATTTTTATCGCTTCACCAAGGAGCAGGAGTTGCTTTATAA
>JAZTXG010000029.1:0-91409 GCA_045636365.1 Eubacteriales bacterium
TGAAAGAAGTGGCCGAACTCGATTCTCTGCCGGTAGGCGCCTATAATATCCGCCTCAACGGTCAGGCCGCAGGCCGCGCCTCCAGCGCCAATATCGATATCGTCTCCAAGACCGATAAGCCCGGCATCGATATCATCATAAAGCCTTTTACCAAAAACGAGAGTGTCCACATTCCGGTCGTTATTTCCGAAACCGGCCTCAAGGACCTCGTATATAACGATTTTTATATCGGCGAAGGCGCAGACGTCACCATCGTTGCCGGCTGCGGCATCCATAATGCAGGAGATCAGGAATCCCGCCACGACGGTATTCACCGCTTCTTTGTGGGCAAAAATGCCAAGGTCAAATATGTGGAAAAGCATTATGGGCAGGGCGATGGCAATGGGCAGAATGTGATGAACCCCACCTCGGTTGTCGAGATTGAGGATGGCGGTTATATGGAGATGGAAACCGTCCAGATCAAGGGCGTGGATTCCACCAAGCGGGTCACCACCGCCAAATTAGGTGCGGAAGCCACCCTGATCGTGCATGAAAAGATTATGACCCACGGCAATCAGCTGGCGGAAACCGATTTCACCGTCGATATGGATGGGGAGGGGTGCCATACCAATCTGATCTCCCGCTCGGTCGCCAAGGGCAAATCCAAGCAGATCTTCCGCTCTAATATCAAGGGCAATAACCGCTGCACCGGCCATTCCGAGTGCGACGCGATCATTATGGACGATGCCACAGTCGCCGCCATCCCCGAAGTCACCGCCAACCATATTGATGCGGAATTGATTCACGAAGCCGCCATCGGCAAGATCGCCGGTGAGCAGCTGATCAAGCTGATGACCTTGGGGCTGACCGAGCAGCAGGCGGAAGAGCAGATTGTCAACGGATTTTTAAAATGATGGATACATCGCTGGTCTATATCGAGCATCAAGGCTGCTATTTGATGCTCCACCGCATCAAAAAAGAAAAGGATGTCAATAAGGATAAGTGGATCGGCATCGGCGGGAAGTTTCTCCCCGATGAAACACCCCTGCAATGCGCCCTACGGGAAACCTTAGAGGAAACAGGGCTGACCTTGATCGCCCCTCAATATTGCGGGATCGTCGATTTTAAAAGCGAGGGCTGGCCGGAAGAACGAATGCATCTCTTTTGGGCAGATCGGTTTGAAGGGGAATTAAAGGATTGCGAGGAAGGAACCTTGGAATGGGTTCCCATCGCCAAAATGGATACTCTTCCTCAATGGGAGGGGGATCGCATCTTTCTGCGCTTAATGCAGGAAAAGGCTCCTTTCTTTCATTTAAAATTAGCCTATCAAGGCGACACTTTAGTAACTGCAATCTTGAATGAAAAATCCCTGCTTTAAAAAGCAGGGATTTTTTGCAACATTTTTCCAATTTGGATCGTATTCTTTATAGAAAGGAAGGGATTTTATGAAAAAGGTATTTGCAATTCTTTTAATAGCGGTGTTACTATTCTTATGCGCAGGCTGCGCCAAAGCCTATACCGATCAAGCACCTACCCTTTATATCACAATGGGAGAGCAAGTGATCGAAAAGAAAGGAATGATCGAAAATTATAAAAGAAGAACGCTTCCTTTCTTGAAAATGGAAGAAGCCATCTTCTGCAATCCCTTTGCATTGGAAGGCGATACGATTCCCATCGAATTTAATGGCGATGCGGTATCCTTTCGCTTTGATGAAGAGCCAAGGGCAATGTGGATGCAATGTTATAAGGATGGCGATGTGAGCGAAAGCCATACCACCGAAGCAATGAAGATTGAGCCGAACGGCGAGGAATGGCCGTTGCAAAAGGGAAAGAATACGTATGAACTTTTTGTAACTTGGGAAAACGCTGTCAGCGGAAGAACGGCACGTTATGTTTTTTGCATTGAGAAGAATACATCGGCTTTTACGGAAGATGAAAAAATTCATAAAGAAGATGCGGCGATGGATAACGACGAGGCACCCACGTTTTCTATAATACTCGGAGAGAAGGTGCTAAAAGTTGCAGGGACGGTTTCTGATTATGAAAAAAAGAATTCGGACGGAACAGAAACTGCGATGAGCGCAACCTTGATTCATCCGTTATTGGCTGAGTATGATCCGATTTATACCGATGTTCAAAGTGCAGAATTTTCTTTTGAAGAACAGCCGAACTCTGTTTCATTAAAAGTGTATAAAGGGGAAGACTTAGGTACAAATATTTATGATGCTCAATCGGCTTATATTGAGCCTGTTGGTGAAAAATGGCCGCTACAAAAAGGTGAAAACATTTATGCGTTGATAGCATCTTGGAAAAATAATAGCAGCAGTCGAACGGCACATTATTATTTTTATATTGTTTTAGAAGAATAAAATAAGCGGAGTGTAATTTTACACTCCGCTTTTGACTTTAAATTGATGCTATTATAGGTCGCATCCGATGATATCGTCCAAGGTTTCCCGCCGAACAACCACGCGGCATTCGCCATCGTTGATCATCACAATGGGGAGGCGGGGGATACGGTTATAATTGGATGCCATGGAATAGTTATAGGCACCGGTGGTCAGCACCGCAATGATATCGCCCCGCTTCATGGATGCGGGCAGGGCCACTGCAGGCTGAATCACATCGCCGCTCTCGCAGCACCGCCCCACCACGTCGTAAAGGACGCTGCAAGGCTGGTTCATCTTCTCGGCGGCAACAATGGTATAGGGGGATTCATAAAGGGCATAGCGGGGATTATCGCCCATTCCGCCGTCCACCGAGACATAGTTCTTATAACCGGGGATGGTTTTGACCGCGCCGACGGTATAAAGGGTGATACCCGCATCGGCGACAATGCTTCTGCCCGGTTCCATCCGAATGGCGGGCAGGGGCAGATTCAATGCGGCGCATTGCTCCTTGACAAAGGTCGCCACTTCGTGGATGTTGGCGGCGATATCGATCTCGGGGTCGCTTTCTAAATAGCGTACGCCGTAGCCACCGCCCAAATCCAATTCTTCTGCCAAAAATCCGTATTTTTCGCGGATATCGGCAATGAACTCAAGCATAATCTCCGCCGAGCACAAAAAGGTATCGGAATCAAAGACCTGAGAGCCCACATGGCAATGGAAGCCCGCCAGCCGAATATGCTTGCAGCCCAGCGCCAGTTTGGTGATCTCTTCCGCTTGCCCGGTCTCGATGGCCGAGCCGAACTTGGAATCTACCTTACCGGTGTTGACCGCTTCGTAGGTATGGGTATCGATGCCGGGAGTCAGCCGCAGAAGGATCTTCTGGGTGATGCCTTTTTCGGCAGCAATAGCGTCAATCGCCAGCACCTCTTCGGGATGGTCCGCGACAAAGCATCCGATTCCGTTTTCGATGGCAAAGGCAATATCGGCGTCGGTTTTATTGTTGCTATGAAAATAAGCGTTCTCCATCGGGAAGCCTGCTTTTTTGGCGGTATAGATCTCGCCGCAGGAGACAACGTCGATGCCCATCCCTTCACTTTTGGCAATGCGGTAGATCTCCATAAAGGAGGCCGCTTTGCTGGCATATAAGGGAAGCGCCGCCTCACCAAAGGCGGCCTTCATCGCGTTATAATAGGTTTGGCAGTTTTGGCGGATGCGCTGCTCATCCATCAGGTAGAGCGGCGAGCCGAATCTGCGCAGAAGTTCTGCGGCATCCATCCCCGCAAAGAGCAGATGCCCTTCGGGAGAAACAGAAAGATTATTGCAGATCATAAATGTTTATTCCTTCGGTTCAAATTCCTTGTAGATCGCTTTCAGAGCGGTATGGAGGTCTTTATCTTCGATACCGACAATGATGTTCAGCTCGCTGGAGCCTTGGTCGATCATACGAATGTTGATGGATTCTTTAGCGAGGGCACTGAAAACACGGGCAGCCGCACCGGGTTTGCCGGTCATACCGCGGCCGACGATGGCGACCAGCGCCAGATTTTCGTGCACCCGAATGGTATCGGGGCGAACGGTGCGCTGCATATCGGCGATGATCATATCCTGCTTGCCTTCCAAGTCTTTGGAGTTGACAACCACAGTGATGGTATCAATACCGCTGGGCAGATGCTCAAAGCAGATGCCGCGGCGTTCCAGCGTTTCCAGAACGCGGCGACCGCAGCCGACCTCGGAGTTCATCATATCCTTTTCAATGCAGATGGCGGTGAAGCCTTTCTTGCCTGCAATGCCGGTGATCAATCGATCCCCGCTCAAGCCTTCCGCGTGGGGAACGATCATGGTTCCCTTATCTTCGGGAGCGTTGGTGTTGCGAATATTGATGGGGATACCGGAGCGGCGCACGGGGAAGACGGCGTCTTCGTGCAGAACAGTGGCGCCCATATAGGAAAGCTCCCGTAGCTCCCGATAGGTGATGAAATCGATGGGGGCGGGGTTTTCAACGATGCGGGGGTCTGCCATCAGCATACCCGAAACATCGGTCCAGTTCTCATATAGATCGGCATCGGTGGCCTCGGCGACAATGGAGCCGGTGATATCCGAACCGCCGCGGGAGAAGGTCTTGATCTCGCCGTTGGGCAAAGAACCATAGAAGCCGGGGATGACCGCGCGGGGGATCATCGCCAAGCGATTTTCGATGACGGTATTGGTCTTTTTACTATCCAGCTTGCCGTTTTCATCAAAGAAGATACATTCTGCGGCATCCACAAAGGGAATGCCCAGAAAAGCAGCCATAATCATCGAGTTGAAATATTCGCCGCGGCTGGCGACATAATCGGAAGAAGCGCCATTCGCAATGGCTTTTTCCACCTCTGCCAATTCATTATCGATGGAAAGGTCGATTCCTAAATCGGCAATGATGCCTTGAAACCGCTCGCGGATGCGGCGGAAGGTATCATCGAAGGGGTTGCGCTCTTCGGCCAGCGCGTGGCAGCGGAGCAGCAGGTCGGTGACCTTTTCGTCCTCAAAAAAGCGTTTGCCGGGAGCGGAAGCAACCACATAGCGGCGCTCCGGCTCGGCATTGATAATGGCAGCAACCTTGCGGAATTGATCGGCATCCGCCAAGGAACTGCCGCCGAATTTTAATACTTTTAACATAATTGTTCTATCCTAATCCTAACTTAAAATTTGATCATATCCTGCATATTATATAAGCCTGCCGGCTTGCCGCAGATAAATTCGGCGGCCGCCATTGCGCCATCGGCAAAGAGGGCGCGGCTATGGGCTTCGTGCTTTAAGGTGATGGTCTCGGTATCGGTCCCGATCAATACTTCGTGGGTGCCCACAATGTTGCCCATCCGAACAGCATGGATGCCGATCTCTTGCGGGGTGCGCTTGCCCTGCCCGCTTCTGCCCAAAGCAAAGGTGGCGGCATTGCGCACAGCCTTGATGGCGTTGGCGATCATTAAAGCGGTACCGCTGGGAGCATCCAGCTTGCGGTTATGATGGGTTTCTACAATTTCGATATCGGCGTGGGGATAAACCGCGGTTGCCTTTTTGGCAAGCTCCGCCAAAAGCGCCACACCCACCGACATATTGGCGGAAAAGAAAACAGCCGTTTCTTTCGCCGCTTCCTTGATCATCGCCAGCTCTTTATCGGTATGCCCTGTAGTGCAAAGGACGACAGGGATTTTATGTTTGGTTGCATAGGCCAGCAGGGGCTTGACCGCAGAATGATGGGAAAAATCGATAATGCAATCCGCGCCCGCAGGAACCTGCTCTAAGGTTTGGAAATGGGGGAAGCCGCTATCGTTGCCGCCCTGATCCACGCCCGCGTGCAATTCTGCGCCGCGCACGCCCTCTTCGGTCAGCCGCCGCACTTCCGAGCCCATTCTTCCGGCGATGCCGTAGATAATTATTTTCATACCGTCAAACCTTCCTTGCGCATCAGATCCAGCATATGAGCCTCTTTGGCTGCATCCATCGGAGTGAGAGGCAGGCGCAGATAATTTTCGCAATATCCCATGGCGGCCATCGCAGCCTTGACAGGGATGGGGTTGACTTCGCTGAAGAGCGCGTGGATCAGTGGCAGATAATGCAGCTGCAGCGCATTGGCGCCCTTAATGTCTCCGGCGAAGAAACGGTCGCAAAGCTCCACCGTTTCTTTGGGGAAGACATTGGAAAGAACCGAGATGACACCGATGCCGCCCAAAGCCATAATGGGTACGATCTGGTCATCATTGCCGGAATAGATATCCATTTTATCGCCGACCATCATGGCGGTATCGGCGATCTGGGAGATATTACCGCTGGCTTCTTTGATAGCGGCAATATTGGGATGCTCTGCCAGCACCTTGCAGGTTTCGGGCAGAATGTTGGTGCCGGTTCTGGAAGGAACATTATAAAGGATCATCGGCTTATCTACCGCGTCTGCCACCGCGGTATAGGAGGCAATCAAGCCTGCCTGAGTCGCCTTATTATAATACGGAGTGACCAGCAGCAGGCCATCCGCGCCTGCGCTGCAAGCGTATTTGCTCAATTCAATGGCATAGGAGGTATCATTCGAGCCGGTCCCTGCGATGACAGGAACGCGCCCATCGACGGTTTTAATGGTAAAGTCCAGCACCTCGCGATGCTCTTTATCGGTAAGGGTGGAGCTTTCGCCGGTGGTCCCTGCAGCAATGATGGCGTTGACACCGCTTTCAATCTGCCAATCCAGCAGCCGTTTATAGCTCTCGTAATCCACACCCATTTTGGTCATCGGGGTGATGATCGCGGTTCCGACACCTTTAAAAATCGGTTGATGAGACATTTTAAAATCCTCCTAAAAAAATAAATGACCGTTGCTGATAAAACGCGGCAACGATCCCTTACTAAGCCAAAGGTTTGGCAGGGGTCCCCGCCAAAGTATAGTAAAAGATAGCTCTCCGCCGCAGCGACAACATCGGGAATCTTATTTCCCGCTGCCAGATCGACCCTTTGCCATAGGCCGTCTTCGGCACCCATCCCTTTCTTCTTGCCTCGCTTTCGGCATAAAGCGCAGTAGGCAAAAATACTGATGATGCAATGCACCTCTATCAACAATCAATATATTACAATATTATAATAAAAAAGTCAATAAAAATTGCGATTTTCGTTTGACCTGATAACTTTTACAAAAGCCACCGACCAATTTTGGTGGTTTTGCCCTAAAACAAGCCGTTCTGCGGGGCAGAACGGCTTATAATAAATACAAATAGTGTAAAATTACACCGCTATTTTGGGCAAATTTCCAGCACTTTCAAGGTTTTTTGCTCCACTTGGAAGCGGATTTCATACCCGCCGAATTCCATCCCGAAGATCCGCTCGGGATCCTCGGCATAGCCGGGGCGGGGGTCCTGCTCCAATAGGGCCAGCAGCCCTTGGCGCTTTTCCTTGGGGAGCTGCTCCAATAAATGAGGCGGGCATTCCACTTGAACCGTCCCTTCGCCCTCTTTAAATCCAAAGCCGCCCAGCGCATCGGGGTGGGCATCGGTATAGGGGAGATAGGGCTTGATATCGTAGATGGGGGTGCCGTCCATCAGGTCGGCGCCGGAAACGTAAAGGATCGGCCCTTGCGGAGAGGATAATTCGATCCGCTCGATCTTGACCGAAGAGAGCCCCAAGGGATTGGGGCGGTTGGGGGAGCGGGTGGCAAAGACACCCATCCGCTGATTGCCGCCCAGCCGCGGCGGGCGGACGGTGGGGCTCCAGCCTTCGCTCTGAAACTCGGAAAACTGCCAGATCAGCCAAAGATGAGAATAGCCCTCCAAGCCCCGCAGGGCATCGGCATTGCGAAATTCGGGGGTGAAGATGATTTTGGAGCGTACCTGCTCCACCAGCCCGCTTTGGCGGGGGATGCCGAATTTGGCGGTGAAATCATTATGAATATGAGCAATGGGCTTGATCTGTATAGTTTCCAACCTTTACACCTCTTTTCGCTGTTGATTTTATTGTATATCAATCTTAAAAGGTTGTCAATAATGGAGAAGAATCGGATTCTTAAAGAAATTTAAGGTGCATTTTCATAAATGCAATGATATGATATAAAAAGGAAAAAGGAGAATTGCAATGGTCAAACGAATTAAACTAAAAGATCGAATTCTTCCCGATTATACCCGCGGCGAAGAAATTTTTAATATGGTATCCCATATCGTCGGCGGCGGGTTCGGCGTGATTGCGTTGGCCACCTGCGTGATCAAAGCGTTTCTTTATGGAAATGCGTATGATATCGTCGGTGCTTTTATTTATGGCTTTTCGATGGTGATTTTATACACCATGTCTAGCTTGTACCATGGTTTGAAGCCGCCGATAGCGAAAAAGGTGTTTCAGGTTTTGGATCATTGCACCATCTTCGGGCTGATCGCCGGCACCTATACACCGATTGTCCTATCGAGTATTCGCCCCATCGACCCGCTGCTGGGTTGGTTGGTTTTTGGTATTGTCTGGGGAGTGACCGCCTTGGGGGTCACGCTAAATGCCATCGATCTCAAGCGTTATAATGTTCTATCCATGGTGCTTTATATTGCGCTCGGCTGGTGCATTATCTTTACCGGATCCACCGCGATCAAAGCGCTGGGCGAAATCGGGATGAATTGGATGCTGGCGGGCGGTATTTCTTATACCGTCGGAGCGGTCTTCTATGGAGTCGCGGGGCATGGCAAAAAGCCTCGCCGCTATATCCATTCGGTGTTTCATCTGTTTGTTGTTCTGGGAAGTATCCTGCAGTATGTGGGAATAATTTTGTATATCATTTAAAGGAGTTTAGATATGAGTGAATTTGTCATTTTAACCGATTCCGGTTGCGATCTTACCGCCAAGATGGCGGAGGAGTTGGAACTGGTTGTTCTGCCTCTTTCGGTCAATGTCAACGGCAAGGAGTATCATAATTATCTCGATGAGCGAGAGATCAGCCATAAGGATTTCTATGCGCTGCTGCGGGAAGGACATACCGGCAAGACATCTGCCATCAACTTGGATACATTTAAAGAAGCCATGGATGCGATCTTGAAAGAAGGAAAAGATGTTCTTTATCTTGGTTTTTCTTCGGGCTTGAGCGGTACCTATCAGGTGGGTGCATTGGCCGCCGAAGAGATGGCGGAACAATATCCCGACCGCAAGATCCTTTGCGCCGATACGCTCAGCGCATCGCTGGGGCAAGGCCTGCTGATCTGGCACGCGGTAATGCAAAAGCGGGCGGGCAAAAGCATCGAGGAAGTGCGGGATTTTGTTCTGGAAAACCGCCTCAATCTGGCCCATTGGTTTACTGTGGATGACCTTAACCATTTAAAACGCGGTGGGCGTGTTTCCGCCACCACCGCGATGGTCGGCACCCTGCTGAGCATCAAACCGGTATTGCATGTGGACGATGAAGGTCATCTGATCAATATGGAAAAGGCCCGCGGCCGCAAGGCTTCCATTCAGCGGTTGGCGCAAAAGGTTTTGGAAGATATGCTGGAGCAGGATCAGCCCATCTTTATCAGCCATGGCGATTGCCAGGAAGAAGCCGAGCAGTTGGCAGATCTTCTGCGTGGCAAGGAGCATATCGGCGAGATCGAGATCGGCTATGTCGGGCCGGTTATTGGTGCCCATGCAGGCGCCGGTGTTTTGGCAATTTTTTACCTTGGTAAAAAAAGATAAAATGAAAGCATAACTGTTTCTCTTTTATAGATCAAGCGCGGAAAATGAGTTTTCCGCGCTTGATTATTTTTTGTGGGTTTGTTAAAATAGTAGCAAAGGAGGAATGGCAATGAAACTGAAAATGTTTTTGGAAAGCAAAGGAGGGCGGATCGTTTATTGGTCGGTTCTTCTGTTGCTGGCGGCGGTATTCCTCTTTTCGGGGCTGATGATCGCCCTTTATTATTTGGATGGGCATCAAAGCGATGTGCAATACCAAGAGCTTTCCCAGATGGTGCAGATCGATGTGGATCGCCCCGATGAAAAGCCGCTGACTGCTGCCGAAAAATATGCGCCGCTGTTGGCGCAGAACGAAGATTTTATCGGCTGGATCAAAATCGATGGAACGCGGATCGATTATCCTGTTGTTCAAAAGCGAGATATAAAGAATTATTATCTGCGCCGCGGCTTTGATAAAAAATACAGTTACTATGGTGTGCCCTTTGCCTTCGAGGATGCCACCTTTGAAGAGGCGGATAATTTCGTCCTCTATGGTCATCATATGGATAACGGCTCGATGTTCTCCGATTTGGTGAAATATACCTCTTCAGCATTTTATCAAGAGCATAAGCAGATCCAATTTGATACTATGGATGGTTTCGGCACCTATGAGATCATCGCTGTTCTAAAAACCGTTGCAGGCGGGGAGAATGAATTTCATTATTATAAATTTGCCAAAGCCGCATCGGCAGAAGATTTTGATGCTTATGTTGCCGAATGTAAAGCCCGCAGCATTTATAATATAGATGCCACCGCCAAATACGGCGATAAGTTAATTACCCTTTCGACCTGTGAATATTCCAAAGAAAATGGACGATTAGCCATTGTCGCAAAACGCATCAAGTCCGACTGATTGCCGCCCAGGCTGCTATTAAGGGTTAATATTTCCCAATAATGAATCCCCTCGGAGAAATCCGAGGGGATTTTTGCATAAAGTCCTTTCTATCGGACAGATGGCGTGCTATAATACCATCAAAGGGCAAAGGAGGCAATATAGATGATGAATAAAGAATGGGAAGAAATTATTTCATTCTACAAGAAAGCACAGGGGTGTTTATGGTGTCCCAAGAAGCCACACGGTGGGTATTGGCGTAGAGATGAAGGGCGTGGGTTTTACTATTTATGGACAGCCTACCGTTTAGCTACGGATTCTCCACAGAAAAATCACCTTTGGTATGCACGAATTCTTTATATGATGGCCAGCGAACACCGATATCGTCAAGGGGATTTTGAGGTTTTTAAATTTTACCTACAGCCGTGTATAGAGGAATACGAAAAAGCGAAGAGCGAGGGCGAAAAACCAGCAGAACAGGAAATCACGCAAGCAAGGGCTCAATATGATATGCTTAACTATATTTTCACGGTTGCGCACTCCAACGAAGCGATTGAGCGCGCATATTCCTTGGTCGGAGAATTTGTGGATGTTTCAGGTTTTTCGTTCCACGACAGTTCTGTTGTTGCGTTCAGTGTAAATGATGATTCAACCGCTACATTGGCCTTAGAATATGACGGGATTCTGCTCACCTTAGAATTTGAAGGTGTTAGCGATGTACATATCTACGGATTAGACACGGAGTGCAACTGGCTATACAGCGCATATTGCTACAATGTTTATCAAGGAACAGACTATGTGTTTGATTGCGAATACTTGAAAATTCAGTTTCAAAAACTAAAAAATGTTGAAATCGAAAAAACAGAATGATATATAATACAAAAAACGGAGGAAGTTATTATGTGGGATAAGTTGAGTTTTGACGATGGAGAAAAAGGCTCTGAAAACGGGCTTATTATTTGCGATGAAGAATATAAAGGTTCGTGTAGAATTACTTTGGAGAAATGTCCTAAATATTATGCTATCACTTGTGGTGTCTATGGTGCCATGGTTCATACCGCTTTTTGCAGTGAAGAAGAAAGTGTTGTGAAATATGAAGCAATGAAAAAAGAACTTGCTGATTTTATTGATAAGGATACAACCGAGGACGAAGAATATGATTTTTATGAGGCGTTTACTTTCAAATACTAATTTCTCTCTTTTGCTAATAGCAGCGTAGGTTGTAATCAATTTCCCAGCATGATTGAAAGGGTTTCAGGTTCTCATAATAAGCGTTAAACGTGATGTACATTTTTCCTGCTTGTTATAGTATAAGACAAAATTAAAAGCTGTGTGGAATTTCCACACAGCTTTTTTTTACTATCCTTTAGAGTATGACACCTAAAGGTTGGTTCTTTTTTGTTTGGTTTGAATTAGCGCTGGACGCGGCCGGAACCGTCGCCACCGGCGAGCTTTTCAATTTCAGCAACGCCGACACGGTTGTAGTCGCCTTCAATGCTGTGTTTCAGAGCGGAAGCGGCAACCGCAAATTCGATGGCTTCCTGGGTGCTCTTGCCGGAAAGCAGAGCATAGATCAGGCCGCCGCCGAAGGAATCGCCACCGCCGACGCGGTCGACGATGCGCAGATGATAGCTCTTGGAGAAGCAGTAGTTCTCGCCATCGTAGAGCATACCCGCCCAATCATTGTCGCTGGCGGAGATGGAGGTACGCAGGGTGATGGCAACCTTCTCAAAGCCGAATTTATCCATCAGTTGCTTGGCAACGGATTTATAACCTTCGTGGTTGAGCTTACCGCCGTAGATATCGGTATCTTCAGCTTCGATGCCGAAAACATCCTTGGCATCTTCTTCGTTGGAGATGCAAACGTCTACATATTGGCAAAGATCGCTCATCGCTGCGCGGGCTTCGTCACGGGTCCAGAGCTTGCCGCGATAGTTCAGGTCGCAGGAGATCTTGACGCCCTTTTTCTTTGCGGCGATGCAAGCCTCGCGGCAGATCTCCACAACGTTGGCGCCCAGAGCCGGAGTGATACCGGTGAAATGGAACCAATCGGCACCCTCAAAGATGGCATCCCAATCGAAATCGGAAGCGGATGCTTCCTGAATGGCGGAATGAGCGCGGTCATAAATGCAGACCGAGCCGCGCTGGGAAGCGCCCTTTTCCAGATAATAGATACCCACGCGCTCGCCACCGCGAACGATCTTGGAGGTATCGACACCGAAATAGCGCAGGGAGTTGACCGCTGCCTGGCCAATGGCGTGGCTGGGCAGCTTGGTGACATAGACGCTATCCATACCATAGTTGGCAAGGGAGACCGCCACATTGGCTTCACCGCCGCCGAAGGTGGCCTGCATCTGGTCATTTTGGAAGAAACGATAGTAGCCGTTGGGGGCCAAGCGAAGCATAATTTCGCCGAAAGTTACGATTCTGCTCATTGCATTAACCCTCCATCTTTTCTAATGCTTCTTTGACAAAGAAGCTGCCGCCGATGGCTTCGATCTTATCGAAGGCCAAAAATTCATCGATATTGCTGCGGTCTACACCGCCGGTGGGAATGAATTTGATTTGGGGGAAGGGAGCGGACAAAGCCTTCAAAGCATTCAGACCGCCATAGATGTTGGCGGGGAAGAACTTGACAGTGGTGATGCCGAGTTCCAGAGCCTGCATAATCTCGGTGGGGGTGACGCAACCGGGATAGTAGGGGATATTGCGCTCGTTGCAGATTTTTGCAACCGCCACGGACAAACCGGGGGAGACGATAAACTGCGCGCCTGCAGCCAGAGCGGCTTCGCATTGCTCGGCATTGATAACAGTACCTGCGCCGATGCTCATATCGGGATAGTTCTTGCAGGCATATTCGATCGCTTCGGCAGCGCAAGCGGTGCGGAAAGTGATCTCTGCGGTGTTGATGCCGTTGTTCTTCAGAGCGGTGAGGATCTTATCGGTCTCGGGAAGCTCTTTGATGACAACTACGGGTACAAATTTTTCCATTTTTTTATCTCCTTTTAAAAATTATACTTCAATTATACACCCGAATAAGCGGAAAATCCGCCATCAATCGGTAAAACAACGCCGGTAATGAATCCGGCTGCTTTTTCATTGAGGAGGAAGAGCAATCCGCCTTCCAGCTCTTCGGTCTCGCCGAACCGCCCCATCGGGGTGGCGGCAAGGATCTTGCCGGTACGTGCGGTGGGGGTGCCGTCGTCGTTCCAGAGCAATTTGGCATTCTGCTTGGTAGAGAAGAAGCCGGGCGCAATGGCATTGACGCGGATTCCCTCGCGGGAGAAGTGAACCGCCAGCCATTGGGTGAAATTGGAAATGGCGGCCTTGGCGCCGGAATAGGCGGGGATCTTGGTGAGCGGGGTATAGGCATTCATCGAAGAAATATTCAGAATGCTGCAGCCTGCTCTGCCCAGCATCTGGCGGGTAAACGCCTGAGTGGGGATCAAAGTGCCCAAAAAGTTGAGGTTGAATACAAACCCAACACCGTCGGCATCCAGATCAAAGAAGCTTTTGGTATCGGCATCGATATCGCCGGCTTCATAGTATTCCTTATCGGTGGTGGCTTTGGGGTTATTGCCGCCTGCGCCGTTGATGAGGATATCGCAGGGGCCGAGATCGGCAGCAACCGCATCGGCAACCTCAAAGCAAATTTCTTTATTCAGAACATTGCAGGAATAGGCTTTGGCAATGCCGCCTTCGGCGATGATCTCTTTAGCATAGCCTTCCGCGGCTTCAAAGTTGAGATCCAGCAGCGCAACCTTGGCGCCTGCTCTTGCCAGAACCTTGGCAAAGTGGCTGCAAAGAATACCACCGGCACCGGTGACAACAGCAACCTTACCCGAAAGATCGGTATTCAAAACATTTGCTTGCATTATTGTTCCTCCTTCAGTCGGTCCAGCATATCCCAGCAACCCAGCATATACATAATGCCCAGCGCCCGATCATAAAGACCGTAGCCGGGGCGGCAGGTGCCGGGGCCTTCGCCCCCGAGATGGCGGGCGTGGTCGGGGCGGATATAGCCCTTAAAGCCGCAATCGTGGTAGGCACGCATAATCTCTAAGATGCCGGTGTCGCCGTCGCAATCGCGGTGGCTGGCTTCGGAAAAGTCGCCGTTGGCAAAATGCTTGACATTGCGGATATGCGCGAAGGCAATGCGGTCGCAATGCTTGCGGATGATCGCCGCAACATCATTTTCGGGATCGGCGCCCAGCGAGCCGGAGCAAAGGGTCAGGCAGTTATATTCATCGTCCACCATCTTTAAGAAGCGGTCGATGTTGGCTTCGTTGATCAGCAGGCGGGGCAAGCCGAAGATGTCCCAGGGGGGATCATCCATATGGATCGCCATCTTAATGTCGCATTCGCGGCAGGTGGGCATAATGGCTTCCAGAAAATATTTCAGGTTCGCCCAGAGCTTTTCGTGATCCACATCGGCATACGCCTTGAAAAGCTCATCCAGCTTGCTCATCCGTTCCGGCTCCCAGCCGGGAAAGGTCATATTATACTTTTCGGTGAAATCCAGAATGTATTTCGCCATCGCATTATAATCGGTCTGGATCATATTCTTTTCATAGAAAAGAGCGGTAGAACCGTCGCCGACCGGATGGAAAAGATCGCTTCTGGTCCAATCGAAGATGGGCATAAAATTGTAGCAGATGACCTTGACACCGAACTTGGAAAGGTTGCGGATGGTCTGCTTATAATTTTCAATGTATTGATCGCGGGTGGGCAGGCCGATCTTGATGTCGTCGTGAACATTGACCGATTCCACAACGTCCATATGGAAGCCATAAGGCTCCAGCTGCTTTTGCACCTTGGCGATCTCTTCGATCTCCCAGACTTCGCCGGGCATCTTATCGTGCAACGCCCAGACCAAGCCGGATACACCGGGGATCTGCTTGATATGAGCGGGGGTGATGCTATCGTTCCCTTCGCCATACCAACGAAATGTCATTTGCATCGGGGGGGAATCCTCCTTATTTGATGTTTAAACCGAAATAGCGGTTGGCATTATGGAAGCAGATGCCTTCAACGATTTCTTTGAGGGTTTTTTCGTCGTCGGGATATTCGCCGTTTTCTACCCATTCGCCGACCAGTCCGCAAAGGATGCGGCGGAAGTATTCGTGGCGGGTGTAGCTCAAGAAGCTGCGGGAGTCGGTCAGCATACCGATGAAGTTGCCCAAAAGACCCAAATTGCCAAGGCTGATCATCTGGTCCTGCATCCCTCTCTTGTGGTCATTGAACCACCAAGCAGAGCCGTGCTGGATCTTGCCGGGGACTTCGGGACCTTGGAAGCAGCCCAGAACGGTGCCGATGGATTCATTATCCTTGGGATCCAAGCTATAGAGAACGGTGCGGGGCAGTTCGCCCGAAACATTCAGCGCATCCAGAAATTCGCATAAGGCTTTGGTGCCGTTATAGGAACCGATGCAGTCGAAACCGGTATCGGGACCCAACTTTTCAAACATAATGGAGTTATTATTTCTGAAGCAGTTATAATGCAGCTGCATGACCCAGCCGTATTTGCAATATTGCTTGGCGCAGAAGAGCAGAACCGCGGTCTTGAGCTGATCGGCTTCGGTATCGGTGACCGCCTCATCCGCAAAGCCCTTTTGCATAATGGCGTTGAGTTCCTCGCGGGTGGCAGGGATATATACAGGGTGATCGATGCCGTGGTCGCTGGAGCGGCAGCCGTGGTCGTCAAAGAACTTGATGCGGTCGGCCAGCGCAGCTTCCAGAGAATCGATATCTTTGATCTCCATCTTGGTGGCAGCGGAAAGGGCAGCGATATACTCTTTCCAGCCCGCCTTATCGATGTTCATCGCTTTATCGGGGCGGAAGGAGGGGGCAACGATGGTCTTCATCGAAGCATCTTCGGCAATCAGGCGATGATATTCCAGCGAATCGATGGGATCGTCGGTGGTACCGATGAAAGCAACATTGCTTTGAGCGATCAAGCCGCGGACGCCCATATCGGCTTCCTTCAGCTTGGCATTGGCCAGGTTCCAGACCTCTTCGGCAGTCTCGCCGTTCAAGATGCCTTCGTAGCCGAAATAGGTCTTCAGCTCCAGATGGCACCAATGATACATCGGGTTGCCGATTGCCTTGGGGAGCGCTTCGGCGAATTTTTGGAATTTTTCCCGATCGGAGGCATCGCCGGTGATGTATTTTTCATCCACACCGTTGGAACGCATAACGCGCCATTTATAATGGTCGCCGCCCAGCCATACCTGAGTGATGTTTTCAAAATGCTTGTCCTCATACACTTCTTTGGGGCTGATGTGGCAATGATAGTCGATGATCGGCATCTTTGCCGCATAGTCGTGGTAGAGCTTGCGCGCGGTGGGGGTGGTCAACAGGAAATCTTTGGTTAAGAAAGTAGACATAGTTATTTATTACCTTTCTATAAAATATACAATTATAGTATAGCATACTTTTTCACAATATCGATTGATTTAGTTGCTTGACACATTGCAAATCTTGCTGTAAAATATTCTTGAGGTGATCAAGATGGCAAGTAAAGCGCAACATTTTGATCCGCGGCAGGTGATGCTGCGGGAGGACTTTGAGATTTTCCACTATCGGGAGCCCAAGGCGGCAGAGGTGGAGATCCATCACCATGATTTTTATGAGATCTATCTGCTGCTGGGCGGTCAGGTGGAATATTGGGTGGACGGCAGCCTTTATAAATTGGATGCGGGCGATATGTTCCTCATCAGCCCGATGGAGCTGCATCGCCCGATGGTCAACCCCAAAAGCCAATATGAACGGATCGTTTTATGGGTGAATAAGGACTATCTGGAAGGGTTTACCGAAAGCGGAATGGATCTGACCGCCTGCTTTCGCGCAGGCTTCAATATGATCCGCCCTGCCGATACCAAATATGCCTCTATTTCGGCGCGCCTGCTGGAATTGGTGCGGGAGGATAGCGGAACAGATCCGGGCCACCGCCTGGCTGCCCGCGGCATCTTTTTGCAGTTTATGGTGGAGCTCAATCGCATTGCTGCCGCCGATCTGGCGCGGCAACCCCGCCGCAAGCAAGGTTCGGACCTGATCGGCAAGGTGCTTTCTTATATCAATGAGCATAGCAGCGAGCCGTTATCGTTGGATGAATTGGCGGGTCGCTTCTATGTCAGCAAATATTATCTCTCCCACGAATTCAGCCGAGAAACCGGTGTCAGCGTGTATCGCTATATTATGCTCAAACGCTTGCTTACCGCAAAGCAATTGCTGGGCGCAGGGATGCCTGCGGGAGAGGCGTGCTATAAATGCGGCTTTAAAGATTATGCGGGGTTTTACCGCGCATTCAAGGCGGAATACGGCATCAGCCCCAAGCATTTTGTCGATGCCCAGATTTTATGATTTTTAAGATTTTTATTGGAAGGACTCCCGATAGGCTTTGGGAGTCTTTTTCATATACTTTTTAAAGACTTTGGAAAAATATTGCACATCCAGCATTCCGCAATGGGCGGCAACTGTCTGCACCTGTAGGGTGGTGGTTTTTAAAAGGTGGGCCGCCAGCTGCATTCGCTCACTGTTGATATAGTCGGTGACCGTCTTTGCGGTCTCTTTTTTAAAGATGGCAGAAAGGTAGCCGGCGCTGATATTTTGGGCTTTTGCCAATTTGCTCAGCGAAAGATCGGCGGAAAGATCCGCATCGATCATCATCAGCGCTTTTTGCACCGCTGCGGAATATTGCTTCATCGACCGTTGCCGCACCAGCCGACAATAGGTGCGAAACATTTCGTTCATCAGCGCTTGGGCGGCGGCAAGGGAAGGGACCTGCTCAATGCGAGCGGCAAAGGAGGAAGAGACATCGTCGAGATAAAAAGGGTGTACCCCGCCCGATTCTGCCGCTTTGCGCAGGATGGTGTTCATTATAATACTGTAGTTTTTCAAATTCCGCAAAGGGTCGTCCAACCGCTTTTCAAAGGGCATGGAAGCAATGCTTTCCATAATGGCGGCGCCTTTATGCATCTGCCCCTTGGAAACGGCGTAGATCAGCGCATTTTCGGTGGCATACCGCTCCTCCATCAGCCGCATCTGCGCCAAAAGATCGGTTTGCTTTTCGTCGCTTTCGGCGGGGAGAGAAAGGCGCGGGTCGGCGGAGGTATGGAGCTCTTCCACCGAAAATTGATTGGCACCCCAAAGCTGCTCGCCAAAGGTATCCAGCATGGAAAAAAGATGGCTGGTTTCGGGCAAGACAGCGATACTGCTATAGTAATTTTCCAAAAGCTTGCGGCGGTGGGGCGGAATATCAAAAGTTTCCGCAATTTCTAAAATCTGCTCGGCCGATAAAAGGTGGGGCAGATAAGGGCCTAAAACCAAAAGGGGATTTTCTGCGGCATAGGGCAGAAGCAATAAAATATAGTTGAGCTGAAAAGGGCCGGTAAGAAGATAAATCGTCTGGCCGTTCAGTTGCCCGAAAAGCTCGGCAGGCAGGGGAGAAAGCCCTTCGGCGAAGATTAGATGGAAAAGGTCATCGACCTTTTCCGAAGGCGCATCGGGATCGGCAAAACGAACCGGAACGCGGCATTTGCGAAAGGTCTCGCAAAGCATATGAAGACTGCCCTGAATGTCCATAAAATTCCTCCGTTTTTGGTAAATTTTGAAAAAAGAAGCAATATTATCAAACTTTATTCTAATTATATTATATTTTCTATGAATTTTCAATAGATTTTGAAGGCGAAATATTAAAAAAATACAAAAAATAATTAAAAAAATACTCACTATATGATCGAAATTTGTTTATAATGAAATCAGGAATTTACTCAAACAATTTTTATATAGGAGGAAAACTGTTCAAATGAGTAAGCAGGTAAAATTAGACGAAAACGGCTATCGCAAGTTTGGCATTCGCGATAGCATCGCGTATGCGCTGGGTGATCTGGGCTGCAATATGAGCTTTGCGCTCAAGGGCACCATGGCGATTTTCTGGACACAGTTTATGAAGATGGATCTTTGGTATGCCCTTCTTCTGATTGTTGTTCAGGTATGGGATGCCATCAACGATCCCATGATTGGTTCCATCATCGATGCGGATAATCATCAGTATAAGCGCAATAAGTTTCTTACTTATATCTGGGCCGGCTCCATCGGCTTGATTGTAGGCGGCGCTTGCTGCTTCTTGCCCTTCCCCAATGCACCGGTCTGGGCAAAGGCGATTATCTTCATCGCCGGCTATGTGGTATGGGATGCCTTCTATACCGTGGCGAATGTTCCTTATGGTTCGCTGCTTTCCTTGATCTCCAATGATGTCAAGGACCGCGCTTCCCTTTCCGCTTGGCGTTCGGTCGGCTCCATCTTCGGTAATATGCTGCCGATGGTGATTCTGCCCTTCATTATTTATGATAAGGATAATAACCTGATCGGTGAGCGGGTATTCATCGCCGCTCTGATCATGGGTGTTCTGGGCTTCATCTGCTTCCAGCTCATGATCCGCAATACCGAGATTCGTGTGGAACTTCCTGTTCAGCTGGCAGAAGAGCGCCAGAAGTTCAATGTATTCAAAGCAATGGCAAACTTTGCCAAGAACCGCCCCGCCATCGGCGCTACTGTTGCTGCAATGGGTATGTTCATCGGTATGCAGGGCGCTACTACCGCGGTTACTGTTATCTTCCAATCTTATTTTAAGAATGTTCAGATCTCGGGTATCGTTCAGCTGTTTGCTATGATCCCCATCGTTTTGTTCACCCCGCTGGCTCGCCCGATGGTTGCAAAGTTCGGTAAGAAAGAACTTGCCACCTTCGGTTCCATCGTATCGGTGGTTGCCGGCTTGGCTTTGTTCATTACCTTCCCCAATAATACCGGCTTGGATCTGATGGTCTATATCCTTTGCCAGCTGGTCTTTGCTCTGGGCTTGGGTATTTATTCCACCGTTTCTTGGGCGATGATGGGCGATGCCATCGATTATAATGAATGGAAAACCGGCAAGCGCGAAGAAGGCACCGTTTATTCGCTGCATTCCTTCTTCCGTAAGCTTGCGCAGGGCATGGGTCCCTCTTTGGTGCTGGTCGTTATGGTTGCGCTGGGCTATGTGGGCGCAAACGAAGGAAATCAGACTTGGGAAGTTGCGGTTCGGATGCGTTATCTGGTGGCCGGAACCTATCTCTTCTCTGCTATTCTGCAATATCTTGGTCTTGGTGTGATTTATAATCTGGATAAGAAAACGCTTGCCCAGATGAATAAAGAACTCGGCCGCGAAGAGTAATTATAAATGCCCGATTGCTCCGGCAATCGGGCATCTTTTGAAAATTTATTTTAGGAGAACTTGAATGAGAACTGTATTAAATTTAAATCGTAAATGGGCATTTGGTAAAGGGGAATCGGTGGTTCCCGCTGCGATTCCCGAAACTTGGGATCTGGTCAATGTTCCCCATTCCTGGAATGCGGTGGACGGGCAGGACGGCGGCAACGATTATTTCCGCGGCAGCTGCATTTATGCCAAGACCATCGAAAAGAGCGAACTGCCCGAGGCGGCGCGTTATTATCTGGAAATCAAGGGCGCCAATTCTTCCGCCGATGTCTATCTCAACGGTGAGAAGCTGGCCACCCACCATGGCGGTTATTCCACCTGGCGCGTGGATCTCACCGAAGGGCTGGAAGAAACCAACCTTCTGGCCATCGTTGTGGATAACGCGGCCAATGAAACGGTTTATCCTCAGATGGCAGACTTTACCTTCTATGGCGGTCTGTATCGCGATGTCAACCTGATCTGCGTACCCGAATCCCATTTTGATCTGGATTATTACGGCGGCCCCGGCCTGAAGGTGACTCCCATCATCGAAGGCGCTGATGCAAAGGTGGAGATCGAAGCATATCTCGCCAATACCAAGATGGGTCAGGGGCTTCGCTTTGGGATCTATGATGCCGAAGGCGCGTTGGTTACCGAAGGGGTTACCGATGAGCAGAAGGCGGTTCTGCTGCTGAATAACGTCCATCTCTGGAATGGTAAAAAAGATCCCTATCTCTATACCGCTAAAGTCGAACTGCTGGAGGACGGCGAAGTTCTGGATACCGTTTCCACCCGCTTCGGTTGCCGCACCTTTGAGATCGATCCCGAGCGTGGCTTTATCCTCAATGGGGAAGAATATCCCCTGCGCGGTGTTTCCCGCCACCAGGATCGCTGGGGCGTTGGTAATGCGCTGCTGCCCGAGCATCATGAAGAAGATATCGAATTGATCTGCGAAATGGGCGCCACCACCATTCGTTTGGCCCATTATCAGCATGATCAGTATTTCTATGATCTCTGCGATGAAAAGGGCTTGGTCATCTGGGCGGAAATTCCCTATATCTCCAAGCATATGCCTACCGGCAGAGAAAACACCATCTCTCAGATGAAGGAACTGGTCGTTCAGAACTATAACCATCCTTCCATCGTTGTCTGGGGGCTTTCCAATGAGATCAGCATCGGTGGTTCCAATGATGACCTTCTGGAAAACCATCGTATTCTTAATGACCTTTGCCATGAAATGGATGCCACCCGCAAAACTACTATTGCTGCGGTTTCCATGTGCAAGATGGAAGATCCCTATCTGCAGATCCCCGATGTGGTTTCCTATAACCATTATTTCGGTTGGTATGGCGGCGAAACCGATATGAACGGTCCTTGGTTTGATAAATTCCATGCAATGCATCCCAATATCCCCATCGGTTGCTCCGAATATGGTTGCGAAGCACTCAATTGGCATACCTCCGATCCCCGTCAGGGCGATTATACCGAAGAATATCAGGCCTATTACCATGAAGAGTTGATCAAGCAGTTATTTACCCGCAAATATATGTGGGCAACCCATGTCTGGAATATGTTTGATTTCGGCGCCGATGCGCGCGCCGAAGGCGGCGAAAACGGCCAGAACCATAAGGGTCTGATCACCTTCGACCGTAAGTATATGAAGGATTCCTTCTATGCTTATAAGGCATGGCTTTCCGAGGATCCCTTTGTTCATCTCTGCGGCAAGCGGTATATCGACCGCGTGGAAGAGGTGACCAAGGTAACGGTCTATTCCAACCTGCCCGAAGTGGAACTGTTTGCCAACGGCGAAAGCTTGGGCAAAAAGGCAGCGGAAGATCATTTCTTCTATTTCGATGTACCCAATGTGGGCGAAACCAAGCTGGTGGCTGTCGCCGGTGATTTCAAGGACGAAAGTGTCATCCGCAAGGTCGAGACCTTCAACGAAGAATATCGCCTGAAGGAAGAGGGCGCCATCCTCAATTGGTTTGATATTGAAGAAAAGCCCGGTCGCCTTTCGCTCAATAGCAAGATGGGCGATGTCATCTCCACCTTCCGCGGAAAACTCTTCTTTATGAAGATGTTCTCCAAGATGATGGGCGGGAAAAAGAAGGGCGGTATGAAAGCCGCCGGCTTCGAGGTTACTACCGAAATGATGTCGATGATGAACGGATTTACTGTCCTGCGGCTCTTCACCATGATGGGCGGTATGATGGATGTGAAGTTCACCAAAGAGGATCTGCTGGCGATCAATGCCAAACTCAGCAAGATCAAAGCCCCCAAGAAAAAGTAAGAAAACAAACAATAAAAACTCCCGCAATGCGTTAGCATAACGGGAGTTTTTTATTGGGATGAGCGGTGTAAATTTACACTATTGAATGGATTGAATGGTCTTTGCAATCTCTTCGATGGTCTTTTGGCAAAGTTCGTCTGTTTCCGCCTCCACCATAATGCGAACCATTGGTTCGGTGCCGCTTTCCCGCAAGAGAATGCGCCCTGCATCACCGAGCCATTCGGTATTCTTTTGCAAAGCAGCCTGCACCGCAGGGTGGCGGATGACCGCGCTTTTATCAGCGGCGGGAATGTTCTTTTCCATTTGGGGGAGATAGGTGACCGGTTTGGCAAGAGCGGAAAGGGGGAGTTTTTCGTCCAGCATCTGTTCGGCGATCATAATGGCGGTGAGCAGACCATCGCCGGTGGTGGCATATTTGCGCAGAATGATATGCCCCGATTGTTCGCCGCCTAAGCGGTAGCCGCCCTTTTGCATTGCTTCATAGATGAAGCGGTCGCCCACATTGGTGCGGATGCAGCGGATGCCTTCCTGCGCCAAGGCGCGCTCCACGCCGGTGTTGGACATAATGGTCGCCACCACCGTATCTTGATCCAGCATCCCGCGCTTTTTCAGGCGGGTCGCCAGAATAAACAGCATGGTGTCGCCGTCGACAATGTTTCCTTGCTCGTCAACAGCAATACAACGGTCGGCATCGCCGTCGAAGGCAAAGCCGGCATCTAAATGCTGCTCGTTGACCAAGTTGCGCAGGTTTTCAATATGGGTGGAGCCGCAATCGCGGTTGATATTTAAGCCATCGGGAGAAGCACCGGTGAGGTAGACCTGCGCGCCCAGCGCTTCAAAGATGGATTTGGCGATGTTCCAAGCCGCGCCGTTGGCGCAGTCCAGCCCGATCCGCAGATTTTTATAGGAATGAGCCGCCACCGAAATGAGATATCCCATATAGCGGTTGCGCCCCGCCACATAGTCGATGATTCCGCCCAGTTTTTCGCGGTGCGCCACCGGCAAGTCTTCTTCCTTTACACCCAATAAATCCAAATTGCCGTCCAAATAGGCTTCGATCAGCGCGGCGGTGGTGTTATCCAGCTTTTCGCCGAAGCGGTTGATAATCTTAATGCCGTTATCGTAAAAAGGATTATGGGAGGCAGTAATCATCACACCGCAGTCAAATTCGTCCTGCCGGGTCACATAGGTGACGCTGGGAGTGGTGGTCACATGCAGCATATAGGCATCCGCACCGGAAGCGGTAATGCCCGCTACAATGGAATATTCCAGCATATAGCTGGAGCGGCGGGTATCCTTGCCAATGACAATGCGGGGGCGGTAATTCTGCTTGGTGCAGCCCGAAATCGGATTAGCAAAATACCAACCTAAAAACCGCCCGATGCGGTAGGCGTGCATAGAGGTCAGCCCGACATTGGCTTCGCCGCGGAACCCGTCAGTCCCGAAATATTTATTCTCGGTGTGTCCGTTCAGATCGATGCTCATAATCTTCTCCCTTAAAAAAATAGTCTCTTTATTATATTACGCATCGATGCCGAAAAAATTATAGAACTTTGTATTGAATTCATAACCGAAAACACATAAAACAGGGCGAGTTTTATTAAAAGTGTAAATTTACACCGAGTTTAACATTGGTTTTCCTCTAAAAGAAAACAAAAAAGAGAGCCCAAAGACTCTCTTTAATGTAAAATTAAAATTAGCGAGGACGGAAACCACCGCAATTTAATCCGGCAAGACTATTTTTGTGGTAGGCACCACAAGTACCATTGTTGACACAATGTCTACAACGATCACTAGCTAATTTTTGTTGTGCATAGTATTCTTTTCTTGCGTCATCTTCCGCCTTTCGTTGAGCTTGTGCCGCTTGGCGTTGCGCTTGTTCTGCTTGGCGAGCAGCCTGGCGAGCCTGTTCTGCTTGCTGGCGCTCCATCTGCTCATTATGGCGACGTTCTTCTGCAGCTTGGCGCTCCAAAATGGCGGTGCGGCGTTCCTCTTCGGCCTGCCGACGCGCTTCTGCCTCGCGGCGGGCAGCGGCCTCTTGTTCTTGCCGTTCCTCATCAATAGCCAAGTTTAAAGCTTCTTTGTAGGTATCGGCTCTCCCGCTCTTAAGAATGGTGATGATGGAGGAAACAAGGTGCAGATAATCTTCGGGAACAAGCTCGGATTGCCGAAGTTGTTCATTGACCTCTTGCCGCTTTTCAATAGCCGCTTGCTTATTTTCACCAAATTCATCCAATGTTTTGATATAATCATCGTAGGAAACGGCATGCAGTGCCCGGAAGATATCCATTTCGTTTAAAGCGGCTTCTTTTTCCTGCTCATAACGAGCAAGGCCGGCACGAAATTTTTCCATAGAGAGGTTGTATTCTTTTACCGAGCGATCATAAGCGTGCTTTTTATCAAAATAATCTTTTTTAGACTTGGAATAGCGGAACCAAAAGAAGATTGTGGCAAAAATGCCGAGGACACTAAGCGTATTAAAAAAGTTGACATTGCTGAGAAAATAGATGATCAGCATCAGCGCGGTGAAACCCAGCACACCGAAGAAGACCAACTTTTTGCTATCCAATCCTTTTTGCAAGGCAGCGTGCTTATTTTCCATCGGGAAGATCGGAGTGGTGGCAAAGACAGAAGGTGCCTTGGGCGGCTCGCCGCGGCAGGCGCGGATTTCTTTCACCTTTTCCAAAGCTTCCTGAGCCGCACCGTGTTCGATGTAATACAGCAGTTTGCCGCTTTCTTCATAAAGGGATTGGATTTGTTCCAATTGACCGATCAATTGTTTATCGCTCATTTATTTGCCCTCCTTTTCTGAAAGAATAAAGAGCCATGCAAGCTCGATCTGGATAAACCGAAGCTCTTGGTCGATATCGTAGAGCGCATCATCGGCAACCTCAGATATCCGCTCTTCGATGAAGCATTGATCCTTTTCTTTCATTTTCTCAATGTAGCCACCATTTTTAAAGAGGGTTTGGTCATAGATCCATTCGCTGGGGTTAAAGGGGTCTACAAATTCATGAAGGATCGATAAAAAGATGCAATATGTTGCTTGCGTATCGTAGATCTTTTTGGCATTCTTAACATAAGCAACAAAAGGATTTTTTGCCCCATCGAGCAGAGCGGGGAAGGATGCATAAGGTGCCTTGGAGGAATATACCGCATCCGCGAGCAAAAAGGCTACGCGGAATAGGAACTCCTCCTTATGCAACGATTCGCATGACACTGTTTTTAAATAGGAGTAAATAAAAACAGCTCGGTCCTCAATGCCTTTGCAGCCTTCAAAAACTTTTTGCCCCTCGGCTGATAAAAACCAATCGGCATTCTTTTTGATAAGTTCCATAATTCAACGGATCCCTTTCTGATTATTTAAGCAGGCCGAGGCCCTTCAGGTAGGCGTGTACCTTCATCATCTCGTCATCATTGGCATAATTATCAATAAATGTCAGCAGGAAGGTTTTAATGTTATGATATTTAACGCTGTTGTCGGTTTCGGTAGTGCCGTTGGCATTGACCTTGGTGGCTGATTTAAGGCCGAAATTCTTTTTCAAAAGAGAAACGGCGGCATTATCTTCTTTGGGAGTGGTCAGAACGATAGTGCAGCTTTCGCCGTCGGCAAAATCGATGGCAACGGTGCAACTGTCGGCATCGTTGGCAAGGATGCGCAATGCTTTGGCTTCAATACCGATATCATAGCGGCCCATTGTTTCTTTGTTTTCTAAGAAGATGATCTGGGTAAACTTATTGCTGGTAGTAACCTTCTGATCCGGCGGATTGCCCAGCGCAACAAGGCAGTCCTTGTGTTTGCCCTCGGTAACGCTGCCATACTTGGTCGCAATCGTTGCACCTAATTTTTCCATAAATCCCATTTTGTACCTCTTTCTGCCGAATTGAATCGGCCATTAAATTTTTTTAGGAGTGTTCCCTCCAAAATGGTGAATAGTATTCACCAAATTTACCATAATTTTAACATATAATAAAATAAATGTAAATACTATTCAACAAAAAATGAGGGATTTTTTATGTTTAAGATTAAGGCCGCCGATGGCACAAACAACCTTTGCGGCAGGCGTATTGCAGAAATACGCAAGAGCAAAAAACTATCCCAGCGAAAGCTGGCAGCAAAAATGCAGTTGCTCGGATTTGACGTGGATCATTATTTCATTCGTCGGGTGGAAAACGGTGAGAGGTTTGTCACCGACATTGATTTAGTGATCTTTTCGCGTGCGCTGGATGTGGCAATATCCGATATGCTATCGGCGGAGGACGCGGAGTTATAAATCCCTCATCCTCCGATTATTTTAATCTCTTTTTCGTCAAATTTCTTATGCTGCCAGCATAGTTGACAAATTTCTTGTTGTTTGCTATTCTTGAAGCAGAAAGAAGGGGATTATTTTGCAGAAGGATACATCAAGGATTTTAGAAGAGCTGGGATTGTGCCCGGATTTCAAATCGTTCTATAATGAAAATAAAAACTATATGGTATCGGATTCCTTGTCGGCATTGCTGGAGCGGCTGCTCAAAGAAAAAGGATTAAAAAAATCCGTTGTTATCAAGAAAGCGGAGCTGGCAGAGGTCTATGGATATCAGATCTTTTCGGGATTGCGGGTACCGGAGCGTAAAAAACTGCTGTGTCTGGCAATCGGGATGGGTTTGAATCTTGAAGAAACCCAAACATTGCTTAAATGCGCGGGATATTCAACACTGTATGTTAAAATTCCTTTCGACAGCATTGTTTTGTTTGGTGTTTGCAAAGGTCTTTCAGTGGTGGAGATCAACGAACTTTTATATGAATATGGGTTGGAAACATTGGGATGAGTGTTGAAAATAAAAAATGCCCCCATTGCGGGGCAGAAATTGAAGAAAACGCGCGGTTTTGCCTTTATTGCATGACTTCGCTGGATGAAAAAGAAGCGCTTACATCACGCTTTTATGCCTATAAACGGTGGCTGATCCCGGCCGCTGTTTTTTTGGGGTTCTTGGTGGTTGGCGCAGTTCTTTGCTTGCTTCTTTGGAAACCGGAGCCTAAGGAACAAAAACCGAATCCGGAGAGTGTTGCAGGGGAGCAACTCGGTAATGAAAATGCAGATGGATCACCAAATCTTACACCGGAAACTTCGACCGATGGAGATGGTGCGGATGAGTCCGTTGGCAATTTTGCGGAAAACCCGAATGGGACCGGATCTTCGCAAGTCGGGGAAGAAACGAATCATGGCGCAGGAAACCCCGACGGATCCGCAGGAAACGGAACGCAGGGGCAGACTTCTTCACCGAACGGCACGCAAACCAACCTTTCCGGAAATGGCGGGGAAACGGTGAAGAATCCATCGAACGGATCCAATTCTTCTTCGGAAAAGGGAACCGAAGAAAATGAGACCGAAAAAACGCCGGAATCTTCCGAAAACAATTCGGATTCTGGGAACGATACCGAAGATAATACCGCAGATTCTTCTCAAAACTCGCAGCAACAACAGCAGCAACAGCAACCCGAGCAACAGGAGCCGGAGCAGGAAGAGCCTGCGCCGAAGCCTTCGGTGACCGAAGCGGTCTATACATATCGGCAAATGAAATACGGCGATGATTATCATACCAATGCGGCGGTTACCGATGATAAAATTGTTTTGACAGGGATTCAAACGCCCGCGGCAGACGGCATCTATCATATCCCCGCCACCATCGACGGAAAAACAGTGATTGCGATTGAGTCGTCGGCGTTCTATAATAGCGGTCACGCTTTGACGATTAAAAAAGTCTATATTCCATCGACCCTTAAAACGATTTGGGGATCCGCATTTGTCGGCTGCTATAATCTGACAGATGTATATTTATATGGTAAATCGATCTATATTGATCCATGGGCATTTCCTACGGTGGACAAGCGGAACGGAACATTAACGATCCATTGCTCTTCCGATTGCAGCAATCGGGATTTTCGTTATTATAAAAATATCGCATCTTCGTATTACGATGCCAAATATGTGGAATGGAACGGTTAAATGATGACCTGCGAACAGTACATAGAAAAAATATTTGAAACCTATCGCTTGGTGAATGTTTTGGCAGAAAAGAACGATTGCGTAGCCTATCGTATCCGCCATAAAACGCTGGAAAAGGATCTGGTGCTTCATCGATTCCCCAAAGCGGTGGTTGCCTATCAAAAACTCAGCGAGATTCGTTCGGAGCATCTTCCGCTGATCTATGATGTGATCGATCTGGAGGATGGACAGATCGTTTTGGAAGAGTATCTGGAAGGGCTGACGATCGCGGAGGTTATGATCAGCGGGCGGTATCGCTATCGCGGTGCAGCGCGGGTACTGCGCGGGGTATGCAGCGGGCTGGAAATTTTGCATCGGTATGGTCTGGTCCATCGCGATGTTAAGCCTGAAAACGTGGTGATAACCAAGGATGGGCGAGTGGTTCTGATCGATTTCAATGCATCCCGCCAATGCTCCAAAGCGGAAAAAGATACGGTAATTATGGGTACCGTAGGCTATGCCTCGCCCGAACAGATGGGGGTATCGCAAAGCGATGCCCGCGCCGATATTTATGCGGTCGGTGTGCTTTTGAATGTGATGCTCTCGGGCAAGCATCCCAGCGAGGAAATTGTTGGCGGCCGCGCAGGGCGCATTGTTCGCAGATGCACCGCAATGCATCCCGATGAACGGTTTCAATCGGCTCAAAAACTTGCTAAAGCATTATAAAAAAACCGACGGTTGCGAGTGCAACCGTCGGTTTGATTTTTATGATTATTTTACCCAATAGGGTTGTTCGGGCAGAAGGGTATTGAAATAGGCGATATTGGCTTCTTCCTTTTCGCCGGCGTAGGTGCCTGCGAAAAAGGCGTCCATGCAATCGCCGAATTTTGCCCAGCTTTCTGCTTCTTTATCGGGGCAGATGGGGTAGAAGAGCGCGTCATTGGCCTTGGCGGCTTTGAGGTCGCCGGGGGCATCGCCGATCATCAGAACGTGGTCGGGACCATATTGATCCTTCAGCGAGGCGATGATCTCGGTCTTATTGCCGCTTTCCTGCCCTTTGACTGCGGTGATGAGGTCCAGCAGACCATTTTCGCCCCATTCACGCTCCAGCGCTAATTGCTGGGTGGCGGAAACGATGACAATATCCGCTTGCTCATGCAGTTTTTCCAAGCACTCGCGTACATAGGGGAAGGGGGGCACACCGTGGACCAGCTCCGCCACCCGCTCATTGACGTTGACGGACCATTCTAAGGTGGTGCGGATCTCCTCGGCTTCGGGATGATCCTTGAGGTATTCCTCCAGACCTGCGTTGCTCAAGGGCAGGCCCGCGTCCACATAGGCGCGCAGTTCCTTGACTGCAGGCGGTGTAAAATTACGCTCTTTGACTTCCTCGCGTTCCTCCAAAACGTCCAGCGCTTTGAGCAGAGCAAGGATGCGATGGATGCCGCGATAGCGGGAATAAAGATTGGCAAAATCCCAAGCGTCGCGGGCATATTTGGAAACCGGCTGCAAGCCGAAATAGTTGATATAGGCGGGGCAGAAGCATTCCTTGTGCTTGACCTCCATGGTATCAAAGGCGCAGCCATCGGAATCGATGCAGACTAAAAATTTCTTGCTCATTAGAGGCACCTCTTAAAATATGTATTTTTCAAAGGCCTGAGCCAGACCGTCTTCGGTATTCAGACCGGTGACATCGTCGGCAGCGGCTTTGATATTATCGGGAGCGTTGCCCATCGCGATACCGACACCACTCTTCTGAATGATGGCATAGTCGCTGCTGCTATCGCCGATAGCAAGGCACTCTTCCCATTTCAATCCCAATTTTTCCAAAACGACTTCGACTGCGTCCAGCTTATCCAAGCCTGCGTGCAAAAATTCCAGATTGGCGCCTGCGCCGGGGCGGGTATGGCCGATATAGTCGCAAGCGGTGATGGCATCGTAGATCTCCTGCTGCTCTTCGGCGGGGATGCCGTAGATGTTCATCTTCTCAACACGAACATTGTTCTCAAGGAAATACTCGGAGGGCTTCTCCACTTCCTTATAGCAATGATCCCGCAGGTACCAGATATGATGCTCGGGAACAATAGCCATATCAAAGGGCTCGGTGACTGCCTTTTCAAAATAGATGGTAGCATCGGCAGCAATTTCGTTATAATAGCCCTTGCCCTCCAGCATCTTCATCAGCTCGGCGGATTGCTCGGCGGGGATGGTATCTTCATAGATGGTCTCGCCGGTCTCCCGATCGTAGACGCGGGCACCGTGGCAGGTGATATAATAGCGGATACCGGGATGGGTCAGCAGTTGGGGAGGCATCATATCAAAAACACGACCGGTACAGGGAATGATATGAATTCCCTCTTCGATTGCCTTTTGAATTGCCGCCATATTTTTCATCGAAATGGCGACCTGGCCTTTGCCCAATGCGGTGCCGTCCATATCCATTAAAACAGCGCGAATCTTCATTTTTTAGAATCTCCTTTGTTTATTTAATCAATTTTTATCTTATTTATTATACAACTAATCAAGAATACTGTCAATCAATAATTGGTCCTTGCTTTTAATCTTGCTCGTTGATTTCCTTAATGGCTCTCAAGATGCCCAGCCGACCGCTCTCAAAGGTCAGCCCGCCCTGCAAAAAGACGATATAGGGCGGCTTGATGGGACCATCGGCGGAAAGCTCGATGGATGCGCCCATCACAAAAGCACCCGCTGCCATCACCACCGGTGCATCATAGCCCGGCATATCCCACGCTTCGGGGGTGACAAAGCTATCCACCGGAGAGCCTGCTTGAATTCCTTTGCAGAAAGCCAGCATCCGCTCGGGGGAGCCCACAGTCAGGGTCTGAATAATATCATAGCGGGGGGCATCGTGGGCAGGGGCGCACTCGCAACCCATCTGCTCCAGCATCGCTGCAGCGAACATCGCTGTCTTTTTCGCTTGCAGCACCACATGGGGCGCTAAAAACAGCCCTTGATACAGTTCTCTTAAAATGCTCAAAGTGCAGCCGCTTTCTCTGCCGATGCCGGCGGAGGTCAGCCGATAGGAGCAAAGCTCGATCAGGTCGGCGCGGCCTGCAATGTAGCCGCCGGTGGGGGCGATACCGCCGCCCGCATTTTTAATTAAGGAGCCTGCCATCAGGTCGGCGCCGTAGTAGGTGGGTTCGTGCCGTTCGCAGAACTCGCCGTAGCAGTTATCCACCATCACGATGACATCGGAGCGGATCTCATGGACAAACTGCGCCACTCGCCCGATCTCCTTGGAGGATAAGGTGGGGCGCTCTTGATAGCCCTTGGATTTCTGCAAAAAGACCATCTTGACCTTGGGCTGCTCCAAGGCTTTTTCCAAGCCGGCATAATCGATCTCGCCGTCTTTAAGATTCAGCTGCTGATATTCAATGCCGAAATCCGCCAGCGAACCGTCGCCGTTGGGCTGCAGGCCGATGACTTCGTCTAATGTATCATAAGGCTTGCCGGTGGCCGCCAGCATAATATCGCCGGGGCGCAGAACACCGAAGAGCGCCACGGTGAGGGTATGGGTACCGGAAATGAAATGGGGGCGAACCAACGCGTCCTCCGCTTCCAGCGCGCGGGCGAAGACTTTATCTAAAGTATCGCGGCCGCGATCTCCGTAGCCATAGCCGGTGGAGCCGGCAAAATGGGCTTCGCTGACCCGCTCTTCCCGAAAGGCTTCCATCACCCGCTCAGTGGTAAAAAAGGAGATCTCTTCCGCTTCCTTCACCGCGGGGGCGATCATCTCCATTGCTTTTTGATCTGCTTTTTGAATATCAAACATAGATATGCTCCTTCAATTTTCAATTCGACAAAATATATTATATACTTTTATGAAAAAAAGGTCAATAAAAATTCCGCAGTGCTTGGCCCTGCGGAATTTTCTTCAATTGTCCAGATAGGATTTTACCAATTCGCCCAAAAGCTCATCCCGATCAATCTTGCGGATCAGGGCGCGGGCATTATTATGATTGGTAATGTAGGTGGGATCTTCGCTCAAAATATAACCAACGATCTGGTTCAGGGGGTTATATCCTTTTTCCTTCAGCGCATCATAAACGGTGGCGAGAATGTCGCGCATTTCTAATTGCTCGTCTTTTTTGATTTTAAAGGAAATCGTTTCTTGTCTCATCGGTTCAAACCTCCTGCTCGATATATATTCATTATATACTGATTTTTGGAATAATACAAGTTATTTTTTCATCGGGATCCCTTGGGCATCCAGATCGGCGATCACTTGGTCGACCACCGCCATAACCTCGTCCTTGGTCAGGGTACGCTCGTTATTGGAGAAGAGGATGCGGATGGTGATGGATTTGCCGCTGGCGTCCTGATAGGTATCGTAGACCTTCACCGACTTGATCCAGGGGCAGTTTGCCTTGGCGATGGCATCGCCGATGGGGGCAAATTTTTGGCTGATAAAGGTGACGTCGATCTCCATTTCGGGGTACTTGGAAGGCTCCTGATAGGTGATGGAAGCATTCTTTTGCTCGGCAAAGGTTGCCATATCGATCTCGGCAAAAACAATGGCTGCCTTTTTATCGATCTTCTTGGCAATGGTGGGATGGCAGATGCCCATCTCGCCCAGTTTGATGCCGTTCATATAAATCTCGTTGAGATTGCGGGGGTGCTGATAGGATTTGGTCGCCTGCGCGGCCTTGAAGGTCAGCGCGGTATGGCGCAGATCATCCGCCATAATTGCCAGAATATCCCGCAGTTCGTAGTAAAGGGCTTCCACGCTCTTGGTCTTATCAAAGAGGGTGATGCAAAGCTTTTTGCGCTCATCGCAGAATCCGTCTTCCTTCAAGCCGTTGATAACCCGACCGATCTCGAAAACACCGAAGGACGGTGCATAAGCGGTGTTGGTCTTGACCTGGCAAAGCTGGGTGGGGATGATGGAGCGGCGGATGGTTTCGATGTTGGGGTTGGTGGCATTGACCAGCTTGATATTATCCTCTACCTCGATGCCCAATTCCTTATATTCATCGTAATAAGCCCAGACATAAGAGTGCAGCTCGTGCAGAGAGAACCGCTTGACCAAAAGATCCTTGATCTTATCCTCCAAGGTCTTTTCTTCCGCGGCGCGCACCGGGTAGAGCGGCGCATTGGCGGTATGGATATCGAAGTTATCGTAGCCGTAGATGCGGGTGATTTCTTCGATGATATCCGCTTTCATGGTGACATCCTTGGTGGCGCGGTGGGAAGGAACGGTGACTTCAAAATCATCGCCCTTCATCGAAACGGTGAAGCCCAGCGCGGTCAAGGTCTTGGCGATGGTCTCGTTGGCAATTTCAATGCCGGTATAGCGATCGACAAATTTCTTATCAAAGGAAAGATGACGAACGGGATATTTGAATGCATATTCATCGGTCAGCGCGGAAACGACCTTGACACCGCCATCGATCTCGGTCAAAAGCCGAACAAAGCGGGCGATGGCTGGAACGGTCATTTCGGGATCGAGGCACTTTTCGTAGCGCATCGAAGCATCGGTGCGGTGCGCCAAGCGAACGGTGCTCTTGCGGATGCTGACCGCGTCGAAGGTGGCCGATTCCAAAGTCAGGCGGGTGGTATCTTCCACAATTTCGCTGTCCAGACCGCCCATAATACCCGCGATGGCGACAGGAGTATCGCCGTTGCAGATCATCAGGGTGTTTTCGTCGCAGTTGCGATCGATGCCGTCTAAGGTGCGGAAGGTATGGGGCGCATCAAAGCGCTTGATGCGCAGCTTTTCCACCTTGCGGGAATCAAAAGCGTGCATCGGCTGGCCCATCTCCAGCATCAGGTAGTTGGTCAGGTCTGCCAGCAGATTGATGGCGCGCATTCCGCAGTAGAAAAGGCGGATCCGCATATTCATCGGGCTGACGGTCTTGGTGATATTTTCCACCTGCAAGCAGGAATAGCGCTGGCAGAGGGGATCTTCGATCTTCATATCTACCTTGGGCAGATGATCGTAGGCCGCCAGATCCACGCAATCGAGGGGCTTTAAGGGGCGGTCGATCAGCGCCGCAAATTCGCGGGCGATGCCGTAGTGACCCCAAAGGTCGGGGCGGTTGGTGAGGGATTTATTATCTACCTCGAAGATGATATCGTCGATATCGTAGATCTCCTTGATGGGAGTACCCAGCGGGAAATCTTCGGTGATGTCCATAATTCCTTCGTGGTCCTCGGAAATGCCCAACTCCCGCTCGGAGCAACACATACCATTAGAGGTATAGCCTGCCAAAGCGCGGGGGGCGATGGTGATCTCGCCGATTCTGGCACCCAAAGGAGCAAAGGCGGTTTTCATACCGACCCGAACGTTGGGCGCACCGCAGACAACGTCTTGCAGCTCGCCGCTGCCCATATCCACCTTCAGAAGGTGCAGTTTCTTGGATTCGGGATGCTCGGCAACCTCTTTGATCTCTGCCAGAACGATTCCCTCAATATCGCTGCCCTTGAAGAAGATCTCATTTTCAACCTCGGCGGTGGAAAGGGAAAATTGATTGATCAGCTTTAATTTATCCAATCCGGAAAAATCCACATAGTCGGATAACCAATTCATTGATAAAAACATAGTTCTTTTCTCTCCTTTCCTTTATTCATCGTCGGTGAACTGCGCCAGAGTTTTCAAACTGCCGGAGTTCAGGTCGCGGATGTCTTTGACGCCGTATTTCATCATGGCCAAGCGGGTAAGACCCAAGCCAAAGGCAAAGCCGGTATATTCTTCGGGATCAATGCCGCCGTCCTTCAAAACTTCGGGATGGATCATGCCGCAGGGGCAAAGCTCCAGCCAGCCGCTGTGTTTGCAGGAGGGGCAGCCTTCGCCGCCGCAGATCAGGCAGCTGATGTCCAGCTCGAATCCGGGCTCAACGAAGGGGAAGAAGCCGGGGCGCAGCCGAACATTGATGTCCTTTTGGAACACCTCCGAAAGCATCGTCTTCATAAAATAGATGAGGTTGGAGATGGAGATATTTTTATCCACCATCACGCCTTCCATCTGGAAGAAGGTGTTCTCGTGGCAAGCATCGGTGGCTTCGTTGCGGAAGCAGCGGCCGGGGAAGATCGCCTTGATGGGAACACCGTCGTTGATCAGCGCATCCTTATATTTGCGGTAGATGGCATTTTGCGCCGCGCTGGTCTGGCTCTTTAAAAGCTGACCGTTCTCCAGATAATAAGTGTCCTGCATATCGCGGGCAGGATGGTGCTTGGGAATGTTCAGCGATTCAAAGCATTCGTAGTCGGTCACCACTTCGGCATAGTCTTCCACCGTGAAACCCATCGATTTGAAGATGGTCTCGCATTGGCGCTGCACCAAGGTGATGGGATGATAACTGCCCCGCTGCAGATCGGCAGGGGTGGAGATATCAAATTCCGGCATCGCGTTGATTTCCGCTTCCAATTCCTTTTCTTTGATCTCGGCTAATTTTTCGGTAATTTTCTGCGCCGCTTCGTTCTTGAGAATGTTCACCTTCTGACCGAAGTCCTTTTTCTCTTCGATCGAAAGATCCTTCATACCCTTGAGCAGACCGGTAATGGAACCGTTCTTGCCCAGATAGTCCACGCGGATCTCTTCGGTCTCCTGCGCGTTCTGCGCTGCGGCGAGCTTTGCGAGAAATTCTTCCCGCAGTTGTTCAACCTTGTTGTTCATAACATCTATCCTTTCAAATTTTTAACTAAAAATAAAAAATCCCGCCCCCAAATAGGGACGAGATCAAAATAAACCCGTGTTACCACCCTGATTCCGAAAAACATTTTTCGGCACTCATTGACGCTTTTTTTAACGGGAAAGCCACCGTTGCTTTTTCCGAAAGCACCGCTCCTGAGTTGAATATCAATGCCGCTCCTTCGCTCGGGTGCTTTCAGCCGGTGGCAACCCTTCTCTTCTCGCGGGAAATCAGCATCTTTTTACGCTCATTCATTGCGTTTTCAATTATTCTATCACAAGCAATTTGAAAAATCAACACTTTTTTAAGATCGGTTAAAATATTATAATATTGAAATTATCATAAAATTGTGATAAAATAATAAATTAGAAATGAATTCGGAGGTTTCAATTATGGAAAATTTTATTGAATACAGCCTTCCTTATAAGATGACCATGAAGGATCGCGCGATGCAGATGGTCTATACCGTTGCGCCGATGGCGGCGGGCGTTGTTCTCATTATGAATCTTGGGTTGATAGGGATCGCCCTTTGCGCAGGCCTTTGCTATCTTGCTTATCGACTGTATCTTTCCTTTTTTTATGAGTTGGAATATACCCTTTTGGAAGAAGAAATCAGCTTTGCTAAGATCATCAATCGGGAGCGCCGCAAGGAGCTTTTGAAGGCAAGCATTGCCAAGACCGAGTGCTACGGGCCCATTGCCAACCGCCCTGCGGTGCAATGCCAAACCCGCTCCTTCCTTTCCAATCAAGGGGAAGAACCGGAATATTATTGGATCACCTTTGATGAAAAGGGCAATAAGGTTTGCATTTTGTTCCAGCCTACTGAGGCTGTTTTAGAGGTCTTTGCTGTTCGCGCAAGGGGTAAATTGCGTTGAAGATCGTAACTCCTTCTCAAATGAAGAGGATGGATCAGCGGGCGGTGGAAGAAGGCTTGTTTTCTTCGCTGCGGCTGATGCAAAATGCCGCCGAAGCATTGTACCGTTCGGTTACTGCCTTGATGGAAGCGCAGGGATATTCCCGCGTTCTGTTGCTGGCGGGCAGCGGTAATAATGGCGGCGATGCCTATGCGCATGCCTGCTTATTGCATCCGCTCTATCAGCCCGCCATTTTGCCGATCGATGCGCCCAAATCGGCCGATTGCATCTATTATGCTAATCGCTGCAAAGAATTGGGTGTTCCCATCGTTTCAAGCCCTGCGGGCTTTGATTTGGTGGTAGATGGTGTCTTTGGCACCGGCTTTCGCGGGGAACTGCCCCAAAAGGTGCAGGATATTTTTGCTCAAATCGATGCGCCGGTGGTGGCGATCGATCTCCCCAGCGGGATGGACGGCAATTCGGGGCTTTGCTCCCATGGGACCTTGCATCCGATTTTGACCATCACCTTTGCCTTTCAAAAACCCTGCCATCTGCTGGCCGATTGCGGCAAGGTGGAATTGGCGGATATCGGGATTCCGCAAAGCTATGCGGATGAAATTGTTTTACAGGAACTGACCCCTGTCCTGCCCAAGCGCAGCCTTTGGGGGCATAAAAATTCCTATGGTGCGGTGGGGCTGACCGTCGGCTCTGCCGAATATAGTGGCGCGGCTGCTTTGGCGATCAAAGGCGCGCTGCAGAGCGGTGTTGGCTTGGTCTATGCCGATGTTCCGCAGGAGATTAAGCCTGCTTTGGCTAAAAAGTTTTACGGCCCGATTTTAAAGGATGGGGCTTGCGATGCCCGCCTGGTGGGCAGCGGCTTGGGAAGAAGCACCCAAGCGGAAAATATTTTGAAAGCGCGGTTGGAAGAATCCACTCCCTTGGTCATCGATGGGGACGGCTTATTCCATCTGCAAAAATTCCTTGCGCCTCGCAAGAGTTTAACTGTACTTACCCCGCATATTGGGGAGTTTGCCCGCTTGGTCGGGATGGAAAAAGAAACTCTTTTGCAAAATCGCATTGCGATCGCAATGGAATTTGCAAAGAAATATAATGTTATTTTAGTTTTAAAAGATGCCGCCACCTTGGTTACCGATGGGGAGCGCGCCGAAATGTTATCGGCGCCCTGCTCGGCGCTGGGGAAAGGCGGCAGCGGCGATGTTCTGGCGGGTTTGATTGCGGGAATGTTGGCGGGGAAGGGTGAACCCTTCGATCTGGTCAAGACCGCGGTCTGGCTGCATAACCGCGCCGCGCATTTAGCGGCGGCGGAGCATAGCGTTCGCGCCCTGCAGCCGGAGCAGATTGCTGATTATATTGATAATGCTTGGATGGAGCTTGAAGATGGAACATTTTAAACGAACCTGGGCGGAGATTGATCTTTCCGCCATCGGTGAAAACTATCATAAGGTCCGCGCGCAGGTAGGGAAAACCTGCAAGATCATGGCGGTGGTCAAAGCCAATGCCTATGGGCATGGTGTGGACCATGTGGCCCCTTATCTGGCGCGGCTGGGCGCCGATTTCTTTGGGGTTTCCTGCCTGCAGGAAGCCATGGAGCTGAAGGAATTAGGCTTAAATCAACCTATTTTGATTTTGGGCTATACCCCGGAGCGGCATTTTGCTCAGCTGATTGCCGAGGGGATCAGCCAGGCGGTATTCAGCATGGAAGATGCCCGCGCCCTTTCCGCTGCGGCGGTGGCGCTGGGAAAGACCGCCAAGGTGCATATTGCGCTGGATACCGGCATGGGCAGAATCGGGTTTGATGCTTTTGATGCTTCGTCTGCTGCAAGAGATGCGCAGGCGGTGGCGGATCTGCCCAATATCGAAGCGGAAGGGTTGTTTACCCATTTTTCCGTTGCCGATACCAATGGGGAAGAAGCCTATACCGATGCGCAGTTTGAGCGGTTTATGCAGGTGCGCGAGCTGCTGCAGCAGCGGGGGCTGAATCCTATCTGCCATTGCGCCAACAGCGCGGGAACTTTTTTGAACCCCAAGTATCATCTGGATATGGTGCGGGCAGGGATTGTTCTTTATGGTCTGGAGCCGGGCGGCAGGGAAAATCCTTTCCAACCGGCAATGACGGTTAAGACATTGATTTCTTTCGTAAAGGATCTGCCTGCAGGGCGCGATCTCAGCTACGGGCGACGGTATACCACCGAAAAAACCTGCCGCGTCGCCACCCTGAGCGCAGGGTATGCCGATGGCTATCCCCGCAGCCTTTCGGGGAAAGGATATGTCTTGATCGGCGGTAAAAAAGCAAAGATTTTAGGAAACATTTGCATGGACCAGATGATGGTGGATGTTTCCGAAATCCCTTGCAAAGCAGGGGAGGAAGCCATCTTATTGGGCAGCGGCATTGATTTCAATGAGGTTGCCAAAGAGCTTGGCACCATTCATTATGAACTCATCTGCGGTATTGGCAAGCGCGTACCGCGGATTGTAAAGGAGAAATAAGATGAATATTATCGAATTATTAAAGGTTGTGTTTCTCGGCATCGTGGAAGGCATCACCGAATGGCTGCCCATCAGCAGCACCGGTCATATGCTTTTGGTGGATGCCTTTATGCAGCTGAAGGAAACCCCCGAATTTAAAGAGATGTTCTTCGTTGTCATCCAGCTGGGCGCCATTATGGCGGTGGTGCTGCTCTTTTGGAAGCGGATGTGGCCCTTTGGCATCAGCGAAAAGAAAGCGCCTATGATTAAAAAGGATATCTTTTCTATGTGGTTCAAGGTTGTGGCCGCCTGCATCCCCGGCGCGGTGATCACCATTGCTTTTGATGATATTATCGAAGAGTTTCTGAACGGAACCAAGGTCTTTGGCGGCAAAACCACGCTGATGGTCATCGTCATCGCGGTGGCATTGATTCTCTACGGTATCGGATTTATTCTGGTCGAAAAATGGAATAAAAAGCGTACCCCCCGCGTAAACTCCATCGAAGAACTTACATATAAGGATGCCTTATTGATTGGCTTATTCCAAGTCCTTTCCATTATCCCCGGAACTTCCCGTTCCGGCTCCACCATCATCGGTGGGCTTTGCATCGGTGTTTCCCGCGTGGCGGCAGCCGATTTCACCTTCTTCTTGGCGGTGCCTGTCATGCTGGGCTATTCGCTGCTGAAGGTGGCTAAATACTTCTTGGATGGATTTTTCTTCTCGATGGCGCAGATCTGGATTCTTTTGATCGGTTGCTTGGTTGCCTTTGCGGTATCCATCGTGGTCATTAAGTTCCTGCTCAGCTATATCAAGAAAAACGATTTCGCGGTCTTTGGTTGGTACCGCATCATTTTGGGTATCATCGTTTTAGGCTTTTTCCTAATCTTTTAAGTAATAAAAAATGCGTAGTGCAAAAGCACTACGCATTTTTTTACACATTAATCGTTGCAGCGGGCGCGGATCAGGCAGGCGGCAGAACTCAGCAGGAAAGCAAAGAAAAAGAGGAGCAAGCCGATAAAGATCGCGCCTACAACGCTGGTGGCGGCAAAGGTGACGCCCAAGAGAACGACAGCGATCAAAGCCGTCCCCAGCGCACCGACCAAAAGGCCGGAGAGAGCGAAGCATCCGCATCCGTCATCCCGACGGCAGCAGGGCGTAAGCAGACCGATCGCCAAAAAGCCGACAGCGACACCCAAAAGCACCCAAAGAAAAGCGGGAGCCACGGTGATGACCGCAGTGATCTGCAAAAACGCGGCGATGATGCCGATGATCAAGCTGGCAACAAACGCCAAAGGCGTGCAGTTGCATCTACATTCACAATTCATAAATGCCATATTAATTTCACCTCCGATACAGTATATGAAAACGGCGGCTGCGGGGTGTCGAAAAAGGGATGACAAATGAAAAATCCTATGATATAATCATTGGGTAATTTTTAAGAAAGAGCAATGCTATGAAAAATAAGATCCATTTTAAAACGATAGTAATATATCTTCTTCGCTGGACCGCCCTTGGTTTACTGATCGGCGGGATCTGCGGCGGCTTGGGTGCTTTGTTTTCCAAAGCGATCGTCGCGGCGACCGCCTTGCGCGGCGCCCATCCTTGGTTGCTTTGGTTGTTGCCCATCGGCGGTTTGCTCACCGTTTTGATCTATCGCTTGTGCAAGGTCGGCGATGTGGGAACCGTGCGGGTGATGGAAAGCGCGCGGCTGGAAAAGAGGGTTTCTTCGCTGCTGGTTCCCGCTATCTTTTGCGGGACAGTGCTGACCCATCTATTCGGCGGTTCGGCAGGGAAGGAAGGCGCGGCGTTGCAGCTGGGCGGAAGTATCGCCGCTTGGCTGAGCAAGATCTTCAAGCTGGAGGACAATCACCGCCGTTCGCTGATTGTGGCTGGAATGGGCGCTTTTTTCACCGCTTTGTTCGGCACTCCGTTGGGCGCCATCGTCTTTGTCTTGGAAGTGCTACGAATTGGGAGATATGCGTGGAACGCATCCCACCCCACAATTGTGGCAAGTTTCACTGCCTATGGGGTCGCCAAGCTTTTTGGTGCCCATTGGGAGCATTTTACCATCACGGTTCCGCCTTTGGATGGTAAGGTGGCGATGATCGGTTTGTTGATCATCCTTGCGGCCTCCACCGCCGCAATGGTGTTTTGCTATTCTCTGCATTGGGGGGAGCATCTGTTCCATAGGCTATTTAAGAATGCGGTGGTGCGGATTCTTTTTGGCGCAGGGCTTATCATCCTGTTGACCCATCTGGTGGGAAGTTATGATTATAACGGCGGAGGGATGGATATTATCGAAAAGACCTTCCATGGGCAGGTGCAGTATGAAGCCTTCGCGCTGAAGATGCTCTTCACCGTCATCACTGTAGCGGCAGGCTTTAAGGGCGGGGAGATCGTTCCTTCGCTCTTTATTGGGGCGACCTTGGGCGGAACCATCGCATCTCTGCTGGGGATGGAGATGGGCTTCGGCGCCGCCTTGGGAATGATCGCCATGCTGGGCGGGGTGACCAACTGCCCCATCGCCACCGCGCTGATCGGGCTGGAACTGTTCCGCGGGCAAGGCTTTATGTACTTAGCCATCGCAGCAACCCTTGGATTTTTGCTTACCTATCGCATCAGTTTTTATACCTATCCAACCAAAGAACATAAATAAAAGAGCCGCTTGCGGCTCTTTTTTATTGACATCATTTGGGTGTATATGGTATTATGTATTAGTTATAATATAAAATAAGATAAAGGAGAATCTTATGAGCGAGAAAAAAGAATTTAAGCCGTATATTCCCGCCTCCAAGATCACCCCTGAGCTGACAGTCACATCGATCGTCATGGGTATTCTTTTGGCGGTCATTTTCGGCGCCGCGAATGCCTATCTGGGTCTTCGCGTTGGTATGACGGTATCGGCCTCCATTCCGGCGGCGGTTATCGCCATGGGTGTCATCCGTGTTTTGATGCGGAAAAACTCTATTTTGGAAAGCAACATTGTCCAGACCATCGGCTCCGCCGGTGAATCTCTGGCCGCCGGTGCCATCTTCACCCTGCCCGCCTTGTTTATCTGGGCAAGAGAAGGTGTGATGGAAAAGCCCGGTTTGGTCGAGATTACCCTGATCGCCTTGATCGGCGGTCTGCTGGGTGTCTTCTTTATGGTCCCCTTGCGCAATGCGCTGATCGTTCGGGAGCATAATACCCTGCCGTATCCCGAAGGAAAGGCTTGCGCCGAAGTTCTTCTGGCGGGCGAAGAGGGCGGCTCCAATGCAGGAACTGTTTTTGCCGGTATGGGCTTTGCAGCGCTCTTTAAGTTTATCATCGATGGCTTGAAGCTGGTTCCTTCCGAAGTGAATTGGAACGGCACCACCAAGAACTATCCCGGTTCCATCGGTACCCAGATCTATCCCGCTGTGATGAGCGTTGGCTATATCTGCGGTCCCCGCATCTCTTCCTATATGTTTGCGGGCGGTGTGTTGAGCTGGATGGTTCTGATTCCCATCATTGTCATTTTCGGAGCAGAGATCGTGATGTATCCCGAAGCCTCCAGAACCATCGGTGAGATTTTCGCAGCCGACGGTGCAGGCGGTATCTGGGGCAGCTATGTCCGCTATGTCGGCGCAGGTGCGCTGGCAGCGGGCGGTATCATCAGCCTGATCAAATCTCTGCCGCTGATCGTTCGTACCTTTGCCGATGCCATGAAGGGGATGAAGGGCGGCGCGAAAGCAGCCACCATCCGCACCGAGCAGGATCTCAATATGAAGATCGTTCTGGGTGCTATCCTGATTCTCACTCTGGCAGTATGGTTGGTTCCCGCCATTCCCGTTTCCTTTATCGGTGCGGTGATCGTTGTTATTTTCGGCTTCTTCTTTGCTACCGTATCTTCCCGTATGGTCGGTCTGGTCGGCAGCAGCAATAACCCTGTTTCCGGTATGTCCATCGCCACTCTGTTGATCGCTACCCTGATCCTGAAGCTGACCGGCTCGGTCGGTGCTGCAGGTATGCAGGCAGCCATCGCTATCGGCTCCATCATCTGCATTATCGCCGCTATTTCCGGCGATACCTCTCAGGATCTGAAGACCGGTTATCTGCTGGGTGCTACCCCCAAAAAGCAGCAATATGGCGAAATTATCGGTGTCGTCGCTTCCGCGTTGGCAATCGGTGCAACCCTCTATCTCTTGGATAGCGCTTGGGGCTTCGGCTCTGCGGAATTGGGCGCTCCTCAGGCAACCTTAATGAAGATGGTTATTGAAGGTATTATGGGCGGTAAGCTGCCTTGGGCGCTGATTTTGATCGGTGTCTTTATCGCGGTCATCGTTGAGGTGGTCGGCATCCCTGTCCTGCCCTTTGCGATCGGTGTTTATCTGCCGGTTCAGCTCAATGCTTGCATTATGGTGGGCGGTTTGATCCGCTTGTTCTTCGATAAGATGAAGGAAAGCGATAAGAAGAAGGGCATCATCAACAATGGTATTCTCTTCTGCTCCGGTATGATCGCGGGCGAAGGTCTGGTTGGTATTTTGCTGGCCATTCTGGCAGTCTTCGGTGTGGGCGAGTTGCTGGATCTCTCCGGCCTGCTCAATCTGCCCGGCTGGGCTTCCACCATCGGCAGCATCCTTGTCTTTGGTCTGATGATCTGCAGCCTGCTGCTCTTCACCATCTGGAAGAAAGAAAAGAAGAATAAGTAATGAAAAAGAAAAAGATCGTGATCCCCGAAAACTATCTCGACCGGATCCCCGTTCGCGCGGATGCGATCGAATGGAAGGTTAGCAGCGAGGGAATGATTACCCTGCAGATTGAAAATGTCGGCTGGGCCAATCGCATCGCGCAGGTTCTTTTCGGGCGTCCCAAATGCAGCTATATCCATCTGGATGAGCTGGGCAGCTTTGTCTGGCCGCTGCTGGACGGGCAAAAGGATATTACCGCCTTGGGCAAATTGGTCGAAGAAAAATTCGGCGAGGAGGCCCATCCGCTCTATGAGCGCTTGGCGCAGTATTTCCGCATTTTAGATAGTTACCATTTTATAAAATGGGTCAAATAAAAAAATGCCTTCGCATTGTGCGAAGGCATTTTTTTTAATAGGGAATTCCTGTATTGATGAATCCGACATGGCGAAAATCATCGGGGTTATGGCGAATAATATAGTCGATATAAGAATCCACCAATTTCGCGATATGCAGATATCCCGCAGGGCTCATATGCCCCAAGAGGAAATAATGCTCTTTAAATTTCTTATCATGAATAGGTCCGTAGGTAAAAAGGTCGATAAGATAAGTATTATCAAAATACGATGCCAGCTCGCGGATGACACGATTAACGCCCAGCATCTTGCGCTCCCGCTCTTCGGGAGTGTATGGCTTATCGTTATCGGGGCGGCAGACCAAAAAGAATTTAGCTTCGGGCGCGATCTTTTTATACCGCATAATGATGGCGGCATAATAGCCCATAAAGGTGGGCTTATTTTTAGAAGGATCGGAGGGGTGGATATCTTCCAGAGTTCCGTGTTCTTCGATATGATTCATATCGTTGACACCCAAGGCGATGACATAAGCCTGGCAGGCAAGGGCAGGGGACCAAAACCCATTTTTCTCCGCAAAGGATTCGATATATTCTTTGGTGCTCATTCCGCCTCTGGAAAAATTATAGGCGGTCAGCCCGTTTTTGCGGGCAATATACTGCCCCCAGGAATATTCATACATATCGTAGTAGCCGGGGGATCCGTCGGGCTTTTCGGTTTGAAATTCTCCCGAAGATAAACTATCGCCGACAAAGGCGATCTTGCGGAAGATCGCGGTGTTGCTGTAGCCTTCCACCAGTCGATCCAGCGGTTTTTCATCGGCGGCAGGGTAGAGTTCTTTTTCCCAATCCATAGTGGGCCTCCTTTGATTTATTCTTCGGTTTTCTTAATGAAATCGTAGATCATCTGACCAAAGACAGAAACGTCGTTTTCATCGAATTTGCCGACATATTCGGTGTGTTTGCCGTGCATAACGATGTGGTCGTAGTTCTCATACTTAAAGTGCTTGAGGGTGGATAAGACCAGCATGGTTTGCTCATAGCGGTTTTTCATATCGTTATCGGAAACAATGAACCGCATCGGCGGGTATTTTTCTTCCAGACCGATATGATAAAGCGGCGCCGTTTCGTCCACAATGATGCGGCGATGGTCGATGCCCTTATTCTTCAGAACAGTGAAGTGGGCGGTGGGCTGACCGGCATCGTGCAGATAGCCGGCAATGTTCTTATTGCTCAAACCGACTGTGCCGAGATATTTTTGATCGAAGCAGAGCATCATCGCAATATAACCGCCTGCCGAACTGCCGCCGACATAGATCTTATCGCAGTTGTGTTCCTTGGTCATATAGTCATAGGTCCAGCGGACCACATTCGCTGCGTCATAGAGAAAGTCGGGGTAGGCATAGTCGGGATACATACGGTAGTTGGCAGAAACGACCGCAATGTTGCGTTCGGAAAGATAGGGGGCAAATTTATAGGCACCCCGCTTACTTCCGTGGTCCAAGCCGCCACCGTGGAAAAAGACAAAGACGCCCTCGACCTTATCATCGGGCAGATATACATCCAAAAGATTGGCTTCGCCATATTCGCCGTAAACGATATCTTCTAATTTTTTCATTGGTTGACTCCTTACGAATTGTTTTTTGAAATTATATCATAGTAAGTCCTATATTTCAAGGATAAGACTTATTCAAAGGTGGGGACAGAATAGTTGGAAGAAGCAAGGCAGACCCAGGTGTTGCCGGCGCTCATAACCAATTCCGAGCCGTCCTCATTGGTAAATTTCAGCGAAGAGGCGGAATCCCCCTTGCTCCATTTGATCTTTTGGAAGGTGCCGTTGGTGATATAATAGCCCTCGCCGCCTTCCAAGGCGATGTTGCGATGGATTTTATTGGGATAATCGACAATCTTGGTCAGGCAGACGACGACATTTTTCACCTTGGTGGATTGCTTGGTGAGATATTCGGTGGGTACGCGGTCCTTGAAATTGCGTTCATATAATCCGGTCTGCTCATCATAGATAAAGACGGATTTAAAGTTACCGGAAAATGCCACCGTTACTTTATCGGCTTTGCCGCCTGCAAGGGTCACCTTTTCACCTTCCTTGGCAAAGGTCTGCCAAGGCTTTACGTTTTCCAGCGTGGTTTTAAATTTAGAGCTGACGCCGCTCCAAAGTTTTTCGCCTTTGGCATAAAGGGTATGCTCCAAAGCAAGGCCGTTGTTCGGTCGATATCCGTAGTTTCCTTCGTGGAGATCGATATAGTCCACACCGCCCAAATGGGGGCCTGCATATATCGAGTCGTACCCGCGGGAGACATAAACAGCATTATGCCCCATTGCCAGATCAATATAGGCATAGCGGCAGGAGCGGACGGTACCGATATTTTCTACCTTTTGCGCGTCTTGGAACACCGCCATCAAGCGGGTTTCACCGCCTTCGATTTCGGTTTCATAGATAATATCCGCTTGGGGCAGACCGGCTTGGACATCCTGCGCCCGTACGTCGTTGTTGATCATCACCGCAACAGGGCGAATGTTTAAAATTCCATCATATTCATAAAGACCGGTCAGCGGGTTGAGAGCATTTGGGTTCTTCGCAGGCTCTTGCACCTCATCCTTGGGCGCTTCCTCCTTGGGTTGCTCCACCGTTTTTTTGGAGCAGGATGCGCTTAGCAGCAAAAGTAAGCACAAACCAAAAGCAGTGATTTTTTTCAACATAGCAAAATACCTTCCTTATTCTTTAATTATACATCGACGACCATGCCGTCGTGGGCAAGAAGGGTGGGAAATTCGCAAACATTGAGAAATTCATAAGCGGAGGCGATCTTTTTCTTGGAGATGTGGTTGATGATCAGTTGCTTGGGCGGATTATCCTTAAAAATGATTCCATAGTTATCCGCTGTAAAGTGCCCCAACTCGCAAACCGCAAGATCCAGAGGTTCTTCCAGAATCTCGTAGTGGAATTCCGGCACAGGCTTGCTGCTAAAGTCGCCCGAGAAGAACACCCGCTTACCTTCGGCTTCCAGAAGGAAAGAATAGGCATCCAAAATGTCGGAATGCTTGGTGGGATAGGCGGTGACCTTCAGCACGCCGTCATCAAAGATGACACCGGGCATGACCTGAGTAAATTTCACAGGGCGCTTAGGCGGATTTACCCCTGCGTTGCAAGCCCGCCAGGCGTTCAGCGCATCAATGATCGGCTCCATGGGGTTCTGGGGCAGAAAGATTTCGGGGGCGGGCTTTTCGGCAAAGCGTTGGTGGAGCAACCGCAGATAAAAGGACGGCAGACCGTCGGTATGGTCGCGGTGCATATGGGTGATAAAGAGCGCGTTGATATCAGTAATGTTAATGTTTCTGTTTGCTAATTGCTCTATAATAAGGGTGCCCGCATCGATGATGTATTTTTTCTCCCCGACCTCAATGAGTGTGCAGGAGCATCTCATATTGGGTGCAGGCGAGCCCGAGCTGGTTCCGAAAAAAGTAATTCGCATAATCAATCGTCCTTTCGAGTTTATATTTTATCTCATTATATCATAAATTTTATGTATTTGCCATATAATTATTGTTTTTTTAGCGAAAAGACCGAGGACGGTTTTTTTGCCGAGCTTTATTCACCCGACTTTTCTGCCAAGGCAGAAACTCAGTTCATGCGCCGAAGGTCGCCGATTCAAGTCCGTTCATTCCGCCGCGACCAAAAGAAAAATCCTCATTCCCGATTGGGAATGAGGATTTTTTGGTTGCGGAGGAAGGACTTGAACCAACGACCTTCGGGTTATGAGCCCGACGAGCTACCAACTGCTCCACTCCGCGATATATATAGAAAAAGCATTTCTGCTTGATCTATGCTTTTTGAAAAACGGCTCGTCGGTCTACGCCCGACGGCTTCCGTTTGCGGTAAACCCGAAATTTCAAAAGAAATTTCGACCGCGGCACCCGCTAACCTGCTCGCTTTATCTGCCACAGGCAGCGCTCACAGTCGCGACCAACTGCTCCACTCCGCGATATCTGCACTTTTGAGTGCCTATATAGTATAGCAATGAAATTTGGTTTTGTCAACCCCTTTTTTATAGGATATGAAAAAGAGCAGTTTTTTATACTGCTCTTTTCGTTTATTTTTCAAAATGATCGATAATGGTATAGAGGTTTTCGGTCATCAGAGGGGTAAGGTTCTCATCCTTTTCCGCCAGCAGGGCTTTGGCGCCGTCGGCGATGAGGGCGTGGTCCAGCGGGCGTGGGTTTTCACCAAAGAGTCGAATGAAATTTTTTCGATAGATCTTATCTAAGATCTCGCCCGAAAAACCAAAGGGTTTAAGGGGGGCGTTTATGGTGGGTTCGGTAAAGACCTCGGTTTCTTCCAAAAAGCGGCGCACTAAGTTGACGCGTTTGCCGTTTTGCTCTTCAAGGGTTACATCCTTGGGGCGCCAGTTATAGGAATCGGTGCCGTAGAGGATACGATCTTGATATTTCACAAAGAACGCACGGGCGGCATCCCAATGTTCGGTGAAGGGGATAAACATCTCGCCGCCGGGGGTGAGGTCGAAGCAGATGTTGGGATAGGTATCCATCATTTTGGCGGCGCGGTCCAGATCGTCGCCCATATAGTTGAAATGGGCAAAGATGATCGGCAGGTTGGGGAATTTTTGCAGAACCTGATCGACCTCCTCCCGCAGGTCTTCGCGGGTGGGATCTTCGGGGCCGCAGTACCAGCCGTTCTTGAGGGCATAGTCGTTCATTTTGGTGATGTCCCAATTATCGAGGGGATCGCCCAGATGGAGGGTGATGGGGATCTGATGCTCTTCGCAATAACTATAGAAAAGATCAAAGACAGGGTCGCAAAGTTTTTTGCCCAATTTGCGATGCAAAAAGACCTTGCCCTCAAACATTTTTACACCGTCGCAGCCCATTTCCCGATATTTTTTGATTTGATCGAGGTAATATTCTGCGGTATCTCGTTCATCGTAGTGATGATCTAGACCGACGGCAGTATAAATTTTAGGCGTGAGCTTAGATTTGAGATAAAAATTACGATAGTTATCGGTGCGATCGTAATTGGGCAGAGAGCAGATCAGAGCACGCTCGTAGTTGAAATGCTCCATAAGCGCGCCGATGACATAGTTTGTGGCATTGACCGGCATCTGCATTTTGATGTGAATATGGGCATCGCAGATCGGCTCAGGCGCATATCCGTGCAGCATATGATTTCTTCGATCCATAAAAGAGTCCCCTTTTTGGTTTTTATTTTCTGCCGGTCGAGCCAAATCCACCGCTGCCGCGCTCGGTCTCTTCCAAAGAGGAGCAAGGCTCAAAGGTAGCCTGCGGGCAGGGGAGGAACACCATTTGGGCGATCCGCTCGCCTTTTAGCACAGTCTGAGGTTCGGCACTTTGGTTATAAAGTGCGACCATTACTTCGCCGCGATAATCGGCGTCCACCACACCAACCTTATTGGCAGGGGCTAAGCCGCGCTTGGTGGCAAGCCCGCTGCGGGCAAAGATAAATCCGCCAAAGCCTTGGGGGATTGCCATTGCCAACCCTGTATGCACCAGCTTGGTCTCGGCGGGGGCGATGGTGATTTCTTCCACACTGCAAAGATCGGCACCCGCCGCATCGGCAGAACCGTATTGGGGCAGGATGGCATCGTCGTGGAGTTTCTGAATCAAAATATTCATAGCAGTTCCTTTCGCAGCCCTTTGGGGCTGCTTTTTTATTTTAAAAGATATTTTTCGCAATAAGAGATGATTCCCTTAGCAATGGCATCGGCCATGGCATTTTTATTATTGACGATCCATTGCGCCTTTTCGGCGATATCGTGGAATTCCACCTCGATATAGGCCATTTCTGCTTTGGGCACCCGAATTTCATGGAAGGGTTTGCTGGTCTTGGAATCATCTTTCAGGTATTTGGGGTCATTGGAATTGGTCAGCGCACTCAGATGATTGAAAATGGCGGTAGAAAGCTCTTTGGAGCCTTGGATGGTGCTGTTATAGAAGATGCGGGTCCCTGTCCCGCCGCCGGCATTGGAATGGAGCGGGATATGAATATCCGCGCCCACCTCGTTGCTCAACGCGGCGCGCTGCTGATAGGTGGTATTGGAATCGGGGAGATAAACGCGGTAGCCCGCCGCCTCTAATTTTGCTTTAAGGATTTTGGCAAGCTCGTTCATCTGGATCCCTTCGGTGGTATTGACACCGGTATAGCGGTTATCAAACTGGCTGGAGGGGGAAAGGAAGATCAGCGGCATTACAGAAGGATTGGGGGTCGGTTTTACAGGCTCTTCGGGTTGGGGTATTTCGGGCGCGGTCCATTCATATTCGTCAAAGAACAACCGTTTATAGATGGTGGCTGTCTCGGCACGCGTGATGGTATTTTTAGGATGGATATTACGGTTTTGATCTCCTTGGATGAGATCCCCCAATGCCAGAGCCATTGCGGGGGCGGCATAGTCGGAAACTTCATGGAAGTCCACGGGATTTACGCCGCTTTCGAGGATCGATTGGTCAATATTGACGGCAGCAAGCTGCTCCTCGGTATAGCGAATACGCATCAGCATCAAAACCGCATCCTGACGCGAAATTTTTTCATTCGGCAGGCAGGTTCCGTCTTCATATCCTCGCAGAATTCCTGCCTTGCGGCAGGCCTCTACTTCTTTATAGAACCAATCGGTGGGTTGCACATCTGTAAAGGGCTTTACCTTTTCATCGAAATCCTGCGTCATTACCTGCGGGGCGCTGCCCCAGGCGCGATAAATCAGCGCTGCAAATTCTGCGCGGGTGATGGGTGCGTCGGGACGCAGCGTGCCTGCGGCATCGCCTTGGAATAAACCTGCTTTCATGGTGATTCCGAAGGCTTCGAAAAACCATTGCGTTTTTTTGATATCCTTCATCGTTGTGATGGGTTCCTCTTCGCTCATAACGATGATGGTGAAATATCCCTTGGGTGCTTCCTGCGCAAAGGAAACGGTGACAGTCTTAATGCCGGGGGTGGAGGTATCAAAACCGGTGCAATAACGGCCGGCGTCCACTGCGGGGTTCGATAGCTCAACCTTATATTCGGTCTGAGCCGTTGTATATCGGATGATTCCATCGGTGAAATCGGGCGCCTCGCCCACAGTATAGAACACCTTGGAAGGCGGGGTAAAAGAAAAGGTGGGTACGATGGGTGCTTCTTCGGCGTTTGCCGCCATCGGAAGGCTGCAAAGAAGCAGCAGAACAAGGAATAGGGATAAAAACTTTTTCATTGAAAACCTTTCATTAAATTACATATGGATCGGAAGTGTGCGGGGAAGGATGGAAAATTCGCATTGGGGAAGATCGCGGATCTCGCCGTCGATATTGATGCGCAAGGTTTCGCCTTCCCGCAACGGGGCGACCGAGACGGTATCGGCGCGGCAATGCACCACCGTATCTTTAAATTGAAGGATCTTTCCGAGCAAAAGCCCCGGCAGATACCCGCACATTTGCAGGCGGGAGCAATCTTGAATGACGATCAATTCCAATTTTTCGCTTTCCACATCGGCCTTGGGGCTGATGGGAATACCGCCGCCGATATATTGCCCATTGGCTACCGAAAAGACCAGACAGTTGCCGCGGAACACTTCCTTACCGTCGGCTTGGATGACCATCGGCGCGGAGCGGTGGTGGAAAATGGCGGCAAGGACCCCCAAAAGATAGGAGGCTTTACCGCGGATTTTTTTGCGGTATTGGTTGGCATAGTCCAGAACAGTGACATCAAAGCCTGCGCCGCACTCATTGGCAAAAAGAAGATCGTTGACTTTGCCGATATCGATATGGCGCACATTGGAATTTAAAATATGCTCCAGCGCCGCCATCGGCTCGGAGGGGACATGGAGGCTTTTGAGAAAATCATTCCCTGTCCCCGCGGGGAGGCTGGCGACAGGCAGGTCGCTTCCCAACGCGCCTTGGACGACCTCTAAAAAGGTGCCGTCGCCGCCGATGGAAAGGAGCATATTATCGTTTTGGGGATGTTCCTGATGCTCTTTGGCGGCTTTGATTGCAAGCTCTTTTGCCTCATTGGGATAATGGGTTTCCCATACCCGATGGGGCAGATTTAATTCTTTGAGCCGTTCGACCACAGAAATTGCGACATTTTTCGCCTTTCCGCCCCCTGCCACAGGATTGACCAAAAGAGTAATCATTGGCACATTTCCTCCGAATTTCGATAAAAATCTACATTAGATTATAGCAAAACACGCTTGAAATTGCAACCATAAATCCTGTTCGGCCCTGTGCGGTAATTTTTTCCTATAATGGAAGCAAGAAAGGTTTTGTCGACAAGTCTTTCAATCCAGGAGGTGAACCGAAGATGAACTTCACAGAATGTATTGCCAAAGAGGTTTCCCGCGCCGCCTCCATGACCTTGCCCGAATTGGAGGAAGCGTTGGAGAGCGGGCAACATCGAACGGTCGGAGAACTCACTGCCCTTTCCTTGGCCAAGAAAGCGGCGGAGGGAGCGATGGATGCGGTGAAAATGATTCGGGAACTTGCCAAAGGGGAGCAAGCAACATCCGATCTCCCGCAGATCGAGATCCGTATTGTGGGGCAAGGCGCAGATGAGTAATCTCTGTTCCATAGATATTACCCCGCTCCAATACCAATTTCTTTCTGCCGCAGAGGATGAGATCCTCTTTGGCGGCGCCGCCGGAGGCGGGAAGAGCTTTGGGCAGCTGGTGGATGCGCTGCATTATGCGCTGACCTATGCAGGCTCGCGGCAGTTATTATTGCGGCGGACTCTGCCGGAATTGGAAAATTCGCTGATTCGCACCGCATTGGAATTATATCCCTCTTCCATATACCATTATGTATCCTCCAAGCATACCGGGGTCTTTGCCAACGGCTCGTTGCTGGATTTCGGGTATTGCGATAGCGAGCGGGATGTATTTCGCTATCAATCGTCGGAATACGATGTCATTCGCTTTGACGAGCTGACGCATTTCTCCGAATCAATGTATCTTTACCTGATGTCCCGCTTGCGGGGTGCCAAGCCCTTTCCCCGCCAAATGAAAAGCACCACCAACCCCGGCGGGGTCGGGCACGATTGGGTCAAGCGCCGATTTATCGATCCCGCGCCGCCCAATACCCCGATCTCCGATCCGCTGGGAACCCGCAGGTTCATTCCGGCGCGGGTGCAGGATAACCGCTTTTTAATGGAGGGGGATCCTCAATATATCAACCGCCTTTTGCGGTTGCCGGAGCAGGAGCGCAAAGCCCTTCTGGAGGGGGATTGGGATCTTTGCGAAGGACGCTTTTTTGCCGATTGGCAGCGGGAGAAGCACGTCTGCGCGCCCTTTGAAATCCCCGACCATTGGCGGCGCTATTGCGCGCTGGACTATGGCTTGGATATGCTGGCGGGCTTGTTTATCGCCGAGGATGAGCAGGGCTTTTTCTATGTATACCGCGAGGTATATGAATCGGGTCTGATCGTATCCCGCGCGGCATCCAGGCTGAAGGCGGCATCTCCCGCCCAATGCCCCTATTATGCACCGCCCGATCTATGGAGCCGGCAAAAGGATTCGGGGAAATCCATTGTCGACCTGTTTCGGGAGAACGGAGTTCCGCTCACCAGAGTCAGCCCTGCCCGCTCGGCAGGCTGGGCGGTGCTGCAGGAGTGGTTGCTCGACCGTATGGATCGGGATGGAAATCTACGCCCCAGGCTGAAGATTTTTTCCACTTGTGTCAACCTGATCCGTTGCCTGCCGATGCTGCAATGGGACCCCGAGACCATCGGCGATTGCCGAACAACGCCCCACGAGCTGACTCACGCGCCGGATGCTCTGCGTTATTTTGCCATGGGCTATCCCGGTGTATCGAAACCCCGAACCATCAAGCCTCCATCCATACTCGGAGGCAACAGAAAGGAATTGATCATATGACGATTTGGATGCTGATGTTATCTGTTTTATGGATGCTGCTTGCAGTCGCTGCCTATCGATTGGGGATGGCCGACGGTCTTTCCGCCGCCCGCCGCGGTCGATTGGCAGGCGGCAAAGATCCGATGAAGGATCAGCTGCTCCGCCGCATCGAGGCCTACGACGGCAGAAAGGATTCTTATGCAAAACACGAGTGAACAAATCTGGAAAGAATATCAAGAAGGCTGCGCACTGCTGACCCGCGACGGTTTTTACGACCGAAGCGAAGAATGTCATAGCTTTTATGCCGGCGATCAGTGGCGCTATCTGCAGACCGATGGGGAACGACTGCCGGTCTACAACATGATCGAACCGATTGTGAAATATAAGACCGCGGTGGTCGCTCAAAACAATCTGACGGTGAATTATAGCTTTGATACCTCGGACCACCCTGCATTATCCACCATTGCCCATCAGGCGGCGCGATTGCTCAATCGCAATGCGCGCTTGCTTTGGGAGCAAAACCAAATGGACCAAAAATGCTGGGAAGCGGTGGAGGATGGCTGTGTCACCGGCGCATCCTACCTCTATTTCTATATGCACAACGGTAGGGTACAGGCGGAAGTGCTGGACGGTGTCAACCTGATTTTCGGCGACGAACAAGAGCAGGATATCAACGAACAGCCGTATATTTTGATTGTGCAGCGCCGCTCGGTCCGTCAGGTCCAAAAAGAGGCGCGTGCCAATGGCATCGATGAGCAGGAAATTGCACAAATTTTTCCCGATACCGACCTGCTTTGCCAAAGCGGAATGGATCGGTTGCATGAAAATGCATTGGAGGAAAACCGCAAATGTATTTCCATCCTGAAATTTTATAAAAAGGACGGCAATGTCTGCTTTACCCAATCCACAAAGAACTGCGTTTATCATCCCGAAACGGTATTGGCAGGGCTTTCCCGCTACCCCATCGCGCCTTTTATTTGGGCGCGCCGCAAGGGGAGCTGCCGCGGCAGAGGCGCGGTGGAAGGGCTGATCGCCAATCAGATCGCCGTCAATAAAAACCTTGCCCGTATGGATATCGCCATCCGCCGCTTTGCGTTTCCCAAGCTGGTGTATAACGCGCCGCGGATTCAGAATGTGGAGGATATCGAAAAGATCGGTGCTTCCATCGCGGTGGATGATCCCAATGTTCGCATCGGGGACCTGATCTCCTATGTGCAGCCGGCAGGAATCAATACCCTTGCCTATAACTTTATGGGCAATATGATTTCCACCACCCGCGAGCTTTGCGGCGCGGGCGATGCGGTGACCGGTCAGATCAACCCCGAGCAGGCCAGCGGCGCCGCCATTGTGGCGGTGCGGGAGGCGGCCACCTTGAACTTAAATTTCGCGGTGGCGCAGTTGACACGCTTTATCGAGGATGTGGCATTGATTTGGTATGACCTGCTGCGGGCATATCATCCTGCAGGGCTGACGGTGGAATCGGAATTGATTCCCGGCAAGCTGCTGCAGGTATTGGAGCCGCGGGTGCGGATCGATCTTTCGCCCGCCAACCCCTTTTCCAAATTTGCGCAGGAGCAATCGCTGCAAAATCTTCTCAATGCAGGATATATCTCCTTTGCAGAATATGTGGAGGCATTGGATGAGGATGCCAATGCGCCCAAAGAAAAGCTGCGCTCTATTCTGGCGGCGCGCCCGCCGATGGAAGCGGTAGTGCAAGAATAAAAAATCGCAGGTGAACAGCGCAAAAATCGCAAAATGATTCGCAGGTGAAGAGCGTAAAAATCACAGAAAGGTTCATATATGAGCGAATTGAATACCGCGGTGGAAACCGCACCGGAGCAGGAAACTGCTCCTCAAACAACCTCGGAAGAAAAGACAGCCGAGAAAGAAGAAATGTCTAAAGAAGAACGGAGCAAGCAGGCCTCTCGCCGACGCGCGCTGGAGCAGAAAGCCGAAGAACTGCGTGCCGATGCTCGCCAGGAACAATTGCGGCAGGAGGTTATGAACCATCCTTTGGTGAAGGAAGCCATGACCTTGCTGGAGGAGAACCGTTTTAAGCAGGATCTGGACCGTGTGCGCGCGGCCTATCCGAGCCTGACCGCCCAAAGCCCCCAAGAAGTAGGGGAAATCTATTGCCGATTAATGGCAAGCGGGCAGGTGGATCCGGTGGTTGCCTATGAAGCGCAAGCCGCCGCCGATCGCCGCAGGGAACCGATCCCCGAAAACATGGTGAGCGCAAAATCGGCCGGAGGAGCCGCGCTCTATTATTCCTCTCAGGAGCTGGATCGGCTGACCGAAAAGGATCTTAAGGATCCCGATGTTTTTCGGAAAGCCATCGCTTCATTATCAAAATTAAGGAGTTAAAACTATGTCTTTTTCTAATTTTAAACCCACCATTTGGAGCCGTTTTATTCAAACCGAGCTGGAAAAGAAATGCAAGCTGGTGGATGATTGCAACCGCCAGTTTGAAGGGGAAGCCCGCCTGGGTGGCAGAGTCAAGATTTTAGGCGCGATCGCCCCCGAAATCTTCGATTATAAAGCCGCTACAGGTATGGATGCTCCCCAGACCTTGCAGGGTGTCAGCGTCTATTTGGATCTGGATCAGGCAAAGGCGTTCAATTTTATGGTGGATGATCTGGATCGTTTGCAGTCCAATCCCGAGCTGATGCCCATCGTCTTGGAGGAGGCCAGCCGCAAGATGGCGGTCGCCCGCGATACTTATGTGGCATCCATTGCCAAAGAGAGCGGATTTTTCACCAATTCGACCAAGGTAACCACCCCCGCGCAGGCAAAGGCGTTGGTCGATGAAGCATTGCTTACTCTGCGTGAGCATGATGTGGATATTGCTGATAATGTATCGATCACCGTATCCCCCTTCTTCTATCAACTGCTGCGTGATGCCTTGACCGAACTCAAGACCAATAATGATGAGCTGATCGCCCGCGGTGTGGTCGGTATGTACGACTGCGCTAAGGTGGTATTGAGCAACAATCTTTATAACGACGGTACCGATGATTATATGATGGTTCGTACCAATAAGGCGATTGCTTTTGCATCTGCCATTGATGAAACCGAGGCCTATCGCCCCGAGAAGTATTTCTCCGATGCGGTCAAGGGTCTCAATGTCTTTGGCGGTAAATTGGTTCGTCCCAAGGAACTTGTTGTCATCAAGGCTCATAAATAATAATTGGAAAGAAAGGAATTTGAAGTATGACTTATTTTGATGCTACTCACAATAAAAATTACGTATATTTTGACACCGACGTGTTAAATCGTTGCCCAAAAGTAGTGGCATATCGTGTTCCGGAGGATGCGGAATATGCGCTTCTTTTGTTAGGCATTGAAGACCCTTCTACAATCACTATTAAAGCAGCAGATTCTGTTTTGGGCGGAAAAGATCAGATATTTCCGTGCGAGTGTGGTTATAACGGTGTATTTCTGGAATTAAGCACCTTTATTCAGCGTTCCGGTGAGCACAAGGGGTGCGTTTTGATCGAATGTGCCGAGGATTCGTTTGAGAGCGATTTGTTCATTTGCTCAAAATAAAATATACATCCCGGAGGTAATGATGATGACAATTCAAGCGATTTTAAAATGTGCCGCGGTGCTGTTGGGTGTGCCGGAGGGGGCGGTGGAGCAAGATGCTGTCTATGAGCGGTTGCTTTCTGCCTTGGATAGCGCATTAGGGGAACTGGCACGATGTTTTCCTCTGCAGGCGCGGTGCAGAATTACTGTGGTCGATGGTGCGGTGGCGCTTCCTGCCGCAGTGCTGACTCCGCGTGCGCTGCTTCGGGATGGAAAAAGAGTGCCATTGCAATTGGATGAAGGAAAGCTGATGGCAGAGGATGGGGACTATACCTTGGTGTATTACCGTGTCCCGCCGATGGCATCGGCGATGGATCGTTCTGCGATCCTGCCCTATCCCGAAGATCTTTTGCGTGCCTTGCCCTTTTATTGCGCCGCTCTTTGCGTCATGGGGGAGGATCAGGCATTATATCTGCGCTTAATGGAGCAGTATAACACCAAATTGGCGGCAGCGCTGGGCTATCGCCCTGCGGCGGCGGTGGAAGCGGAGGGATCGATGTGAGTTATCCGTTCCATTCGTTAAATCGTGCGTCTGCAGGACGGACCGTTTGTTCGGAGATCGGTTTTTCCGGCTTGGATGTTGCAGGTGGCGCATTTAAGATGCCCATCTCCCGTGCCTTTGATACCGAAAACTTAATCTGGGAAGGGTCCGCACTCAAGCGCCGCCCCGGCTATCGCCTTATGGAAAATTACAGTAAAAAGATCAACGGCATCTATTTTGTCGGAGAGCATAAAATCGTCCATGCCGGAACAAATCTGTATATGCAAGCAGGGGATAATGTACCAAAACTGCTGTTTGACCGGATGAACGATGCCGCCTCCTTTGGTGTGGTGCGTAAGCAAGAGGTGGAGCATCGCTGGTGCAATTCCTCGGAAATGTATGGCTGGAGCCGTGAAAGAAAGGTTGGAGATTTTCTCTTTATCAACGATGGTAAAAACTATCTGTTTTTCGATGGAGAGCAGGTCCACTCGGTGGCTGATACCCATTGGGGTGAATCGCTGCGGGTCGATCTGCATGGCGGAATGGTCTATTCTACTTATGCGAAAGTTCCCATCAGCATTACCGGTAAACTTCCCAACGGGGACCACGGCGACGTGGATCCCCGCGGGGATAACCGCCTAAGCCAGTTCCGTTGCGAAAGCTTTTATGTGGACGATAAAAAGGACTATACCGAGTTTGTTTTGGATCGCTACTATAAAGATTGCAATGATGGAATCCCCACCGAGATCCAGATCCGCGACAGCAACGGTGTCTGGCGCAACTACTGCTGCATCAGTGTGGATTTTTATTTAAACTATGATGATGTCCGTACCAAGCTTCAGATCGATACCCCCATCAAGGGCGGGATGCCCTTTTCCTTTGATACCGCAAGCGGGAAGATTGTGAACCTTGGCTACGGCAGCTCCTATATCGCCAACGACGGTATGGACAATCTGCGGATCACCTATGCAGTGCATAAAGAGGCTCCCACCGCCTTGACCGGAGCAACGGTGCAGGGGCTTTATGGCACCGATGGGGCGGATAATGTCTTGTTTCTTGGCGGAAGCGAGCAATCCCCCGGCATCGATGCCTTCAGCGCCCGCGATGATTTCTTTTGCTTTTATGCCACCTCGGTCGAGCGGCTGGGCAACGAGCAGGTGCCCATCACAGGCTATACCCGATTAAGCGATGGGCGGATCGCGGTCCTGAAAAACGATCCCAACGATTCCAATGTCTATTTTCGGACCCATAAGACTGTTTCGGTGGGCGCGACCCAAAGCGGAGAGGCGTATCAGGTGGATGCCTTCCCTTCCAAAGCGGGAGCTGCGGTGGAAGGCTGCATTTCCCCTCATTCAGTCGGAATTGCAGGGAATGAACCGATTTTCTTGGCCGAATCGGGGTTATACAGTGTCCGCAGTGTCTCCAATGAATTAATTAATCTGGATGAGACCGTGCGGCGCAGCCTGCCTATCGACCCCTTGCTTTGCAAGCAGAATGCTGCCGATGCGCGCAGTATTCGTTGGCGCGAATATTATCTTTTGGTTTTCGGGAACCTTGCATTGCTCACAGACGGTCGGAGAGACACCGGCGGAATGCTTCGCTTTTTGAAATGGCGATTCGGTCATAAAATTACCGCCTTGGGCAAGAACGGAAACACGCTGTATTTGGGCGATGCGGAAGGGAAGGTCTTTGAATTCGGCGGCGCGGAAACGGATGCCGATTTGGAGAACGAAGCGTTCTGGCAGACCAATCTTTCCGAAGATTCCCGCGGCGCCCGCCAGATCCTCAAGCAGCTTTTGGTGGCCGTCAGTCCGGATTACAAGGGCAAGATCAAAGCGGTTCTTTATCGCGAGCAGGTACCCTGCCCGCAGGTGTCCATGGCATTGAATCGTGTGGATTTTTCCGCATGGGATTTTGATGCACTCACCTTCGACGGCACCGATGCGATGCGTTGGGTGCAACTCCCTGTGGGTTCATTGGCGGCGGATCGATATGCGATCCGCATCGATCTGTGTTCAGGGCAGAATCTGTTGCTCTGGGGAATGCGGATGGTGTATGAAAAAGGAGGAACGGTACGATGAGTATCTGGAACAATTTAAAATTCGGTCCACAGGAGATGGAGGCCAAAAGCGTTTCAACTCTTGCAGATCGCCCGAACATCTCGGCAGAAGAGCTGAAGACACGGTTGGATAGCACCGATATTCGCTTACGCTTTAATCAACTGCTGGACCGATTGGAAGAAAAATTCAGCGAGGAATAATATTATGATCAGTACAGTAGATAAACTGTTGCTCAGTTCCGACCAACAAGCGGAATTGGCAGAATATACGCGGGCTTATAATGCCGCGCAGGCCGCCGGTGACCAAGCCGGAATGGAGCTTGCTCATCGGCGCGCCGAAGCGTTGCGCGCCTCGGCGGGCTATTCCGGCGGCGATGCGGGAGATCGCTTTATGCTGCTGACCAACGCGCAAAATGCCCCCGATGGCTATAGTGGCTATAAAAAGCTCATCAATGATGTGGCAACCGGCGGAATGAACGCCATCGCTGCGGGATATCAGCAGCAGATGGCGCAGCTGGATCAGCAACGTGCCGCGCTGGAAGCCCAAGGGGCTCAAAATCAGGCGGCGGCACGCTCAGCGGCTTGGAACACCCAGCGGTTGGCGGCCGATGGTTTGCTGACCCGCGGGCTTGAAAATACAGGGATCGCCGATGTCATTACCGCCACAGCCCTGAATCAGGCGGCGGCAAATGCCTATCGGGCATTGCTGGATCAGCAGCAGGATCTTCAGGAAAATGATACTGCCCGCCTGGATGCCCGCGCCGATGCTATGGAGGATGCCGCTCAACTTCAAGGGGAGCTCGGAACACTTTTGGCCGATGCCTACCAATCTTTTTATGAAAAGGATGCCGAACGAAAGCAAGAGCAGCTACTTCGCCAGTGGAGTACCAACACCGATCTTGCGCTGCAGGATATGAAAAATCAGGCGGCGGAAAAGAAGCAGGAGAAGGATTATTACTATACTCTGGCATTGCAGCAGCTCAAGCGCCAATGGGAATTGGAAGATCAGGCAAAGGGCCGATGATTCCCGAGGAGCATATTTCTAAGGAATATTGCGCCGCCCGCAGCGGCGGGATCGAGCGGGTGCAAAGAATGGCGGAACGCCGCCTGGACGGGCACGGTCAGAAGCTGGATGATCTGACCGGCGCCTGCATCCGCCTGACCGCCGCTGTGGAGCGGGTGACGCTGATTCTGGAGCGGCAGGATCAGCGATTGGATCGGCTGGAAAGCCGAGGTATTTTAGCGTTTTTGGAAAGTTCTGCAGGAAAAGCGATGATTCGTTTTATCGGCATCGGCGCGCTGGTGCTGCTTTCGGCAGGGCTTGGTATCAATGTTGTTCAATTATTAAAGGAGGTCTTTTAAATGCATTGCACAAAACAAACGATCATCCGAACGGTGGTTCTTTTGATCGCATTATTGAATCAGATCCTTCTTTTCATCGGCAAAAATCCGTTGCCGTTCAGTGAGGAAGGAATCTATGAAGCGGTGTCTTTGGTGGTAACCGTCGGCGCAAGCCTTTGGGCATGGTGGAAAAACAACAGCTTTTCCATCCAAGCCGCGGAAGCGGATCGCTATCTGGCGGCGCTTCGGTCCATCGATGAAACGGAGGGAGAAGAATGACCAACTTACCCATCACCGGTGCCTTTCGGGTCACCGCGGTCTATGGTCAGCAGGGGAAATACTGGGCAAATGGTCATAAGGGCATCGATCTGGTGGCCGATGATCATCGCATCTATTCCACCTGCGAGGGCGTGGTCAAAACCGTTGCCTTCGATGCGGATGGCTGGGGGCAGTATATCGTCGTGGAAGATCAAGCGGGGCTGCGCCATTATTTTTGCCATCTGGTCCGCGGCAGTGCCAAGGTCAAGGTGGGGCAGGCGGTCAATCCGCTGACTGTTATCGGTACCATGGGCGCCACCGGCAATGTGACCGGCTTGCATCTTCATTATGAACTGCGCAAAGGCTCCACTGTTTTGGACCCTGCCGCTTGGCTGGGGATTCCCAATCAAGTCGGCAGCTATCATTCTTCTGATTTTGAGGTGAAAGAAATGCTTTATAAAGACCAAGCAGAGATCCCTGCATGGGCGAAAGAGGCTGTGGAAAAGGTGACCGAAAAGGGCTGGATGGAGGGCGATACACAGGGCAATTTCCGACCCAACGACCCCATCACCCGCGCCGAAATGGCGATGATCCTTTCCCGCCTGAATTAAAAAGCCGCTCTGCATCGGCAGAGCGGTTGAGAAAAACTTATTTTTTTAATAAAGCGGCGGCTTTGAGGATGGCGTTTTGGGTCTTGCCGTCGGTGATTTCACCATCGAGCACCATCTGAAGCGCCTGCTCAAAGGGCAGGGAGACGACCTCTAAAAATTCATCGTCATCAAGATTATTTTTTTGAGGGATCAGGTTGCGCCCCAGATAAAGATATGTCAATTCCCCGAGATATGCAGGGGAGAGTTCCATATAACCCAGAGGAGTTACCTCTTGGGGCAGAAACCCGACCTCTTCGGTCAGCTCCCGCACCGCGGTCTTCATCGGATCCTCGCCGGGCTCCAATTTTCCGGCGGGGATCTCTAAAAGAGTTTTATCCACCCCATAGCGGTATTGGCGCACCAGATAAGTCCTTCCGTTTTCATCGATGGGCAAGATGCCTGCACCGCCGCTATGGGCGATACGGTCGCGGGACGCAGTCTTTCCGTCGGGAAGTTCCACCGTTCCGCTGTATACCTGAAAGATCGGTCCGTCATAAAGGATGCGTTCTTCCAACTTTTTTTCGACAATAGACATAGTAATCTTCACCTCACATCTATTATTTTAAAAGCCTTGTCGATTTTTGTCAAACGATTTCTCTTTACATTTTTGTCGAAATATGTTTTGATGAGAGTACTCCTTCGACGAAAACCGACACTGCTTCACGGATGTCGACCCCCGTATATAGAGGAGTAAAAAGGATGTTTAATTATCTTTATATGAATCGGGTCCGTAGCGGACTCACCCAGCAGGAATTGGCGGCGCGCGCCGGCATTTCCAGACGCACAGTCTGCAGGCTGGAGCAAAGCGGCGCTTATCCGTCGCTGCGGGTAGGCTTGCAAATCAGCCGAGCGCTGCAATGCAGCTTTGAGGAGGTGTTTCCTCTTGGCTTGTAAATGCAGAAACTGCGCTGCGGTATTTGCCGCTCCCGCGATTGCAATGGAACGCCACGGTTGCGATGGCCCGTGGTATGAGCGGGTGGAGATCTGCCCTTATTGCCGTATTTCCGGTATGCTGGAGGTTCAGGACGATGCAGGTCTCACATATTAAATATCTACGTAAAGAATTGGAAGAATACCGCTTGCTATTGGCATCCTTCCCCGAAGGGGGCGGCTGGCAGGCGCAGGTCTTTCGCAAAAAACTGCAAAAAGCCGCCGAGCATCTGGCGGCTGAATTATGGGAAATTTCCAAGGTGATCGGCGCAATCGACGATTCGGAATTAAGGTTGATTTTCCAACTGCGGTATTTCAGAGGTTATACCTGGGCAAGGGTGGCGGAAGAGCTTCCCACCACCCTTTCTGCCGATGGCGCTCGGATGAAACACGATCGGTATCTAAAAAAGGTTCAATCGGTCAAAAAGGAAGGCGCGACAGGCTTGTCTTCGCTCCATAGTTCATAATGGAGATGGTCGGTCTCGCCGCATTCCAGAAGCATTGATTTTCCCACCGTTCCGATGATGTCGCCACGCTTTAATAACTGACCTTCCTTGACAGCAACGGTTGCTAAAGAAGCGTAGCGCGAAACCTTGCCGTCGGTATGGCGAACAGTGACCATATTTCCCATCAGGTCATCCTGCTCCACCGTTTCTGCCACCCCTTCACATACATTGGCAACTTCGGTTCCGGCCGCGGCAGCGATATCGATGCCGTTATGGGTACGCCAATCCTTCAATGTATAGGAATAGAGGGGCTTTTCAGGGGAATACTGAGCAATGATCTCTCCATTTTCGATGGGAGCGGAATATTCTGCGGCGGCAGCCTGCGGTGCTTTGGTTTCTTCCTTGTTTTCCAAAGGTTCTTCCCGTTCGTCGGGGATGTTTTCTTCTACCTTTTCTACCCCTTGGGTATTGGGTGTATCCAGCGGGGTTTCGGCCAGTTTTCGTTGGGAAGCGCGATAGGAAAGAAAGCTGACGCAGCCCACGGTCAGAACACATAAACCCAATACCAAATAATAGCCTTTGGATTTCAGAAAATTCAAAATCTTATCTTTCATTTTTCGGATCCTCTCATCAAATGGTTTTGTTGTTAATATGAGCAGGATCCGATCGGATTATTCATCGAAATGATATTTTTCCAGAGTGGTATGCGGATAATAATAAGCCAGAATTTCCTGATAAGTATATCCCTCTTCGGCGAGGACGCAGGCGCCGTGTTGGCTCATACCCACCTGATGGCCATAGCCGCAGACCTTGAAAATGGCTTGGTCTTTTTTGAATTCCAAGGTGAATCGCGTGCTGCGTAAGCCAAAAAGGGTGCGGATTTCTTGACCGGTGTAGGTCTTATTACCCAAGCGGATGGTTTTTACCGAGCCTCCGTTTGTATGGGTAATTTCACCGAGGGTGCAATCTTCTTGATTCAAAATGTTTGAAAATTCTTCTAAAGGCAGTGTCACTTCGGAACGGAAGTCTTTTGCCTGCTGGTCCCAAGAGGAATCTAATGATTGAAGATAGGGAATATCGGCGCCCCAAATATCCTTTGCCGATTCGGTCTTTCCGCCGGAGATGGCATGAAATACGGTGTTTGCCGGCGCGTTATCATAAAGAACAGCGGTCCCTAATACCGCTTCGACTGCGAAATTTAAAATCGGCTCGGAAGATTCCAGCCAATCGTTGCCCCATTTTTCGGCGGCATCGGCAGGGGAAAGATAGGCTTTGCAATGGGCAGGGTTATCGCAGACATCGCCGCTATGCCCGAAATCGCTTTCGGGATGGCTTTGGATGCTTGCTTTGCGATGCAAGAGATAACTATAGGATGCCACCACCTGCGCCTTTAATGCTTCCTGCGGATAGGAGGCGGGCATTTCTCCCGCCAGAACACCCCATAAATAGTCCTTGAGCGGGAGTGTTTGGGTGGTTTGGCTCTCGGTGCAGTATAAGGTGACGATGGAGCCTTTGGGTGGCTCGGGGATTGGCTCTTCTTCGAAAAAACCGACCTTTCCCAATATTAAAACAGCTATAAACGGCAAAAACAAAACGATAAAATATAAAACAATCCATTTTTTCTTCATTGGCGTTGATCTCCTTTGGTACAAGCCTATGAATCGTATCCGGAAAAAATGAATAAAAAAACACCCGAATGCATCGCATTCGGGTGTTTTGAATTTGGCTGAAATTATGCCTTATTGACAGAACCGAACAGTTCCATCTTTTCCTTAACGGTGGCTTTGATTGCCTCGAAACCATCTGCCAAAAGCTTTCTGGGGTCAAAGCCCTTGCCCTGCAGATCCTTGCCTGCTTCCACATAAGCGCGGGTAGCAGCAGCAAAGGAGAGCTGGCATTCGGTGTTGACATTGATTTTTGCAACGCCCAGAGAAATGGCTTTCTGCACCATCTCGGCGGGGATACCGGTACCGCCATGGAGAACCAGAGGCATTCCCTCGGTAGCGGCCTGAATCTTTGCCAGCGCGTCGAAGTCAAGACCTGCCCAGTTGGCGGGATATTTGCCGTGGATGTTGCCGATACCTGCGGCGAGGAAATCTACGCCCAGATCAGCAATCTTCTTGCACTCATCGGGATCGGCGACTTCGCCGCGGCCGACAACACCGTCCTCTTCGCCGCCGATGGAGCCGACTTCGGCTTCGACCGACATACCCTTTGCATTGGCAAGAGCGATAATTTCTTTGGTCTTTTCGATATTTTCTTCGATTTCATAGTGAGAACCGTCGAACATAACGGAGGAGAAACCGTCGGCAATGACCTTTTTGGCGCCTTCATAAGAACCGTGGTCCAGATGAACGGCAACAGGGACGGTGATGTTCAGATCTTCGATCATACCCTTGACCATACCCATAACTGTCTTGTAGCCGCACATATACTTGCCGGCGCCTTCGGAAACACCGAGGATGACAGGGGAGCGGTTTTCTTCAGCAGTCAGAAGAATTGCCTTAGTCCATTCCAAATTGTTGATGTTGAACTGGCCCACAGCGTAATGACCTTCATACGCCTTGCGAACCATCTCTTTTGCAGAAACGAGCATATTTTTATAGCCTCCTAAAAAATTTTCATTAACGTTATTATAATTCAACCAAATAAAAAAATCAATATTTTCTTTGACTTTTTACATAATATGCGGTATATTATATCTATATAAATATAACTAGAATTTTGAAAGGAAATTTATAATGAATAAAGTGATTATTTCTGCAGACAGCACTTGTGACCTGCCTGCCGAGCTGAAAGAGCGCTATGGAGTAAAGATTATTCCCTTATATGTCAATTTGGGGGACGATTCTTTAAAGGATGGGGAAGAGATCAACCCCGATATGATTTATACGTTTGTGGCGGAAAAGAATCAGCTGCCCAAGACTTCTGCTGCCACCATTCCCGATTATCAAGAGTGGTTTGAAGGCTTTGTCAAGGAAGGCTATGATGTTCTGCATTTCAATATTTCTTCCACCATGTCGGTGACCCATCAGAATGCAAAGATGGCAGCCGAAGAAGTGGATGGAAATGTCTATGTCATCGATAGCGGAAATCTTTCCACAGGAATGTCTTTGCTGATTGCGGATGCCGCGGATATGATCGCGGAAGGCAAATCCGCTGAAGAGATTCATCAGGAAATTTTGAAGCGTATTCCTTTGGTACGCGCCAGCTTTGTTGTGGATACGCTGGATTATCTCAAAATGGGCGGCCGCTGCTCTTCGGTGGCGGCATTGGGCGCCAACCTGCTCAAGCTGCATCCCCGCATCGCGGTTGTCGATGGTAAGATGGGTGTGGCGGAAAAATATCGCGGCGCCATTGATGGTGTAATCATCAAATATGCCCAGCAGATGTTGGAGCAAAATAAAGATAAGATTGTGGGCAAACGTTGCTTTGTCACCCATACCAAGTATAACCCCGAGGCCGTTCAAAAGGTCTACGATCTGGTGAAGGAATCGGGCTTGTTTGAAGAAGTGATTGAAAACACCGCAGGCTGCGTCATCACCAGCCATTGCGGTCCCGGCACCTTGGGTGTCTTGTTTGAGGTAACCGAATGACCAAAGTTGCCGTCGGATTAAGCGGCGGTGTCGATAGCGCGGTCAGTGTGTTGCTGCTGCAGCAGGCGGGATACGAGCCGATCGGCGTCTTTTTAAGGATGCATCAGGCGGAGCAAGAGGCCGAAGCCGCGCGTAAAGCGGCGGAGGAATTGGGAATCGAATTTTATGAGCGGGATATGCGGGCGCAGTTTGAGCAATATGTTCTGCGCCCCTTTGCCGAGCTTTATAAAAGAGGAGAGACCCCCAACCCCTGCCTGCTATGCAACCCTTCGGTCAAGTTCCGCGGCCTTTTGGAGGCGGCGGATGCATTGGGCTGCGAAAAAATCGCCACAGGGCATTATGCCGCGGTGGCGGAATTGGAAGGGAAGCATCTGATCTGTAGATTGCCCGATTCTGCCAAGGATCAAAGCTATATGCTTTATGGTTTGGGAGAAGAGGTGCTTTCTCGGTTGATCTTGCCGTTGGGCGAATGGGGGGATAAGTCTCAAATCCGCGCCATGGCAAAAGAAAAAGGGCTCTCTAATGCCCAGAAGAAGGATTCTCTGGACCTTTGCTTTTTGCAGCCGGAGGATTCCCACGCTGCATTTATCGAAACCTATACCGGTTCGGCGCCCAAAGCGGGGAAAATTATCAATCTTCACGGCAAGGTCCTCGGCACCCATGCGGGAATCTGCAATTATACCGTCGGTCAGCGCCGCGGCTTGGGGGTGGCGTCGGATCAGCGCCTTTATGTTTGCGCCTTGGATCCGCAGGAAAATACCGTTACTCTTGGTCCGAAATCCTCGGTGGAGACCCAAGAGGTTTTTATCAAAGATCTGATTTTGCATCTGCCCTTGCGGCAGGGGTTATCGGCGAAGATTCGTTATCATGATAAAGATACCGCTGTCTGCGTCGAGCTGCTGGAAAAGGAGCGGGCGGTTTTGCATTTTGAAGCCCCTAAATCCGCGGCTGCGCCGGGGCAAAGCGCGGTGATTTATTGGCAAGATTGGGTGCTGGGCGGCGGAATTATCGAGAAGTTAGATAAATAAAGAAAAAATATATGAAATCCACTTGAAATTTTATATATTTTATAGTAATATTATTGTATGTATATATCCTTTATTGGACGAGGAGGTCGCATATGTCTGAGTTTGAAAAGATGGAAGGCTTGCAAGAGGCTATCGAGCTGGATGAATTAGAGGCTTTAGTCGGCGAATTCACCCTGAGCGATTTGGCGGAATTCGATGAAGAATTGGAATTCGATGCAGCCGATCTTGATTTAATTAAACCGGCCTATACAACCAAAGAAAAGATGAAGTTCCTGCTGATGAACAATACGGTGTTCTCCATCATTAAATGGTGTTTTGCAGGGCTGGGTCTGGTTGGATTGGTTTTATATATTCTGGCGATGGTCGATGTCGGGATCAGCGAAGGCCTTTCCCAGACACTTGCGGCAGGAGTCAGCAATGCACTTGCTTCTGTATCCAATCTGCTGTCCATCTCCCTGCTGGAGATCTTGGCAGCGGTTGTTATCGTCGGTGTCTTGGGCTATGCCGGATTTTTGGTGTATAAGACCATCAAAGAAAAAGAAGGCATCAAGATCGCCGGTTTCTGGGTGCAGTTCGCTTATGTTCTGCTCGCCATTTTCGGTACCGGTTTCTTGATCTATACCATGGCATACGGTGTCACTACCAACCGTGCCCGTCTGTACAATAAAGAAGAATTTGAATATAAGCCGAATTTATTCTATGAGCAGTCTTTGCACAGCGGCACCATCTACTATGTAGATCAGGTAAACGATGCCGCGGTAGACGGTATTCAGAATCAGACCATTTTCTATACCGAAACAGGCCATTCTCGTTATGCTTCCACCGGTTCCTCTTTGGCAGATATCAGCAAAGCAGTGAATGCTTGCTATATGCTGGCCGCGGAAGATTATCCCTTCCTGAAGGGTGAAGTTGTCGATGCAAAGCCTTTGCTGCTTTCTCCGATGTATACCGCAATGGGTATCGGCAGTATGTATAGCCCCCTCACCGGTGAAATCCTTGTCAACACCGATTATCCCGAATTGGCAATCCCCATGCAGGTTGCCCGCGCGATTGCAAAGCAACGCGGTATTACAAACGATGCCGATGCAAAGTTCATCGCCTTCTTGGTTTGCTCCAAGTATGCCGATCAGCTTTCCCAGATGAACACACCGTACAATTTCGACTATATTAAATATTCCGCTTATATGGATGCTTATATGGAAGTTGGTTCGGTTTCTTATGATGTAAATAAGAATATTCACCTTTATTGCTCTGCGCCGTTGAAAGAGACCGCGAAGAAAGATTTTATCGCTTATGTGGATCAAATCGATGCGCTGTATGGCAATATCAACACCTTGGAATTCATCGCCGCCGGCTCCAAGACCAGCACTGCGGCTTATCAGGATCTTCCCAAGCTGTTGTATGTCGATTTCAATACCCGTGTCAATTCCAATAAACTGGCGTTACATTGGGTTGCAGGAGAAGGCAAGCCCGGTGCAGTTCCGTTGCAATCGGCGAAATATCAATATGCCAGATACCTGATCTCCTATTTCCATAATGTGGAAAAAGAATTCGCCGGTGAAGCGAGCGATCTTTATGAGGAGTATAATCCCGAGGTTCCTGTAAACGACGGCTCTTTAGTTTAAAAAATAAAAAGTTCCCTTCGATGGCGAAGGGAACTTTTTTTCAGGCCTATATATAAATATAAGAAGAAAAAGCGATCCTCCATGGAGGATCGCTTTTAACTTGCATGATAGGATTAGTCCAAATTCATAGAATTCAGAAGATCGCGCAGGGCCTTGAGTTCTTCGTCGGTAAAGGAAACACCTTTGTTCATCTTGGTGCCGTCCGGAGACCATTCGCGCAGATCATACTTGGGGGCACGCTCCATCCAGCTGATCTTATTGAGCTGCTTTGCCCAACCGCTGGCGTTTTCGGGAAGATCGCCGAAGTGCTCGGTAATTTCGTATTTGAATTCTGCCACTTTAACCACTCCTTCTTTTAATTAATAGTATATATGTACTATTAATAATATTATATAAGGTAAGGATATGAAATGTCAAGAATAATTCACATTATATTTACAAAAAAATGTATTTTAGGTGTTGACAATGGGTATAAAAAGTGTTAAAGTATGGTTGTTAGCACTCGTAAGTCGAGAGTGCTAAAAATTGAAAAGGCAGGTAAGAGGATGAAGGATCGGCTGAATATTATCTTAAAATCGGCAGTAGAAGCCTATGTGGATACAGGCGAACCGGTTTCCTCCAAATTGATATTAGCGCGGGAAGGCTTGGATGTTTCCTCTGCGACCATTCGTAATGACCTTGCGGAATTGGAGCGGGAAGGCTATCTGGAGCAGCCCCATACCAGCGCAGGAAGAATCCCCACCGAGAAAGGGTATCGGTATTATGTGGACCACCTGCTGCAATCCACCGGTCTTTCGGTGGAGCGGGCGGCCATCTTAGATGAAGTGGTGGGGGATCCCGCCGGCAATGTGGATGAGTTTTTAAAACACGCATTGTCCCGCTTCTCGGAGATTACAGGCTATACCGCCGCCGCGGTCATCAGCCATTCCGATGAAGATCGCATCATTAAGGTGGAGCTGGTCAAGACCGCGGATAACTGCTTAAATCTTGTCGCCATCACCCGCAGCGGAACGGTGAAAAATAGTTTCTGCCGCTTTTATTTCTTGGCAGACGATGATGAAATAGCAACCCTTTCGGAAATGCTCAATTCCTTTTTGGGCGATGTCAGCTTCACGCGTCTGACCGATGAGGATTTTGAAGAATTGGAAACCAAGCTTTCCACCCTCCATTCCAATTGGAATTTTCTGGCGGGTGTGGTCAAGAATATGGTCAATTCCATTCGCAACCCCAAGGTGTTTGTATCGGGGCAGAGCAACCTGCTCTCGCATCCCGAATTTTATGAAGTGCATAAGGTGCAGAATGTGATGCGCTTTTTAAGCCACGAAGAAGAGATCCGCAACCTTTTGAGCGTGCAGGGTGGGGAAGAGCTTTCCATCGCCATCGGCAGCGAGATCGCGGGGATGGATTTCGGCGATATGGGCCTCATTGTCCGTAAGTATGGAAGCCGATCGGGCTTTGGCGCGATCAGTCTGCTGGGCCCCAAGCGGATGGACTATGGTGCCAACGCTTCCCAGGTGGAATATTTCGCCAAATGCATTGAGCAATATTTGAAAGACAGAGAGGGATCCTGATGGACGAAAATCAAAAAGCAGCGGCTGCCGAGCAGGCAACCGAAGCGAAAGTAGAAGAAAAAGCAAAGACTCCCAAAAAGAAGAAAAAGAACGAATGGGAAGAAAAATATAACGCGGAACACGATCAATACCTGCGTTTATATGCAGAATATGATAATTTCCGCAAGCGAACCGCGCGGGAGCGGGACCGCTTGGTGGGCGACGGAGTATCCAAAGCCATCGAAGCGATTTTGCCCGCCATCGATAATTTGGAGCGCGCCATTGCGGCGGCGCCCGAAGGGGAAGAAGGAATGAAGAACGGTGTGGAGATGGTTCTGCGCCAACTGCTGGACGCCCTGAAAAATATTGGGGTGACCCCCATCGGCGAAAAGGGTGAAAAATTCGATCCCAATCGCCATGAAGCCATTATGCACATAGAAGATCCCGAGCTGGGCGAGGACGAAATCGTCGAAGTCTTTCAGCGGGGCTATGTATATAAAGAAGAAACTGTGATCCGACCGGCGGTCGTGAAGACAGCAAACTAATTAATAATCAAAAGGAGATAGAAGATTATGAGTAAGATTATCGGAATTGACTTAGGTACAACCAATAGCTGCGTCGCTGTTATGGAAGGCGGCGAGCCTACTGTTATTACCAATAGCGAAGGCGCCCGCACCACCCCCTCTGTTGTCGCATTCAGCAAGGCCGGTGAGCGGATGGTCGGCCAGCCCGCAAAGCGTCAGGCAGTAACCAACCCTGACCGCACCATCGCTTCCATCAAGCGCGATATGGGTTCTGCCCGCAGAATCAATATCGATGGCAAGGATTATTCCCCCGAAGAGATCTCTGCATTCACCCTGATGAAGCTGAAGGCGGATGCCGAAGCCTTTTTGGGCGAGCCGGTCACCGAAGCGGTCATCACCGTTCCCGCTTATTTCAGCGATTCCCAACGCCAAGCCACCAAGGATGCCGGTCGCATCGCAGGCTTGGAAGTAAAGAGAATTATCAACGAGCCCACCGCAGCCGCTTTGGCTTATGGTGTGGATAAAGAAGGCGACCAGAAGATTATGGTCTACGACTTGGGCGGCGGTACCTTCGACGTTTCCATTCTGGAAATCGGCGACGGTGTCTGCGAAGTTCTGGCAACCGCCGGTAATAACCGCCTGGGCGGCGATGATTTCGATGAGCGCATCATCGATTGGATGGCTGCCGACTTTAAAGCGGCTAACGGCATCGACCTGAAGGCCGATAATATGGCCAACCAGCGCTTGAAAGAAGCGGCTGAAAAAGCCAAGATCGAGCTTTCCAGCGGTATGTCCACCAATATCAACCTGCCCTTCATCAGCGGCGGCCCTGCAGGTCCTCTCCATCTGGATATGACTCTGACTCGTGCCAAGTTCAACGAACTGACTGCCGATCTGGTGGAAGGCACCATGGGCCCTGTCCGTCAAGCTTTGCAGGATTCCGGCCTGACTCCTTCTGAGATCAAGAAAGTTCTGCTGGTCGGCGGTTCCACCCGTATCCCCGCGGTTGCCGAAGCCATCAGCAAGTTTATGGGTCAGGAAGCCCATAAGGGCATCAACCCCGATGAATGTGTTGCTTGCGGCGCTGCCATCCAAGGCGGTGTTCTGGGCGGCGACGTCAAGGGCGTTGTCCTGCTGGATGTCACCCCGCTTTCTTTGGGTCTGGAGACTCTGGGCGGTGTGTTCACCAAATTGATCGAAAGAAATACCACCATCCCCACCAAGAAGAGCCAGATCTTCTCCACTGCGGCAGATAATCAGCCCAGCGTTGAGATCCATGTTCTGCAGGGTGAGCGCGAGATGGCGGCCGCCAATAAGACCTTGGGCAGATTCCAGCTCACCGGTATTGCTCCCGCTCCCCGCGGTGTGCCCCAGATCGAAGTAACCTTCGATATCGATGCCAACGGTATCGTTAATGTATCTGCGAAGGACCTGGGTACCGGTCAGGAGCAGAAGATCACCATTACCGCTTCCACCAACCTCTCCAAGGAAGAGATCGAAAAAGCAGTGAAGGATGCCGAAGCTTGCGCAGCCGAGGATAAGAAACTGAAGGAATCCATCGAGATCCGCAATAATGCCGACCAGATGGTTTACCAGACCGAGAAATTGATGAAGGATGCCGGCGATAAGCTGGATGAATCCGATAAGACCGCGGTCAATGCCGAGCTGGATAAGGTGAAGGAAGCCCTGAAGGGTACCGATACCGATGCTATCAAAGCAGCCACCGAAGGTTTGCAGAATAAGCTGTATGAACTTTCTTCCAAGATCTATGCTCAAAACCCTGAAGCAGCCGCTGCAGCCGGCGCCGATGCCGGTGCCGCAGGCAATGCCGAGGGTGTCTATGATGCCGATTTCAAGGATGTAGACGAAAATAAATAATTTAATATCGGGCAGGGGAACCTGCCCGATTCCCTATGGAGATTAGAATGGCAGATAAAAGAGATTACTATGAGGTGCTTGGTCTATCCAAAGGCGCATCCGATGATGAGATCAAAAAATCCTTCCGCAAACTCGCCAAAAAATACCATCCCGACCTGAACCCCGGCGATAAAAGCGCCGAAGAAAAGTTCAAGGAAGTCAACGAAGCCTATGGTGTTCTTTCCGATCCGGAAAAGAAATCCCGCTACGATCAGTTTGGTCATGCAGGGGTGGATCCTTCCTATGGCGGCGGCGCAGGCGGCTTTGGCGGTATGGGCGGCATGGGCGATTTCGGCGATGTATTCAGTTCGTTCTTTGGCGGCATGGGCGGCTTTGGCGGATTCGGCGGCGGTGGTCGCCGCACCAATGCGCCCCGCAAAGGCGAAGATATTGAAACGATGGTCACCATCTCCTTCGAAGAAGCCGCGTTCGGCTGCGAAAAGGAGATTCATCTTCGCCGCCGCAAGAGCTGTAAGCAATGCAACGGCACCGGCGCGAAGGGCGGGGTAGAGCTGGAGACCTGCCCCCAATGTAAAGGCAGCGGTGTGGTCACCAGCGTTCAGCGCACCATTTTAGGCAATATTCAATCCCAAAGCACCTGCCCCACCTGCGGCGGGCGCGGGAAAAAGATTAAAGTTCCTTGCCCCCATTGTCAGGGCGGGATCATCACCGAAGATAAAAAGATCAAGGTCACCATCCCTGCGGGTATTGATAACGATCAGACCTTAACAATGCGGAATCAAGCCCACGCGGGCAGTAATGGCGGCCCCGATGGCGATGTCTATATCGGCATCCGTGTCCGCCCCCACGCATTGTTTGAGCGGCGGGGTACCGATCTTTATTGCAAGATCCCCGTCAGCTTCACCGATGCCACCTTGGGCACCAAATTGCAGGTCCCCACATTGGATGGCAAGGTGGAATATGACCTGCCCGAAGGAACCCAGACCGGCAGCACCTTCCGCTTCCGCGGCAAGGGTGTCACCCGCATCAATTCCAAGGCGAAGGGCGATCTTTATGTCACCGTGGAGGTGGAAATCCCCCGCGGTCTTTCCAAAAAGCAAAAGGAACTGCTCAAGGAATTTGCCAAAACCCTCGACCATAAGAATTTTGAAAAACGTAATACATTTATGGAAAAGCTTTCCAAATTATTCAAATGATAAATGCCCAACCAATTCGGTTGGGCATTTATTATTTTTAATGTATAAAAATCCATTCTTTCCCCCAAAATAGAAGAAAAAGGAGGAAGAAGAATGAAACGTATTTTATCAATTCTTTGTATTGCACTATTGATTTTAGGCTGCCTTTCGGGCTGCGCCCGCGGCGGCGGGGAAGGCGCGGTTTATTATCTCAATTTTAAGCCGGAGCAGGATGCCCAATGGAAGGCATTGGCGAAGACTTATACCGAAGAGACCGGTGTGAAGGTGACGGTGGTCACCGCAGCGGCAGGCACCTATGAAGATACCTTGGCGGCGGAGATTGTTAAAAGTACACCGCCGACCATGTTCCAAGTCAACGGCCCTGTGGGCTTGGCGGGCTGGAAGGACTATTGCTATGACCTTTCCGATTCCGCGGTTTATAATCAACTGACCGATGACGACTTTGTTCTGGAAGAAGACGATAAAATCTATGGTATCGCCTATGTTCTGGAAACCTATGGATTGATTTATAATAAGAAACTGCTGGACCGCTATTTTGCGCTGGATAACGCGAAGGTGAAAGCGCTGAATGATGTTCGGTCTTTTGATACTTTTAAAGCGCTGGTGGAGGATATTCAGGCCAATAAGGAGACGCTGGGCATCCAAGGCGCCTTCACCTCGGCAGGCATGGATTCTTCCTCCGATTGGCGGTTTAAGACCCATCTGGCGAACCTGCCCATTTATTATGAATATGAACAGGAGGATATCGATCTTTCTCCCGCCATTAAAGGCACTTATCTCAAAGAATATCGGGCGATTTGGGATCTTTACCTGAAGAATGCCACCTGCGCTCCTGGCGAGATCGGCGCCAAGACCGCCGATGACGCAACCAACGAATTTAATAACGGTGAAGCGGTCTTTTATCAAAACGGAACCTGGGCATGGGGCGAAGCCATGGAGCAAAAGATCGGCGCAGAAAATGTTGGGATGCTGCCCATCTATATCGGTGCAGAAGGCGAAGAAGACCAAGGCTTATGCACCGGCAGTGAAAACTATTGGTGCGTCAATAAAACCGCCTCCGAGCAGGATATCCAAGCCACCTTGGACTTTATGGAATGGGTGGTCACCTCCGAAGCAGGGACCAAAGCATTGGCGGAAGAGATGGGCTTTGTCAGCCCCTTTAAAAATGCCAAAAAATCCACCAACCCCTTAATCAAAGCGGCAGATCAACTGCTCAGCGAGGGGAAAACGCCGGTCTCCTGGGATTTTTCCACCATCCCTTCGGATCAATGGAAGGATGGCGTGGGTGCCGCGTTGCTTGCCTATGCTCAAGGCGGGATGACCGATGCCCTTTGGAAGAATGTGGAAACCGCTTTTGTGGATGGCTGGCGGAAAGAGTATAACGCCGCCCACTGATATGAATAGAACACTCAAGCGGTGGTTCCCGCTCTTTCTGCTCCCCACGCTGATTGCCTTTGTGATCGGCTTTGTGGTCCCCTTTTTTGTGGGGCTGTATCTTTCCTTTTGTGAATTTGCCACCATTGAAAATCCCACCTTTGTGGGCTTTGCCAATTACCTGCGGGTGTTTACCGCCGATAGCAATTTTTGGTATTCCTTCGGATTCACCGCGCTGTTTACCTTGGTCTCGGTGGTGCTGATCAATCTTTGCGCCTTTGCGGTGGCGCTGGCGCTTACCCGCGGCATCCGCGGAACCAATCTCTTCCGAACCTTGTTTTTTATGCCCAATCTCATCGGCGGCATTGTTCTGGGCTATATCTGGAAAATGATTTTGAACTATGGTGTTTTGATCCCCTTATTCGGCAAGGATCTCAGCTATAATTCCGCCTTCGGTTTTTGGGGCTTGGTGGTGGTGTTGGCTTGGCAACAGATCGGTTATATGATGATTATCTATATTTCAGGCCTGCAGTCGGTCCCCGAAGAACTCAACGAAGCGGCAAAGATCGACGGTGCAGGGCGGTGGCAGATCTTAAGGCACGTCACCATCCCGATGGTGATGCCCTCCATCACCATCTGCATCTTTCTGACCCTGACCAATTCCTTTAAACTCTATGACCAGAATTTGGCGCTGACCGACGGCAAACCCGGAAGAACGACCGAGATGCTGGCGATGGCGATTCGAAACACCTATGGGGTCACCCCCAAATCCCATGGTACTGCGCAGGCAATGGCGGTCATCTTCTTTTTGATCGTTGCCGCAATCGCCCTTTTTCAGCTCCGTAGCACCCATAAAAGGGAGGTGCAGCAATGATGGAGAAGAAACGAAATCGATGGCTTACAGCGTTGTTTTCGGTCATCTGCGCCGTTTATATTTTCCCGCTTTTTGTATTGCTTTTTAATTCTTTTAAAACAAAAGAGAGTATCACCGGTCAGGTATTCGGTTTGCCTACCGCTCAAAGCTTTGTCGGATTGGAAAATTATCTTCGTGGAATCCGGTCCATCGACTTTTTCAGTTCGGTGGGGTACAGCTTGGTGGTGACGGTCGGCTCGGTGGCGCTGATTTTGATCTGCACCTCGATGTGCGCTTGGTATCTCAATCGGGTCGGCACCCGCTGGTGCAACGGCATCTATTATCTCTTTGTCTTCTCAATGGTGGTGCCGTTCCAGATGGTGATGTTTACTCTGCCGTATCTGGCGGATCGGCTGGGGTTGACCTCTCCTTGGACCATTCCGCTGGTGTATTTGGGCTTTGGTGCGGGGTTGGCGGTGTTTATGTTCACCGGCTTTGTCAAATCCATCCCCATCTCCATCGAAGAAGCGGCGATGATCGATGGCTGCAACCCGCTTGCCACCTTTTTTCGCGTGGTATTGCCGATTATGAAGCCCACCTATATCTCGGTGGCGATTTTGCAAACCATGTGGATCTGGAACGATTATCTGCTTCCCACGCTGGTGCTGGATAAAACCAAGGGGTATTATACCATCCCGATGGCGATCCAATCGGCGGTCACCGATAGCTACGGCTCGGTAGACTACGGCGCTTTTATGGCCTTGCTGGTGCTGGCGATCATCCCCATTGTCGTCTTTTATGCGTTGGCGCAAAAGCAGATCATCCGCGGGGTCATCTCCGGCGCGGTCAAAGGGTAAAGTAAAAAAATAAGACGGCAGAGAAGAAGTTCTCTGCCGTCAAAATATTTTATTAGTCCGCGTCGATAACGCGTTCCATTTCCTGCTTTTGGGTTTCGGGATCGAAGTTATACATAGGCTCGATATCTTCGCCCTTCTTGACTCTCTTCAAGTAGTTGTTGGTAATCTTCAAAACCAAGGGGGACAATGCAAGAACACCGATCAAGTTGGGAATCATCATCAGACCGTTGAAGGTATCCGAGATATCCCAAGCAAGGGAAGAGGTGAGGACAGCGCCGAAGATAACGGTGCAAACATGGATAATACGGAAGATAAAGGTAGTCTTAGCACCAAAGAGGTATTCCCATGCCTTGGAACCGTAGTGAGACCAGCCCAAAACGGTGGTGAAAGCAAAGAGGAACATGGCAATAGCGATAAACTTTTCGCCGATATTGCCCCAAGAGAATACCGAGTTAAAAGCACCGCCGACAAGGGTTGCATCGGTGTAGCCAGTAGCGATCTCACCGGTCAAGGCGTTGAACACACCGCCGTTCAGACCGCCGGCAGTAAGGATAACAAGAGCAGTCATGGTGCAGACGACCATGGTATCGGCAAATACTTCAAAGATACCCCACATACCCTGCTTTACAGGCTCCTTAATGTTGGAGTTGGAGTGGACCATAACCGAAGAACCGAGACCGGCTTCGTTGGAGAAAACACCGCGCTTGAAACCTTGAGTAACGACCTTGCCGATGACCGCGCCGATTCCGCCGCCGACAAAGGCTTCGGGCTTAAAGGCATTGACAAAGATGGCCTTGAATGCGGGAAGAATGTTGGCATAATTGATGCCGATGATGGCAAGGCTTCCGACAACGAAAAGGACAACCATAAAGGGAACAATCTTTTCGGCAACGTTAGCAATTCTCTTCAGACCGCCAAGGGTAATAAGCGCAGTAAGTAACATAATGATTGCGCCGAGGATGATGTTGTAGAGAGAAACACCGCTAAACACTTCAATCGAAGAAAGAGCAGATACGTCAAATGCTTGGGCTACGTTTGTAACGATTTTGTTGACCTGACCCATGCTGCCGATACCGAAAGAAGCCAGCATTGCGAAGATACAGAAAAGAATGGCCAGGATTTTGCCAACATATTTCATACCCTTTTTCTTACCCAGACCGTCGGCAAGATAATACATAGCACCGCCGGACCATTCGTCGCTGTCATTCTTGCGGCGGAAATAGATACCGAGTACATTTTCTGCATAGTTGGTCATCATACCAAAGAATGCGGCCAGCCACATCCAGAACACAGCGCCGGCACCGCCGATGCTGATCGCTGCGGCAACACCTGCAATATTACCGGTACCGACCGTTGCGGCAAGCGCAGTGCAAAGGGCCTGGAAGGGAGAGATGGAACCCTTTTCATTGCTGTGCTTGATAACATCCTTGTTGAAAAGGCTGCCAAGAGTTTGCTTGAACCACAGGCCGATATGAGAAACCTGAAAGAACTTTGTCAGAACAGTAATGATGATGCCTGTGCCGACTAGAAGAAGTAGACCGAAAGCACCCCAAACAACGCCGTTAATGTCGCCGTTGATGCTTTCAATCGTTTGCAAGATTTTGTCCATTGTCGATGAACCTCCTATAAATATTTTTACAAAATAAAAAAACGCCGCGATTTCTCGCAGCGAACTCTGTTGATAGAATATAAAAAGAGCATAAGGCCATTTTATATAACTCTATCCTTTTGCCTGAGAGATTCGGCATCGCTGCCTTGCACCTTCGGCACCCAATTGAATGGGATTCTCCAGAGTCCCCTCCACGTTCGGTTTTTACATCCCAAACGCTTCATCGAGAAATTATGGTATTCACTATAGCACACTAAAGCGATGATTTCAAGCCCTCTTTTGGATTTTGTCGAAATAACCAAAAGAATTCAAGGAAACCTTTATAGTTTATCCAATTTATATAGAAAAAAGGCAGAAATCAATCTGCCTTTATTTTTTTAACTTTTCCTTTTTCATTTAATATATATACCGCTTGATTTTCATAGGTGACCGCGATGGCCTTCTTTTCGCTGAGGAACGCGGCTTCTTTGGTTTCCGGTCGGTACCGCATCGGTAAGCCGAAATCGTTGATATAGTATAGGCATCCGTCTTCGCCGCCGAAGATGGAAAGCGCCGGAGAGGGGAGAACCATCGAAGCGCCACCCGCTTTGTCGAGGGCAAGAACCCCCATCGCCGCGCCGCTCTCGTCGTTGCAGGCGGCATAAAGCGTATCGGGGGTGGCGGCAAGGGCGCGAACCTTATGCTCTGTTTTGATTTTCGTTCCGTTGCAATAGAGCTCATTGTTTGTATCGATGATCCAGAGCGCATCCTCGAAGAAAGCAAAACTGATCGCGTCCAGCGGCGAAAGGGTCTCGATCTTATGCCCATCTTGCGCAATGTATTGCACCTTCCGTTGGGTATCGTTTAAATAATAAAGCCCACTCTCTGCAGCAATCAAGTTGCTGGCGTCGATGGCGGCGATCCGCTGCTTTAATCCGCGATAATCGGCATAGATGCCCTCTTCGGTCGCATAGTATGTCGTATCTGCTCCTTGCGCCACCGAATAGGCCTCTTTGTATTTTGGCATCCCCGCAATCCCGCCTCGATTCAAAAGAGCGCCCGCTTCTTCCGGAGTAGGTTGCGCGGTGGGTTCGGCTTGGATGCTGTATTTCTGCTCCAAAGCATAAATGGTCAAGGGGTCGGCGCCCAAGGCGGCGTAGTTTGCCAAAAGTTGCTTTTGATAGGTGGTGTTGTCGGGTTCTTCTTCCAAAAGCGCCAAAAGGCAAAGATTTTGCTTGGAAAGGGAGTCTGCCTGCGCCAGGAGCGCTTTGGCATCGGGTGCTTTGGAGCGCAGTAAAAAGAAGGCTATGGTTGCGAGCCCTGCCAAAATTACCCCGATCAGGCACCCTAAAAATATGCGGTTTTTTCCATTTATCATAGTCATAGCAATATCATATCATAAAAATTTCGCGAATTAAAGTGTAAAATTGAAATTTTTTATTGACAATTTTTTTCTCTGGTGCTAAAATTTTTTTATTCTAATATAGGAGTGATGAAAGATGGCATTGAAAAATGCGTACCTCAACGATCTTTATGCACGCGTTGAGAAGAGAAATGCCGGCGAGAGCGAATTCTTGCAGGCGGTTTATGAAGTTTTAGAATCTTTGGAGCCCGTTGCCGAGCAACGCCCCGACCTGATCGAAGCCGGTGTCTTCGAGCGGATGGTCGAGCCCGAAAGAATGGTCAGCTTCCGTGTACCTTGGATGGACGATAACGGTAAGGTTCAGGTCAACCGCGGCTATCGCGTTCAGTTCAATTCTGCAATCGGCCCTTATAAGGGTGGTATCCGTTTCCATCCCACTGTGAATGCGTCTATTATGAAGTTCCTCGGCTTTGAGCAGACCTTTAAGAACAGCCTCACCAGCCTGCCCATGGGCGGCGGTAAGGGCGGCGCAGATTTCGATCCCAGCGGCAAGTCCGATGCGGAAGTAATGCGCTTCTGCCAGAGCTTTATGACTGAGCTTTCCCGCCATATCGGCGCGGATACCGACGTTCCTGCCGGTGATATCGGTGTCGGTGCGCGTGAAGTTGGCTATATGTTTGGTCAGTATACGCGCCTGCGCAATGAATTTACCGGCGTTCTCACCGGTAAGGGCATTCCCTTCGGCGGTTCTCTGATCCGCCCCGAAGCCACCGGTTACGGCGCAGTATATTATGTGGTTGAATTGCTGAAATCCTTCGGCGATACCATCGAAGGCAAGACCTTTGCGGTCTCCGGCTTCGGTAACGTTGCTTGGGGTACCGTGAAGAAGGTTACCGAGCTGGGCGGTAAGGTGGTTGCTATCTCCGGCCCCGATGGATACGTCTACGATGCCGATGGTGTAAACACCGAAGAGAAGATCGAGTTTATGCTGGAAATGCGTGCCTCCGGCCGCAATAAGGTGCAGGATTATGCCGATAAGTTCGGCGTTCCCTTCTATGCAGGCAAGCGCCCCTGGGAGCAGAAGGTAGATATCATTATGCCTTGCGCCACCCAGAACGAAGTTGAAATCGCCGACGCGAAGAACATCGTTGCCAATAACGTAAAATATTACGTTGAAGTTTCCAATATGCCCACCACCGCCGAAGCGGTTGCCTATTTGAAGGAAAATGGCGTTGTCATCGCTCCTTCCAAGGCTGTTAACGCAGGTGGCGTTGCTGTTTCCGGTCTGGAAATGAGCCAGAACTCCATGCGCTATAGCTGGACTGCTGAAGAAGTAGACGCGAAATTGCATCAGATCATGACCAATATTTTCAAAGCATCCTATGAGGCTGCCGAGAAGTATGGTATGAAGGGCGATCTCATCGCCGGAGCCAACATTGCAGGCTTCCTGAAGGTAGCAGAAGCTATGAAGGCCCAAGGCGTAGTATAAGAAACGCAGAATCGGCGCAGACCGAAAAATGCAAAAAGAGAAGAAATAGAAAATATGGAATCTCTACATATACTGTAATAAGGTGCAACCGCATCCCTCGGGATGCGGTTGTATTTTTGTTTTTTGCATTTTTCTATCGATTTTTTTCACCATCGACGTATCCATATACGCCTGATGGTGAAAGAAAATCGATTCTGCATCCAATTCTCCGTTTCTTATGTTCGTCTTTTTGCAATTAAAAAAGCGCCTGCAAAAGCAGGCGCTTTGAAGTTGCGCTTATTCTTCGGTAACGGTTTCCTCGGCTTCTTCTTCGGTGAAATCGGTCTCGAAAGAAAGGTTGGCAGGGGCGATGGTAGCCTTTTTCTTCATATGTTTAATTACCAGAACAGCGGCGGTAACCGCAGCGGCAACGCTCAGAATTACAGAAATTAAAATAATAATATGGCTCTTTTTCATCCTTTTTCCCCTTTCGGTTATTACTTTTATTATAATACCACAATTCGCGGCAAAAATCAATCATTTTTCTCTTTGAAAATCCAAAATTGAAAGATGAGGAAATATAAAACCTCCGCAAGAGCGCGGCAGATATAATTCATAATAATCGGATGGCCGGTAATGTTTGCCAAGAAGATGGTGATATAATTGATAGCAAACTGCGCCATCACCACCGCCATGACCATGATCATCCCTTGCTTGAGGACAACGAAGATCTCCTGCTTGAATTGGCGATAGACCCAATATTTCAAAATAGGGAAGAGCAGGGCAAACCGCAGCAGAAAGGGCGCCATTGCCGCTTCGGGAGCGGTGAATAAAAACCGCTTTAAAAAGAACTCCGCCAGAGCAGTGACCAAAATGGCGGCGGTATAGCGCAAAATTTGCCCTTTGCGCCCGATCAGGTAATCATAAAACTGATCGGCTCGTTGATTCAGATTCTTTTTTTCTTTTCTTTTCGCCATAGTATTCTCTCCTTTGTTCCGTATCAGTATATCATAAATTTGGGCAGATGAAAAGGGCTATGCGAAAAAAACATAGCCCTTCTCACCCAAACAAAAGAGAAATATGAAAAGTGCGGCATCTACCACGCTTTTTATTATAGCGATCAAATATGAAAATGGTGTGAACTGCATATGAATAAAGTTGACATTTTTTAATGAAAGGGGTATACTAATCCAAGTATCATTTATTGAAGGAAGTGTTATCAATGGGATGCACCCATAATTGTGAATCCTGCTCTTCCAACTGCTCCGGTAAGAATACTCCCGAGAGTATGATGGAAAAGCCCCATGAATTAAGTAATGTTAAAAAGATCATCGGCGTTGTCAGCGGCAAGGGCGGTGTCGGCAAAAGTATGATCACCTCCCTTTCGGCGGTGGCGATGCAGCGCCGCGGGTTCCGCACCGCGATTTTAGATGCGGATATCACCGGCCCCTCCATCCCCAAATCCTTCGGCTTGCAGGGCAGAGCCGAGTCCGACGGAAATACCCTGTATCCCGTCCATTCCAAGATGGGTACCCAAATTATGAGCCTCAATCTGCTGGTGGAGGATGAAGAATCTCCGGTGGTCTGGCGCGGTCCCATCATCGCAGGCGCGGTCAAGCAGTTCTGGACCGATGTCATCTGGAACGATGTGGACTATATGTTTGTCGATATGCCGCCGGGTACCGGCGATGTCCCCCTTACTGTTTTTCAATCCCTGCCGGTGGATGGCATCATTGTGGTGACCTCTCCGCAGGATCTGGTGTCGATGATCGTCGCTAAAGCGGTCAAGATGGCAAAGATGATGAATATCCCCATTTTGGGTATTGTCGAGAACTATAGCTACCTGCGCTGCCCCGATTGCGGCAAGGAGATCAAGGTCTTCGGCGAAAGCAAGCTGGAAGAGATCGCGAAAAAGAACGAGCTGAAGATTTTGGCAAGATTGCCCATCGATCCCGAGCTGGCATCTCTTTGCGATAAGGGAATGATCGAGCTTTTCGAAGGCGATTATGTAGAAACCATCGCCGATGCTTTGAGTCCTCAATAATTGAATTAAAACCGAGATGCATTGCATCTCGGTTTTTTGTTCATACTACCTTTTGAGGTGATATCAATGAAAAATCTTCCATCGGATCTGATGATCGAGCAGCTGGAAATGGCGCAAATAGAGCTTCCTCAGGGGGTTCGAAACCAAACAACCCGACTGAATTATTGCACCGTTTGCGAGGTTTGTATTGAAAATGAGAGTGGCTCAAAAGCGTTGGGTCGAGAGATGGGGCGGTATATTACCATCGAAACCGAAAAGAGCTATCAGATCGGCGAGCCGGCTTTTGAAGAGATTGCATCTGCCTTGGCAGATCAACTGCGGCTGATGCTTGGCACGCGCAAACGGATCTTGATTTTAGGGATCGGCAATCCCAATATTACCCCCGATAGCTTGGGCTCCAAGGCGGTGGACCGCTTGATGGTCACCCGCCCTTTGAAGGAGCGCCCGAAGCAATATGCCTCAGTCAGCGCGATGGCAGCATCGGTCTTTGGTGTCAGCGGGATCGAAAGCGCCGAACTGGCGCAAGGGCTGGTTCATTCCATCGCACCCGAAGCAGTTATATTAATTGACGCGATGGCGACAGCCCGCTTGGAGCGGCTTTGCAAAACCATTCAGCTTTCGGATGCGGGCTTGACCCCCGGCGGCGGAGTGGATAATGCTCGCAAGGAAATCTCTGCAAAGACCTTAGGAGTACCGGTCATCTCTGTGGGGATGCCTACTGTGGTGGATTGCCGCGTGTTGCTTTGGCACGTGCTGGGGGAAGAATGGGAAAAACACAGTGTAAAATTACACCCTTTTGAAGAAAGCTTGATCGCCACTCCGCGCCAGATGGAGCTTGCCACCGATATGGGCGCGCGATTGATCGCCTTTGCCATCAATAAGGCTTTGCATGGGGATCTTACCACCGAAGAAATTTTGAAGTATCTTTATTAAGGTTGCTGCATATCCTTTACGGAAAGGAAGTGTTTCCCCTTGCGTAAGTGGATAAGCATCGGTTTGATTTTATTGTTTGCAGCAGGGGCGGGGGTCCATTGGAAAAGCTGGCTGCCTTCCGCCACCGCCTTTGCGTTGCGGCAATATCAACCGATATCGATGAAAAATATCGGCATCTTTTTATTAAAACATACCGATCCGATGATGAAAAATGTGGCGCGGTATCTGGCTTCTGCCCCCGAAGAACCGCAGGACGAGCTGTTTTTATATTTCTTGGAGCAGGAAGAGCCTAAAGCGGATGGTGAATCCATGCAGGCGGCCAATCTTTCGGCAATTTCGGGGATTTATACAGAATATGATGGTACAGCGGTGGCAAACGCCACCGATTTTGATATCAGCGAAAACCTGAATGAGAGTGTAAAGATGCCTACCTTTACAGATGGAAAACCCGCCATATTGATTTATCATACCCATACCACCGAATGTTACCGCAATGAGAAGGGGATTACCAATACCGAGGATGCATCTCAAAACGTGGTCGCGGTGGGAGAGGCGATGAAAAAGGTATTTGAAGAGGCGGGATATGAGACCATCCATCTTAAAACGGTGCTTAATCGTGATTTCAATAACGCGTATCCCACTGCCCGCGCTGCAGTCGAAAAGGTGCTGAAAGAACATCCGACCATCAAAGTAGTGCTGGACGTCCATCGGGATTCCATCAGCAGCAATGGCGTGGATTATTATCCGGTCACTAAAGTGAAGGGGAAGGAAGCGGCGCAGATTATGTTTGTCTGCGGTACCGATGCCAAAGGGCTCTCCCATCCCCAGTGGCGCAAGAATTTTACATATGCGTTGCAATTATCCCGCAAAATGGGGGAGTTATATGGGGAATTATCCCGCCCCGTCAACCTGCGAGCTGATCGGTTCAATACCCATTTTACTCCGCATACTCTGCTGGTGGAGGTGGGAAGCTCTGCCAATACCTTGCCCCAAGCCATCTATGGCGGTGAACTTACCGCAAAAGCGATGATTACGCTTTGGAAAAATCCTTGATTATCCGTTTCTTTCGTTATATAATATAATTTAAAGATATTATATATAGGAGAAAAAAATGATCTATCTGGATAACAGCGCGACCACCAAGCCCTATGCGGCGGTTTCCGCGCTGATCGCGGAGCAAGAGCAACATAATTTTGCCAATGCTTCCGCTTTATATCGCCCCGCCATGGCGGCGGAAGAAGGGATCCTTCAAGCCAAGCAGGCCATCGCATCGGTGCTGCATTGCACTTCCGATGAGATTTTGCTGACCGGCGGGGGGACCTATTCCAATAACTTGGCGGTGCTGGGTGCTGCCGAAGCAAGGAAACGGATGGGTAACCGCATCGTTCTTTCGTCGGTGGAGCATCCCAGTGTCTATGCCTGCGGCGCGGTGCTGCAGGAGCGGGGCTTCGATGTGGTGTATGCCGCGCCCACCGCGGAAGCCTTTGAAGAAGCCATCAACGATAAAACCATCGTCGTTGCGGCGATGCTGGTCAATAACGAGGTCGGCAGTATTCTTCCCATCGAGAAGATCGCAAGGATCATCAAGCGCAAAAAAGCGCCCGCCCATTTCCATGTGGATGGTGTGCAGGCCTTTTGCAAGATTGCTTGCAATGTTGCGGCGCTGAAATGCGATAGTTTTTCCATCTCTGCCCATAAATTGAAAGGCCCCAAAGGCATCGGTGCCTTATTCCTTAAAAAAGGGGTGCGGGTGAAAAACATCACTGTCGGCGGGGAGCAAGAAAAAGGGATTGTACCCGGTACCTATAATAGCCCTGCCGCCTTTGGCTTTGCCGAAGCCATCCGCCTATATCAAAAAGAAGATCTCGCTCGCTTTGAGCAATTAAGAGCGCATTTTCTTGAGCGGGCAAAGCAACTGCCCTTTTTGCAGATCAATTCCTCGCCCGAGGGTGTGCCGTATATTTTGAATGTTTCCTGCATCGGATATCTGGGCGAAAATGTTTTGCATTATTTGGAAGAGCAAGAGATTTATGTTTCCCAAGGCTCTGCCTGCTCTTCCAAAAAGGCGCGCAGCCAATCGGTGCTGGCGCGGCTGGGAATGAATGAGCAAAGCGTGATGGGCGCGCTGCGGATCAGCTTCAGTATCGATACCACCATCGAAGAAATCGATGCGCTGATGGACGCGCTGGAAGATGTCCCTCAAAAAATTCAAAAAATGTATAGATAAGGATGTTATAAAATGGAACAAATGATTTTGGCGAAATGCGGTGAAATTGTTTTAAAAGGGTTGAACCGCAGCCATTTTGATTCAATTTTGTTAAAGAATTTAAAGGAGTCCCTGAAAGATTTAGGCTCTTTTGATATCAGCTTGGCGCAGTCCACCGTTTATATCCGCGCCGTTGGGGAAGCGGATATGGACGAGGTCTTTGAGCGCACCTGCCGTGTGTTTGGCTTTGCCGCGGTCTGCCGCGCCTATACCTGCGAAAAATCCATGGACGCGATCTTGAAGCTGGCCAAGGAATGTTTGGTGGATACTTTGGAAGAGGTAGAAACCTTCAAGGTGGAAGCCAAGCGCAGCGATAAGCGGTTCCCGCTCAAATCCCCCGAGATCTGCCGCGAGGTCGGCGGCGCGTTGTTGCAGGAATTTCACCACCTGAAGGTGGATGTCCATAACCCTGATGTAACGGTGACCGTAGAAGTGCGGGATTTCGGTGCCTATATTCACGCGGTCAGAGTACCGGGCGCGGGTGGAATGCCCTATGGCTCTAATGGACGAGCCTGCCTGCTGCTCTCGGGCGGTATCGATAGCCCTGTGGCGGGCTATATGATGGCGAAGCGCGGCTTGAAACTCTCGGCGATCCACTTTTTCAGCCCGCCCTATACCGGCGAGCGCGCCAAGCAAAAGGTGCTCACCTTGGCGCAGCAAATGCGCGCCTATTGCCCGGGGATGAAGGTTTTAGTGGTTCATTTTACCGAGGTGCAGGAAGCCATCCGCGATTATTGCAAGGAAGAATTTTTCACCGTCATTATGCGCCGCTTTATGATGCGGGTCGCTCGCGAGCTGGAGCATCGCACCCGCAGCGGATGCCTCATTACCGGCGAAAGCCTGGGGCAGGTCGCCAGCCAGACAATGGATGCCCTGCGGCTGACCGATGGGGTGGTGGATTCGTTGATTTTGCGTCCCTTGATCGGTATGGATAAGGAAGAGATCGTTCGGATCTCCCGCAAGATCGGCACCTTTGAAACCTCCATCCAGCCCTACGAAGATTGCTGCACGGTCTTTACCCCCAAGCATCCCCGCACCAAGCCCTTGCTGCGGGATATTGAAAAGGAAGAAGCCAAATTGGATATTGAAGCGCTGGTCTGGAAGGCGCTGGAAAATATTGAAATTGTCGGATAAGGAGAATTAAAATGAAAACTGCAAAACGTCATCTGATCAGCGCGATTGGAATGCTTTTGTTTGGCGCTGTTTCGTATTATTTTACCCTGCCCGCGTTGAACATTCATTCGTCGGGTCTGCTCACATTTATCATCTCCCTTTGCGTTGCTTATGGAGTGATCTATCTGGTGTTGGGGCTGAAAAAGCCCGCGGTTTCGGTTCTGGAAGTCAAGCTGGATAAGCAATCGCTCCTTTCCATCCCCAAAACCATTAAAGTGTTGCTGGCGATCATTGCCGCCTGTATAGTGTTCGGGTTGATCGGTAATATCGTTGGCGCCCGCATCTTCAATGCGGCTCGCTACCGCAATCTGCTGGAAGTGAAGGAAGGCAATTTTACCGAAGATGTCTCCGCCATCAGCTATGATCAAATTCCCCGCTTGGATCTGGAATCTGCCCAAAAATTGGGCGATCGCAAGATGGGCGAGCTTTCGGATATGGTCAGCCAATTCTCGGTGATGGATAATTATACCCAGATCAACTATCAAGGTCGCCCTGTCCGTGTCACTCCGCTGGAATATGTGGATGTTTTTAAATGGTTTTCCAATGTAAAGGAAGGCATCCCCGGTTACCTGATGATCGATATGGTCACCCAGGAGGTGGAGCTGGTTCGGCTGGAGGAGGGAATGAAATATTCCACCGCCGAGCATTTCGGCCGCTATCTGCAGCGCCATCTGCGGTTCCAATATCCCACCAAGATTTTTGCTGAGCAGAATTTTGAAGTGGATGAGCAGGGCGTTCCTTATTGGATTTGCCCCACCTATACCTATCGCATCGGTCTTTATGCAGGCCGCGATATTGAGGGCGCGGTGCTGGTCAATGCCATCAACGGCGAAAGCACCTATTATGCGGTGGAGGAGATCCCCAGCTGGGTGGATCGCGTTTATAACGCCGATCTGATCATCGAGCAATATGATTTCTATGGCACCTTGATCAATGGCTTCTGGAACTCTATTTTTGCCCAAAAGGATTGCCGCATCACCACCGATGGCTATAACTATATGGCGCTGGGGGACGATGTCTATATGTATACCGGCGTCACCAGCGTGGCTGCCGATCAATCCAATATCGGTTTTATTCTCTCCAATCAGCGCACCAAGGAAACCAAGTTCTATACCGTGGCGGGCGCCGAAGAATATTCGGCAATGAATTCCGCCCAAGGGCAGGTGCAGGAGATGCGCTATGTGGCCACCTTCCCGCTGCTGCTCAATATCAATAATGAACCCACCTATTTTATGGCTTTGAAGGATGCCAGCGCATTGGTCAAGATGTATGCGATGGTGAATGTGCAGCAATATCAGATTGTGGTCGCCGCCGATTCGCTGGAAGAATGTGAACGCCGCTATATCGAAAAGATGAACAGCGCCGGCATCACCGAGCAGCCTCAAGAGGCACCCATTACCGAAAAAACCGTTTCGGGTGTGATTGCTTCCATCCGCAGCGCGGTGGTGGATGGCAATACCTGCTTCTATTATCAGCTGCAGGGTGTGGAAGGAACCTTCTCGCTGAGCATTGCCAAGGATGAGCGGGCAGTGATCCTCAATGTGGGAGATTCGGTGACCTTCACCTATGATGAAAAGGCCGATTCCGCCATCATTCCCAT
>JAZTXG010000030.1:0-7606 GCA_045636365.1 Eubacteriales bacterium
TCCCTCAACTTATTTTTTTGGGTCGTTTGTGGGGTTTTGGCTTTGTTTTTTATTCATCAAAAAGAGTTACCTGGTCGCTGGGCAGGTCGGCTTGGCGCAGCAGGTGGCCGACAGCGGGGATATTCTTGGTGCGGTAGTAGGAAAGGTTGGTCAGCCCCACTTCTGCCACCGTCTTGGCATCCACCAAGGTGTGTTTGGCCTTTTGGGTCATCACCTTGACGCCTTGGGTGGCTTTGGAGGTCTTGGCGGGGATCAATGCCGAATGGATCACCAAGCCTTTATTATTATCCGAGATCAGCAGCAGGTCGGCTTCTTCTTGCAGTTGCAGGATCGCTGCCAGCGGCGCTTTATCGCTATAGGCATTGATGAGGCGGCGGCGGTTGCTTACCGTCTTATAGGAAGACAAGGGGACCTTGGCTGCCTTGCCGTTTTCAAAGAAGAAGAGCATATCGCCGCTATAGTCGGCGGTGACCGCCATGGCGACGACCGTTTCATCCTGCTCCATCTCCAGCTTGGCGGGCAGGTAATCGCCCAGCAGGCTGGCCTTGGTATCTTCAAAATCATAGCCTTTGGCTTTATAAGCGTTCTGCGCTGAGGTGAAGAAGATCAGCTCCGCCTTATTGGTGGATTCCACCATCCGCCGCAGCCCATCGCCGTCCTTATATTTCTGGGCGCTGTTCATCCGCAGGGATTGGGGGGTGATCTTTTTGAAATACCCTTCCTTGGAAAGGAAATAGGTGCAGGGATAATCTTCGATATGGTCGGTCTCATCGATCTCTTGGATCTGATCTTCATAGACCAGCTCGGTCTTGCGGGGGTAGCCGTAGACCTTTTTGATGCGCTTGAGATCGCTCTCGATCAGGCGGTAGACTTTGGTGCGGCTCTTTAAGATCGCTTCCATTTCGGCGATCTCTTTTTCCAGCGATTCGATCTCTTCCAACCGATGGAGGATATATTCCTTATTCAGATGGCGCAGCTTGATATTGGCGATATATTCCGCCTGAATTTCATCGATGCCAAAGCCGATCATCAAATTGGGGACAACCTCTTCTTCGTGTTCGGTATCCTTGACGATCTGCACCGCCTTATCGATATCCAGCAAAATCTTTTTCAAGCCCAGCAGCAGATGCAGCTTTTCCTTGGCCTTATTGAGGTTGAAATAGGTGCGGCGCTTGATACATTCGGTGCGGAAGGCGATCCATTCTTCGATTAGCTGCTTGACACCCAGCACCATCGGGGTGCCGCCGATCAACACATTGAAGTTGCAGCCGAAGGAATCTTCCAGCGGGGTCATCTTAAAGAGCTTCGCCATCAGCTTTTCGGGATCGGTGCCGCGCTTCATCTCGATGGAGATGCGCATACCGGTCTTATCGGACATATCCTTCACATCGTTCAGCTCGCGGATCTTGCCGCTCTTATAAAGCTCGATGATCTTATCGATGATGGCTTCCACAGTGGTGGTATAGGGAATCTCGGTAATGGTGATAAGATTGCCCTTGGGTTCCACTTCGTATTTGGCCCGAACGCGGATGGAGCCGCGGCCGGTTTCATAAACTTCTTTGATCTGGCTTTGGTTGACCAGCAGGCGACCGCCGGTGGAAAAATCGGGGCCGGGCATGGTCAGCTCGATGGGGTGGTCGGGGTTTTCCATCAGCGCCACCACTGTATCGCAAACTTCGCTCAGGTTAAAGGAGCAGATATTGGACGCCATACCGACCGCGATACCCTGGTTGGGGGTGGTCAGAATGGTGGGGAAGGAGACCGGCAGCAGGGTCGGCTCGGTGGTGGAGTTATCATAGTTGGGGACAAAATCCACCGTATCCTTATCAATATCATCAAACATCTCTTTGCAGATGGGGGCCAGCTTGGCTTCGGTATAGCGGGAGGCGGCATAGGCCATATCGCGGGAATAAACCTTACCGAAGTTGCCCTTGGACTCCACAAAGGGGAGCGGCAGCGCTTCATTACCGCGGGATAAGCGGACCATCGTTTCGTAGATGGCGCTGTCGCCATGGGGGTTCAAGGTCATCGTCGCGCCGACGATGTTGGCGCTTTTGACCAATTCGCCGTGCAGCAGGTTCTTTTTATACATGGTATAAAGAAGCTTGCGGTGGGCAGGCTTCAGACCGTCGATCTCAGGGATGGCGCGGGAGAGGATGACGCTCATGGCATAGGGCATATAGTTGGTTTCCAAGGTCTCGACTACGCCCTGCAGAATCGGCTCTTTTTCAATATATACTTTTTCGGGTTGCTTTTTTCTTGCCATTTTGCACCTCCTTAAGAAAGATCCAGATCATCCAGATAAAGATGACCGTTGGTCGCAATATAATCCTTGCGCCCTGCCAGATTATCACCCAGCAAAATATCAAACATCCGCGCGGTCTCTTCCGCGTCGGAGGGAGTCACCTTGATCAGGCGGCGGGTTTCGGGGTTCATGGTGGTTTGCCACATCATTTCCGGCTCGTTTTCACCCAAACCTTTGCTCCGCATAATCTTGATCTTATGCCCATCCAGCTTTTGAAGGAGTTCTTCTTTTTCCTTTTCGGTATAGGCAAAATAGGTCTGTTTTTTGGTCTTATCGGTGATCTCATAGAGGGGAGATTCCGCGATATAGACATAGCCTTTTTCGATCAAAGTCGGGGTCAGGCGGTAAAGCATTGTCAAGATCAAGGTGCGGATCTGGAAACCGTCCACATCCGCATCGGTGCAGATGATGACCTTGTTCCAGCGCAGGGCATTGAGGTCAAAGCTCTGCAAGCCCTTGGCGGTCTTGCCGCTGAGCTCCACACCGCAGCCTAAAACCTTCAGCAGGTCGATGATAACATCGCTCTTGAAGATCTTGGCATATTCTGCCTTGAGGCAGTTGAGGATCTTACCGCGGACCGGCATAATCGCCTGAAAATCGCTATCCCGCCCTTGCTTGCAGGAGCCTAAAGCGGAATCACCCTCAACAATGTAGATTTCCCGCTTGGCAATATCTTTGGTCTGGCAATCGACAAATTTCTGCACCCGATTGGCCATATCGATGGAGCCGGAGAGCGCTTTTTTGACATTGATGCGTTCCTTTTCGCTCTTTTCCCGCGCCCGCTTATTGACCAGAATCTGATTGGTGATCTTGGCGGCTTCGTTGGGCTTTTCGATGAAATAGATCCGCAGATTCTGCCGCAGGAAATCGGTGGTACATTCTTGGATAAATTTATTGGTAATACTCTTTTTGGTCTGGTTTTCGTAGGAAGTGATGGTGGAGAAGCAGTTGGAGACAAAGACCAAGCAATCGGCCACATCCGCAAAGGTGATCTTGCTTTCACCCTTATTATATTTTCCGTTGTTCTTCAGATAGGCATCCACTTCTGCCACAAAGGCGATCCGCGCCGCTTTATCGGGGGCGCCGCCATGCTCCAAAAAGCTGGAGTTATGATAGTATTCGATCAAATTGACACGGTTGGAAAAGGCCACGCAACCGGAAAGCTTGACCTTATATTCGGGGCGATCCTCCCGATCGCGGCCCACCCGCTCATCCTGCCAGAAGACCGGCTGGGAAAGGCTGTCCTCCCCCAGAAGCTCCCGCACATAGTCGGTGATGCCCTCTTTATAGCAATACTCTTTGGTTTCAAAGCCTTTTTCGGTCTCGTTTTTAAAGATGAAGGTCAGACCGGCGTTGACTACCGCCTGCTTTTGCAGGATATCTTCATAATAGGAAGCGTCCACCGCGATATCGGTAAAAACATCCCGATCGGGCTTCCAGCGAATGACAGTACCGGTGCGCTTGCCCGAAAATTCTTCTTCGGTCAGCCCGCCGATATTGAAGCCCTTTTCAAAATGCAGGGTGTGCTTCTTGCCGTCGCGATAAACAGCGACATCCATATATTCGGAGGCAAATTGGGTGGCGCAGGCACCAAGGCCGTTGAGGCCCAAGGAATATTCATAGTTCTGCCCTTGGTTGGTATTATATTTACCGCCCGCCTAAAGCTCGCAGAAGATCAGCTCCCAGTTGAACCGCTGCTCCCGCTGGTTATAGCCCACCGGCATACCGCGGCCGAAATCTTCCACCTCGACCGATTGGTCTTTATAGCGGGTGACGATAATCTTGTTGCCGTGCCCTTCCCGCGCTTCGTCGATGGAGTTGGAAAGGATCTCGAAAATCGCGTGCTGGCAACCGTCCAATCCGTCGGACCCGAAGATGACACCCGGACGCAGCCGGACTTTATCGGGGCCTTTTAATTGGACGATACTTTCGTCGTTGTATTCGTTCTTTCTTGCCATATTTTCCTCCGAAACCACATTTTTCATAACTTTTATATTATACTAATTTTTAATAGTCTTGTCAAATCAAAAAAAGACTTGCAATCTAATGAAAAAGTATGTATAATAAGTTATTAATAACTATAAAAATTGAGATAAAAGGAGAAGGATGTAGAATGAATTACGCAAGCAAAGTTTTGAAAGAAGCCTTGACCTTCGACGATGTGTTGCTGGTGCCCGCCAAGAGCGAGGTGCTGCCCAATATGGTCAAGCTCAACACCCGTCTTACCAATAAGATCAAGCTGAATGTCCCCCTGATGAGTGCCGCGATGGATACTGTCACCGAAAGCAAGATGGCGATCGCCATGGCGCGGGAAGGCGGTATCGGTGTTATTCATAAGAATATGACCATCGAGCAGCAGGCGGAAGAAGTTCAGCGGGTAAAGCGCAGCGAGAACGGTGTCATCAATGAGCCTTTCTTCCTTTCTCCCGATAATTTCGTTTATGAAGCCGATGCGCTGATGGGTAAGTTCAAGATCTCCGGTGTTCCCATCTGCGAGAACGGCGAGCTGGTGGGTATCATCACCAACCGCGATATGCGGTTTATGACCGATTTCAATGTCAAGATCTCCGAAGTGATGACTCCGAAGGAGCGGTTGATCACCGCCCCGGTCGGCACTACCTTGGAGCAAGCCAAAGCCATTTTGCAAAAGTACCGCGTGGAAAAATTGCCTTTGGTGGATGAGAACGGTCATCTTTCCGGTCTGATCACCATTAAGGATATTGAAAAAGCTGTGAAGTATCCCAACTCTGCCCGTGATGAGCAGGGCCGCCTGCTTTGCGCCGCTGCCATCGGTATTACCAACGATGTCTTGGATCGTGCAGGTGCGCTGATCAATGCAGGTGTTGACGTTCTGGTGCTGGATTCTGCCCACGGTCATTCTGCAAATATTATGAAGACCATCAAATTGGTCAAAGAGAACTTCCCCGGCATCCAGCTGATCGCCGGCAACATCGCCACCGCTCAAGCGGCAGAAGATCTGATCGCGGCAGGTGCCGATGCGGTTAAGGTCGGTATCGGCCCCGGTTCCATCTGCACCACCCGCGTTGTTTCGGGTATCGGTGTTCCCCAGCTGACCGCTGTTATGGATGTCGCTGAGGTTTGCGCCCGTCATAATATCCCTGTCATCGCCGATGGCGGTATCAAGTTCTCCGGCGATATTGTCAAGGCCATCGCAGGCGGCGCCGATGTAGTTATGCTCGGCTCTCTGTTGGCAGGTTGTGAAGAAAGTCCCGGTGAAGAAGAACTCTTCCAAGGCCGCCGCTTCAAGTCCTATCGCGGTATGGGTTCTATGGCTGCTATGGCCAAGGGTTCTGCCGATCGCTATTTCCAGAACGGTACCAAGAAATTGGTTCCCGAAGGTGTGGAAGGCCGCGTTCCCTTTAAGGGCGCGATGGGCGATACGGTGTTCCAGCTGATGGGCGGTTTGCGCTCCGGTATGGGCTATTGCGGTACCGAAACCATCGAAGATCTCAAGAAGAACGGTCAGTTCGTCAAGATCACCGGTGCCGGCTTGATCGAAAGCCATCCCCATGATATTCACATTACCAAGGAAGCCCCCAACTATACTTCCGACAGTAAATAATTTCTTATAATCACTTGAGGTTTTTATGAAAGACTTAAAATTGATCGACCATCTGGCAGCTCTTTCCCGCCTTTCCTTTGAAGGGGAGGAAAAGGAGCGGATGGCCAACGATATGGAAAGCATAATGAAATTGATGGATACCATCACCGAAGTGGAGATCTCCGAGGCGGATTATCCCCTCACCGCCGAAGGCGGCATGGAGCTGCTGCGGGAAGATGAGATCAAGGATTCCACTCCGGTGGAAGAGATCCTTTCCAATACCAAGGGCAAGCTTTATCATTTCATCGCTGTCCAGAAACTGATGGATTGAGGAGGCGAAGGATATGAATCTGCATTTAAAATCGATTAAAGAACTTCGCGGCCTGCTGGACGGCGGCGATATCACTGCCCAGGAACTGACCCAATATTATTTGGATCGGATCGAAAAGCTGGACCCCACCATCAAAGCCTATGTGACGGTCAATGAAAAAGCGATGGAGCAGGCGGAAGCTGCCCAGAAGATGATCGAAGCGGGCGCCGCAGGCCCCTTAACCGGCATTGTTCTGGGTATTAAGGATAATATCTGTACCAAAGGCTTACGCACCACCTGCTCTTCCAAGATGCTGGGCGATTTTGTCCCCGCATATAATGCCACTGTGGCGGAAAAATTGGAAAAGGAAGGCGCCATTTTCATCGGCAAACTGAATATGGATGAATTTGCGATGGGCGCATCCACCACCACTTCTCATTTCGGCATTACCAAGAATCCTTATGATATCGAGCGCGTTCCCGGCGGTTCTTCCGGCGGCAGCGCCGCAGCGGTTGCCGCAGGGCTTTGCGTGGCTTCGCTGGGCAGCGATACCGGCGGGTCCATCCGCCAGCCTGCCGCATTTTGCGGTGTGACCGGCATTAAGCCCACCTACGGCAAAGTTTCTCGCTCCGGCTTGGTCGCCTTTGCTTCTTCGCTGGATCAGATCGGCCCCATCGGCAAGAGCGCCAAGGATTGCGCCATCCTGCTGGATGCCATTTCCGGCGCGGATGAAATGGATATGACCTCCCGCGAAAGCGAGCCGGTCGCCGGATATATGGGTCAGCCTGTGGAAGGCACCGTCATCGGTGTTCCCAAGGAATTTTTCGGTGAAGGTCTGAACCCCGAGATCAAGGTGGCGGTGGAAAATGCCATCAAAGAGTTTGAAGCGATGGGCTGCATTATCAAGGAGGTTTCCATGCCCTCCTTGCCCTATGCCATCCCTGCTTATTATCTGATCTCTTCGGCGGAAGCTTCCTCCAACTTGGCTCGCTATGACGGTGTTCGCTATGGGCATCTGAGCAAGGAAGGGGAGACCTTCGATGAGCGGTTGGTCGCCACCCGCAACGAAGGATTCGGCAATGAAGTCAAGCGCCGCATCCTGCTGGGTACCTATGCCCTTTCGGCCGGTCATCACGATGATTACTACGGACGTGCCTGCAGTGTAAGAGAAAAGATCCGCGCCGAGTTTGCCGCCATCTTTGAAACCTGTGACTGCATCATCACCCCCACCGCCGCCACCACCGCGCCGCCTGCGGCCGGTGTACAGGATGATCCGGTAAAGCTCTATCAGGCCGATCTTTTCACCGTCCCCGCAAGCCTTGCCGGTCTGCCGGCCATCTCCACCCCCTGTGGTTACGATGCGCTGGGCATGCCCATCGGTCTTTCCATCACCGGCCGTCCGTTTGATGAAGAAACCATCATCGGTGTC
>JAZTXG010000031.1:0-102786 GCA_045636365.1 Eubacteriales bacterium
TGGCATCGGGGGTTTTAGATGTGGATCGCTTTGATGAAAAGGCGGTGGTGGTGTTGACCAATATGGGGGTGCTGACCGGCGAGGGGGAGGACCTGCACATCAATCGGCTGAATGTGGAATCGGGGGAGATCGCCATTGAGGGAACGATTGATCGCCTGCAGTATGCCGATCTGAAGGAAAAGGGCGGGGTCTTTAAGGGGCTGTTTCGCTGATGGAAACCTATCTTTCCGACCAAGCCATTGCCTTTTTATGGGCGGTGGTGCTGGGCGGCGGATTGGGCGGTGTCTACGATATCTTTCGGGTGGTGCGGATCCTGCGGGGCAGGGATCGCCCGCTCCTTGTCTTTTGGGAGGACCTGCTCTTTGCGCTGATTGCCGCCATCGCCACCGCCTCCTGCTTTACCTGGACCAATTTCGGGCAGGTGCGCCTCTTTTTGCTGGTGGGGGAAGGCTTAGGTTTTATGGTCTGGCATTGTACCGCGGGCGTCTTTATCGGTGTGGTGGCGCGGTGGGTGGCGCGGATTTTAAGGTGGTTTGAGCGGATTTTTGGGCAGATTTTTAAGAAATTTTTGGTTTTTTCAAAAAAACTCTTTATTTTTTTGAAAGATTGGTATAAAATTAGAATGTTAAAGTTTAAGGAAAGGAGGAAATCGCATGAAAACAAGATCCATCGCAAAAGCAAAACGCGCCAAAAAGATGAACCCCGTCGTTAAGGCATTGCTGGCGGTATTGCTGGTCTATGTGGCGGGCAATATGATCGTCACCTGCGTGAAACTTCAGGTGCGGATTCAGGAAAAGCAGGCAGAGCTGAAGGATGTCAATCAAAAGATTTCCTCCCAGACCGTTCTGAATGAAGAACTCAATGATATCCTCAATGCGGAAGTGGATAGCGCCTATGTGGAAAGCGTTGCCCGCGATCTGGGCTATGGCTCGGTGGGCGAGCGCGTCTATGATAATATTACCGATGAATAAGTCGTCTTATTGGCGACTTATTTTTTTGTCATATTGACGAAAAAAGGGGAGCGGTTTTCGGTGAATTTTAGCTCTATTTTTTCGTTGACAATTTTTGCATATAGTAGTATAATAATTAAAGTTAAATAATCTTTAAGTCGATCCCGTGAGTTCGGCAAGATGTTCATAAAAAAGAAGGCGCAAGGTGCGCTTTCGCTTTGCTATGTTTATGAAGGCCTTGCTGCATCTTGCAGGAAGGTCTATTTTATTTTTTGGAAAGGATTCCGAGATGTTGAAAATCAAAGGGCAAGTATTTGAAAACGGAACAATGCAGGAACGCGAAATCGCTCTTCCTGTTTCTATGGATTTCTATTCCCTTTTTGCCAATCGAAGAATTGCTGTTTTTCCCGGTTTTTGCGATGTTCATGTTCATCTGCGAGAGCCGGGTTTTTCTTATAAAGAAACGATCGAGACCGGTTCCAAGGCCTGCGCTGCGGGCGGGTATACCGATGTCTGCAGTATGCCGAACCTCAACCCTGTTCCCGATAGCGTGGAGCATTTAGAGGAGCAGCTTGCCATCATCCGCAAAGATGCGGTGATCGGCGTCCACCCCTATGGGTCCATCACCATAGGGCAGCAGGGCGAAGCCCTTGCCGATCTTCAGGGGATGGCGAAGGAGGCCATCGCCTTCTCCGATGATGGCCGCGGGGTGCAATCGGAAGAAATGATGCGGGCGGCGATGCTTAAAGCCAAGGAATTGGGCAAAATAATCGTGGCTCATTGCGAAGATAATGCTCTTCTGCGCGGCGGGTATATCCACGACGGAGCATATGCCAAAGCCCACGGGCATAAGGGGATCTGCTCCAAAAGCGAATGGGGTCCCATCGCCCGAGATTTGAAATTAGTTGAAGAGATCGGCTGCGCCTACCATGTCTGCCATATCTCCACCAAAGAGAGTGTGGAGCTGATTCGGCAGGCCAAAGCGCGGGGGGTGGATGTCACCTGCGAGACCGGCCCCCATTACCTATTGATGAACGATTCGATGCTGCAGGAAGATGGGCGGTTTAAAATGAACCCGCCCTTGCGGAGTGAAGAAGATCAAAAAGCGTTGATTCAAGGCATCATCGATGGCACCATCGATATGATCGCCACCGACCACGCGCCCCATTCCGCCGAAGAAAAGAGCCGCGGCTTGGAAAAAAGCGCGATGGGCGTTGTGGGGATCGAGACCGCCTTTGCCACCCTCTATACCGGGCTGGTGAAAAAAGGAATCATCCCATTGGAACGACTGATAGAGTTATTGAGCGAAAACCCGCGCAAGCGGTTTAATATTGCCGAGAGCGGCTATAGTGTTTGGGATCTGGACGCGGAATATAAAATCGACCCCGAAACCTTTTTATCCAAAGGCAGAGCAACCCCCTTTCAAGATTGGGCGGTTTGCGGAAAATGCCTGCTGACCGTGTATAAAAATAAAGTTGCATATATTGAAGAGTGAAGAAGGAGAAGTAAGAACATGGCTAAAAGAAAAGATTTGAAAAAGATTTTGATCATTGGTTCCGGCCCGATTGTCATCGGTCAGGCAGCGGAATTCGACTACGCGGGCACCCAGGCTTGCCTGGCGCTGAAGGAAGAAGGGTATGAGGTTGTTCTTTGCAACTCCAACCCCGCTACCATCATGACCGATACCACCATTGCCGATAAGGTTTATATGGAGCCTTTGACTTTGGAATATGTGGCAAAGATCCTGCGCTATGAGCGCCCCGACGCCATTGTCCCCGGCATCGGCGGTCAGACCGGCTTGAACCTTGCCATGCAGCTGGAAAAGAAGGGCATCCTCAAAGAATGTGAAGTGGAGCTGCTGGGTACTTCCAGCGAAAGCATCAAGCGCGCCGAGGACCGCGAACTCTTCAAAGAGCTCTGCATCGAGATCGGCGAGCCCACCATCCCCTCCGAAATCACCTATAACGTAGAGGAAGCCAAGGAAGCTGCCAAGCGGATCGGCTATCCTGTCGTTCTGCGCCCCGCCTTCACTCTGGGCGGTACCGGCGGCGGTTTTGCCTATAACGAAGAAGAATTGGTCGAGCTGGGTCTTAACGCCTTTAAACTTTCTCCGGTCCATCAGGTTCTGATCGAAAAGTCGGTCAAGGGCTATAAAGAAATCGAATTTGAGGTTATGCGGGATTCCAACGATAAAGCCATCACCATCTGCGGTATGGAAAATATCGATCCTGTCGGCGTTCATACCGGCGACTCTTTGGTGGTCGCTCCCATCATGACCCTGAACGATCATGATCTCAAGATGCTCAATGATAGCGCCATCAAGATCATCCGCGCGCTGAAGATCGAAGGCGGCTGCAACGTTCAGTTCGCCCTGAACCCCGAAACCAGCGAATATTACCTCATCGAAGTCAACCCCCGCGTTTCCCGCTCTTCCGCGTTGGCATCCAAGGCATCGGGCTATCCCATCGCTCGTGTTACCGCCAAGATCGCAGTCGGTATGGCTTTGGAAGAGATCGAGATCGCCAATACCAACGCTGCTTTCGAGCCGCGCTTGGATTATGTGGTGGCCAAGCTGCCCCGCTTCCCCTTCGATAAGTTCCCCACCGCGCCCAACACCTTGGGTACCCAGATGAAGGCGACCGGCGAAGTGATGGGCATCGGCTCCAATCTGGAAGAATGTCTGCTCAAATCCGTTCGTTCTTTGGAGATCGGCGCCTGCCATTTCCATCTGCCCAAGTTCGATACTATGAGCGAGGCGGAACTGCGGGATTATATCTTGGAGTTTAAGGACGATAACATTTTCGCTGTTACCGAGTTGATGCGCCGTGGCGTTTCGGTCGCTGAACTGCACGACCTGACCAAGATCACCTCGTATTTCCTTGAGGCTTTTGAGCGGATCGTTGCGATGGAGAAAAAGTTGGCCGCCGCCAAAGGCGATGTTGCTCTGCTGGCGGAAGCCAAGAAGATGGGCTTTGGCGATAAGTTCATTGCCCGCCTTTGGGAAATGAAGGAGATCGAGGTTTATAACCTGCGTCGTGAAAAGGGAATCATCCCTGTCTATAAGATGGTGGATACCTGCCATACCAACGCTTATATTCCTTATTTCTACTCTTCCTATGAGGGTGAGAATAAATCCATTTTGACCGACCGCAAAAAGATCATTGTTTTGGGCGCAGGCCCCATCCGTATCGGTCAGGGTGTGGAATTCGATTATTCCACCGTCCATGCGGTGACCACCATTAAAAATTCCGGCTACGAAGCCATTATTATCAATAACAACCCCGAAACCGTTTCCACCGACTATACCTGCTCCGATAAGCTCTATTTCGAGCCGCTGACGGCCGAAGATGTGATGAACATCATCGAGTTTGAAAAGCCCATCGGTGTCATCGCCTCCTTGGGCGGTCAGACCGCCATCAATCTGGCCGAGCCTTTGATGGAGCGCGGGGTCAAGATCATCGGTACCGATTGCGCCGCTATCGAGCGCGCTGAGGACCGCGGCAGCTTTGAGCGGATTCTGCGGGAGCTGGAGATTCCCCAGCCCAAGGGCCGCGCGGTCACCAAGATTGAAGACGGTGTCGCCGCCGCTGCCGAGATCGGCTATCCGGTTTTGGTGCGCCCCTCCTTCGTTCTGGGCGGTCGCGCCATGCAGATCGTTGCCGATGAAGAGCAGCTGAGAAACTACCTCAAGACCGCTGTTGAGATCGATGAAGATAAGCCGGTCTTGGTAGATAAATATATCTTCGGTAAGGAAGTGGAGATCGATGCCATCTGCGATGGCCGCGATGTCTTTGTCCCCGGTATTATGGAGTTGGTCGAGCGTACCGGTATCCACTCCGGCGACTCTATCAGCGTCTATCCCACCTTCAGCATCTCCGATCGTGTCAAGGGCATCATTCTGCAATATGCCAAGAAGTTAGGTCTGGGCATCGGCATCATCGGTCTTTATAACATTCAGTTCATTGTCGATAAGGACGATAATGTCTTCATCATCGAAGTCAACCCCCGTTCCTCCAGAACCGTCCCCTTCCTCTCCAAAGCCACCGGCTATAGCCTGGCGGATATTGCCACCGAGGTTATCTTGGGCAAATCCTTGAAGGAGCAGGGCATCTTCGATATTTATCCCGAGGAAAAGAAACGCCATTATGTCAAGGTTCCTGTCTTCTCCTTCAGCAAGATCCGCGGCTTGGATGCTTATCTTTCTCCCGAAATGAAATCCACCGGTGAGGCGATTGGTTACGACGATAAGTTCAACCGCGCCCTTTATAAAGGTCTGCAGGCTTCGGGTATGAAACTGCAAAATTACGGCACCGTTCTGGCAACGATTGCCGACGATGATAAGGAAGAGGCTCTGCCGCTGATCCGCAGATTCTATAATTTGGGCTTCAATATTGAGGCGACCGTCGGCACCGCCGAGTTCTTGAAGAAGAACGGCATCCGTACCCACGCGCTGGGCAAGATCGGCGAAGGCAGCGATGAGATTCCCGATGCGCTGCGCCAAGGTCATATCGCCTATGTCATCAATACCAAGGATATCAATTCCGCCGGTGTGCAGAGCGATGGGCATCAGATCCGCCGCTGCGCCACCGAAAATAACGTCACCCTCTTCACCTCTCTCGATACGGTGCGGGTGCTGCTGGATGTTCTGGAAGAGACCACCCTTTGTATCTCTACCATTGACGCTTGAGGTTTAAAGAATGAAGCAAGGAATTTATGAAATTAAAAGCAATGTAAAAATTGCGAAAGATGTCTATAAAATGGTGTTGGCGGGGGATACCTCCGCCATCACCGCCACCGGCCAGTTTGTCAATATTCTGTTGGCAGGCAAATATCTGCGCCGCCCCATCTCCATCTGCGATTGGGATGAGGGGTCCATCACCTTGATCTATAAGGTGGTAGGCAGCGGCACCGAGCAGATGGCAAAGATGCCCATCGGCGAGAAACTCGACCTTCTGGTGGGCTTGGGCAATGGCTATAATACCGCCAAGAGCGGTGAAAAACCGCTGCTGATCGGCGGCGGGGTCGGTGTCCCGCCCCTGTATGCCCTTTGCAAGAAGCTGATTGCCGAAGGGAAAAAGCCCCAGGTCGTATTGGGCTTTAATAAGGCGGAAGAGATTTTCCTGAAAGAAGAATTTGAAGCGCTGGGCGCGATCGTTACCATCGCCACCGCCGATGGCTCGGTAGGTGTCAAGGGCTTTGTCACCGACGCGATGAAAGAAATGGATTATGATTATTTCTTCACCTGCGGCCCCGAGCCGATGTTCCGCGCCATCGAACGCACCGTTGCCGTTTCGGGGCAGTATAGCTTTGAAGAGCGGATGGGCTGCGGCTTCGGTGCTTGCATGGGTTGCTCCTGCAAGACCAAGTATGGCAATAAGCGCATCTGCAAGGATGGGCCTGTTTTGGAACGGGAGGAGATCATATGGTAAATTTAAAAGTCAACCTTTGCGGCATTGAAATGAAGAACCCCATCGTTCCCGCCAGCGGGACCTTTGGGTTTGGCTATGAATTTGCCGAGCTTTACGATATCAATGTGTTGGGTTCCCTTTCCTTTAAGGGAACCACCTTGGATGCCCGCTTTGGCAACCCCACCCCCCGCATCGCCGAATGTTATGAAGGAATGCTCAATTCGGTAGGGCTGCAAAACCCCGGTGTGGATAAAGTGGTCGCCGAAGAACTGCCGAAATTAAAGGCTTGCTTTGATGGCCCGATCATGGCGAATGTGAGCGGGTTTTCATTGGATGAATACCGCGAGACCGTTCGTAAATTAGACGCCGAAGAGCAGATCGCTTGGTTTGAGATCAATATCTCCTGCCCCAATGTCCATGGTGGCGGAATGAGCTTCGGTACCGATCCGCAGGCGGCGGCATCGGTGGTAAAAGAAGTGCGTAAAGTCACCAAAAAACCGATTATTATTAAATTGACCCCCAATGTTACCAACATTGTGGAGATCGCTAAGGCCTGCGAAGAAGCAGGCGCCGACGGCATCAGCCTCATCAACACCCTATTGGGCATGCGGATCGATCTGAAGACCAAAAAACCCATCCTTGCCAATAAGATGGGTGGTTTTTCGGGCCCTGCCATCCTGCCGGTGGCTTGCCGCATGATCTATCAGGTCTATGAAGCGGTTAAAATTCCTATCGTCGGGATGGGCGGTGTATCTTCGGCGGAAGATGTCATCGAATTGATGCTGGCAGGTGCCACCGCTGTGGAGGTGGGTGCTGCCAACCTGCGGGATCCTTTTGCTTGTAAAAAGATTATTGAGGATCTGCCGAAGGTAATGGAAAAATACGGAATTGAAAATCTGCAAGATATTATAGGAGGAGCGCACTAATGGGAAGAGATGTTATCATCGCCTGCGATTTTGCAGGCAAGGAAGCAACCTTGAATTTTTTGGATCTTTTTAAGAACGAAGAGCGTAAGCCCTTTTTGAAGATCGGTATGGAGCTGTTCTATGCCGCAGGCCCCGAGATCGTTCGGGAGCTGAAAAGCCGCGGCCATAAGATCTTTTTGGATCTGAAACTGCACGATATCCCCAATACCGTCAAAAAGTCGATGGCGGTCCTTTCGCAGCTGGATGTGGATATGACCAACCTGCACGCCGCCGGCACCATCTCCATGATGGAAGCGGCGCTGGAAGGCTTGACCCGCCCCGACGGAACCCGCCCCTTGCTGATCGCGGTCACCCAGCTGACCTCCACCGATCAGGAGCGGATGGAAAACGATCTGCTGATTAAAGAGCCCATCGATAAGGTTGTTATGCACTATGCCTCCAATGCCGCCAAGGCGGGCTTGGATGGTGTTGTTTGCTCCCCCTTGGAAGCAGGCAAGGTGCATGCCACCTGCGGCGAGAAATTTTTGACCGTCACCCCCGGTGTCCGCTTTGCGGATGGGGATATCGGCGACCAAAAGAGAGTCATGACCCCCGCCGAAGCCAAGAAGATCGGTTCCGACTACATTGTTGTGGGCCGCCCCATTACTGCGGCTGAAGATCCTGTCGCAGCTTATCGCAGATGTGTAGAAGAATTTTGTGATTAAGGAGAAGAACGATGGAAGGATATAAAAGAGAGTTTATTGAATTTTTGATGGGTGCCGGTGTGTTGAAGTTTGGCGATTTCACCGCCAAGAGCGGCAGAAAGATTCCTTATTTTGTCAACGCAGGCGAGATCAAGACCGGCGAGCAGATCGCCAAATTGGGCGAATTTTATGCCAAAGCCTATTTTGAAAAGGTGGGCAATAAGCGTACCGTTCTTTATGGACCTGCTTATAAGGGCATCTCCATCGCGGTTTCTTCCGCTGTTGCTTTGGCAAAGGAAGGTTTGGATGTTCCCTTCTTCTTCAATCGTAAGGAAGCCAAGGACCATGGTGAAGGCGGCATCTTTGTCGGCTACGTTCCCAAGGATGGGGAAGAGATCGTCATCGTGGAAGATGTCATCACCGCAGGCACCGCCATCCGCGAAAGTATGGCCAATCTTGCCAGCCTGCGGGGCAGCAAGGTGGTCGCTACCTTTGTTATGGTCGACCGCAAGGAAAAGGGTCAAGGCGAAAAGGGCGCGATGCAGGAGATCGAGGATGAGTTTGGATTCCCGGTCTATTCCGTTGTGGATGTCTATGACATTATCGAATATTTGGAAGAGGATGCAGCCAACGCAGAGAATGTGGAACGCATTAAGAACTATCTGGCTGTAAACGGTGCAAAAGCATGAGAAGCTTGATTGATATTTTGGAACTTTCGCTGGAGGAGATCGACCAGTTGATCGCCACCGCGGAAGATATTATCGCTCATCCCGAAAAGTATCGGGAAAGCTGCAGATATAAGAAATTGGCGACCCTCTTTTTTGAACCCTCCACCCGCACCCGCTTGAGCTTTGAAGCGGCGATGCATGAGCTGGGCGGTCAAGTTCTTTCGGTTTCCAGCGCAGGTAGTTCCTCCGCCTCCAAAGGCGAGAGTATTGCCGATACCGCCAAGACCGTCAGTTGCTATGCCGATATCATCGCCATGCGCCATCCCAAGGAAGGCGCGCCGATGGTGGCTTCTATGAACGCTTCCATCCCTGTCATCAACGCGGGCGACGGCGGTCATAACCATCCCACCCAAACCTTGGCAGACCTTTTGACCATCTGGCGGGAAAAGGGAAGATTTACCGGCCTGACCATTGGTCTTTGCGGAGATCTGAAGTTTGGCAGAACCGTCCATTCGCTGATCGCTGCGATGGCAAGATATACCGGCAATAAGTTTGTCCTCATCTCTCCCGAAGAGTTGAAATTACCCAGCTATGTTAAAAAGGATATTTTGCAGAAAAACGGCATCGAATATGTCCAGACCACCGATCTGGAAGCTGCCCTGCCCGATCTGGATATTCTTTATATGACCCGTGTTCAACAAGAGCGGTTCTTCAATGAAGAGGATTATCTGCGGTTAAAGGATAGCTATATCCTGACCCCCGAAAAGTTGGAAAAGGCAAATAAGGACCTGAAGATCCTTCATCCGCTGCCCCGCGTCAACGAGATCAGCGTCGGGGTGGATGCCGATCCCCGCGCCTGCTACTTTAAGCAGGTCTTAAACGGAAAATATATGCGGATGGCTCTGATTTTGAAATTGCTGGAGGTAGAGGTATGAAAATCGATTCGATCATCAACGGTATTGTCATAGACCATATCTCCGCAGGCAATGCGATGAAGCTTTACCGCCTGCTGAAATTGGATGCGCTGGATTGCTCGGTTGCGATCATCCAGAATGTCAGCAGTAATAAAATGGGCAAGAAGGATATCATCAAGATCGACGCAGATGTGGATCTGAAAATGGATATCATCGGTTATGTGGACCCCGATGCCACTGTGGATATCATCCGCGATGGTGTTCTGGTGGAAAAGCGCTCCATTGCGCTGCCGGAAAAGTTGCAGGATGTTATCTTCTGCAAAAACCCCCGCTGCATCACCACCACCGAGCAGGAGCTGCCCCATATCTTTAAGCTCACCGATCGGGAAAACCGCGTTTATCGCTGCATCTATTGCGAAGCTAAAAAATGATTTTAAAAGCGCCGAAATTTTTTCGGCGCTTTTTGCAACATTTTCCATATGTGATTCGTATTAAGGGTAAAGGGAGGAATGAAGCAATGAAAAAAATAATTTCTTTGACGATGATTTTGACCTTGCTTTTGGTAATGATGGCGGGCTGTAAAAAGCCTAACGAAGACTCGGGTGCGGTTGCCGACCCGCAGCAATCGGTGAGTTCCTCTGCGGAGCAACCGACCGACCAACCGACCGATGATCCCATCACCGAAGAACCGATGGATACACCCCTTGCGGTGCAGGATCTGACCGCCGAGGTGGCTTATACCGAAGAATTCCCTCTTCAGCCGCCCGATGAAGCGTTTATCCAAGGGCAGATGGATTTTTCGATGGATTTATTCCGCCGCACCGCCCAAAAAGAGCGGTGTAAAAATACACTAATTGCGCCTTTGTCCGTCTCGATGGCATTGGCGATGACTGCCAACGGCGCCGACGGAAAAACGGAGCAGGAAATGCTGGAGGTTTTGGGCGGTCATCCCATGGATAAGCTGAATGCCTACTATTTGAATTGGCGGGTGGGCCTGCAAGGCAGCGAAAAAACCAAACTGCGGATCGCCAATTCCATCTGGATTCGCGATCTGCAAGGCTTTGAGGCCAAGGATGCCTTTTTGGCGGCCAACGCCAAATACTATAATGCCCAAGTCTTTAAAGCCCCCTTTAATTCGATTGGGGAAAAAGCTATCAATGATTGGGTAAAGGAAAAGACCGACGGAATGATTCCGCAGTTGCTGGAGGAACTGCGCCCCGAAGCGATGATGATTTTGATCAATGCCCTTTCGTTTGATGCCCAATGGTCCGATCCCTATGTCGAGCATCAGGTGCAAGAAGGCATCTTCCATTCCATCGACGGTAAGGAGCAAAAAGCCCAAATGATGGCATCTACCGAATATTCCTATTTAGAAGGGGAAGGCGCCATCGGCTTTACTCGCAATTATCTGGGCGGTCGCTATGCCTTCGGTGCGCTGCTGCCCACCGAAAAATCGTTGGAGGACTATGTTTCTTCGCTGGACGGCGAAACCCTGCTCCAAATTTTGCAAAATAAACAATCTACGCAGGTACACGCCCAACTACCTAAATTTTCATCGCAGTTTAAAATGTCAATGAACGAAGCATTAAAGGCGATGGGAATGCCCTCCGCCTTTGAGGGTGGCTTTGGCAAGATGAGCAACGCCGAACTCTTTATCGGAAACGTGCTGCATGAAGCGGTCATCGAAGTGAGCGAGGATGGCACTCGTGCTGCGGCCGCCACCGCGGTGGAGATGGATAAATCCGCCGCGCCGATGGAAGAACCCAAGGTGGTTACCCTCGACCGCCCCTTCCTTTATTTTATCTTTGACCGTGAGACCAACCTGCCGATCTTTATCGGTACTTTAACCTCTTTAGAATAATCAATTTGCCCGAAGTTCTATTGACTTCGGGCAATTTTTTTTATATAATCAAAGTACTATTTTTTTAGGAGAAAATATATGTCGATTTCAGAATTTCCCCGCCTTTTGGTCCATCTGCGTAAGGAAGCCGGCCTTTCTCAAAAGAAGGTCGCCGATGCGCTGGGCGTTTCTCAGGCGTTGCTTTCCCATTATGAAAAGGGCATCCGCGAATGTGGGCTTTCCTTTTTGGTGAAGGTGGCGGATTTTTATAATGTATCTTTAGATTATCTCTTGGGTCGCTCGCTGGACAAGAACGGCTCGGCCATTTTATTGGAAGAAGTGCCCGATGAAGATGCCGCAGGGCAAGGCAATCGGGGCAAGGGAAGCCTTTTGCCGGTGCTCAATAAAAAGCTGATCTGCAATTCCGTCACCGTTGTGGAAGACCTGCTGGGCGAGCTTGCAGATAAGCAGTTGATTCAAGACGTTTCGATGTATCTGCAGATTGCGGTGTATAAAATGTTCCGCGCTCTTTACGATGCGGATGGCGAAAATCCCCAAACCTTTTTTGCCGCCGATAAGGATCTGATGCCGATGATGGCGGAAGGGGAGATGAACCGCTTGGAGGTTTCCATCCGCCGCCGTTTGAAGAAGATGAAAACCCTGCCCAAAACCGATGAAGCAGCATTGAAAGAAAAGTATCCGCTGTTCGCAAATTCCCTTTTGAACCTACTCCAAAATGCAGAAAATAGAATGACCAAATAAAAAACGACCGCGTTTGCGGTCGTTTTTTTAGTTCATTTGAAACATTCTCATTGCATTTTCGTCGGTGATTCGCTCGATCTCTTCGGGGGTGGTATTGCGCAGTTCCGCCATCACCTTGATGATCTCGGGCAGATAAAGGGCGCTGTTGCGCTTGCCGCGATAAGGGGTGGGGGCAAGGTAAGGGCTATCGGTCTCCAGCATCAGCCGATCGGCAGGGACCGCGGCGATTACCTCTTTGGCAACGCGTGCATTTTTAAAAGTGCAGACTCCGCCCATCGAGATGGACCAACCCATTTTTACCAGCTCCCGCATCGATTCCACCGAACCGCTATAGCAATGAAAAATACCTTTCACATTGGGATGCTCCCGCAAAATCGCAAGGGTATCCTGCATGGCATCGCGGCAATGAACGATGGCGGGCAGATGATATTGCTCCGCCAGCTCCAACTGTTTATGAAACCATTTTTGCTGAATCTCTTTGGGAACATCATCGTAGTAGTAATCCAGCCCGATTTCGCCGATGGCAACCACCTTGGGTTGCTTGAGCATTTCTTCCAAAGCGGCGGTACCCTGCTGCTCCAATTCCATGGTATCATGGGGATAGATGCCGATGGAGCAATAGACAAAATCATAGGTCTGCGCCAATTTCAGCGCATCGCGGCACCCTTGATGGCTGCAACCGGAATTGATGAGGCGGGCAATGCCCGCCCCTTTCATTTTTTTAAAAAGTTCGGTGCGATCCGCATCGTATTGCGGATCGTCCATATGGGCGTGGACGTCGATCATCGGATCACCGCTCCCGCGGGCAGGTCGCCATCCAAAAAGATCACCTTGACGCCATTCGGCGCATCCGCCGCCAGCAGCATTCCTTCGCTCAAGGTACCGCGCAGCTTGGCGGGGGCAAGGTTATCCACTAAAATCACCTTTTTGCCGATCAGCTCTTCGGGCTTATAATATTGGGCGATGCCGGAAAGCACCTGCTTGGTGCCTTTGCCGTTATCGACGGTCATCATCAGCAGTTTATCGCTCTTGGGCAGCGGCTCGCAGGTCTTGATCTCTGCCACCCGCAAGGCTACCTTGGCAAAATCTTCGATGCCGATGATGGCAACCCCTTCGGGCTTCTTTTCTTCTTTTTTTGCCGCTTTTTCTGCCGCTTTGGCAGCCGCTGCCTTCTTTGCATTGAGTTCTTCGGTCATCTTGGGAATATCGATGCGGGCAAAGAGAATTTCGGGTTTGCCTACCTTGTTGCCGGCAACCAGCTTGCCGAAGGTCTTGGCATCCTCTAGCGATTGATCGCCGACATTGATCTGAGCAAAGATCTTCTCGGAGGTTTCGGGCATAAAGGGTTTCAGCAGCGCAGCGCCGATGCGGATGCATTCCAGCAGGTTATAAAGAACTGTTGCCAAGCGCTCGTGGTCGCCCTCGGGCTTGCCTAAGATCCAAGGCTCAGTTTCGTCCACATATTTATTGGCGCGGCGGAGCAGGGTAAAGATATCGTCGATGGCATCGGCGATATGCAGATCGTCCATGTGCTTTTCCACCAGCGCGGGAGCGGCTGCCGCCACCGCCTTGAGGTCGCGGTCAATGTCGTTTTCCGCGCCGGGGGTGCGGATCTCGCCGCCGAAATATTTATTGGTCATGGAAACGGTGCGGTTGACCAGATTGCCCAAAATGTTGGCAAGGTCGGCATTGATCCGCTCCATCATCAGTTCATAGGAGATGATACCGTCGTTGGCATAGGGGATCTCGTGCAGAACGAAATAACGCACCGCATCCACCCCGAAAAGCTCCACCAATTCATCGGCATAAAGAACATTACCCTTGGATTTGCTCATCTTGCCATCGCTCATAATCAGCCAAGGATGACCGAATACCTGCTTGGGCAAAGGCTCGCCCAGCGCCATCAGGATGCAGGGCCAATAGATGGTATGGAACCGAACGATATCCTTACCGATCAAATGCAGATCGGCGGGCCAATAATGCTTATAGCCATCGGTATGGTTGCCTTCGGGATCGTAGCCGGCGAAGGTGATATAGTTGGAAAGAGCATCGATCCAGACATAGACCACATGGCCGGGATCGAAATCTACAGGGATGCCCCAGTTGAAAGAGGTTCTGGAAACGCAAAGATCCTGCAAGCCGGGCTTGATGAAATTATTGACCATTTCATTCTTGCGGGCAGGCGGCCAGATGAATTCGGGATGGTTTTCAATATGCTCTTCCAATTTTTTGGCATACTTGGAAAGCTTAAAGAAATAGGCCTCTTCCTTGGCGGGATGGCATTCTCTGCCGCAATCGGGGCATTTGCCGTCCACCAGCTGGGATTCGGTGAAGAAGGATTCGCAGGGAGTGCAATACATTCCTTCGTATTCGCTCTTATAAATATCGCCCTGATCGTAGAGCTTTTTGAAGATCTGCTGGATCTTCTTTTCGTGGCTCGGATCGGTGGTACGGATAAAGCGATCATAGGTGGTGTTCATCAGATCCCAGATCCGCTTGATCTCGCCTGCGATGTTATCGACATAAGCCTGCGGGGTGATGCCCGCATCTTCGGCTTTGAGCTGAATCTTTTCGCCATGCTCATCGGTGCCGGTCTGGAAGCAGACATCGTAGCCCTGCATTCTCTTGAAGCGGGCGATGCTATCGGCCAGAACAATCTCATAAGTGTTGCCGATATGGGGCTTGGCCGATGTATAGGCAATGGCGGTAGTTAAATAATATTTTTCATTCATAGGTATTTCCCCCTATTTTTTAGTATCTCTAACCATTTTATCATAACTAAAAACCTTTTTCAATATAAAATTATATAGAATTATACTTGAAAAATAGGAGCGAATAGTGTAGAATAATCTGTGGAAAAATAATACTTTTGAAGGAAGGATATAAAATCATGGAAATTTTAGTAGAAATGTCTGCCCGTCACGTTCACCTGACCGAAGAAGCGGTTGAGATCCTCTTCGGCAAAGGCGCAAAGCTGACCGAAGTTCGCGAGCTTTCCCAGCCCGGTCAATTCCTTTCGGAAGAGCGTGTGGACCTGGTCGGCCCCAAAAATACCCTGACCCGCGTCAGCGTTCTGGGCCCCACCCGCCCCGAAAATCAGGTTGAGATCTCTCTCACCGACGCTCGTACTCTGGGCGTAAGCGCTCCCATCCGTATGAGCGGCGATGTCAAGGGTAGCGGCGCGATCACCATCAAAGGGCCCTGCGGCGAGATCACCATCGAGGAAGGCGTTATCGCCGCTATGCGTCATATCCATATGACTCCCGAGACCGCTGAAAAAGAAGGCTTTACCGATGGTCAGATCGTTTCTGTCAAGGTTAAGGGTGATCGTGAAGTCACTTTCGGCGAGACCGTTCTGCGCGTTTCTCCCAAGTTCGCCGATGCGATGCATATCGATACCGACGAAGCAAACGCTGTTTGCCTGCCCCGCGATGCCAAAGGCGAAATCATTAAATAATTTTTTGGACTTTTTAAAAGACCTTCCTTCGGGAAGGTCTTTTTTCTTGACGGACGGTCTATATTATAGTAAAATAGAGGAAAATATCAGGAAAGGAACTGTGCGTAATGAAAAAGATCAAATTCCATTGGATGTATCTGATCCCGCTCTTTTTTGCAGGGGTGATCAATGCGGTGGGAGTGACCCTCTTTTTGGCGCCGCTCAAGCTGTTCGACAGCGGCATCTCGGGTACCGCATTTTTGCTGGATGTGGTGACCCCGCCCTATCTTGTTCTGAGTATGTTCCTGATCATTTTGAACGTTCCTTTCTTTTTGCTGGGGCTGAAAAAGGTGGGCTGGCATTTTGTGGTCTATTCCCTCTATGCCATCGCCGTTTATTCGCTTTTTTCCTTGCTTTTCCGTAATATTTTACCCATTGATTTTTCGGGCGGATCCCCCTTTGTGGGCGATGATATTTTGTTGGCGGCGCTCTTCGGCGGTCTGCTTTCGGGCATCGGCAGCGGTATGGTGATCCGCTTCGGCGGAGCCATCGACGGTGTGGAGGTTATGGCCGTCCTTTTTGCCAAAAAATTAGGGCTGACCGTCGGCTCCTTTATGATGATCTATAACGTTCTTCTTTATAGTGTGGCGGCGCTGATCTTCCATAGCTGGAATATCCCGCTCTATTCCATCATTGCTTATGCCATCGGCAATAAAGTGATCGATTTTGTAGTGGATGGTTTCGATCGCGGCAATTCGGTCTTTATCGTCGGCAAGCGGAATTCCGATTTGCCTCAGCAGCTCTCCGAAGCCTTGGGCAGAGGGGTCACATTGCTGGATGCCTTCGGCGGCTATTCCGGCGACGAAAAAACCTTGATCTATTGCGTGGTCAATCGTTTTGAGATCGCCAAGGTCAAAGCAATCGTCACCGAGCTGGAGCCTGATGCCTTTATGGCGGTGGGGGATGTTTCCGAAACCGTCGGCGGTGCGGGAACCCGCTTTTCCTTACTCAAGAAGAAAAAATAATAAGAAAATCCCTGCTTATGCGGGGATTTTTTGTTGCATTTTAATTCTATTGGTGTTATAATATTTTTTAACGATTTATTATCGAAATTTTATATGTGTGGTGAAAAAAGAATGCAAGTTAAAATCAACGGTCAGATGATCGAAATTGAAAGCGGCAAATCGGTATTCGATGCGGCTTTCGCTCTGGATCCTGCAGTTGCCCGCGAAGCGCTCTGCGCCTTGGTCAACGGAGAGGTGAAAGAACTTACTTATGTTCCTTCGGAAGGGGATGAACTCACTACCCTGACCTTCGAAGATGAGCAGGCAAGAAAGGTCTTCTGGCACACCACATCCCATGTGTTGGCGCAGGCAGTAAAGCGCCTGTTTCCCGATGCCAAATTTGCCATCGGCCCTGCCATCGATAGCGGCTTTTATTATGATTTCGAGGTGGCAAAGCCCTTCACCGCGGAGGATCTGCAAAAGATCACCGCCGAGATGAAAAAGATCGTCAAGGAGCGGCTGCGCTTAGAGCGGTTTGAGCTGCCGGTCGCCGAAGCCAAAGAATTGATGAAGGATGAACCCTATAAGGTCGAGCTGATCGAAGAGCATGCCGGCAAGGGCGAGAATATTTCCTTCTATCGCCAAGGGGAGTTTACCGACCTTTGCGCCGGCCCCCACCTGTTTGATGTTTCCAAAATCAAGGCGATCGCCTTATTGAGTTCCACCGGCGCTTATTGGCGCGGTGATTCCAATCGCACCATGCTGCAGCGTATCTACGGTGTTTCCTATCCCAAGGCGGCTCAGTTGGAAGAGCATCTGACCCGCTTGGAAGAAGCCCGCAAGCGCGACCATAATAAGATCGGCCGTGAGCTGGAATATTTCACCACCGTCGACGTCATCGGTCAGGGCCTGCCCATCCTGCTGCCCAAGGGCGCCAAGGTCATCCAGCAGCTGCAGCGCTGGGTAGAGGACGAAGAAGAAAAGCGCGGCTATGTTATGACCATGACTCCGCTGATGGCCAAGCGCGAGCTTTATAAGATCTCCGGTCACTGGGATCATTATCTGGACGGTATGTTTGTTCTGGGCGACCCCAATGATGAAGAAAAAGAGTGCTTTGCTCTGCGCCCCATGACCTGCCCCTTCCAATATCAGGCTTATTTGAATCGGATGCGTTCTTATCGCGATCTGCCGATGCGTATGGGCGAAACCTCGACCTTGTTCCGTAATGAGGATAGCGGCGAGATGCACGGCCTGATCCGTGTCCGCCAGTTCACCATCTCCGAGGGGCATTTGGTTCTCCGCCCCGATCAGTTGGAAGAAGAATTCAAGGGCTGCTTGGATCTGGCAAACTATATGCTGGAAACCTTGGGCCTGAAGGAGGATTGCTCCTATCGGTTCTCCCAATGGGATCCTGCCAACCCCGGCAATAAATATGAGGGTACCGCAGAGCAATGGGAAGAAGCCCAAAGCACCATGGAAAAGATCCTCAATAATCTGGGCGTTCAGTATACCGTCGGTATCGACGAGGCTGCTTTCTATGGACCCAAGCTGGATATCCAGATCAAGAACGTATTCGGTAAAGAAGATACCTTGATCACCATCCAAATCGATATGTTGCTGGCCAAGAAATTCGGTATGGAATATGTCGATTCCGACGGCGAGAAGAAAACTCCGTATATCATCCACCGTACCTCCATCGGTTGCTATCAGCGCACCTTGGCTCTGCTGCTGGAAAAATATGCCGGCGCTCTGCCCACCTGGATGGCGCCCACCCAGGTCCGCGTCCTGCCCATCAGTGAGCGCACCATGGAGAAATCCACCGAAGTGTATCAGCAGCTCCGCGCCGCAGGCCTGCGGGTAGAGTTGGATGAGCGCAGCGAGAAGATCGGTTATAAGATCCGCGAAGCGCAGATGCAAAAGATTCCCTATATGGTCATCATCGGCGAAAAGGAAGCCGAAGCAGGTACTGTTTCTGTCCGCAGCCGCCACGATGGCGATTTAGGCTCGATGCCGGTTGATGAGTTCCTCAAATTAATCAAAGAAGTCATCGAAACCAAAGCCAAAAAATAATAAAAAATTCCTTCGCAGTTGCGAAGGGATTTTTTTTATTCCACCGTGACGCTTTTGGCAAGGTTGCGGGGCTGGTCAATATCGGTTCCCCGCGCCAGCGCCGTATAATAAGCCAAAAGCTGGCAAAGCACCGCCGCAGCGATGGGCGCGGCAAGATCGCCGCAGTCGGGCAGGTCCAAGCGGTCGCAATCGGGGAGCGATGCGCTTTTTGGCGCAATGCAAAGCACCTGCGCACCGCGGGCGGAAACTTCTTTGATGTTTGCGATCGTTTTCTGCTGCAGGGCGGGGTCGGTAATGATGGCGATGACGGGGGTATTTTCTTCGATCAGCGAGATGGTGCCGTGCTTGAGTTCGCCTGCGGCATAGGCTTCGCTGTGGATATAAGAAATCTCTTTGAGCTTCAAAGAGCCTTCGCGGCTTACCGCATAGTCACGGCCCCTTCCGATAAAGAATAAATGCTCGGCAGATGCATATTTTTCGGCGAGCTGTTTGCAGCGAGGTTCTTGCAGAAACGCGTGTTCGATCGCTTGGGGGATTTCCTTTAGTTCGGCAGGGGAGCAGTGGCCGAGTTTCATTGCCAAAAGATAGAGCAGTACTGCCTGGCAGGTATAGGCTTTGGTGGTGGCAACGCTGATTTCGGGCCCTGCCATCGTATAAAGAACCGTATCAGCTTCGCGGGCAATGGAGCTGCCGAAGGCATTGACGATTCCAAGGGTCCGAATTCCCCTTTTCTTTGCCAATCGCAAGGCCGCCAGCGTGTCTGCCGTCTCGCCCGATTGGGAGATCAAGACCACCAGATCCTCTTTTTTAATCAGCGGATCGCTATAGCGAAATTCGCTGGCGATGGCAACTTCGGTGGGGATGCGGGCATATTTTTCCAGAGCGATTTTGCCCAGCAAAGCCGCATGGTATGCCGACCCGCACCCGACGATAATGATCTTTCCACCGACCTGAAAATCATCGCCCAATTCGCTTAAAATACGATCATTTTCATTGTACCGATCGATGGTTTTTTGCACCACCGAAGGCTGCTCAAAAATCTCTTTTTTCATAAAGTGTTCATAGCCGTTTTTGGTGGTCGAAACAGCGCCAAAATCCGCAGTATGATGCGGTTTTTCGATGATTCGGTCAGTGCGGTCGTATAGGGTAATTTTGCAATCGGAAAGCTCGGCAATTTCCCCCTCCTCCAAAAGGCAGTAGGTGGAGGTATGGTCCGCAAAAGCAGGGAGGTCGGAGGCGATGAAAAATTCTCCGTTTCCGATGCCGAGCAGCAGCGGGCTATCCTTGCGAACAGCATAAAGAATCTGCGGATGATTTTCAAAAAGAATCCCCAGCGCATAGGAGCCTTCCAGCAGCGCGCAGGCGGCGCGGATGGCGTCGCGGGGGTCGCCCCGATAGCAGTGGTCGATCAGCATGGCGATCAACTCGGTGTCGGTATCGCTGATGGGGGAGAGCCCTTGATTTTTCAGCATCGTGCGCAAGGCTTGATCGTTTTCGATAATGCCGTTATGGACTAAAGTGACCTTGCCCCAAGAATGGGGATGGGCGTTGCGATCCTCCGGCGCACCGTGGGTCGCCCAGCGGGTGTGTCCGATGCCGATGGTGGCGGTGTTTTCTTTGGGCAAGATCGATTCTAAAGCGGCTACCTTGCCTTCTTTTTTGAAAATTCGGATCCCTTGCTTTTCCATCAGGGCAATCCCTGCGGAATCGTAGCCGCGATATTCTAATTTTTTCAATCCGCTGATCAAAATAGGCTCTGCCTTTTGCGGGCCGTTGTATCCGATAATTCCACACATAATGATGCTCCCTTTTTATACAATGATCGCTCAATGATCGCTATTATTATGCACATAAAACGTCAAAACATAAACCAAGCGACCGTTATAATTTTAAAATCAAAAAAATGTTTTAAAAAACCTATATCTTTATTGACTTTTTAAGAATATTAAAATATAATAACAGTATGTATCATCGGTGCAGTATGCACATTTTGAAAACTTCACCGATCGACGTAACGACAGGAGGTTGTTTAGAATGAAACACATGAAGAAATTATCTGCCGTTCTGTTGGTTGTGGTTATGCTGATCTCCATGCTTTCTTGTATGGTGTTTGGCGCAACTGCGGCCCAGCTGGAGTTGGGCGGGCCGGTATCCATCGAGAAGATGCCCTTGCGGGGGGATTCGATCGGAACCGGTATTGTTGTCGGCGGTCAGTTGCTGACAGAACCGGATGTTCTGGTTGTCAACAGCGATTGGCAAAAAGCCAAGGGGCTCCAGCCCATCAAATTGGGCGGTGTCGTGTATAACGTCACCATCGGTGTCAACGGCTTTGCCGAAGTTGCTGACGCGCTGGATGCAGCTAATGGCCATGAGACCATCTATGTTGCTGCCGGTCTTTATGAAGCCGGCTTCATGCAGTCTGTCGGTAATATCAAGCTGTATGGTCCTAAGGCGGGTGTGAACCCCAATGATGCCAAGGATCTTTCCAAGCCCAATGCCAAGCGTCCCGCTGCAGCAGGTCTTGAAGCCTCCAAAGAGGGCGAGGCGGTTCTGACCGGCGGAATGAGCTATAGCGCAAGCGGCTCCGATCTGGTAATGGATGGCTTCTATCTGGATGGCGGGTTCTCCTTCTCCACCGATGGCTCGATGGGTACCGGTGCCACCAACTATCGTTTCGGTACGGTTGTGAAGAACTGCGTGGTCAATACTACTGCAAGCAACCTTTTCAACCATTCGGTGGGTAACAGCCCGAATATGGAGATCAGCAATCTGCGTGTTTTGGCAGGTAAGAATCTGGTCAATATCAGCGGTATGATGGACATTCGTGTCACCAACAACTATCTGAACCTGACCGGTAATACCATTGATACCAAGCTGGTCTGCGCCGGTAGTATGGGTTCTCATGCATTGATTGAGAACAACTATTATGAATACTGCGGCGGCAATGTTTTCAGATACGCCCACGAACTGCAGACTGCGCTCTATACGGCGATCGTTCGCAACAACTACATTGCAGATATGGGTCCTGCTGCAATGGTTCATAACACCTATTATGGTGCGCATACCCTGCCCGGTACCAATCTGCAGATCACCCATAATACGGTAATGAAGATCGACGAAGAGCAGACCTTGTTTGAGTTCCCCTTTGTCGCTTCGTATGACTATTATTATGAATTTCCCTTTATGGTCAATATCAACGAGAACTATTTTGATCTTCCTGAAGACACGATGTTTGTCGATTCGGAAATGAATGCTTCGTTGAATTTGGTCAACAACTATTATACATCTTCTGTCCCTGTCGATCGTATTACTAAACATGAGGACACAAAGCTGGACCTCTATCCCTACTATGCAGACGAAGCAATGACCAAATTGGTCGGCAGCTTCACAACTGAAATGACCAACGCGGAGATTGATCATGTGAATAAGAGAATCACCATCAATCTTGCAAAAATGGGCAATCCGACCTCTATCGATCTGAGCGCTGTGCTCAAGACCGATGTAGAGTGCAGTTGGAAACTTTATGAAGATCGGACTTTGACCAAAGAAGTTTCGAATAAGATCGCTTATCCTTCCGGTGTAGCGACTCAGTATTTCGCCGAGATCACCACTTTGGATGGTAAGGGCGGTGTGGTCTATGAGATCCGCCTGCTCTCCGGCGACAGTACCGAAGCCGCGCTGGTGGATGTTGTCTTTAGCAGCCATCGCGTTGACGCTCCCGTAATCTTAGGTAAAACCTTTACTTATAATCTCCCTTCGGATCTGGCTTTCGTCGATTACGAACTGAAGGTCTCTGCCGGCGCAGAATACGAAGTTTATGCCGAGTATGATCAATCCTTCAATAACCATAAGCCTTTTGAAGATATCGGAAATTATATTCCCCATGGCGGATATCAGTTCGATGTGGTTATCACATCCGGCGATGGAATAAAGAAAGACGTTTATACCGTTGTGTTTAACCGCGGGCGTAATGAAGCGAGCGATCCCAGCCTGATCGGCGGCAAAGCTCCTTCCAACGGGCAATACAGAATGTTGCGTGACGGCTCCTTGCTCTTTACCAGCGAGCAGCTGCTGACCAAAGCAACCTTTGAGTTGACCGCCACCCCCGGCGCTTCCTATACCATCTTCTCCGATGCGGCGAAGAAGACCGCTGTATCTTCCTCCAAGCAGCTCAAAGAGATTGCTTTGAAGGAAGGCGAGACCACCTTCTATGTCGAGGTCCGCGATGGTGTGTATACCAATACCATTCCCTTTATCGTTCGTAACGAAGGCAAATCTTCGGCGGCTGATATTGTCGGTGTGGCCGGTCTTTCTCCCATCATTAACAATAATGTTATCACTGTCCAGAGCGGTGGCGATAGCATCAACGTCGTCTTTAATACCAGCGATCCCTATGCGGTGATCAAGGTATATGCCGATCCTGCAAGAAAGATCGCCTTGGAGTATACCTCCAACCCGATCGAAGAAGAGCCCAACCGTTTTATCGATGAGCGCTCCTTCAATCTGGATATTACCCATGCGGTATCGAAATACTATGTTGATTGTATTGCTGAAAACGGTAAGGTCAATCAATACGACCTGATCATCACCAAGAATGTAAAGGTCAATGCGTATAATGATGTTCCTGAAGATGCATGGTATAAGAAGTATGTGGAATCTGCAACCGGCGACGGTGTCCTGCAAGGCTCTCCCAGCGGAAGCGAATTTGCATTCCGCGGAGATGATAATACCACCCGCCAAGAAATGGCGATTGTCGCCAGCCGCCTGCTTGGTATTAACACCACCTCCTTCGCCGATGTGAAACTTCCCTTTGCTGATACTGCCAAGATCGCCGATTGGGCGGTTGGCAATGTCAAGGTGGCCTACTATTTTGGTATTATGAAGGGTTCGGCCGATGCAACCGGCTTGAACTTCCACCCCGCAAGCGACATCAAGCGCGAAGAAGTCATTGCGATGTTCGTCCGTCTGTTCAACCTGAGCGATAGCGCCGATCTGACCGAATTTAAAGATTATGCATCGGTATCCTCCTGGGCTGTTGAGTCTATGGAAGCCGCAGTTGCTTCCGGCTTGATCGAGGGCGACGACAACGAAATGTTGAATCCCCAAAAGCCCATCACCCGCGCAGAACTTGCCGCGATGATTTCCAGAGTATAAATTTTTAAAAAACCTTGCCGAACTTGGTTCGGCAAGGTTTTTTTATCCCTCAAAAGAGGTGGCATTTTGAACAAAATTTTAAGTCCAATATTATTCAAACTAAACAAACCGCTCCTTAATCAAAAAACATTTTAAAAAAGCCTTGCATCTTACTTTATTATTATATATAATATAATAAAATAGAAGGGGAATTCCCTTTTGACGGAGGTAACGGAATGAGAACCATAAAAAGTTTGCTGGCAGCGATAATGACTATTGTTATGATCGTATGCATGAGCGTGTCTGCGTTCGCAGCGTATGAAGAAATTATATATGACGACGTTCATGATATGTACGGGACAACGCTGTCTGAAGTAAACCTTCATTATATCCGCTTTGTCGATAAACTTGGAATCATTACCGCGCATACCAACGGCAGCTTTGATCCCTCCGGCAAGCTCACACGCGGCGAGGCATTGAAGATCGCGTATCGGATGCTGCACTACGGTTATGACGAACTTGCCGATTATGAAAGCGCCATCACCTCCTTTGATGAGATGGAAGGCGGTGATATTTCCGATACCGCTATGATTCTTCCTTATGTTGCTTGGGGCGAAGACTTTCAGCTGATCAGCGGTGAGTATGTTCCCGAGAAGAAGTTTGAGGCGGATCGCAATATCTCCGGCGAAGAGTTCATCACCCTCATTACCAAGACCTGCGGCATTGCCACCGGCGAAGATAACGCTGCGGAATACGAAGAGTTCCAGACCGTGATTTTGGAAGGCTCCGAAGTGGATGCATCTGTGGAGAGCATCAACCGTGAGCAAGCCGCGATCATTGTGGCGCGCGCGATGCTGTATGATGCCAATGTCGGCACCATCGATAGCGAAATGTTTGCCAGCTTCCGTGATTTCGATGGCAACCTGTTGGATTGCCTTGCAACAAAGATTTATGGCTGTAATACCGTCGCCCTCACCATCCGCGGTACCGAAAACCGCCCGATGAACTACGAGGGAATTATCAAAGAGGTTCTTCTTTCCAACGGTGTGCAGACCGATGTCGGCGCAGACCTGAGCGAGTTTGTCGGCTATAATATCGATATTGTTTATTTGGATAAAGATCATTCCGGCACCTTTACCGAGGATGAAGAGCTGATTACTTATCAGATTGCTTCTCCCATTGTCAATAAAGTTCCTCTTACTGAAATCTCTGTCAATAGTTTCTCCAGCCTCTCCGGTACCTCTACGAGTAGTACATATGCAATTTTCTCCAATACCATGCTGTATCTCAACGATGATGTATGGCCGTTGGGGGATGTATATAACCTGACCAAGGCGGTCAGCGTTGTAAACTTCAAAACACCCACCTTGATCACCGGCAGACCCAATCTGGAACTTACCTTTATTCAGCACGGCTCTGCGGAAAACGCCGATGTGGTTCTGGCAACCGAATGGATCCCCGGCAAGCTGATGACGGTGACCGACAATTATATGTCTGTTTATAGTTATTATGACGGCAGCGTTCATGTGTATGACGACAACGACATTGTCCTCAAAGGAATTGCCAATCCCAAAAGCGGCGACTATGTCAACTTCTATGTTGCTTCCGGCAAGCTTTATCTTTCCGCTGGTACCGTAGAAGAAATGGAAAAGATCGCTGCGACTAACGTAGGCGGTCTGGACGGTATTAAGGACAGCGCCGCCACGAACGGCAAAGGATACTATGCACACTCCTTTGTAAATAAACCCACCATCAATATCAAAGAAGTGGTCGGCCCTGTTGTAGCCGTTTTGGATTCCACCCGCGTCTCCTATCTGGCCTATGAAGAGAAGAAGGCGACCAAGGATGTAGCGGTCGAGATTCTCGATATCACTGCCAATGCCAATACCGCTAAGGTGAAGGTTCGCGCTTTGGATACCGGTAAGGAATCCGAATTGACTGTCGATCTCAATCGCATCTCTTCCAAAGAGGGTGTCATTGATATCGGTGATATGTATACTTATTACACAACCGCCGGCGGTAAGGTCGTTATGGACGAGATCGCTCCGGTCAAGACCGTTGCGATCGAGACCGAAGATTATTTCATTCTCGATGGCGGCAGAAAGGTTCTCAAGACCGAAGGCTATGTTTCCGATACCGAAAGCTTGAAGAGCGGCGAAGTGGTCCTTTATATGGATGCATACGACGGTGTCTGGGCTTCCTACGAAGCATAAGTAAAAACCGAATAGTAAAGCAGCAGAGTTTGCGCTCTGCTGCTTTTTTATTGCCTTTTATATATAAAATAGGAAGAAAATTGCCCAAAACAGCATTCCTATGCGAAATTTGTCGTAATTCTAGCACAATATATAGTGTTTTGCAAAAAATAACAGAAATATATATTGTGTTTGCTATTGACAGAACACCATATCTCGTGTTAAAATAATATCCGGACCGCAAAATATAGGGAAAACTATGCGAAAATGAAGGGAAATGCCAAGAAAATGACGATTGAAGGCTTGCAAAAACTAACATTGCTGGATTATCCCGGCCGTACAGCCTGCACCATTTTTTTGGCAGGCTGTAATTTTCGTTGCCCTTTTTGCCATAACTTTGAATTGGTGGCAAAGCCGACCGCTCCGCTGATGACCGATGAGGAACTGTTGGAATTTTTGCAAAAGCGTAAAGGACTGCTGGATGGCGTTGCCATCACCGGCGGCGAACCTCTGCTGCGAAAAGAACTGCCCGAATTGTTGCGAAAGATCAAAGGTTTGGGCTATGCGGTCAAATTGGATACTAACGGTAGCTTCCCTGCCCGCTTGAAAGCGCTGGTGGAGGAAGGTTTGGTCGATTATGTGGCGATGGATGTTAAAAACGCACCCGAGCGCTATGGCGAGACGGTCGGCTTTTTGAAGCTGGAACTTTCCGCCATCCGCGAGAGCATCGATTTTCTTTTGAGCGATGCGGTGGATTATGAATTCCGGACCACAGTCATTGAGCAGTATCATTCCGAAAAGGAGATTCGCGCCATTGCGGAGTGGATCCAAGGCGCCAAGCGCTGGTTTTTGCAGCAGTTTAAAGCCTCGGAGCGGGTCCCCAATAGAGAGCTCACCCCGCCGAGTTATCAAAAAATGCAGGAATATCTGCAGATTGCCAAGCAGATCATTCCGGAGACCGAATTGAGAGGGGTGGGATAAAATGAACGTATTTTTAATGCAAGGGGATTCCATCACCGACGCAGGGCGCGACAGAAACGTCGATCCGGCACCGTATCACGCGCTGGGAAAAGGCTACGCAGCTTTGACTGCTTCCGCGCTGGAACTGAAATATCCCGGCGAATATACCTATATCAATCGAGGAAAAAGCGGGAACCGCATTGTGGATCTGTTTGCTCGCGATAAGTTGGATCTGATCAATCTCAAGCCCGATATTTTGAGTATTTTAATTGGTGTCAACGATGTTTTGCATGAGTATAGCCGTCAAAACGGTGTGGAGCCTGAAAAATTCGAAATGATGTATAACCTGTTGCTGGATGAGGTGCAGGAGGCTCTGCCCGATGTTAAAGTGATTTTGATGGGTGCATTTGTAATGCCTAATTTGCAAGACTATGATTACGCTTCCTTCCGCGCCGATGTGGCCGAGCGTGCTTCCATCGCCAAGAAGATCGCCGATGCACGTGGCTTCAAATATGTGGATCTGCAAAGCTTGTTTGATCAAGCGGAGGATTGCGGTGTTCAACATCTGACTAAAGATGGCATCCACCCCGATTATGCTGGCTGCGAATTGATTAAAGATGCGTTGGTTGCGGCATTTGAGGAGGTGCGGTAAGGTGAAAGTTGTTTTAATGCAAGGCGATTCCATCACCGACGGCCTGCGGAATAAAGCGGATTCCGGAGATCTGGGTCAATGGTACGCCAAAAGAGTGGCAGGCGCTTTGGAACTTGCCCACCCCGGTGAATATACCTTTATCAACCGCGGTATTCACGGCAACCGCATTGTGGATATCTATGCCCGTATCAAGCAGGATATCATCAATCTGAAACCTGATATTATGACCTTGATGATCGGTACCAACGATGTTTGGGCGGAATACACCCGCCAAAACGGAGTCCCGCCCGAAAAATACGAGCGTTTTTATGAGATGATTTTAGATGAGGTGGAGGCGGCTCTGCCCAATATTAAGATCATTCTGATGGGTTCGTATTTTCAAGAGGGAGTGCAGGAATATAACGATTCCTTCCTGTCCGAAATCAAGGGCCGCGCAGAGATTGTTCGCAAGATAGCCAAGCGGCGCGGTTATCCGTATATTGCCACCCAACCGCTCTTTGATGAAGCGGAAGCTCGCGGGGTAAAGCACCTGACATACGACGGTGTCCATCCCGATGTCGCCGGTTGCGAACTGCTCAAAAACGCACTGGTCAAAGAAATAGAAAAATTATAATAAATATATAGGAGAGAAAAACGATGTATCACGTAATTAAGCGCGATGGCGCCGAGGCTGATTTTAATATTGCCAAGATCAGTGTAGCCATCCAAAAGGCATTTGATGCCGTTGGCAAGGAATCCCACCCCAGCATTATCGACCTTCTTGCGTTGAAGGTTACCGCTCATTTTGAAAGCAAGGTTAAGGACGGTAAGATCGCCGTTGAAGAGATTCAGGATAGTGTCGAGGCCATCCTCAGCGAATCGGGCTATGCCGATGTCGCTAAAGCATACATTCTGTATCGTAAGCAGCGGGAAAAGGTCCGTAACCTCAAGACCACCTTCTTGGATTATAAGTCCTTGGTGGATAGCTATGTCAACGTTACCGACTGGCGTGTAAAGGAAAACTCCACCGTGACTTATTCGGTGGGTGGCTTGATCCTTTCCAACAGCGGCGCCATCACCGCAAACTATTGGCTGAGCGAGATCTACGATGCCGAGATCGCCGATGCTCATCGCAATGCCGATATCCATATCCATGACCTTTCGATGCTGACCGGTTATTGCGCCGGTTGGTCCTTGAAGCAGCTGATCAAGGAAGGCTTGGGCGGTGTTCCCGGAAAGATCACCTCTGCCCCCGCTAAGCACTTGGTTTCTTTGTGCAACCAGATGGTCAACTTCCTTGGCATTATGCAGAATGAATGGGCAGGCGCACAAGCCTTCTCTTCCTTTGATACTTATCTGGCACCTTTTGTTAAGGTGGACAATCTTTCTTATGGCGAAGTCAAGAACTGCATCCAGTCCTTCATCTTCGGTGTCAATACCCCCAGCCGTTGGGGTACTCAGGCTCCCTTCTCTAATATTACTTTGGACTGGACCGTTCCTGCCGACTTAAAGGATCTGCCTGCCATCGTCGGCGGCAAGGAGATGGATTTCACCTACGGCGATTGTAAGGAAGAGATGGATATGATCAACCGCGCCTTTATCGAGACGATGATCGAAGGCGATGCCAATGGTCGCGGCTTCCAATATCCCATCCCCACCTATTCCATCACCAAGGATTTCGATTGGTCCGAGACCGAGAACAATAAACTGCTCTTTGAGATGACCGCTAAATACGGCACTCCCTATTTCTCCAACTATATCAATAGTGATATGGAGCCCAGCGATGTCCGCAGTATGTGCTGCCGCCTGCGCTTGGATCTGCGCGAGCTGCGTAAAAAGTCCGGTGGCTTCTTCGGCTCCGGCGAAAGCACCGGTTCGGTCGGCGTGGTTACCATCAACCTGCCCCGCATCGCATTCCAATCCGCCAGCGAAAAGGAATTCTATGCACGCCTCGATAAGCTGCTGGATATCTCCGCTCGCTCCCTGCACGTAAAGCGTACCGTCATCACCAAGTTCCTGGATGAAGGCCTCTATCCCTATACCAAGCGGTATCTGGGTACCTTCAATAACCATTTCTCCACCATCGGCTTGGTCGGTATGAACGAAACCGCATTGAACGCTTGCTGGCTGCGTAAGAACCTGACCACCGAAGAAGGTCAGAAGTTTGCCAAGGATGTTCTGAACCATATGCGTAACCGCCTTTCCGATTATCAGGAAGAATACGGTGATCTTTATAACTTGGAGGCTACTCCCGCCGAATCCACCTCTTATCGTTTGGCAAAGCACGATACCAGCCGCTTCCCCGGCATCATCACCGCTAATATGGACGGTACTCCCTACTATACCAACTCCTCTCATCTGCCTGTTGGCTATACCGAGGATATCTTCACCGCTCTGGATCTGCAGGATGAACTGCATACTCTCTATACCTCCGGTACTGTTTTCCATGCCTATATGGGTGAAAAACTGCCTACATGGAAGTCCTGCGCCGATCTGGTCCGTAAGATTGCCGAAAACTATCGTTTGCCCTATTATTCCATGAGCCCCACCTATTCGGTATGTAAGAACCACGGCTACATCACCGGCGACCAGTATACCTGCCCGCAGTGTGGCGAGAATACCGAAGTTTATAGCCGTATCACCGGCTACTATCGTCCGGTCCAGAACTGGAACGACGGTAAGGCGCAGGAATTCAAGGATCGTAAGCTCTATGATCAGCAGATCGCCATCAATAAGGTTCCCGTAAACCATGGTTGCGGCTGCGGCTGCGGCGATGCCGAGCCCGAATTGGTGGGCGGTAACCGCGCCATGCTCTTCACCACCAAAACCTGCCCCAACTGCAAGATGGTTGTTGCCATGCTGGATCAGGCGGGCTTTGAATATGAAAAGTTGGATGCCGAAGCGCCCGAAAACCGCGGCTTGGTGGATGCCTACCAGATCAACCGCGCTCCCACCCTCATCGTCGAAACCGATGCAGGGGTAGAGAAGCTGACCAACGCTTCCGAGATCCGCGCATTTTTGAAAAAATAATTGAAACAGAATAACCGATCCGCTTGGATCGGTTATTCTTCTCAAAGGAGAACAACTATGTTTGATACCATTATTATCGGCGGCGGGACCGCCGGTATGACGGCCGCCATCTACCTGCTTCGCGCAGGAAAAAAGGTGCTTTTGCTGGAATCCACCGCTCTGGGTGGGCAGATCACCGCCTCCGCCCGCATCGAAAATTTCCCCGGCTTATTCGGGGTAAGCGGGGTGGAATATGCCGACCGCTTGGCGGAGCAGATGTTTGAGTTTGGCGGCAGCATCGATCCGGTCGAAGTGGCAAAGGTGGAAAAATCCGCCGAGGGCTTTTTGGTCCGCACCACCGATGAGGAAGAATATCAAGCCAAAAGCATTATCATCGCCAGCGGCGCCGCCCATCGCCATTTGGGTGTGGAGCGGGAAGAAGAGCTGGCGGGCATCTCCTATTGCGCGGTCTGCGATGGCGCCTTCTATAAAGGCAAGGAAGTGGCTGTGGTCGGCGGCGGCAATGCTGCGGTGCAGTCGGCGCTTTCCTTGGCGGACCTTTGCAGTAAGGTAACCTTGATCCATCGCCGCGACGGCTTCCGTTGCGAGCCGGTGCTGCTGGAGCGGCTGCGCGCCAAAGAGAATGTGGAATTCCGCTTGGGCGCGGTGGTCAGCAAATTGATCGGCGAAACCAAGCTGGAAGCGGTGGAGTTGACCTATGCCGACCGCACCGAGGAGATGACCTTGGACGGCTTGTTCATTGCCATCGGTCAGCAGCCCAAAAACCAGCCCTTTGCCGAGCTTTGCGATCTGGACGAAGCGGGCTATATCGATGCGGAAGAAGATTGCCTGACCAAAACCCCCGGTGTCTTTGCGGCGGGCGATTGCCGCAAAAAGCAGGTGCGCCAGCTGGCAACCGCCGCCGGCGACGGCGCGGTGGCAGGCTTGGCAGCTTCTGCATATATAGATAACCTCTAATGTTTAAAAAGGAAGAAGCGATGCTTCTTCCTTTTTTTATTGCGTATGATCTGAATATATGTTAAAATAAATAATAATACTCTATTGGAGAATGAAGATGACCGAAAAGAAGTATTTTGTTCCCGCCGGCGATTGCCGAACGGAATTTATAGAGCGAAAAAGCCGATTTATAACCAGCATAGCCCGCGTGGAGTCGGTGGAAGAAGCGGACGCCTTTTTGAATAAGATCCGCGCCGAATTCCCCGATGCCACCCATAACTGCGCGGCATACCGCATCAAGACCCCGCTGGTGGAGCGGTTTTTCGATGATGGCGAGCCGGGCGGAACGGCGGGGATGCCGATGCTGGATGTACTCAAAAAGCAGGAACTGTTTGATGTGGCGGTGGTGGTCACCCGCTACTTCGGCGGTATTCTTTTGGGCGCGGGCGGCTTGGTGCGCGCCTATTCCAAGGGCGCAGCCGATGGGGTCAAGGAAGCAGGGCTGGCGCTGATGGAGCAAGGGGTGCGGCTGAAGCTTCGCTGCAGCTATTCCCTGTATGAGCGGGTGCAGCGGATGCCCCAGCTGCAAAATGCCGAAATTCTATCTACCGAATTTGGTGCGGAGATTGAAATGGAACTGATGCTGCGGGCGTCGGAAGAGCAAGGGCTGGCGCAGGCCTTGGCGGATCTTTCGGCAGGCACCGCCACTTTAACCGCGCTGGAGCGGATGTTTTATCCTTTCAAAACAAATTGTTAACAATTTCTTCACTTATTTCTTGCTAAAAATCGGTATACTATAGGTGAAATACATATCAACGAGGTATAAAAATGAGCAGGATCTTAGTTGTAGACGACGAACAGAATATTTGCGAACTGCTGACCCTTTATTTGGTCAAGGAAGGGCATACCGCCGAAACTGCGGTAGATGGGGAAGAGGCGCTGCGGAAATTCCAGACCTTTGGCCCCGACCTGATCCTGCTGGATGTTATGCTGCCCAAAAAGGATGGATGGCAGGTCTGCCGCGAGATTCGGCAGAGTTCCAATGTGCCTATTATTATGATCTCCGCTAAGGGCGAGACCTTCGATAAGGTCTTGGGCTTGGAGCTGGGCGCGGATGATTATATCACCAAACCCTTCGATTCCAAAGAAGTGATGGCGCGGATCAAGACGGTGCTGCGCCGCGTGGGCTCGGTGGCAGAAGAAAGCCGCCAGGAAGTGGAATATCCCGACCTTTTCGTTTCGCTCACCAATTATAAATTGGTGGTGGCGGGAAAGCAGGTGGATGCACCGCCCAAGGAGATCGAGCTGCTTTATCATCTGGCGAAAAATCCCAATCGGGTGTTCACCCGCGACCAACTGCTGGATGAGATCTGGGGCTTTAAATATTTCGGCGATTCCCGCACCGTAGACGTCCATATCAAGCGGATCCGCGAAAAGCTGGAGGGCGCTTCCGACCGCTGGAAGATCCAGACGGTCTGGGGCATCGGCTATAAATTTGAAACGGTGGACTAACCTGTGCATAAACGAATTTTTCTGCGTTATTTTAATGTATGCGCTCTGATCATATTCCTGACAGTGTTTACCTTGAGCGCGGTGACCTCGGTTGCCTTTGCCTATCGCAATATCCGCGAGCAGGATCGGAATATGGAAAAGGCAGCGCAAAAGATTGCATCGATGCTGGAAGAGGTTCCGGAAAACTATAGTTTCTTTGTCGGATCCATAATGGAAGGTTCTATCGAAACAGTCAAAGAGACCATCGATTGCGATGTTCTGATCGTGAATCGAAGCGGAACCTTAGTTCAAAGTACGCTGCAAAGCGGCGCGACCGTTTCGTTGCCCAAAGAGGCGGTGGATGCGGTTTTGAGCGGGGAGTCCTATCATCGGCAAAGGGTATTTATCCGCGAGCAGGGCAATGCTTATACTGTTGGTGCCCCGATCTACAGCGATCGTCAGGTCGTCGGCGGGGTGTTTGTCACCGCCCGTCAGCTGCGGATCGGCTCGGAATTTGGCGGTATTCTGCCCAGCTTTCTTCTCTGGGGAATTCTTATATTAATTTTGGCGGTAGTGATCCTTTATTTTGTCACCAAGCAGATCACCCGCCCGCTTTATGAGATGGCGATTGCCGCCCGCTCCTATTCCAAGGGCGATTTTTCCCGCAGGATCAGTGTTGCGCCGGAAGGCGAGCTGGGAGCCTTGGCCTTTACATTTAATCAAATGGCGGAAAATCTGGACCGCTTAGAGGCCACTCGCCGCGAGTTCATCGCCGATGTTTCCCACGAATTGCGTACCCCGATGACCACCATCGGCGGATTCATCGACGGGATTTTAGACGGCACCATCCCGCCGGAAGCGGAGCAGAAATATCTGCTTTTGGTTTCGGAAGAAGTGAAGCGATTATCCCGTATGGTGAATAATCTTCTGGATGTGGCAAAGATCCAATCGGGCGAGATTACTTATCAGATGGAGCCCTTCGATCTGACCGAGCTTGCCTACCGCGTGATGCTGACGATGGAAGATCGCATCGCGGAGCGTGGCATCGAGCTGACCCACGCGCTGCCCGAAGAATCGGTCTATGTTCTGGGGGACCACGATGCCATCCATCGTGTCATCTATAATTTGATGGATAACGCGGTGAAATTCACCGCCGAGCAAGGGAAGATCCATCTGGGCATCTTCCGCCGCGGAAATAAGGTCTTTTTCGCTGTCCGCAATAGCGGCGCGGGCATCCCCGAAAAAGAAGTCGGAAAGATCTTTGAACGTTTTTATAAAACCGATAAAAGCCGCGGCGAAAACCGCAAAGGTGTTGGTCTGGGGCTTTATATGGTCAAAAATATTATTGAAGCCCACGGCGAAGATCTTTTTGTTTCGTCGGAGGAAGGCGTTTTCGCCGAATTTTCCTTCTCCTTGAAGGAAGTCAAAGAAATTGGAGAATAAGTATGCAAGAAAATCAAAACCCAACCCAACCGCAAGAGGAGAACGCTCCGCGTACTGTGCAGGTTCCGCCTCTGCCCACTTATCGCTATAAGGCGGCTCCCTCGGAGCAACCATTCGCGCAGGGCGGCTATACCTATCAAAACCCCAATCCCTATCAATCTACCTATTTTGCGCCGCCTCAGCCGAAGCCGAAGCGCAATCGCGGCCTGATCATAACCGCGGTGAGCGCGGCGGTCATTATGTTGATCTGTTGTACCGCGGTGGTAACGGCAATGTTGATGGACGCGAAAGGATATATGAAACCTTCGGAAGATTTTATGAATCCCTTTGGCGGCGAAGAAGAGTCTGCACCGAGCAACCAAACCTCCGGCGATGTGGATCGGGATGAAAATGCAATCTACGAGCTGCCCGATATGACCACCGAGCAAAAGAGCGGTGAAGAGCTTTCGCTGGTGGATATCAACAAAAAAGTGAAGAACAGCGTTGTCGCGGTATTGATCGCGGAAGGGGAGCAAGAGGCGGAATTTTCCGGCTCCGGCTTTATCATCAGCGCGGATGGATATATTATTACCAATACCCATGTGGTGGAAGGCGCATCCTCCATCAAAATCGTGTTGCACGATGGGATCACCGAATATAAGGCGACCATCGTCGGCGCCGATGAGCGCTCCGATCTGGCGGTGCTGAAGGTGGATGCCAAGGATCTGTCGCCGGTGGATTTAGGAGATAGCGCGCTTCTGGAAGTGGGGGAGACGGTGGTCGCCATCGGCAACCCCTACGGAATGGAGCTGGCGGGAACGGTGACCAACGGGATTGTTTCTGCCCTCAACCGTAAGATCGAGATGAACGGTTCTTATATGACCCTGATCCAGACCAACGCGTCCATCAACCCCGGCAACAGCGGCGGTCCGCTGGTCAATGCCTATGGGCAGGTGATCGGTATTACCTCCTCCAAATTGGTCGCCAGCGGCTATGAGGGGATCGGCTTTGCCATTCCCATCAATGATGTTGTGGAGATCGCGGAAGAGCTGATTACCCACGGCAAGGTCAAGACCCGCGCCTATATCGGCATCAGCGGCAGAGATTTCACCGCGCAGGAAGCGGCGCAGTATCGGATGCCCCAAGGGGTCTTGGTGGCGGCGGTGGACCTCCATTGCGATGCGGCTGCCAAGGGTCTGCAAAAGAACGACATCATTGTCGGGTTCAACGGCGAGAAGATTATTTCGATGGCGGAACTCAATGAAAAGAAGGATGAATTCCATCCCGGCGATAAGGTGAAGATCACCTATTGGCGCAATAATAAGGAAACAACCGTCGAAATTTTGTTGACCGAAGCAAGTGAATAAAAAGAAAAGTCCCGTGCATATGAGTCGTACTCTAAAGGATAGTAAAAAGCTGTGTAGAAATTTTCTACACAGCTTTTAAATTTGTCTCATATCATAGCAAGCAGGGCATTTGGGTGCCCAAATATCACTTGTTAATTCTTACCTCTACATATACTTTTCTACGATCTTCCGTTGTCGTGTTCCCTTATTGACATTTAAACTACTATATGTTATCTTTTAATAGAAAAAGCCTTTTTTCAGGAGGAGATTTTGTGAAGAAGTTTTTACCTTTGTTGTTTTTATCTTTGTTATTAGTATTAACATTGGTGCTTTCTTCGGCTTGTCAACCTTTTGATCAGGAACCGACCGCTACACAATCAATCGCCAAAGAAAATACGTATATATCATCAGACTGTATATATTCTAACGGCTATGGCAAGGTATATATGACAATGGAGTTAATTCCCGTTGACTCTAATGACTCCGGCGCACATTCGATGGCCGCCACAATGATTTTCGAAGATACAAATGGTAATAAAACGGTTGTAAAACGAATTTTCGGAGATAAGCCATTAATTGACTTATATATGAGAGGAAAAACCGTTTATTATTCGGTTGTTGCTTCTGAAAACGAAGAAGACGGTATATACTCGATAAAAGTTGACGGAACACAAGAAAAATGCTTATTGGATGAATACGCTTCACTTATTGGCGGATACGGCGCAACTCCCATCATAAAATACGGAAACGGTTTATATAAGGTTGTTGACGGAAAAAAGGTTGAAATCGGCAGTTTGGCAGATAAAAACAGCGGAGTTACGTTGTTCAACGGTAACTTGTATTTTGAAAACAAGGCATATACTTTTGATACAGGTCAAACAAATAAATTTACGATCAAAACTGCTGTGGCAACAAAAAAATATATGTACTATATCAGTGGTGAAGATAAGCTGGTTATGTATGATAAGCAAAATACCAAAACCGATCTTGCCAAAAACGTTTACGATGTTCTTGGTGGAAACAATAACAAAAACATCGTTTTTGCCAAGAAGAATTCTAAGGGGGAAACAACGTTTTACCGTTCATCAAGCACTAATAAGCTTTATAAACTTGCAACCTATACCGATTTCTATAATAAAGCCCCCACATATATGGATTTTAATAACGAGTATTATCGGGGTAATATGGCGGCAAGGTTTGTAAACGGTCAGGTAGTGTTTTTGCTTAACGAACAAAATGAAGCGGCATTTTTCCAAGTGAAAAATATCGGCGGTTCATTAAGCCTTATTAAAGATGGCGATATGATGTTCTTTAATACAACGATAGGATTTAACAGACCTTCTTTTGAAGCTGTTGGTAAAAACATTTATTATGCATATGGTGATAGCGAAGGCGAAACCATATTCTATCAAACCATAAAAATAGAATAAAATAAAAAAACAGACGGTAAAAACCGTCTGTTTTTTGCTTTATCAATCATTTAAAATACAAAAAACTGTGCTTATGGGGACCCATATGCACGGGGGTTTTTCGTCAGTCTGATCGATTTTTGGCGGTATGGTGCTTAATTTTCGGCAAAATTTTCCCTTGTCGGAATAAAAAGATTGTGCTAGAATGATGTCAAATAAAAAATAGAAGGTGAGTTATATGAGCAAATTCAAGGCTTTTTTGCAAAGAAAAGATATTGAGTTTTCGTGGAAACGCTATTTCATTGATGCGCTCGGCGCGATGGCGCAGGGACTTTTCTGCTCCCTGCTGATCGGTACAATTATCGATACGGTCGGTGATCTTTTAATCTCTTCCGGCGCGGCGACCGCAGGTTCTTTTTTGGTCGAACTTGGAAAATATGCTTCGGCGATGTCCGGCCCCGCGATGGCGGTGGCGATCGGCTATGCGCTGAAAGCGCCCAATTTGGTGCTCTTTTCCTTAGCCGCTGTGGGTAGCGCTGCCAATGGTTTTGGCGGCGCGGGCGGTCCTTTGGCGGTGTTGGTCATCGCAGTTCTGGCCGCAGAATGCGGTAAAATGGTCTCCAAAGAAACCAAGGTGGATATTTTGGTCACTCCTTCGGTGACGATTTTGGTGGGCGTCAGCCTTTCGGCATGGATCGCCCCTTGGATCGGCAAAGGCGCTTTTGCCTTCGGTGAATTGATTAAGCAAGCTACCGAACTGCAACCGTTCTTGATGGGCATTGTTGTATCGGTGTTGGTGGGTATTGCGCTGACCTTGCCCATCTCCAGCGCTGCCATCTGCGCGGCGCTGAGCCTGACCGGCTTGGCGGGCGGCGCCGCTGTGGCGGGTTGCTGCGCCCAGATGGTGGGCTTCGCTGTGATGAGCTTTAAGGAAAACCGCTGGGGCGGTTTGGTATCGCAGGGCATCGGCACCTCGATGCTGCAGATGGGCAATATCGTCCGCAATCCGCGGATCTGGATCCCGCCCATTGTCGCCTCGGCGATCACAGGGCCTTTGGCGACCTGCCTTTTCAAATTGGAAATGAACGGAGCGCCTGTTTCCTCCGGTATGGGTACCTGCGGTCTGGTGGGTCAGATCGGTGTCTATACCGGCTGGGTGGAAACCGGCCATGCAATTACCGCTATGGATTGGATCGGTTTGGTGTTGATCTGCTTTGTTCTCCCTGCCATCCTTTGCTGGCTGGGCGGGCTGCTTTTGCGCCGCATCGGCTGGATCAAGGAGAACGATCTCAAACTGTAAAAACCGCATAAATTCGAGAAAAATGAGCTTTCAAACGAAAGCTCATTTTTTTGTTGATTTTTTGAAAAAATATACAAAAACCTATTGATTTTTTCTAAATAAATGGTATAATTTAATTCAAGTGGAGTGTAAATGGGTGCTAAGTGTACACTAAGTGGGTGATTTTTCGAAAGGAGGTGCACGCATGTCTTACTTAACCGGTTTTTATGAAAACTTTGTGGATGAAAAGGGCCGCGTTATTATGCCGAAGAAGCTCAAGGAGCAGATGGGCAGCGAGCTGGTTTTTACCAGAGGCCTCGATGATTGCGTGTATGTCCTGACCAGAGAGGCTTGGGTCGCTTTGGAAGAAAAGCTCGCCAAGCTCCCCATTTCCAAGGGTCGCGGTGTCAGCCACTTTTTCAATACCTATAAATCCGATGTCACCGCCGATAAGCAGGGAAGAATTCAGCTTCCCATCGCCCTGCGCCGCATCGCCGAGATCGAAGGCAACGCGGTCATCGTGGGCAACGGCAACCGTGTGGAGATCTGGAACCCTGATCGCTTTGCTGCGATGGAGCAAGCTTTGGATACTGAAAGCATCGTTGCTGCTATGGATGAGCTGGATTTCTGATGAAAGAATTTGAACATTATAGTGTGATGGCGAAGGAGTGCATCGATGCTCTGGCGATCCGCCCCGATGGAATCTATGTGGATGCCACCTTGGGCGGCGGTGGGCATAGCTCCTTGATCGCCGCAAAATTGGACCAAGGATTGCTGATCGGCATCGATCAGGATCGCGATGCGCTGAAAGCGGCAAGCCAAAGGCTGGCTCCCTTCGGGGAACGCTTTAGAGCGGTCAAATCCAATTTTTCCGCTTTAAAAGATGTATTAAATAAGGAAGAGATTCCCGCAATCGACGGAATCATCTTCGATCTGGGTGTCTCCAGCTTCCAGCTGGATGAAGAGAGTCGCGGTTTTTCCTATCGCTTTGATGCGCCGCTGGATATGCGGATGGATCGCGATAACCCTTTAGATGCCTATCAGGTGGTCAACACCTATTCCAAAGAGCAACTGACAAAGATTTTATATGAATACGGCGAAGAGCGTATGAGCCCCCGCATTGCCGCAGCCATCTGCAAGCAGCGGGAGATTGCCCCGATCGAGACCACCGGTCAACTGGTGAAGATCATCGAAAAGGTGTTCCCGCCCAAGGAGCGCTATGGCAATAAGCATCCCGCCAAACGCACCTTTCAAGCGATCCGCATCGAAGTCAACGGCGAGCTTCGGATTTTGGAGCAGGCCTTAAGAGATGCGGTGTCGATGCTGAAAAGCGGCGGCAGAATCGCTGTTATGACCTTCCATTCGCTGGAAGACCGCATTGCTAAAAATGTATTTGCAGACCTTGCCTCGGGATGTGTCTGCGATAAAAACCTTCCGATCTGCGTCTGCGGCAGAAAGCCGATCATCAAGCAGATCACCCATAAACCGATCACAGCCACCCCGCAGGAGCTTGCCGAAAATTCCCGCTCCAAGCCGGCAAAACTGCGTGTAGGGGAAAAACGATAAAGAAGTATTAAAGTAAAGGAGAACCTCATGAAAAAAATGAATCTGCGCAATGTCCGCTGGTCGGTCGTTTTGATCGCTGCGGTATTTATTGCCATCGGCGGATATCTTTTATATAGCCACATTGCCCTCAACGAGGTCTCCAGCGAGCTTCTGGCGGCCAAGCAAGAGCTGACCAAGCTGGAAGGCGAGGCGGGAAATCTGCAGGTTTCGATCGATAGCAAAAATTCCATGGGCGAGATCGAGCGTATCGCCACCGAGGAATTGGGTATGGTCAAGATCGAGAATTATCAGATCCAGACCATCAATCTGCTGACCGACGATACTGTGGAGATCATCAAAGACGAGCCCACAAACGATAGCTGGTGGGATGGCGTAGTGGCAGAATTCAACATTTTGTTGGAATATCTGAGCTGATTTAAAATATGATTAAAGTGAAACGAGAGTGGGAAATTTTTCTTACTCTCATTTTGCGCTTTATAAGGAACTGATTTTTTGGAAATTATTTGGCGAAAGGAGCTGCAAAATGGGTAAAGGACCGAGTCGATCCATGGTCAAAAGAAGTACAATTATGCTGGGCATCTTTGCTGCGGCATTATTGGTCTGGATGGCGGGCGTATTGGTGAAATACCAGATCGTCAACTATAATTATTATCAGACCCGCGCCATCGCTCAGCAAACGATGGATACCACCTTGGCGCCCAACCGCGGCTCGATCTATAGCAGAAACTATACCCCCCTTGCCATTTCTGCGCCGGTGGAAACCGTCTATATTGCCCCCAATTCCATCGACGAGGAAGACCGCAGAACGGTGGCAGAAGGGCTGGCTTCCATTCTGGAGATGGAGGAGGATGCCATCTATCAGAAAACGCTGAAAAAGAACTATTATGAGATGATCAAACGCCGCATCGATGCGGAGGTTGCCGATCAGATCCGCGACTGGATCGATGAAAAGAATTTAAAAGGTGTCCATCTGGTGGAGGATACCAAGCGGTATTATCCCTATAACAGTATGGCCTGCCATATTCTGGGCTTCACCGGAACCGATAACGTCGGGTTGGACGGCATTGAGTCCATCTACAATGAATATCTGCAAGGCACTTCGGGTAAATTGATCACCGCCAAAAATGCGATCGGTACCGAATTGCCCTATGAATATGAGACCTATGTGGCCGCCGAGAACGGCAAAAATGTGGTGCTGACCATCGATGAGACGGTGCAGTACTATCTGGAAAAGCACCTGCAGGAAGCGCGTTTGGAGCAAAAATGCGTCGAGGGCGCGGCAGGCATTGTCATGAATGTCAAGACCGGCGAGATTTTGGCGATGGCATCCCTGCCCAACTATGACCCCAACAGCTACTATACCATCACCGACCAGATGGCGCTGGAAGCGCTGGAAGAATATGAGGAAGAGGAGCGCAAAGAGCAGGAGACCGCCTTCCGCAATAAGATCTGGCGTAATAAGTGCATTGTGGATACCTATATGCCCGGCTCCACCTTCAAGATCGTCACCCTTTCGATGGCGCTGGAAGAAGGCTTGATCAATACCGGCAATACTTATTCCTGCCCCGGCTACATTCGCGTGGCCGACCGCACCATTCGTTGCTGGAAATCGGGCGGTCATGGGCATCAGACCTTGGCGCAGGCGATCCAAAATTCCTGCAACCCCGCCTTTATCACCATCGGTGCCAAGGTGGGCGCCACCAATTTCTATCAATATTTCAAAAACTTCGGCTTGACCGAAAAGACGGGTGTGGACCTCAATGGTGAGGCGAGCGGTATTTGGTTCAGCAAGTTCCAGGAAGTCGAGCTTGCCACCGCCTCCTTCGGTCAGAACTTTAAGATCACCCCGCTGCAGATGATCACCGCGGTGGGCGCTGCCAGCAACGGCGGCAAATTGGTCACTCCCCATGTGGTCAAGGAAATCACCGAAACCCAAGAAGACGGCACCGAAAAGGTGGTCAAAAGCTTCACTCCGCAGGTCAAGCGGCAGATCATCTCTGCCGAAACCAGTGCGCTGGTCTGCGACCTGCTGGAAGAGGTCGTTACTGTCGGTTCGGGTAAAAATGCCTACGTTAAGGGCTACCGCGTGGCAGGAAAGACCGGTACTTCTGAAAAAATCGACGTTCTGAACGCCACCGGCGATAAGTACTATATTTCTTCGTTTATCGGTTTTGCGCCGGCCGACGAACCCGAATATGCCATTTTGGTGATGCTGGATAGCCCCAGCGCAGGGGAGATCTACGGCGGTATCATCGCCGCTCCCGTCGCGGGCGATATTTTGGCGGATATTCTGCCTTATCTGAACATCCAGCCGCAGTATACCGAAGAAGAATTGGAAACCTTGGATGTTTCGATCCCCTCGCTGATGGAGCAGTCCCTCGAGGAGGCGGAAGCGGTGCTGATCGATAAAGAAATTAAGTATAAAGTCAAGGGCGATGGCGATACCGTTGTGGACCAGATGCCCCAGCCCGGTTCGACTATGCCCCAAAGCGGAACGATGATCCTCTATACCGGCGATGCCAAACCCTCCAAGAATATTACCGTTCCCAATCTGGTGGATTATTCGGTGGCGGGTGCATCCAATCGCATCGCTTCGATGGGCTTGAATGTGCGCGTGGTAGGCAATTCCAATGCCGGCTCCACCGCCTTGGTCATCTCTCAATCCCCCGCCGCAGGGGAAGTGGTCCCCGAAGGAACGGTGGTCACCATTCGAACCAACAGTTCTGTGGGGGTTCAAAACTAATTCGATAAAGGAGCGTGTAATTTATGCTGTTATCGGAACTTTTAAACGGAATTCAAACATTAAATACATATACCGACCGCGAAATCGCAGGCATCGCCTTCGATTCCCGCAAGGTGGAAAAGGATTTCCTTTTCTGCGCCATCCGCGGTGAGACGGTCGACGGTCACAATTTCATCGCCTCTGCCGCCGAAAAGGGCGCGGCGGTGATCTTGGCGGAATATGCCACAGAGCATGCAGCCGCCGAGATTTTGGTGAAGGATACCCGCATGGCATTCCAGCAGGTCTGCGCCAATTATTTCGGCCATCCCGAAAAATCCATGCGCTTTCTGGGGGTGACCGGCACCAACGGCAAGACCTCCGCCACCCAATTTATTAAAAGCATTTTAGATGGGATGGGCGTCAAGGCGGGCTTGATCGGTACCGTTTTGAATCAAATCGGTACCGTCAGCGAGCCTGCGGAGTTCACAACGCCGGAACCCTACCAGCTTTTTGCCCTGCTGCGCCTTATGAAGGATGCAGGGGTGGAGATGGTGGTGATGGAGGTCTCTTCCCAGGCGATGGATCAGCGCCGCGCCGATAGCTTGCCCTTTGCGGCCGCGGGCTTTACCAATCTGACCCAAGACCATCTGGACTACCATAAGACGATGGAAAACTATAAAGAAGCCAAAGCGCGCCTCTTTTCGATGGCGGGCAAGGGCGTCTATAATATCGACGATGCGGTCGGTGTGGAATTCAAATCCCGTTTCGGCGGGCTGACCTATTCCGCCAAGGGCAAAGCCGATCTTTATGCATCCAAGATCCAAATGGATGTTTCGGGGGTTGCCTATCAACTGAATTATTGCGGAAAAGCCGCGCAGATCAAGGTTTCCACCCCCGGCTTGTTTACCGTTCATAATACCCTTTGCGCCGCAGGTGTCCTGCTGGCGGCAGGGTTCACCTTTGATCAGGTGGTTGAGGGGCTCAACTGCATCCCCAAGGTGGCAGGGCGCGCCGAGATCATCACCGAAGGGTTGCCCTTCGATGTGATGCTGGATTATGCCCATACCCCCGATGCGCTGGAGAATATTCTGACCACCATCCGTACCTATGCCAAGGGCAGGGTGGTCACGTTGTTTGGCTGCGGCGGCGATCGCGACCGCACCAAGCGCCCCAAAATGGCGGCGGCTGCGGCGAAATATAGCGATTTTCTGATCGTCACCTCCGATAACCCTCGCACCGAGGATCCCTCCGCGATCATCAAGGAGGTCTTGGTGGGCTTGGAAGGCTGCGATGTGCCCTATGCGGTGATCGAAAACCGCAAGGAAGCCATCGGCTATGCTATCCAAAATGCCCAACAAGATGATCTCATCCTGCTGGCGGGCAAGGGCCACGAGGATTATCAGATCATCGGCAAAGAAAAGCATCATTTTGATGAGAAAGAAATTGTAGAGGAATATTTAAAGCAATGCTGAATGTTTCAACGATTGCAGTTGCATTAAATTGTGTATACGACGGACCGGATTTTGAGGTCCATACTTATGTCACCGATTCCCGCAAGGTGCAAAAAGGCTGCCTTTTTGCCGCCATCAAAGGCGAGCGGGTCGATGGTCATTCCTTTATTCCCGCGCTGGACCAAGCGTATGAAAACATTGTGTTTTTGGTCTCCGAGCGACCCGAAAAAGAGCTTCGCAATCCCTGCTTTGTTGTGGAGGATGTGCGGGAAGGGCTGGGCTTCATCGCCAAGGCGCATCTTATGCAGCTGGAGGCAAAGATCATCGGTGTCACCGGTAGTGTGGGAAAAACCACCACCAAGAATTTCATTCTCTCGGCGCTCAATGCCGCCATCAAGGCATCGGGTACTGCGGGGAATATGAATAACGAACTGGGCGTCCCGCTGACCGCTTTGGCGGTCTCGGAGCAGGATCGCGCTGCGGTGGTAGAGATGGGAATGCGCGGATTGGGTCAGATTGAATATCTGACGCAGTTTGTTCGCCCCGATATCGCGGTGATTACCAATATCGGTGTGGCGCATCTGGAGTTGCTGAAAAGCCGCGCCAATATCGCCCGCGCCAAATTGGAATTGGTGGACGCGCTGGAGGAGAATGGCATCGCGCTGCTTAACGGCGATGAGCCGCTGCTCTATCAAGCGCGCGCTGATAAAAAATGCCTGTATTTCGGCTTTTCCGCCCATAACGATTACCGCGCTGAAAACATCGACGGAACCACCTTTGATCTGCATTATCCCGATGGCGTACTTTCCATCACCTTGCAGCCGGAAGGGGAGCATCAGATCATGAACGCGCTTGCCGCCTTCGGTGTGGGGCATCTTTTAGGAATTGACCCTGCATTATTAAAGCAAGGCTTGGAAGCCTTTGAGGGCGATGGTCGGCGGATGTTCACCGAGACCGTAGGGAATATTACCGTCATTGATGATAGTTATAACGCTTCCCCCGATTCCATGGCAGCCGCTTTAAAGGTGCTTGCCGCTAAGAGTGGTCGGCGGGTGGCGGTTTTGGGCGATATGCTGGAGCTGGGCAGCTTCGAGCAGCAGGGGCATCGGCAGGTCGGCGCCCTTTGCGGCGAGCTGAAGATCGATGCAGTGGTGGCGATCGGAACCCTCGCCAAAGAGATCTATAAGGCCCTGCCCGATGAAATGGAAAAATATTATGTACCCGATCGCGCAGAAGCGCTTGATGCAATATTGCAGGCGGTTTCTGCGGGCGATACCGTACTTTTCAAAGCGTCCAACAGTATGAATTTTCAGCAGTTGGCAAACAGCTTGAAAGAAAGGATGAAAAATCAATGAATTATTGGCTGATCCTATCCGCTTTAGTTGCAAGTTTTTTACTCGCGATGCTTTTGGCGCCGCTGATCTTACCCTGGTTGCGCCGATTAAAGTGTTCCCAAAGCATTTTGGAGATCGGTCCTTCTTGGCATAAAGAAACCAAGCAAGGCACGCCCACCATCGGCGGCTTGATCTTTATCATCCCCACCATATTGGTTTCCCTCTTCTTCGGGTTCACCGAATTGATGCAAGGGGATCTGCGGCTGATGCTGGTTCTGGGCTTTACCTTGATCTGCGGATTGGTCGGTTTTCTGGACGATTATATCAAGGTGGTCAAAAAACGCAACCAAGGTCTGACCGCTTGGCAAAAGACCTTGCCGCTGCTGGCAGCCATCGCGCTCTTTTTGGGTGCATTGTATGTCAACGGCATTATTGACGATACTATCTTTATTCCCTTTATCAATTATCGCCTGCCCCTTTGGTATTTCTATTTTCTCATTATGATTCCGATGGTCTTCTTCTTTGTCAATTCGGTCAATCTGACCGATGGCTTGGATGGCTTGGTCACCAGCGTTTCCATGCCCTATACCATCTCTTTTATCATCATCGGTTTTATGCTTTCCAAAGCAATGAATAATACAGGGATCACTGTCTTCGCCGCGGCGTTGACCGGCGGTCTGGCGGCATTTCTCATTTATAATTTCCATCCCGCCAAGGTTTTCATGGGGGATACAGGCTCGCTCTTTTTGGGCGCAGCGATTGTCAGCATGGCGCTGGCCTATGACCTGCCTTATTTCATCATCATCGGCGGTATTATGTTCCTAATCGAAGGTCTTTCGGTGGTGCTGCAGGTTGGTTTTTATAAGCTGACCCACGGCAAGCGGATCTTTAAAATGACCCCCATCCACCATCATTTCGAGATGTGTAAATGGTCGGAGATCAAGATTGTGGCGGTCTTCACCGTCATCAGCGCGATCGGCTGCCTGCTGGCGCTTTGGGGCTTGGTCTACTACGGTATTACGATCTGATTTTGTTTGATTATTATGTTCAACGGAGGTGAGCCCATTGGCATCCAATAAAACAACCAAAAAGAAGATCCAATGGTTTGCAAAAAAAGGGGAGGCCGGCGGCATTGATCCGGTCTTTCTGATCCTGGTATTTTGCCTTTTGGGCTTCGGGCTGGTCATGGTGGCATCTGCCAGCTATGTCAGCGCGCTCCATAAGGAAGGCGATAGTTACCATTATATCAAGCGTCAGTTGATCTTTGCCATCATCGGTGTGGCGATGATGCTGTTTATAACACGGTTTGACTATAGCGTTTTCCGTCGGTTCATTCCTGCCTATTTCGGTGTTTCGGTGTTGCTGTTGATTATGGTATTGATTCCCGGAATCGGCATCGAAGCCAACGGTGCGCGGCGCTGGCTGGGATTTGGAGGTTTGACCTTCCAGCCCAGCGAATTGGCAAAATTGGCAATTATAATGCTCTTTGCCTCCTATATGGCGGCAAATTATAAGCGAATGAAAGAGTTTAAGGTGGGAATGATCTATCCGGCGGCGGCATTGTTTTTGGTCTGCTTCCTGGTGGCGATCGAAACCCATGTTTCCGGCGCCATTCTGATCTTTGCGGTAGGCGCGGTGCTGATGTTTGTCGGCGGGGTCAACCTCAAGTATTTTTTCAGCATCGGCGGCGCGGGCGTCGCGGCGTTGGCGGGCTTTGCCTGGCTGATTCCGTACGCGCGCACCCGTATCCAAACGATGATGAACCCCGAGGCCGATCCCACCGGCGCAGGATTTCAGACAATGCAGTCGTTGTATGCCATCGGCAGCGGTGGTCTGCTGGGTCTGGGCTTGGGTCAATCGCGGCAAAAATATCTTTATATCCCCGAGCCGCAAAACGACTATATTTTCTCCATTGTCTGCGAAGAGCTGGGCTTTATCGGCGCATTGATGGTGATTATCTTGTTTGTGCTGTTGATTTGGCGCGGATTTGTCATTGCCTACCATGCCAAAGATAAATTTGGCTCGCTGATGGTCATCGGTATTGTCTCGCGGGTGGCGATTCAAACGATTTTAAACATCGGCGTGGTCACCAATTCCATTCCTCCCACAGGGATCAGCCTGCCCTTCTTCAGCTACGGCGGAACCGCGCTGGTCATTCTTTTGGTGGAGATGGGTATTGTGTTGGCGGTCTCCCGCTATTCCAGATTGGAGGGAATGAAAGAATGAGAGTTTTATTAGCAGGCGGCGGTACCGCGGGTCATTGCAACCCCGCCATCGCCATCGCTTCGGTCATTCGGGAAAAGAATAAGGACGCCCAGATTCTGTTTGTGGGCAATCGCGGCAAGATTGAAGAAACCTTGGTGCAAAAGGCGGGCTTTGATTTCAAAGCCATCCGTATTCAAGGCTTTCGCCGCTCCCTCTCGCCCGATAATCTCAAGACCGTCTGGCTTTATTTGAAGGCGAAAAGCGATTGCCGCAAAATTATCAAAGAATTTAAGCCTGATCTGGTGATCGGTACCGGCGGATATGTCTCGGGCCCTGTGGTTGCGGCGGCGCAAAATATGGGGATCCCCACCTGTATTCATGAGCAAAATGCTTACCCCGGTGTCACCAGCAAGATGCTGGCGCGCAAGGCGGATATTGTCTTTATCAGCTTCCCCGGCAGCGAGCAGTATTTCGGCAAGGTCAAAAAAATGATCCTTTCGGGCAACCCGCTGCGGATTGAGGTTTTGAATACCAAGCGCGAAGATGCCCGCAAACAGTTGGGCATTCCCGAGGATGCCTTCTATCTGCTTTCCTTTGCAGGGAGCTTGGGCGCGCAGAAGATCAATGAAGCGATGGTGGATTTCATCGCCGAAAATGCGAAAAAAGGCGATTTTTATCATACCCATGCCACCGGCGAGCGGGCTTGGGCTTGGATGCCCAAAGCCTTGCTGGAAAAGGGCTATAATGTGGAGGAAGAAGGGCGCATCAAGGTTCGCCCCTATCTCTATGATATGGCGCTGCATCTGGCGGCGGCCGATGCGGTCATCAGCCGCGCAGGCGCGATTACTTTAGGGGAAATAACTGCCCTCGGCAAGCCCGCGGTATTGATTCCTTCCCCCAATGTCACCCATAACCATCAGTATTATAATGCCCGCTCCCTTTTCGATCGGGAAGGAGCGCTGCTGCTGGAAGAGACGGATCTTTCGGCAGAAAGGTTATACGAAATGGTTTTGGACCTGAAGGAAAATCCCGCCAAGCGCGAAGCGCTCTCCCGCGGCGCGTTGAAGCTGGGGCTGCCGCAGGCCTCGGAAGAAATTTACCAAGAAATATACGCATTGCTCCATTCCTAATGAGTTGAAAGGACTAAAGCCATGGCAAACAGCGTGGATCGCTATTACCAAAAAAAGAAGCGGCGGAAAAAGAGGATCAAATTTGTCTTTTTCGGCTTGCTTTTCATATTGATGATGCTGACTTTGGGGATTCTCTCGGTAACCGTCTTTTTCAATGCGGAAGAGATCATTGTCGAGGGAAATACCCGCTATACCGCCAAGGAGTTATTGGAGCAGGGCGAACTTTCGGTGGGGCAGAACCTCTTCCGCTTGGATAAGTTCAAAACCATCGAAAAGATGCAGGAATTTCCTTATGTCAAGGATGTGGAGATCGACCGCAAATTGCCCAATACCCTTGTGGTGAAGGTGATCGAAAACCAACCGGTCGTCTGGGTCCGCGCCCCCGGTGGTGCGGCGCTGCTCAATGAGGAGTATCGGGTGCTGGAAATGGTGGAAGTATCGGAAGATCGGCTGCCCGCGGAATCGGAGCTTTTGAAGGAGGAACCCAAAAAGGAACTCTCCTCCAAAGACGATGAAGAGGAGCAGGAAGAGCCCCAAGAAGAACCTCAAGAAAAACCCCAAGAAAAACCCCAAGAAGAACCCCAAGAGGAAGAAGAGCCTCAAGAGGAAGAAAAACCCAAAGAACCGCACCCAAAGCTGGCAAAAATCCCGCAGCTGACCCCGCTGAAGGCGGAAAAAGCCGAGGTGGGTGAAATCGCGGAATTTGGCGAAAAAGAGCAGGATTATACCGGCTTTTTGAAAGAGCTCTACGATTCCTTTGGCGGCGATGAACAGTTGCAATGGGCAAAGGTCGATCAGGTGCATTTTGCCGCCCGCTATGATATCCGCGTGGTGTATAGCGATCGGGTGGTGATCGATTTCGGCACCTTGGACCAAGCCGAAACCAAGGTGGAACTGGCATCGTATCTATTGAAAGATAACGGTACTGCCCAGACCGCAACGGTGGATGTATCCGATCCTCAGCGCGTCTATTACAGACCTAAAAAATGATTTCGAACCTCCCGCAAAAAGCGGGAGGTTCTTTTTCCATCAAATTCTTTTTAAAAATCATAAAAATTACTTGCATTTGACACTAAATAATATTAAAATAATAAATAGAGTATTTTATGATCAAGAATTATATACCGATAAAAATCAGCAGGAGGTAAAAAGCAGTGGGTTTTGAATTTGCAGAAAGCAACGAAGGTGTTGTTAATATAAAGGTAATCGGTTGCGGCGGCGGTGGCTGTAATGCAGTCAACCGTATGATCCGTGCCGGTGTGGAGGGTGTCGATTTTGTCGTCATCAATACCGATAAGCCGGTGTTGGATAATTCCAGCGCTCCCATCAAATTGCAGATCGGCGAAAAGCTGACCAAAGGTAAGGGCGCGGGCAGCGATCCCAATGTGGGTGAAAATAGCGCGCTGGAAAGCCGCGAAGAGATCGAAGCGACTTTGCGCGGCGCCGATATGGTCTTTATCGCCGCAGGTATGGGTGGCGGCACCGGTACCGGCAGCGCCCCTGTGGTTGCCGAGATCGCCAAGGATATGGGTATCCTGACGGTTGCGATCGTCACCAAGCCCTTTGGCTTTGAAGGTCGTATGAAGATGAAGACTGCCGAGGCGGGCATTGAAAAGCTGCGCGCCCATGTGGATAGTTTGATTGTCATCCCCAACGAAAAGTTGAAGGATGCCACCAATGAACGCATCACTCTTCTGAATGCATTCCAGGTCGCCGATGATGTCCTGCGTCAGGGTGTTCAGAGCATCTCCGATCTGATCTTGATCCCCGGTCTGGTCAATGTCGACTTTGCCGACGTGCATAAGATTATGAAGGATGCAGGCAACGCTCATATGGGTGTCGGCCGCGCCGCAGGTGAAGGTAAGGCGGTCAAGGCTGCCGAGATGGCGATCTCCAGCCCCTTGCTGGAAACTTCCATCGAAGGTGCCACCGGTGTCATCTTCAATATCACCGCTTCCCCCGATATCGGGATGGACGAAGTGGATGAAGCCAGCCGTATGGTCGAGCAGGCAGCCCATCCCGATGCCAATATCATCTGGGGTGTGGCGCTCAATAACGATCTGGATGATGAGATTATCGTCACCGTTATCGCCACCGGCTTCCCCTCCGGCGATAAGATCAATAAGGGCGTTGTCGCCGAAGAGCCGCAGCTGGGCTTTATTGATTCCATCGGCGAAGAGGCCGAAGAAGAGGCCGACGATCTGAATTTCTTGGATCTTTTTGCAAACCTTGGAGAATAATTAAAAACTTAAAGTCGGTTTCCGCGGGGAAACCGACTTTTTAAAAGGAGTATTTAAAATGATTTGCGCAAGATGCGGTACCGAACATAACGATCCCGAAAACATCTGCCCGCGGTGTTTTTATGGCCGCCCCAGGAAAAAGCCTAAACTGCCCAAATGGGTCTATTGGACGATGGGGGCGATCGCCGCGGTGGCGCTCATCGCCACCATAGCCTATTTTATCATTTCGGCGGTGCAGATGAATGTCAAGCACCAATGGATCGAAGGTACTTGGGAAAACGATGAGATGGCGCTGATCATCAGCAGGGATGGTCGCCGCTTCCATTTGATCAACGGTCAGAATGTTTTGGTCGGGAAATATGAAATGAACGACGAGGAACTGCGGCTGATCAGCGAGGATGGAAAGCATTATGTTTATTACTACGAGTTGGAAGATGATGTGACATTGAACATCTCCTTTGTGGATGGTCAGCATATCGCGCGAGAGACGCTGACGAAATTAGATTACAGCGCAGAATAAAAAATCCTCTGTATTCTTTTGGAATACAGAGGATTTTCGTTTTTAATTATTGAAATTTCTTAGCTTGAGTCAAGGCAAAGTCGACCAGATCATCCTTTTCAATGACCGTCTCGTGCAATACCTTGGCATCCTTCAGCCCTGCCAGATTTTTGGGGATGGGCAGACCGCTCAAGGATTGGAGCTGCTCCAGGCAATCAAATTCATCGGCGGCGGGAGTCTCGCCCAGCGCCGAAAGAACTGCGTGGGGGAACTTAAAGGGAGAGGCGGTGGAAAGGACAATCACCGGCTCGGTCGCATCCTTGACATAGTCTTCGCTGACCGCCCAGCCGACAGCGGTATGGGTGTCCATCAAGTAGCCGTAGTCTTTCCAGACCTTGGCGATGTATTCAGCGGTTGTGGCATCGTCGCAGAAGCCTGCGCCAAATTCCTCTTGGATCTTTTGGAGCATTGCGACGGGAATCTGATAGCTTCCTTGCTCATTGAGCTGCTTCATCAGATCGCCAACTAAAGCGCTGTCGCCGCCGCTGGCCATAAAGAGCAGCCGCTCTAAGTTGCTGGAGACCAAAATATCCATCGAGGGAGAGGTGGTCTTATAGAAGGGGCGCTTGCGGTCGTAAAGACCCTTTTCCAAAAAGTCGGTCAACACCTTATTTTCGTTGGAAGCGCAGATCAGTTTTTTCACAGGCAGACCCAATTTCTTGGCAAAATACCCTGCCAGAATATCGCCGAAATTGCCGGTGGGGACCACAAAGGAGACTTCGTCCCCGACCTTGATGGTCTCCTCCCGTACCAAATCGGCATAGGCCTTGAAATAGTAGACGACCTGCGGTGCTAAGCGACCGATATTGATGGAGTTGGCAGAGGAAAGCTCGATTCCGTTCAATTCGGCATCGGCGGCTGCCGCAAAGGTCTTTTTGACACCGGTCTGGGCATCGTCGAAATTGCCGTTGATGGCAGCGACCAGAACATTATTGCCGCTTTGGGTGACCATCTGGGCCTTTTGCACCGCGCTGACGCCGTTGTTGGGGAAGAAGACGATGATACGGATGCCCTCCACATCGTGGAAGCCTTCCAGCGCCGCCTTGCCGGTATCCCCGCTGGTGGCGGTGAGGATGACAATCTCTTCGGTCATGCCGGTCTTTTCTTTGGATGCGGTCATCAGCTGGGGCAGCATCGAAAGCGCCACGTCTTTAAAGGCGCTGGTCGGGCCGCGAAACAGCTCCAGAACATAGCGGTTGCCCACCTTGGCAAGGGGGGTGAGATCCTCGCTCTCAAATTTGCCGCAGTAGGCTTTTTTAGAGAGTTCTTCCATTTCCTCGGGGCTGAAATCGGGCAGAATCGCCTGCAGGATCTTGGCGGCCATCGGGATGGTATCCAAATCCAAAAGGGCTTTCCAATCCAAGGAAACGGCCGAAAAATCGGGAATCATATAAAGTCCGCCGTCCGGCGCGATGCCGCGCAGGATCGCCTGCGGGCCGGTAGCGGTAAGATTTTTATTGCGGGTGCTTTGATAGAGCATTGGTTTTGCCTCCATAATCGTTAATATATTTATTTTATAAGAAAATGGTCTGTTCGTCAACAGTATAGTGTAAACAAAAGAAAAAAACCTTGCAATTATTATAAATATTTATTATTATTAAATTGATATATTATGTATTTTAAGGAGAACGAGAATGGAAAATCTACAGAATATGGAAATGAAAAAGCGGTTGTGCGGTAAGATTTTAGATGAGATGAAAAAGGTCATCATCGGTAAAGACGACCAACTGCGGATGCTTTTGATCGCCTTGCTTTCTAAAGGTCATATTTTGGTCGAGGACGTTCCCGGCGTGGGTAAGACTACCGCCGCTGTTGCCATGGCACGCGCCACAGGCTTGGATGCCAAGCGTGTGCAGTTTACTCCCGACGTTATGGCGACCGATATTTCGGGCTTCACCGCGCCGGACGGTAAGACCGGCGAATTTGTCTATAAACCCGGTGTATGTATGACCAATATCCTCATCGCCGATGAGATCAACCGCACCTCTCCCAAGACCCAATCTGCGTTGCTGGAAGTGATGGAAGAGCGGCAGGTCACTGTGGATGGTGTGACCCATAAATTGCCCGAGCCTTTTATGGTGGTGGCAACCCAGAACCCCTTGGGTTATATCGGTACCTATCCCTTGCCCGAAGCCCAGCTGGACCGCTTTTTAATGAAGATGTCGATGGGGTATCCTACCGCCGATCAGGAAGCGCTGATTATCGGCGATCGCCACGGCATCAATCCGATGGATTCGGTGGAAGCGGTAACCTCTCCCGAGGAGATTTTGGTGCTGCAAAAGGCAGTCGAAGAGATTCATGTGGACGATGCGGTCAAGCAATATATCGTCGAGCTGGTTTGTGCCACTCGTGAAAACAATATGATCGCTCTGGCAGCTTCGCCGCGTGCTTCCCTTGCATTGATGCGTGCTGCTTGTGCCGCGGCATTGTTGGAAGGGCGTTCCTATGTCATTCCCCGCGATGTATCGGAGATGTATGAGGCCATCGTTTCCCACCGCTTGATGCTTTCTCCCGAAGCGAAAATAGAGCGGCTGACGGCCTCTGCCATCTTGGAAAAATTGAGAGATACCGTTAAAGCACCGATTTTGAAATAATAAGGAAATCTTGAAATTATGATTCGTTCTCGTCTGACATATCTGGCGATATTGATCGCGGCGTTTGTCTTTTCCCAAGCGCTGTATGATTCCATTTCGCTGTTTACATTAGCGGTGGTGCTTTTGCTGCCGATCGTTTCTCTTCTTTGCCTTTTAATCAGCTTGATGCTGGTTAAGATCCGTGCTGTCCCTGCACCGGTTAAGGTGCATCGGATGGAGCAGGTGATGATGAAGGTGCAGATCGAGAGTAAAACACCGTTGATGTTGCCGATGATGAAATTCGGCATTACCGCCTCCAATCCCCAAGGCGATGCTTCGGTCAAGGGCTATACCATCGCCCATTACCGCGCCTTTGGTAAAAGCATTCTGGAGATCCCGCTGCGCTTTAATGTTCGCGGGGTCTATAATGTGGGGATCGATTGGGTGGAATTTTATGATTTTATGAAGCTCTTTCGCATTCGGCGGAAGATTGCATCCCAATCCAATATCACCGCCTGCCCCCGCGATCTGCATCTGGCGCTTTCCTTGAACCCCAGCCCGCAGGAGCAGGAAAATACCGTGACCGCCGGCGGCAGGGAAACCAAAAACAACGGCGATTTATCGGGGATTCGGGAATTTAATGAATACGATACCTTGCGGAATGTGCATTGGAAGCTCTCCGCCCGCCTTTCCAAAATGATCGTCAAGACCTATTGGGAAAATTCCTGCCAGAATATTATGGTGCTCGCCGACCTTTTCCCCTATGAAGAGGATCGCCTGCTCAACCGCCGCCTCACCGACGGTGTGGTGGAGGTGGTGCTGCAGGTCAGCGCCCTTCTGGCGGAGCAAGAGGTTCGTATTACCTTGGGATATCCCAATTATGATTATGTTCTTCAGCATCAAAGCATCTCCTCCATTGAGGAGCAGATGGAGGTTTCCGAAGCCTTCGCGATGGCCCCGATGATGAAGCGGGGAAGCTTGGAGCAATCCCTTTCGGAGGTGGATTTTTCTTCTCTGCAGGGCGGCGCGCTCTATATCGTCACCTCCATGCCTGCCGAGGACCTGACCAAGGCTCTGCGCCCCTATTTGCTGGGCGCAAACTTTGATCTGCAATGCATTCTCATTCGCCCCGAGCAAGAGCCCTGCAATCAACAGATGAAGCTGATTCTCTTAGAGGAATTGGAAGGGGGTGCGGAAGGATGAGTAAACGCTCCAAGCCTATTTATGTTCCCGCGCAGGTGCAGATGAACCAAAGCAGCACCGCAGGCGGTGTCCTGCTGGAGATGCTGCTCCTTTATGTCGGTCTGGTGGGCTACTTATTCTGCAACACCACCGCTTTGGATATGAATATCCACCCCATCGTCACGCTGCTGATCTCGGCGCTCGCCTTCGGATTGATGATTTTGATGGTTTGGTATAAGCGGGTATTCTTCAGTGTTTTGGGCGGTGTTGCCGCCATCTCGCTGATCGGCTGGAAGATCGCCGCCCCCCTCTATCAATCGCTCTGGCGGTCGCTGGAGGTGTGTTATAACTATACCATCCATCTGCTGGCGGCCCAGCCGGATTATTCTGACTATAAGGACTATATGACGATGGATATCGCCGATGTCCTCAAGACCCCAATGATTCTGCAGCGGTATTTCTATACCGCCATCATTCTTCTTTCTCTGATCGCTTCGGTGTTTTTTGCTCTGGCATTGTTCCGCAGAATTCCGCCGATCGTTTCCGTTTTGGTGCCGGGAGCGTTGCTGGTTCCCTTCTTCTTCTACGGAATTGTGCCCCATTATATCGCCTTCAGCATCTTTCTTTCGGCGGTGGTGGGCTGCTATGGGCAGAGCCTGACCCGCTCTGTATCCAAGGCGAGGGAAAAGAAGCCTAAAAAAGAAAAGGGCAAAAAAGCCCAAAAGACCCGAAAGAAATATACCTCCAAAGAGCGGTTGGCCTTTGCCGCCCAAAGCGGTAATTTCGGAATGATCGTCACCGCGATGTTGCTGATCATCACCATCGGCACCGCCTCCTTTATCTATTCTCGCCCCATTGTCCAGATGGATCAGGTGCGGGAGTCGATCGATCTTTTGGCGGAAGACGCGCTGAATCTGGTCTTTGCCGAAACCTATGAAAAGAACCTGAATGTGGCGGGCTATATGGAGGAGGATGAGGCGTTAAGCCTTGAGGTTCCCCGTTGGCGTCGGTTGAAGGTGGCGAAGGTCACAACGCAGACCGAGCTGCCGGTCTACCTGCGCTACCGCCCCACCTTGTCGATCACCGACGAAGGATGGATGGCGGCGGACGAAAACTTTGAATCCTTGCTGAAGGAGCGCCTGAACCCTGATTTCTATGAGTATAACCAATACTATAACTACCTGACTCTGACCGCCCCCAGCGGCGATCCCAAGAAGGCCAAGCTGGACGCGGTGGATGCGGAGCAGGAAGGCTATGTCAACGATGTTGTCACAGTCCGTCCCCAATATCGGGCGAGTGATTTCCTTGGTATTCCCGGCGGCGCGGCGGATGTCGCCCCCGAGGGAGATTATACCAGGCTGGAGCAGATGGCAGATACCCTTCTGCTTTCCCTTAAACGACCCTCCGATCGCACCTATTCCTTTAAGGTGACCTCCCCGATGCTGACTGCAAACGACTTTTTGGGCAAATTCCAAGCCAATCAGGATGCCTATCAGACGCTGCGCAGGCAAAAAGCGCGTCAGAATATGTATCTGAGCAATGAATGGGTTTATAGCCAAATTGTCCGAAACTATTATACGGTCCTGCCCACCCAACTTCGCAATCTGGTCTGGAGGGACGCCCAAAGAATCACCGCTCCCTATGAGGATACCATCGAAAAGGTGCAGGCGATCGAACGGTACCTGCGGGAAAACTATAGCTATTCAACCGAGCGCCGCAAGCTTTCCCGCGAGGACGGTACTCCTGCGGATGCCTTTGACCAGATTCAATATTTCCTCTATCAAAATAAGAAAAAGGATGGCTATTGCACCCTCTTTGCCTCCTCCATGACCGCGATGCTCCGCAGTCTTGGAATCCCCGCGCGGGTGGTCAGCGGATATTATGTCCAACCGGAGCTGGTGGATGTGGATTATTATTCCGCGCAGATCTACGATTATAACCACCACGCTTGGGTAGAGGTCTATTTCGACGGTGTCGGCTGGGTCTCCTTTGAGCCCACCGCGGGCTTCGGTGTGGAACGCAATTACTACCTGCTGGATCTTTCGGACCAAGGCGAGGAGCCTCAGTTCGATGAGAGCGATGTGGAGGTCGAATATACCGAGCCGGAAGGAATCGTCATCTATGATGTCATCCCCGAGCCGATAGAGACCGAACCTCCGCAGGATCAACCCCTCGAAAATCTTGTGCCCGATCTGAGCAAGGAGAGCGGATGGTGGCTGCTGGTGATTGAACTTTTGCTGTTGCTGCTGCTGTTGGGAACCATCGTCGGCGGGCTATGGTATTTGCATTACAGCCGACTGAAAAAGATCCGTACCCTCCCTGCGACCGAAGGGGTGCAGACAGCGTATAATGTGATTCTGCGCCTGATGCAGATGCGCGGCTTTAAGTTCTTTGAAGGCGAGTTGCTGGATTCCTTTGCTCAGCGGGTCGATAATCTGGAGCTTGCTCCGCTGCCGATGAAGCCGATCGCCCCTGTCTTGCAAAAGGCTCTGTATGCCACCGAAGAGATCAGCGAAGAAGAGCGCAATGCGGTGGCTGAGTTTGCCGAAGCGCTGGCGCGGAAATTCTTCAGAAGAGTCGATCCGATCCGTTGGATTTTGTTCACTCTGCTTTTGACCAAAAAACCGCACTATAAATCTATGATATGGAAGTTTAAATGAAACGATTTGAGATAACCAAAAACGATGCAGAGCAGCGATTGGACCGCTTTGTTCAAAAGGTGGCGGGCAATTTAAGCCCCTCGCTGATGTATAAATATCTGCGCAAAAAATCCATCAAGGTCAACGGCAAGCGGGCGGAAGGCAACGCCCGCTTGGCGGAAGGCGATATTGTGGAAATGTATATCAACGATGAATTTTTCACCGAGAAGAAAAGCGATTTCCGCTCCATCGCCTATCAGCCCGAGCTTTCGATCGTCTATGAAGATGAAAACCTGATGCTGGTGGATAAAAAAGCGGGTGTTCCGGTCCACGCCGATGACCATGGCAGCCGCGATACGCTGATCAACCATATTTTGCTTTACCTGTATCAAAAGGGAGATTATGATCCCGATGCGGAAGCCAGTTTTACCCCTGCGCTCTGTAACCGCCTGGATAAAAATACCGGCGGGATCGTCATTGTCGCCAAAAATGCCAAGGCGGGCCGCGCTCTTTATGAGATTGTCAAATACCGCCAAGTGGAAAAGCGGTACCTGGCATTGGCATTGGGGCAATTTAACCGTAAGGCGGCCACTTTGAAGGCGTGGCTGAAAAAGGATGCCAACCAAAATATGGTGCAGGTATCCGCCCAAAAGAAGGAAGGCTTTAAAGAGATTATCACCCGCTATCGGGTGTTGCGGGAAGGCAACGGGCTATCGCTGTTGGAAATCGAGTTGGTCACCGGCAGAACCCATCAGATCCGCGCCCACCTTGCCTTTGAGGGGCATCCGGTGGCAGGGGATATGAAATACGGCAGGGTGGCAGAGAATAAGAAAAACCCCTTCCGTCATCAAGCCCTTTATGCCTATTCGCTGGAATTTAAGCTTCCCGAAGATCATTTTCTTTCCTATCTCAATGGAAAGGTCTTTAAAGTTCCCAAAGTTTATTTTGAAGATTATATTTAAAAAAGGCACCCGCATCAGCGGGTGCCTTTTTCTTATTTGTTTTTTAAATCATTCCAAAGGGAATTATAGAGCTCCAAGGTCTCTTGGGGCAGGTGGTCGTAAACTTCCGATTTTCGAATAATTTCCGCATCGGGATAGGCGATGGGATCGTTCTTGATCTCCTCGGGCAGCGCATCGTAGACCTGCTGCTGGGGGGTGGAATAGGCGGTGAAATCGCGGTTCATTTCGGCGATATCCTGCCGGCAAAGGAAGTTGATGTATTTTTCTGCTGCTTCCTTATTGGGCGCGTCCTTCACAATGCAGACGCAATCGATAAACCGATTGGTGCCTTCTTCGGGGAAGACACAGGCAAGATCGGGATTTTCCCCCATCATCGAGATGGCATCGCCGCCATAGGCGGGGCAGAGGGCGGCAGAGCCGCTTTCCATCTTGCCGAAAATATCGTCCGAAACATAGGCCTGCAAAAGATCCTTTTGCTTCATCAGTTCGTCGTTGGCGACCCGCAGCTCGGCTTCGCTGGTGGTGTTCAAAGAGCAGCCGTTGCGCAGCAGCGAGACCCCTAAGGTATCGCGGGAGTTATTATACATTAAGATCCGCCCTTGATATTGCTCGTCCCAGAGGGCATCCCAGCTGGTGGGGGTTTCTTTCACGATCTTGGTATTATAAAGCAGCCCCACCATTCCCCAAGTGTAGGGAACCGAATATTGGTTGCCCGCATCATAATCCAGATTCTTAAAATCCTTCATAATATATTGGAAGTTGGGAACGTTGTCAAAATTGATGGGCTCCAGCATATCCTCGGCAATCATCCGCCCCACCATATAGTCGGAAGGGAAGACAACATCGTAGGTGCCGGGCGCGTTTTTGACAACGGCATACATGGATTCATTGTTGTCATAAATCTTATAAATGACCTTGATGCCGGTCTCCTGCTCAAAAAGCTCGTTGACCTGCTCATCCATATATTCGCCCCAGTTATAGACATATAAAACCTCGTTGGGCTCATATTGCTTGCAGCCGCTCAAGGGCAAAAGCAGCAATACCACTGCCATCGCCAGAGCCACCAAGCGTTTGGCTCGATTCATCAGATGCGTTCCTCTCTTTTTTTATTGCCATCCTTCTTTTGAGGAAGATTGGCAAGGATCAGAATAATTAAAACAACTAAGACCATCACACCGCAAAGGGCGTTCATCGAAAGATCGATGCGGACCTTGGTGGTGGAATAGATCATGGTGGCCAAGGTTTCCACCTCCACACCCTTTAAGAAGAAGGTGATAACAAAATCATCCACCGAAAGGGTGAGCGCCATCATAAAGCCGGAGATAATACCGGGCATAATCTGGGGCAAGATCGCCTTGCGGAAGGCAAGAGCGGGGGAGGCGCCCAGATCCAGCGCCGCTTCGTAGATGGAAGAATCCACCTGCCGCAGCTTGGGGCTAACTGCCAAGATGACATAGGGGATATTAAAGGTGATGTGCGCCAGCAATACCGGACCATAGCCCAAGGTGATGCCAAAGATGGAAAAGAGCAGCATCAGCGAAACACCGGTGATGATATCGGGGTTTAATACCGGAATGTAGGTCACATTCATCACCGCGTTGCGTTGCCATTTGCGTAACCGCTGAATACCGATGGCGGCCATCGTTCCGATGATGGTCGCCACCACCGAAGAGATGGCGGCGATGATCAGCGTATTAAGCAGCGCTTGCATAATCTCTTCATCGCGGAAGAGGTTCACATAATTTTGCAGCGTAAAGCCACTGAAAATAACCTTGGATTTGCCTTCGTTGAAGGAAAAGAAGATCAGGTAGGCAATCGGCAGATAAAGGAAGCCGAAGACCAGCGCCATATAGCTTTTTTCAAAAAACTTTCTCATAGCAGCCCCTCCTTGGTCTCCTCATCCAGCGCACTGAAGATGATCAGAATAAAGAGGATCAGGAGCAGCATCACCAAGCTGATCGCCGCGCCCACATTGGGGTTATACACCTGCAGGAACTGCTCTTGAATGACATTACCGATCAGGTTGTGCTTGGCACCGCCTAATTTTTCGGAGATGACAAAGGTGGAGATGGTTGGAACAAAGACCATAATGATGCCGCTGCCGATACCGGGCATGGTGAGCGGCAAAATCACCTTGCGGAAGACATTGAAGCGATTGGCGCCTAAATCTTCCGCCGCTTCAATGACCCGCTGATCCAATTTTTCCAAAGAGGTATAGATCGGCAGAACCATAAAGGGCAAATAGTTATAAATTAAGCCCAAAACCACCGCAAAGGGATTGTTGCTGATCTGCAGGGGGATATCTGCGACCCGCAGCCAATTTTGCAAAAGATCCAAAAGATCCTGCATCGCCTGGGTGCGCAGAACAAAATTGATCCACATCGGCAGCATCAGCAAGATCATCAGCATGGTTTTGGTCCGCTCCGATTGCTGCGCCATAAAATAAGCCAGCAGATAGCCCAAGACCAGGCAGCATACGGTGGCGACCAAGGCATAAAGCACCGAGCGCAGCATCACCGGCCAGTATTTCCCGATCTGGACAATGTTGTCCAGCGTGAAATTCCCTTGAGCATCGGTAAAGGCGCTGTAGGCAATCATCAGAAGCGGAACAACGATGAATACCGCCGCCCATACATAGTATGGAACCGCAATTAACTTTTTTTTCAATTTACGGTACCCGCCTCCTTTTTCATAATATGGATATATTCGGGAATGATCTTCATTCCGATTTTATCGCCGGGTTCGCGGCATTTGATGGAATGGATCTTCCAAAGGAAGTTCTCAGAGCGCACCATCATTTCATAATGCACACCCTTGAAGGTGACCGTCTCCACCGTGCCGCAGAGCATTTCGTTTGCCGCATCCAGAATTTCAATATCCTCGGGGCGGACAACCACATCCACATCGACATTCTCGCCAAAGCCCGCATCCACGCAGGGGAACTCAATTCCTTCAAATTCCACCAGATAATCGCGGATCATCTTGCCGCCGAGGATGTTGCTTTCGCCGATAAAGTCGGCGACAAAGGGGTTGGCAGGCTCGTTATAAATATCTTCGGGGGTGCCGATCTGCTGGATCAGCCCGTCTTTCATGACAACGACAGTATCGCTCATGGTCAGCGCTTCTTCCTGATCGTGGGTAACATAGATGAAGGTGATGCCCATCTGCCGCTGGATCCGCAAAAGCTCGTTCTGCATCCCCTTGCGCAGCTTGAGATCCAAGGCGCCCAAAGGCTCATCCAAAAGCAGAACCTTGGGGTTATTGACCAAAGCGCGCGCGATGGCGACCCGCTGCTGCTGACCGCCCGAAAGGGAAGAAACATTGCGCTTTTCATAGCCCTTGAGGTTGACCAGCGCCAGCATCTCTTTCACCCGCTTTTCGATCTCTTCTTCGGGGGTCTTGGAGATGCGTAAGCCAAAGGCGATGTTTTCATAAACATTATAATGGGGGAAGAGGGCATACCGCTGGAAAACTGTATTGACCTGGCGCTTATGAGCGGGCAGCTTGCTGATATCCTGCCCTTCAAATAAAACGCATCCCTCTTGCGGCTGAACAAAGCCGGCAATCGTCCGTAAGGTGGTGGTCTTGCCGCAGCCCGAAGGACCCAGCAGGGTGACAAATTCCTTATCCTTGATCGCCAGATTAAAGTGATCCAAAATCACTTCGCCGTCAAAAGAAACATGAATGTTTTTCAGTTCAATAATGTTTTTCAACGCTGTTTTCCCAACCTTTATAAATAATAATATTTCAGTTTATAATATAATCACTTCCATGCGGTTTGTCAATAAATTTCTTCAAAAAAAGTCATATTTTTTCGTAAAAAATCAAAATATTCCTGCAAAAGGCAATGTCCAAACCGAGCGGCTTTGCCGTATTCTTTCAAATGCTCTGAAATGCTCTTAAATGCTTTGATTTCCTCGAATTTTTATGTTTTTGCATATTTTGGATAAAAAAAGCAGCCCGATGGGCTGCTTTTATATATTTTTTTCGATTTCTCGTTTGAGCCGCGCGATGATCTTTTTTTCCAGTCGGGAGATATAGGATTGGGAGATGCCAAGGATATCCGCCACCTCCTTTTGGGTCATCTCCCGATACCCGCCCAGCCCGAAGCGCATCTCCATAATCATCCGCTCCCGCAGGGGGATATGCTCCAGCGCAGCGTGCAGAATCTGCCGCTCGATATCTTCCTCTAAATTCCGCGAGACGCTATCGGCATCGGTACCTAAAATATCCGAAAGTAAAAGCTCGTTGCCGTCCCAATCCACATTGAGGGGTTCATCCAATGAAACTTCGGAGCGCTGGGCGTGGTTTTTGCGCAGGAACATTAGAATTTCATTTTCGATGCAGCGGGAAGCGTAGGTTGCCAGCTTGATATTTTTATCCGAACGAAAGGTATGAATGGCCTTGATCAGCCCGATGGAGCCGATGGAGATGAGATCGTCGGCGGCGATGCCGGTGTTTTCAAATCGCTTGGCGATATAAACCACCAGCCGTAGATTATGCTCGATCAGCTTTTGAGAGGCATAGGCTTCTCCTTGGTCCAAAGCCTCAATGAATTGCCGCTCCTCCTCGGCGGAAAGGGGCGGCGGCAGGGTGATATAGCCGTTGGCATAGTGGACCTTCCCTGCCAAGCGGTGCAGAAGTTTGGCAAGGGCGGGGTGATACATTAAGTAATAGCGCAGAATGTTCATAAGTTGCTCCAATCTCTATGTAGTAGTGCTTGAAAACGTCCGTCGGGGGAAAGGGGCTGCAGGGTAATGCCGATCAGCGCATCCCGCTCCACCTGATCGATTTGCAGGCTTTGGGGAGAAAAGGCATAAATCAATCGGCGGGCGCCGGTGGCATCGGTATAGGGTAATAGCCGCAGCTTTAAGCGGGGGAACTGCTTGGAAAGGCGGGGGAGCGCCGCGGTATCGCTATGTAAAATCGCTTGCAGCAGTTCTTCCGGCAGGGAAAGGCAATCCCATTGGCAGAGGATGACCGGCTTTAAGGAGATGGGATCATAAAGGGAATTGCCGGTATCCAAAAGGGCGAGCAGATTCTGCCCATCCACGGTCAGGGTGTGGAGAAAGGATTTCTCTTTCCGCAGATTGAGCAGATGGAAAAAGCCGCGGGTCACCCCATAAAACCCAAAGGAGAGCAAAAGCAGCAGCCAAAGGGGCAGATCCATATAATAAACACCATTGGAGGCGCGGATATGGCTGCCCGCATCGGTGAAGGCATAAAAGGCATACATCCCGCCCCCAAAGAGCAGGTGGGCGGCAAAATAGATCAGCGCGGTCCGCCCGTAGGAGAGCAGCCGCTCGAAGGGAAAGGCCAAAAGCAGGATGGCGGCAGGCACCGCCAATTTCAAAAGCAGCATCACCGCGAGGGGCAGGCGGGCAAAAAAGAGCAGGCAGCCAAAAAGCGCCCCCACCGCCGCCGCGGTGAGCAGCCGCCAAGGGGTCAGCTTGCGGGCAGCAATCAAGGCGGTGGTGGCCAGCAGCAGGGTATCCATAATAAAATTGGTGAAGAATAAAATGTCAACGTAAATAACCATGGGCTAAGTATAGCATCCCCCAAAAAGAAATGTTGTCGAAACAAGAGAGCAGAAAAAATATTGTAAAATCTTATTATTTATGATAAACTAAAAGATAAGTATATAAAATGGAGAATTATGCCTTGGATTATCGTAAAATTGCCTATGAAATTGAAGAGCAGGATGCAGGCAGAACCGTTCTTTCCTTTTTGAAAGAGCGGGGATTTTCCGCGCGCGTTCTGGCGGGCTTAAAGCGTAATCCTTACGGCATTACCATCGGCCGAAAGCGGGTCACAGTGCAAAAGCAACTCAAAAAAGGGGATCTGCTCACCGTGCGGATCGTCAACCGTGAAAGTCAGGTGGATAACGCGCATATTCAACCGGTGGATCTGCCCCTTTCGGTTCTCTATGAGGATGAAGACCTTTTGGTGGTGGATAAGCCCCCCAAATTGGCAACCCACCCGTCGCTGGGCAACCATGGCGCCACCTTGGCGGGCGCGGTCGCCTATTATCTGCGGGGCAGAGAATTTGTTTTCCGCCCGGTCCACCGCTTGGATAAGGATACCAGCGGCGCAATTTTGCTGGCGAAAAATGCCCATAGCGCGGGGGTGTTGGGGGAAGATTTAAAGAAGAATCAGGTGGTTCGCACCTATCTTGCCATTCTGCAAGGAACCTTGCCCCAAAAGCAAGGAACGGTGGATGCCCCCATCGCGCGGATGCCCGGCTCGGTGCTGGCGCGTAGGGTCGATCCTCAAGGGGATGGGGCGATCACTCATTATAAGGTATTGGCAGAGGGCGAGGGCTATAGCCTGGTTCATCTCAAATTAGATACCGGCCGTACCCATCAGATCCGTGTCCATATGGCGCATTTAGGCGCGCCGGTGGCAGGGGATTTCCTTTATGGGCAGGAGGATGCCGCGTTAGGCAGGCAGGCATTGCACTCGGCATCGATTGCCTTTGCCCATCCCATCACCAAGCGTGCGATTGCTCTGCGTTGCCCGCTGCCCCAAGATTTAAATGATTTTATAAAGAGTAAAAATATTCTCTGGAACGAAGGAGATTTTGATGAAACTTTTGATATTTGACGGCAACTCCATCTTGAACCGCGCCTATTATGCCATCCGCGCGCTCTCCACCAAGGATGGCCGCCCCACCAACGGCATCTTCGGCTTTTTAAAGCTTTACCATAAATATTTTGAAATTTCCAAGCCCGATATGGTGGCGGTCTCCTTTGATTTAAGGGAAAAGACCTTCCGCCATAAAATGTATGCCGATTATAAGGCGCAGCGCAAGGGAATGCCGGAAGATCTGGCCGCGCAGGTGGAACCGCTCAAAGCGGTGCTGCGGGCGATGAATGTTCCTATTTTGGAGCTGGCCGGCTATGAAGCGGATGATATTATCGGTACCGTCAGCCGCTATTGCTGCGAGCAGGGCTGGGAATGTGATATTGTCTCGGGCGATCGGGATGATTTCCAGCTGGCGGATGCAGGGGTGCGGATTTTGATGCCAGTTACCCGCGCAGGCGGCAGCGAGATGGAGATCTACGATACCGCCGCGGTGAAGGAAAAATACGGCTTGAACCCCGCCCAGCTGATCGATGTCAAGGCGATCCAAGGGGATACCTCCGATAATATTAAAGGTGTGGCAGGCATCGGCGAAAAAGGTGCATTGGATCTGATCCAAACCTATGGCTCGCTGGATGAGGTGTATGCCCATCTGGAAGAGATTAAACCCGCTTTGCGTAATAAATTAGAAGCAAGCAAAGAGATGGCCTACCTATCCTACGATTTGGCCAAAATCTGCCGCGAAGTGCCCATCGAATTGGATGAGCAGGTCTTGAAGGTGGCGGAGTTTAATACCGCCGAGCTGGCAGCCTTGCTGCAGGATCTGGAGCTGGAGAGCATCGCATCGCTGTTTGCGGTGCGCGCCCCCGAGCAATATGAAAAGCCCGAGCGGATGCAAGGCAAAGCTGCCGACTATTTGGATTATTTCAAAGAAAACGGTCTTTATTTTATTAAGACCGATGGGTTTTATGCCCGCTATCAGGATCGGGTTGTGCTGCTGGAAGACGGCGAGACCTTGCTAGGTCAGGTGGAAAATATCTTTACCTACGATGCCAAGCAGTTTTATAGCTTGGACTTTCGCGGTGTTCCCTATTTTGATTGTATGATTGCCGCCTATGTGGCGGATCCGGGCGATAAATACGACCTGCCCCATCTGCTGAAAAAATATCTTGGAAAAAACGCTGAAACCGCCGAAGATTGCGTGGCATTGCTGCCCGCTTTGTGCGAGGCGTTGATGGCAACGATTCGCGAAAATGGGCAGGAAGCGCTGCTCTTCGATGTGGAACTGCCGCTGACGGTCGTCTTGGCGGATATGGAGCAGCGGGGCTTTGCGGTGGACCGCGCCCGCCTGACCGAATATAATGCCAAATTGGCGGACCATATCAGCGAATTGGAGCAGGAGATCCGCGCTCTGGCAGGGGAAGATTTTAATCTCAATTCCCCCAAGCAGTTGGGGGAGATCCTCTTTGTCAAGATGGGCTTAAAGGGTGGTAAAAAGACCAAGACCGGCTATTCCACCAATGCGGATGTCTTGGAAAAACTCAAGGACGAGCCCATTGTCGCCAAGATTTTGGAATACCGCAAATATGCCAAATTACATTCCACCTACGGCGAAGGGCTATTGAAACTGATTGAGGAAGATGGCCGCATCCGCACCACCTATAACCAAGCCGTCACCCAGACCGGAAGAATTTCCTCCTCCGAGCCCAACCTGCAGAATATCCCTGTCCGCGATGCGCTGGGCAGAGAACTGCGGCGGATGTTTATCGCAGGCAGCGAAGACCGCATCCTGCTGGATGCCGACTATTCTCAAATCGAGCTGCGGGTGCTGGCGCATATCGCCAAGGACGAGACGATGATCCGTGCTTTTCGTGAGCGGGAGGATATCCATACCGTCACCGCCGCCACCGTCTTCGGCGTTCCTGCCTTTATGGTCACCGCGGAGATGCGGCGGCAGGCCAAGGCGGTCAATTTCGGGATTGTATACGGCATTTCCGATTTTTCCTTGGCGGGAGATATCGGGGTTTCCAAAAAGGAAGCCAAGGCCTATATCGAGCAATATTTAGAGCAATACAGCGGTGTCCGCGCTTATATGAGCGGCATTGTCGAGCAGGCGAAAAAGGACGGCTATGTCACCACGCTGATGGGCCGCCGCCGTTACCTGCCGGAACTCAAATCGGCCAATTTCATTCAGCGCTCCTTCGGGGAGCGGGTGGCGCTCAATACCCCCATTCAGGGAACCGCCGCCGATATCATCAAAATCGCGATGGTACGAGTTTTTCAGGCCTTGCGTAAGGAAGGGCTGGATGCCCATCTGATTTTGCAGGTCCACGATGAATTGATTATCGAATCCTCCCGCGCCGATGCGGAGCGTGCTGCCGAGCTGCTGCAGCGGGAGATGGAAGGCGCCGCCGATCTTTCGGTCGCTATGCTGGCGGAAGTGGCGCGCGGAGAGAGTTGGTATGACTGTAAGTAAATTGACATCCAAAGAAATCCCCGCTGTTGCGGCTTTGGATAAAGAATTATTTTCCAAAGAGAGCTGGTCGGAGGCGGATTTTGCCGCTTCCCTTGCCGACCCCAGCCGCTTTTTCTGGGTGGCGATGGAGGGAGATACCTTGCTGGGCTTTTGCGGGCTTTCCCAAAGCTTTGAGCAGGGGGATATCCTGAATATCGGCGTTTGCCCTGATGCCCGCGGCAAGGGAATCGGTGGTCGTTTGCTGCAGCAAGCGATGGAGACCTTCAAAGAGCAGGGCGGCAAAGAATTGTTCTTGGAGGTGCGCGCGTCCAATACCGCCGCCAAGGCGCTATATGAGAAGTTCGGATTTCGCCGAATCGGAATCCGCAAAGGTTATTATCAGCAACCCGCCGAAGATGGGTTGGTTTATCGGTTGGAGGTATCCGAGTGAATATTTTAAGTTTTGAAAGTTCCTGCGATGAGACCGCGGTCGCCATTGTCCGCGATGGGCGGGAGGTAGTGGCAAGTACCGTCATCTCCCAGATTGATATCCATAAGGTTTATGGCGGTGTGGTTCCGGAAATTGCATCCCGCTATCATATCGAGAAAATCTCGCAGTTGACCGAAGAATGTATCCGCCAAAGCGGGCTGTCGGAGGATGAGATTGATGCGGTGGCGGTCACCGCCGCGCCGGGGTTGATCGGCGCCTTGCTGGTGGGCTTGAATTTTGCCAAGGGCTATGCCTATGCCCGCAATCTGCCGCTGATTCCGGTCCATCATATCCGCTCCCATGTGGCGGCAAACTATTTGGCGTATCCTGAGCTCAAGCCGCCCTTTTTGGCGATGATTGTCAGCGGTGGGCATTCTCATATTGTATTGGTGAAAAATTACACCGAATATCAGATTCTCGGCCGCACCAAGGACGATGCGGCGGGGGAAGCCTTTGATAAAGGCGCGCGGGTGCTGGGTCTTCCGTACCCCGGCGGTGTCCATATGGATAAGCTCGCCAAAGAAGGCAACCCCAAAGCCATCCAATTCCCTAAGGTGCGGTTTAAAGAAGATCCCTATGATTTCAGTTTTTCGGGGGTCAAGACCGCCATTGTCAACTATGTCCATAACGCGCGCCAAAAGGGCGAAGAACCCAACCTTGCCGATGTGGCGGCTTCTTATAGCGAAGCGGTGACCGGGATCTTGGCAGAAAACTTCCTGCGCTGCGCGAAAGACTATAATCAAAAGACCTTGGTCATCGCCGGCGGGGTCAGCGCCAATTCCATGCTGCGGGAAAAACTGCTGGCGGGCAAGGAAGAAGACCAGCAATTATTTATGCCGCCCTTATCGCTTTGCGGTGATAATGGAGCGATGGTCGGGGCTCAGGCATATTATGAATTTAAGGCGGGAAATACGGCGGGATTAGACCTTAACGCGCTTTCTGCGTACAGTATCGAAAAACAATTATGTTAACCAAATTATTTTGCAGCCGAGTTGTTCAAAACTGTGCATAACTCTGTTCAAACTGTGAAAAAACGCGGTGTTATGAGCCTAATATGTACACAAACCTGTTGATAATGTGCAAAAAAGACGTGTATTCCATAATTCGAAAAAGTAAATTATGTAACATAAATTGTGTCGAAAAAGTCAAATTTTTAGCAAAAATTCAGTGAAAATTTACTAAAATGGCACTACCTAAAAATAACTAAAAAAGTGGTCTGAAAAATCTCCGATTTAGTGAAATATACAAAATAATGGAGAACATCTTGACGAAAGAAAAAATTTCCGTTAATATATTAGTAAATTAAAAACAAACTATGAATGATTCAGGAGGATCTTCTATATGTATTCTCAAACTGTGCAGGTAACCAATAGCGTTGGCCTTCATGCCCGTCCCGCAACCTTCTTTATCCAGAAGGCAAATGAATTTAAATGCTCCATCTGGGTGGAGATCGGCTCCCGCCGTATCAACGCCAAGAGCCTTTTGGGCATTTTGTCTTTGGGCATTATTAAGGGCACCGATATTACCATCTTGGCAGACGGCGCAGACGAAGAAGCCGCTGTTACCGCGTTGGTAGAGTTGGTTAAGCAATTGGAAGACTAATTTTTTTAAAAAACACCGCAACTGCGGTGTTTTTTAATGTAAAAGTTACTATTCGGAGGAATCGTTATGAAATACATTTTATCCCCTTCGATCCTTTCGGCGGATTTTTCCAAGCTGGCGGAAGATACCGCAAGTGCGGTCCGCGGCGGTGCCGAATGGTTGCATATTGATGTGATGGACGGCGCATTTGTCCCAAACATCTCCTTCGGCGCGCCGGTCTATAAGTGCTTGCGTCCGGTTTCCGATGCCTTTTTTGATGTCCATTTGATGATCGATCGCCCCGAGCGATATATCGATGATTTTCTGAAAGCAGGCGCCGATCTCATCTGTATCCATTGCGAAGCCACCCGGGAGATTGAGGCGATTGCCGAAAAGGTGCATGCCGCAGGAAAGATGTTTGCCATCGCGGTCAAACCCGCCACCCCTGCAGAAGCCATCAAGGAATATCTGCCCCTTTGCGATATGGTCCTTGTTATGACGGTAGAGCCCGGTTTCGGCGGTCAGTCCTTTATGGCGGATATGATGCCGAAAGTGGCGAAATTCCGCGCTCTGCGCGAGGACCTCGGCTTGGATTATATGATTCAGGTGGATGGAGGAATCAGCCTGCAGACCGTCGGCATTGCGGCAGCGGCAGGTGCCAATGTCTTTGTGGCAGGTTCGGCGGTCTTCAAGCCCGGCGAAACCGAAAAGAATGCCCAAGCATTTATCGAAAAATTCAAAACATTCAAATAAAAATAAGCACCCGACCGGGTGCTTATTTTTTTATAAAGTACATTCCATTGTAATGTGGGGAATTCCTGCTTCGGTGAATTCTTCGCCGATGGGGGAAAAGCCCAATTTTTCATAAAATCCTGCCGCGTGGGTTTGAGAATGAAGAATGATCTTGCGGCAATCAAATTGCTTTTGGAGCGCCTTAAGGCTTTGCTCCATCAAGGCGCGCCCCAGCCCGCTGCCGCGGCGGGTGGTTAGTACCCGCCCGATCTGATAAACATTTGGCTGCGCGGGCTCGGCAAAGGCGCGCAGATAGGCAATCACCTTGCCTTCTTCCATCATAAAGCAGTGCAGGCTGCGATAATCAATATCGTCCATATCTAAATAGCGAATTTCTTGCTCCATCATAAAGACCGCCGAACGCGCTTTTAAAATTTCATAAACTTCCGCGCCGCTGAGCGCATCAAATGGTTTGATATAAAAATTCATAATTTCTAAACTGCCTGCCTTCTTTTTTTAACCAGTATAGCATACCTGATGTATGAATTCAAGTTAAACCAAAACACATTGATTTTATTTTTATAAAATGTTATAATATAAAAAATAATGCAAAATGGTGGTGAAGATTGTTGAATCTTTTACATATGAAGCATGCTTTGGAAGTGGCAAAAGCCGGTTCGCTCAGCAAAGCCTCGGAAGTGCTTTTAATTGCGGCGCCGAATATCAGCCGTTCCATAAAAGAACTTGAAACCGATCTCGGCATTACCATATTCGACCGCACACAAAATGGGATGAAACTGACGCTCCAAGGCGAAGAGTTTATCAATTTTGCCAAAGGAATTCTTGGTCAGATCGATGAGGTTGAAAAGTTCTATAAGGCAGGGACACCGAAAAAACAGAAATTTTCCATTTCTGTTCCCCGCGCCTGTTATATATCGGAAGCGTTTGCGGAATTTTCAAAATCACTCTCTAAGGAACCAGCCGAAGTTTTCTATAAAGAAACCAATTCCCAGCGCACCATCCATAATATGCTGAATCATGACTATAAACTCGGCATTATCCGTTATGCTGAGAGCTATGATAAATACTTCAAAGCCATGCTTGAAGAAAAAGGGTTTCAATATGAGCTTGTTACCGAGTTTACATATTCCCTTATTATGAGCGCAGAAAACCCCTTGGCTGAGAAGGAAACCATCACTTTTGAAGATTTAGCGGAGTATATAGAAATTGCACACGCCGATCCGTATGTCCCTTCTATGCCGCTTTCAAAAGTGGTCAAAGAAGAACTGCCTGATAATATCGAGCGCAGAATCTTTATCTTTGAGCGGGCAAGCCAATTTGACCTTTTATCGCGCAACCCCGAAACGTTTATGTGGGTATCCCCTGCGCCAAAGAGTTTGCTTGAGCGTTATAATTTAGTGCAAAGAAAATGCGCCGACAACAAAAAAGTATATAAGGATATTTTGATTTATAAAAATGGATATGCATTATCGAAGCTGGACAGACAGTTCATCACCGAGTTGTGTGAATCCAAGAGAAAATACCTATAAATTCATATTTTTAAGCCCAACCTCCATCAAGAGGTTGGGCTTTGTTTTTTGATATCGATATAAGGGTTATCGATATCGATAATACCGATTATCCATTTTAAGAATTTTCAAGCCTTTATAAAATTGTTAAAATAATAGCGAACTTGAAATAAAGGAGAAGGTGCGATGGAAAAAACATCTGTATCAAAGGCGACTTTGGGCAGACTTCCGAGATATCTTGATTTTCTTCGAGAACTACCGTCGGATAAGGTTCCGTATATATCAGCGACAACCATGGCAAACAATCTGAACCTTGGTGATGTTCAGGTACGCAAAGACCTTGCATCGGTAAGTGGCGCCGGCAAACCAAAGCTTGGATATATCACAAAGGAGCTTATAAAGCAAATCGAAGAAGTGTTAGGATATAACCGCGCAACAAAAGCAGTGCTTGTGGGCGCAGGAAAACTTGGAAGAGCATTGCTCCAATTTGATGGATTTCAAAAATACGGCGTTGAGATTGCGGCGGCATTTGATTCCAATGAGCAAATCATCAGCTTGGCCGGTAAAACCGAGATTCTTCCGATGAATCAATTTGAATATTTTTGTAAAGTGCAAAAGATTCAACTCGGTATCATCACCGTGGGCGAAGGTTCCGCCCAAGCCGTATGCGATCAAATGGTCCAAAGCGGGATAACGGCGATCTGGAACTTTGCTCCGTGCAAATTAACGGTTCCTGCCGGAGTACTGCTTCAAAACGAAAACTTAGCACTTTCCCTTGCACATCTGAACAACCAATTATGTAATTTGAATTAGGAGGATACAAAATGGAGACCCGGAATTATTTAGTCGTAGACAGCGTGGAAAAGCTGAATGAGGCTATTGCACGCACCAGAGAGGCGCAGAAGATGTTTGCTACCTATACGCAGGAGCAGGTAGATAAAATCTTTTTGGCCGCCGCTTCTGCTGCCAATAAAGCGAGAATTCCCCTTGCAAAGATGGCAGTTGAAGAAACCGGTATGGGTATTGTCGAAGACAAGGTTATCAAGAATAACTATGCTTCTGAATATATTTACAACGCCTATAAAAACACCAAGACTTGCGGCGTCATTGAAGAAGATAAGGCGTTTGGTATCAAGAAGATTGCAGAACCCATCGGGGTCATTGCTGCGGTCATTCCTACCACCAACCCCACATCGACCGCAATTTTCAAATGTCTGATTGCGCTAAAAACGCGTAATGCAATCATCATCTCTCCGCATCCCAGAGCAAAGAACAGCACCATCGCTGCCGCGAAACTTGTGCTTGAGGCTGCTGTTGCTGCCGGTGCGCCCGAAGGCATCATCGACTGGATCGACGTTCCTTCTCTGGAAATGACCAACACTGTTATGAAGGAAGCCGATATCATCCTTGCTACCGGCGGCCCCGGAATGGTTAAGGCTGCTTATTCCAGCGGTAAACCGGCTCTTGGTGTTGGCGCAGGGAACACCCCCGCTATTATCGATGACTCGGCAGACATCCTCCTTGCAGTCAACTCGATCATCCATTCCAAGACCTTTGATAATGGTATGATCTGCGCTTCCGAGCAGTCGGTAATCGTTCTTGAGAGCATCTATGATGCCGTGAAGAAAGAATTCGCAACGCGTGGATGCTACTTCCTTGACCCCGAGGAAACCGAAAAGGTTCGCAAGACCATCATCATCAACGGAGCGCTCAATGCCAAGATCGTTGGTCAGCCTGCCGCTAAGATTGCAGAGCTTTCCGGCGTAACCGTCCCCGAAGGTACCAAGATTCTCATCGGTGAGGTTGAAAGCGTAGAGCTTTCTGAAGAGTTTGCCCATGAAAAACTCAGCCCGGTACTCGCAATGTATAAGGCAAAGAATTTCTCGGAGGCTCTTGATAAAGCAGAGCAGCTGGTTGCAGACGGTGGTTTCGGTCATACCTCCTCTGTATATCTTAACGAAATAACCGAGCAGGAGAAGCTCGCTGCGTTTGCCGCTCGTATGAAGACCTGCCGTATCCTTGTGAATACTCCTTCTTCCCATGGCGGTATCGGCGACCTCTATAACTTCAAGCTTGCTCCGTCTCTGACCTTGGGCTGCGGCTCTTGGGGCGGCAACTCGGTGTCTGAAAACGTGGGTGTTAAGCACCTCTTAAATATTAAAACTGTAGCAGAAAGAAGGGAAAATATGCTTTGGTTCCGTGCGCCTGAAAAGGTATATATCAAGAAAGGATGTCTGCCGGTCGCTCTCGATGAGCTTCGCAGTGTACGCGGTGCGAAAAAAGCATTTATCGTAACCGACACCTTCCTGTATCAAAATGGCTATACCAAGCCGATTACCGATAAACTCGATGAGATGGGCATTGCTCATACCACCTTCTTTGATGTTCAGCCCGATCCTACCTTGAAGAATGCGCAGGACGGCGCCAAGCAGATGGCCGCTTTCCAGCCCGATACCATCATCGCTCTCGGCGGCGGTTCGGCAATGGACGCTGCGAAGATTATGTGGGTTCTCTATGAGCATCCCGAAGCGGACTTTATGGATATGGCGATGAGATTTATCGATATCCGTAAGAGAGTCTACACCTTCCCCAAGATGGGTGAAAAGGCATACTTTATCGCCGTCCCCACCTCCGCAGGTACCGGCTCTGAGGTCACTCCTTTCGCAGTTATTACCGATGGCGATACAGGCGTTAAATATCCCTTGGCAGACTATGAACTGCTCCCCAATATGGCCATCATCGATACCGATTTCCATATGAGCGCTCCTAAGGGCCTCACCGCTGCTTCCGGCATCGATGCTGTTACCCACGCTGTTGAGGCGTACGCCGCAATGCTCGCCACCGACTATACCGACGGCCTTGCGCTTCAGGCTCTTAAAAATATCTTTAAGTATTTGCCTCGTGCCTATGAGAATGGTCAGACCGATGTGGAAGCCCGTGAGAAGATGGCAAACGCTGCCACCATGGCAGGTATGGCATTTGCCAACGCATTCCTCGGGGTATGTCACTCGATGGCGCATAAGCTCGGCGCGTTCCATCACTTGCCCCATGGTGTGGCGAATGCGCTGATGATTGAAGAGGTTCTCCGTTTCAATGCATCGGAGGCTCCTGCGAAGATGGGTACCTTCTCTCAGTACGATCATCCGCATACCCTTGCTCGCTATGCCGAAATCACCGATTATCTTGGACTCGGTGGCAAGACAGACGAAGAGAAGCTGGAAAATCTTATCAAGGCCATCAATGACCTGAAGGCGAAGGTTGGCATTAAGGAAACCATTAAGGATTACGGCGTTGATGAAAAAGCCTTCCTCGATAATCTGGATGAAATGGTTGAGCAGGCATTCGACGATCAATGCACCGGTGCGAACCCCCGTTATCCTCTGATGAGCGAAATCAAGCAAATGTATCTGAATGCCTACTATGGCAAACATTTTGTAGAGACCCAAAAGCCCACCGCCGCAGACATTGCCAAAAAGGCAAAGAAATAAGGAGGAAAGAGGAATGAAATTGGATAGAGTTATCGCAGTAAGAAACAATAAAACAATTTACCGTGACGGCGATCGTTGTGTAAAGGTATTCAACGAGGATTATTCCAAGGCGGATGTTTTGAACGAAGCCTTAAATCAGGCGAGAATCGAAGAAACCGGTCTTAATATCCCTAAAGTGATTGAAGTGACTATGGTCGAAGGCAAATGGGCCATCGTATCCGAATATATCAAGGGTAAGACTTTAGCTCAGCTTATGGAAGAAGAGAGCGAAAAGAAGGATGAATATCTCGAATTGCTCGTGGACCTGCAGCTTTCTGTCCACGCCAAGAAATGCCCGCTCTTGAATAAGCTTAAAGATAAAATGAGCGGGAAGATTGCTGCCACCGCGTTGGATGCCACTACTCGCTATGACCTGCATACCCGCCTTGAAGGGATGCCCAAGCACAACAAGGTTTGCCACGGCGATTTTAACCCCTCGAACATTATTATTGCAGAGGACGGTACTCCTTATATCCTGGACTGGTCTCATGCAACGCAGGGCAACGCTTCTGCGGATGCTGCCCGTACCTACCTTCTCTTCTGGTTGAACGGCGATATCGACAGCGCTAAAAAGTACCTGGACCTGTTCTGTAAAAAGAGCAATACCGCAAAGCAGTATGTTCAGAAATGGATGCCCATCGTTGCTGCTTCTCAATCGGTGAAGGGCAACGAAAAAGAGCGCGAGTTCTTGCTCTCTTGGGTCGACGTTGTGGATTACGAATAAAAGGAGATTGAAATAATGAAAGTCACAGTTTGTATCGGCAGTTCCTGCCATATTAAAGGCTCGCGTCAGGTAGTAGAGCAGCTTCAGTATCTCATCGGTAAAAATAATCTCGGCGATAAGGTGGAGCTGGGCGGCACCTTTTGTATGGGTAAATGCCAGCAGGGAGTTTGCGTCACCGTTGATGATGCATTTTATTCCGTAACCCCCGAGAGCGTTGAAGAGTTCTTCGAGAAAAACATCAAAGCGAAGGTATAAATAATATGATCATTCAGGTTTGTGTAGGTAGTTCTTGTCATTTAAAGGGTTCACCCGAAATGGTCGAGCTTCTGCAAAAAGCCGTTGAAGAATATCATCTGGAAGACGAGGTTACACTTGCCGGTAGTTTTTGTATCGGCAAGTGTAATCGCGTTGGTGTGACAATTCAAGTGGATGATGATATTCATGTGGGCATTACAAAGGAGAACTTTAAAGAATTTCTCCAAGAGCAGGTGCTGAATCAATTGGAAAGGAAGTAACGGGAGATGCCGAATTGTTTGACCTTAAAAAAATCGAACTGTAAAAACTGCTATAAATGTATCCGTCATTGTCCTGTTAAAGCCATTCGCTTTTCGGGAAATCAGGCGCATATTATCGGCAATGAATGTATCCTTTGCGGGCAATGTTTTGTCGTTTGCCCTCAGGATGCAAAGCAAATTGTCGATGAAACCGAAAAGGTAAAGGTGCTGTTGCAGAGCGGGGAACCTGTGGTGGTAAGTCTTGCCCCTTCTTTTATTGCGAACTATGAGGGCGTTGGTATTCACGCTATGCGTAGCGCGCTGAAGAAGCTGGGCTTTTATGACGTTGAGGAAACCGCTGTAGGCGCTACCATCGTTAAAACAGAATATGAACGAATGTTGAAAGAGGAAGAAAGAGATGTTATTATCTCCTCTTGTTGCCATTCCATTAACCTTTTAATTCAAAAACATTATCCGCAGGCGTTGGAATTTTTGGCCGACGTTGTATCCCCCATGCAGGCGCATTGTAAGGATATAAAATCGAGATTTCCCAATGCAAAGACCGTCTTTATCGGTCCTTGCGTTGCCAAAAAAGACGAAGCGGAATATTACGAGGGCATCGTGGATGCCGTTCTTACGTTTGAAGAACTCACCGAATGGTTAAGCGCAGAAAAAATCGAGCTGGAAAAGGAAATGGACAACGAGGTTTGTTCCCGCGCTCGCTTCTTTCCGACCACCGGCGGCGTTCTTAAAACAATGGCGCAGGATACCCCCGGCTATACATATCTTGCTCTCGACGGTGTGGAAAATTGCATCGCCGCGCTGAAGGATATTATAGACGGTAAGGTGCATAAGTGCTTTATTGAAATGTCTGCTTGTATCGGTAGCTGTGTTGGCGGTCCGGTTATGGAAAAATACCATCGCGCCTCTGTTGTGAAGGACTATATTGCAATTTCCGAGTATGCAGGAACAAAAGATTTTGAAGTATCTCAGCCCAAAGCGATTGAACTTAAAAAGAGCTTTTCTTGTATCGAACAACGCTCCCAAATGCCCTCGGATATGGAAATTCAGAACATTCTTCGTCAGATGGGCAAATTCAAGCCTTCTCAAGAACTTAATTGCGGTTCTTGCGGATATAACACTTGCCGCGAAAAAGCGATTGCCATCATTCAAGGCAAAGCGGAAAGCTCGATGTGTCTGCCCTTCCTCAAGGATAAGGCGGAAAGCTTCTCGGATACCATTGTTAATAATTCTCCCAACGGATTGATTGTTCTGAACGAAAACCTTGAGGTGCAGCAAATTAACAATTCTGCAAGAAAACTGATGAATATCCGCAGCGCCGACGATATCCTTGGCGATCAGGTTATTCGCATCCTGGACCCTCAGGTGTTTATGGACGTTTTGCAAACAAAACGTGATATTCGAGACGAACGTGTGTATTTGGCCGAGTATAAGCGCTTTGTGGAGCAATCGGTTGTTTATGACCAAGATTCCCATCTGCTGGTCGCGATTATGAAAGATATTACCGATGAGCAAAATGAGCGTGAAAAGAAGGAAAATATCAGCCGCCAAACCATCGAGGTCGCCGATCGAGTAGTGGATAAGCAAATGCGGATCGTTCAGGAAATTGCATCCCTGCTTGGTGAAACTGCCGCCGAAACCAAAATCGCTTTGGCAAAATTAAAGGAGTCCATTCAAGATGAATGATTTATGTGCGGATATCGGATATAAAAGTATAAATCATTACGGCGAACAGCTTTGCGGTGACCACGTAGACGTGGTGGAACCCAGCGATGATTCTACCGTTATCGTGTTGTCGGATGGGCTTGGAAGCGGTGTTAAAGCAAGTATTCTTTCCACCCTGACCTCTAAAATCATTTCCACAATGCTGGCAGAGGGTCTGTCTTTGGAAGAATGTGTTGAAACCATTGCGGCAACCTTGCCGGTTTGTTCGGTGCGTGGGGTGGCGTATTCCACCTTTACCATTATTCATTTGAAGAATAATCAAACAGCCGAATTGATTCAGTATGATAATCCTCATGCGATCATTATCCGTAATGAAGAGGTTTGGGATTATCCCAAAACCGAAATGAATATCGGTGGCAAAAAGATTTATAAATCGGTTATCAAACTGCAAGAGAATGATATTTTTATCGCAATGAGCGACGGTTGCCCCCACGCCGGCATCGGAACCGCGTATAACTTCGGTTGGAAGCGCGAGGATATTGCAAGCTTTATGGAATCGCTTTCCCACGCAGGATATACCGCCAAAACCTTGTCTACAATGCTTGTGGATGAATGTGATAAACTGTATGGGCAAAAGCCCGGCGATGATGCGACGGCTTGTGTGGTTCGTATTCGTAAAAGAGAGCCGATGAATATGCTCTTTGGCCCGCCGTCGAACCGTGACGATGCCGACCGAATGATGTCCCTCTTCTTCTCCAAAGAGGGGAAGCATATCATCTGCGGAGGAACCACCTCGTCCATCGCGGCAAAATTCTTGCGTAAGCCGCTGAAAGCCACCTTGAACTTTGAAATGAGCGATGTTCCGCCCATTGCCGAAATCGAAGGTGTAGATTTGGTTACCGAAGGGGTCATCACCGTAAATAAAGTGCTGGAATATGCCAAGGATTACCTCGGCGAAAATAAGCATTATGAGCATTGGAGCTTCAAGCGCGACGGCGCCTCTCTGATCTGCCGGCTGCTGTTCGAAGAAGCGACCGATATCAATTTCTATGTGGGCAGAGCAGTCAACCCTGCTCACCAAAACCCCGATTTGCCGATTAATTTTAATATTAAAATGAACTTGGTTGAGGAACTGTCTCAGTGCCTCAAAAAGATGGGAAAGAAAATAAAAGTAAGTTACTTCTAAGGAGAATTCGTTATGGGCGTCAGAAAATTTGATACGAAAGTTCAATACCTGAAATATAAGGTCTTGCGTGAGGTTGCACGTCAGGCTTGGAATGATACGCTCCTTCAGAATATTATTGAAATTCCCAAAATGATTGTGCCCGGCAAAACCTCGACCATGCGTTGCTGTGTATATAAAGAACGCGCCATTTTAGGTGAGCGTGTAAAGATTGCTATGGGCGGGGATCAGGAAAACCCCAATGTGATTGAGGTCATTGATATCGCTTGCGACGAATGTCCTGCGGCGGGGTACGAAGTGACCGATTCGTGTCGTGGTTGCTTGGCGCATCGTTGCGAAGACGTTTGCAAAAAAGGGGCCATTTCCTTTGACCATAACCACGTGGCACACATTGATAAATCCAAGTGCGTTGAGTGCGGTCTGTGTGCAAAGGTTTGTCCGTATTCGGCAATCATCAACCGTAAGCGCCCTTGTCAGATCTCCTGCAAGGTAAAGGCAATTTCCATCAATGAGGATAATGCCGCCGCTATTGACAACAATAAGTGTATTCAGTGCGGTGCCTGCGTATATCAATGTCCGTTCGGTGCCATTATGGATAAGTCCTATATCTTGAATGTTATCGACCTTATTAAAAAGAGCGAGAATAACACGAAGTATAAGGTTTATGCTGTTGTAGCCCCCTCTATTTCCAGTCAGTTCACCTATGCAAAGCTTGGTCAGGTGATTACCGGTCTTAAGGAGCTTGGCTTCTTTACCGTTATCGAAGCGGCGCTCGGTGCGGATATGGTGGCGCAAGCGGAATCTAAGGAACTGGCAGAAAAGGGGTTTTTGACAAGTTCTTGCTGTCCTGCCTTTGTGCAGTATATCAAATCGGCGTTCCCCGATTTGCTGCCGTTCGTATCGCATAACCTTTCGCCTATGGCAACATTGGCAAAATATATCAAGAGTATCGATGAAAATGCTAAAGTCGTGTTTATCGGCCCCTGTACTGCCAAAAAAGCAGAGGCACAGCTCGAAAGTGTAAAACCGTATATTGATGCGGTTATGACCTTCGAGGAGCTGCAAGCCCTCTATGATAGCAAGGATATTGATATCACAACGCTTGGGGAAGATGTGCTGGATAACGCCTCTTTCTATGGCAGAATTTTCGCTCGCTCCGGCGGTCTTTCCGATGCCATCGCGCAGGGGATTAAAGAACAGAACATAGAGTTTGAGCTGAAAGCAATCCCTTGCGACGGTATTGAGGAATGTCGTGTGGCATTACTTAAAAAGAGCAAGAATGTTCTTGATGCGAACTTTATTGAAGGTATGGCTTGTATCGGCGGTTGCATCGGCGGTGCAGGATGCCTCACCCACGGCGAGAAAAATAAAGCCGAAGTAGATAAGTATGGCAGAGAGGCTTTTGAAAAGACAATCGGCGATGCGATTGCTGTTTTAAAATAGCCTGTCGTTAAAAACAATGCCCCAAAATGTAAAAATAAAGGTCCCTAAAGCCTTGAAAATCAAGGCTTTAGGGACCTTTTTATTTTGGTGCGGGCGACAGGACTTGAACCTGCACATCGGAGATACCAGATCCTAAATCTGGCGCGTCTGCCAATTCCGCCACGCCCGCATATTAAATTGTAGAATCGTTCGCTCATCGGCATCCGCGCCTCAAAGCTTCTGCCCGCGCTTGCGATATGGATATCGAAGAAGTTTTAATCAGCAAGACCTTTGCAACATCGACAAATCCATCGCGCAGAGCGCTCGGTATTTCTCGTGTTGCTGCCGCAGGCCCGCCGTGCTTCATCGTCCATCGGACGCGCCCGTCGGCCCTACTGCCAATTCCGCCACATAAATAAGACTGCATTTTATTTTAAGGGAAGATTCATTTTTTGTCAAGAGGAAGAGAAGGTTTTTAAAATGAAACTACAGGGTACTTGGAATATAAAAAGGGGCTATAAAAAATAGATTTTTTACAGCCCCTTATATATTTTTGAATATTATGTTTCGTACCCAATCAAAAGTCCGCCTTCTTCGGCGTAGTAGCTGCAGAGGACACCGCAAGGGAGCAGTTCGATCTCGGCGGTGGGGGCGTGGGTGAGCAGGAGGTCTTTGAGTTTCTGGGCGGCTTGTTCGTTATGGCAATGGTGGATTCGCACCTTACCGCCCTCAAAACCGTTGCCGATCATCTCTGCAAGGATGCCCTGCAGCGCTTTGGCCTCTCCGCGGCAAAGGGCTTGCTGCTGCAAGGTGCCTTCCTCGGACGCCCGCCCGACAATGCGGATCCCTAAGGTCCCCACCAGCTTTGCCTTGGCGGGGCTGATTCTGCCGTTGCGGGCAAGGTTGTTGAGGGATTTCAGGCAAAAGGCCAACTTTGTCTTGGCGGTATAGGCTTGAATTTCTTTTACCGTTTCCTCGAAGGATGCACCGCTTTCTTTCAGCATTACCAAACGCTCGACGATGAGCGCCATCTCCGGCCCTGCCGAAAGAGAATTGATGATATGAACTTTAGCCTGCGGATGGGCTTCCAGATATTCCGCTTTTGCCTGCTCGGCAGCGGAATAACTACCCGAAAGACCTGCAGTGATCGCCACAGCATAAATCTCCTGCGCATCGCCAAAGGACTCCAACCATTCCTGCATATTGGGGCAGGAAGTGAAGGAGCGCTCCTTGGTGCGGCGCAAAAGCTCGATCATCGGATCGGGGCTTTGCTCGGCGTTATCGATAAATTCATTTCCTTCGCAATGCACCTTCAGCGGAACATAGGCGAAGGGGAGATCACCCAAAGAATAGAGATTTGCTGCGGAATCGGCGATAATTTTATAATTCATACTACACCTCGAAATATTATTCTATATTCATTATAAAACATAAAGATAGATAGAACAAATTAAGAATCTTTAATAAATATTTGCAAGCCTCTTTTTTTATTTTAAAATATCGTATATAATAGAAGTAGATAAATAAGGAAAAGGAGCAATCCGATGGAACAAACAACGATTTTAAACGCTGTGGATCATACTCTATTGAAGCCGGAAAGTACCTGGGCGCAGATCCAAGCCATCCTTGAGGACGGAATGAAATATCATACCGCCTCAGTCTGCATCCCCGCAAGCTTTGTTCGGCAGGCGGCGGAGTATGCCAAAGGAAGGGTGAAGATCTGCACCGTCATCGGGTTCCCCTGCGGCTATTCCACCACCGCGGTCAAATGCTTTGAGGCAGCCGACGCCGTTGCCAACGGCGCCGATGAAATCGATATGGTCATCAATATCGGCTGGGCAAAGGAGCAAAAATGGGAGGCGCTGGAGCAGGAGATTGCCGCAGTCAAAAAAGCCTGCGGCGAAAAGATTTTAAAGGTCATTATCGAAACCTGCCTGCTCACCGATGAGGAAAAGATTGCCCTTTGCGCCATTGTGGGCAAAGCGGGGGCGGATTATATCAAAACCTCCACCGGTTTTTCCATCGGCGGTGCCACGCGGGAAGATATTGCCTTATTTGCAAAAAACGTCCCCCAAGGCTTAAAAATCAAGGCGGCAGGCGGTATTCGCTCGCTGCAGGACGCAGAAGATTTTATGAATCTCGGCGCCGATCGGTTGGGTACCAGCGCCATAGTCAAAATCATCAAGGAGGGTGAAAAGAATGAATTATCCGACACCGCATATTAACGCAAAACCCGAGGATTTTGCCAAAACGGTCTTGATGCCGGGCGATCCTCTGCGCGCTAAATTTATCGCCGAAACCTTTTTGCAAAATGCCGAGCTGATCAATAATGTCCGCGGCATTCAAGGGTATACCGGCAGTTGGCAGGGCGAGAAAATCTCGGTGATGGCCAGCGGGATGGGAATGCCCTCCATCGGTATTTATAGCTACGAACTATTTGAGTTTTTCGGTGTGGAGCAGATCCTGCGGATCGGCTCGGCAGGCGCCTTGCGGGAGGATGTCAAGGTGCGGGATATTGTCCTCGGCGCGGGCGCTTGCACCAATAGCGCTTATGCCGAGCAATTCCACCTGCGGGGCAGCTTTGCGCCCATCGCAGATTTCGGCCTTTTGGAAAAATGCGTAAAAGAAGCCAAAGAGCTGGGGCTGACCTACCATGTGGGCAACCTGCTTTCTTCCGATACCTTCTATGATGCAGGGGAGGGCGATACCCTCGCTTGGGGCAAAATGGGGGTTCTGGCGGTGGAGATGGAAGCCGCTGCTCTCTATATGAATGCCGCTCGCTGCGGTAAAAAAGCATTGGCGCTCTGCACCATCTCCGATTCCTTGGTGACCGGCGAGGCAACCTCGGCACAAGAGCGGCAGACCTCCTTTACCGATATGATGGAATTAGCCTTGAGGACCGCATTAAAATGAGAACCATACTGATTGTTTTAGATAGCTTGGGCGCGGGCGCATTGCCCGATGCCGCCGCCTTCGGCGACGCAGGCGCCCATACCATAAAAAGCATCTCCAAAAGCCCTTATTTTGACGTCTCAAACCTTAAAATGCTGGGGTTGGGGAATGTGGAGGGCTTGGAGTTTTTAGGCGCTGCTAAGGCTCCAAAAGCCTCTTATGGCAGAGCGATGGAGCGCTCCCAAGGCAAGGATACCACCATTGGCCATTGGGAGTTGGCGGGAGTGGTCTCCAAGCGCCCGCTGCCGACCTTTCCCAATGGATTTCCTCAAGAGCTGCTGCAGAAAATGGAGCAAGCGTGGGGCAGAGGGATTTTATGCAATCAGCCCTATTCCGGCACCGAGGTTATTCGTGATTACGGAGATGAAATGGTCCAAAGCGGAAAGGTGATTGTCTATACCTCGGCAGACAGTGTTTTTCAAATCGCTGCCCACGAAAAGGTCGTCCCCTTGGAAGAGCTTTATGAACTCTGCCGCAAAGCGCGGGAGCTTTTGAAGGGGGAGTGGGGTGTCGGTCGGGTCATCGCCCGCCCCTTTGTCGGCGAAAGCGGAAACTATGTTCGCACCGCCAACCGCCGCGATTTTTCGTTGGAACCCCCGCAGGATACGCTGCTGGACATTCTGCAAAAGAAGGGTGTCGAGGTTACTTCGGTGGGGAAGATTATTGATATTTTTGCGGAGCGGGGCATCGACCGCGCCGTCCGTACCCATAGCAATACCGAAGGGATGGAAGAAACGCTCCGCTTGGTGCAGCAAGGGCAGGATGGCCTGATTTTTTTGAATTTAGTGGATTTTGATATGATCTACGGGCATCGGCAGGATGTGGACGGCTACGCCAAAGCCTTGGCGGAATTCGATGCGTGGTTGCCGCAGTTGCTGGCGGCGATGGGAGCGGAGGATCGGCTGATCATCACCGCCGACCATGGCTGCGACCCTGCGGATCAAAGCACCGACCATACCCGTGAATATATTCCCATTTTAGTGTATAGCCCTGCGCTTTCGCCCCGCCCGCTGGGAACGCGGCAAAGCTTTTGCGATATTGGGCAGACCATTGCAGGATGGTATGATACCACCCTTGCGGAAGGAGAATCAATGCTATGACCGATCGTGAACTTTTAAATACTGCGCTGATCGCCCGCGAGGCCGCCTATGCGCCCTATTCGGGCTATCGGGTAGGCGCTGCCTTGCTGGCTGAGGACGGAACGGTTTATACCGGCTGCAATGTGGAAAATGCATCCTATTCTGCCACCATCTGCGCCGAGCGGGCAGCCTTCGCTGCCGCTATCAGCGCGGGAGCGGGCAAGTTTAAGGCGATCGCTGTCGCGGGAGGCAAAGGGATGAAAGCCGATGAAGCGGCATCCCCTTGCGGCATCTGCAGGCAGGTAATGGCGGAATTTTGCAAGGAAGATTTTGCGGTTATTTTAGGAAATGAAACGACTCTTTCCCGCTATACATTAGGGGAACTGTTGCCCCTTTCCTTTGCTTTGGAGGAAAAATAATGCGTGCAGTTGATTTAATTGAAAAAAAGAAGCAAGGAAATGCCCATACCGCCGAAGAACTGCGGTTTCTGATCGAGGGCTTTACCAAAGGGGAGATCCCCGATTATCAGATGTCTGCTTGGGCGATGGCGGTCTGCTTTAATGGGATGACCGCCGAAGAGACCGCGCTGTTGACGCAATATATGGCGGAAAGCGGGGACCAAGTAGACCTTTCTGCATTGGAAAATACGGTGGATAAACACAGCACCGGCGGGGTGGGGGATAAGACCACCCTGATCGTGGCGCCGTTGGTCGCTTCTCTGGGCGGAACAGTTGCCAAAATGAGCGGCAGAGGCTTGGGGCATACCGGCGGAACGGTGGATAAGCTGGAATCGATTCCGGGCTATCGGACTGCCCTTTCGATGGATGCATTTTTAGACCTTTCCCAAAAACACGGCATGGTTGTGGCAGGGCAGAGCGGAGATCTGGCGCCTGCCGATAAAAAACTCTATGCCCTGCGGGATGTCACTGCCACAGTGGCATCGGTACCGCTGATCGCCTCCAGCATTATGAGCAAGAAAATCGCCGCAGGCGCAAAATCCATTGTTCTGGATGTCAAATGCGGCAGCGGCGCGTTTATGAAAACCGCAGAGGATGCAAAAATCTTAGCCAAGGCAATGGTCGGGATCGGCACCGCCTGCGGCAGAAAGATGGCAGCGCTGATCACCAATATGGATCTTCCGCTGGGCTCTGCCATCGGCAATGCGCTGGAGGTGGAAGAGGCGATCGCCGTTTTGAAGGGCGAAGGCCCTCAAGACTTAAAGGAAGTCTGTGTCGCGCTGGCATCCCAGATGCTTTCTCTTTGCCAAAATTGGAGCCTTACGCAGGCAGAAGAAAAGGTGAAAAAAGCGCTGCAAAGCGGCGCCGCTTATGCCAAATTTGAAGAATGGATCGCTGCCCAAGGCGGGGATTTGAATGAATTTTTGCAGCAACGGAAGGCTCGTTGCCGCTCCCATTGCATTGCTGCTAAAGAAAGAGGTTATATCACCGCGATGGATGCGGAGCAGATCGGCATCGCCGCCATGCTGCTGGGTGCGGGTCGCGCCAAAAAAGAGGATGCCATCGATTATACCGCAGGCATACGCTTATTGAAAAAGACCGGAGATGCGGTGCAAAAGGGCGAGTCCATCGCCGAATTGGTTACTTCTTCAGCAGAAGGGTTTGAAGCAGCGGAGCAATGCTTTTTGAATGGCTTGACCATCGGAGAGCAACCGCCGCGTCTGCTGCCCTTGATTTTGGATCGGATTGGTGGAACGGATGAATAAATTATTGCGCTGTCCGGTCTGCCAAGGGGCATTGGCAGGGCTGGAAAAAGAATATGTTTGCGCTGAAGGTCATCGGTTCGACCGCGCGCGGCAGGGCTATGTCAACCTGCTGCAAAGCCAGCGATCCTCCGCGCGCAACCATGGCGACGACCGCGAGATGATCGTCGCTCGCTGCGCCTTTTTAGAGCAGGGGTTTTATGCACCTCTGCGGGACCTTTTAAAGGAAAAAGTGTATTTTTACACCGAGAAAAACGGCGTTATTATCGATGCCGGATGCGGGGAAGGGTGGTATACAGAGCCTCTGCGGGAAGACTTTTCGGTGGTGGGTTTTGACATCTCTAAAGAGGCGTTAAAATGGGCTGCAAAGCGAAAATGCTTTACACATTTGGCGGTCGCCAGTTGCTATAATTTGCCCCTTTTCGATGGCTCTGCCGATGGGGCGATCAACTTCTTTTCTCCCTTGGCGGATGAAGAGTATGCAAGGGTGCTAAAGCAAGGCGGCAAGCTGTTTCGCGCGGTTCCGGGGAAGCATCATTTATGGCAACTCAAGCAGGCAATTTATGATACCGCATTGCCCAATCGCCCCGAGCGGGAAGACCTTGCGGGAATGCGTTTGCTGGCGCGTTGCCCGCTGCAGTTTGAGATTCATTTGCAATCCCAAGAGCAGATCCAAGCCCTCTTTCAGATGACCCCCTATTACTATCGAACCGCCTTCAAGGATCGGGAAAAACTGAAAAACTATCAAACCCTTTCCACTCAAGCGGAATTTACATTATTAGTCTACGAAAAAATATAAACAAAAAAATCTCTCAACCCGCGGTTGAGAGATTTTTTGTTTTGATATGGATCAGTAGATAACAACGTAGATGCGTTCCGGCAGATCGACGGTGCTGGTGGTTTCTGAGCAATAAAGGGTGGTCAGCGCGGGGCATTTTTTCAGCATCGTTGCATTGGTGACCGCGGTATCGGTGATGTCCAGAGAGGCAAGCTTGGGCAGCTCCGTCAGGCGGGAAATATCCGCCACCTGCGTGCCGACCACCTCTAAGGTATGGAGCGCTTTTTGATTGGCCAGCGGGGAAATATCCACCAGCGGATTATAATTGATGTAGAGCTCTTCCACCTGCTTTTTGAAGGTGGAAAGGGAAGCGATCTGGTTATTGTTTGCGCTTAGGCTGATTAAGGCGGGAAAATCATTGACAACGCTTAAAGAAGCCAATCCGCAGCCCGAAATATCCAAAGCGATCAGTTTTTTCAGACCGCTGAGTTTTTTGATATTGGTCGGCATATTGTTTCTCATCCAGAGCTCTTGTAATTGCTGCATTTTGGTCAGCGGTGTCAGGTCGGTAATGAGATTGTCGGAAATATCCAGATTGGTCAGCGCCCCGAGAGTCTCGATTCCCGAAAGGTCGCTGAGATAGTTGTTGCTCAGATTCAAGGTGACCAAGGCGGGGTAGTTGATGGCCGCCACCGAGGAAATTTCATTGTTGGATGCATCCAGATACTGCAGATAAGCCAATCCGGAGATGGCATCCAGACCGGTGATTTGGTTATAACTGATGTTCAGCTCGGTCAGTTGGGTGCAGGCATTGATCTGCGCCAGAGCGGTATCGGTCAGCGCGCAGCCGGTGACCGATAGGTTGGTCAATGCGGGCAGGCGCGCCAGCGAAGAATAATCTTCGATCAAAAGTTCGTCGCTGAGGTATAAAGAATTCAGCGAGGGGAGCAACTCCAGATCCTTCAGCGAGCGGATATCTCCTTCCGCATAATCCGAAGAAAGATCGGTCACCGCCGCTAATTGGGCGGCGTAAAGCTTTCCGGAAGGGCGATCCAATACAGTGCGGACCATCTGCTCAATGGTGGGATCTTCGAAGGTAATGGCTTCGTTGGCATTATCAATTTCATAGTTGAGGGTCAGCCGCGGAGAGACCATTTTATCTTCGCTGACCGCGATGGCGATCACCGTCGTTGTGTTGCTTAGGTGAATCGGCTCTTTATATGTCGCAGAAGAAAGAGTGGGGTCTTCGCCGTTGACTGTATAGTAGATCGTTTCCTTTTCCCGCGGGATGAATTCCAGATCCTGCGAGGTACTGTATTTCCCTTGGGAGGGGGTGTAGCTCAGGTCGGCAGGGCGTTGGCTTTGAAGTTTTTTGTTGATGTAGGAATTCTCAATATTATCAAGGAAATCTGCCGCTGCACCGATGCGGCCGCTGTCCACATAGACCTGCACCTTGCGCAGATAAAGCGCCTCAGCACCGCTGATCCGCTCAATGCCTTCATCCAAAATCTCAATGGCGCGGTCGTAATTTCCCGCTTCCACCAGAACAGAGGCGAAGCCTAAGTAGATCTCCTCGTCGTTCTTTTTTAAAGAGAGCGCCATAGAATATTTATTTTCGGCGGCATCGAGATCGCCTTCCTCCAGCGCCTTGCTGCCTTGCTTTAAGAAAAGGTCGGCAAAGGTCCCTCTCAGAAAGAGAAAAAAGATCAGCACGCAGAGCAGCAGGGTGCCCGCCGCAGAAATTGCGTATAAGATCCATTTATTTTGAAGCCATTTCGGTAATGAATTCATAAAATCGCTCTCCTTTTTGTTGTTGATTACAGTATACTATATTCTTGTTTGTTTTGCAAGAGATCTTCTTTGGATGCATAGAATGGAAATAATCGTCAATAACATTTATAGGAGGCGATTTTATGAAAAAGAAGCTGCAAACACCCCGCGAGGAATTGATCGATCTGCGCCGAAGGATGGAAAATCTGGAAACCAAGCTGGCGATGATCAATGAACCGATGCTGATGGATGCATTGGCATATGAATTATTGGCGCTCAAATCGCGGATGAATTTCCTGATTTCAGATACCAAAAAACGAGAGCAAGTTCATTGATTTTTTGCACAAAGTTTTAAAAAGAAAATTGTAAATAATAACTAATTATAAAAATCTTCTTGAAGTAGTCCAGCCTATATGATATACTAATAACGATATATTATATATCTTTATATCCATGGCTTATTTTCAGGAGGTATGCGCATGAATCTCAAAAGAATTTCGGCAATTTTGATGATTGTTGCAGTTGTATTGAGTCTCGCCGGATGTAACTATATCGGTAGACCGTCCGGTGCTGCAAACAATAGCGAAGATATCAGCAGTATGCTGAAAAATCTTCTGATCATCCCCAGCTTCAATCTCGAAGAGGCGCCCGAGGGTGATCCGGAATATGACTATGTCGGTCCGGATCTGGTCCCCATGCCGGATGAGCCGGATGATGAGCCGGCGGATGAACCGGATCCCGACCCGGTCTATACCCCCTTTACCTCTACCTTTGATTCGGTCACTCTGCTCAGCAAGATCGATGAATTGGTGCAGAAGGTAAAGGAAGCCAACGGTCCTGCCAATAGCGCTACCGGTGTCAGCGACGAGCTGCTGAACGGTCGTGCCATCAAGATCATGGTTCCTGATAATTTTCCCATTGAAGAGGAAAATGAAGCGGTCAAAGCGTTGGCAGAGCAATATGGTTGCTCGGTTAATGTCCGTCGCGCAGGTACCGGTTCGACCTATGTTGCCAACTGCCGTAAGGCCGCTCTTTCGGGCGATAAGGTCGATCTGATGTATGTCGATAATTCTATTTGGGGCGATGTTCATTCCTTTACCCAGCCGATCCAGAACTTCATTAATATGGAGCTTGGCGATGAGATGGGTACATATACCTCTGCATATTCCAAGAAATTCTTTGTGCAAGATACGCTGGATTCCACTATTATAAATTATCATGTTGCCGCCGGTATGGGCGCTCCGTATCTCCTGGTTTATAATAAAGATAATTTGAAAGCCGCCACTCTGGCGCAAGAAACCGTCCTGAACGCTGAGGGCGGAAAGGTCACTCTGCGTGAGATCAAGGTAACCGATCCTGTAGAAATGTATACCAACGGCACTTGGGGTATCAATGCGTTTACCGCAATGCTGAAGGCCAGCACCAAGGGCTCCAATGTCGGTATTGCTTCCGAGATCGATCGTCTGGATGGTTTGGATATTTGGTATGGTATGGAAGACTTTGCAGGCTTCCGGATCAATTCCACCACCGGTGTTGCCAATTTGGCTGCGCAGGACGAACTCACTCCGGTCAATAAATCGGTGGATGTTGTTCAAGATTGGTATTGGACCCTCAAAGGCGAAGATCAAAAGAACTATCTCGGCTCTTTTGCTCCCGCCGATGATTATTCCGATGAGATCGTTTTTGAAAAACTGTTCAATAGCTATAACGGCAACGATGCCATCCAATCCTTTAGCTTTGTCGGCAGCGATCTGCAGGATCTGGCGGCCATCGATAAGATGGCGGAAGCCACCGGCAATGAATGGGAATATGTTGCTTATCCCTATGGCGAGACCTATGAAGATACCTATCGCGCCATGACCGAAGAAGAATTCGCCGCAGCCATGGCCGCAGAAGGCGAAGAGGCCGAAAAGCTTGCCACTCCCGTTGCAGGCTGGGTCGGCGGTTTCGCTGTGATGAAGACTTGCCAGAATCCTTCTGTCGCGCTGCGCGTCGGCGAAGAATATGTGAAGATCTGGAAGGCGGAATATGAAACACCGTATCTTGATCTGATGAACGAAGAGCAGGTTGCTCGTTATGAGGATATGAAGAGCAATATCGGTGTCTCCTTTGTTCGCGCATGGGCCGAAAAGGCTGCCGATGTCAATGCGGCATATCCCGGCTATTCCAAGTACTTCTACTCCTTCAATTATGCGGGCGGTTCAAACGTCAGCGGCAGTTCGATGCACACTTTGGATCCCGATGCCTTCTCTACCGACCGTTCTTATTACCTCGGCTTGATCCATTTCGATAATAATGCGGAGATGGTTGTTGCACCCATGTATTATAAGAATCAGGTCAATACCATTTATAATCCCGATATCCAGACCTCTTGGAGCGGATTTATGGATGGTCAGCCCAGTAGCGTCATCGAAAGCGGTAAAGATACCGGTAGCATTGCGAGAATTCTGAATGCGACCTTGATGCCCGGCACGGTGCTGTTTACCTGGTAATTGAATTATTAAAAGGATGTGTGATTTTTTCACACATCCTTTTTTGTTATTTTTCCCCCTTCCTGCGAATAATAACTATTATATATTTAAGGAAGGAGCAACGAAATGGCGCAGGAAAAAAGAGTGCCGCATGAGCGGCGGGGTGTTTTTTACGTGCTTGTGTTTTTGGTTCTCTTTTCGGCGATGGTGGTGTGTGGGATCGGTGGATTGTATCTCTATCATCGTAACCGCGATTTTTATCAAGCTTTTCGCCTTCGCCTTTCGCCGAATTTTTATCTTTCGGCGGCGGGGGTTCTTTTGTTCTCGTCGGTGCTGTATACGCCGTTTTCTTATGGAATTTCCTATTATTTCCTTCGCTCCTTTGAAGGTAAGGCGCGGTTCTCGGCGCTGTTCTTTCTTTTTTGCAGACCGTCGCTGCTATTGAAGGCGATCGTCGTTTCGATGGGAAAGAAAGCGTGCATTTATCTGGAACGTTTGTTGATCCTGTTTGCCGCTTCGTTGATGGAAGTGGTGCTGTTCTTTCTGTTTCTCTTATTCAAAGGGGAGGATCTGTTTGGGATCGAGGGCGATCCCTTTCTTCTGGCGGCGGAATTTATGGCGCATACTCCGCCGTTGATCGTTCTTTCGATCTTGCTTTGGTGCGGCGTTTTGTTTGCGATGGTGCTCAGCTCTGTGCGTTATGTCTTATGTAAGTACCTGCTGCTTTCGGTGCAGGATGCAGGGGTTGGGCAGGTGCTGAAGGTGGGGAAGCAAGCGATCCGCGGGCATCTGCTGCAAACCCTCTTTTTTTACCTGCGTTATATCGTCTGGCTGCTTTGGGGTATGTTCTCAAATCGTAATTCAAGGAGGGAACCATTCTCGGTCTATGCCGACCGATTGGCAAGCGCAGGCTGGCGCGCCTATTGCCGCAAGAGAAGTTTGCGGTGAATGCTTGAATTTCATCAATGAGTATGGTATAATTTAAAAGGTTTGATATATCTTTTTTTAAAAGGAGCAAAAGATCTTGGAGATTTTAAAAAAACTATATAATAAAATGAAAGATTTTTTGAAAAAGATTTTGAAGCGCAAGCCTAAGGGAGAGCAAAAACCGCTGACCAAAAAGCAGATCCTTCTGCGTAAAGCGGGCAAGGCCGTGTTGCTGACAGGGATTTTGACCTGTGTATTTTGTGTATTGGCATTCGGTTGGTTTGCGTTCTTTTATCTGGACGATGAATTCGACCTCTCTCAGGTGGATAGTTCGCTGAACTATACCTCGGTGGTCTATGGTCTGAAAGACGGCGCTTATGTGGAGGCGGAAAGCCTGCACGCCAGCGAGAACCGTATCTGGGCGAATATCGATGAAATTCCCAAGGATCTGCAGCACGCTTTTGTCGCCATTGAGGACGAACGCTTTTATAAGCATAGCGGCGTGGATATCAAGCGTACCTTGCATGCGGTGCTGAACTTTTTCAACCCCTCCAGCGATGAAACCTTCGGCGGTTCCACCATCACCCAGCAGGTCATCAAGAACCTTTCGGGCGATAGCGAGCAGACCGTCTCCCGTAAGGTGCAGGAGATCCGCCGCGCTTGGTATGTGGAGCGGGAATATAAGAAGGACCAGATCTTAGAAGTTTATCTCAATACCATCTTCCTTTCCGATGGCTGCTACGGTGTCCAAACAGCGGCGCAGCATTATTTCAGCAAGGATCTGGATGAGCTGACCTTGCTGGAATGTGCCAGCATCGCCTCCATTACCAATCTTCCTACCTATTATAATCCCAATCGGAACCCCGAGAATAACCTGAAACGTGCCAAATTGGTTCTGAAAAAGATGCTGGAATGGGAGTATATCACCCAAGAGCAATATGATGAAGCAATGGGGCAGGAGCTCAAGCTGAAGATCAGCAGCGCCACCGATGTCAATGAGTCCGGCACCGCGGTCAATAGCTATTTTGTGGATCAGGTGATCGAGGATGTGGTGGAAGCGCTGGTCAAAGAAAAAGGCTATAGCCAATCCTATGCTCATTCTTTGGTCTATGCCGGCGGTATTCAGATTTATTCCACCATGGATATGGATGTCCAAAAGCAGATCGATAAGGTCTATCAGAATGCGGAGAACTTCCCGAAGATCACATCAAAGGTTAAAGTAAACAATGAGACCATCACCCAAACACCCCAAAGTGCGATGGTGGTCATCGATAATAGAACCGGCGCTATTGCCGGAATGGCAGGCGGCATCGGCAAGAAGGATACCGCCCGCGGTCTGAACCGCGCCACCCAATCCTTCCTGCAGCCCGGCTCTTGTATGAAGCCGATCGGCACCTATGCCCCCTCCATCGAGTTTGAAACAAAGGTTGAAGGGGTCCGCGTATCGCCCGGTCTGCTGGTGCTGGATAAGGGTGTGGAAGAAAAGCCCGACGGAACTTGGTGGCCCAAGAACTATGATGCAGTCACCGAAAAGATGATGTCGGTCCAGGCCGCCATCAATAACTCCACCAATACCGTAGCAGTTCGCGTAAATCAGGCTTTAGGAGCCAGAACAGCCTTTAATTTCTTAAAGAACAACTTGGGTGTTACCACCCTGATTCCGGGCTCAAATAACGACGAAAATGCGTCTTCTATGGCGCTGGGCGGCTTGACCAAGGGTATCAGCGTCAAGGAAATTACCGCCGCCTATTCCGCGTTCCCCAAAGAAGGCACCTTTGTAAAACCCTATACCTTTACCAAGGTCTGCGATCAGAACGGGCGGGTCATTTTGGAAAATCGTGTGGAATCCTCCACCGCGATGAAGGTGGAAACCGCGCGAATGATCAATAAAATGCTGAATACTGCCGCCACCGTCGGAACCGGCACCTCCGGTAAGTTCAGCGGCGCTGCCATCGGCGCCAAGACCGGTACCACCAATGATGATAAGGACCGTTGGTATGTCGGCTATACCGATTATTATACCGCCGGTGTCTGGTTTGGTTATGACCACCCCGCCACCGTATATTATGGCGGGCCGAACCCCGCGGCAGCCACTTGGAAAAAGGTGATGCAGCCCTTGCACGAAGGATTGCCTTATAAGGCTTTCACAGAACCTTCCGGCTTGGCTACCGCCGAGGCTTGCGCCGAAAGCGGCAAAGTCCCCACCGAGAAGTGTACCGCGAAGGTCAGCGGCTTATATTATGCGGGCAGCGTGCCTTCGGCACCCTGCGATGTTTGCGGAGTAGTCGATCCCAACGCACCGGTGGATCCCAATGCACCGGCCACTCCCAATACACCTCCTGCAACCGATGGAGGAACAACCGCGCCGGCTCCCGATGCGCCGGAAACTCCCGTAACCCCCCAAACGCCGGAAACGCCGGCAGAACCCGAGCCTCCCGCTTCGCCCCAACCGAACGAAGAAAAACCGGAAGAATAATAAAAGAAGCCATCTCGATGAGATGGCTTCTTTTGATTTTTGCAAATAAAAAAGGATGCATTCCCTGCATCCTGATTTATTCAATTAGATGGCTCTTTCAACTTTGCCGGAGCGGAGGCATCTGGAGCAAACATAAACACGCTTGGGAGTGCCGTTCACAACCGCCTTGACACGCTTTACATTGGGCTTGAAAGCCTTGTTGCTGCGACGATGAGAATGGGAAACCTTAATACCAAAGGATACACCCTTGCCGCATACTTCACATTTCGCCATGATAGTACACCTCCTTATCAGGCAAATAGAAGAGACCGAAAATCAGCCTCGATCATTCATTCAAAATTCGCGTGAATTATTACGCAACAATTATTTTAACATAGGTGTCTTAGAAAAGCAAGCATTTTTTTTGCAAAAAACCAAACATTTTATTTGAACTACAGTCTATTATTTGATATAATGTTCTTAATAGTATGAAAAAGGGGGAACGAGAATGCCTTTTGATCAGAAATTGACCTTAGAAGATATGATGAAGCCGATGGCAATGGAAGCAATCTATATGCCGGTCGGCGGATTGGATAAGGAGATTACCTCCACTGATATCAACCGCCCTGCATTGCAGCTGGTTGGCTTTTTCGATTATTTCGATGAGACCCGCATTCAGGTGTTGGGCATGGTAGAGTATACCTATCTGGAAAAATTAAGCAAGGAAGAACGCTACAGCATTTTGGATCGCTTGTTTTCTTTCCGTTTTCCTGCGTTGGTTATTACACGCAATATGGAATGTTTCTCCGAATTGCTGGAGGTGGCAGAAAAATATAAGATCCCTGTGCTTCGTTCTTCGATGCATACCGCTCAATTTGTCAGCGGCGCGATCTTTTTCCTCAATGATCGTCTCGGCCCGCAGCTGACCATGCATGGCGTCTTGGTTGAGGTCTATGGCGAAGGCATTTTGCTGACCGGTGAAAGCGGTGTCGGTAAGAGTGAGACCGCTATCGAGTTGGTTAAGCGCGGTCACCGCCTGATTGCCGACGATGCGGTTGTCGTCAAGCGCGTGACATCGACCACCTTGAAGGGGACAGCCCCCACCAACATTCAATACTTCATTGAGCTGCGCGGTATCGGTATCATCAATGCTCGTAAGATCTTTGGTATCGGTGCGGTCAAGGAAGAAGCGATGATCGATATGGAGATCCATCTGGAAAATTGGGATCAAGATAAGGTCTATGATCGCTTGGGTATGGATACCAATTATACCAATATTTTGGATGTGGATGTGCCGACCTTGACCATTCCGGTCAAGCCCGGTCGAAATTTGGCAATCATTATCGAAGTTGCGGCAATGAACAACCGCCAAAAGCGGTTGGGCTATAACGCGGCAGACGAAATCAATAAACTCATTATGGGAATGGCAGAAGAAGACTAAAATATTAACGCTCGCATTGGCAACCAATGCGAGCGTTTCTTTTTTATTTGAAAAATCCCTTGACAATTCTGTGGGAAATGAATATAATAGGTTAGTACTAAAATTTAGGGGTATAGCTCAGCTGGTAGAGCAGCGGTCTCCAAAACCGCGTGTCGTGAGTTCGATTCTTACTGCCCCTGCCAAGTGCGATAAATCCGAACTTCATTACCGTGATAGGTGATGCGTTCGGATTTATTGTTTTAATATCACAGACATAAAAAGTAAGGCAGAGAGTTTTCGCTCTCTGCCTTTGCTATATTTTGAAAATTTATGAAATAATTAATATTTTGATAGTTTTAAATATTCCAGGTCATTAATAATCGATTCGTATCGTTGCTTAGTTGAGTTATAGTATTTATTAAAATATATGCTACCATAAACCAATGCACTCGTAATACCAATTGCCAATATTATGAAAAATGCAATTGATAACCAAAATTCATAGTCTATTATTGACTTGTCAATCTCTTTAATTAGCGTTGCTATAAAAGTTAATACAGAGGTGGTGATTGTGATAAAAATACGATTTTTCCTTTTATCAGCTTTATTAACATTATCTATGTATTTTTGATATTTAGATATTAATTCACATAATTTTTCTTTTGTATCAATTGAGAATTCTTTCTCTAAAATATCTTTTAACAGGTCGATTTTTTCTTTGTATGCTTTTATGCGCTCTTCTGCATTTTTCTTGTGATTTATTGTGTCGAAAATATAAAGAACAATTAATGACGCAGCACAAAATCCCACACCAATTAGAAACCAATATTGTTTAGGGAAAAACAACATCAAGAAAAATATTGAAAGCAGCGATAAAAACAAAACTATTATAGATATAATAACGGTTATTTTAACGCCTTTTGGAAATCTATTCAACCCAAGCTTTATATTGCTTTGCTTCTTCCTATGTTCATAATAATCTAAGATGATGTTCTCTATCATATTTTTTCTCCTTTACAATGAATTATTAATCATAATAATTCTAATAACCGTAATCTTTGATGATATTAATTAGTATTTCTCTGTCTTTTTCCGCCTCCTCGTTCGAATAAAAGCCATGCTTACAATTTAGACATTCTTGAGGGGTGGAACGGTCTCGAAGTGTGTCGTCAAATTTGCAGTTCGGATACGCTTTAACAATTTTTCCGTCAACAATTTCAAAGTGAAAAGCACTATCGGGGCAGAAGCCTTTATCTTCAATGTACTTTTCTGCAAAAGCAAAGAATTTGATATGAGTAAGTTTTAATAATTCTTCATACGCATCCTTCCTAATAAAGACTGCACCTGTTACAGGATCTTGATAGTAAGACGCTTTATTGTTATTACAACAAATAATTTTATCGCCGTCATCGTTATACCAACACATTTCCTCTAAATTTAAAGTAAGATTTAGCAAAGAAATGATTTCAGCCGGCGGCAGAACTAATCTGGTATCATCAAACAAGCCAGAATTATATGCAATATCCGGAACAGATTTACACAACCAAGGCCTATAAGTGCAATTTTTATAATTTAGCAGGTCGCCATTGTAATCGTCAATTTCTATAGTGAGATACCTTTCGTTTCCGTTATTAATTATTGTTTCATCTGCGGAAGAACACACAAACAAGTCATACGTGTCTTTCCATTTGTAATCCTCTTGGGGATCACGCAGAGAAATCCTACAGGACAGCAATACCCACTCGTAACCGTCGAACTCAATAGGCTGCAGTATATTGAGAAGATTTTTCTTTGTTAGGTCAAGATCTTTCCACCAAGCATCATCCTTTTTTATTGGTAGCTCAATGTGTGATAATATTTTATCGCACATTTTTTCTATTTTGGGTTGGAAAATTGGCAGAGGACTTTTAATGTTTAGTTCTTCACCGTATTCAATCGGATCATACACTTCATAACCTATTGAGTCCTGATCGTTATTATAAGTTGCAAAATTATCAAGAAAATAATTGCACATTAAGCTGCCAAAGAAAAGGTCTATAGAAATGCACACACACTTTCTTAAAATAGAAGCAGAAAACTCTGGGTCATCTTGCTTAACGCATTGCTCATATTCAAAAGGCAACCCATATTTTGCGAAGGTGTGCCGAAATATAACCTCTAATGCTGAAAGAATACATGTATTTTCGAGACAATTGCCACTGTAGGAAACGGAATATTTTTTTGCAATGTCGTCTTCGAAATGCATGTGTCCGTTACAAACTCCAGTTTTAACACAGGCAAAGTCTTTTGATAACTGAGTATTCAATTCCATAATCTCATTTTTGGGTATGGATAGAAATTTTCTATTTAACTGAAAACTATCAATGCTCCAAAAACGGAAAGGCAATAAATCTTTCTCCATAAGATCAACTCTATGAAGAACGCTTTTAAAATCCTCAGTAATTTCTGTTTTGCAAGAAAGATATAAATTTTTCTTGTGAAGATTTATATAATCATAAGGTTTTCCAAAATAAGCAGACATACGCTTTATACTTTTTGCCAAAACAAAATCACATTCTTTTAAAAGACCTTCAAAGAAACCTTTAACATCTTCGTTTTCTTCAAAACAAGACAACACAAATATTAATGCATCTCTTATATAATCGTCTTTTATTCCGCCATATATATCGATGGCCTTTTTAATTAAAAAAGTATTTCCTTGAACTGTTTCAAATAGAATTTTAATTGCCAAATTTCTAATGTCAGAGTTACATGCAGCAGAACACCATATAGCCGTATAGAAATTCTCTATAGCTCTGTCTGGCGTGCATTGACATTTGCAAGTGAAATAAAGAATATTTTTTAATCGGCCTTTTAAATTGCTAAGAAAATGTTTTCCTGAAAGCCGCTTGGATAATTCTTGAGTTTGCTTTTGTACATTTTTAAGATAATAATCAGTTAAATAGTTAGTACAGTTAAACGGTTTATTTGGATATCCAGCAAAATCAATCAACAATTCTTCAGGCTTCCCTGGTGAAAAACAATCAGAAAAAACTGAGATATCTTCGGGTTTAAAATGAATTTTTAGAAGAGTATCGTAATTAAAATCACTAAGAAGTTCAGTTTGTTCAAGAATATATTTTATTGTGGCATAGTCGGGATAAAACTTATCGAATAACATTAGAATGATGGTATCGGTATTTAAACTATAAAACTCATCCGTCTTTTGCTTTATAATTTGTGTGCATTCCTCTTTGCTTTTACCCGATATTTCTACCCACATATATCTTACAATTAAATAGTCAGCCAAAGATTCAATAACAAATGAAAATCTATCACTACCATATTTGTTAATGAAACCGTTCTGTTCCATTACAGAAATATAATGTAATGGATCATCGATAATCGTTTCAAGTTCTGTAGCAGAAAAATTTTTCTTGTTATTTTCATACAAGAGTCGTGCGATTTTTTTCGTGTTTTCCCATGTTGGTTTATCAAGACTCCTTTTAATGAACTGCTCATAAATATAAGTGAATCGAGATACGTTATTTTTATTTAAATCCTGTTTGCCATCTAAAATATAAGGTAATTTACTCAACAAGAACGGGTTGTTTGAATATAGAACATCCAAATACTCATTAATATCGGTAATAGGTATCCTTTGTAACCACTCAACTACAGATTCAAACGATACACCTTCAAATTCGTATGTGCTTTTAACAATTTCACGACATGCTTCAATTGTAGACACATCCATTGTATGCGTTCGGGATGTAATAATTATCCGCAATCCCTTGGTATCTTTTATTTTCTTTAACTGGTTAATAAGATCAAGCTGACTTTGTTCATCTATTTCGTTAATAGCATCGAAAATGAAAACAAATTCTTCTGCTTTTGCGATATTTACAATTTCATCAAAATTAATATCGCTTATGGTTGGACAAAATTTTCCGTATAAACACAAGTGCTTTTTTCCTATATTTTTGAGTTCTTCTTCAAGGCATTTGATAAAATAACTTTTCCCTATGCCACCTTCGCCAGATATTAAGCATCCTTTATGAAGCCTTATAGTTTCTTCTACTCTGGGAATAAATACGCCGGACCAATAGGGCTCTATTTTTCTTATTTCATCTATAATCTTTTCGATTTCAGAAACAAAAGCAATAGGATCTGAATCGTAAAAAGAATAACTACTATATTTCTTGGTGAGAGAATGAAACAAACCTGTTACTGCTGAATTACTTGAGGTGTTCCTAAGTCGAGGAAGACCGCCTTTTAGATAATCCATAAAGGCTGTATCTTCCCATTCGAAATGTTCAGGATTGTTACATAATGTATCCATCTTTTGTTTGTGAATTAAATTTAGCTCTATATAATTCATAGTTACTCCCCACAATAACAGAAATTACTACATTTATTTTACATCAAAAATTGAATAAACACAAGGGGCAGAGAGGTTTCATTCTCTGCCCTTGTGTGCATTTTAAGCCGTTTTATCGGCGTTCTGTGCCTTTAACGCGGCTTGCTCGGCCTTCCACTCCTCATATTCCTTTCGCCCTTCTTCACTCTCAAAGAAGGCTTGAATTTGCGGAAGGAAGTGCCGTGCGAGGATTTCTAATTCGTGTTTTGGAATATTACTTCTGTTTGCTGCCATAAGGCAACACGGCTTTTATTTCATCTATTGTCGGGTCATTCCTCCTTTACATTACCAGACCATACTCATGCCTTTCTCATACTCTTCCTGAGTAGAATAGCAAGCGTAGGCCATAGGTGAAATTTTCTTGCCGAGGATTTTTTCAAGCCTAAGCTTCTCGGCGGTGCTTAGTTCTTTTGCCGGTTGCGGCTCATAGTCATCCTCGGGCGGTGCTATTGAAAGCAGATCGCCGAGTAAACTTATGAGTCCCGTTGTAACGGTCATGCTCGCTTCGGGTGTATGCGCAGGAGTTATATAATTATTATAATCATCATAAAGTTCACTGCTCGCACCGCCAAGTGCAAAATAAACTTCGAGGTTATCCTTGAGCAGACGCTCATCGAACAAACTCTTGTCACGGCATACGTGATTGTCGGGTGTGGTGAAGGTAATATATTTGTATTTATCTTCCCACTTAACGTTGTATCCGTGCTCGCGCATACACGCAATAAATTCTTCCTTCGTATCGGAATTGCTTATTGCATACAGAGCAAAACTGCGGAGCCGCTTTTTCCACTCCGGCCATCTACCGTAGCTGCACTTTTCTTCGGTAATGCTCAGACCATACTCCTGACAGAGCTTGTTGGAGTATGCCTTCACCTCTAAAAGTTCATCACGGGTTAGATGAAACTTTTTACCGTTTTGGTAGTTGACCGAGTTCATAATTAAGTGATTGTGAATGTGACCTGTGTTGTAATGGGTTGCTACCAAGATCTGATAGCCGGGAAATTGTTCCGCAAACTTCAAACCAATTTCGTGTGCGGTTTCGGGTGTGAGTTCATCATTAGGAGCGAAGGACTGCACGATATGATAGTAGGTTCTGCCGTCCTCTTTACCGTATTTCTGTTTTACATAACGGAATTCTTCCAAGGTGGTATCGGGTGAACACTCAATACCGCTTATGAGTCTTTGCTCGGTTGCCTCCTTCCTCATAACATAAGGGAAGATATTATTCATCGGGCAGTCCGAAGTAACGAATTTAACGATTGCCATATCGCTCTCAACTCCTCTCTTGTTTCCGTGAGGTTTGTTTCGGTAACGAAACCTGCGTTAACCGCACGGGCGATTTGATTTACATTATTGC
>JAZTXG010000032.1:0-1176 GCA_045636365.1 Eubacteriales bacterium
ACCTTCACTCCCCTTGGCTACATCAACCAGGGCAGAAGCGATTACGGCCAGAAAGAAGTTGCCGCTTTCCGTGAGCAGGTCAAAAACGACCTTGTTCCCCTTTGCGAAGAACTTTATAAAGCACAGGCAAAGAGAATCGGCGTTGATAAGATCATGGCTTACGATGAAAAATTCATCTTCCCGGACGGCAACGCAGAACCCATCGGCGACGCAAAATTCCTTGTTGAGCAGGCTCGCAAAATGTATCATGAGCTCAGCCCCGAAACCGGCGAATTCATCGATTTCATGATCGACCACAACCTTATGGATCTTGAAAACAAACCGGGCAAAGCTTCCACCGGCTATATGACCAGCCTTAAAAAATATAAAGCTCCCTTCGTTTTCAGCTGCTTCAACCACACCATTTTTGATATGCAGGTTCTTTCCCACGAACTTGGCCACGCATTCGCCGGCTATTGCGCAATGCGCCACCAGCCCGTTTCCGATTATTTCCACGAAAGCACCGATATCGCTGAAATCCATTCCATGTCCATGGAACAGTTCTGCTATCCTTATGCTGAATACATGTTCGGCGATATGGCAGACAAATATCGCTTCGCACATCTTCAGGAAGCTCTTACCTTCGTTCCTTTCGGCGTTGCTGTTGACGAATTCCAGCACATCATTTATGAAAATCCGGATCTTACCCCGAAGGAAAGAACTTATGAATGGCATAAACTCGAAGAAAAATATATGCCTTGGAGAACTTATTCCGACGACGAATTTATGGATCGCGGCGGTTACTGGTACCACAAACTCCATATCTTCCTCTATCCGTTCTATTACATCAACTATACCCTTACCACCATGGGCGCAATGGAATTCAAAAAACGCTATGCTGAAAACAAAGAACAGGCATGGAAAGATTATCTTAACCTTTGCAACGCCGGCGGAAGCAAGAGCTATCTTGGCCTTCTCAAGGTTGCAAATCTCCATGTTCCTTTCGAAGACGGCTGCGTAAAAGAATCCATTTCCTATGCAAAAGAAATTCTTCTTAAAGCAATCGAGGAAGAACAGAAATAATTAAAATAAAAATGGCGGCCGCAGGGCCGCCTTTTTTCTATTTTTTTTATTTCTGTTCCTCTTCAATTGCTTTAAGAAGAATTTCTTTTGCGTAGGAAATGGATTCTTTTACGC
>JAZTXG010000033.1:0-48666 GCA_045636365.1 Eubacteriales bacterium
TGGATTCTGCCGTTGTTGGACCGGCGATTAAAAGCAGTGTCCTGGCAGCGGTCAAAGGCGCGCCTTTGACCGCTGCCAGGACACTGCTTTTAATCGCCGGTCCAACAACGGCAGAATCCAACCATGCCGCCACCGGCTCGCTGAAGGAAACGGCAAGCACCACCGCCGCAATTCCGCCCACCAGCGAAAACAATGTTTTAATGAACCCTTTTTTATAGGCCAAGATCGCCGAAGCGACAACGATACCCAAAACCAAAAGATCCAATATAATTGCTATCATTATAATACCACCTTATTTAATACTATTATATACACACGCAGTATCGCTTACGACAACAACAGCATTTTTACCCATAAAGGACACAGCGGTTGCACGCTCAGGGGTATCGGTCCATAATTCTTTGCCCGATTTATTGAAAACACTGCACTTTTGATTTCCCAAAACAGCGATTCTTCCGCCGACATAATCCAGCCCAACGGCATAGAAATCCAGGGCTACCGAATCTTTTTCTCTTCCCCTTTCATCGCAAAGGAGAATGGTTCCGTCTCCATTTTCAGCCGCCGCAACAATAAATACATTGGCAGAGCCATGATCCATAGAATAGCATTGCAACACACGATCATCTAAAAGAAAACGGCCCTTTTCCTTGCCCTTATTGCTCAGCGAGACCATTCCCCAATCAAACAAACCGCAAACGGTTCCGTTATCTTTAATAACAATTTTAACGCAAGGAGTTTGCTCAAAGGTTGCCGACCATAATATTTCTTCTTTATTTAATTTAAAATAAAGAATTTCGGATACCATATCCGCCCCTTCCATATTCATTGCCGAGACAGCGATCGCCTTTCCGTCTTTGGAAAGCGCCGCATCCAAAATATATCGATTCAAGCTGCGGTAGCGATACACTTCTTTGAACGAAGAGTCGTATACATATACTTTGGATAAATATCCTTCCCCTTGGGTCACCACCACAATGCCGCCGTTGGGATTCATTTTCGCCGAAATGATCGGATCTTCTGTGTGGGTCTCGAAAATCACCGAAAAGGAATCGGCCACCATCAGCCCGGTACCGCCGTTATCATAAACCAAAATGTAACTGCTGTTTGCCGAGAGGACAGGGCGGCGAAAGCCCAGCGGGGTATTTTGAAACTCGGTCCCCTTTTTATCGGTAACGATCAGTTTTTCCACCGAAGCATACGCAAAACCATCTTTAAAGACAATGGCACTTCCTGTATCGGTACTGTTGAAATGAACTTCACCGTTTTCTGCCGAAGGAGTGGCAATTCCCAAATTGAATTTCGCAATCAAACGGCGGAAATTATCACCGTTGATCTGAGAACGGTTGGCGAATAAGAAAATCAGCGCCACCATAACCATAATCAAAAGCAAAAGATAGCGCACATATTTCACCGTTGCACGAGATCTTGGAAAATTGCGGTCGGATTGCTCTTGATATTCCACCGATTGCTCATCGATCTCTTTTCTCATGTGGCACCTCCTTTTCATCGTAATACACTTTATTTAAATACAAACCATAGGCGGGCATCGTCTTCCCTGCCGCCGAGCGCTCGCCTGCGGCGATAATTTCGGGAAGCTGCGCTTCGTCGATTCTTCCCATCGAGACAAACAGCAAAGTCCCCGCCATAATGCGAACCATATTATAAAGAAAACCATCGCCAACGACACGGAAAATAATATCATCTCCCACCCTTTGGACTGAAGAATGATAAATGGTTCGGACGGTGTCTTCAATTTTAGAACCGGTGGACATAAACCCTTTAAAATCGTGGGTTCCCACAAAATGGGAAGCCGCCCGATTCATCAAATCCACATCCAGCCCTTTACGTTCGTGAAATGCAAGGCCGTTCTTAAAGGGATCGGGCGAAGGCATATCATAAAAACGATAGATATATTCCTTTGCTACCGCATGATAGCGGGGATGAAAATCCTCCTCCACCTCTTCGCAGGAAAGGACACTGATGCTCTCGGGCAACACCGAATTCAATGCAAACGCTACCCGCTTGAGTTCCATCGGACGCGGGGGATCAAAGCAAAGGCAATATTCCATCGCGTGCACCCCGCTATCGGTACGGCTGCATCCGGTGACCCCGACGCGGGTACCGAAAATTTCTTCGATGGCATCCTGCATCTGCTCCTGAACGGATTTGCCGTTCTTTTGCACCTGCCAGCCGACAAACGCAGCTCCGTGATATCGAATTTTAAGCAACAACCTTGATTTCATAAAACTCTCACTATCAGAAAATCATCAATAATATGATCGCGCCGACAACCATCAGCATCAGCGCAAGCGCCAGAAAATCGCGCCAGCCGAAGGAATAGACCTTATATCTGGTTCTTCCTTCGCCGCCATGGTAACAACGGCATTCCATTGCGTCTGCCAACTCTTCGGCACGACGGAATGCAGAAATTAATAACGGAATCAGAATAGGAATCAACGCTTTGGCGCGACGGAAGATATTTCCGGTCTCAAAATCAGCGCCGCGCGCTTTTTGCGCATTGATAATCTTATCCGTTTCATCAATCAATGTGGGGATAAATCTCAATGCAATGGTCATCATCATTGCCAATTCGTGCACCGGCAATTTGAATGCTTTCAGAGGGCGCAACAGCCGCTCCATCGCATCGGTCAACATAACAGGGCTGGTGGTATAGGTCAAATAGGATGTTCCGAGAATCAAGAGAATAATGCGGATGATCATAAACAACGCATTACGAACACCATCTGCTTTCAACCACGAAAGCCACCCGATCTGAGGAAAGAGCGGTTCTCCTCCGCCATACAAAACATTGAAAAAGGCGGTAAACAAAATAATAAACATCAGCGGCTTCAATCCGCGCAAAACCACCTTCAATGAGATGCCCGAGAAAATGATAATCAGCAGCATCAACACGCCGACAACGGCAAAGCCCCAGAAATCGGGAACCAGAAACAACGAAACCACATAAAAAAGTGTTAAGATCAGTTTCATCCGCGGATCCATTTTATGCATAAAGGATTCGCCCGGAAAATACTGACCGATGGTGATATCTTTAATCATTGGCTTCACCGCCTTTTCGGAGCAGCTTCATGAGTTCATCTTTTCCCTGCTCTACTGTATAAACATTGGGAGATACCGCATATCCCTTTTCTCGCAGGGAAATAAATACTCGCGTGATTTTAGGGACATCCAGCCCCATACCGACCAAATCCTCCGCCCGCTCAAATACCGCAGGGACGGAATCGTGCATCACACACCGCCCTTTGTTCATCACAAGGATGGAATTGGCATTGCGGCTGACATCTTCCATGGAATGGGAAACCAGCAAGACGGTACTTTTGGTCTCCCGATGATAATCGCGAATACGGCTCAGGATTTCATCTCTGCCGCGGGGATCCAACCCTGCCGCAGGTTCGTCCAGAATCAGGACCTTAGGCTCCAATGCCATAACACCGGCAATAGCAACCCGCCGCTTCTGACCGCCCGAAAGATCAAAGGGTGATTTTTCCAGCAGCGAACGATCCAATCCGACAAAGTCCAACGCTTTATCTACCCGCTTATTGATCTCATACTCGGGCAGACCCATATTCTTGGGACCAAAGGCAATATCTTTATAAACCGTTTCTTCAAACAGCTGATGCTCGGGATATTGAAATACCAAACCGACATCAAAGCGGGTTTGAATTCGGGTCTTTTTATCCGAGGACCAAAGATCCTGCCCATCGATAAAGATTTTTCCTGAGGTGGGCTTTAATATCGCATTAAAATGCGCGATCAAGGTACTCTTGCCGGAGCCGGTATGACCGATGACACCGACATAATCACCTTTTGGGATATGAATGTTGATATCTTCAATCGCTGTGGTCTGAAAGGGAGTCCCTTCGCTGTATAAATGGGAAAGGTTTTCTGTCTTAATCATTTAAGAAACACCTCCCAGCTGCTTTTCCAATTCGTCCAAGCATTCCTCCACGCTGAGAACCGCAATGGGGACTTTAATATCTTCCTGCCGCAAAGCAAACATCAGCTCTGCAGTTTGAGGCACATCCAAAGAAAGGCTATGAAGAAGACCGACATTCTGGAACACCTCTTTGGGGGTTCCATCCAAAACGATTTCTCCTTCGCCCATAACAACCACACGGTCTGCCTGCATTGCCTCGTCCATATAATGGGTGATCAGAACAACGGTAACCCCCATCTCCCGATTCAACCGCAATAAGGTTTTCATTACTTCTTTGCGGCCTTGGGGGTCCAGCATCGCTGTCGGCTCATCCAAAACAATGCACTTGGGCTTCATTGCCAAAATGCCTGCAATAGCGATCCGCTGCTTTTGCCCGCCGGAAAGCATATGGGGCGCATGGCGGCGATATTCCGTCATACCGACCCATTCCAACGCTTCATTGACCCGCTCCACCATCTCGGGATAAGGAACCCCGAGGTTTTCCAGCGCAAAGGCGACATCCTCATCCACAACGGTGGCGATGATCTGGTTATCGGGGTTCTGAAATACCATCCCGACATTTTTGCGGATTTCCAGCAAGCAATCTTCATCTGCTGCATTCATTCCCAATACGGTAACTTCACCGCTGTCTGCTTTCAAAATCCCATTCAGATGCTTTGCCAGCGTACTTTTTCCGCAGCCGTTATGACCGAGAATGGCGATAAATTCGCCCTCTTCGATCTCCAGCGAAACATCATGCAATGCAGGATGGGGCGCTTTCCCTTCTTCGGCGGGATATGCATAATTCAATTTTGAAATTGAGATAATCTTTGGCATTTATTCCTCCGCGTACCAACGGGCCACCGAACCGGACGGAAACGCCATTCCGCCGCTGGTTTTAAGGCCGATCTCTCCGCTTTCAAACTGCCCGCCGATCCCTTTGGGAAGGGTGAGCTTCAAAAGATATTCCATCACCGATGCCGAAAGGCCGGTGGAATAAGAATTCAAAATAAAGAACAAGGGATTGGGGCTGAGCAACTGAGTTACCCGCGTCATAAAGGGATAGAGCGCGTCTTCCAGCTGCCATACTTCCCCGCCCGGACCGCGCCCATAGGACGGCGGATCCATTACGATTCCATCGTATTTATTCCCGCGGCGGATCTCCCGCTCCACAAATTTCATACAGTCATCGACCAAATACCGAATGGGGCGATCGGCAACACCGCTCAACACCGCGTTTTCCTTTGCCCATTGCACCATTCCTTTGGAAGCATCCACATGCACCACCGACGCACCTGCTTTAGCGCAGGCCATGGTTGCGCCGCCGGTATAGGCAAACAGGTTCAGAACCTTAATGGGACGATTGGCTTTTTTGATCAGCTCGCTCATAAAATCCCAGTTGACCGCCTGCTCGGGAAAGATGCCGGTATGCTTAAAGTTCATCGGCTTGATTTGAAATGTCAAATCTTTATAGTTAATCTTCCAAAGATCGGGCAAGGAATAGATATCCCAATGCCCGCCGCCACTATTGGAGCGGCGATAGATCGCGTTGGGTTTTCTCCATTCTTTTCTTGCGCGATCCGATTGCCAGATCGCCTGCGGATCGGGACGGACGAGGATATAATCCCCCCACCGCTCCAACCGATCACCGCCGGCGGTATCCAGCAATTCATAATCTTTCCATTGATCTGCTAACCACATAATTTATTTACTCCTGAAAACGCAGTTGTTCCGCCGCATCCTGCATCGGCTTCAAACCCAAATGGTGATAGGCATTGGGTGTAACCGTCCGACCGCGCGGAGTGCGGGATAAAAATCCGATCTGCAAAAGATACGGTTCATAAACATCTTCCAATGTAATGGCTTCTTCGCCGATGGTTGCCGCCAAGGTTTCCAATCCTACCGGACCGCCGCCGAAATTGCGGATAATGCTTTCCAACATTCTGCGGTCGATGGCATCCAAGCCAAGCTCATCGATCTCCAAAGCCTGCAACGCCATATCGGCGATCTCGCGGGTAATGATTCCATTCCCACGCACCTCGGCATAATCCCGCACTCGCTTGAGCAGGCGGTTGACGATACGCGGTGTACCGCGGGAGCGCTTGGCGATCTCCATTGCCCCTTCGGGCTCCACAGGGATCCCTAAAATGCCTGCCGAACGGATAACGATATCCTTCAGTTCTTCGGGCTTATAAAGTTCCAGCCGCGAAAGGACACCAAACCGATCCCGCAAGGGCGCGGAGATCTGACCCGCGCGAGTGGTCGCACCAATCAAGGTGAACCGCGGCAGATCCAAGCGGATGCTGCGCGCCGAGGGGCCTTTGCCGATAATGATATCCACCGCATAATCTTCCATCGCGGGATAAAGAACCTCTTCCACTGCGCGGGAAAGGCGATGGATCTCATCGATAAAGAGAACATCGCCCGGCTGCAGATTGGTAATCAGCGAAGCAAGATCGCCCGGCTTTTCAATGGCAGGGCCGGAGGTGATCCGCAGGTTGACCCCCATTTCGTTGGCGATAATTCCCGCCAAGGTGGTTTTACCCAAGCCGGGAGGACCATAGAGCAAGCAATGGTCCAGGCTCTCGCCTCTCCCCTTAGCCGCCTCGATAAATACCTTCAAATTCTCTTTGGCTTTAGTCTGGCCGATATAGTCTTCCATCCGCCGCGGGCGAAGGGAATCTTCAATCTCTCCGTCTTCCGCGCCGAAGGTGGTGGATACGACCCGATTTTCAAAATCAAATTCACTTTCAATCATTGGCTAAATCCTTTCAATGCTTGTGTGATCGCTTGCTCGACAGTAAGCGCTTCTAAATCCAATCCGTTGATGGCGTGCTTGGCTTCGGGTTGGGTGAATCCCAACGCCATCAGCGCTTCTATGATTTCCAAACTCTTAGATGCCGTCCCTTGAACAGGGGTAGACGCCGCTTGATTGACTTGCAGCGGGGTCATTCCCTTGAACTTGTCCTTTAGTTCCAGAATCATTCGTTCCGCCGCCTTGGGTCCAACCCCCTTGGCGCGGGTGATATTGGCTTTATCGCCCATCAGAACGCTGGCGGCAAACTCATCGGGAGTCAGCTCCGATAAAATCGCCAACGCGCCCTTGGGGCCAATGCCCGAAACACCGGTAATCATCTTGAAACATTCTTTTTCTTCGGGATCGGCAAAGCCGAACAATTCCATGGCATCTTCCCGAACCACCATATGAATATAGATAAACGCTTCGTTGCCGACCGCGCCGATCTGATCGATTCCGTGCCGCGTCAGCTGAACACGAAAACCCACACCGCCGCATTCGATGACGGCAGACTCCCCGCTCTTATTTAAAATTTTACCGCGTAATGTTGCTATCATAATTTCACCTTCAATAAATTCGATTTTGCGCTATGGGCATGGCAGATGGCAAGCGCCAGCGCGTCGGCAGCATCGTCCGGCCGAGGGATCTTTTCCAGCCCCAATAAATGGCGAGTCATTTCCATCACCTGATGCTTTTCGGCGCGCCCGTAGCCAACCACGCTCTGCTTGACCTGCAAGGGCGTATATTCATTGAATTGCACACCTTTTTGGTGCCCTGCCAGCAAGATCACCCCTCGGGCATGCCCCACCTGAATGCCGGTGGTGATATTCGTATTAAAGAACAATTCTTCCACCGCCATGGCATCGGGCTTGAACCGATCGCAAAGCTCGCAGATCCCCTCATAGATGATCTGCAGCCGCGATGAAAAATCCAAACCCGCCGGAGTGGTGACCGCGCCATAATCCAACACGCGAAACTTGCCGCGTTGCGTTTCAATCACTCCGTATCCAACTGTTGCATAGCCGGGATCAATCCCTAAAATAATCATAAGTACATAATACTCCACAATATAGTTAGATTTATTATAACATATATATTTAATAAAATAAAGAGAATTTGAATAAAAACCTTTAACTTTTCGTGAATGAATGTTAAAATGATTTCATGAAGTATCAGAATATTCAAAAAGCAACATTTATCGAACGCCCCAACCGCTTTATCGCTGTCATCGAACTCGACGGAAAGCGGGAGATCTGCCATGTCAAAAATACAGGCCGGCTCAAGGAACTGCTCCTCCCCGGCGCAACCGTTTGGGTGGAGCATTGCCCGCTGCAAGCCCGCAAAACAAAGTTTGATCTGATCGCCGTTCAAAAGGAGGATCAGATCATCAATATCGATAGCCAAGCGCCCAACAAAATCGCGGCGGAATGGATTAAGAAAAGCGGTTTATTCCATCCTGAAAGTACTCTAAAAACCGAGGTAAAATGCGGAGATAGCCGCTTTGATCTTCAAATCGAAGACACCTGGATCGAAGTAAAGGGAATCACGCTGAACCAAGAGGGTGTCGCCCGCTTTCCCGATGCCCCTACCCTAAGAGGTGTAAAGCATCTCAACGAACTTGCAAGGATTGCCGAAAGCGGCGGAAAGGCAATGATTTTGTTCGTTGTGCAGATGAAAGGGATCCACCAAGTGGAACCCAACGACCAAACCCACCCGGAGTTTGGCGCAGCACTCCGCAACGCTGCCAAAGCAGGAGTAAAAATCCTTGCTGTTGATTGCAAAGTTACCCCAAATGAAATCGAAGCCGATCAAATACTGCCCGTTTGCCTATAAAATTAATCTTTTTTGAAAAATAGTGTTGACAAAACCGACACCTTATGCTAATATATTTTAGCGTTATCCGGGTGTGGCGCAGGTGGTAGCGCGCTTGACTGGGGGTCAAGAGGCCGCAGGTTCAAGTCCTGTCACTCGGACCATAAAAAACAGAGCAACTTCGGTTGCTCTGTTTTTTATTATCTTAGTTTCTGCTTTGAACCTGCGGCCTCTTGGTCGCCATCCCCGAGCGGTTGCTCTTTATTTGCCTCGCGCAAATAAAGGCGAGCGAGTGGGGGCATCTGCCGCATTTTGCCGCAGACGGCTTCGCCGTTTGCGGCTACAGGTTCAAGTCCTGTCACTCGGACCAAAAAACGAGGTACACAATAGTGTGTGCCTCGTTTTTTTATTTGATTGATAAACGAACCTGCGGCCTCTTGTTCGCCATCCCCGAGCGGTTGCTCTTTATTTGCCCCGCATCTATGGATGCGGCTGAAATATTATTCCGTTTTTAAAGCCACAGAACGGTCCCCTATCTTTCTTGACCGATGAGATGCCAAAAACGACCGAACAGATAGAAATCAACAATTCCTCTTTATTATTTGCTATTATGGTATTACAAATAAAAAAGGAGGATAACACAAATGCAGGATATAAAGACTGTAGGGCTTGCCAAACAGTACAAACATGTGACCGCTGTAAGCAAACTCAATTTGGAAATTTATCAGGGCGAGTTATTTTCTTTGCTGGGCATTAACGGCGCAGGAAAAACTACAACCATAAAGATGTTGACTTGTATCACAAGTCCCACAGACGGAGATGCATTCGTGGGCGGATACAGCGTCATTAATGAGCCTGAAAAGGTAAAGCGATTGATTGGCGTATCTCCGCAAGAAACCGCAGTAGCGCCAAACCTTTCTGTAAAAGAAAACCTTGAACTGATCTGCGGTATTCACGGCTTTTCCAAAGAAAAAACAAATGCAAAAATCAAAGAACTTTCAAAACAATTTAATCTAGAGTCTGTCTTGAACAGGCGCGCCGAGAAGTTATCGGGCGGCTATAAACGTCGTGTCAGCATTGCTATGGCTCTTATAAGTGAACCCAAAATTTTGTTTTTGGATGAACCCACTCTTGGCTTGGATGTTATTGCAAGACACGAGCTTTGGGATATGATTCACTCTTTGAAAGGCAAATCGACCATCATCCTGACAACACATTATATGGAAGAAGCTGAGGCTCTTTCGGACCGAATCGGTATTATGAGGGACGGCAATCTTCTTGCAGTAGGAACCATAGAAGAATTAAAAGGAAGAGCCAAAACAACCGATTTTGAATCAGCCTTCCTTTCTATTGTGAAGGAGGGCGTGGTATGAGAATGTTGACTTTTGCCAAACGAAACATAAAGGAGATTTTACGCGACCCCATCAATCTTGGCTTTGGTTTGGGATTTCCTTTGGTTTTACTGCTTCTTTTAAGTGCTATACAGGCAAATATACCGGTGAAACTCTTTGAAATTGATACACTTACTCCGGGCATCACCGTGTTCGGTTTGTCGTTTATGACGCTTTTTTCCGCAACGCTGATTGCAAAAGACCGCGAAACCGCTTTGTTGCAGAGATTATACACAACGCCGCTTACAGGCTTTGACTTTATACTTGGCTATATGCTGCCTCTTTTGCCTATTTCCATCGGACAATCGGCTATATGCTATCTTTTTGCAATACCTTTAGGATTGACTGTCAGCATAAATATTGTCTATGCTATAATCGGGATCATACCTATGGCAATATTCAACATTGCGTTAGGTCTTTTATGCGGTAGTATATTAGATGTTAAGCAAGTCGGCGGTATTTGCGGCGCGCTGCTTACCAATCTTTCTGCATGGCTTTCAGGCGTATGGTTTGATTTAAAACATGTGGGAGGATTTTTCGAGAAATTAGCCGAAACTTTGCCGTTTTTTCACGCGGTGGAAATGGAGAAAGCTTTGTTCTGCGGAAACTACGACCTTGCCTTTAGCCATATTCTTCCCATTCTTCTTTACAGCGTATTTATAACCGCGGCAAGTGTATTCTGTTTCCTCAAACAAATGAAAAAACAATAAGGATTTGAAACAATAAAAAACAAACCGATTATCGATAAAAAACAGCCGCATCCTTAAGATGCGGCTGTTTTTAATGCTATCTTCCTTTTAGTCAAAATACCCTTTATAGCATATTTTCAAATTACTTTTCGGGAAAAGATATGCATACAGATCAACAAAATAATCATCGGTCATACTTGCGATATAATCGACGACCAGCTGATTGGGGTCGGTTTCTTCATAGGGGGTCGTTCGTTTATAGTGTGCCTTATTTACATAAGCGATATGGTGGGTAAAAATGGGCGAAGTTTCATTTTTATTCACCAGATCGTCCAGCAGTTTTTCATACAGTTCGCGCATCATCGGGCGTACCGTTTGCTCCAATTCCGCCCTCACCCTATCGTTTTTATAGATCAGATCATAATTATCGGCTTTTGCCTTTTTCAGCGCTTCAAAATGCACTCCATCCATTTTGATATACGGCTTTCCATAACTATTTTCGATAATATTGACGATGAGATTATTTATAATTTCAGCGTTATAGGTACCGATGGCACATTCTTCATAGGCATCGGTTTTGAGAATCTCTGCTTTTTCCGCATCCTGCCGGTCTTTGCCCAGATAAGCAATAATATCCGAAATTCTCATCACGCATCCTTCCAGCGTCGCGGGGACGAGTTTGCGGACATTGCTTTTATCCACATAACAATCCTCAATCTGCCGATCGAACTCTTCAAAAGATTCCATCGGTTGCGGATGGTATTCCAACAGTTCCATCTCTCCATCGTGGGCAGCAATGCCATTCAAGGTCTGCAAGGAAATATTATAGGGAAAGATCTGATCCAGCACCCGAACCGAATGAATATTATGACTGAAATGCCTTCCGGTATGCTCATATAAAAGTTCGTCTAAATAGGTCTCTCCCGCATGACCGAAGGGGGTGTGCCCGATATCATGACCGAGGGCGATCGCTTCGATCAGATCAAGGTTCAGCCCCAAGGCTTTACCGATGGTTCGGGCGATGCGGGACACCAACTGTACATGAAGGCCGCGGCGCGTAATATCATCATTTTTATAAAAAGAAAACACCTGCGTTTTATCGGCATAACGATTATAATAGGGGCAATGGATAATCTTATCGATATCGCGAATAAAGGCGGTTCGAATCAGATTCGCCTTATCTTTTTCATTATCGCGGCGGATCACCTTGCCTTCATCAAATGCCACCTTCGGCAACGAACGGTTTTCAATATTATTTTTCATCATCGCCGAAAGGCGATCCGACAGTTTTTCATAATTCAGCACCATATCACCTCATTTGATTTCATTATACCTCAAATTTTATTATTTCTCAAATAAAAAATCAAGGATTCCGATGGAATCCTTGATTTTGTTATTCTTCGGGTTGCTCGATCTTGATGATGGCTTCCTGCACCAATTTCTCATCTGCAGCAGTGACGGTAACGGTGATTTTTTCATAAGTAAATTCCTCACCCACCGGCGGGACAAAGCCCATCTGCTCAACGATCCATCCACTAAAGGTGGCGGCATCACTTTCCAGATCGAATTTCAATTCGCGTTCGACCTTGGTAAGTTCTGTATCGCAAGCAATCTTATAGGTATCTTCCCCTATTTCGACAATATCCGAGGGCGATTCCTCAAGTTCACCGATCAAAAGTTCGATCAGATCGTGGATGGTTATAATACCGTCTGTACCGCCGAATTCATCAATAACGACAGCAAAATGAACCTTGCTTGCCTTCATCTGGCGGAAAAGATCATCGGTCTTTGTAAAGCCGGAAACGAAGAGCGGTTCGTCCACCGCTTTTTCCATCACATTTTCGATGCTTTGATCTTCCAAACGGAAAAACCGACGAGCATCCAAAATACCGATCACTCGATCAACAGTCTCATCACAAATGGGATAGAACGTATGTGCACTTGCAAAAATAGAGGACTTCCATTCTTCAATGGTTTCGTCCTTCCAAAGAATGACCATCTCGGTTCGATGGGTCATCGCTTCACCAACGGTCAGATCATCAAATTCGAAAACGTTTTGAATAATACTGTTTTCTTCCTCGTCGATGATCCCCTTTTCGGCGGCATCGTCTGCCAACATAGAGATTTCTTCTTCGCTGACTTCGCTATCCTCCGCATTGGGGTCGATACCCATCAACCGCAGAACACCATTGGTCGAGCAAGTCAACAACCAAACCAGCGGGGCGAAAGCCACCGAGATAAAACCAATCGTCCCCGAAAGCCCCAGCGCCATCTTTTCAGCCTTGCGCATTGCCACCCGCTTGGGCACCAACTCGCCGAAAACCAGCGTAACAAAAGAAAGCAACACGGTTATAACAACGACCGAGATCGCCTCGAGCGTCGCAGGGGAAATCGGGATAAATTTAACGAGCCAAGCCACAATCAGCTCCGAAAAGTTTTCGGCCGCAAAGGCGCTTCCCAAAAAGCCGGAAAGGGTGATCGCGACCTGAATGGTGGCTAAAAAGCGGGCGGGATTGGATTTGAGCCTTTGCAATTTCGAGGCCTTTTTATTCCCATCCTCTGCCATACGCTCCAGCTTGGCATCACTCATAGATAACACAGCGATCTCCGCGCAGGCAAACACCGCATTTAATGCGATCAGCGCCAGCTGCAGAAGGATCTGCCAAAATAATACTTGATTCATTTGATACTCCTTAATAAATATAGTTAGTGATTAAACAATAAAACAGAAAAATCACCGCCGCATTTTACGAAGGAGATAAACGCGCATAAAAATGCGCACATCGGCAGTAGGGTTACTATCGCCGTCGTCGGTATCCATAAAGATTAAAACCTCCATTTCTCTTATATTGGAAAGTATTTTAGCAAATTAGTTATAAAATGTCAAGTAAAGCAGCGCTGCCGCCAAAAGAATGTGCAGCAACAACATCAGCGGCAAGCCGATGCAGAATTTATTATGCAAGGTCTTATGTCGGAATACCTTCATTCCCACCAGCGCACCGACCGAACCAAAAAGAAGGGCGCACCAAAGCAAGGTCTTTTCGGGGATACGCCAACGACCCTTTTGGGCTTTATATTTATCAATGCCGAACAGTATAAAGACCATACTGTTCCATATCAAAAGCACATAAAAAACTTCCATATCTTGATCCTAACAAAATGGTCATTCTTTTAAAAAATGACCATTTACAATTCCAACAATATAAAAGATTAACGAACATTATCAATATTATAACATATTTTTTGAATGCCGCAATGCATTTTGATAGAAATATCCGTTAATGTAAAAATCGAATGGTTCAGATGCCGTTTGCACGAAGTGCAACATCATTGTTGCAAAGCAACACATCGTTTGTGCGGAGCGCAACATCGTTTATCGAAGATAACCTCATTTTGTGTCCGCTAAAGCGTAACGATGTTGACCGCGAGCAGTCAAACGGTGTACTCACTACGTTCGTAACGATATTGTATTCTGCGGACACAAACACCAAAAACAAAAGCACTTCCGAAGAAGTGCTTTTGTTTTTGGTGGGCCATCGGGGACTCGAACCCAGGACCAACCGGTTATGAGCCGGGAGCTACTAACCAACTGAGCTAATGGCCCGCGTTTGCGGCTTGACTATTTTAACACAGCCGATGGCAAATGTCAAGAATTCTTCGTCAAACCGCCGTTTTTTGCCTGTAAAGCAAAATTACATTACAGATTATTCTCGATATAATCCCAAAGATCATCATAGTCCCCTTGGGGAAAATGAGAAATTTCTTCGTTTTTACTATTTATAATGCAGTCGGTAAGCAAAAAGACCTGCAAACCCGCATTTTTAGCCGCCATATCATCGGAAACATCGTTGCCGACCATCAGCGTTTCTTCCGCCTTACAGCCCAGATACTCCACAATTTCAAGAAAATAGCGGGGATTGGGCTTGGCATACCTGCTGTTTTCATAGGCGGTGATATGGGAGAAATCCTCAGGTTCGATTCCCGCCCATTTCAATCGCGCTTTTTGCGCTTCCATCGGGAACAAGGGATTGCTGGCAACCGCCAGCTCCATCCCCTTCCCTTTTAACTTTTCAATCAATTCTGCCACCTTGGGCTGAAAACCGCAAACATCCTTTGCCTTATTAAAATCCGTCACATAATACTGTGCAAACAAATCTTTATGGTTGCAGGCTTCTTGACCGAGAATTGCGCCGAAGCCTTTCCAGAAGACCTCTTCGTTGGTGGCAGAACCATCGTTTTTCACCATCAGTTCTACACCGCGCATCACAGCGCGATAAACTTCGGCAGCATCATAGCCCAACGGAGAAACATAAGCCAGCAAATGCTTGAAATAGCATTTAGTAAAAACATCCAAATCCATCGGCAGCAGGGTGCCGTCGATATCAAACAGAACGGTTTTGATCATTAAAACAATCCTGTAATAACACCGTTTTCATCCACGTCGATCCGCTCGGCAGCAGGACGCTTAGGCAGACCGGGCATCGTCATAATATCGCCGGTCAGCGCGACAATAAAGCCGGCGCCTGCAGAAATCTTGACATTGCGAACGGTAACGGTAAAGCCTTCGGGCGCACCCAATTTAGTGGGGTCGTCGGAGAAGCTGTACTGGGTCTTTGCCATACAAACGGGCAGATTGCCATAGCCCAACTCGGTCAGACGATCGATCTGCTTTTGAACGGCAGGCAGGATGTTGACACCATCGCCGCCATAAACCTTCTTAACAATGGCTTCAATCTTTTCGGGAATGGTGGTATCATCCTCATAGCTAAAGGTGAAATCGCCCTTCTCTTCTTCGCAAAGGCGAACTACTTCACGCGCCAGCGCTTCGCCACCCTTGCCGCCATCCGCCCAAACGGTGGAGAGGACTACATTTACACCGAGTTCCTTACATTTTTCGATCAAGAAATCAATTTCCGCATCGGTATCGGTGGGGAAACGATTGACCGCAACCACGCAAGGGAGCTTATAAACATTTTTAATATTCGATACATGGCGCAGCAGGTTGGGAACACCGCGCTCCAGAGCAGCCAGATCTTCGTTATTCAATTCGGTTTTCGCCAAACCGCCATGCATCTTCAATGCGCGGATGGTGGCGACCATAACAACGGCATTGGGGGTCAGCCCTGCCATACGGCACTTGATATCCAAGAACTTTTCAGCGCCCAGATCTGCGCCAAAGCCTGCTTCGGTAACAGCATAATCCCCCATCTTCATTGCCATCTTGGTAGCAATGACGGAGTTACAACCGTGAGCAATATTGGCAAAGGGGCCGCCGTGAACAAAGGCGGGGGTGCCTTCCAGCGTCTGCACCAGGTTCGGCTTAATGGCATCCTTCAACAAAGCCGCCATCGCGCCCTGTGCATTCAACTGACCGCAGGTAACCGGTTGATCGTCGTAGGTATAACCGACAATGATGCGGGAAAGGCGCTCTTTCAAATCCAAAATGCCGGAAGAAAGGCAGAGAACTGCCATAATTTCGCTGGCAACGGTGATATCAAAGCCATCTTCTCTGGGGACACCCTGCATACGGCCGCCCAGACCATCGATAACATTGCGAAGCTGGCGATCGTTCATATCCACGCAGCGCTTCCAGGTGATTTTCTTAACGTCAATCCCTAATTCGTTGCCCTGCTGAATATGGTTATCCAGCATTGCGGCGAGCAGGTTATTCGCCGCACCGATCGCGTGGAAATCGCCGGTGAAATGAAGGTTGATATCCTCCATCGGGACCACCTGCGCATAGCCACCGCCGGCAGCACCGCCCTTGATACCAAAAACAGGACCCAAGGAAGGCTCGCGCAAAGCTACGGTAACATCCTTACCGATGCGGCGCAGACCATCGGCAAGGCCGATGGTGGTGGTGGTCTTACCTTCGCCTGCAGGGGTGGGGGTAATGGCGGTGACCAAGATCAATTTGCCATCGGCTCTCCCCTCTTCGTTGAGAAGGGAGAGGTCGATCTTGGCTTTATATTTGCCATAATGCTCCAGATAATCTTCGTCCACATGGGCGGTTTTGGCAATTTCGGAGATCGGCTTCATTTTGCATTGCTGCGCAATTTCAATATCTGTCAAATAAGCCATGGTTTCTATACTCCTTATTTTTTGAAATATTCAACTGCGGAACGGAACATCTGCATATCATATTCGCCGATGACGTTCTTATAAAGATTCTTGCCGATACGCTCGGAATGGCCCATCTTACCAAAGACACGACCATCGGGCGAGGTGATACCTTCGATCGCAAAGCAAGAATCATTGGGGTTGAAGAGGATATCGCTGGTGGCATTACCATCGAAATCGACATACTGAGTAGCGATCTGACCGTTGGCAGCCAACTGGCGAATCAATTTTTCATCGGCAAGGAAACGACCTTCGCCGTGAGAGATAGGTACAGTATAAACATCGCCCACATTGGTTGCTGCCAACCAAGGAGATTTATTGGAAGCAATGCGGGTACGCACCAAGCGAGATTGGTGACGAGCGATGGTATTGAAGGTCAAGGTGGGGCAATGCTCATCGGTATCGATGATCTTACCATAGGGCACCAAGCCCAATTTGATCAATGCCTGGAAGCCGTTGCAGATACCCAGCATCAAACCATCGCGGTTTTCCAGCAGGTCGGTAACGCCTTCACGAATGGCAGCGTTACGGAAAAATGCAGTAATAAACTTACCGGAACCATCGGGCTCATCGCCGCCGGAGAAGCCGCCGGGGACAAAGATCATCTGGGCGGTCTTCAGTTCATCGGCAAACTGCTCGATGCTGCGGGAGATGCCTTCGGCAGAGCGGTTATTGATGACCAGAATTCTGGCATCCGCGCCTGCATCGCGCATCGCGCGTGCGCTATCGAATTCGCAGTTGGTGCCGGGGAATACAGGGATCAGAACCTTGGGAGAAGCCACCTTGATGGCAGGAGCAACCCGCTCCTTTGCCTCATAAGAGAAGGTTTCCATCGGCTGCTCACCATGGGTGATGTTACAGCTATAAACACTTTCCAGCTTGTCTTCATAGATCTTTTGCAGTTCCTTCAGGCAAACCTTGGCATCTCCTTGAGAGAAGGCGCAATCATCGGTAACGGTACCGATCAAGATGCCATCCAATTCTTCGGCGCTTTCGACCAAAAAGCCGCCATAGCAATAACCGAAGAGGGCATCCATCGAAAGATCCTTTTCAAAAGCAAAGCCCAAGCCTTCACCAAAACCCATCTTCATGACAGCTTCGGCAATACCGCCCAAACCTAAAGTATACGCGGTAACCGCCTTTTTGCTCTGCAGCAGGTCATAGACCTTATCATAGGCCGCCAGCAAGGATGCGGTTTCGGGCAGATGATCTTTATTATATTCGGGCTTGATCAGATAAACTTTATTGCCCGCTTTTTTGAAATAGTTGGGAACAATCTCGCCGGTCTTGCCGGTGGTAACAGCAAAGGAAACCAGAGTGGGCGGAACATCCAGTTTTTCAAAGGTGCCGCTCATGGAGTCCTTACCGCCGATGGCGGCAATGCCCAGATCCTTTTGCGCTTCAAATGCGCCCAGAAGGGCAGCCAAAGGCTTACCCCAACGCTTGGGATCTTTGCCGGGACGTTCAAAATACTCTTGGAAAGTGAGATAGACATCCTCAAACTTCGCACCGGTAGCAATCAGCTTAGAAACCGATTCAACAACGGCGAGATAGGCGCCGTGGTAGGGGCTCTTTTCGGCGACAAAGGGATTATAACCCCAAGCCATCAGCGAGACATCGTCGGTATGCTTTTCTTCCATCGAGATCAGCTGTACCATTGCCTGAACAGGGGTTTGCTGATGCTTGCCGCCGAAGGGCATCAAGACGCCACCGGCACCGATGGTAGAATCGAAGCGTTCGGAAAGACCACGCTTGGAGCAAACGTTCAAGTCGCCTGCCAAAGCTTTCAGTTCTTCAGCGAAATCCGAACCGACCTGCTTTTTATAGCAAGCGGGAGCGGCGGGAGCAACGTCAATATGCTTTTCAGCGCCGTTGGAATTCAAAAATTCGCGGCTGATATCACAGATAACCTTGCCGTTCCATTCCATCACCAAGCGAGGATCGGCCTGTACCTTAGCGACAACGGTGGCTTCCAGGTTTTCCTGATCCGCCAAAGCGATGAAACGATCTACATTTTCGGGCTCGACAACAACAGCCATACGCTCCTGAGATTCGCTGATCGCAAGCTCGGTACCGTCCAGACCATCATATTTCTTAGGAACTGCATTCAGATCGATATGCAGACCATCGGCCAATTCGCCGATGGCGACCGAGACACCGCCTGCGCCAAAGTCGTTGCAGCGCTTAATCATACGGCAGGCTTCATAGTTACGGAACAACCGCTGGAGTTTGCGTTCTTCGGGGGCATTACCCTTTTGAACTTCTGCCCCGCAGCTTTCCAAAGATTTCAAGGTATGGGATTTGGAAGAGCCGGTAGCGCCACCGCAACCATCGCGGCCGGTTCTACCGCCCAGCAGGATGACAACATCCCCGGGAGCAGGGCACTCGCGGCGTACATTCTCAGCAGGAGCTGCGCCGACAACGGCACCGATCTCCATTCTCTTGGCGGCATAGCCATCATGGTACAGTTCATCAACAATACCGGTGGCCAGACCGATCTGGTTACCATAGGAAGAATAGCCGGCCGCAGCAGTCGTTACGATCTTACGCTGGGGCAGTTTGCCTTCCATGGTTTCCTTTACAGGCTTCAAAGGATCTGCCGCACCGGTAACGCGCATCGCACCATAAACATAGGATCTGCCCGACAGAGGATCGCGGATCGCACCACCGATACAGGTGGCGGCACCGCCGAAGGGCTCGATCTCGGTGGGATGGTTATGGGTTTCGTTCTTGAAGAGCAGCAGCCAAGGTTCCTTTACCCCATCGGCTTCTACTTCGATCTTGACGGTGCAGGCATTGATCTCTTCCGATTCGTCCAGCTTTTCCAGCTTGCCGATCTTTTTGAGATATTTAGCGGCAAGAGTACCGATATCCATCAGATTGATGGGCTTGGTACGACCCAATTCTTTGCGGGTAGCCACATAATCATCAAATGCCTTTTGCAACAATTCGTCTTCAAAGGTAACATTATCAATCGTGGTCAAGAAGGTGGTATGACGGCAATGATCCGACCAATAGGTATCGATCATCCGAATTTCGGTGATGGTGGGATCTCTGCCCTCTTTTTGGAAATAGGCTTGGCAGAAAGCAATATCATCGCAATCCATTGCCAGACCATATTCGGCGACAAAATCGGCAAGACCCTTTTCGTCCAACTTCAAAAAGCCATCCAGAGTGGCGACGGTTTCAGGAATCGCATAATCTGCCTTCAAAGTTTGAGGCATATCCAGCGATGCTTCGCGGGTTTCAACAGGGTTGATAACACTCTTTTTGATGGTTTCAAATTCTTCAGCGGTCAAATCGCCGTAAAGTAAATATACTTTCGCTGTTTTAACAGTGGGGCGCTCGCCCTGAGAGATGATTTGGATACACTGCGCGGCAGAATCGGCGCGCTGATCAAACTGACCGGGCAGAGGCTCCACAGCGAACACCTTGGCACCATCCATTTCGATGGAGGCGGTAGCAATATCCAGCTGGGGCTCGGAAAATACAGTACCCACTGCATAATCGAACAATTCTTTTTCGATGTTCTCCACATCATAGCGGTTGATCACGCGCACCTTTTCGAGAGATTTGATCTGCAAAATGTGGCGCACTTCATAGCGCAGGTCCCGCGCCTCATTGGCGAGTTCCGGCTTCTTTTCAACAAAAATACGATAAACCATTAGTTCTCCTTTCCGGCTTTCAGCGCTTTCTGACCAATATCATGGCGATAGAAGGCATTATCAAAATGAACGGTTTTCACCTTGGCATAGGCTGCAGCGATCGCTGCTTCCAAGGATTCCGCTGTAGCGGTGACACCAAGAACACGGCCGCCTGCGGTAAGCAGGTCTTCCCCATCCAATTTGGCGCCTGCCACAAAGACATCGTCCTTCACCTCTGCGGGAATGGTCAGCTTATGACCGGTGGTATATTTCCCGGGATAGCCTTCCGACGCCATCACCACGCAGCAAGCGTGACCGTTGCTGAATTTTACTTCGGTTTCTGCTAAAGTTCCGTTGGTGGTTGCCTGCATAATGGTAAGCAAATCGCTTTCCAGCAGGGGCAACACTACCTGCGTTTCGGGATCACCGAAACGGCAGTTATATTCGATCACCTTGGGGCCGTTCGGGGTGAGCATCAGGCCGAAATAAAGGCAACCTTTAAAGGTGCGGCCTTCGGCCTTCATGGCGCGAACGGTGGGCAGAAAGATGGTTTCCATACATTCTGCGGCGATCGCCTCTGTATAATAAGGGTTGGGTGCGACCGTACCCATACCGCCGGTATTCAATCCTTGATCCCCATCCAAAGCGCGTTTATGGTCCATCGAGGAGATCATCGGAATGACGGTTTCCCCATCGGTGAAGGAAAGGACCGAAACTTCGGGACCGGTCAAGAATTCTTCAATAACAATGCGGCTACCGCTGGCGCCAAAGATTTGGTCTTCCATCATCGAGCGGACCGCCGCCTTGGCATCCTCGCGGGTTTCGGCGATGATAACACCCTTGCCGAGCGCCAAGCCATCCGCCTTAACAACGGTGGGGATCGGCGCGGTCTCCAAATAAGCCAGCGCATCTTCGCAGTTTTCAAAGACCGCATATTCCGCGGTGGGAATATTGTATTTCTTCATCAAATCTTTGGAAAAGACCTTACTGCCTTCGATGATCGCCGCATTGGCCTTAGGACCAAAGCAAGGAATTCCGATCTCGTTTAAGGCATCTACGCACCCTAAAACCAAGGGATCATCGGGAGCAACGACCGCATAATCGATCTTTTGCTCTTTGGCAAAAGCGACAATTTTTTCGATCTCCTTTGCGCCGATGGGAACCAAGGTGGCATCCTCCGCCATACCGCCGTTGCCGGGGCAGGCAAAGATTTCTTCAACATTGGGGTTTTCTTTTAATTTTTTAATAATGGCATGCTCGCGGCCACCGCCGCCCACAACCAAAAGCTTCATAAGTTTATCTCCTTTATAAAACACCACTTGCCTCCCCGTTCGGAGAGGCAAAATGGAAGATCATCAATGGTGGAACAAACGCATTCCGGTGAACGCCATGGCAATGCCATATTTATTGCAGCAATCGATGACAACATCATCACGGATAGAACCACCGGGCTCTGCAATATAGGAAACACCGCTCTTCTTAGCACGTTCGATATTATCATCAAAGGGGAAGAATGCATCACTGCCGACAGCAACACCGCTGAGGGTGGCAAGATAGGCATCCATCTCTTCTCTGGTGAAGGGTTCGGGTTGCTCGGTAAAATATTTCTGCCAGATTCCATCCTTGCAGACATCTTCTTCGTTCTTATTGATATAGCTATCAATGACATTATCCCGATCCGGTCTGCCAAGGGTATCCTTGAAGGGCAGGTTCAGCACCTTATCGTGCTGACGCAGATGCCAGACATCGGCTTTATTACCGGCAAGGCGGGTGCAATGAATTCTGGACTGCTGACCGGCACCAACACCGATTGCCTGACCATCAACGGCATAGCAGACGGAGTTGGATTGGGTATATTTCAAGGTGATCAGCGCAATGATCAAATCGCGCTTTGCGCTATCGGGCAGGTTCTTATTTTCGGTGACGAGATTTTCCAGCAATGCGTTATTGATTTCAAACTCGTTGCGGCCCTGCTCGAAGGTAATACCAAACACTTGCTTGGTTTCTTGGGGCTCGGGGCGATAGTTGGGATCGATCTCAACAATATTGTAGTTCCCATTCCGCTTGGATTTCAGAATTTCCAATGCTTCGGGAGTATATCCGGGGGCGATGATGCCATCGGAAACTTCTCTCTTAATGAGCAGCGCGGTGGTCGCATCGCAGACATCGGAAAGGGCGATCCAATCGCCAAAGGAGCTCATACGGTCGGTGCCGCGGGCTCTGGCATAAGCGCAGGCCAAGGGAGATTCATCCAACCCTTCAATATCATCCACAAAGCAAGCCTTCTTCAGCTTTTCGGGCAGCGGAGTGCCGACTGCGGCGGAAGTGGGGCTGACATGCTTAAAGGAAGTCGCTGCAGGCATTCCCAATGCTTCCTTAATTTCCTTTACCAACTGCCAGGAATTGAAGGCATCCAGAAAATTGATATAGCCGGGGCGGCCGGAAAGGATCTTGATGGGCAGATCGCTGCCATCCTTCATATAAATTTTGGAAGGCTTCTGATTGGGGTTGCAGCCATATTTCAATTCAAATTCGTTCATTTTCAAATTCCGCCCTTCTCAAGAATTTTTATTGATCATATAGGTCTCTTCCGCACCGGTCTCCAGATCGGTATAGCAAACGTAAAGAGAAATCTTATTGTCTGCATCCAGATGGTTCCAGATATCCTCGGCAAAGGCATCGATATCATCGGGGATAGAGACACGCTCGGGTTCGCCTTGGAAGGTGGGGATGGGATTGCCATCGCAAACATAAGTATGGATGAAATGACCCAAACCTGCCAGCGCGGGATAGGAGAAATGATAGCGGTTGCAGGCGGTGCCTTCAGCATCCGCACTCTTCAAAATGCTCATCTCATAGGTGAAATCCCCTTCGCCGAAGGTGATCATACCGCTGATACGCGGTGTCAAGTTCGGAGCGTCGGGCTCAAATTCTCTGGTGGTCAGCGCGGTGGCGAAGCTATCGCCCTTTTTCAGACCTTCAAAAATAGTATCGGTCTGATCACCGTTGGTAACGATCAGTTTGTTTTCATACCGACGCAATGCGGCATAGATAATCAAAGAAGGATCTTCCACCTTGGAAGGATCAAAGGGCTCGGTGAAGACCGCGCCGTCCTTTTCGGTGAAGATACGATTGCGGCTGTTCTCGCTGCGACCCATAATGAAATAAGCAGCGGCGGCCTTTTTGCCATCTGCGGTCTTACCCAAAACAATGCCTCGACCTACATAGCTATTTCCTTCGATGCGCTCGCCCATCGATTTGATATCATAAATGTTCATATCGTTTCTCCTTTCAACATCGCCGCCGAAACTGTTTCAACAGCTTGGGGGAGCAAGATCCATTCCGCCTGCTCCATCACCCGCTTTTGCAGGATCTCGGGGGTATCCCCTGCTTGAATCTCCACTGCCTTTTGAGCAATGATTCTTCCGCCGTCGGGAATTTCATTGACAAAATGAACGGTGGCGCCGGTCACCTTCACGCCGTATTCCAATGCGGCCTCATGCACATGAAGGCCATAAAAGCCTTTGCCGCAGAAAGAAGGGATCAGCGACGGATGAACGTTGATGATCCGCTCGGGATATTGATTGGTAAAATCAGCGCTCAAAATGTTCATAAAGCCGGCAAGAACGATCAGCTCGATGCCGTATCTTTTCAGAGTGGCGATGATCTTTTGCTCAAAATCCGCCTGATCGGCACATTCTTTTTTGACCACGACCTCGGTGGCGATCCCTGCCTTGGCAGCCCGCTCCAGCGCATAGGCATTGCGGTTGCCGGAGAGGACCAAAGCGATCTCTCCGCTCTGCAAGACACCGCTTGCGACGCTATCGATCAGCGCTTGCAGATTGGTTCCGCCGCCCGAGACCAGGACAGCAATCTTTGTCTTCCCCATGGCTTACTCCAGAATGATCTTTTCATCGGACTCGACAATGGAACCGATAACATAAGCCTCTTCGCCGTTGGCTTTCAAAATCTCGATCGCACGATCGACATCTTCGGGAGCGACAACGACACTCATACCAACACCCATATTAAAGGTATTGAACATATCTCTTTCGGGGATATTACCCACTTTGGCCAGCAGCTCAAAGATGGGCAGAACGCGAACTGCGCTCTTATCGATCTTGGCACCCAGACCATCGGGGATGCTTCTGGGAATATTTTCATAAAAACCGCCGCCGGTGATATGGGATACACCCTTCACCTTTACCTGCTCAAAGAGAGCAACCATCGGTTTGACATAGATCTTGGTGGGAGTCAGCAAGGTCTCACCCACCGATTTGCCGCCCAATTCGGCAACGGGAGTCTTAAGGTCGGCATTTTCCACATCGAACACCTTACGCACCAGCGAGAAGCCATTGGAATGAACACCGCTGGAAGGCAGGGCGATGACCACATCGCCTGCTTTCATCGACTTATTATCGACCACCTTTTCGGCATCGACAATACCGACAGCAAAGCCTGCAAGGTCATATTCGTCCACCGGATAGAAGCCGGGCATTTCAGCAGTTTCACCGCCGATCAGAGCAGCGCCGCTCTGGACACAGCCTTCTGCCACACCGGCAACGATCTGGGCGATCTTTTCGGGATAGTTCTTACCGCAGGCGATATAGTCCAGGAAGAACAAGGGTTTTGCGCCGCAGCAAATAACATCGTTGACACACATAGCAACGCAATCGATACCGACAGTATCGTGCTTATCCATCAAAAAGGCCATCTTCAGCTTGGTGCCGACACCATCGGTACCGCTGACCAGAACCGGCTTTTTCATTCCGGCCAGATCCGGCATAAAGAGACCGCCGAAACCGCCGATATCGATATCAGCACCTGCGGTTTTGGTGCGAGCCACATGGCTCTTCATCAATTCAACTGCTTTATAGCCGGCAGTAATATCTACGCCTGCTGCTGCATAACTTTCAGACATTGAATTTTTCATTCGTTTATTCCTTTCCGTTCCAGCAATAAGTGCAAAGCTCACATTCCGGCAAGCCTATTGCTTTAATGATATTATCCAGCGATTGGTAGTCCAGCGATGCAAAATCAAATCGCTTGGCAAGGGTTTCGCGCAGTTTCTTTCCGCGCTCGGTGGAACCATCCAGATATTCATCGATATGGTTCATCCCCTCATCCCCTTCGAATTCGGCGATCAATTTACGCGCGATCAGGTCCATCTCCGAAGCGGTGCGGCTGAAATTATGGTATTTACAAGGGAACAAAATCGGCGGACATGCAGAGCGCATATGCACCTCTTTTGCACCGTTCTCATACAAAAATTCCACGGTTTCGCGGATCTGCGTTCCACGAACGATCGAATCATCGATCAGCATCAATTTCTTATCCTGAATAAATTCATGGACAGGGATCTGCTTCATTTTGGCGATGCGATTACGGTCGGTCTGCTTATTGGGGGTAAAACTGCGGGACCAGGTGGGTGTATATTTAATATACGCCCGCGCAAAATCCACACCGCTTTCGTTGGCATAGCCGATGGCATGAGGAACGCCCGAATCGGGAATTCCGCAGACATAATCGATCTCCTGCGCCTGCCCATTCTCGCGATCGCTTTTCGCCATCAGAGCGCCGTTGCGAACGCGCATCGCTTCCACATTGACCCCTTCATAGGTGGCGGTGGGATAGCCATAGTAGCTCCAAAGGAAGGCGCAAACCTTCTTTTTAGGAGAAGGCTCGACCAAAATCTTCATCTCGGAAGGCGAAAGCTCGACAATTTCGCCGGCACCGAGTTCTTTAATGATTTCAAAACCGAGCTTGACGGCGGCAAAGGATTCGAAGGTGACACAATAGCCATCTTCCCGCTTGCCGATCAGCATCGGCAGCCGCCCCATTTTATCGCGGGCGGCAAGGATGGTTCCATCGTCTTTCAAAAGAACGATTCCGACTGTTCCGTCTACCGCTTGCTGGACCGCTTGAATTCCTTGAACCAAGGAATCCTCGCGGCTGATCAATGCCGCCAGCAGTTCGGTGGTATTCACCTTACCGCCGGTCATGGAATCGAAATGGCCGCCATCCTTTTCCAGATATTCATCGATCAATGCTTCCACATTATTGACAATCCCGGTGGTGCAAAGCGCAAAGGTTCCGCCCTTGGCGCGGATCAGCAACGGCTGGGGATCGGTATTGCTGATGCATCCGACCGCCGCTGTTCCGTGCATTTCGTCGAAGACATTTTCAAACCTTGTCCGAAACGGGGAATTTTCGATACTATGCAGTTTGCGCTGCAAGCCAATTTCGGCATCATAAACCGCCAAGCCTGCTCTGCGCGTTCCGAGATGGGAATGGTAATCCACACCGAAGAAAACGTCTTCCAGACATTCATCTTTTGAGGTTATTCCAAAAAATCCTCCCATGGGTCCCTCCGATTATGCGAAAAAGAGCTCGCTCAAGGTCATGGGATCGATATACTTGCCGTCCTTATATACACGCATATTGCCGGAAGCGATCTCATCGATCAGCATCACATTGCCGTCGGGATCATAACCGAATTCAAATTTGATATCATAGAGCACCAGACCCTTTTCCTTCAGATCATCGGCAACGATCTGGGTGATCTTCTGGGTCATTTCTTTCATATCTTCATACTGCTCATCGGTCATTACATTCAAAGCAACCAAAGCATCCTTAGTTACCAGGGGATCGCCCTTCGCATCATCCTTAAAGGTCATTTCAACATAGGCAGGCAGATCAGCGCCTTCTTCGATATAATCGCCGTAGCGGCGGGTGAAGCTGCCGACAGCCTTATGGCGGCAGATAACTTCAAGACCATGGCCAAATACCTTTGCAGGAAGAACTTCCATGGTGGTATCCTTCAAAGAAGCATCCACATAATGAGTTTTGATGCCGGCTGCATTTACTTTCTCAAAGAAATAGATGGACATCCGCAGGTTGACATCGCCAACACCATCGATGGTCAGGCCGACAGCATTTTCGCCGGGATCAAAGACACCGTCCTTGCCGGTGCAATCATCTTTAAACTTCAGCAAATAGTTGCCATTATCCAGTGCAAATACGTCTTTGGTTTTTCCGGTGTAAACAAGTTTCATTTTTCGTTCTCCTTTATGTGAATTAAAATTTTAAACTTCTTGAAGTGCGGCATCCTTTGCCAACACAGTTTCTGCGTCCTTGACGCGCTTATCATTGAGTTTCTTTGCCAGTTCGGCATCTTCCACTGCCAAAATCTGAATCGCCAGCAGCGCGGCGTTGACACCGCCGTCAATGGCAACGGTGGCGACAGGGATTCCGGGAGGCATCATCACGGTGGAAAGCAATGCATCCATACCACCCAATTTGGATTGGATGGGAATACCGATCACAGGCAACGTTGTATTGGCGGCAACAGCACCGGCCAGATGCGCTGCCATTCCTGCCGCGCAGATAATGGCGCCAAAGCCATTCTCTCTTGCATTTTGGGAGAAGTCTTTCGCCTGCTCCGGGGTGCGATGGGCGGAATAAACGTGGGCTTCATAGGGAACGCCAAAGGAAGCCAGCGTATCCATTGCTTTTTTAACGATGGGAAGATCGCTATCGCTACCCATCATCACTGCGACTTTTCTCATAAGTTTTATACCTCCGAAATTATTTTATAAAAACAAAAAAGGGCGCACGACTCCTTGCAGGAGATGTGCGCCCAGACGGTCGGCTTTTTACCCTTTGCTCCATTGTGGTGAACTCCACATGATCCGTCAGTCGCAAAGAGTCGTTCTCTATATCGTCTATTATATATAAAACCAAGAAAAATGTCAACGGAAAGCAGGTGGTTTTTTTATTTTTGTGCAATCTATATTGAAACCGTAAATATCGATGTTCTCCCTTTGGAAATTTGACTATTTTTCAGCGGAGTATTCCGATAATTTCCCGCTGAAAATCACCTTAGTTTCTTGCAGATTCAAAAAATGGACCGGCTGAACAATCCGCTGAAAATCTTCACTCTTTAAAATGCCGCATTCCACCAAAAGATCCCGAACAAATTCCGAGCAATAGTAATGCTCTTTTCTTTGATAAGGGATACGAAACGCCGCTAAACCAACGCCCAGCAAATTATAGCGGTATTTCTTCTTATTTTCATACATTGCTTCAAGGCGTTTTGCCAAAAGTTTTTTCTTTTCCCGCGATGTTTCCAATTCCAGCAACGCAATCTTCGCATCGGGAAACCGCCCATAAATTCCCCGGTCGCGCCCTTCGGATACAAAGCCGCCCGGGATGGGCAAATAAAGATAGCGACGACCAAAGGAATACATTGTCAGCAGGTCTTTTGAAAAACCAAGGGAGATATGGTTGTATTCCGCGCCGGTAAACCGTTTCAAAATGCGGGAAGGGATGGTTCCGCTCTGGCTGAGCAGTAAGTAAATCTTATCCATAATCCCCCTCCTTTCAAAAATCAAGTCTATTATACCGCAATCGGTACATTTCGTCAAATCAGATTCTTTTAATAAAGATCGCGGAAATATTGCATTTTAAATAATTTATGGTACAATGGAATCAAACTAATAAATTAAATTTAATGAAAGAAGTTTGAATGTATGAAGATAATTATGTTCGGAAACAGTTTAATGCTATTAGCCATAGCGATATTGATACTTGTAGAAATGCAGTTGATACCTATACAAATACTATCCGTTTCGTTTCTTTTAATCCTCATAGGTTTTATTATGGCAGCGATCGGCTTTTTTAGCGGGAACAGTCAACAGTAAACTCCAATATATCAAAAATTTAGAAGGATTTTTAATCAAAGAGAAAACCCCGAAACCGTGATGGTTTCGGGGTTTTTGTGTGTTTTGAAATAATACCGATTAGCGCTTGGAGAACTGAGGAGCGCGACGTGCAATCCGCCGCAGGCGAATTGCAGTGCAGATGCCCCCACTCGCTCGCCAAAATATGCCGATGCAGATTTTGGCAACCGCTCGGGGATGGCGAAAAGCCGCACGCCGCAAAAGAAAAAAGCACCCACATATGCAGGTGCTTTTGATATAGTCGCGATTAGCGCTTGGAGAACTGAGGAGCGCGACGTGCGGCTTTCAAACCGTACTTCTTTCTTTCCTTCATTCTGGGGTCGCGGGTTACAAAACCGGCCTTCTTCAGAACGCTCTTCAAGGTTTCATCGGATTCGATCAGAGCGCGGGTGATACCATGACGGATCGCACCTGCCTGACCGCTGACACCGCCGCCAACAACGTTGACAACAACATCATATTTACCCATAGTACCGGTCAGCTCCATGGGCTGACGAACCAACATACGCAGGGTTTCCAGACCGAAATATTCGTCCATAGATCTGCCGTTGATGGTCACATTGCCGCTACCGGGAAGCAAGCGGACTCTGGCAACAGAAGACTTTCTTCTGCCGGTGCCGTAGAAATAATTTTCGTTATTATACATTGGTCAAGTCCTCCTTACTTCTCAAATACTTCGGGCTTCTGAGCGCCCAGGTTATGCTCTGCGCCGGAGAAAACTCTCAGGCGAGTCATAGCAGCGGATGCAATCTTGTTCTTGGGCAGCATACCCTTAACAGCCAGCTCGACCACCTTCTCGGGGTTGTTTTCCATCAGGCGCTTATAGCTGATTTCCTTCAAACCGCCGATATGGCCGGTATGGTATTGATAGAACTTCTTATTGAGCTTATCGCCGGTCAGAACAACTTTAGCAGCGTTCAGGACGATAACACAGTCACCACCGTCAACATGCGGGGTGTAGTCGGGGCGATGCTTGCCCATCAGGATCATTGCGATCTGGGTGGAAACTCTGCCGAGCGGCTTATCAGCTGCATCAACAATGTACCACTTGCGATCGACTTGCTCTTGCTTTTTCATAAAAGTAGACATCGTAATTCTTCCTCCGTTTATTTTCTCTTTTTCATTGCCACGTTATTATAATACAACCCAAACGCAATGTCAACCACTTTTTTCAAAAAAATCAATTTATACTTTTCAATCTCGATATATCTCTGTTTTTCTCCGTTTTTCTTTGATTTCCTCACTTTGCATTTACAAAAAATATTTGCTTTTTCAGCCAAAAAGCCTTAAAATAATCAAGTAAAAACAATGCAAGGAGAATACTATGCAGCAAATTTCCGGCTATTTGCGCCGCGCTATTGATGATTTTCATATGATTGCGCCCGGCGAGCGCGTGGCGATCGCCCTATCGGGCGGCAAAGATTCGATGCTTTTGCTCCACGCAATGAAGCATCTTTCCCGCTACCACCCCGCCAATTTTGAGCTGATTGCCATCTTTATCGATCTGGGTTTCAACAATATTGATATTGAAACCATGCAAAAAGAATGCGATCAATTAGAGATCCCGCTCATCATTCGAAAAACCGATATTGCCCCCTTGGTATTTGACATTCGGAAAGAAAGTAATCCCTGCGCCCTTTGCGCCAAGATGCGCCGCGGCTCTATCCACGATGCTGCTATCGAAAACGGTTGCCGCACCATTGCGTTGGGGCATCATCGGGACGACGCGGTGGAAACCTTTGCGATGAATTTATTATATGAAGGGCGGATCGGGTGCTTTCAACCGGTCACTTATCTGGACCGCAAGGACGTGCGCACCATTCGACCTATGGTCTATCTTTCGGAGCAACAGATCGAAAATGCGGTACGCAAGTTGAATATCCCTATTGTCAAAAACCCTTGCCCGATGGATCATCAATCGATGCGTAAAGAAACCAAGGATCTTTTGAAGGAAGCGGAAGAGCGCTTCCCCGGCTTAAATGATCGGCTCTTCGGCGCCATTCAGCGCAGCGAGCTTGCCGGCTGGAAAAAGGATTGACAAAGGTATCTGCTTATTTTATAATAGTAGAAATGTAGTATTCAATTAAAGGAGATATAAAGATGAAAGAACTTGAAAAGGTATATAATCCTCAAGAGTTTGAGGATCGCATATACGATTTCTGGTTGAAGGGCCGCTATTTTCATTCCGAGCCGGATGAGAGCAAGGAGCCTTTTACCATTGTCATCCCGCCCCCGAATGTTACCGGTCAGCTGCATATGGGCCACGCTTTGGATGAAACCCTGCAGGATATTCTGATCCGTTACAAGCGGATGCAGGGCTTCAATGCCCTTTGGGTCCCCGGCACCGACCACGCAGGAATTGCCACCCAAATCAAGGTAGAAGAGGTTCTTCGCAAGGAAGAAGGGCTCACCCGCTATGATCTGGGCAGAGAGAAATTCTTAGAGCGCGTCTGGGATTGGAAAAAGATGTATGGCGACCGCATCATCAATCAGCTGAAGAAATTAGGTTCTTCCTGCGATTGGGATCGCGAGCGGTTCACCATGGACGAAGGCTGCTCCAAGGCGGTCAAAGAAGTATTTGTCAACCTTTATGAAAAAGGTTTGATCTATAAGGGCAACCGCATCATCAACTGGTGCCCCAACTGCACCACCGCTCTTTCCGATGCCGAGGTTGAATATGAAGAGCAGCCCGGGCATTTTTGGCATATCCGCTACCCGGTCAAGGATAGCGACGAATTTGTCACCATCGCGACCACCCGCCCCGAGACCCTCTTGGGCGATACCGCGGTGGCGGTTCATCCTGAAGATGAGCGCTATACCCATCTGGTGGGCAAGATGCTGATCCTGCCCTTGGTCAACCGCGAGATCCCTGTGGTTGCCGATGAATATGTGGATAAAGAGTTTGGTACCGGCTGCGTCAAGATCACTCCCTGCCACGACCCCAACGACTTTGAGGTCGGCAAACGGCACAATCTGGAAGAGATCCTGGTTCTGGACGGCAATGCCAAAATCAACGCCAACGGCGGCAAATATGAAGGAATGGATCGCTATGAAGCCCGCAAGCAGATCGTTTCTGATCTGGAAGAAGGCGGCTTCTTGGTTAAGATCGAAGACCATACCCATAATGTTGGTACCTGCTACCGCTGCGGTTGCACTGTTGAACCGATGGCTTCCAGCCAATGGTTTGTTAAGATGCAGCCTTTGGCGGAGAAATCCATCAAGGAAGTCAAAGCCGGTTCCACCAAGTTTGTTCCCGAGCGGTTCAGCAAGACCTATCTGAACTGGATGGAGAATGTTCACGATTGGTGCATCTCCCGCCAGCTTTGGTGGGGTCACCGCATCCCTGCCTACTATTGCGATGCCTGCGGCGAGATGATCATCTCCAAAGAAGATGTCCATACCTGCCCCAAGTGCGGCGCACCGATGCGGCAGGAAGAGGATGTTCTGGATACTTGGTTCTCCTCGGCACTCTGGCCCTTCTCTACCTTGGGCTGGCCCGAAAAGACCCCTGAATTGGATTACTATTATCCCACCAGCACGCTGGTTACCGGATAGGATATTATCTTCTTCTGGGTCGCTCGTATGATCTTCTCCGGCTTGGAGCAGATGGGCGAAGTTCCCTTTGAACATGTGTTGATCCACGGTCTGGTGCGCGATAGCCAAGGCCGTAAGATGAGTAAATCTCTGGGCAACGGCATTGATCCTTTGGAAGTCATCAAAGACTTTGGTGCCGATGCGCTGCGCTTTACCCTTGCTACCGGCAACGCACCCGGCAACGATATGCGCTATTATCCCGAGCGGGTGGAGTCCTCCCGCAACTTTGCCAATAAGGTTTGGAATGCGGCACGCTTTATTTTGATGAACCTGAAGGAAGAAGATCTGACCTTCAAGGCTGAAAATCTCAAGCCTGAAGATGAATGGATCCTGACTCGGTACAACGATGTTGTTCGCGATGTTACCGAAAACTTGGATAAATTCGAGATCGGTTTGGCATTGCAGAAGGTTTATGATTTCATTTGGGATCTCTTCTGCGATTGGTACATTGAATTGGTCAAGCCCCGCCTTTATGCAGGCGGCGAAGAAGGCGCTACCGCGCAAAAAGTTCTTCTCCATGTATTCTCCGGTTCTTTGAAGATGCTGCATCCCTTTATGCCCTTCATCACCGAAGAGATCTGGCAGGCTCTGCCGGTGGCGGAAGAGGCTTGCGTGACCGCCCGCTTCCCTGCTTATGATCCCGCCTTGAATTTTGCCGCAGGCGCTGAAAAGATGGAGCATGTGATGGAAACCATCAAGGCCATCCGCAACCGCCGCGCTGAAATGAATGTTCCCCATTCCAGAAAGGCGACTCTTTATATTGAGACCGCCCACACCGAATGGTTTGAAGGGGCCGAGATCTTCTATCAGAAGTTGGCGGGCGCCGATCAGGTGCTGATCAATCAGCCTGCACCCGAAGGAACCGTCAAGTTGGTTTGCAACGGCGCTTCCCTTTATATCCCCTTTGCTGAACTGGTGGATATCGAGGGCGAGATCGCCCGCTTGACCAAGGAATTGGAAAAGGCCGAAGGCGAGCTCAAGCGCGTCAACGGCAAGCTTTCCAACCAAGGCTTTATCGCCAAAGCGCCCGCCGCCTTGGTGGAGGCCGAAAATGTTAAAAAGGCCAAGTTCGAAGCGTTGATCGCCGATTTGACCAAGAGCGTTGAGGAAATGAAAAACAGATGATGACATACGAGCAAGCCTTAGATTATATCCATCGGCATAGCGCGCACAGTGCCAAGCCGGGGCTACATCGGATAACGGCATTGCTGGAGCAACTGGGCAACCCTCATAAAGCAGGGTTGCCCTTGCTCCATATTGCGGGGACCAACGGCAAAGGCTCCACCGCAACCATGCTGGCATCGGTGCTGAAAGAAGCAGGATACAAGGTGGGATGCTTCACCTCCCCCTTTATCTATGATTTTCGGGAGCGATTTGCCATCAACGGCAAGATGATTGAAAAAGAGCAGTTGGCAATGCTGGCTGAAAAGGTCCGGCAAGCCGAACAATGCTTAGAGGAACAACCCACCGAATTTGAAATTGTCACCGCCATTGGATTTCTTTATTTCCAAGGCTGCGACATTATCGTTTTGGAAGTTGGCTTGGGCGGTCGATTTGATGCCACCAACATTATCGAGCAGCCGCTGGCATCGGTGATCTGCTCCATCTCTTTGGATCACACCGAATTTTTGGGCAATACGGTTGCGGAAATCGCTTATGAAAAAGCGGGGATCATCAAAAAGAACTGCCCCGCGGTTCTTTACGGAAAGAATCCGCAAGATGCCATTACCGCCATCCAAAAGCGCTGCGATGAATTATCCGCCCCCCTCACCCTTTGCGCGCCATCAGAGTTGATCTCCTGCACCGTTGAAGGAACCTCGTTCCGATATAAAGGGCAGGAATATTTCGTTTCATTGCGGGGCGCGCACCAAGCCGATAATGCCGCGGTGGCACTGGAAACCCTTTTACAAATCAAAGATCGCTTTCCTTGGACTGAAGAACAGCTGCGCCAAGGCTTAAAGAATGCTTTTATCCCCTCGCGGTTGGAATGTCTGCACCATAATCCTTATATTTTTATCGATGGCGGGCACAACAAAGACGGCATTGATATGCTGCTCCATGCAATGGACCAATGGGAAGAACTGAAAAATCCCACCATCATCTTCGGGATGATGAAGGATAAACCCTATCAATACGCGGTGCGGCAGTTGGCATCCCGCGCCCAAACCTTTATCGCGGTTCAACCGCCGCTGCCGCGGGCGATGACCGCCTACGACCTCAAAAATATGGCCGACCTTTTCTGCGATGACTGCACAGCCTGCGATAGTTATGAGCAGGCGGCCAAACTCGCCATGGAAAAGCAAAGCGGCTGCATTCTTGCGGCAGGATCTCTCTATTTGGCGGGCGAGATCGCCAAGGAATTAAAAAAACTTATCTGAATCGCAAATACCGACAAAATTAAAAGCACCCTTTCGATATAATGGATCGAAAGGGTGCTTTTATATTTATATGAATGATAGGAGGTAAAAATGAATATTGATTTTATTAACAATTACGATGAGTTGGAAGTTCGGCTCTACGGCGAGATCGATCATCATTGCGCCCGCGGGCTTTCCGACAGCATTGATTTTAAGATCCGCCGCCATTGCCCTTCCCGCCTGGTGCTGGATTTCGGCGGAGTCAGTTTTATGGACAGTTCGGGTTTGGCGATCGTTATGGGGCGGCGAAAACTGATGATGAACTACGACGGCAAGGTGGAACTTCGCCATCTTTGCGGAGCTGCCAAAAAAGTATTCGATATGGCAGGAATTTCAAAATACGTGGTTGTGAAGGAGGATCCCAATGAAAGCGAATAATCAAATGCGTATCTCTTTTCTTTCCCGCTCGGCAAACGAAGGGTTTGCTCGCATTGCGGTGGCGGCATTTGCCGCCCAATTAGATCCCACCGTCGAAGAGATCAGCGAAATTAAAACCGCGGTCAGCGAGGCGGTGACCAACGCGATTGTCCACGGATATGCAGACCGACTCGGGACCATCAATATCAGCGGCAGGCTTTATCCCAACGGCAAATTGGTGCTGAACATTAAAGACCGCGGAAAAGGGATCGAGGATATTGCTCAAGCGATGGAGCCTCTTTTCACCACCGGCAATGCCGAAGAGCGAAGCGGTATGGGCTTTACGGTGATGGAGGCGTTTATGGATAAGGTCAAGGTTACATCTAAAATGGGGATGGGTACAACGGTAACCTTGACCAAATACATAAAAGCCAAAGATTAATGCCGCTTTTGCAAGACCGCTTAGTCGAAGAAAACTTAGGTTTAGTTCGCATGGCGGTCCAACGCTATCGGGGATTTGGAGTGGAAGATGAAGATCTAATGCAGATCGGTTCGGTAGGTCTGATCAAAGCCGCGCGGGATTTTGATCCGGAAAAAGAAGTTCGTTTTTCCACCTATGCGGTGGCAAAGATCATCGGCGAGATCAAAACCTATCTGCGGGATAACGGCAGCATCAAGGTTTCGCGGAAATACAAAGAAGATAAGCTTAAAATCGACCGCGCCTCCCGCGCTCTGACGCAAAAACTCGGTCGGGAACCGCGCATCTCCGAACTATCCGAGTTTACCTCCCTTTCCCAAGAGGAGATCCTATCGGCGATGGAGGCCACCCGCCCGACGGTCTCTTTGGATCTTCCGCCGGAGGAAGGCGGAGTTGCACACGGGCTTTCCTCGCCGGAAAATCATATATTGGAGCGGGTTTGGGTGCGGGAAATGCTGGACACCCTCTCCCCCGACGAACGACGGCTGATGGTACTACGCTATTTTCTGGACCAAACGCAGAGCGTCACCGCTGCCGAGCTTGGAATCAGCCAGGTGGCGGTCTCCCGATTGGAAAAGAAGATTCTGCTCAAGCTCAAGAAACAATATGATCCATAAAAAATTCCCGATGCTGCTGCATCGGGAATTTTATTATTCAATCGTATTGACGCGCTTGCACATTTCACGGTATTCTTTGGGGCTCATACCGACGCGGCTTTTGAAGATACGGGAGAAGCAATAAATATTGGTATACCCCACCGCGCTGCAAACCTGAGAAACGTTGAGGTCTTCCTCTTCAAACATTTTTTTGGCGCGCTGGATGCGGTAATCAATAATGTAGTTTTGCGTACTCTTATTTTTATAGGTTTTAAACAAGCGGGAAAGATAACTGCGCTCAATGCCCAGCATATTGGCAATCTCTTCGACGCTCAAATTCTTATAATAATTCTCTTTTATGTATTCCACTGCGCGGGTCATATAAAAGTTCTTGGCGGGAATCTTGCGGGAGATCAAACTTTCTTCCAAACATTCCAAAAGATTGACAAAGCAGGAGGTGATGGAAAAATGATTTTGATATTTCTTTTCACATTCCATAAAAAGATCGTAGGCCAGATCCATCGCTTTATGGGAGGTGGAAAAATCGATCAGCGGTGTTTGGGCGGTGAGGCCCAGATGCTCGATGAATTTCCCGACATCCTTGCCAGAAAGAACGATCCCGATATAGTTCCAAGGCTCCATATTATCCGCCTTCAAGGTGACCGACTTATCGGGGAACAGGACAAATGCCTGACCTGCCACCACATTATACCGACGGTTGCCTACATCAACCACACCGCGGCCGGTTTCCAGAATGTTGATCACATACCGATCGGGAACGATGGGACCCAATCGCTCAGAAGGGTTATACCGATGGCAACAACACAGATCCAGCTGAATATCCGGAAAATATTCGCAATCGAAAGCAAAATGCTCTTCGCGCTCTACATACTTCTGCATACAGCACCTCTACGACATTATTTTGTATACTTAAAGACAAATTTGATTTTACCACATATCGTTAAAAATTGCAACATAAAATTAAAAAATTATTGATATTTTTGCAACCTATTGTTAAAAATTAAATTTAAGGTCAAAATTTGAGTTTTTTCTTTTTTTACCTTATGTTGCATATCATTTTCCTTTACATTTCTTTTGTTTTCTGCTATAATCCATTCAAAAGGAGATGCAGACTATGGGAAAATATGTTGTTATTACCATCGCGATTTTAGTTGGCGCGGTTTTACTGTTTTTAGCATTGGATCATCTGATGAAAAAATATAAAAAACCTTTTTCTGCCGAAGATGCCATCTGGAAGGCGGTCTATTTCATCCAGATCAAGCAATATGAGCAGGCGCTCCTTCTATTGGAAAATGCCGAAAAGGATTATGCCATCTTCCCTGAAGAAATGTGTGACCTATGCATCCAAAAAGCCGAGGCTCTGCAAGGGTTGGAGCGCTATAATGATGCTACCGACGCCTATGAATCCCTTTATGAAGCGCTGGGGCAATGCGAGCGCGGACTGAAGCGCAACGATGCGCTTTTAGCCGAATTAAAGGGCCGCTATGCCAAAGCAGACCGCCTCAAGGATTTTGAAAAATGGGAGCAATTATTCGCCAAGGAGAACATCGATGCGCTTGACTGAGCAAATAAAAAAATCTCTATCCCTCTAATCAATGGGATCGCCGGCAAGAACGAATCAAAATTAAAAAAATGCTTGAATCCGTTTGGATTCAAGCATTTTTATTATTCTCCGTAAGGGGGGCGATCCTGTGGCGGCTCATAGCCTTCGGGATCGATAACCAGCCAAGCATTTGGTAAGAAACGCATACCATCGCGATCGGAGCCGCTGGGACTATTGACCACACCGCCTTCATCCACATGGTACAATACAGTGGAAGAACCGCCGTCGAGGTTAGCGGCATTATAGCATTCCTCGTCGATCATTACCTGCTGCAGCTGCTTAATGGTCGCACCGGCAGAAGAGAGTTGACGACCGTCGATGACCACAAAGACCACCGTTCCATCTTTTCGCTGACCGATGGCGGTACGCGGAGCGATACCCCAGCCACCGTCGCCTTTGATTTCAGCAGGCTCGCCATTGATAATCAAGAAAGGATAAAATTCGCAGGCATCCCGCAAATTCAGATCTTCGATCTCATCTTTATCATAGGTTCCGAGAACCAGAACATCATCTTCATTAAACCCGATAATGTTGCAAGATTCTTGCCAGTTTTCCTGAATGGTCACACCATCGATAATAACCGTACCAATGGCTGCACCGCCGTTACCCCATCCGCTGGGATCATCAAATCCACCGCCGTTAATACCGGCAATGGCGTTATAGTCTTCAATTAAGAGGGGAATCTTCTGCCCCTTGGTGCCAAAGTTGCTGGGAATACCCAACCGTACCCAAGCGGGGTTCGAGATTTCAAGCACATAGCCCACATAGCCGCGGCCTGTAATTTTCTTGAGATTGATATCGTCTTTTCGCTCTGCTGTATCAATCGCGTCCGTTTCGGTTTTGGTGGTCAGATTGGTCACCTTATGCTTTGCCAAAACTTCCTTAATGGTTTCTTCGGAATAAAAAGTCGTGGCATAGTATTTATGAGATAATGTTGACATTGCCGAGGTGATCAACGTATCGCGGAAAAACGCAATGGGACCATACAGCAAGAACAATGCCAAGGACGCCTCTGCAACCAAGGTTACAAGAAGGCTGATTACATATTTTCCCCACGGGCGACGAAACCAAGCGTCCGGATCCTGAAAGAGCCGCGGCTTGCTGAGTACCCGCTGGTGCTTTGCAATATATCGTTTATTTTTTCTCAATTTTTTCACCTATCATCATTATTAATATTCCTATAAATATTGCATACTCTAAAATTATAATGTTTTCTTGGATTTATGTCAACCTTAATAAAAAATATTTTATAATTGTTCAAAATTTTACTTTACAAATGGAATTTTGTTTGATATAATATTGAACGTTCGTTGGGATATAGCCAAGTTGGTAAGGCAACGGATTCTGACTCCGTCATTCCGCAGGTTCGAGTCCTGCTATCCCAGCCAAAATAAAACCACCACCCAATCGGGTGGTGGTTTTATTTTGGCCGGGATCCTGCAGACTTGAACTTTTTTGCATTTATGCAAAAAAGTTCGTCGAAGCAGCCCCAAAGCCGCGATAGGCTTTGGGGACTGTGAAGTCGGGAGCACAAAGGTTTTGGCGTTGCTGTTCGGAACAGCCGCCAAAAACCGAGAGCGCACCGTGACCTGTGTGCTTCCAAGCTCATTTGCAGTAGAAACTTATACAAGTGCCCAAATGCGCCGCGCTCCGCGCGGCTCTAACCTTAAATGCAACATTTTTTAATTTTCAGAATTTTTCTCCGATATCTTCCGGTACTCTTCTTCCGTCACTATCATAAGCCCAATACTTTTCATCGCTTCTTCCCGCGTTCTTTTCGACTCCGTCATAAGTAGTTCGACCAGACGGTCTATATCTTTCTGTGCTTTCTCCACTTGGTTTCCTTCCAAAATTGCTCTCAGTCGACCGTTCGAATGAATCATAAAATATCTCTCCATCGCCATCGCTCCTTATACCGTAATTCAATGCTCTTTCCTGATTTTCAAAAATCCCCAAATCAAACTGATTTGGGGATTTATATTTTTCATCTCATCTCATCCAGCGTCAATTCAAACGCAGGCACAAACTCTTCCATAAAGATCTTTACCTCATCCAAAGGCATCTTCGAAAGGATTTCCCGCAGCGATTTTTCCGCCGATTGAAATTCCAAATTTCCTGCTTTGCGCTCTTCAATACATTTGATCAAAGCGGATAGTTTATCCGCCGCTTTGATCAGCGGGCGCAGTTGCTCATCCTCTTCCCGCAGCAGCGGCACATAGGTGGGCTTCAAATCGTCGGGGAGCATCGAAAGCAGCTGGTCGTTTGCCGCCGCTTCCACCCCTTTGAATGCCGATTCGATCGATGGATTCTGATATTTCACCGGAGTGGGCATATCGCCGGTCAGAATCTCATGGGCATCATGGAACATTCCCAATACCGCAGCGCGATCCACATTATAGTTTTTGCCGCAACGCTTGTTGGCAATAGCGGCAAGCGCGTGGGCTAAAACTGCAGTTTCCAAGGTATGCTCGGTCAATGTTTCTGCGCGGGAATTGCGCATCAACGCCCAGCGATCAATATATTTCATTCGAAACAGCATCGAAAAGAAATTATTACTCATTGTTTCCTTCCTCTATGATCGCTTCCCCTTCCCCTAAAACAAAGGGGCGGTCGATGGTGACCTTTTGGACATTTTCCATCGAAGGAACGCGATACATAATATCCATCATTGTATTTTCAATAATTGCACGCAAACCGCGCGCACCTGTTTTTTGCTTGATTGTTTTTTCTGCGATGGCTTTTAAGGCATCGTCGGTAAATTCCAGCTCTACATTATCCAGCGAGAACAGCTTTTTATATTGCTTGACGATGGCATTTTTCGGCTCGCTTAAAATTTTGAGCATCGCTTCTTCATCCAGCTCATCCAGAGTGACCAAGACCGGCAAGCGTCCAACTAATTCGGGGATGACACCGAATTTGGCAATATCGTGGCTTTCCAGCTGCTGATAGATCTCGCTGAGGGAAGGACCTTCCTTGCTTTGGACCTGCGCACCAAAGCCGACAGCGGATTTTCCGATCCGCTTTTTGACCACGCTTTGAATGCCATCAAAGGAGCCGCCACAGATAAAGAGAATATTGGAGGTATCGATCTGGATAAATTCTTGGTTGGGATGCTTTCTGCCGCCTTGGGGCGGAACATTAGCGACGGTCCCTTCCACGATCTTCAGCAGGGCTTGCTGCACCCCTTCGCCGCTGACATCGCGGGTGATGGACACATTCTCGCTCTTGCGGGCGATCTTATCGATTTCATCCACATAGATGATGCCCTTTTGAGCGCGATCTACATCGAAATCCGCCGCCTGCAGCAGCTTGAGCAAGATATTTTCCACATCCTCGCCCACATAGCCCGCCTCGGTCAAGGTGGTGGCATCGGCGATAGCGAAGGGAACGTTCAAGATCTTTGCCAAAGTTTTGGCAAGGTAGGTCTTGCCGCTGCCTGTGGGACCCACAAGAAGAATGTTGCTCTTTTGCAGCTCCACATCGTCGGCATCCTGGGCATCGTTCAAAATCCGCTTATAGTGGTTATACACCGCGACGGAAAGGGCAATCTTTGCCCGCTCCTGACCGATGACATATTCATCCAGAAACCGCTTGATTTCCTGCGGCTTATGAACGTGGATCTGCTGCTCTTCGCTCTTCTTTTTCTTTCCTTTATTATATTGAGGATGGCTATGGGATTGATAGCCGTTCTCCACCAGAATGGTCATACAAAGCTCCACGCAATCGGCGCAGATCATTGCATCCAGCCCCTCAATCAAATGGGCTTCTCCGGCAGACCGCCCGCAAAAAGAGCAGGTGTTTTTCTTTTGATCAGGCATTCTTTGATTTCTCCTTAAGAAAAAAGAAAGGAATCCATCGATTCCTTTCTTTTAATTTTATCGATGGGCGATGACCTCATCCACCAAGCCATAGGCCTTTGCTTCTTCGGCGCTTAAGAAGTTATCGCGGTCGGTATCCCGAACGATCTCTTCCAGGCTCTTTCCGGTGAAATCCGCCAACATCTTATTGAGTTTATCTTTGGTCTTTTTCAGGTTCCGGTTACGAATCTCCACATCGGTGGCGCTGCCTGCGATGCCGCCCAGCGGTTGATGGATCATCACTTCGCTATTGGGCAAGCAGTAGCGTTTCCCCTTAGCGCCTGCCGCGAGCAAAAATGCGCCCATGCTGGCCGCCATTCCGATACAGATGGTGGATACATCGCATTTGATATACTGCATAGTATCAAAAATGGCCAAGCCTGCGGTGACCGAGCCGCCGGGGGAATTAATATAAAAGCTGATATCCTTATCGGGATCCTGACTTTCCAGGTAGAGCAGCTGAGCGATGACCAAACTTGCGGTGGTATCGTTCACTTCTTCCGCCAGAATGATAATGCGATCATTCAGCAGGCGGGAATAAATATCATAGGAACGCTCACCATGACCGGTTTGCTCCACTACCATTGGCACTAAACTCATAGATAAACTCCTTTAGGGTAACAAAGAAAGATTACTCTTTGGGTTCTTCCTTCTTCGCAGTTGTTTTCTTTGCGGCAGGCTTTTTAGCAGCCGGCTTCTTTTCGCCTTCCTTCTTTGCGGCAGGCTTCTTGGTTGCAGCCTTCTTGGCGGTTGCCTTCTCTTCGGTAACTTCAGCGTTATTGCGAATCAGCTCAACAGCCTTGGAGACCGCGCAATCCATGGTGATATCTTCCTTAGGCAGGTACATCTTGACCTGCTCCACAGGCATACCATAGGCTGCGGCGATATCGCTGTATTCCTTCTCGATATCTTCTTCAGCCACAACAACACCGGCCAGCTCAACAACCTTTTCCAGAGCCAAGCGAACCTTGGTCTGCTTTTCGGCATCTTCTTCAAAGCCCTTGCGGAAAGCGGCTTCGTCCATACCGGTATACTGCAGATACATCTGCATATTCAGGCCGGAGCCTGCAAGACGCTGCTCAAATTCAGCAACCTTATTATCCACAGCTGCCTGAATCATGGCTTCGGGGATGGCAACTTCGGTCTGCTCCAGCAGAGCATCGATCAAAGCGTTATCCAGCTCGCTTGCGGACTGGGCATCCTTGCGCTCTTTGATCTTCTTTTTGATATCCTTTTTCAGATCAGCCAGAGTATCGAACTCGCTGACATCCTTGGCAAACTCATCGTCCAGCTCGGGAGCTTCGGTTTCCTTAACTTCGTTGATATGGCAATCGAAGATGGCTGCCTTACCCTTCAGCTCTTCTGCATGATACTCTTCGGGGAAGGTGACTTCAACCTGGACATCCTCGCCTGCTTTTTTGCCGACCAACTGGGGCTCAAAGCCGGGGATGAAGCTATTGGAGCCGAGAACCAGATCATAGTTCTCGCCCTTGCCGCCATCGAAATGAACGCCGTCCACAGAACCATCAAAGTTGATGTTTACAGTATCGCCGTCCTTAGATTCGCGCTCGACAACGATGGTGCGCTCGTTCTGCTTCTGCAGGCGCTCCAGCTCAGCCTTCACTTCGGACTCGGTTACAGTATAGACGGTTTTGGTGGCTTTTAAACCTTTATATTCCTTAACGGTTACTTCGGGCTTGACGGTTACGACTGCTTTGAAGCTAAAGCCTTCTGCGTCCACCTCGGTGATTTCGATCTCGGGGCGGGCGACGACCTTCAGGTCGGCTTCCTTCACAGCGGCATCATAAGCATCGGGATACAGCGCATTGACCGCATCTTCAAAGAAAACGCCTTCGCCATACATACGCTCAACAACCTTACGGGGAGCCTTGCCCTTTCTAAAGCCGGGAACGGTGATCTTAGCGATATTCTTTTTGAACGCAGCATCGACTGCTTTCTTAAATTCTTCGCCCTTTACCTCAATGGTAAGTTCAACCAGACTGTTTTCAAGTTTTTTAACTTCTTTCACTTGCATCCTATTAGTACCTCCATATTTTTACCTAATAACTATATTATTTTATAATCAATACCAAAAAAAGTCAACACTTACTCCCAAATTGAGAGAGAACTTTCGCCCAAATTTCTTTGATTTTTTGGCAAATTTGCTGCATTTTACTATTTTTCGACACTTTTTGCGGAATTTCCAGCGGTTTGAAATCCAAAGCGTCCGCCGAAATTAAAGTATATTCAATGCCGTTTCTACAAAAGGGTTTGGTACGGATCGCTTTGCCGCCATGGAGATGACCATAGTAAACACGGCGAACCCCAAACTTTTTCAAAATCGGCAAAAAAGGGTCATGGGCATCGCTGATGGGCGGATGATGGAAGAAAACGATCTTCTCCCCGTTCCCTTTTGCCGAGGCCAGAGAATGCTCCAGCCTCTGCATCTCCCGCGGCAGCATTTTCAGCGCCTGCTCATCAAAGCAATCCACATCCCAGCCCCGCGTTCCGCAGAGGGTTACCCCTTCGGTTTCATAAGAATTATTAAATAGGATGAAAAAATCCTCCCATTTTCGTTCTTCAAAAAAGCGGGTCATTTTGGCGCTCGTTTCCCACCAATAATCGTGGTTTCCTTTTAAGAGAATCTTTTTGCCGGGCAGATCGTGAAAAAACTGCAGATCCGCTTCGGCATCCTTTAGGGACATCGCCCAGCTGATATCGCCCGCCAAGACAACGGTATCTTCCGGCTGAATGGTGGAAAGCCATGCGGTTTTGATTTTTTGCGCGTGGTCTGCCCAGCGATGACCAAAGATATCCATTGGCTTTTCGCCGGAGAGCGAAAGGTGGGGATCGCCCAACACATAGATTGCCAAAATGCTCACCTCCTTTTTGAATATTCCTTCATTTTTCTGCTCATACTAACTTTCGGAAAGGAGAGTTTAAAACGTATGAACAATAATCCTGTTAATTTAGGCGTTGACTGCAAGGTAGAGAACTGCCATTATCACACCAAGGGTGATAAGTGCACCGCCGAGAAGATCGAAGTTTGCAACTGTGTTGGTTGCACCAGCAGCGCAGATACCTTCTGCAAAACCTATAAGGAAAAATAAATCCTTCCCTAAAACGCCGGCATTTGTCGGCGTTTTACTTATAAAACTCGGTCTATATAATTTTTCATATTTCCGTAAAGAATCCGATGGGCAAGCTCGGCCCCGAATTCTGTTTCCAGCGCAGCGCCCAGATCGGCGACGGCATAGAGATCGGGCAGATCCGCCGGCACGCGGGACATTCCGTCGAAATCCCCGCCGATGGCGGCGATGGATTCCCCGCCCAGATTTAAAATATGGCGAAAATGGTCGATCAGGTCCGAAATCCGCGCATCTTCGGGCGAAGATAGAAACTGATGGCAAAAATTGACACCCATCAGCCCCTTGCGACGGATCAGTTCTTTGATCTGCTCATCGGTGAGATTACGGGGATGGGCTTTGAGCGCATAACAATTGGAGTGGGTGGCGACCACATGGTCGGGCAGCAATTCCAGCATCTGATCGGCGGAGCGATGGTTGAGATGAGAAACATCCACCGTCAACCCATTTTCCCGCAGCAGCAACGCCACCTGCTTGCCAAGATCGCTCATTCCAAAATCCACATTGGTACCGCCGGCAAGATGGTTCCCTTCGTTATAGCAAAGAGAGATAAAAGCGACACCCCGCTTTTTTAAATCCAAGGCGACCCGCTCATTTTTCAGCATATCTTCGCCGAAAAATCCGCCGCCTTCCACACCATAAATATAAGGCGTTTTGCCTGCCGCAAAGGTTTCATCCATTTCCTTGCCGCTGCGGCAAAGGCGCATATCGGGATAGCGGCGCAGTACCTCTTCCCCATATGTATGAACCGCGCGAAAATATTCATAAGGGTCCTTCGTTCCGTCCGGAATATAGATGGCATAGGTCTGCAGATGCTTAAAGGGCGGGTTGCGTTTGACTTCCAGCGTCGGATCCTCCAGATCGCTTTGGTGACGATAGCATTTCCAGAGCGTATCGCAATGAAGGTCACCGTAAAATTCCATAATTCGAGTCTCCTAAATCATTATAGCATTCTCGATATGCTCAATCTCCGCTTTGCCTGCAGAAACGGTAATGGCAAGAACATCAAACCGCAGCGGACAATCATCGATTCCCTTAAGCTGAAGCCAGATCTGCGCTGTTTTGATTATTTTTTGCTGCTTGAAATAGTCCACGCTCTCTTGAGGGGCGGCCATCATTCCTTCGCTGCGGGTCTTGACTTCGCAGAAAACAATGGTGTCTTTCTTTTGGGCAATGATATCAATCTCGCCGAAGCGGCATTGGTAATTGGCATCGAGAATTTTGAAGCCTTTTTTACGCAGGTAGCGCTTGGCGGCTTCTTCCCCTTTTAAGCCTAAGCCGTAGACCTTCATTTTATTCCCCCAATATTTTTTTCAAAAAGGTTTTTCGATGGATCGGCGCGGGACCGAATTGCAAAATTGCCTCCCGATGCACCTTGGTGCAATACCCTTTATGGGCGCCGATCTTATATTCGGGATACTCCCGATCCATCTCTTCGCAAAGGCGGTCTCTGGACACCTTGGCCAGAATGGATGCCGCCGCGATGGAAGGCGAAAGAGCATCGCCGCCGATGACGGTTTGGGTGGGAATCGGGAAATCGCGGGCAATATTGCCGTCCACCAACGCAAAATCCGCCTTGATGGGCAGATCAGCGATGGCGCGGCGCATCGCCAGCATCGCAGCGTTTAAAATATTGATCTCATCGATTTCTTCCACACTACCCCAGCCGATGGCATAAGCCAGCGCGTTTTCGATAATCTCATCAAAAAGTTGCTCCCGCTTTTTAGGGGACAGTTTTTTGGAATCATTCAGCGCGGGATGGTTCCAATCGGGCGGCAAAATCACCGCCGCCGCGCAGACCGGCCCGCAAAGGCAGCCTCTGCCTGCTTCGTCCACACCGCAGATAGTTTGAAAGCCTGCCTTGCGGCATTCTTCTTCATAGCGAAAATCAAGCATGGGGCGGTTCCTCCAAGGAGATTCTGCCGATCTTTCCGCCGCGGAACTCATCCAGCAAAACCGCGGCGCAACGAGTATAGTCAAAATCGTTGCCGCGGAGCAAAAAGCCGCGCTTGCGGCAGATCTCTTCATAGATCTCCAGCGGCTCCATATCGTCAATACATGGCAACTTATACCGCGCTTCCAATTCCCGCGGATAGGTTTGCTGCAAAATCTCGATCAGCTCCATGGCCAACCCTTCGCGATCGACAACATCGTCCTTCACCGCGCCGGTCAGCGCCAGATGGATGCCCTGCTGCATATCTTCAAATTTATTCCATAAGATGCCCGGGGTATCCAGAAGTTCCACATCGCTTTGCAGGGTGACCCATTGCCCGCCGCGGGTGACCCCCGGGCGATCCTGCGCCTCGGTGGCGCGGCGCTTGCAAAGAGCGTTGATCAAGGTACTTTTACCGGAATTGGGAACACCGCACATCATCAGGCGGATGGTTTTGGTCATCCCCTTGGCTTTGGCGCGCGCCAGCGGCTCCGCCAGCAGTTCCCGCACCTTGGGCAGGATATCCGAGACGCCTTGCCCTGTGGTACTGTTCAAAAACAATACAGGGACACCGATGGATTTGAAATAGGCATCCCATTTCTGATTGATCTTTTCATCGGCGAGGTCCTTTTTGGTCAGAACCGTCAGCCGTTTTTTATTGGCAAGCAGCCGATCAAAATCGGGATTGCGGCTGCTTTGCACCACCCGCGCATCCGCCACTTCGATCACCAGATCCACCATACCGATGTTCTTTTCGATATAGCGCTTGGTCTTGGTCATATGGCCGGGATACCATTGAATTTGAAGATTACCCATTATTTCACAACTCCTGTGTTGGGCCAGATGCGCAGCAGCATTTTACCCAGCAGATATTTTTCTTCCACCGCACCGAGCTGGCGGCTATCGGTACTGTTATCGCGGTTATCACCCAGAACAAAGACTTCCCCTTCCTTCACGGTATAGGGCAATTCCACCCCGGAAGGATGGGTGCAGCCTGCGCTATGATCCATATCAAAGCAATGGTCGCGGATGGGATCGATATAAGGTTCGTCCAGCACCTCACCATTGACCGTCACTTTATAATCCGGTGTGATATCCACCGTCTGCCCCGCCACCGCAATGACGCGCTTGACCAGCACCTTCTGCTGATGATTTTCAGCCACAAAGCAGACAATATCGCCTTGCTTGGGGGTATAGAACAGCTGGGAGACCAACAGACGATCGCCATGGGTCAGGGTGGAGTTCATCGAAGGTCCATCGACAATATAAATGCGGCAAACCAAGGTGAAGATGATCATCACCGCCACCAGCGCAATCACCACCGATTCTAAAATATCCATTATATCACGATTGAATTTTTTCATTGGAGTTCTTCCTTTAAAATAGATTTCAAATTATTATACTATATTTTAATATAAATTGCAAGATGCGAACAATGTAAAAAGCGCCAAAAAAGAACGGCCTCCCAAAAAAAGAGGGGTTTTTTTGGCCCCCCCACCAGGAACGGAACCAACAACCACCCCCTGGGGGGGG
>JAZTXG010000034.1:0-1767 GCA_045636365.1 Eubacteriales bacterium
CCAATATGGGATTGAAGGATGGCGAGGTCATTTCTCTGAAGGACCTGATGTATGGCATCGCGGTCTCCTCTGCCAATGAGGGTACCAATGCGGTGGCGATCCATCTTTGCGGCAGCATCGAAGCGTTTGTTCAGAAGATGAACGACCAGGCGAAAAAGTGGGGAATGAAGGGGACTCATTTTGTCAACACCCACGGCCTGACCGACGAGAACCACTATACCACCGCCGCCGATATGGCGATTTTGGCGCAAAAGGCGTTTGCCGATAGCCGCCTGATGCCCTATCTGAGCGCCAGCAGCTATACCCTGCCCGCCAGCAATATGAATCCTTCCCGCACCCTCATCACCACCAATCAATTGCAACGGATGAATTCGGGCAACTATTATAAATATTGCGAAGCCGGCAAAACCGGCACCACTTCCGCCGCCGGCTATAATCTGGTATCGGTCGCCAAATATAAGGGAATGGAATACATCGCGGTGGCAATGAATGCCAGCTATACCGCAAACGCCACCAACCCCATTTTTGAAGATTCCATTACATTATATAAATGGGCGTTCAATAACTATAGCATCCGCACCCTGCTGCCCGAAAACATTTCGGTCTATGAGATTCCGGTCGCCCTTTGCGCCAAGAGTGATTATGTCATGCTGGTGCCCAAGGAGAAGCTGGAAGCGGTGGTTGCCGATGGCGCCGATGTGGAGGACCGCGAAAAATTCGTCTGGCAGGTGGAGACGGAGTATAACGCCGAAAACCCCGCCCACGCGCCCATTCAAACCGGCGACGTTCTGGGCAAGGTCACCATTGTGGAGAAAAACGACGCGGGCGATGTCATCGCCAACTACGGCACCATGGAGCTGGTGGCGGGCAGCGATTTGGAGCGCAGCGCCATCCTTTATTACCTGCACCTCATCAAAACCTTTTTCAGCAATATCATTGTTCGAATTATCACGATTGTAATAATTCTGGCAATTATTGCATATATTATCTTTATGATTTGGCAAAATAATACCCGTCGGCGCCGCCGCATTGCCAGAAGAATCCGTTTTTAATGCCCTTCTTTCCTTATATAAATATATAATAATATTTTTTTAAAAAATATCGAAAAAAGTGTTGACAAACGGATTCCGTAGTGGTAATATATTTAGGCTGCCCATAAAAATCGGGCAAGCAATGAACCTTGAAAATTGAACAGCATCATAAAAGAAGGACCCGTTAATTGTAAAGTCCATAGCGGAAAATCTGCTATGGCGAAAGCGATTAACAAAAGAACTTTTAAGCCAGTTTTTAGAAGTATTTGTTATGAGCTGGATTTATAACTTGATTAAAAATTTTTTTAGAGAGTTTGATCCTGGCTCAGGACGAACGCTGGCGGCGTGCCTAACACATGCAAGTCGAACGGAGCCTATTGAATGAAGTCTTCGGATAGATTTCGAGAAAGCTTAGTGGCGGACGGGTGAGTAACGCGTGAGGAACCTGCCTTCCAGAGGGGGACAACAGTTGGAAACGACTGCTAATACCGCATAATGCATTTTTTTCGCATGAAGATGATATCAAAACTCCGGTGCCTTAAGATGAGCTCGCGTCCGATTAACTAGTTGGTGAGGTAAAGGCTCACCAAGGTAACGATCGGTAGCCGGACTGAGAGGTTGAACGGCCACATTGGAACTGAGATACGGTCCAGACTCCTACGGGAGGCAGCAGTGGGGAATATTGGGCAATGGACGAAAGTCTGACCCAGCAACGCCGCGTGAAGGAAGAAGGTCT
>JAZTXG010000035.1:0-52448 GCA_045636365.1 Eubacteriales bacterium
GTCCGCTATTGGACGCATCAACCGCGGGAAGATCCATGCCGGGGAAGCGATGACCCGTCTGACGCCGGACGGAAAAGTCGAGCGTCAGGCTGCCCGTTATCTTTACACCTACAACGGCCTCACCAAGGTCGAGACAAATGAAGCGACTGCCGGTGATATTGTCGTGATCGCCGGGCTGGAAGGTATTTCCATCGGGGATACACTGACCGATCCGGAACATCAGGATGCACTTCCCGCGATTTATGTGGAAGAGCCTACCGTCAAGATGACCTTCGGTGTTAACACCTCACCTTTTGCCGGGAATGAAGGCAAATACGGGACATCCCGTAACCTTCGTAAACGTCTTTATGACGAGCTGCGCAACAATGTTGCGCTCCGTGTAGAAGATACCGACAGTGCGGACCAGTTCGTGGTTTCCGGACGCGGTGAGCTGCACCTGGCGATTTTAATCGAAACCATGCGCCGCGAAGGCTATGAATTTGCGGTCTCCATGCCCCATGTTCTTTATAAAGAGATCGATGGCAAAAAATGCGAACCCATCGAGCATGTCTATATCGATGTTCCCGACGATTGCGTCGGCGCGGTGGTAGAGCGGCTCGGTTCCCGCAAGGGCGAGATGCTTTCGATGGAGCCCAACGGCTCGCGGATGAAGCTGGAATATCTGGTCCCCGCCCGCGGCCTCATCGGCTATAAGAGCGATTTTCTCACCGCCACTCGCGGCGAGGGTGTGATGAACACCATCTTCCATGGCTACGAACCCTTCAAGGGCGAGATCCCCGGCCGCTCCTGCGGTTCGCTGATCGCCTTTGAGACCGGCGAATCGGTCACCTACGGCCTGTTCAACGCCCAGGAGCGCGGCGCTCTCTTTATCGATGCGGGTGTTCCTGTCTATGAGGGAATGATCGTCGGTATGAACCCCAAGGGCGACGATATTGCCGTCAATGTTTGCAAACGCAAACATGTCACCAATATGCGTGCCAGCGGTTCGGATGAGGCGCTGCGGCTGGTACCCCCCAAGCGGTTGAGCTTGGAGGAATCCATCGAGTTTATCGCCCCCGATGAACTGATCGAGATCACCCCCACCAACATCCGCCTGCGTAAACGCATTTTGGATAATTCCCAAAGATTGCGCGAAGCGTCTAAGAAAAAGTCCTAAATTAAACCCTCTCAAGCCGATGGCTTGAGAGGGTTTTTCTTTACATTTTATTGCTTCTATGATAAATTAAAAATAGAAGGAGGTGCACCTATGAAACGGTTATTAGTATTATTATTGGTATTTCTGTTGTTGCTTTGCGGCTGTGCAATTGGTGCACCGGGGGATGCCGCGCCCGATCAACCGATCTATAACACCCCCAACGGAACGGAATTCATCCTCCCCGATTTTTCCTCCGCACCCATCACCGACGCGATGCGGGAACAATACTTAAACTTCTGCCAGACCTATGGAGTGAACAAATTTCCGCAGTTTGATTACTCCCAAAGGGATTATCTGAGCAACGACGAAGCCCTCGGATATGCCGAAGGGATTCAATCCATCTACGAACAATTTTATTGGGAATATGACGAGAACGATAACGAAATCGCCACCCTCTCCGGCGCGGTAATGGAAGAATTCATCCAAAAACGTTTCGATTATTCCTTGGGTCTGACCGAAGAAGATCAGGTGATCTATAATCAAAAACTTACCTATAAGCATCACGGCGACTACGGCTGGGGGTTTCCGATGTTTGAACTGACCGAATACGGCGAAACCCAATGGAAGGATGCAACCATTATTCGAGTACGCGGAAAAGGGCACGATTTTCCTTTTTTTGACGCCTCCTACATCAAAGAATATGAATATTCCCCTCGCCCGTATAAACCAATGAGCTGGAACGAAGAAATACTTTGGGAAATGATGCAGGATACGGGATTAACCTACTATCAATGCGCCGAAAAACTGATCGTTACGGGGCAGACGGAAGAATTGAATCCACCCACCGTTACGATGGAATTGATGTATATGATAAAGAAGGACAGCAGCGAGCCGATCTTTCTCTCTTATGCAGAAACCGCCGTCGACCAATCTCAAGCGCATCCACCGGTGTACTACGAACCGAAATCCGAATAAATGTATAACAAAAAAATCTCTCAACCGACAAAGCTCGGTTGAGAGATTTTTTTATAACTTCGTTATTGTTTCCATTACATAGTCTGCAAATTCCGAACATTTTGCATTTTCCGCTTCGCCGGTAGCAACAATTTTTGCTTCGGTTTCGGTGCAGATCAAAAGTGCCTTTTCCAGCTTTTCCGCCGCTTCCGCTCTGGCGATATGGCGCAGCAGCATCGCCGCGGCTTTAAAGATGCTGGAGGGGTTGGCATATTCCCCCAGCCCCTGCTCGATCAAGCGGGGCGCGGAGCCATGGACCGCTTCAAACATTGCATAGGTATCGCCCACATTGGCGCTGCCCGCGGTGCCGACACCGCCTTGAATCTGGGCGGTGTCATCGGTGATGATATCGCCATAGAGATTGGGCAGAACGAAAACTTGAAATTTACTGCGGATGGCAGGGTTGACCAAGTTTGCAGTCATAATATCGATATACCAATCCTCGGCGGTAATTTCGGGATAATCGGCGGCGACTTCGTGGCAGATGCGAGAGAAATTACCGTCGGTCTTTTTCATAATGTTGGCCTTGGTGACGATCGCCACATTGGTCTTGCCGTTATTTTTGGCGTATTCAAAGGCGGCCCTTGCGATGCGGCGGGTGCCTGCATCGGTGGTGACCTTAAAGTCCATCGCCAATTGATCGGGGATCTCCACCCCGCGGCTGCCCAGCACATATTCGCCCTCGCTGTTCTCGCGGTAGAAGATCCAATCGATATTCTCTTCGGGAACGCAGACAGGGCGGACATTGGCATACAGATCCAACTCTCTGCGCATTGCCACATTGGCGCTTTCCAAACTGCCGCCATGGGGCGTGGTGGTGGGGCCTTTGAGAATGACATCACATTCCTTCAGCGCCGCCAAGGTCTCCTCGGGGATGGCTTTGCCGGTCTCTTCCCGCTTTTCCAAGGTTAAGCCTTCGATGGTGCGGATCTCGATCTTGCCCGCCTCGATTTCATCCTTCAAGAGATAGCGCAGAACGCGCTCGCCTTCGCGGGTGATGATGGGGCCGATGCCGTCGCCGCCGCAGACGCCGATGACGATCTTTTCCATCTTGGTGAAATCCTTCGCCTTGCTGCCTGCGGCGATGCGCTCTTGGCGGGCGATCTGCTCGGTGAGCAGGGCGCGGAATTGTTCGGTTGCGGAATCAATATATGCTTGCATTATGCGTTTTCCTCCTTGGTATAAGCGAGCAGACTTCCCGCTTTGAGAATGGCGATCTGCCGATCGGTGAAGGCGCAGGTCAAGGGAATCTCCAGCCCCTTGGTCTCATCGATGAGGGTCATCGCGCCGCTTTCCATGCCGGCATAGATATTTTTAATGGTCAGTTTGTCCCCTTGGTCGATTCTTTCGTAGTCCTCGGGGTTTTGGAAGGTCAAGGGCATAATGCCCGCGTTGATCAGGTTGGCGATATGGATCCGCGCAAAGCTCTTGGTGATGACCGCGCGCACCCCTAAGTATAAAGGTACCAAAGCCGCATGCTCGCGGGAGGAACCCTGCCCGTAGTTTGCTCCGCCCACAATGATGCTCTGCCCCGCCTCTTGAGCGCGTGCGGGGAAGGTCTTATCGCAGACCCCGAAGCAGAACTGAGAAAGATAAGGAATATTGGAGCGGTAGGGCAAAATCTTGGCGCCTGCCGGCATAATATGGTCGGTGGTGATGTTATCGCCCACCTTCAGCACCAGCTCGGCGGAAAGTTCGTCCGCTTGGGGCTTGGCGTCGGGGAATTTTTTAATGTTCGGTCCGCGCAGGATTTCCAGATCCTTGGCTTCTTCGGGGGCAGCGGGCGCAATGATCGCGGAATCATCGATCTTGAATTGCGCAGGCATTTCCACCTTCGGCATCTCGCCCAGCAGGGTGGGATCGGTGATAAAGCCGGTCAGCGCCGCGGCGACCGCGGTTTCGGGCGAAACCAGATAGACCTTGCCGTCTGCAGTACCGCTGCGGCCTTCAAAGTTGCGGTTAAAGGTACGCAGAGAAACACCCGCGGAATTGGGCGAAAAGCCCATCCCGATGCAAGGGCCGCAGGCACATTCCAGAACGCGGGCGCCGCTGGCCAAAATATCGGAAAGAGCACCGCAATCGGCGAGCATCGCCAGCACCTGCTTGGAGCCCGGCGAGATGGAAAGGCTGACATCGGGCGAGATGGTCTTGCCTTTCAAAAGCGCCGCCACCTTCAACATATCATAAAGAGAAGAATTGGTGCAGGAGCCGATGCAGACCTGATCCACTTTGGTCCCCTTGAGTTCCGAAACCTTAGCGATATTATCGGGGCTATGGGGCTTGGCGATCAGCGGCTCCAAGGTGGAAAGATCGATATCGATGATGCGGTCATACTCCGCATCGGGATCGCTTTCCAAGGGCTTCCAGGCATCGCCGCGGCCTTCTGCTTCCAAAAAGGCTTTGGTGATCTCATCGGAGGGGAAGATGGAAGTAGTAGCACCCAATTCGGTACCCATATTGGTGATGGTGGCGCGTTCGGGGACCGAAAGGCTCTTAATGCCTTCCCCGCCCCATTCGATGATATAGCCGACCCCGCCCTTGACCGAAAGGATCCGCAGAATCTCCAAGCTGACATCCTTGGCGGTGACAAAGGGGTGGAGTTTGCCCGTCAGGTTGACTTTAATCATTTTAGGCATGGTGATATAGTAAGCACCGCCGCCCATCGCGACCGCCACATCCAAGCCGCCCGCACCAAAGGCGAGCATCCCGATACCGCCGCCGGTGGGGGTATGGCTATCGGAGCCGATCAGGGTTTTACCGGGGATGCCGAACCGCTCCAGATGCACCTGATGGCAGATGCCGTTGCCGGGGCGGGAAAAATAAATGCCGTGTTTTTTGGCAATAGACTGAATGAACCGATGGTCGTCGGCATTCTCAAAGCCCGATTGCAGGGTATTATGGTCGATATAGGCCACGCTCCGCTCGGTGCGGACCCGATCGATGCCCATCGTCTCAAATTCCAAGTATGCCATCGTTCCGGTGGCATCCTGCGTGAGGGTCTGGTCGATCCGCAGGGCAATTTCGGTCCCTGCGATCATTTCCCCTTTCAAAAGATGTTCTTTAATAATTTTTTGAGCAATTGTCAGTCCCATGTTCTCAATCTCTCCCTATATGGTTTTTCGCATTTCTTGTATGGTTCAGGATGGCTGCCTCTGCCGCCTTGGGATCGTGGGCTGCCAGCGCATCATAGATGGCGCGATGCTCCTCCACCGATAAGGTGGCGCGGCTATTATTCTCCACCGACTTTTTGCGGTAACGCTGCACCTTTTTATGCAGCGGTAGCAAGGTATCATAAATAACCACACTATCGGCGAATTTATAGACCAGCTCGTGGAACTTACTATCCATTCCTTTGATATGGTCGGAATCCTGCTTGGTGAGGTAAAATTCCTGCAGATCCAAGGTCTCTTTCAATTCCTTCAGTTGCTCCTCGGTGATCCGCTCGGCAGCGCGGGCGGCGGCATAGCCCTCCAACCGCAACCGCAGTTCCATAATATCTTCCAGATCTTCGCGGGTGACGCCCAGCACCTTTAAGCCCTTGCCGTGTTCTTCCACTAAATGCTCCTGCTGCAGGCGGCGCAATGCTTCGCGAACAGGGGTTCTGCTCACCCCGAGATCCTGGCAAAGCTCCATCTCCACAAGGATCGCGCCGCGGGCATATTTCCCGCTCAAAATATCGGTTTCCAGCCGCTCAAAAACCTGATCGGCCAGTGTATGGGTCTTATGTTCAAGCATTGGTTAATCTCCCTTCGGAAAGTTCTGCCGCTTTGGCTTCCAATTCGCTGTTGGAAAGGGCGGTCTGGCGACCATCCTCGTATTCTTTATCCACCCATTCCTTCATGGCAATCACCAAAGGATCGCGCTTGGTGAAGGCATCGGCGCCTTGCAGGCGGTAATGCTCATTCAGCCAATAGGCGATGCCCGCCAATCCCGAGGTCTTGCTGACCAGCACCGATGCGGGGCGGTTTAAAATCTTTTCGGTATCGAAAATGTTATAGATCTCTTGGTCCTTCAGCAGGCCATCGGCGTGGATTCCCGCTTTGGTAACGTTGAAATTCTGCCCGATAAAGGGGGTCATGGGCGGGATCTGATAGCCGATCTCCTTTTTGAAGAATTCGGCAATCTCGGTGATGGCGGTGGTATCCATTCCGTCCAGCGAGCCGCGCAGAGATGCATACTGCATCACCATCGCCTCCAAAGGCACATTACCGGTGCGCTCCCCGATGCCCAAAAGCGAGCAGTTGACGGAAGAGGCGCCATAGAGCCAGGCGGTAGACGCATTGGCAACCGCAAGATAGAAATCGTTATGCCCGTGCCATTCCAGCATCTCGCTGGGTACATCGGCATAATGACGCAGACCGTAAATAATACCGGGCACACTGCGGGGCAGAGAAACCTCGGTATAGGGCACTCCATAACCCATCGTATCGCAGGCACGGATACGGACAGGGATCCCCGCATCACGGCTCATCTTCATCAACTCATTGATAAAGGGAACCACAAATCCATAAAAATCAGCGCGGGTAATATCCTCTAAATGGCAGCGGGGCATAATGCCCGCCTCAAAGGCTTGCGCCACTGTGGCCAAATATTGATCCATCGCTTGGCGGCGGGTCATCTTCAGCTTATTGAAGATATGATAGTCGCTGCAGGAAACTAAAATTCCGGTCTCGCGGATTCCTAAATCCTTCACCAAATTGAAATCTTCCTTAGTGGCACGAATCCAGGTGGTGATCTCGGGGAACTTCAACCCCAACTCCTGGCATTTACGCAGAGCTTCCCGATCCTTTTCGCTATAGACGAACATCTCGGTCTGACGAATGATACCAAAGGGACCGCCCAGCTTGGAGAGCAGCTTATAGATCTTCACGATCTGATCCACCGAATAGGGCTCCACCGACTGCATTCCGTCCCGCAGGGAGGTATCGGTGATCCAAATCTCCTTAGGCATTTCGATGGGAACGCGGCGATGGTTGAATGTGACCTTGGGAATCTCGCTGTAGGTATAAAGATTCCGATACAAATTCGGATCAGCCACATCCTGCAGGTCGTATTTATAGTTTTCATCTTCCAGCAGATTGCTGATATGGGATAATTCAGGCATTCTGTTATGCTCCTTTCAAGGGGTACTTGTATGATTGTATACAATTATACACATATTATATTATGCTGTCAATAGAGTATATGCCAAAAAAAGGAACCCAACCAAAAAATTTTTGGTTGGGTTGCTGAAAATTCTATTTTGTTGTTTTCAATCTGTTTTTATATAACTGTCCAAATCGATCAAATGGGATGCAGGTTTCGATTTCTTCGGGCGCAGGCGTATGTCGATACGTCAAGACCGAAAAATCGGAAGATGCGCCCATTTCATCGATTTTAATAGTTTTCTTTTCTTACTTCAAAATAGCTTTGGGGATGTGCGCATACCGGGCAAATTTCGGGAGCCTTCTTGCCCATAACCAAATGACCGCAGTTGCGGCATTCCCACATGGTCTCTTCGCTCTTCTCAAAGACCTTCTGCATCTCAACATTGGAGAGCAGAGCACGATAACGCTCTTCATGAGCCTTTTCGATGGCGGCAACAGCGCGGAACTGATAGGCCAACTTGGTGAAGCCTTCTTCTTCGGCTTCCTTGGCAAAGGTATCATACATATCGGTCCACTCATAATTTTCGCCTTCAGCGGCAGCCAGCAGGTTTGCGGCGGTATCGCCCAGCTCACCTAAAGCCTTGAACCACATTTTTGCGTGCTCTTTTTCATTATCAGCAGTCTTTTGGAAGATGGCTGCGATCTGCTCGTAGCCTTCTTTTTTGGCGACAGAAGCAAAGTAGGTATACTTATTTCTCGCCTGGCTTTCGCCTGCAAATGCAGTCATCAGATTTTTTTCGGTTTTAGATCCTTTCAGTTCCATTGTGTTTCTCCTTTTTTATGATTTTAAAATTATTATTGACATTCAGGGCAGGTATAATGCACTGCCAATTCATATTCGTTGATGGGGAAACCCAGCCGCTGCTGCATTTCTTCCATCAAACCATCCGAAGGATGATCGGAAACCTTGCCGCATCCATCGCATATTAAATGAATATGCGGGATATTGCTCTTATCATAACAATCGGTGTGGCCGCAGAAGGTGATTTTTTTGATCTCCCCTTCCTCTGCCAAGCGGATCAGGTTATTATAAACTGTTGCCAGAGCAATACCGGGCAGTTCTTTTTTTGCCTGTTGGTAAAGTTCATCCGCTGTCAGATGCCGTTTGGATTCCCGAATCAACCGCAGGATCAAAGCGCGTTGTTTCGTCATATTTGGTCCTCCGTTTTTTGGAATCATTCTAAATTCTGTAATCAGTATACCACCGATATTTTCATTTGTCAACACTTTTTTAGAATAATTCTAAAAAAATCCCGCAGTGCTTGAAACACTGCGGGATTTTTTAATTATTCAAATAAGCTCTTTCCGCTCATTTCGGCGGGGATTTCCAAGCCAAGCCATTCCAGCATGGTGGGAGCGATATCGCAAAGCTTGCCGCCTTCGCGGAGTTTGCAATCATAATTATAAACAATGAAGGGAACAGGGTTGGTGGTATGGGCGGTAAAGGGCGAGCCATCCACATCCAGCATCCGATCGGCATTGCCGTGGTCGGCGGTGATGAACATCGCACCATCCATCTTCTTAACCGCATCGGCAACCTTGCCAACGCAGGTATCCACCGCTTCAACAGCGGCAACTGCAGCTTCAAAAACACCGGTATGACCGACCATATCGCAGTTTGCAAAGTTCAGAATGACCACATCATACTTGCCGCTTTCGATATGAGCGACAGCCTTTTCGCAGACCTCATAGGCGCTCATTTCGGGCTGCAGATCGTAGGTAGCCACCTTGGGGGATGCGATCAGTTCGCGGTCCTCCCCTTCCGAAACAGTTTCCACACCGCCGTTGAAGAAGAAGGTGACATGGGCATATTTTTCGGTCTCGGCGATCCGCAGCTGGGTCTTGCCCATCTTTGCCAGATATTCGCCCAAGGTATTCTCCAAGGATTGGGGCTTGAATGCCACGTGAACATTGGGCATCGAAGCATCATACTGCGTCATGCAGACAAAATAGAGCGGGAAGCATCCCTTTTTACGCTCGAAACCGTCGAAGGCGGGATCGACCAAGGTGCGGGTGATCTCGCGGGCACGGTCGGGGCGGAAATTGAAGAAGACCACGCTATCGTTCTCGTTGATGGTCGCGTTTTCCACGCAAACGGTGGGGAGAACAAATTCATCGGTAATGTTCTTACCCTCGGCATCGATGGTCTCGTAAGAAGCCTTGATAGCGGCAACGGGATCGGCATTCTTGACGCCTTCGCCGTAGCAGAGGGCAGCATAGGCCTTTTCCACACGCTCCCAACGATTATCGCGGTCCATGACATAATAGCGACCCATCACAGTAGCCACTTGACCAACGCCAATCTCCTTGCATTTTTCAACACATTCGGCGACAAAATCCGCAGCGCTGGAGGGGGGAACATCGCGGCCGTCTAAGAAGCAATGGATATAAACCTTTTCCAAGCCGTTTTTCTTTGCCATCTCCAGCAAAGCCCAAAGGTGGCTGTTATGGGAATGGACGCCGCCATCGCTCATCAGCCCCATCAGATGCAGGGCAGAATTATTTTCTTTGGCATTGTTCATCGCGCCCATCAGCGCTTCGTTTTCAAAGAAATCACCGTCGATGGTGCTCTTGGTGATACGGGTGAGCTCCTGATAAACCACACGGCCTGCGCCGATGTTGGTATGGCCCACTTCGCTGTTGCCCATCTGCCCGTCGGGCAGACCGACATCCATTCCCGAAGCACCGATGGCGGTGATGGGGCAGGATTCGGAAAGGGCATCCATATTGGGGGTTTTGGCAGAATGGATGGCGTTGCCGTCCAGAACGGCGTTATTGCCGTAGCCATCTAAAATACAAAGTACTAAAGGTTTTTTCATCATCACTTTACCGCCTTAACAATAATAGAGAAATCTTCCGCCTTCAGAGAAGCGCCGCCGATCAAGCCGCCGTCCACATTCTCTTTGGCCAGCAGCTCTTCCGCGTTCTTGGGGTTCATCGAACCGCCATATTGAACGGTGATGGCCTCGGCAGCCTCTGCGCCGAACATTTCGGCGACTGCTGCGCGGACATAGCCGTTGCCTTCATCCGCCTGGTCGGCAGTAGCGGTAACACCGGTACCGATCGCCCAAACAGGCTCATAAGCAATAATAACATTCTTCAACTGCTCGGCAGTAACATTGGTCAGCGCCATCTTGGTCTGATATTTGAGCAGAGTCTCGGTATAGCCCAGTTCTCTTTGCTCCAGAGTTTCGCCCACGCAAACAATGGCCTTCAGCCCTGCATTGAGAGCCGCCAAGGTACGCAGGTTGACGGTCTGATCGGTTTCACCGAAATATTGGCGGCGCTCGCTATGGCCAACAACAACGTATTCCACACCGCAAGCGGTCAGCATCTCGGCGGAAACTTCGCCGGTATAGGCACCGTTTGCCTTGAAATGAACATTCTCGGCACCGATCTTAATATTGGAACCCTTGGCAGCCTCGACAGCGGCAGCGATATCCACATAGGGAACGCAAAGAACGACATCGCAAGCAGCACCTTCCACCAGCGGCTTCATCTCGTTGATCAAAGCGGTGGTCTCGGCAGGGGTTTTATTCATCTTCCAGTTTCCTGCAATCACATAGTTTCTCATTTTTAATTCTCCTTTTAACCGAAATTTGGGGAACGGGAAAAATCCGTTCCCCAGATTTTGCTTCTTACTTATTATTCAAAGCAGCGATGCCGGGCAGTTCCTTACCCTCGAGGAATTCGAGAGAAGCGCCGCCGCCGGTGGAGATATGGGTCATCTGATCGCCGAAGCCCAGAATGTTGACCGCAGCAGCGCTGTCGCCGCCGCCGATGACAGTAACGGCATCGGTCTCGGCCATCGCCTTGGCAACCGCCATGGTGCCCTTGGCAAGGACAGGGTTCTCAAATACGCCCATAGGACCGTTCCAGACAACGGTCTTGGCAGCCTTAACAGCCTCAGCAAAAAGCTCGGCAGTCTTGGGGCCGATATCCAAGCTCATCATATCGGCAGGAATCTTATCGGCATCCACAACCTCGACAGCGATTTCAGCATCGATGGGGTTGGGGAAGTCTTTAGCGATGGTGCAGTCGATGGGCAGCAAGATCTTGACGCCCTTTTCTTCGGCTTGCTTGAGCATATCCTTGCAGTACTCGATCTTGGTCTCATCCAGCAAAGAGGTACCAACGGAATAACCCTTGGCAGCCAGGAAGGTATAAGCCATACCGCCGCCGATGATCAGAGTGTCTGCCTTTTTGAGCAGGTTTTCGATAACAGTCAGTTTATCGGCAACCTTGGCACCGCCCAGAATGGTAACGAAGGGACGCTCGGGCGCATCCACTGCGTTGCCCAGATATTGCAGTTCTTTACCGATCAGATAACCGGCAACCGCTTCCTTCACATAACTGACAACACCGACGGTGGAGCAGTGAGCGCGGTGAGCGGTACCGAACGCATCGTTGACAAAGATATCGGCCAAAGAGCCCAGCTCTTTGCTGAATTCTTCGCCGTTCTTGGTTTCTTCGGCGCGATAGCGGGTGTTCTGCAGCAGAACAACGTCGCCATCTTTCATAGCAGCAACTGCCGCCTTGGCATTTTCGCCAACCACATTATCATCGGCAGCGAAGATCACTTCCTTGCCCAGCTTTTCGGAAAGGCGGGCAGCCACAGGAGCCAAAGAGCACTCGGGCTTGGGTTCGCCCTTGGGCTTGCCCATATGGGAGCAAAGGATGACCTTGCCGCCATCGGCAATCAGCTTTTTGATGGTGGGCAGAGCCGCATTGATGCGGTTCTCATCGGTGATGACACCGTTTTTCAGAGGAACATTGAAGTCGCAACGGACCAGAACGTTCTTGCCCTTGACGTTAATGTCGTCTACAGTCTTTTTGTTGTAAGCCATGTCAGTTTCTCCTTTATATCAAAGTAAATTTTACACTAAAAAATATTTTACCATTATTTTGTATTATTTGCAATCTTTTTATTTTTATGAATTTACTGAAAATTCGAGCATTTTCTATGGAAATACTGTGAGATATATGATATAATGCTTAAATATGAAACAATTTTGACCCAAGGAGATGTAACAAATGGGATTATTTGATAAATGGTTCGGTTCTCATTCCGATCGGGAACTCAAGCGGATTCAGCCCATCGTCGATCAGGTATTGGCGCTGGAGGAGACCTATGCCGCCCTTTCGGAGGAAGACCTTAAAAATCAGACCAATATTCTAAAAGAGCGGTTGGCGAAGGGCGAGACCTTGGATGATATTCTGCCCGATGCCTTTGCAACCATGCGGGAAGCCGCTTGGCGGGTTCTGGGGATGAAGCATTATCCGGTGCAGATCATCGGCGGTATCGTTCTCCACCAAGGAAGAATTGCTGAGATGAAGACCGGCGAAGGTAAGACCTTGGTCGCCACCCTGCCCGCCTACCTCAATGCCTTGGCAGGCGAAGGGGTGCATGTCATCACTGTCAACGACTACCTTGCCCAGCGCGATAGCGAATGGATGGGTAAGGTCTACCGTTATCTGGGTCTGCAGGTGGGCTTGGTCATCAGCGGAATGACCCCCGATGAAAAGCAAAAGGCCTACGCTGCCGATATCACCTACGGTACCAATAACGAATTCGGTTTCGATTATCTGCGGGATAATATGGCGCTTTATAAAGAAAATTTGGTGCAACGCCGCCATTTCTTCGCCATCGTCGACGAAGTGGACTCCATCTTGATCGACGAAGCAAGAACCCCCTTGATCATCAGCGGTCAGGGCGCCAACTCCACCGAAATGTATAATTTGGCGGATAATTTCGTCAAATCCCTGCGCCCCTTCAAGGTGGTTCGTACCGACGATAAGGCGGATTACGATGCCTATGCCAAGATGGAATATCAGGAGCTTCTGATGGGCCATTATCTCACCGAGGCGGAGCATAAGGATCTGCAAAATGCCGATTACCTTATTGAAGAAAAGAGCAAGCACGTCACCTTGACCGCCAAGGGTGTGGAAAAGGCAGAGGCCTTTTTCCATCTGGAAAATCTGGCGGATCCCTCCAATATGGAGATCAGCCACCATATCAACCAAGCATTGCGCGCCCGCGGCATTATGCATCGGGATATCGATTATGTGGTCAAAGACGGTCAGGTGCTGATCGTCGATGAATTCACCGGCCGTATTATGTATGGGCGGCGGTATAACCAAGGCTTGCACCAAGCCATTGAAGCCAAAGAAAACGTCAAGGTGGAAAAGGAAAGCAAAACGCTGGCATCCATCACCCTGCAAAATTATTTCCGCCTTTATGATAAGCTTTCGGGTATGACCGGTACCGCCCTGACCGAAGAGGATGAATTCCGCGGCATCTACGCTTTGGACGTGGTGGAGATCCCCACCAACCGCCCCAATATCCGCGTGGACCATTCGGATATGGTCTTTAAGACCGAAAAAGGAAAGTTCCTCAGCGCTCTGCAGCAGATCGAGGAATGCCATGCCAAAGGTCAGCCTGTTTTGGTGGGTACCATCTCCATCGAAAAGAGCGAACTGCTGAGTATGCTCTTAAAGAAAAAGGGCATCCCCCACCATGTCTTGAACGCCAAGCACCACGAAAAGGAAGCGGCGATTATTGCTCAAGCAGGTAAATTCGGCGCAGTCACCATCGCCACCAATATGGCGGGCCGCGGAACCGATATTATGCTGGGCGGCAATGCCGAATATTTAGCCAAGGAAGACCTGCGCAAAAAGGGCTACGAAGAAGAAATTATCAACGAAGCCACCGGCTACGCCGAGACCAAGGATGAGACCATTTTAGAAGCCCGCGCGTTCTATCAAGAAGCATTGAAGCAACATAAAGAAGTGATTTCGGAAGAGGCGGAAAAGGTCCGCGCCGCCGGCGGGTTGTTCATTTTAGGCACCGAGCGGCACGAAAGCCGCCGCATCGATAACCAGTTGCGCGGCCGCGCCGCCCGCCAAGGCGACCCCGGCGCCACCCGCTTTTACCTCTCGCTGGAGGACGATTTGATGCGGCTCTTCGGCGGCGAGCGGGTCACCGCGATGATGAACACCCTGCGGATGCCCGAAGATATGCCGATCGAAGCCAAGATGCTGACCGGTGTTATCGAAAAGAGCCAAGAGCGGGTGGAAGCCAATAACTTTGCCCGCAGAAAGCACGTCTTGGAATACGATGATGTTATGAATAAGCAGCGCGAGTTGATCTATGCCCAGCGGCGGCAGGTGCTGGATGATTCCGACCTGAAAGAAACGGTCCTGAAGATGCTGGACGATTTCGTCTCCGCGCAGGTGGGCTCTCATCTGGCAGGCGAAGATACCACCCTTTGGGATTTCGACGGTCTGCGTAAAGAGCTGAGCGGCATCCTGACCGAGAATGATCTGCGCTATCCCGCCGAAGTTCTTCCCGAATTGGATTTAGACGAAGTTACCGAAACGGTGCTGGAAAAAGCCCATGCCGCCTATGAGCAAAAGGAGCAAGAAATCGGCAGCGCCATGATGCGGGAAGCAGAGCGGGTCATCCTGCTACGCAGCGTCGACCGCAACTGGATGGAGCATATCGATAATATGGACGATCTCCGCCAAGGCATCGGCTTGGAGGCCTACGGCCAACGGAATCCGGTGGTCGAATTCAAGTTCCAAAGCTACGATATTTTCGATGCAATGATCGAAACCATCAAGGAAAATACCGTCCGCGGCATCCTTTCCCTGCGCCTGCGTAAGGAAGAAGAAGTGAAACGCGAAGCGGTCGCCAAGGAAACCGGCACCTCCGCCGGCACCGACGGCACCACCCCCAAAAAGCAACCGCAAAAAGTGGGCAAAAAAGTGGGCCCGAACGACCCCTGCCCCTGCGGAAGCGGAAAGAAGTACAAAAAGTGCTGCGGGATGCCGGGCAAACAATAAGCCGCAACCTTGACCGTTGAAATCGGGTGCTTTCCCGATTTTTCGGTCTTGGCGTATCGACATACGCCTGCACCCGAAGAAATCAAAAAATCCCCACGATTTGAACGGTCTTGACTAAGAAGGAAATAAAAAACAGCCTGCCGAATTCGGCAGGCTGTTCTTTTATTTAGAAATTTTAAAAATGGTTCCGTCGGGAACTGGGCAGATCGGTTCGGTGTTCTCACCGTGGCGGAAGGATGGGATCTCTGCCGATTCCTCGGCGATAAAGCGCCACCCTTCGTCTACTTCTTCAAACACATATTTATAGTCAAACTCTCCTTGGGTTTGCAAGGTCAGCTTGGTCCCTTCAATGGCATAAGTCCCTTGCGGCGCAAAACTGCTGAAGTGGCTGAATATGAAGGTAAACCGCCCATTTTTTCTCAAAACAAACGAGGAAGGATACGGTTCGGTTTCCGCCGTAGATTTATAACATTGATCCTCTTCCGAATCATACCCGTAATCGGTAACCCCCAGCATGATGCGATCATCCACTTCACTTAAATTCGCCTTTGAAGAGCAAAGGATCAGCGATCGATCTACGTTGTTGCGATTAATAGAATAATCTTCCGGAGAAATTGACACCCGCATTCGATTCATTTTAATAGCGGTATAAACCTCGTAAGGATATTCTACGGTTCCGCCGTCATAGTAGATATATTTATTATTGCTATGGTCTTCTTTCCATTCGGCATAGAGCGCATCTAAAATCTTGGGATCCTTCTTCAATGCCTGCCGCAGTTCCATTTCTTTCCCATCAACATCGATGTAAAAATTTTCGATCTGATAGTAATAAATATCATAATCGAAAAGATCCCCCAATTCATCCTTGGTGATTCGCACCAATTCGGAATAATCGTTGGTTTCCACCCGCTTGACCATCGAATCAGCGGGCAACTCCGGCTCTTGTTTCTCGGGGTCTTCGGTTGGCTGTTCTTCGGTAGGATTGGAAGGTGTTTGCACGATCGGGTTCTTTTCTTCGGCAGAGGATTCCACCTGCTCGTCCACTACCGCTTGCTCGCCCGCAGTATCCTTTTGGGCGCAAGAAACGCAGCAGATCAATGCCATCATCAGCAATATCGCGAGCCATTGATTTCTTTTTTTCATCTTCCAAAACCTCCTTTTATCAATAATACGATTGAAGGCAACTATTTGTTCTCCTATTTTCATTATATATTCTAAATTCGCCTCTGTCAAACAAAAACAGCCTGCCGATTTCGGCAGGCTGTTCTATTTCTTTTTTTACTTTTTCAAATCGTTCAAATGGGATGAGATTTTCGTTTTCTCTTACCGAAGGCGTATGTCGATACGGCGAGGGAAGAAAAACGGAAAGGTCGCCCATTTCAACGATTTATTCAGGTTTATTGATGGGAGAGGTGGATCAGGTAGGCATTAATAAATCCGTCGATGTCTCCATCCATTACGGCATTGATATTGCCCATCTCGAAGTTGGTGCGATGGTCCTTCGCCAAGGTATAGGGCATAAATACATAGGAGCGGATCTGGCTACCCCAGCCGTTGCTCATCTGGTCGCCCTTGATATCTTCGATCTTTTCGAGGTTTTCGCGCTCTTTGATCTCGATCAGCTTGGATTTGAGCATTTTCATACACATATCGCGGTTTTGGAACTGGCTGCGCTCGTTCTGGCAGGAAACCACAATGCCGGTGGGCAGGTGGATGAGGCGCACCGCGGAGCTGGTCTTATTGACCTTCTGACCGCCCGCACCGCTGGAACGGAACACTTCCATTTTGATATCTTCGGGGCGGATCTCCACCTCCACGCTATCATCGATTTCGGGCATGACTTCCACCGATGCAAAGGAGGTCTGGCGGCGACCGGAGGCATCAAAGGGAGAAACGCGCACCAAGCGGTGAACTCCCATCTCGCTCTTGAGATAGCCATAGGCATATTGCCCTTCCACCATAATGGACGCGCTCTTGATACCGGCTTCGTCGCCATCCAGATAATCCAGAACGGTAACTTTATAATCATGGCGCTGGGCAAAGCGCAGATACATCCGATACAGCATCTCCACCCAATCCTGCGCTTCGGTACCGCCGGCGCCGGCATGGAAGGTGAGAATGGCATTGTTCTGGTCGAACTCCCCGCTCAGAAGAGTCTGCAGGTTGGCCGCTTCCAGCCGACTTTCGTAGGCAGCAAATTCACTGACCACTTCCTCTTCCATCTCTTCCAGATCCATCTCTGCCATCTCCAGCAGAGCGCCCAGATCGTCGTGGGCAGAGACCAGCTTTTCATAGTTTTCGACCGTCTTTTTATTATTCTTGATCACCTGCAGCACCTTTTGGGAATTGGCAATATCATCCCAAAAGCCTGCAGCCGCGGTTAAAGCTTCGTCTTCTTCGATCTTGACCCGCAGCTCGGCGATCTTCAACGCTTTTTCCAGCGTTTCCAAATCTTTTTTAAATTCGTTGAATTTTTGCTTATAATCTTCGATAATAATCATATTTTTTCCTCACATTATTATTCTGACAATATATACTACCACATTTTCAACCCGATTGCAAGCAGGGGACGAAAAAAACTCTGCTCGGAGCAAAAAATCTATTTACATTTGCCTAAATAAAATATATAATATTATCTGTATAACTATGTAAAGGAGCAACCACCTTATGAAGATCAAATCCTGCCTGGCAGGCGCCACCATTTTCGGCATCGCCGCAGGCATTTTGCGTCTATTGCAATATTTCTTTACCATCGATGAAGCGGGCTTTTTTAAAATGGGGATCTTCTCCACCCTCTTGAATGTCGGCCTGATCGTCGCGCTGGGGCTGGGCACGCTTTGGATCGTTGTCTGCGGCTTTGGCGGCAAAAAGAGAGAGACCGAGTTTGGCGCGCTTTTCACCAAGAAAAGCCACCGCGCCTATTTCATCCTGCTGGGCTTGCTTGCCTTTGCCGATGGAGTGCATCGCTTTTTCACCCTCACCGATCGGCTCAACCGCATTGTCGCCATTTTAGGCATCATCGCCGGAATCCTTTGGATTGTTTTGGGTGATCGGGCGGTGAAGGGCAAGGGCTTAGGGCTTTTGGCTGCGCTGCCTGTTCTGCATTTGGGCGGAATGATCCTTTCCTATTTTTGGCAGACCTATAAATATATTCATAACAGCGAATATATCCTGCTCACCTTAGGGCTTTGCGCCTTTTTACTTTTTATTTTGGCATTGCTCAAGCCCGCGGCGGACGGATTCAGTACCCGCCAACGCCTCTGCGCCACCGCAGGGCTCTCCATCATCTTTTCTTGGGGTGTGTTCCTGCCGGTGATGGTGGGTCAGCTTCTCAAAGGGTTCCAAACCCTCTCCTTCTCGGAGCTGCATTTCTTCCTGCTGGCGCTGGTGCTGCTGCCGCTGGCCATTTATATCCTCAAGCGACTTTCCCAACTGCCGAAAGAAGAACCCATCCAAGAGATCACCGCGCCGGATCTTTCCCATCTCAACGAGTTCCTTTCGGACCTGCCGGAGATCAACGACGAAGAATAAGCGGTTCTTTTTTGGGGGAAACTACACCCCATGAGAACGTTTTTGATTACCATTTTTATTTTGCTGCTTTCCGCCTTGGTGCTTTGGGGCATCAACGCGGCCGCCGCCGGAACCCATGAAATTTTGGGCGACAGCGGTTATATACCATTTATTCAGGAGATTTTTCAGTGAACCAAAAAAATATTCGTAACTTTTCCATCATTGCCCATATTGACCACGGCAAGTCCACCATCGCCGATCGGCTTTTGGAACTTTGCAATACGGTGGACAAGCGGGAGATGGAAGACCAACTGCTTGATAATATGGATCTGGAGCGGGAGCGGGGCATCACCATCAAAGCTCGCGCGGTCCGCTTGGATTACCATGCCCAAAACGGCGAAGATTATGAAATCAACCTCATCGACACTCCGGGGCATGTGGACTTCAACTACGAAGTCTCCCGCGCCCTTGCCGCCTGCGAAGGTGCGGTGCTGGTGGTGGATGCTTCCCAGGGCATCGAGGCCCAGACCTTAGCCAATACATATATTGCGCTGGATAACGATCTGGAACTGATTCCGGTCATCAATAAAATCGACCTGCCTGCCGCCGATCCCGAGCGGGTGGCGCAGGAGATCGAGGACGTCATCGGCATCCCCGCCATGGATGCGCCCCGCGTTTCCGCTAAAAATAATGTCAATATGCAATCGGTGCTGGAGGCGGTAGTGGAGCAGATCCCTGCCCCCAAGGGCGACCCCGCTGCACCCCTTTCCGCATTGATTTTTGACAGTTATTATGATAGCTATAAGGGTGTCATTGTATACATCCGTATGGTGGAAGGTACCCTCAAGGCAGGCGATCGCATCCGTATGGTCGCCACCGGCGCGGAATTCGATGTGGTGGAATGCGGCTACCTGCGCCCGCTGGGCTTTGAGCCGACAGGGAAATTGGAAGCCGGTCAGGTAGGGTATCTCACCGCCTCCATCAAAAGCGTGGAAGATACCCGCGTGGGTGATACCGTCACCTTGGCTCAGCGCCCCTGCGAAGAGGCGCTGCCGGGCTATAAGCCCTGCACCCCGATGGTCTTTTCGGGCATCTATCCTGTCGACGGCGCGCGCTACGACGATTTGAAAGAAGCGTTAGCCAAACTCAAACTCAACGATGCTTCCTTCTTATTCGAGCCCGAAACCTCCATTGCGCTGGGCTTTGGTTTCCGCTGCGGCTTTTTGGGGCTTTTGCATATGGAGATCATTCAGGAGCGAATCGAGCGGGAATTCCAAATCGATATCATCACCACCGCTCCCTCGGTTATCTATCGGGTCACCAAGACCGACGGCAGCGTGCTGATGATCGATAACCCCACCAACTATCCCGATGCAGGTTCCATCACCATGACCGAAGAACCCTTTGTCAAGGCAGATATTCTGACCCCCAAGGAATTCATCGGCAACATTATGGAGCTTTGCCAGGATCGCCGCGGTATCTATATCAACACCAGCTATCTGGATGCCGACCGCGTTACTTTGCATTACGAACTGCCCTTGGGCGAAATTATCTACGACTTTTTTGATACCTTAAAATCCCGCACCCGCGGCTATGCCTCCTTAGACTATGAATTGGCGGATTACCGCGAATCCAAGCTGGTCAAGCTGGATATTATGCTCAACGGCGATATTGTGGATGCCCTTTCCTTCATTGTCCATACCGATAAGGCCTATTCCCGCGCCCGCCGCATCGCCGAAAAGCTGAAGGAGCATATCCCCCGCCAACTCTTTGAAGTGCCTGTTCAGGCCTGCATCGGCGGAAAGATCATCGCGCGGGAGACCGTCAAGGCGATGCGCAAGGATGTTCTTGCCAAGTGCTACGGCGGCGATATCACCCGCAAAAAGAAGCTGCTGGAAAAGCAGAAGGAAGGCAAAAAGAGAATGCGCCAGCTGGGCAGTGTGGAAGTTCCGCAGGAAGCCTTTATGGCGGTTCTCAAATTGGATTCCTGATGTTTTCCTTATATATTCATATCCCCTTCTGCAAGCAAAAGTGCGCTTATTGCGCCTTCCATTCCTCCGCCGCGGAGGAGCCGCAGAAGGAGCAATATTGCCAAGCCTTGCTCCGAGCCCTTGCGGCGGCGGAGCATCGCCCCATCTCCACCCTCTATTTCGGGGGCGGGACCCCTGCCTTGCTGGGGGCAGAGCGATTGGCGCGGCTGATGGAAAAGATCCGCCAAACCTTCGGGCTGCTGCCCGATGCAGAGGTCACCATCGAACTCAACCCCGAAAGCACCACCCCCGCTTTGCTTGAAGCCTTGAAAGAAATGGGCTTCAACCGCATCTCGCTGGGGATGCAATCCCTTTGTGATGGGGAACTTACTTATTTGGGGCGGTTACATTCCGCCCAAAGAGCCAAGGAGGCTCTTGGTGAGATTTTTGCGGCAGGGTTTCAAAATGTCAGCGCCGATGTGATGTTCGGCATCCCCGGCCAGACCGAGGAAAGTTTTGGCAAAACATTAGATACTCTGCTCTCCTACCCCATCACCCATCTTTCCGCCTATGGATTGCAATGGGAAGAGGGAACCCCGCTGGGGAATGCCCCTCGACCGATGGAGGAAGAGGCAGAGGAAGCCCTTTGGCTGCTGCTCTGCCAAAAGGCGAAAGAAGCGGGGCTGGAGCATTATGAAATCTCCAATTTTGCCAAGGAAGGCTGCGCTTCCAAGCATAATATGGCCTATTGGCGCCGCACCGATTATTTAGGGTTAGGGCCTTCCGCCCATTCCTTTTTGCATGGGGTCCGCTATAGCGCGCCGGAGGATACCGCCGCTTTTATAGCAAATCCCGACCCGCTGCAAAATCCCCTGCCCATCAATGGAGAGGAAGCAAAGGAAGAAGCGGTGATGCTGGGGCTGCGTACCAAGGAAGGCATCCCCTTATCCTTGCTGCCCGCAGGCTTTGATTTTACCCGCTATCGGGACTTTTCTTATATCGAAAACAACCGTTTTATTCTCAACGAGCGTGGATTTTATCTATCCAACGCCATCATTCAAGGAGTATTGCAATGAACTATAAACAGATGAACATTGAAACCTTATCCACCGGTCAAGAAGTTATCAGCAATCTGCTGATCGCCGCTGGTGTGGGTGGCTTTGAGGTCATCGATCCGCAGGATTTCAAGGAATTTATCGAGACTGTCACCCCCCATTGGGATTATGTGGACGAAGAACTGCTCAAGCGGCAGAGCGACCGCACGATGATTAAAGTCTATGCCGCCGACAACGAGCAGGGCGCAGCGATGTTTAAGGATATCGAGCAGCGGATCGAAGACTTACGCACCGACCCTCAAGCCGCGCTCTACGGCACCTTGGAAATTACCGTCTGCGACCTGCCGGAAGAAGATTGGCAGAGCGGCTGGAAGCAATATTATAAACCCATCCATGTAAATAATTTGGTGGTGGTTCCCCTTTGGGAAGATTATGAAGCCCAAGCAGGGGAAACCATTATGAAGATCGACCCCGGTATGGCCTTTGGCACCGGAGCGCACGAAACCACCCGCCTTTGCCTAAAGGCGCTGACCAAATTGGACCTTTCGGGCAAGACCCTCTTGGATGTGGGCTGCGGAAGCGGTATCCTTTCCATCGGCGGTGTTTTGCTGGGCGCCGATTCCGCCTTCGGTTGCGACATTGACCAGCTGGCGGTGGAGGTGGCAAAGCGCAATGCCGAGCTCAATGGGCTCAAGGAACGCACCGCCTATGCGGCAGGGGATCTGCTGAGCGTGGTGGACGGGCAATATCCCATTGTGGTCGCCAATATCGTCGCCGATGTCATTTTGATGCTGCTGAAGGATTTAAAGACCACCCTTCTGCCGGGCGGCACCTTTATCGCCTCGGGCATCATCGATGACCGCAAAGACGAACTGATCGATGCCATCCAAAAGGAAGGCTTAACTATTGAGACCATTGAGGAAGAGCGGGGCTGGGTCGCCATCACCGCCAAGAATTGATTATGGAACATTTCTTTTTACCTGAAATTCCAAAGGAAACTTTTCTGGTGGAGGGGGAAACCTACCGCCATCTCACCCGATCCCGCAGAATGGCGATCGGAGATACTGCGCTCTTTAGCGACGGGCAAGGCCTGGATTACCTTGCCGAAATGATCGGCTGCACCAAAGACTCCGCCACCTTCAAGGTGCTGGAAGAGCGGCAGCCTGTGGGCGAAAGTCCTCTATCCATCACTGTCTATCAATGCTTACCGAAAGGCGATAAGATGGAGGATGTGCTCCATCGATGCACCCCGCTGGGGGTGACCCGCTTTGTCCCTGTTTTAAGCCGCCGCACCATCAGCGATAAGGTAAGCGAGAATAAATTGCGGCGCTGGGAAAAGATTGTCCTTTCCGCCGCCACCCAATGCGGAAGAAGCATTCTGCCCGAGATCGCCCCCATCCATACCTTTGAGCAGGCGATCGAAGAAATGAAAGAGGCGGATGCCGCTTTTATCTGCTATGAAAATTCCGACGCTCCGCTCCCCAACACCCTCCCCAAGGAAGGCTCTATCGCCTTTCTGATCGGTCCCGAGGGAGGGCTTGCGCCGGAGGAGGCCGACCAACTGCCCTGCTGCAGCTTGGGGCGCCGCATTTTGCGTACCGAGGATGCCGCTGCATTTCTGCTCCCCATCCTATTAGACCGCACCGATAATCTTTGAGAGGTTTTTAATCTATGGCCAAACATTCATCCAAAAAGGCGGAGATCCGCAGCTCGCGGATCACCCTGATGTTTTTTCAAACTCTGCTGCTGAGCCTGTTGCTTTGGGCAGAGAATTTTGCCTATTACCGCTTCGACTATATCTTCCGCGGGATGCTGCCCTGGTTTTTACCCATCGCCGTTGCTTTGAGCAGCGCTCTTTTGGTTTATCTCATCCTGCGGTGCAAAAAGAAAGCAGAACAAAAGCAAGTGTTCACCCCTGATTTTTTGGTGCTTCTCGCCCTGCCGCTGCCCGCTTTGTTCCTTTTCCCTTGGCTTTCTACCTTTGGCAAGGGGCTGCAGCTTTTTAAACTTTCGATCCTTTTGGTCTTTTTGGGTGTCCTTGCTTATTTCATCGGCTATCTGCTGTATCATTTGATTCGCCCTGCCGCCGCCTTGCTTTGCGGTGTCATCACCGCCAATGCCTTGGCGCTGACCTATTTCTATCGGATGTACCTCTCCCCTTCCCGCTATATTCTTAATGCTGCGGAATTTGGCTATCTGCCCATTTGGGCGGCGGCGCTGATCCTTTGCGGGATTTTAGGGATCCTTTTGCTGGTTGCACTCTATATCGGCAGAGCCAAGCCCTATGCCATCGCCAAACCTTGGCTGGTTGCCCCCGCGGGCTTTACCGCCCTGCTTTTGCTCGGGTTGACCATCGCCGATCCTTGGCTGAGCGGAACGATGATCCGTATCCTGATCTTCGGCGGCATTGGCCTGCAACTTTTATGGCTGATTTTGAACTGCGTCCTTCTAAAATTGAAAAAGAATTAAAAAAAGGCACCCAATGGGTGCCTTTTTTAAATACCGTATAAAATATGTTGATTACGCAAATTCCCATCGGCGATCTGCCCATTGACCGCATAGGCGTGCAATTCCGCCTCGTTATGGGGCAGGACGGAAAGCCCTTGCTCTCTTGCCTCATCCAATATCGCCGCTACAATTTGTTCGATACGTTCCGCATTTTCCTTCTCTGCCGAAGAAAGCAGCCGCTCCAGCGGCTGAGCCAATGCGGAAAGCTTGGGTAATCCCCGCAAAGCGCGGAACTGCCATTTATAAAAGGGCATATAGGTATCATTGAGCAAAAAGATGGCGTGCAATGCGCTTTTGGCGAATTCAAATGTCGCCAACCGCGCCGCCGCGGTCTCTCCGCGGGCGATGCAGCGAGGATAATTATATTGCCCCGCCTGCGCCATCAGCAGTAGCTCGCCCGCCAATTTCTTTAGCCGCACATCGCGGGGGAACTTGGAAAGTTTTTCGCGAATGACAGTGAATTCCCCCCAATCATCGCGGAAGACAGCGCCGTTGGTGGCTTCCGCCAAAGAAAATTCAGGGACAGCAAACCAAGCATCCAAAGAAAGCGCTCCGTCGGGCGTGCCGGTTTTGGAGCGGAAGAACTCTTCCGTTCGCAGAACACCCCGCCGCTGCTGCCCGCCGATGCTGCTTTCCCCGCGGGAGAAGCCCATATATTCCTTCGGCAATTTAGCATAGGCGCGCTCCAGCAGGAATTCCGACCGCCGATCCACCACCGCTTCCTCCGGCAGAAAAATGCAGAAGGAAGGCTCAAAATCGTGGTCCTTGGAAAATTCATCATCGAACCCAAAGCATTCCGAACCGCTCCCCACCAAGCCGATGGCGACTTTGCCTTCCAGATCGGGAAATTCTTTCAGCATCGGGATGCCGTATTCTTCATAAAAGGCCTTCGCCAGATCAATTCCTTTCATAAATTTCCTTTGCCCTTTCTTCCAGTTGGTTGGCATACATAAAATATCCGTAGTAACGAAATGTCGGGGCGCACTTTTCGCAGACAAAGGCATAGTTGCCGTCCCGCACCAAAGACGCATCGTTCAAAAGATCCCAAGCCAGCCCGATCCGCAGGGCGATCTCCTGCTCCCCTGCCGCAAGGCCCCATTCGCTCTCCGCGGCGGATGCTAAATTCAGATGGGTCACCGCCTGCTCGGGCTTGGTATCGTTTGCTTTGGTGACCTCCAGCGCCTTTTGATAGCACTCTTTCGCTTCATCAAACCGATGGAGGTCCACCAGCGCCAATGCCATATTATTATATAATCCGCCCCACCGCGCATCCATCGGCGGCAGAGCGCGCCGATAAATTTCCTGCGCACGCTCAAATAAGGGAATCGCATCCCTCGCCTTGCCGAAGGCCTTATAGGCGGTGGCGGCGTTCAAGTAGGTGGTGGCGGGGCCGATGTTTTCGGCGATTCCCATTTGCTCCACCTGCTTCAGCGCGGCTTGGCAAGAATCCAGCGCCTTTTGCTCCCGCCCCAATTTGCGATGGAGCCCAATGCACTCATTGCATAAAAAGAGAATGGCGCGTCCATCCCCCTGCAGGCGCGCTTCTGCCAGCCAATAGTCCAAATGTTGCTCCGCCGCAGCATAATCGTTGCGGTTTAAATGTTCGTCCAGCTTTGAAGCGATCCGATCGATCGATAGCACAAATGCGCACCTCCTTTTTCTTTTATTTTACCGAAAAATCCATCGCCTTGCAAGTTCTTTATTGCTTTATTTTGAAGGATGGGTTATAATACCAAAAGAAGAAACTAAGAGAGGTATATTATGAAAGAAAAATGGAAGAAAATTTGGCGCCTCTTTTTGATCTTTTTTAAGATCGGCGCCTTTACCTTCGGCGGCGGCTATGCGATGATCCCACTGATCCAAAAAGAAGTGGTGGAGAACGAGCAATGGATCACCGACGACGACATTGTGGAGATCGTCGCCATCGCGGAATCCACCCCCGGCCCTGTCGCCATCAATTCCGCCACCTTTGTGGGCTATCGGGTGGCAGGCTTTTGGGGCGCATTTTTTGCCACCCTCGGGGTGGTGCTCCCCTCCTTTATCATTATTTTGGTGATCTCGGCGATCCTGAACGAATTTAAGGATAATAAGATCGTTCGCTACGCCTTCAACGGCATCCGCGCAGGTGTTCTGGCGCTGATCCTCAAGGCGCTCTGGACCGTTTATAAAAAGACACCGAAGGATTGGGTCAGCTACACAGTGATTGCGGGCGCATTTATCTTCACCGCAATTTTGAAGATCTCCATCCTTTATGTTCTGATTGGGTGCGCCCTCTTTGGATGGGTCTCCTCCATTTTGATCGAAAGGGGGAATAAAGAATGATCTTCTTAAAGCTTTTCTGGGCATTCTTTAAGATCGGCGCGGTCACCGTCGGCGGCGGATACGCGATGCTCCCCTTCATTCAAGAAGAAGTCCTGCGCCAAGGTTGGCTGACTCCCAACCAGGTGATCGATTTTATCGCGGTCAGCGAAGGCACCCCCGGCCCCTTCGCCATCAACATTTCCACCTATGTGGGAAGCGTGATGGGCGGTCAGGCAGGGTTGGGTGTTTTCGGCACGATCTTTGGTGCCTTCTGCGCCACCATGGGTGTGGTTCTGCCCTCCTTTGTTATTATCTTGATTGTCGCTAAAATCTATGATGCGTTTAAAAAGAGCAAGACCGTCAAGGGGGTTATGACCGGCTTGAAACCTGCGGTGGTCGGTTTGATCGGCGGCGCGATCCTGACCATTATGGGGACCATCTTCGCCCCCAACGGTTGGTCGCTTAATATCTTCAAAGAACTGCAGACTTATGTTTATCTGGCGCTTGCCGCCATTGCAGCAGTTCTGGCATTTAAAAAGGTGCATCCGATTCTGATTATTTTGATCTCCGCCGCGGCGGGGATTGCTGTTGGGTTTTTGGTTTAACATTTAATGAAGCATCGCCTTATGGCGATATGAGCAATGATGCTGCGGCACACCGCAATGATGCAATGTTTGCCAAAGGAATTAGCGAAGCGACATCATTAGGCATAGCCGACATCATTAGCAATAGCGGCATCATTTGCCAAAAGGCAAACATCATTAAAAAAAGACGGTTACTTTCGTAACCGTCTTTTTTTGGTGGAGACAACTGGAATCGAACCAGTGACCCCTTGCATGTCAAGCAAGTACTCTAACCAGCTGAGCTATGCCTCCACGAGCCTATTTATTTTACTATACGGGGGTTGAAATGTCAACCCCCGTATTGAAAATTTTTATAAAACTTTTGCCAAAAAGTCCTGCAAACGTTCACTTTTGGGAGAATTGAAGATTTCTTCGGGAGTTCCCTCCTCGATAATCTTACCTTCATCCATAAAGACCACGCGGCTGCCCACCTCGCGGGCAAAGCCCATTTCGTGGGTAACGACCACCATCGTCATACCGCCCTTGGCCAGATCCCTCATAACGTCCAAAACCTCGCCGACCATCTCCGGATCCAAGGCCGAAGTAGGCTCATCAAAGAGCATCACATCGGGATCCATGCAAAGGGCGCGAACGATCGCCACCCGCTGCTTCTGCCCGCCGGAAAGCTGGCTGGGATAGGCGCCGGCGCGATCTTCCAGACCGACCCGCTTTAAAAGTTCCATTGCCTTGGCTTCCGCTTCGGCTTTGGGCATCTTTTTCAGCTTCATCGGGGCGATGATCATATTTTTCAGAATGGTCATATGGGGGAAGAGATTAAAATGCTGGAACACCATTCCCATCTTTTGCCGATGGAGATTGATATTCACCTTTTTATCGCTGATATCCACACCGTCCATAATAACTGCGCCGGCGGTGGGAGTTTCCAGAAGGTTCAGCGAACGCAGCAGCGTAGATTTACCGCTGCCGGAAGGACCGATGACAACAACGACCTCGCCGCGCTGAATATCGATATCAACTCCATCCAACGCCTTGATCTTGCCGCCCTTATAATGCACCTTTAATTGCTTGACTTCAATAATATTACCGCTCACTGTTCTGCAACCTCCTTTCCAGCTTACTTACCAGCCAGGAGAAGAACATGACCATCACCAAATAAATGGCGGCGATTGCCAAGAGCGGCCAGAAGCTTTGATATGTAACACCGCGGATGATATTGGCGCCGCGGGTCAGATCGGTGACGCCCACATAGCCTGCGATGGCCGTCTCTTTCAGCAGAACAATAAATTCATTGGCCAGCGCGGGAAGAATGCTCTTGAAGGCTTGGGGAATGACAACGAACCACATGGTCTGAATATAGCCAAAGCCCAAAGACCGACCGGCTTCGCTCTGGCCGGGATCGACACTTTGGATACCGCCGCGGATAATTTCGGCCACATACGCACCGGAATTGACACCGAAGGCGATGATACCGCAAAGCATCTTATTATTGGAGCTTGCCATAATGATAAAAAAGATGATCAAAATCTGCACCATCGCGGGGGTACCGCGGATGACGGTAAGATAAACCTTACAGATCCAGTTCCCGATGGCAAGGAATACCTTGCCGGGCCCGACCATACGGGCATATTGGCGGTCATAGGTCGACCGCACCGCTGCGATGACAACGCCGAGGACCACACCCAAGATCAACGCAAAGAAGGTTAAGATCAAGGTGTTCTGAATACCCTCAACAATGTATTTCCAGCGGTTATCTTCGATGAACGCGACATAGAAATCGCGCCCTAATTTTGCGAAATACTCTTGCATTTTTTACCCTTTCAAGACAGACGACAAGGGCTGCATTAAAATACAGCCCTTGAACGGTTTATATTCCTTTAATTATTCAGCGGGGATATACTTATCGATGATCTTCTGAACAGAACCATCAGCGATCAGCTCTTTCAGAGCATTGTTGATGTCTTCCATCAGTTCGGGATTATCCTTGCCGACTGCAGCAGCATAATCTTCGATAATGTACTCGGTCTCCAGAATCTTCAGGCCTTCGTTCTGATCGACGAAAACCTTTGCAGGCTCGTTATCGATAACAACGCAATCTACCTTACCGGACTGCAGAGCCATGATGGCATCAGCGCCCTTATTGTAGCGCTCAACGGTACCCAGCTCTTCATCTTCGATATCCCAGGTGCAGTAGAGGTCGCCGGTGGTAGCCAGCTGAACGCCGATCTTATGGTTTGCGCCTTCGGCAAAGAGATCATCCGCCTTGGTGATCTTGGAATCGTTCTTAACGATGATGACCTGCTTGCCGGTAGCATAAGTTTCGGTGAAATCTACCTGCTCTTTACGCTCATCGGTCACAGTCAGACCGGCCATAGCAAAGTCATACTTACCCTGCTGAACACCAACGATGATGGAATCGAAATCAACGTTTTCAATAACCAGCTCTTTGCCCAGCTTATCAGCGATTGCCTGAGCGATCTCAGCATCGATACCGACAATCTTGCCGTCTTCCATATACTCATAGGGAGGGAACTCGGCGTTGGTCGCCATAACCAGCTTGCTATCGTCCTTTGCACCGCAGGATGCCAGGCAGCATACGGTCAGCATCAGAGCCAGAACCAAACATAAAATCTTTTTCATTGTATTTTCCTCTTTTCTATAATTTGTTTTTTGAGTGTATGACTATTATAATGCATAATATGCGGGTTGTCAAGAAAAATATGCACTTTTTTCCGAATAAAATGCAACAAAAAATCCGCCCAATCTCTATGAATCCTGCACAAAAATGAATATACACCAACTTTATTCATCCATTTTTGTGCATAATTGACTGCATATTATTCAAAATATACCTGATTATATTCATTTTCCAACCGTTGTTGCTCCTCAGCGGTATCGGGGGTAAAGGGCAGACCGAAATAGGAAACGATGCCCTCGGCGATCGCCACCCCGATCTGATATACATTCCTTATAATATAATCGGCGTTCTGCGGATTATTATGGCACCCCACCTCCACAATGACCGAAGGCATCCGTGTGCGCCGCAGTTCATAATATCCTAAGCCCCCATAGGCGCTCTGCCCTTCCACCACGCTGCGATCCTCCGAAGAGGTCAGCAGCGCCAAAAAATCATAGATTTCCTCCGCCAACCGCTGGCCATCGGTATTGGGGCGGTAATAAAATACCCGCACCCCCTGCACCCCGTAATCGCAATCCACCGAGCGGATCGCCACATAGACATCGGAATTTTGCGCGTTGGCATCGGAAACGATGGTGGGCAGATCGTAGCTGGGATTATTGCGGCGGGTGGTCAGCCCGTTGCGGACCAATTCCAGCTCCACCACATCGGCGATCAGGTTCATTCTCTCTTCTTCCGTTCCGTAGGTCCCGTAGCCCCGATTGAAATGGCGGGGCGAGGGCGATAGATATACTTCAGGCATTTCCATCTCTCCTTTCATATATAAATATGAAAGAACCCCTTTCCTTATAAATAAAAACCGAGCAAAGTTTCAATACTCTGCTCGGTTTTAGTACTTATTAAATAAAGGCAACTACGATCAATACAATCACCGCTACCCAAATCAAGATAAAGGGAATGGCATAATACCACTTTTCGGGTTTTCCACCACCCCACATTCCTTCCGCGCGAGCGCGGCAATCGGCAAATACCTCGCTCGGAATACATTTGATACACCACGCTATCAAGGCAGGTAAGAGGATAACATCATCCAGATAACCCAATACAGGAATAAAATCCGGAATCAAATCGATGGGCGAAAGGGCGTATATCACCACCACCGCCGCAATGATTTTGGCATACCAAGGGGTACGCTTTTCCTTCAATGCAAGAAACACCGCAGGAATATCGGTTTTAAGTTTTTTGGCTCGTTCGGTTAATTTACTCATACATTAAAAGGTTTGATTTTTCCATTTTTTATCTGCAGAATCTTTTCTTTTGCCTGTTCCTGCCGATTTTAATCCTCCCATTTATCTGCCAAGCGATTGACCTGGTCGGCAAATTTCGCCAAATCTTTATTGGGTCGCCCCTTGCTCTTTTCAATCAGCATCATCAATCGTTTGCCTGCCGAGAGCAGCCGATCAAAGACCGAATCGTTGCGTTTTTGCTTGGCGCTCTTTCGCTCCAAGCGAACCTGATTACCCTGCTCCAGCAATGTGCCGGTGGCGACATCGTAGACCGCGCCGTTATAGGGGGCGGTGGCGGGATAGCCCAAGGTTTGGGTAATGGTTTCGGCAAAGGCATCGCAGACCGTATCGTCGCCGTGGTTGACAAATACCCGCGGCGGATGGTCCTTCAGCCCCTCCAGCCAACGCAGCATAATGCCGCGGTCAGCATGTCCGCTGATGCCATCCATGGTGGCGATCTTGGCTTTGACCTGAATGGTCTCGCCAAAGAGCTTTATAATTTCGGCGCCCTCCTGCAGCAGGCGACCGACGGTTCCTGCGGCTTGGTAACCCACAAACAAAATGGTGCTGTCGGCGCGCCAAAGATTATATTTCAAATGGTGGCGGATCCGCCCCGCTTCGCACATTCCGCTGGCGGAAAGGATCACTTTCGGGGTCTTATTCTCGTTGATCGCCATCGATTCCTCGGTGGTGACAGCGATATGTAGCCCCGAAAACTCCAGAACATTGATGCCTTTGGCGATCAGGTCCAGCATCTCTTGGTCGTAATAGTCGGTGAGATCACTAAAATAGATCTTGGTGGCTTCCGCCGCCATCGGGCTATCGACAAAGACCGGAAAGCCATCGTGGCCCTGTACCAAGCCCTTTTCCTTAATTTCTCGCAGCAGATACAAAAATTCTTGCGTTCTACCCACCGCAAAAGAGGGGATGACCACATTACCGCCGCGATCGAAGGTATCCTGCAATACCGCCACCAACTGACCGATATAATCCTTGCGGGGGCCGTGGTCCCGATCGCCGTAGGTGGATTCGATAATCACCGTATCGGCATAAGTAGGTGTTTCGGGGTCGCGGATCAGCGGGCGGTCCACATTGCCTAAATCGCCCGAAAAGAGCAATACATGGTCTTTGCCCTCTTCGGTCACGGTCACCTCAATGCTGGCAGAGCCCATCAGATGCCCTGCATCCAAAAACCGCACCGAAATCCCTTCGGCGATCTCATATACCTGATGATAGGAGCAGGGCTGGAACAATTCCATGGTCTGCACCACATCCTGCAATGTATAGAGCGGGACATATTCCGGCGCGCCGCTGCGCTGCGCCTTACGGTTGCGCCAGATCGCCTCCTGCTCCTGAATATGCGCCGAATCCTGCAGCATCATATTGCAAAGCTTGACCGTGGCGCCGGTGGCATAAATATTGCCCCGAAATCCGCCCGCCGCCAGCATCGGCAACCGACCGGAATGGTCGATATGGGCGTGGGTCAAAAGCACCGCATCCACTTCGGAGGAGGCGATGGGCATCGAGCAGTTTTCATAAATATCTGCGCCCTGCTCCATTCCGCAATCGACCAAAATGCGCTTGCCCGCTGCCTCCAGCAGGGTGCAAGAACCGGTCACTTCGTGGGCGGCGCCTAAAAAATGCAGTTTCATATTCTTCAACTTCCCTTTATTATATCGACATTGGTGGAGGCGGCGGCAACAGCCTTGCCTCTATCAAAAATTATATCTTTTTTTCCTGCCAGTGTCAACCAAGAGATCAATAAGTAACAACCGCACCAAAGGGCGCTCCCAAGAACCATCGGTAAGATCCCTTCCTTGAGCGGCAGCAGCACCCAAACGGCATAAGAAAGCCCGCAGGCCGCCAGCGGTTTTAAGACCCAATCCTTCCATTGCATCGAAAGGCGGCAGGCGCGCAAAAGGGTTGCCATATTCAGCGAGCAGATCAGAATATTGCTCCAGACCATCACCCCCAAAAAGCCCTTGATGCCAAAGAAGGGGACTGTGACGGCGATCAGCAAAATCCGCAGCACCGAATCGATGGTGTTGTTCCTCAGCGCCTTGCCCTGCCGATCCAAGCCTTTAAGCAAGCCATCGGCGATGGTGTCCATATACATAAAGGGAGTGATGGGTGCCAGCACCTTCAGCATCATCCCCGCCGTTGCGCTGTGAAAGAGCAGATTGCCCAGATAGTCGCCGTAGAGAAAGAACACCCCGCCGATCATCACCGAGAGAACGCAGGTGATCCCCAGCGCGCGGCAGACAATGCGGCGGGTGGCGCGCCAATCGGCGCGGGCAGAGGTATCGGTCACCTCGGGGACCAATAACGAAGAAAGGGCATTTAGAAAAGAAGCGGGAAAAAAGAGCAGCGGAATCGCCATCCCCTTCAAGGCGCCGAATTGGGCAAGCCCCAAGGAATAATCCCCGGTATATTTAGCGATCGCCAAGGGGATCAGCATATTTTCGGTGGTATGCAGCGCGGTGGAAAGATAGCGGGATGCCGCCACCGGCAAGGCGATCCGCCGAATACTGCCCCTTGGGGGCTTTTCTGCCCGCCCGCCTTCCAAAGTGCGGCGGCTCTGCCAATAGATAAAGAGGCAGGAAGCCCCTTCCGAGACGGTATTGGCCAAGACCACCGCCCCCAAAAGAACCCCAAACTCTGCGCCGCGGAATGCCGCCAGCGCCGCCCCCACGATCGCCAGCCGCACCCCCTGCTCCAAAAGCTGGGCGATGCAGCCGGGGCGGGCCTCCCGCAGGCTCAAAAAATAGCCCGCATAACAGGCGGTGATCGCCATCAGCGGCAGCGAAAAGGAAAGCATCTTCAAGGCAAAAGAGCAGGAAACGTTGCCGATCCAGCGGGCAGCCAAAATATCGCTGCCGAAAAATAATGCCGCCCCCGCCAAAATCCCCAGCGATGCTGACCAAAAAATGCAGGCGCGCAGAGCGCCCTTGGCGGCGGCAGGCTGCTTTAATGCCAGATACTGCGCCACCAGCCGCGTGGCGGCGATGGCGATGCCCGATTGGGCAATGGTTATAAAAAGATTATAGACGGTGAAGGTGAGGGAATACAACCCCATCCCCTCTTCCCCCAAGGCATTGGCGAGCAACACCCGCATCAAAAGGCCTGCCGCCCTTAAAATCAGACCGGTGCCGGTCAATAATACGGCATTTTGAAAAAACTTTTTCTGATTCAAATGAATTCACCCCATAAATTTTATGCAAGGGATTCATTAAATATCATAGCGCCGAAGTTCCTTTTCGATGTTCTTGGCTTTATGGGCGTCCCAATCGGAATAGCGCCCCTTGGCACCGATCTCCAAAAGCCTGCCGATATGGTGGTAGCCCAGCGCGGCGGGCGGCAGATGAGTCACAATATCGTCGATATTCCGCACCACAGTAAAATTCTTCCACCGCGCCTGCACCCCTTTGGGCAAAGCGCCCCAGACCACGCGGGGGCAGCCAAATCCCACCCCTTGCAGCGATTTGCGCAGGTCGGGGCGGTGAAACCAAAGATATTCGTGGCAGAATACCGCCAGCGCGGCGCCGTGGGAATACCCGACGATTACCGCCCGCTTGATACTGCGGTCGGCAACGATGGGTTCCATATAAGGCTCCACCGCCTTCCATACCCTCAAAAAGCCCCGATGGGCAAACCAGCATCCATCCCCCATCCGCGAATAGGGCTTGATGGGAAAATCCAGATTATTTTCCCAATCTTCGCTGCCGCGGGATTGCTGAAAATAAATATAGAGGGTATTCCCCTCCCGCTCAAAGGCAAAATCCGCCGCATTTTCCACCTGACGGTAGCGAGCGGCAAGGCACCGCTCAAATAATATTCGCAGTTGCATAAAATATCACCGCTATATTTTATGCAATAAAAAAGAACCGCGCGACAGCACGGTTCCAACTGTATAAAAAAAGAAACAACCCTCGATTTCGGTACTTTCTCGTCATACCGCCATCGAGGGTTATTTCATTTCGTGTGCAGGTTCCAACATGGTTAACCTCGCTTTCTTTGATTTTTTGAAAGTTCATTTCCGTCTTGTTCGGTTGCGGCTGCTTCCCATTTCTTCCCGCAGTGCAAGGCCTGCTTTTAAAATTGATTCCTCCTACGCTACAGCGCAGCTTTAAAGCGGCAACCTTTGAACTTTCAGAAATCTCTTTCCTTTTCTGATTATAATATAGCATACTTTTTTAAATCCTTCAATTCGCAGATTTCCTAAAATATTTTGGCGGTTTTTATGCAATAAATAGAAATTCCTTTTTACCGATTGACATCTATATTTTTGATTTGCTATAATAAAAGGGTAGGGTGCTTAAAAAGCACCCAATTTTCATATTAGGATGTTTAAAAAATGACCGCATTTCAGAAACTCGATCAATTAACCGCTCTTGCCAAAGCCGATTCCAACCTGCGCCAAGCCCTGCTCGCCACCGCCCAAAGCGATGATGCCATCTGGGATTTTTGCCAAATCGCCCAAAAAGCGGGGGTGGAACTTTACGCCGGCGAACTCTTCACCCTTGGCGAAGAATACTGCGATAACCAATGCAAAAGCACCAACGGCGGCAACCCCTCCCCCTATTATAGCTTCAACGATGCCTACGAAAATTTCATTGAATCCCTAAAATAAATATTCATCCGGCTCGCATCTTTTAACGATGCGGGCTGTTTCTTTTTGTCGAAAAACATTGCTTTTTTATATTATATATGTTATAAGTTATTATGTATAACTATATTTAAACACTAAATTTGGTGAGGTTTTTATGAAAAAAACATTGGCTTCCATTTTAAGTCTTACGCTCTTTTTAGGAATGCTCGGGTGGGTCCTTCTGCCCTCTGCTTCCGGCGATGCAACCAAACAATATGCGGGGATCGGAGATTATACCGTTCAATTAGATGCCGATCCGACCACCAATACCGTTCCCGCAGAGTTCGGCACCACCGCCGCCAACGGCAAGGTCTGGACCGATAAAAGCGTTGTGGTTCGGGAGGATCATTTTGAGGTCACCTTATCGGCGCTGGCGCAGGAATACATTTCGGAAAACGAAGGCGCTGCGTCTGCATCCACTGCCGCCGACGTTGTTATGATCCTGGATCTTTCCGCCTCGATGGAAAACAGCGATAATAAAATAACGATTGGTACAACTTCGGTTACCCGCACCAAAGCGATGGTCAAGGCGGTCAACGAGGCCACCGAAATCATGATGGAAGCCAATCCCCAAAACCGAATATTGATTTATACCTACCAAAGCGATAGCAACGGAACAAAACCGGTAATCAAAGAATTTCTTCCGTTAGGGCATTATTCCAATACCAACTGGACCAATGAAGAAGCCTTTTTCGGAAATGAAGGAAAATATTTCAATTACGTTACCTCCGGTGGAATTCAGACCCACTCCAAGCTGAAAAAGGACGGCGCAACATTTACCCAAAAAACGTTTAATACTTCTTATGGCACCTGCACTCAGCATGGTATTTTAAAGGGTATCCAGGCGCTGATCGATGCCATCGGCAAGGAAACCAAGTCGGTGGATCGCAAGCCCTATGTTCTGCTCTTTACCGACGGCGCGCCCGGCAACGCTGCAAAAACCTGGTACGATACCACTTCTACCACCTGCAGTTTCACCCATCAAAACAGTGGTTCTGCCGAAATCACCGCCACCACTCTGCTTTCCGCCGCATTGATGAAGGATCGGCTGAACGCCGCCTACCAAGCCTATAATGGCAAGGCGCAAGGCATCGAATGGTTCAACATCGGGCTGGGTGTCGAAAATCTGAACCAAAGCAAACTCTTTTTGCAGCCCGCCAATATCACTGCCGATACCACCACCGACGGCCAAAATATTCGCAAAAATATCAGCACCTATACCAGCGGGAATTATGCCAACTATTCCCATTACGCCACCAATTATATCTATACGGTGGATTCCTATCTGGTGGATACCGGAGAAGGCTTGCAACAAGCCTTCGGCACCTTGGCCGATCGGATCGAAGAAGAAACCAAAACCATTACCTTCCCCATCCTTTCAACCGAAGGTGCTGCTTCTGACCTGATTTTCACCGACACGATGGGAGAAGGAATGATGGTCAGCGGCATTGCGCTGCACCCCACCGCGTCCACCACCGTTTATGGGATTGCCAACGGCAACACCTATTCTTTTGCAGGCTTTGATCTTACCGTTACCCTTTCTCTCGATAGCCAAGGGCGGCAGGTTCTGCAATGGAACATCCCTGCCGATGAGGTGGCGATCTTTTCCTTCGCCGACCGCAAAAACCCCACCAATGGGGAATATACCTCTGCCGAGCCTTTGCAACTAACCTATCAAGTGAGCATTGCATCGGAGCAGGATTACGCAGAGCAGGTCACCTATTCCAACCATTCTGCCACCGCCCAATTCAGCATTGCTTCCGATAATATTTATTATTATGAAACCGATGGTACGCTGAAGACTGCGCCCTTTGCCGCGCAAGCCAAGGTGAGCAACCCTTCCCAAACCGATGCCAATGCGGTTTCCTATTCCACTTCCCCCATCCAAAACGGCACTGCCATCACCGCAACTTTTGGCAATAACGGCCGCCTTGCTCCCGCCGCTCTGCTGGAAAAGCAAGCTGAAAATGCCTTGATTGCGCCCGGCAGCGACGTTGATTTCGAACTAAAGATCACCAATAAGAGCGATCATGCCCTTTCCAATGTTGTTATAACAGATATCCTGCCCGAAGCAATGACCTATCGGACCGGTTCGGTGCAAAACGCTTCCGTTTCCACCAACGGTGCCGAGTTAACCTTCACCGTCCCCCATATCGATGCAGGGGCATCCCTTTCGGTGACATATCAAGCCACATTGAGCAGCGATGTAGAGCACGGCTCTACCCATACCAACCTTGCGGCAATTACCCGCATCAACGAAGTGGACATTTATGGGCCTGTTTCCGAGCAGTCCACCATTACCGCCCATCATACCCATCGTGTGCTCTATTCTTGGTCGGGCGATATTCCGCAAGGGCAAACCTTACCGAGCGATGAAAATCTTTATACCCCCGGCGCGTATTATGAAATCGATCCCACCTATACCGACCAAAGCATCGTCGAGAAAAAGGATGCCTTCGGCAATGTAACCGACCGCTGGAGCTTCAGCGGCTGGACCGATCCCAACCAACGGCTGATGGGCAGCGCCGATGTCACAGTTTCGGGTTATTGGACCCATCAAATCTTCTCCATTCCCGCCCATAAAGTCATCTATAAATGGAGCGGCGAGATCCCCGCAGGGAAAACTCTGCCCACCGATGGCAATTCCTATGTGAAAAATCAACCTTATCCGGTCGATTCCACCTATGGAGCAGGAACCACCATTCCCACCACCGATACATTCGGTAACATTAACGGCAGATATACCTTCAGCGGCTGGCTGGATCCCAATAACGCTATTATGGGAGAACAGGATGTTACCATTCACGGAATCTGGGAATATACAACGCAGACCATTCCTACCCATCGTGTCCTCTACAAATGGAGCGGCGATATTCCTGCAGGAGAAATTCTGCCCACCGATGGCAATTCCTATGTTAAAAACCAACCCTACACCGTTGATGGCAACTATTCTTCCGCAACCGAGATCGAAACCAAAGATCCATTCGGTAATGTCAACGGCAAATATACCTTCAGCGGCTGGACCGATCCCAATAACGGTGTGATGGGCGAAGCCGATATTACGATTGCAGGAATTTGGAGCTATCAGTCCATTCCTGTTCCCGATCATCAGGTAATCTATTCTTGGTCGGGCGAAATCCCTCCCGATGTTGTTTTGCCAACCGATGGCAATCGCTATGTTTTCAACCAATTCTATAGCGTAAACGCCACCCATACCTCTGCAACGGTAATCGAAACTACAGATACCTTCGGCAATGTCAACGGCAAATACACCTTCAGCGGGTGGACCGATCCCAATAGCGGCATTATGAAAGATCAGGACGTGCTGATCGAAGGGGTTTGGAACTATCAAACCATTCCTGTTCCCACCCATAAAGTTATCTATGAATGGAGCGGCGATATCCCCGCAGGTGAAACCCTGCCTACCGATCCCCATTCCTATGTGAAGAACCAATCCTATACCATCGATTCTACCTATACCGCCCAAACGATGATCGAAGCCAAAGATGCCTTCGGCAATATCAACGGCAAATATACCTTCAGCGGGTGGAGCGATCCCAATAATGGCGTGATGGGTGAGGATGACATTACTGTCCGCGGTGTCTGGAGTTATCAATCCATTCCTGTCCCCGCCCATCGAGTTCTTTATGAATGGAGCGGCGAGATTCCCGCAGGTGAAACCCTCCCCACCGACCCCCATTCTTATGTGAAGAATCAACCCTACGCGGTGGATGCATCCTATACGGCCGCAACCGTCATCCCCACCTTCGATGCCTATGGCAATCTGAGCGGCCGCTATACCTTCAGCGGCTGGACCGATCCCAACAATGGTGTGATGGGCGACGAAGATATCACCCTACGCGGTGTTTGGGCTTATGAGGCCATTGCTGTCCCTGCCCATAAAGTCCTCTACGAATGGAGCGGCGAGATCCCCGCAGGTCCAACCCTGCCCACCGATTCCAATTCCTATGTGAAGAACCAACCCTATGCGGTGGATACCGCCTATACCGCCCAGACGATGATCGAAACTAAGGATGCCTTCGGCAATGTCAACGGCAAATATACCTTCAGCGGTTGGGAGGATCCCAATAACGCGGTAATGGGCGATGCCGATGTTCTCATTCAAGGTGTATGGACCTATCAGAGCGTGATTGTTCCCGCCCATCGAGTTCTTTATGAATGGGAGGGCTCTATTCCGCCGGAAGCGGTGCTGCCAATCGATGAAAAGGTGTATGTTCCCAACCAATCCTATACCATAGATACAACCTATTCCGCCCAGACGATGATCGAAACCAAGGATACCTATGGCAATGTCAACGGTATTTATTCCTTCAGCGGCTGGACCGACCCCAATGACGGTATAATGGGTGATGAAGATATCACCATCCGCGGCATTTGGGTCTATGAGGCGCTGGATCCCACCATCTTCCCCGATCCGGAAATCCCGCCCGAAGAGATTACGCCCGATCAAAATCCGCTGCCCGAGGATGAGCAGCCGCTTCCCGACGAAGAACAACCCCCGACGGAAAACCCCGAGCAACAACCGCCCATCGCGGTTCCGGACGAAGAGCATCCCACCGAAGATGAATCCAAACCTCAAGAGTCCCCCAATCCTTCCACCGGCGATGTTCCCATCGAGCTGTTCTTTTTGATCTGGCTCTCCTCTGCCGCCGCGCTGATCTTGCTGACCGCCCTGCGCAGAAAAATGAAATAAAAAAAGGAACTCCCTCGGGAGTTCCTTTTTATTTGTTTTATACTCTTTCAAAACCGGTCAAATGGGATGAAGATTTCGTTGGGGCGATCCCGAAGATAGAAAAAAGAGGTTCCAAAGGAACCTTTTTATTCGTTAATTCAGACTTTCAAGAAAGGAAAGAAGCAATTTCTTTTGCTTCGGAGAAAGTTTGGAAAACACAATCGACATTTCGTCTGTTTCCGGCGCCTCTTCAAAAAAATCCTTCAATGAAATACTCATGGCATCACACAAAAGTTGCAAATGCCCTATCGTGATATCCGCCTGCCCCAGTTCGATGCGCCGCAAATGGGTTTGAGATACTCCGGCACGCTCCGCCAGCCCATTTTGCGTATATCCGCATTGCTCTCTTAAACTACGCAGTCTTTTACTAACATCCATAATCCGACTCCTAACTTAGTCTTATACGAATATGTTAGCATAAAAGTTTTCTTTTATTTAGCGTTATAAGATTGACATATTAGTTTTATAGTGATAAAATGAAATCACTATTTATAAATTCAAAGGAGATAGAATTATGAAAAAAATTATTTCTTTATTGTTGGTATTATGTTTGTGCTTTTCACTCACGGCTTGCAGCAACAATGATGACATTGATACTTTTGAAGTTACACTTAAAAGTGGAACCGTCGAAAAGATGACCCACAAACAATTGTCAGACTTATATAATAACTCTCTTAAATTGGAAGATTACTTAGGTGCAGAGGTTATTGGTTCCGGAAAATTAAAATCCGTCAAAAAAGCAACTAACGGGACCGCTACCATTGCAGTTGGTGTCTTGGAATTCGAAATAAAAAATGTACCCCTTGATGTCGCTAAAACTTTCAATACAGACGATGTGGTTGACGTTAAAGGAAAATTGACAAATGTCTTTGGATCAATTGTATATCTTGATGGCAACGGATATTATTAATAAATCAGGAATACTCCCGATAAAAAAGAGGTTCTAAACGGAACCTCTTTTAATTTTAGTTTTCCAAACCGTTCAACAATACTAAAACAAAAACCGCTCAAATGGGATGAAGATTTTCATTTCTTCGAGCCCTCGGCTATATAATGATATGCCGAGGGTCGAAAAATGGAAAAGCCATAAAAAAGAACCTGTCTTTCGACAGGTTCTTTCCTTATTCATAGGCGGTGTTCGCCCATTTCAGCGGTTATGTTATTTCGTACGGATTTCGAATTGCATCGGCCACCGCTTGATTGACTTCATCGCGGTAGAGATAAATCTCGGCCTGCTCCTCCGAAGGCACAAACGGTGTTTTTTGCGGGTCGGCGCCGGTGATATAGCAATACCAGGTCAACGCGGCGGTATACCGCCCCATCCCATAGCTCAAATGGTATCCGTCACGAGTGAGGGTATCGCCGACTGCGGTCTTGCGCAGATTTTGAATTGCGGTTCCCGCAGGGATGACACCGACAAAATTATCATGGGAAAGAACATCCTCCTTGACCCGCTCCAAGATTGCTTCATACATTTGGGTCTGATCGTTATTATATTTCTCAAACGCGGCCTTTTTGCTGTCGGATTGATACGCCCAAGTCATATGCCAAAGAATTTTGGTATCCTTCTTGGGTTTTCTTTGCTCCAGATACTTCATAATTCCGCTAAGGCAATCAAAGGCGGCCGGATCGCCACTCTGGTCGCTCGCCTGCTGGATGGTAATGATATCCCAATCTTCGTCCTGCAGACCATACGTAGCGGTGATATTTTTTGAAGTTTTCCATTCACCCGAGGTGTTCTTCGTATAGGCGTATACCGCCGCATTTTGGGTCATATTCGCATAATGGGTATCCAAGGAGCAACCACCGATATTGAGATTGCCCAAGATCACATTCTTTACCCCATAGGATTTGGCAATATCCCAAAGATGCTGCATCGCATCTTTGCTGAAGCTGTTGCCAAACGCCAGAATCTTCAAGGAATCTTTATAAGGGTTCTCGCCGTCTTCGAAAAGCGGTCCGCCGCCTTCCCCGACCGGAAGTTCTTCTTTCTCTTGCTCAGGTTCAGGCTCTTCCTCTTGCTCTTTTTCAGGTTTGGATTCGGATTCTTCCTCTTCTTTTTCTTGCTCTTTTTCGGGCGCAGGATCGGGGGTGTTCTGTTCCTGCTCTGTGGGCTTTTGCTGCGGTTTCTTGTCCGGCTCGTCTTGAGAAGGCTCTTGGTTTTCCTGCTCGTCATTTCCCGCTATATCGTCGCCACTCTCATCGCCCCACACCGTCTGCTCATTTTCGGCATAAGAGCCATCGATGGAGAAGTCTTCCTCGTTGCTCTTGCATCCGGCAAACATCCCGAGAACCAGCATAATAATCAACAAAAAAGCAATTCTTCTTTTCATCGGATATTCTCCTTATTATTTATATAGACAGTATACCATACCCGCTGTTTCTTTTCAAGACACTTCCATTTTTCGAAAAATTAAAAAAGAGGTTCCAAGCGGAACCTCTTTTTATTTACTTCGTTGCAACAAATACTATTTCTTTTCCGCTCCAAAAATCGGGAGTAAATTGCACTTCCAGTTCTTCCCAATTTTCGGGTACCTCATAACCAATTACGCCATTAAACTTTTTGCCGGGAGCAATAGTCCCATCCAACTGATTTTTATTTCCTTTTTCCATCAAAGCACCCAAACTGAATGTGCAGGCATAATCATCGCAATAGCCCTCAAAACTCAGCATAGACGATATGTTGATTTCTTTATCCGATTCATTCTTAATATCAAATTCGCAGAGAATGAAGACATTTCCGTCGGCAGGCTCATTAAAGGTGGAACCTGTACTTTCCGTAACCCCAACAAAGGTTACAGAAACGTCCTTCAACTTCGCCGTTTCTCCAACCACAAAACGGGTTTTCTCTTCTTTTTGCTGAGTAGTAACATTGCTTCCGCCATTGTTAGAGATACCCGTTTCTACCTTTTCGGGCTCTTCACCACCACCGGCTGATACAATAATGACCACCAAGACCAAAACTGCAATAATGCCAATCAAAATTCCCTTTTTATTCTTGATCTTTGCTCCGCAAGAAGGACAAGCCTTCGCATTTTTTGCAATCTCTGCACCGCAGGTCTTACACTTCATCAATTTACTCATTTCTAATCCTCCTATTTCTTGAACCTTTTTTTAAAAAATACGGTTCCATATCGAAATAATAACCTATTTCAGATTAAAGGTCAATAACCTGAAACAGATTATCCTACAATAATTACATATTATTGTGAGGAGAAAAAATATGTATCCAAGAATTCGACATCTGCGAGAAGATGCAGATCTTAATCAAACCCAAATGGCAAAGCTGCTTAAAATGTCACAAACCGGATATTCAAAATATGAAACCGGAGAAAATGACATCCCAACCCACATTCTGATTGAGCTGGCTAAAATCCACAAAACCAGTATCGATTACCTCTTGGGACAGACCAATAGAAAAGAACGATACCCAAAATAAAAGAGGTTCCTCGCGGATCCTCTTTTTATTTTTTCAACTTTCCAAACCGCTCAAATTAGATGAAGATCGCCGAAAAAAGAACCTTTCTTTTGGCAGATTCTTTTAATTTTAAATTTTCGAAACCGATTAAATAGGACGGTTTTTTCGATTTCTTCGGGCACAGGCAAAATTCTATAAACCGCTCAAATCGGATGCAGATTTTGTCGGGGTGATCCCGAAGGCGTATATCGATACGTCGAGTGGTCGCACCGACGGAAAGCCATAAAAAAGAACCTGCCTTTCGGCAGGTTCTTTCCTTATTCTCGGCGGTCTGCGCCGATTTCAGCGGTTTGGGTTTATTTCAAAGCTTCGCTTACAGCAACAGCCACAGCCACAGTCATACCAACCATCGGGTTGTTACCTGCGCCGATCAAGCCCATCATTTCTACGTGGGCAGGAACGGAAGAGGAGCCTGCAAACTGAGCATCGCCGTGCATACGACCCATGGTATCGGTGAGACCATAGGAAGCGGGGCCTGCAGCCATATTATCGGGATGCAGGGTACGGCCGGTACCGCCGCCGGAAGCAACGGAGAAATACTTCTTGCCGTTTTCGATCGCCCACTTTTTATAGGTGCCGGCAACGGGATGCTGGAAGCGGGTGGGGTTGGTAGAGTTACCGGTGATGGAAACGTCTACGTGCTCATGCTTCATGATGGCAACGCCTTCCAGAACATCGTTTGCGCCGTAGCAACGAACCTTCGCCTTATCCCCTTCGGAATAGGCGGTGGAATTAACGATCTTCAGCTCGCTGGTATAGAAATCATACTCGGTCTCCACATAGGTGAAGCCGTTGATTCTGGAGATGATATAAGCGGCATCCTTGCCCAAGCCGTTCAGGATAACCTGCAGGGGCTCTTTACGAACCTTATTAGCAGTCTTGGCGATACCGATCGCACCTTCGGCAGCAGCAAAGGATTCATGACCTGCCAGGAAGCAGAAGCACTTGGTATCTTCTTCCAGCAGCATAGCAGCCAGATTACCATGGCCCAAGCCTACGCTTCTGGTTTCGGCAACAGAGCCGGGGATGCAGAACGCCTGCAGACCAACGCCGATATCTCTTGCAGCGTCTGCAGCCTTCTTGCTATTGTTCTTCAGCGCGATGGCGCAACCGAGGGTATAAGCCCAGCAAGCATTCTCAAATGCGATGGGCTGAACACCCTTGACGATGGAGGCAACATCAATGCCTTTGGAGAGGCAATATTCGTTTGCTTCATCCAGGGAAGCGAAACCATACTGCTCCAAAACAGGCTGGATCTTGCCGATTCTTCTTTCATATCCTTCAAAAGTAGCCATTGATTGTTCCTCCTTCCTTATTCTTCTCTGGGGTCGATGTACTTCACAGCATCTGCGAAGCGACCGTATGTACCCACATTCTTTTCAAAGGCATCCTTGGGATCTGCACCCTTGCGGATCATATCCATCATTTTGCCCAGGTGAACGAACTGATAACCGATGCACTCGTTGTTGCCGTCCAGAGCGACCTTCAGGATATAGCCTTCGGCCATTTCCATATAGCGAACGCCCTTGACCTTGGTGGCAAACATGGTGCCGACCTGAGAGCGCAGGCCCTTGCCCAGATCTTCCAGAGAAGCGCCGATGGGCAGACCATCTTCAGAGAAGGCGGTTTGGGTGCGGCCGTAAACGAGCTGCTTAAAGATTTCGCGCATAGCAACGTTGATGGCATCGCAAACCAAGTCGGTATTCAATGCTTCCAGCAGAGTCTTGCCCTGCAGGATCTCGGCGGCCATAGCGGCGGAATGGGTCATACCGGAGCAGCCCAGAGTTTCCACCAGAGCTTCTTCGATGATGCCTTCCTTAACGTTCAGGGTCAGCTTGCAGCAGCCCTGCTGGGGAGCGCACCAGCCGATACCATGGGAAAGACCGCTGATATCGCTGATCTGAGTAGCCTTTACCCATCTGCCCTCTTCGGGGATGGGAGCGGGACCGTGATGAGGACCCTTAGCCACAACGCACATACTTTCAACTTCATGTGAGTAGTTCATTGCTAAATCTCCTTTATGAAAATTGTATTATTCACATACGACATCATTATATAATATTTTGCCATAACTTGTCAACCCAACAATGCATATAAAAAAAGAGGCGCGGTTGCGCCTCTTTTTTATGATTTGTAATAAATTTTGCTCTCATCCCAATCCTTGAGGATGGCGGCGATGGCGGTGGCTTCCTTTTTGGCACCGCTCAGATCGTGTTCTAAATAATTGCCACATTCGATGGAGGTCGTCCCCGGAATTTCGCCTTCATAAGCAGCGATAAATTCCATCGCCTCATAAACAAGGCGGATGGCTTCCCCATGGGAGACCTTATCCCGCACCAGCAGATAAAATCCGGTGCGGCAGCCCATCGGGCCGACATAGAGGATCTCCTGCCCCACCGCCGAATTGCGGGCAAAGGTGGCAAAGAGATGCTCGATGGTATGCATCGCGGCATTTTCCAGATACTCGCCGCCGTTGGGCTTTTTCATCCGAATATCATAAGTAACGCAATCGCCGTCCACGCGGGAAAGGTACATTCCACGCTCCAAAAGATCGTGGTTGACGGTAAAACTTGCTATTTTTTTCATATTTACATTCTCGTTTACTTTTATTTTTTAATTCTTTTTTCCACCACTTTAACCACTTGATAGATCGCGGTTGACGCGATGGCATTTACCAAAAATTCGATAATAAAGTTGGTTGCAATGGCTGCGCAAACGATCAAAATAAATGCGCCCGCCGTTGTTCCTTCAGGAAGGGCAACCAACGCTTTGGGATTTGCGATAAAGAAATCAACGATGGTGGAGCATCCCAAAACAAAGATGCCCGTGTTGATGATCGGCGTTGCCACCGATGCAACAACGATGCCGACATGGCGGTTCTTTTTGGATATCCAGCGATAAAACCAGCCTGCAGCAAAGCCTGCAAGGCCTGTTTTGCCAAAACAGATCAGCAACGCCATCAACGGAGAATAGCTCATAATTCCCTGCGCCAGCGGCGTCATTAGGGTAGCTGCACCGCAAACCAAGCCCAAGATCAATCCTCCTACCGGGCCAAGCAACGCCGCCCCCACAACAATGGGAATCAACGTTAGATTCAAGCCCGCCTGACCGATAAAATTACCGATGTACTGCAAAACAAAGATCAACGCCGCCAATAAGGCCAATTGCGTTAGGTACAGCGTTTTGCCTCTTGCTTTTCTTTCCATCTTCTTTTTTCTCCTTTCGGGACTCTACCCGATGCTGACGCCTTACCCTTTGATAAGTGCATCGCAGTTCAAAATATTTATGTATAACGCTATGGCGTTTAACATACTTTGACCTTGCGGGTTTTCTCATAGATCACCCGCAACCCCTTTAGCGTTAAAAAGGGTTCTTCTTTGATCTCTGCCCTGCAGAGCGGCAGCACCAGCGAAGCAGGGCCGCCGGTGGCAAAAACCACCGCGTTTTCCATCCCATTGAGCGCAGAAAAGCGTTCAATAAATCCATCGATGGCAAAAGCGTGCCCCCATAAAACACCGCCGGAGATACATTCGGCGGTATTCTTCCCCAAGGCATCCTTGGAGGAAAGAGCCACCATCGGCAGTTGGGCGGTGGCATTTCGCAGCCCCTCCAGCGAGGAGCGAAGACCGGGCAGGATGGAGCCGCCGATCAGTTCTTTATTCTTATTCAGCGCAAACACCGTTGTGGCGGTACCGATATCTAAAATAATCGCCGCGCCATCGGCAAGGGTGGCGACCGCTGCGGCATTGGCGATAATATCTGCCCCCACTTCCGAGGGAGCATCGGTGCGGATGGAAATACCGGTCTTTACCCCGGCGCCCACAATCAGCACCCGCGCGCAGCCCAACTGCTCCAGCGCATTACGCAAGACCACCGTCAGCGGTGGAACCACCGAGGCGATGGCCCCATCGGTGATCGCATCCAAAGGGATCGCATACTGCGCCAAAGCACCGCGCAGAGCGGCGGCATATTCATCGGCAGAACGATGCGTGTCCGTTGCAAACCGCACTGTAAAAACCGGCTCCGTTTCGGCGGCAAAACCACCAACGGTGATGCTGGAATTTCCGATATCCACAGCCAACAGCATTTTTATCCCTCCGTTCTAAAGTTCTTCTATATTATAATACAGTTCTTTTCAAATTGCAATTCTCTTTTCGGCATTGCAAAACTTTATACAAAAGCGAGTTGCATTTGCAACTCGCTTTTATTTTTAGTTATCCAAAAAGTCTTTCAGTTTGCGGCTGCGGCTGGGATGGCGCAGCTTGCGCAGGGCTTTGGATTCAATCTGACGAATACGCTCTCTGGTAACATTGAATTCCTTACCAACTTCTTCCAGAGTACGTTGGCGACCGTCCCGTAGACCAAAACGCAGTTCCAGAACCTTGGCTTCTCTGGGGGTGAGGGTGGAGAGGACTTCCACCAACTGCTCCCGCAGCATAATCTGGGAAGTGGCTTCCACAGGGGCAGGAACATCATCATCGGGGATGAAATCGCCCAGATGGCTGTCTTCCTCTTCGCCGATGGGGGTTTCCAAGGAAACGGGGTCTAAAGCAATCTTCAAGATCTCCCGTACCTTTTCTTCCGGCTGATTGATCTCACGAGCGATCTCTTCGCTGGTGGGATCACGGCCCAGTTCCTGCACCAACTGGCGGGAAACACGCATCACACGGTTGATGGTTTCCACCATATGGACAGGGATACGAATGGTTCTCGCCTGATCGGCGATGGCGCGGGTGATCGCCTGACGGATCCACCAAGTAGCGTAGGTGGAGAATTTATAACCCTTTTGATAATCGAACTTTTCAACCGCCTTGATCAAGCCCAAATTACCCTCTTGGATCAGATCCAAAAAGTGCATTCCACGGCCGACATACCGCTTGGCGATGGAAACGACCAAGCGCAGGTTGGCCTCCGAGAGCCGCTGCTTTGCCTTCTCGCCCTTGGCGATTTCGGCATTCATCGCGTCCAGCTCTTCCTGCTCAAAGGCATCGGGAAGCAGCTCAAAGATCGGCAGATCTTCTTCGGCGATCTCCTTGCCCTCTTCGCGGTCTTTCATCAAGGCGATCATCTTTTGGAACTCGGCACCCTTGAGCATCTGCTTGGCCAATTCGATTTCCTCCTCGCCCGAAAGCAGAGGAACCTTACCGATCTCTTTCAGATAAACCTTGACAGGGTCATCGACCAGCGTATGCTCCCCTTCGACGACATTATCCTCTTCCTTATCTTCCACAATCTTGACGATATTGGAAATATCCTCGATGTCATCGGCGGAATCTTCGATAATTTCAATTCCTTGCTCTTCCAGCAGGTCGTATAATTTTTCGATCTGCTCCGGCTCCAGCGAGACTTCGTCCAGAATATCCATAATCTCGCGGTTGGTCAACGAGCCTTTGCTCTTGCCCAGCTCCATCAGTTCCTTATAAAACGATTTTTTCTCAAAGTTCATCCTAATTCTCCTTTTAACTTCTTCATTAACTCTTCGGGTGATAGCGCCTTGGGATCGATCCGCTTGGCTTTTTCACTTTTTATATTTTCAATACATTCGGCAAGCTGCCCTTTTGCATCCCCGTGCAACGTTGCTGTATTGATAAAAAACGAGATCCGCGCCATTTCCTTTTCATCAAAGGCCTTGGCAAATACCGGTGTCGCCAGTTCGGGTTGAGAGCGGCACTCTTCTAATATGAACGCATAGATCCGCCGATTAAATTCGGTGATAAATTCTTCGGGCGGAAGCATTTGCTCCGCTTGTTTCCAAAGGTCGGGGTTTTTGGCAAGAATGGCGATCAGCAGTTCTTCGTTGCGCGCGGCGCGCAGGTTTCCCGACCGCTCGGGATTGACCCGATCATAGGTCCCTTTCAGCTCCTGCTCGCTTTGCTTGACAATCTGCCTGCGAACGGTAGACGCTTTGCGTTTTCGATAACGCTCCACCTCCAGCCGCACCGCATCGACACCGATTCCAAGCTCCTTGGCGAGATTAACGATATAGACATCCCGCTCCACCGCACTTTCGATGGCACCGACGGTCTCCACCGCTTTGCGTAGGTAGTCTACCTTCAACGCTGTATCATTAAAATCCATTCCGGCCTTGAGTTTTTCCAATTGGAATTCGATGGGCGTCTTGGAACTGCGGATCAGCAATTCAAACCGCTCTCGTCCATAAGTCTTGATAAATTCATCGGGGTCTTTTGCCCCGCTCATCTGCAACACCCGAACAGGAATCCCCTGCTCTTCCAAAAAGCGGATCGCTTTATCGGTGGCTTTTAAGCCCGCCGAATCGTTATCGAAGGCGACAACGATGTTCTTGGCATATTTCGCCAAAATCCGCGCCTGCTCTTTGGTAAAGGCGGTACCCAACGGTGCCACCGCGCCGGTAAATCCCGCTTGGGAGAGGGAAACAACGTCTAAGTTTCCTTCGCAAAGAATCAATAACCCATCGGGTTCGTTTTTGGCCAAATTCAAGCCGAATACATGCTGCCCTTTGGTATAGATTTCGGTTTCATTGGAGTTGAGGTACTTAGGTTTTCCATCCCCCAGCAACCGCCCCGAAAAGGCCACCACATTGCCCCGCAGATCAAAGATGGGGAACATCACACGGTTGCGGAACTTATCGTAGGTACTGCTGCTGCGCTCGCTGCGGGTGATGAGGCTGGCCGCCATCATCTCATCGGGGGTAAAGCCCTGCTCCCGCAGATGATCCTTCAATGCATTAAAGGAATCGGGAGCATAGCCCAGACCATAGCGAACGATGGATTCTTTGGTAATCCCGCGCCCCAGCAGATAATCCAGACCGGCCTTGCCCTGCGGGCTCATCAGGTTCTTATAGAAAAACCGCGCCGCCAGCTTATGCATTTCATAAAGCCGCTCCCGCTTTTTGCGCTGATAGGCGGCGTTGCGCCCTTCTTCTTCGGGCAACGCCATTCCCGAGCGCTCGGCAAGGTACCGCACCGCTTCGATATAATCCAAATTATTATATCGCATGGTGAAGGTGATGACATCGCCGCCCGCTCCGCAGCCGAAGCAATAGAAGGAAGCGGTATCTTCAAAAACGGTAAAGGACGGGGTCTTCTCCCCATGGAAGGGGCAAAGGCCCACATGGCGGGTACCGTTTCTCTTCAGTTGAATCGCCATACCGATGGTTTCGGCAATGCCGTTACGCATCTTCAGTTCGGCTAAAAAACGGCTATCCAACGCCATTTAGAACTCCCATCCTTTCGGTAAGTATAATTCGCGGTAAAGATTGACAACATAAGTATCGGTCATCCCCGCCAGATAATCGATGACTGCGCGCTCGACCCCTTCCTCTTCCAGAACAAATTGATATTCGTTCGGTATCTCTTGGGGGTTGGCGCAAAAATGCTTAAACAGCCGTTGGATCAGTTGCTCTGCTTTGGCTTCTTCCACCTTGGCGCGGGAGCCGGTGTATACCTTTTCAAACATAAAGGCGCGCATGGTATCCAGCGCCGCACCGATCTCGGGATCAATGTTGATGCCCGGGCAAAGAGAAACCTGATCGTTATTGAGGCTATGATCCACCACCCCGCGCACCAACGCGTTGATGCGGGATGCGCCGGTCGCACCCAGCAGCGTCACCGCCGATTGGGGCAGATCCTCCTCTTTGATGATGCCGCCGCGCAGGGCGTCATCAATATCGTGGTTAATATATGCAATGCGGTCGGAAAGCCGCACCACCTGACCTTCAAAGGTCGCGGGCAACACATCGCCGGTATGGCAGGCCATCCCATTGAGAACCTCATAGGTTAGATTCAGCTTTTCCAATTTCCGCGCCACCCGAACGCTCTGCTCATTATGGCTAAAGGAAATGGATGCCACCGCGTCCAGCGCCCGCTCCCCCGCGTGCCCAAAGGGGGTATGCCCCAGATCGTGCCCTAAAGCGATCGCTTCAGTCAGATCTTCATTGAGCTTTAAGCAGCGGGCAATGCTGCGGGCGATCTGGGAAACCTCTAAGGTATGGGTCAGCCGCGTGCGATAATGATCGCCGGTGGGGCTTAAAAACACCTGGGTTTTATGCTTCAATCGGCGGAACGCTTTGGAATGAAGGATGCGATCCCGATCTCTGCAAAAGCAGGTGCGCAAGGGGCAAGGCTCGATGGGTTCCTCCCGCCCTTTACTATCGCGGGCAAGGGTAGCAAACGATGATAAAGTTTGCGCTTCAAATTCTTCTTGTTGTTGTCGAAAATTCATCCTGCTTGTCCTCCTATTATAATAATACAAAGGAACAGACAAAATACCTTTATTTTTTTCAAAAAATTAAATTATGAAATAAAAACAGCACCCGATGGGTGCTCAAGCGGAAATGGTTCGATCTTCGAGGATCGTCAAAATAAAAACAGCACCCGATGGGTGCTCGGTTAAAAAATTTGTGCGAAGGAGATTCGGAGAAACTCTGCGCTCTCGGTGGCTGTCGGCTGCCCCGGGCAGCCACGACATCCCCATCGGCTTCGAGACACAGCAGACCGCCCCGCCTATCGCGGCGGCGCGGTTGCTTCAACGAACACATTTCCGCAAGCGGAAATGGTTCGATCTTCGAGGATCGTCAAAATAAAAACAGCACCCGATGG
>JAZTXG010000036.1:0-1008 GCA_045636365.1 Eubacteriales bacterium
ATATATCGATTTTGCCTGCCGGTATTATTGACATCTATTTTCGTGGTGGTATAATATAAGGTGGTATTTTGTATAAAAAGCAAAATAGCCGAATATATATATTCGCAAAGCGCTTCCGAATAGTTGGATTTTGGGAGGGGACCGCAGTGACAGAAAAAGAATTGAAAAAGTTGAATCGCTATCAGCTTTTGGAACTTCTGATTGTTCAAACCGGACGAGCAGACAAGCTGGAGACCAGGCTGGAAGAAGTAGAAAAGCAATTGAGCGAGAAAGATCTAAAAATGGCATCATTGGGGTCTATTGCTGAAGCCTCATTGCAATTGGGTGGGGTTTTCCAGGCTGCGCAAGCAGCGGCGGATTTGTATATCGATGCGGCAAAAAAGAAGGCTGACGAAATCGAAGAAGCTGCTCATAAAAAAGCTGCGGAGATCCTTGCCCAGGCGCAGGCACAGGCTCACCGCATCAAAGGTGAATGATAATCTATGGGGAAATATATTGCTAAACACAGCAAGAATGATATGCCTCCGATAGACGCTCTGGAAAAAGAGCTGAAGCGGGAGCGCGATAAACGCCGTTTTCGCAAATTGCTGCGAAGAACGATAAACGCATTGATCGTTGTGGCTGCGGTGGCTGCTTTGGTTGCCACTTTGATCCTGCCGGTGCTGCAAATAGCCGGTACAAGCATGGAACCCAGCTTGAATGACGGCGATATTGTTCTGCTGGTAAAAACGAACAATCTGGAATCTGGCGACCTATGCGCGTTTTATTACTCCAACAAAATACTGATCAAGCGGTTCATTGCTATACCGGGCGATTATATCTGGATCGAATCCGATGGAACCGTGTTTCTAAACGGCGAAGTCCTGGATGAGCCTTATGTCAGCGAAAAGGCATTGGGAGAGTGCGATGTGGAGTTCCCCTATCAAGTGCCGGAGAACAACTACTTTATGATGGGAGATAAGAGAGAGTCTTCCATCGATAGCCGCAGTAGTGTGATCGGTTGCATTG
>JAZTXG010000037.1:0-1050 GCA_045636365.1 Eubacteriales bacterium
AATCAAATCCGTCGCTGACGAAGTTCTTGATAACTGCGACGCAGATATCGCTGTTGTAACCCTTTTCTCCCTCGTAAGCGACTGCTACGATCATTTTGAAAAATGCCTTTCCCGCGGCATTAACGTAATCACCACCTGCGAAGAATCCACCGGCAGCTGGAGCACCAGCCCCGAACTCACCAACAAACTTGACGTTATCGCAAAAGAAAACAACTGCACTTTCGTTGGTTCCGGTATGGAAGATATCTTCTGGGTAAACATGATCGGTCTTGTAGCCGGCGGCGTTCACAAAATCACCAAAATCGAAGGCGCTGTTTCCTATAACGTAGAAGATTACGGCCTTGCTCTTGCAGAAGCACACGGTGTTGGTCTTACTCCTGAAGAATTCGAAGAACAGATCGCTCATCCCGAAGTTCTCGAACCTTCCTACGTATGGTCTTCCAACGAATCCCTCGCTTCCAAATTCGGCTGGACCGTTAAATCCAACAGCCAGAAATGCGTTCCTTATTTCTATGATTCCGACCTTTATTCCGAAACCATGGGCAAAGTTATCCCCAAAGGCAACTGCATCGGTATGGCAGCAGTAGTTACCACCGAAACCTTCCAGGGACCGATCATCGAAACCCAGTGCATCGGTAAAGTTTACGGTCCCGATGACGGCGATATGTGCGACTGGAAAATCACCGGCGAACCCGATACCGAGTTCCATGTTGTTAAACCTGCAACCGTTGAACACACCTGCGCAACCATCGTAAACCGCATCCCTGACGTTCTCAACGCTCCTGCAGGCGTTGTAACCGTTGATCAGCTTGATCAGAACAAATATCTCACCTTCCCCATGGAAAACTATTGCTGATTCCTTAATTGGCCGAAGAGGCGAAACTCCCAATTCGCCGGCAAATATAAAAAAGCTCACCTGCTGCGGTGGGCTTTTTTGTTTGGTGTTCCTTTGTTAATACGCCGAAAAACAAAAAAGACCGCCTTTCGGCGGTCTTTTTTGTTTTATTTTATAAGTTCAAGATATTCTTCGAGGCAAAGGCCGTTTTCCAT
>JAZTXG010000038.1:0-60711 GCA_045636365.1 Eubacteriales bacterium
GCAATGTAAATCTTCTGTTCAGTTTTGAGAGTACAAGATACTTTCAAAAATAGTCGGTGTTGATTATGAGTTGGTCCCACCCGTTCCCATTCCGAACACGGTAGTTAAGCAACTTCATGCGGACAATACTTGGCTGGTGACGGCCCGGGAAGATACGTAATGCCGACATAAAAAAAGACGGTTCTGTATTTGCAGAGCCGTCTTTTATTATGCTAAAAAGCTAAGCGTTCTAATTGTGGTTGTATACAGACTTTGAACTTTGAACTTGCTCTGCAAATACAAAAATGCAGAGCATTTTTATTAGAACCGTCTTTTTTATCCAATCCGAAGGATTGGTATGTAATCACGGCGGAGCCGTGTATGTAATCGCCCTTGGGCGTATGGCATCACGCATCAGCGTGTATGTTCCTTCGTCTTCGGATTGATTCCATCCAATACTTCGTATTGATAACATACGCTTGCATCCGCAAGCGATTCCATCCATCGCTTGCGCGATGATTCCATACCGCCTGCGGCGGATGAGATTCAAGCCTTGCGGCTTGATAAAATCTATGCTATAATAACAACATCAATGAGCAGAGGTATTGAAAGAATGAAAAAATCCAATCATTTGTTTTTGAAAATCTTATTTGCTCTATATATCGTGGGCTTGCTATTTATCTTATTTCTTGCCCGCGGAAGCAGCGGCAGTCTATACGGATGGGAAATTTTTTCCAAAGAACATCTGGAGATGGTGAATTTGATTCCCTTTGCCACCATCCGCGAATTTATGGTACGATTGAATGAAAATACCATCAATACTGCTATTGTTATTCGTAATATTGCTGTCAATCTTTTAATGTTTGTTCCGATGGGGGCGGCGTTACCGATCTTTTCCCCAAAACGGTTTGATCGGTTTTGGAAAACAATTCTTTTTGTCGGCATTTTGGTGTTGATTATTGAAATTTTGCAGTTTTGTACCTTTTGCGGGTCTGCCGATATTGATGATCTGATCTTCAATACCTTTGGTGCCGCAGCGGGATATGTCCTTTATTATATTGGCTCTAAAATAAAGAAAAGCAGTTCACATTCGTGAACTGCTTTTTTATTAGAATCCGATATTGTCTTTACTGTAGCGTGTGGGATCGAAGGTTTCCATATCGATTTCCTTAGCGGAAATCTCCAGCTCCTTGCAGATCACATCAACAACCTGCCCGCCGATCGCTTGGATCGCCGCGGGGGTTTTATAATGGGTGCGGTCGGAATGCCATTCCTTGGGGACATCCTTGGTGAGGGCATAGAGATCATTGATGATGGTATCGGTATCCTTCAGCGCCTCGATCGCCGCTTGATTATAGGCTTCGATGGTGGCATTGGAACGGAAATGATCGGCGGTATTGCCGGCTTCAATGACGGCGGTGGAGGTGGCAAAGATGATCTTTGCGTTGGGGAAGAACATCCGCAACCGCTTATCCACCCGTTGGATCATTTGAGCATAGTATTCGATCGGGGTCAGAGGGCCGTCGCCGTAAAGCTCGATGACATCCCAAAGACCTGCGTTCCAATGAATCAAGTCGATATCTTCGGGCCATTTCTTTCTCCAGCCTAAGATCATGCGCAGAATATATTGGGCGAATTTGCAATTTTCGTCGGGATAATAAACCTCGGCGGTCTCTTCCAAAGATTCTCGCACATATTTATCATAGCCCATGCGAATGGAATCGCCGATTAAAACGATTTTTTTCATAGTTCTTACTCCTGTAGATGGATTACTTTTCTTCAATCAGCTCTTTGCCGCCCATATAGGGACGCAGAGCTTCGGGGATCCGAACAGAATACTTTTCACCGTCGAACTGCAGGTTGTTCTCCAAGAAGGCGATCAGCATACGGGGAGGAGCAACGACGGTGTTGTTCAGGGTATGAGCAAGATACTTCTTGCCGTCCTCGCCCTTGACACGAATGCCCAAGCGGCGCGCCTGCGCATCGCCCAGATTGGAGCAGGAGCAAACTTCGAAATATTTTTGCTGCTTGGGAGACCAAGCTTCCACATCGTAGGATTTGACCTTCAGATCGGCAAGGTCGCCGGTGCAACATTCCAGAGTGCGGACAGGGATATCCAGCGAACGGAACAGCTCGACCGAATAACTCCACATTTTATGGAACCAATCCATACTCTCTTCGGGTTTGCAGATGACGATCATTTCCTGCTTTTCAAATTGATGGATACGATAGATGCCGCGCTCCTCAATGCCGTGGGCGCCCTTTTCCTTGCGGAAGCAGGGCGAATAGCTGGTCAGGGTGAGGGGCAGGCTGGTTTCGGGGGTGATGGTATCGATGAACTTACCGATCATGGAATGTTCGCTGGTACCGATCAGGTAGAGATCTTCGCCTTCGATCTTATACATCATGGCGTCCATCTCTTCAAAGCTCATAACGCCGGTCACCACATTGCTGCGGATCATAAAGGGAGGGATGCAATAGGTAAAACCCTTATCGATCATAAAATCGCGGGCATAGGCAAGAACCGCACTATGCAGACGCGCAATATCGCCCATCAGGTAATAGAAGCCTTCGCCCGCCACGCGACCGGCGGATTCCTTATCGATGCCTGCGAATTTTGCCATAATATCGGTGTGGTAGGGAATCTCAAAATCGGGATTGCTCTTTTCACCGAATTGCTCCACTTCCACATTCTCTTCGTCGTTTTTACCCACAGGAACGGAAGGGTCCACAATGTTGGGGATCTTCATCATCACTTCGTTGAGCTTGGTTTGCAGCTCGCTTTCCTTCTTTTGCAGCTCGGCAAGCTCAGCAGCTTGGGCGCTGACTTGGGCTTTGATCTCTTCGGCTTCGTCTTTTTTGCCTTGGCCCATCAGCATACCGATCTGCTTGGAGAGGCGGTTGCGGTTGGCGCGCAGATCATCGGCGCGCTTATTGGATGCCAATTTTTCTTCGTAGAGTGCGATGGCTTCGTCTACCAACGGCAGTTTGGCATCTTTGAACTTTTTGCGGATGTTCTCCTTGACAAGTTCGGGGTTTTCGCGAATAAACTTAATATCCAGCATAGTTATAGATCCTTTTCTTTATTTTTTCAATTTAACCCATTCATAGGGGACCGCCGCATCAAAGACGGGCAACATTCCCTTTTTATCGGGATTTTGAGCAACTAATTGATAAATATCGTGCCCCGGTGTGGGTGTTCCTGCCACAAGGACCGGCCCCTTCGGCGTGATCGCCAGATCCCAGCCGACCAAGCGAACGCCGGGAACCTTTTGGGTCGCCTTTGCGGTCAGCGCGAGGAGTTCTTTCCAATAGGGAAGGAAATAACCATCGAAACGAATCCCTGTATCGGGATGGGCATCAAAGGCTTCGCCGTCTTGGCTGGCGGCAGGCCCGATCAACACACCCTTTTTCAGATCGATGGGGCAGATCAGACCGCCGGAATGGAAATTATCGATGACCGAGCCGCTTCGCCCCAGCCGCATGGCGGCATAGATGAGATGGGGAGCGTTATGCTCGTCGGTGATGGTTACCATCCGCACGGTGTTGACCGCGTCGGGATAGAGGGCATCGAGAGCCACATGCTGCTCCAGCACTTCTTCAATCAGCGTTTGCCCGCCGGTCTTCAAGCGGTTATAGAGGGCGACGATACTGCCCTCTTCTTCCGGATCGACCTTTTCCACATCCTTGCCGCCAAGACCCGCTTCGGGTTTGGCGATCATCTGACCGTGTTTTTGGAAGAATTCGTTGAAGTCATCAAAGGTGGCGTTGGAAATATCCAAATAATCTCTGCCGATCTCATCGGCAAACAACTCTAAAAACTCGCTTTTGTTTTCAAAGAAGTGGCGGTCGTCGGGATCGTTGAGCGCCTCGATGTATTCTTGATTTTTGCCGCGGGTAAGAAGATTTTTGCGCTGCTCTTCGGTCATATCATACATCCCGAAGATGGTATAATCGTGGTATCCCGCCTGATGGCGAAAGGCGCAAAGCGCCATATCCCAAAGGATCATCGCTTTGCTCTTGCCGGTCCGCTGCTCCACCTGATCGATGCAGTCTTTCACATCCTGGGTGCGCAGCTTTTTAAAGCTGTTGATTGCATATTGAATCCAATTCATACATTGCACCTCTTTCTCAGTTCCGCCAATTCAAAAGAGGCGGCCAGAGTCTTCCCGCCTGCCCGCAGGCGATAGAGCTGGCTGGCGGTGTTTTGCTCGATGGTCGCTCCGTCCAGCTGCAAAATGGTGTTCCATATCGCATAGGGGGATTCGATGGGCGGCAGATAAGCGGCATCCTCGGTCATTGCCCGCAGAAATGCAGGAATGTCGGTGCCGAAGGCGAGGGTGATCTCGCGGGTATTTGCAAATAATGTGCATAGAGTGACAGCGCCCTGCCAACCCAGCGAAGAGCGCCACTTTTCAATTTCAACTAAGGTCTTTTTGGAAACGCCAAGCAAGGAACTCATTTTTTCCTGACTATAGCCCAGCTCGTTGCGAACCAGCTTTTCTTTGCGGTCGCAAAGGGCGATGAAGGCTTCGCGTGTCATTCAATCACCTCTGTTTTGCAGATTCGAGCAACCCATTGTTGCCCAAGTGTAATTTTACACTATTTTTTTAATTTTGTCAAGGGCGGGAGCTGCGCGATGAACACCGCAATCAGCATCAGACCGCATCCCAGCCATTCCCAGCCGGTCATCCGATCGCCAAAGAGCAAGCCTGCCAAGACCGCAAAGACCGATTCCAAGCTCATCAGCAGCGATACAACGCTGGGATTGGCATCCTTTTGCGCCAGAATCTGCAGGGTATAGGCCACCCCGCTGGAAAGAACACCGGTATAAAGCAGAGGGACGGTGCAATGGGGCAAAAGGCTCCAATCGGGCTGCTCGAAAAAGAGCATCAACAGCCCCGAAAAGATAGCGACAAAGAAAAACTGCATCAGCGAAAGCTGGACCCCGTCGACCTTCTGGGTGAAATAGTCGATGACCATAATATGCGCGGTAAAGCAGATGGCGCAACCAATCAAAAGAAGGTCGCTTGATTGGATGCGGAACGCTTGGGTGGGATCGATGCAAAGGAAATATAAGCCGACTGCCGCGATGCCGACCGCACCCCAGACGGTCAGCGGCGCGCGCTTTTTGAAAAAGAGCGATGCGATGGGGACCAACACGATATAAAGAGCGGTGATAAACCCTGCCTTGCCGGGGTCGGTCTCGCCCAAGCCCGCCTGCTGCAGGGCCGAGGCGCAGGTCAGCACCCCGCCGCAGCAAAGGCCGCCGATCAGCAGGGGCTTGCGTTGCGCCTTTGGGGGAAGGGCGGGCTCTTTACGCACTTTGGCAAAAATCAAGACCACCACCAGCAAAGCCAGTGTGGCGATGCAGGAGCGCACCGCGTTGAAGGCAAAGGGCGGGAAATATTCCGCGCCGACGCTTTGGGCCACAAAGGCGGACCCCCAGATCATCGCCGCCAAGATGGGAAATACATTGTTGCGAATTTGTTTCATAATATAATAAACACCTCAAAAAAGTTCCCTCAAATTATAGCAGGAACGATATGGAAAATCAACTTTTTCGACATTTTTCTTGCCTAAAGCGGTAAAATGCGATATAATATTAGTGCATTTGATTTAATGGGGGATCTTTTATGAAAAGAAAAGACGGAATCCGATTAAAAATTACCGATCCGATGTATACCGTTGCGGCGCACGTGATGGATAAGAGGGTGGACTCGATGAATATGATTACCATCGATATCCCTGTGGACCCTGTCGCGAATTATGTTCACCGCAAGCGGGACGAAGGGTTGAAGATTTCGCGGCTGGCGGTGTTGCTGGCGGCGTATATCCGCGTCATCGATGAGTTTCCGAAACTCAACCATTTTGTAGTAAACAGTAATATTTATGCCCGCAATGAATTGGCGGTCGGCATGGTGGTTCTGCAAGGCGGGGATATTACCCAGAGCGGAACCATGAGCAAGATCTATTTCCAGCCCACCGATAACGTCTATAAGGTGCAGGAGCGATTGACCGAGTATATCGACGAAAACCGCAAGGAAAATCCCGAGAACGGCACCGAAAAGATCATTGCCGCATTGCTCTCTATCCCCGGATTGCTGCGGATTGGTGTGAAGGTGCTGCGCTGGATGGATAAGCACGGAATGCTCCCCAAGAGCATCATCGATATGAGCCCCTTCCATATCTCGTTGGTCATTACCGATCTTGCCAGCATCCGCACCAACGCCATCTATCATCATATCTATGATTTCGGCACCACCTCGGTGGCGATGGCGATGGGTATTAACCGCGAAGTTCCCAAGCGTAAGGGCGGCGAGATCATCCACGAAAAATGTATGCCATTGGGCATCGTTATGGATGAGCGTATCGCCAGCGGAAGCTATTTTGCATTGGCGTTCCGCCGATTCCAAGATTATATGGCCCATCCCGAAAAGCTGGAGGAAATCCCGCCGGTCATCGATGATGAAATTAAAAAGATTTTCAAAGTAGAAGACTAAAATAAAAAAGCCGCGAAATCGCGGCTTTTTTTATTAGGATTTTTGTTTTTGCTGTTTCATCCAGACCTTGATGACCAGCTTGGTGGGCAGCAGCTTCACACCCAGCACCTGCAGTTTATTCTGCCAGCTGGGAACGCAAACATCCTTGCCCTTTTTCAGCGCTTTCAGCGCATCGCGAACCACCTCTTCGGCGGTGAAGACTTTATTATAATAGGTGACCGCATCCTTGCCGGTGAGATACGCGTGGTCGAAAAATTCGGTGGTGACCCAGCCGGGGCAGAAGGCCAGCACCTGAATATTGCGCTCCTTCAGCTCCGCCTTGAGGGCGCGGGAATAGCTCAAAACAAAGGCTTTGGTGGCGGCATAGACATTGAGATAAGGCACCGGCTGAAAGGCGGAAAGGGAATCCACCTGCAAGATTCGCCCGCCATCGGGGATATAGGGCAGGGTGCGCTGGGTCATGGAGACCAGCGCCTTGCAGTTGAGGTCGATCATATCCATGCAATCTTCCAAGGGGATCTGGTCATAGCGACCGAACCGCCCAAAACCGCCGGCATTGATCAGCAGGGAAACTTCCGGCTTTTCTTGCTTTAAGAGCAGGCTGTAGCTTTCCAAAGCCGCCTCATCGGTGAGATCCATCGGGAGGACACGGCAGGGGATGGAAATCTCCTTCTTCAATTCTTCCAAGCGGCTTTCGCGGCGGGCGATGATCCAGAATTCGTCGAATTGTTCTTGGGCGGCCAGCTGAACCGCAAATTCCCGCCCCATCCCGCTGGAGGCGCCGGTAATCACTGCAATTTTCATAGATTTCTCCTTTATCGTTTATGTTTTAATTATACCGAATGGGAATTTGTTTGTAAACCTTATCTTTCATTTTGCAAAAAAATATCAAAATTCCCTTGAAAGATGGTTTAAAATTAGTTATAATAATTTATTGATTGATGCTGTATCAAAGGGGTGTTTTTATGGCCAGAATGGGTTTCGATAATGCAGAATATGTTCGCTTGCAGTCGCAGAATATCCGCGACCGCATTGCCATGTTCGGTGATAAACTATATATGGAGTTCGGCGGCAAGCTGTTCGACGATTTTCACGCGTCGCGGGTGCTCCCCGGCTTCAAGCCCGATTCCAAGGTCAAGATGCTGATGGAATTGAAGGACGATGCGGAAATTGTCATCGCCATCGATGCCAACGCCATCGAAAAGAATAAGCGCCGCGGCGATCTGGGCATCACCTATGATTTGGATACCCTGCGGCTGATCGATGCCTTTCGCGGTATCGGCTTATATGTGGGCAGTGTGGTCATCACCCGCTGGACCGAGCAGCCGCTGGCCGTCGCCTTTGAAAAGCGATTAATTAATCTTGGTATCAAGGTCTATCGCCATTATACCATTCCCGAATACCCCTCCAATATTCCCTTAATCGTCAGCGATGAAGGATTTGGAAAAAATGATTTTATCGAAACTACCCGTAAGTTGATCGTTGTCACCGGGCCCGGCCCCGGCAGCGGCAAGATGGCCACCTGCTTATCCCAGCTTTATCATGAGCAAAAGCGGGGGATTAAAGCAGGCTATGCTAAATTTGAAACCTTCCCCATCTGGAACATTCCCTTAAAGCATCCGGTCAATGTGGCCTATGAAGCGGCTACTGCCGATCTGGATGATGTCAATATGATCGATCCCTTCCATCTGGATGCTTATGGCGAGACCGCGGTGAACTATAACCGCGATGTGGAGATCTTTCCGGTCGTCAACGCCATGATGGAGCGGATTATGGGTCAATCTCCCTATAAGAGCCCCACCGATATGGGGGTCAATATGGCCGGCTGCGCCATCTGCGATGATGATGCGGTCCGCGCGGCTGCCAATCAGGAAATCATCCGCCGCTATTATGCGGCGCTCAGCGCCGTCCGCCAAGGCAATAGTGAGCAGAGCGAAGTTTCCAAAATCGAGCTGTTGATGAACCAACTGCAGATCTCCGTTGCCGATCGGCCGGTCGCCGCTGCTGCGGTGGAAAAGGCAGAAGCCAGCGGCGCTCCCGCCACCGCCATCGAATTGGAGGATGGGCGGATTGTCACCGGTAAGACCAGCTCGCTGCTGGGCGCTTCTTCGTCGATGCTTTTGAATGTATTGAAGGTGTTGGGCGATATTCCCGATGAAGTTCAGCTTCTTTCGCCCACCATTATCGAACCCATCCAACGAATGAAGATCGGCGTTTTGGGCAACCATAACCCGCGCCTGCATACCGATGAGGTTCTGATCGCCCTTTCCATCTGCGCCGCCACCGATGAACGCGCCAAGCTGGCGATGGATCAGCTGGAAAAACTCAAGGGCTTGGAAGCCCATTCTTCGGTCATCCTCTCCCGCGTGGATGAGCAGACCTTCCGCAAGCTGGGCATCAACCTCACCTGCGAACCCCGCTATCAGACCAAGAAACTTTATCATGCATAATGAAATGTCGAAACGGCTGTGCCGTTTCGACATTTTCGACCATAGGAGAACCAAATGAATATCAATAAAACCCTTGCCCAAGAATTAAATATTAAAGAAACTCAAGTCGCCGCCGCAGTGGAACTGATGGACGATGGCAACACCATCCCCTTTATCGCCCGCTACCGCAAGGAAGCCACCGGCGGATTGGATGATCAGGTGCTGCGCGCCCTTTCCGATCGGCTGACCTATCTGCGCAATCTGATCAAGCGCAAAGAAGAAGTCTGCGCCGCCATCGAAGGGCAGGATAAGATGACCGAGGAACTCAAGGCGCAGATCGATGCCGCCGCTACCTTAGCCGAGGTGGAGGACCTCTACCGCCCCTATAAGCAGAAAAAGCAGACCCGCGCAGGCAAGGCCAAGGCGCGGGGCTTGGAGCCGCTGGCCTTGGCGATTTTGGAGCAGGATCCTGCCTTGGATCCCCTTGCCGAAGCAGAAAATTATGTAAACCAAGAGCAGGAAGTGCCCACCGCGGAGGATGCGCTGCAGGGCGCCCGCGATATCATCGCCGAGACCATCTCGGATGATGCCGAGATGCGCCGCCGCCTGCGTGCTTTTTATTTAAAAGAAGCGATGGTTTCTTCCGAGCAGATCGCCGATAGCAAGGATGAAAAGGGCGTTTTTGCGATGTACTATGCCTTTGAGGAATTGGTCCGCAAGATTCCCGGCCACCGCATTTTGGCGCTCAACCGTGGCGAGGCAGAAGAGATTTTGAGAGTCAAGATTAAGGTAGACGAAGCAGCCGCGGTCGCCATTTTGGAAAAGGCTTATGTGAAGAACGATTCCAAAAGCGCGGAGCAGGTTTCGATTGCCGCCGCCGATGCGTTTGATCGTCTGATCGACCCCTCGATGGAGCGGGAAATTCGCAACACCATGAGTGAGCGGGCGCAGGAGCAGGCGATGGGCGTCTTTTCGGTCAACCTGCGGCATCTGCTGATGCAGCCGCCCATCAAGGATATGGTCACCTTGGGGCTGGACCCTGCCTACCGCACCGGTTGCAAGATCGCTGTTGTGGATGCCACCGGCAAGGTGCTGGATACCACTGTGGTTTATCCCACCCCGCCCCAAAATAAAATAGAAGAGGCGAAGGTAAAATTAAAGGCGCTGATCAAAAAGCATAAGGTCAATCTCATCAGCATCGGCAACGGCACCGCTTCCCGCGAATCGGAGCAGTTTGTGGCGGAAATGATCCGCGAATTGGATACACCGGTGCATTATGTCATTGTCAACGAAGCAGGCGCTTCGGTCTATTCCGCCTCCAAATTGGCGGCGGAAGAATTCCCTCAATTTGACGTTTCCCTGCGGTCGGCGGTCTCCATCGCCCGCCGCTTGCAGGATCCCTTGGCAGAGCTGGTCAAGATCGATCCTAAATCCATCGGTGTGGGGCAGTATCAGCATGATATGCCCAAAGCCCGCCTGGGCGAAGCGCTGGGCGGCGTGGTGGAAGATTGCGTCAACTCGGTGGGTGTGGAACTCAATACCGCCAGCGCACCGCTGCTGGCGCAGGTGGCGGGAATCAATTCCTCCATCGCCAAAAATATCGTCGCCTATCGGGAAGAAAAGGGCGCCTTCCGCTCCCGCAAGGAACTGCTGAAGGTGGCCAAATTAGGCCCCAAAGCCTATGAGCAATGCGCGGGCTTTTTGCGGGTTTCCGGCGGGGAGGAACCGCTGGATAATACCGCGGTCCACCCCGAAAGCTACCCCGCTGCGCGGCTGTTTTTGCAAAAATGCGGCTATAGCGCCGAGGACCTGAAAAACGGCGCGGTCTCGGGTATTTCCAAATTTACCGAGGGCAACAGCGGCGAAAAGATGGCCCAGGAGCTGGGCATCGGCCTGCCCACCTTGGTGGACATTGCCTCCTTTTTGCAAAAGCCCGGCCGCGACCCCCGCGACGAGCTGCCCCGCCCCATTTTGAAAACCGATGTTCTGAAGATGGAAGACCTGCGGGAGGGTATGCTGCTGCAGGGAACGGTTCGTAATGTCATCGATTTCGGCGCCTTTGTCGATATTGGTGTCCATGAAGATGGCTTGGTGCATATCTCTCAAATTTGCGATCGCTATATCCGCCATCCCGGCGAAGTGCTGAAGGTGGGCGATATTGTCAAGGTCAAGGTCCTTTCGGTGGACCTGAAAAAGAGCCGCATCGGGCTGACGATGAAGATTTAATTTTGAAGGTGAAATTAGAATGAGATGGAAGGATCCCAGAGGAAAACTGCGGGTATTTATCGTTCCGATGATTTTGATCGCCCTGCTGCTCACCATGGCGGGCTGCGGTGTGATGGAGATTGTCAACAGTTTTCGTTATAATAAAATTCAACTGAACTATGATGAACTGGGCATCAACGCCGAATTGGCAATGGACGCTCCCGACGGAATTACCAATATTGCATTATTCGGCATCGACGCGCGCAACGATAGTTTTCGCGGCCTTTCCGATTCCATTATGATTATCTCCATCGATGCGGTCCATAATGATATCAAGATCATCTCGGTGATGCGGGATAGCTTGGTACCGGTGGAGGGCTTCGGCTATCAAAAGATCAATGCTGCCTATAATCTGGGCGGCGCGCCGCTGGCGATCAAAACCCTGAACCAGACCTTTAATCTGAACATCACCGACTATGCCACCGTCGATTTTGTCGGAATGGCGGAGATCATCGAGGCGGTGGGCGGCATCGAAGTGGAGCTGACCGAAGCCGAGGTCAAAAATGCCAATATCCATATCAAGTCGATGCACCGCGAGCGCGGTACGGCCGAGGATTATATCGAGCAGGCAGGAATGCAGAAACTCAATGGGGTGCAGGCGGTGGCGTTTTCCCGCATCCGCAAGGTGGCAACCATCAACGGGACCAATAACGACCCCGGCCGCACCGAGCGTCAGCGGCTGGTGATGCATCAGATGTTTGATAAGGCGCTTTCCATGCGGGCGACCCAATATCCCCGCCTGATCAAAGCCCTGCTTCCTTATATGGAAACCTCGCTGGATTATAGCGATATTTTCGAGCTGGCGGGCATTTTGACCAACGAAGGCCTGCAATTCAAAGAGGCGCGGATGCCCTCCTATGATATTATGATTGAATATGGAATGTACGTTCCCGGCTTGGGTTCCTGCTGCTATTATAATCTGGACTATGCCGCAAAGCAGATGAACGCCCTCATCTTTGAGGATATTTCCTTCGAGCAATATATCGAAGAAAATGGCGTGGATTTCACCCGCTGGTATAATACCGGCTCGGGCAGTCATTCCAATGATTCTTCGGAAGAAGAGGAAGAATCTATCGAAGAGGAAGAACCGATCGTAGAGGAAGAACCGATCGTAGAGGATGAACCGATCGTAGACGAAGAACCCATCGTTGACCAAGACCCCATCGTAGAGGAAGAACCGCCGATGGACGAAGAACCTTCGGTCGATGAACCTTCGGTGGAAGACCCTGTAACCGACGAGCCCGAAACGGAAGAACAACCTTTGGAATAAAATAAAAACTCCCCACATGTGTGGGGAGTTTTTTATTCTTCGTTGGTTTGTTTTTTGGCTTTGCGTTCCTTCATTTTTTTATAAATTCCGTAAAGAAGGATAAAGACCAAAATACCGACCATCGCCTGCACCGCTTCCTTTTGCAGAACCCGCGTTGCATAGGCAAGCGCGGCGCCAAGCTGCTTGGCGATGGAAGTATCACCGGAAAAAGCCGTATAAAAATAATCGGCGGCAGCCCCCAGATAATAGAGGGGGATGGCGATCAATGCTGCGGGAGCAGCGATGAGGTCGGGGAATTTTTCGGCGGCGGGGAGCTTTAATAAGCCTTTGACCGCAAGGACCAGCAGGACCTTTGCAATCGCGGTGGTAATGGTCAGCAGGGCATAGCCCTTGATCCAATCCGCCGCCGCGCAGGCGAGCGCAGAAACAACCAGCGCATAGGGCGTCGGCAACACCACCGCCGCCATCATCACCAGCGGATCGGCCAGATGAAAATGGCTTTCAGGGAAGGGTTGCCCTGCCAGCGCGGTAAAGAAGAGTACGAACAAAAAGATCAGCGCATAGCGGAGATTTTTGGGGAGTTGAAATTTTTTCATAATTGCAGATACCTCGTATTTTAGTGAACTCATTATAGCAGAGATTGGAAGGAAATGCAACCAAAAGCAGGGTTGAAATTATAAATATATTATGTTATACTGTAAAATGTCAAAATATCTGTTTTTTAAGGAGCGAAACTGTAATGTCCGGACATTCTAAATGGCATAATATTCAAAACAAAAAGGGAAAAACCGATGCGCAGCGCGCCAAAATCTTCACCAAGATGGCGCGTGAAATCAGCGTCATCGTCAAGGAAGGCGGTGCTAACCCCGCCGCCAACTCCCGCTTGGCGGATGCGATTGCCAAGGCAAAGGCCGCCAATGTTCCCAACGATAATATCGAGCGCGCCATCAAAAAGGCAGCAGGCGAAGGGGATACCAGCAACTATGAAAATCTGGTCTATGAAGGCTACGGCCCCGGCGGTGTCGCCGTTGTGGTCGATTGCCTGACCGATAACCGCAACCGCACCGCGGCCAATCTCCGCCACTATTTCGATAAATTCGGCGGCAATCTCGGCGCGTCCAACAGCGTTCTCTGGCAGTTTAAAGAAGCGGGCGTGTTGATTGTCGATAAAGAAGATGTGGATGAAGACGAACTGATGATGTGTGCGCTGGATAACGGCGCCGATGATTTCGACGGCGAAGGCGAGGCCTTTGAGATTCTCACCGCCCCTGCGGCATTTTCCGCTGTGCGTGTGGCGCTGGAGGAGGCGGGCTATGAATTTTTGACCGCCGAGGTGACCCGCATCGCCGATAACGATGTATCCTTGACCGATGAGAAAGAGCGGTTCAAGATGCAGTTGCTTTTGGATGCTTTGGAGGACGATGATGATGTTCAGAAAGTTGCGCATAACTGGGCTGAATAACTTCATACATATTATTGCAGGCATTTTGGCGGTGCTGATGCTTGGCTCGATGCCCTTTTGCGCCGCTGCCGAAGAGCAGCCTGTTGCCGAACCCGAGTATTCCATTGCGGTTTCGGGCTTTGATTTCGCCTTTGATTTTGAGGATGGATATTACCTTATCAATCCGCAGGATTTTAGTGGTTGCAGTATCACCGGCTTCACCGGCTTTACCGCGTTGAGTGTGCAGGTGGAGCAATATGCAGGGCATTATCCCTATCTGAGCGCCGCCTATCAGCTGGGCAAACCGCTGGATCTGGGCTATGGGCGTTGCAAGGTGACCTTAAAGGGAACCTTGCCCGATGGCTCGGTCAAAGAGTATCTGCTCATCTTTACCGACCCGAACGCGTTGAGCAATTCCTATGCCAAGGTGGTGGTCAGCAGCTCGGTCAATCTGCGGAAGACACCCTCTGCCACCGCTGCGGTGTTGACGAAGTTGGATGGCGGTACAACGGTTTATTATCTTGGAACCGAAGGGGATTGGGCGAAGGTTCAATATGTCAAATCGATCTATTCCGGTGGCGCGTTATCTAAAACAAACAGTTATGTTGGCTATGTTAAGGATACGGTGGAGGAAAACTATATCCGCTGGAATTGGGAAGAGGTGGAGATGCCTGCCCATTATGCCAAGGAAATTGATGCCTTAAAAACAAAGCATCCTAATTGGAGCTTTACCTTTATCGATCCCGAACTGACCTTTGATGAGGCGGTTCAAAAATACGGCACCAGCCGAAAGAAATATATCGATCCTCTTTATTATCTCAATGAAGATCGCATCTTTGCGTTTTTGGATATTGATACCTATGATCCGGAAACCTGGACCGACGAAGGTGTTAAAGCGATCTGGGCGAATGAAAAGGCTATCACCAAAGACGAAGCGTTATCTTATTTCAAAAATGCTTCAAGTTCTTTGTTAATGAATCCCTATTATATTGCTTGCCGTGCTGCGCTGGAATCGGGCTACGGCAGCTCGCAATTTGCCAAAGGAATCGTCAAGGGCTATGAGGGCTACTATAATTTCTTTGGTATTCAGTGCTACGACAGTAATCCTACGGTCGGTGCCAAATACGCCAAGGAGCGCAATTGGAACACTGTGGAGATTTCCATCACCGAGGGTGCCAACTGGGTGAAGGATCAATATCTGGATCGCGGCGCGGTGACTCCGTATTTCTTCCGCTATTCCGGCTTTTGGAATAAATCCTATATGACCGATGCGCAGGCGCCCGAAAAGGAAGCGCAGATCTTAAAACGCGCATTTTCCGATGCCAATGCCAAGGCGCATTTTATCATTCCGGTCTATAAAAACCAAAACCAATTTTTGGATTTGGACGAAAACGAATGGTATTATAAAGATACCGTGGACGCCATTGAAGCGGGCATCTTCAACGGTATGAGCGAAACCGAATTTGCGCCGATGGAATCCATCACCCGCGCTCAATTTGTCACCGCTCTTTCCCGCTTGTGTGGTGTGGATGTATCGACCTATGAGGTAGATAAATTCCAAGACGTTCCAAAGGATGTATGGCATTATAAATATGTGGCATGGGCATATGCGGTAGGCGTGACCGAAGGGGTTTCGGAGACCGCCTTTGATCCCGATCGGAAGATCACTCGCCAGGAAATGTGCAAGATGCTGGGCAATGCCATCGAAAATGTGATGGGCAAGAGCCTGATGCCGACCGAGGCGGCCGCTCAACCGTCAAAGCAGTATGCCGACCAAGCAACGATTGATACCTGGGCGGTGGAATGGGTGGCAAAGTGCAGCGCCGCAGGGCTTTTCCAAGGCGATGATCAAGGAAACTTTAATCCCAAAAATGATGCGCGCCGTTGCGAAGCGGCCGTTGTATTCAATCGCTGCTATCAAAAATTTACGCAAGAAATAAATTAATAAATTGACCGCGCTTGGCGCGGTCAATTTTTGCAAAATACGAGAGGGAAATTATGACAAATCTGATTAAACGGCTGTTTATCAAGGATTATAAAAACACCGCCGATCCTGCGGTGCGCGCTCGCTACGGCACGGTGGCAGGCGCGGTGGGAATCGCCACCAACCTGCTGCTGGCGGCGGTCAAAATTCTGATCGGCGCATTGTTTGGCGCCATTGCCATCATTGCCGACGGTTTTAATAATTTATCCGATAGTTTATCTTCGGTCATCACCCTGATTGGCTTTAAATTATCCAACCAGCAGGCGGATGAAGAGCATCCTTTCGGCCATGGGCGGATGGAATATATCGCCGCGATGCTGATTTCCATGGTGATGGTGGTGGTCGGGTTTACGCTGGCCAAGGAATCCTTCCCCAAGATTTTTCATCCCCAAGCGATGGACGTGACCCCGCTGCTTTGGGTGACCTTGCTGCTCTCCATCGCCTTTAAATTATGGCAGGGGCTGTTCTATCGCTCGATGGGCAAGGCGATACAAAGCGATACTCTTTATGCCAATTTCCGCGATAGCATCAACGATGTCATCTCTACTGCGGCCATTTTGGTTTCGATCGTCATCAGCCCGCTGATTGGTTATAATACCGACGGCATTATGGGCGTCATTGTGGCGGGAATCATTATGTATGCGGGCGTGATGCTGATGAAGGATACCATCCAGCTGCTGCTGGGCGAAGGCGCCGATGAGACCTTGGCGGAGCAGATCAAAGAAAAGGTGCTTTCTTACGAGGGAATCGTCGGCATCCACGACTTGATCGTACATAACTATGGCCCCGGGCGGATGTTTGCATCTTTGCACGCCGAAGTTCCCGCCGAGGTGGATATTTTGGTCAGCCACGATATTATTGATAATGTGGAGCGGGACCTGAAAGACGAAATGGGAATTTTTGTCTCCATCCACATGGACCCCATTGTCACCACCGACCCTGCGCTGGATGTCCTGCGGGAGGAACTCAAGGAAATTTTGGAGCAGTTCCCGCCGGTGACCTACCATGACCTGCGGTTGGTGCGGGGTACCACCCATAGCAATGTCCTTTTCGATTTGGTGGTTCCCTTTAAGTATGAACTTTCCGATGGCGAACTTTGCAAAAAGGTGGAGGCGGCGATTCAAGAAAAGCATCCCGATTATTTCGCGGTCATTTCAGTGGATAAAGATATGATAAAAAAGACAGTGTAAACTGTCTTTTTTTCTTTACTTTACATAAATTGTGGTGTATAATCAAAATGTATAACTATGAGATATTTTTATCACCTTAAGGAGAAGATCAATGGCTGATAAGAAACGTAATATTACCGGTTCCTATCCCGGTGCCGATGGCGCAAGCCGCCCTAAAAGAAATAATCCTGCAGGGTCTTACCCCTCTGCCAAAGCAGAGCAGCCCACCATCCGTATTGCCAGTCAACCCAAGGCAAAGGCGGAGTTGGAGCAGACCAGAGTGATGCAGACCGAGTCTGTTAAGAGCGAAGCGGTCAAGACCGAACCTGCCAAGGCAGAACCCCCGAAAACGAAAGAAAAGAACGCCGAAGGCAAGGTGTTCACCAAAGAGGTATGGCAGAAATATGCCCGCTCGCTGGGATACTATAGCGCAATTCTTATCGCTGCGATTTTGCTCTCTTGCTGGCTTTGCCATATCGGCAACGAAGTGTTGGGATTGGTTCGCCCCGATAAGGAAATCACGATTATGGTCGAAGAAGGGCAGACCTCGGTCAAGGCGGTGGCGAAGGCGCTCAATCAGGCGGAGATTATCGATCATCCCAATGTATTTTTCCTCTATAGCAAGCTGAAAAAGACCGATGGTTTTTTTGAAGGGGAATTTACCCTCAACTGCAAAAGCGATTATAATCAGCTCATCCGCGCCCTAAAGCGCGACCCTGCCCAAAAGGATAAGGTGAAGTTCACCATCAAGGAGGGCTATACTCAGGAAGATTTGGTCACCACCCTTTGCGACTCTTTGGAATATCTGGAGCGGGAAGAGCTGGAGAATGTGTTGCAAAATTATGACTTTTCGGAGTTTACCTTTGCGGCGCACCTGCCCGAGCGCAATTATCGGCTGGAGGGATATCTCTACCCCGATACCTATGAAATGTATGAAGGGGAATCGGCGGTGGCGGTGGTTCGCCGCATCCTCAGCCGCTTTGAAGAAAAGGTGCTGACCGAAGAAAATATGAAAAAGATCAGCGATTCCGATTACGATCTGGATGAGGTCATTACCTTAGCGTCCATTCTCCAAAAGGAGAGCGGAAAGAATCCCAAAAAGGCGGCAGGGGTCTATCTCAACCGCCTGGAGAGTGAGACGGTTCCGTATCTGGAATCCCAGGCGACGGTGGCCTATATCCTTCCCGCAGGGCACGGAGATGTCACCGAGTCGGATATCCGCACCTCCGACCCTTATAACACCTATCGCAATAAAGGTCTGCCCGAAGGGCCGATTTCCAACCCGAGCGAAGAGATGATCTTAGCGGTGCTGGATGCGGAAGAGACGAAGGATCTTTATTTTGTCACACGGGAGGACGGCGAAATGTTCTTTGCCCAAAGCCGCGCCGACCATTTGCTTAATCTGAAAAAAGCGGGCGAACACCTCCGCGGAACAGGAACAGTATCTTGAAGATGGAACTTTTAGCCCCTGCGGGCAATATGGAAAAGCTGCGGTACGCGGTATGGTACGGTGCCGATGCGGTGTATGCCGCCTATCGGCAGTTTGGGCTGCGCGCCGCCAGCGAAAATTTTGATAAAGACGAACTAAAAGAAGCGATTGATTTTTGCCATCAAAAGGGCAAAAAAATCTATATCCCCTGCAATATCTATCCCGATCATAAGGATCTGGAAACATTGCCTGCTTATTTTGAGATGTTGGAGCAGCTCAAGCCCGATGGGCTGATTATTGCCGATTTAGGGGTGATGGCGCTGGCAAAGCGCTATGCGCCGAGCCTGCCCATTCATATCTCCACCCAAGCCAATGTCACCAACTATGAAGCGGCGATGGTCTATCGGGAGTTGGGCGCGTCCCGCATCGTTCTGGCGCGGGAGATGAGCCTTGCAGATATTATCGACCTGCGGCAGAAACTGCCGATGGATACCGAGCTGGAGGCCTTTGCCCATGGCGCGATGTGTGTGGCCTATTCGGGGCGGTGCTTAATGTCGGCAGTGATGACCGGTCGGAGCGGCAATCGTGGCGCTTGCGCCCAGCCCTGCCGCTGGAATTATGCGCTGATGGAAAGCCAGCGCCCCGAGGAATATTTCCCCATCGAAGAAGATGCGCGGGGGACCTACTTATTCAATTCCAAGGACCTCTGCCTGCTGCCCTATTTGAAGGAATTGCAGGATGCGGGCATCGCATCCCTGAAGATCGAAGGGCGGATGAAGAGTTTTTACTATGTCGCCTGTGTCACCCAATCCTATCGGCGGGCGTTGGATGACCTTGCCGCGGGCAAGCCCTATGACCCTGCCCTGCTGGAAGAGCTGCGGGCGGTTTCCCATCGGGATTATACCACCGGCTTTTTATTCCAATCGGCAGGCGCCGAATCCCAGAATTTCGAGGATGGCGGCTATATCCGCAATACCGATGTGGTTGCCATCGCCGCCGATGAATCGGGCTGGGTGATCCAAAAAAATAAATTCTGCGCGGGGGAAACCCTGCAGGTGCTGGCGCCCGACTGCGTTCCCTATGAAATCACCTTGGGTGCGCTGATGAACGAAGCGGGCGAGCCCATCGAATCCGCGCCCCACGCAGAAATGAAGGTGAAGATTGGCATCGAGCTTCCCGCCAATGCCATTATTCGTAGAAGAAAGGTAAATTTATGAGCAAAGTAATGATTCCCGCCGGCTATCGTCCGGCGCTCTCCCTTTATGATACCCAAAAGGCCATCGGGCTGATCAAGCGTTTGTTTGAAGATATGCTCTGCGGCGCATTGAATCTGCGGCGGGTCTCTTCGCCGCTGTTTGTCCCCTCCGATTCGGGGCTGAATGATAACCTTAACGGTGTGGAGCGTCCGGTGAAATTCGATGTGAAGGATACCGGCGCCGATGCGGAAGTGGTGCATTCGCTGGCCAAGTGGAAGCGGCAGGCGCTGCGGGACTATGGGTTTGGCGAAGATGCCGGCCTTTATGCCGATATGAACGCCATCCGCCGCGATGAAGAATTGGATAATATCCATTCCATCTATGTGGATCAATGGGATTGGGAAAAGATTATCGCCGAAGAGGACCGCACCAAAGAATATCTCCAGGCGGTGGTCCGCAAGATTGTGGACGCCATCTGCGATACCGAGCAGACCTTGCGGGTGATGTTCCCGCAGCTGCAGGCGCGCCCCGAACTCTGCCGCGATGTTTATTGCATCACTACCCAGGAATTGGAAGATCGCTACCCCGATCTCACCCCCAAAGAGCGGGAAAATGCCATCACCAAGGAATATAAAACCGTTCTGCTGATGGAGATCGGCGGAGTTCTCCGCTCCGGCAAAAAGCATGACGGCCGCGCGCCCGACTATGATGATTGGGCGCTCAACGGCGACATTTTGTTCTGGAACGAAACCCTGCAGCAGGCCTTTGAGATTTCTTCCATGGGCATCCGCGTCAGCCCCGAAAGCTTGGCGCGGCAACTGAAGATTGCCGATTGCGAAGACCGCAAAGATCTGCCCTTCCATAAAGCGCTCTTGGCGGGCGAGCTTCCGCTCACCATCGGCGGGGGCATCGGTCAGAGCCGCCTTTGTATGCTGATGCTGGGCAGCGCCCATATTGGTGAGGTGCAATCCTCCATCTGGGACGAAAAAACCTTAACCTCCTGCCGCGAAGCAGGCATCCCCATCCTGTAAAAAATAAACTAAAAATAAGCGCATCCAAAACGGATGCGCTTTTTTTATTTATATTCCACAACGATTGGTTTGGAACATATGAACAAAAAATAATAAAAAACAAAGGAAAATCGTTGTTTTTAGTTATTCTGTATCAAAACTAATGTACCAATCGATGGCGATGCCGCCTTCTTTCTCGGTTTCGCTCATAAAGCAATCGCTTTCGGCGCGGGTCTGGGGCGGCAGAGCCAAAGGATAGGCTTCGGGCACCCAGCCGCTGGGGGTGGGCTTTTCGGTTTGCAAGGCCAGCAGGGTGCGCAGCGCTTCGGTGAAATTGGCGCCCACCTCGGCAGGGTAGGTAAACTGCGCTTTGGGAACCCCGCCCGGCGCAAAGAGCCAAAGGTATTTTTGGTGGGGCGAAAGATTCCAGCTTCGCCGCAAGGCCCCCTCGGGGTCTTCCCCCAAAGGGAAGGTGACAGGGGAGGGGTATTCTGCCAGCCGATAGCGGTTTAAGGTTTTAATAAAAGCAAGATGGGAAGCAATGCGATCTGCGCTGATGCAGAGGAGATCGCATTGCTTCTTTTTGAATGTATGGTGCAGCTGCGCCAGCGCCAGCAGTTCGGTGGCGGAAACCGGCAGAAAATCTCCGCTATAGTAAAAGACCAGCGCCCAGCGGGAAAAGTCGGCAGGAAAATGCAGCGGGCCTTCGGTGGTGGAAATTAACATAAAATCACCTCGAATTATTCTATTCCTTGCAAAACCTTTGGTTCTTCGCTATAATAGAAAAGAATAAAGTTTGAGGCGGGAAATATGCTGCAAAAAATGTTTCGATATAAAAGAATATGGCTGCTGCTTTTGGCACCGCTGGGGCTGCTGCTGACCTTGATAGCAAGGGTAGACAACGGATGGGTGGAATCAATCCATTCCAAATATGTCTATCCGCTGTTTGCCAATAGCTTGGGCTGGCTGCTTTCGCTCGCGCCCTTTTCGGTGCTGGAGATTTTAATCCTTTTGGCAGGGGCAGGCTTGCTCTTTTACATTGGATGGTCGATTTACGGAATGATTCGTGATCGCGCCCAATGGAAAGGGCGACTTTGGCGGCTGCTGCTGAATCTTTGCGGCGGCGCAAGCGTTCTTTATTTCGGCTTTGTGTTGTTTATGGGGCTGAATTATTACCGCGCTTCCATCACCGAGCATCTGGAACTGCAGGTGCAAAAAAGCAGTAAGGAAGAGCTTTATGCCCTTTGCGAACTGCTGGTTTATGATTGCAATTTTTACCGCGAACAGCTGCAGGAAGACGAGAAGGGCGTCGCCCTTTTGCAGGATGAGAATTTTTATCAGACCGCCGATGCGGCCAGGGAGGCCTATGCCGCTTTGGAGCAAGAGATTCCCGCCCTGCAGGCGGCAAATGTCCGCAATAAGCCGCTGATGACCTCCAAGCTTTTTTCGATGGTGCTGACCACCGGTATTTATATCCCCTTTGAATCGGGCATCAATGTCGATGCCCCCGCCCATTCCGTTCCCGCCACCATGTGCCACGAGCTGACCCATTTTCGCGGCTTTATGCGGGAGGAAGAGGCCAACTTTTTGGGGTATCTGGCCTGCAAGGATGCCGATCGCGTCGATTTTCGGTATAGCGGTAGTTTGATGGCCTTTGAATATGCCTTCAGCGCTCTTTACGGCGAAGATACCGCATTGGCGCAGAAGATCGCCAAGCTTTGCGGGGCGGGAATGCTCCGCGACCTGCAGGCGCAGGACGATTATTGGAAGCCATACCGCCATACGGTGGTGGGGGAAACCTCGCAGGAAGTTTACGATCAGTATCTGCAGTCCAACGGGCAGCAATCGGGCATCAAAAGTTATGGCGAGATGGTGGATCTGTTGCTTGCTTATTACCGCAACCAATCGCAAGTTTGACTTGATTTTTGAGTGCAATAATTGTAGAATAAAGAAAATATATTTTTGTAGGTGTAGATATGCGTTTAAGAAGAAAGAAAAATACCCCCGCCCGCTTTGAGCGGTGCGCGGATTATACCTTGGAGACCGCAGGGCTGAAAGAGCGGTTTTATGATGAATTTGATAAAAAAAAGCCCTTGGAGATCGAGATCGGCTCCGGCAAGGGGCGCTTTATCGTCACGCTGGCGGAGCAGGCGCCCGAAAAGCAGTTTATCTCCATTGAGCGGGTGATCGATTGCATTGTTATGGCGATGGAAAAGGCCCAGCGCAAGGAATTGAAAAATATCAAGTTTTTCTGCCTGGATGCGGGGGAGTTGACCGAATATTTCCCCGCCGAATGCGCCGATGTCATCTACCTGAATTTTTCCGACCCTTGGCCCAAAGCCCGCTATGCCAAGCGGCGGCTGACCCATCGGCGGATGGTGGAAAAATTCCTGCCGCTGCTGAAAAAAGAAGGCAAGATCTGCTTTAAAACCGATAACCGCCCGCTCTTTGATTTTTCGGTGGAGGAATTTACCGAGATGGGCTTTCGGCTGGAAGAGCTGACCTATGACCTTCACAGCACCGATACTCCAAACGTCATGACCGAATATGAAGAGCGCTTTTCTTCGATGGGAACCCCCATCAATCGGTTTGTGGCTTATCCCACCGAAGCGACTTATAAGTTTTTTAAGCAATAAAAAATGCGAGGTAAAAACCTCGCATTTTTATTTTTTGTCCTTAAAGAAAAATTCTTTCGGTCGCGCCGCGTTGACCGACATCGCCAGCCCCGAGGACATACATAAGGCCAAAACCGACGAGCCGCCGTAGCTGAAGAAGGGAAGGGTCAGCCCGATGACCGGCAACAACCCCAAGCACATCCCGATATTTTCGGCGGCCTGCATAAAGAGCATTGCCGCCAGCCCGATGCAGATGAAGCAGCCCATATGATCGGCGGCATACCGCGCCACATATAGAAGGCGGAAGATGATCGCCAGCTCCAAAGCGATGATCAAAAGGCAACCCACAAACCCCAGCTCTTCGCCGCAGACCGAAAAGATAAAGTCGGTCTGCTTTTCGGGTAGGATGCCGTATTGGGTCTGGATGCCCTTATAAAGCCCCGAGCCGAAGAGCCCGCCGCTGCCCAAAGCGATCTTGCTCTGGATGGTATGGTATCCGTAGCCCAGCGGGTCCAGCGAAGGGTCGTATACCGCCAAGATCCGCATCTGCTGATATACATCCAGATGCTCAAAGATGAAGGGTGCGGCTGCCCCAACCAGCGCGCCGCCGCCCAGGAAAAAGCCCCAATGCAGCCCCGCCGCCATCAGCATCATCAAAAAGATAAAGAGAAAGACCAAAGTGGTTCCTAAATCCCCCTCCATCGCCACCAAAGCGGCGATGACCGCAAAATGCAATCCCAAGGGAATTAACACGCGGATATTATTGATATATTCCCGCACCGAGGAGAGATGCTTGGCAAAGGTCAGGATAAACCCGATCTTGACAAATTCGGAGGGCTGGATGTTGACAGGCCCCAGCGAGATCCAGTTTTTATTGCCCATGACTTCCTTGCCGAAAATCAGCGTGGCAACCAAAAGAAGGATGCACAGCCCGTAGATGGGGACAGAAAAGCGGGCAAGGTTTTCATGTTCGATGGTGAGCAGCACCAAGGCTGCAATCAGCCCAAGAACAATCCCGCCAAACTGAACGATTAAAAGTTTCATCGTTCCGAAAGAAGCGGTGGCGGAGGAGATCAGCAGCAGCCCAAAGGCGCAGCTGATTAAGATGGGGACCAGCAACAGCCAATCGATGCGCTTATAGATATGGTGCGCGAATAATCGGATTTGTTCGCCCAAAGTTCATCGCTCCTTTCGCAAGATTTGGTTTCTCTATCCTCTATTATAACAATTCTTTCAAAAAACTCAAGTTATTTCCTTGAAAATGTATATATATTATGTTATAATAAATAAACTATTATATTAAATTGGGGTAGTATCGATGAATAAAGCATATATATGCCGCGATCTTGCCGCCACTGAAGGCGCGGCGCAGGAGCTGGCGGCATCGCTGAAGGGCAATGAAACGGTGGCGTTTTTCGGCGACCTCGGCGCAGGGAAAACCACCTTTATCCGCGCTCTTTGCAAAGCCTTGGGTGTGGAGGATGAAGTCACCAGCCCCACCTTTGCGATGGTGCATGAATATCATAGCGGCCCTTTCCCAATCTACCATTTTGATATGTATCGGGTGGATGGGGAAGAGAGCCTGTTCAGCACCGGATATTATGACTACCTCGACCACGGCTTGATGCTGATTGAATGGAGCGAAAATATCGAATCTCTTTTGCCGCCCGATGCCATCCGTTTATATTTGACCTACGGCGAGCGGGAAGGCGAGCGTATCATCAGAATGGAGAAATCGGAATGAAATTATTGAGTATCGATAGCGCGGGCAAGACCGCCGCTGTCGCGCTGACCGAAGGGGCGCAGGTGCTGGCGGAAGGCTTTGCAAACGAAGGGCTGACCCATAGCCAGATGCTGCTGCCTTTGGTGGATGAAACCTTAAAGAAGGCGGATGCGTCCTTGGCGCAGGTGGATGCCTTTGCGGTGACCAACGGCCCCGGATCTTTTACCGGCCTGCGTATCGGCTGCGCTTTGGTAAAGGGGATGGCGCTGGGTCGCCCCTGCTACGCGGTGCCGACCTTGATGGCGCTTTCTTGCAATGAGCGGGCAAGCGGGCGAATCGCTGTGGCTTTGCTGGATGCCCGCTGCAAGCAGGTCTATATGGGCGGCTATGCCTTTGATGAAAAGGGCGCGCCTCAAGCGGTGATTTCCGATCGCGCCTGCCCGGTGGAAGAAGCCGAGGCATTAATCAAGGCGCTGGATGCCCCCGCGGTGCTGCTGGGGGACGGAGCCTATCTGCTTTCCCACCTTGCCGATGGCGAGCAAATCATTTTGAGCGAAAAAAATCATATATTGGGTAGTAGTATTGCCCACGCGGCAGGCTTTTTGCAAGCCGAGCCGCCGGCAAAAATCGTCCCCGCTTATTTTAGGCTGTCGCAAGCCGAGCGGGAATATCAAGCAAGAAAAAAGGAGCAAGAGCAAAAATGAAAGTAGTATTGGGATGCGATAAGGCAGGAACCGAATGGTTGCCTGTGATTTGCGAAAAACTGGATGCCATGGGCATCGAAAATGAAATTTTATATGATGGCACTGTGGATGGCTGCGATTACCCCGAAGCCGCCTTTATGGTCGCCGAGGCTGTTTCCGAAGGTAAAGCCGATAAAGGCATTTTGGTCTGCGGGACCGGCATCGGGATGAGCATTGCTGCCAATAAGATCAAGGGCATCCGCGCTTCGGTCTGCGGCGATTGCTTTTCCGCCGAGATGACGGTGGTGCATAACGATAGCAATGTGCTTTGCATGGGCGCTCGCGTTTTGGGAATCGAATTGGGCTTAAAAATTGTGGAAGCCTATTTCGGCGCCGAGTTTGAAGCGGGCGGTCGGCATGAGCGGCGGGTAAACGCCATCATTGCCAAGGAAAACGAATGAAAAAGGAAACTTTAAAAGGCGGGATTTATTTAGGGCTTGCGTCCTTGATCCTGCTTTATACAAGCGGGCTTTACCGCGCAAGCGGCTTCAGCGGCGCGTTCACCTTGGCGCTCTTTGGCGCGATGGCGGGCGCAGGCATCTTTTATTCGGCGGGCTATCGCCTGCTGGGTTCGGTCCCCGCTTGGGCGGCCATGGCGGTGGGCTTAGTGGTTTGCTTGCTCACCTGCGGCGAGGGCGGAACAGCGCTGCTCCTTTGGGCGCTTTGCTGCGGCACGCCGCTGGCGGTCTCGCTGATTTGGTCTCGTCGGCCGAAGATTCTCCCGCTTTCGATGGCGGCTTTGCCGCTGGCGGGCGGCATTTGGCTCTTGGGAACTTTGCTCTATAGTAAGTTGCATTTTGGCAGTTGGGCGCTGAATGTGTCGGTAGAGCAGATCGCCGAAAAGTATCTGGTCGCGGTAGGGCAGATGGAGCAAATCTATCACCAAATCTATCCCGAAGGCTTCCCCGAGCAGCTGATAAAGATGCTGGAGATGATGAAGGGGATGGATCGGACCATCGGCTTTTTCTGCATTGTCTCTATCGCTTATGCGCTGGTCGGCGTGTTCTTCCTCAGTGTGTGGGCGGCGGATCGGATGGCAGAAAAGCGTTGGCTGGGTAGCTGGTCGGCGATGATTCCTTCCCGCGGGATCAGCTGGATCTTTATGCTGGGCTATTTCTTTACCATGTTTTTAGCCGAGCCCTACTATACGAACATTACCGCAACCTTCCATTTATTTGGATTTTTCTATGTCTTCACCGCGCTTTATGTTCTATTGCAATTTTTGCGCAGAAAGAATGTGGCGCGATTCTTGCGCAGGTTGATCATCGGCGGGCTGTTTGCCTTGGCCTATGGCTCGGCGGGCAATTCCTTGGTCAGCATCTATTCATTGCTGATGATGGCAGGGCTGGTGATCGCCACCGCGCCCCGCATTATAATTATTAAAAAGAACCCATGAAAGGAACCAAGGCATGAAATCGTTCAGGATTCATCTTTCGCCGATTGAGATTGTCTTATATTGCGTGCTGGCAGCGTTTTCGCTGGTGACGGTGTATGTGCATCTCTGGTTGGGCTTGGCGGAGCTGGCGTTTACTGTATTCTACATTGTATTCAGCCTTTTGAATATCGATAAACGCAATCGGAACATTTATAGCTATCTTCGCGGCATCACCTCGTATCTGGATGAGGCGACGCGGGAAAACCTGACCAACTTCCCTATGCCCATCACCCTGCTGAATGAGCGGGGGGAGATCATCTGGTATAACGAGCTGTTTCATCAGGTGCTCCACGATGGCAATATGGAAGAGATCTTCGGTCGAAAGGTCAACGCGATCAATAAAAACATTTCCTTTGACCAGGTCAAAAAGAACCAAAGCGGGAAATATGATATCACCTTCGCCGATAAACGCTACACAGTGTATATCCTCAGCCAAGGGGAAGAAGGCAAGGGCCATTTCTATGCGGTCTATTGGATGGATAATCATACCCTGCATGAGCAGATCCATAAATTCCGCGGGGATGCCCTTTGCATGGCATATATCCTGCTGGATTCCTACGATGAGATCCCCGAAAATATCCCCGCGATGCAAAAAACCAGCTTCATCAATCGCGTGGATGTGCGGGTGCGGCAGCTGGCGAGAATGGTCAATGGCTTGCTGCAAAAGACTGAAAAGGATAAATATATCATCTTTTTCGAGCGTCGGTATCTGGAAAAACTGAAAGAAAATAAATTCAAGATCCTCAATGATATCAAGGATATCCGCATCGAAGATCTGCTCCATGCCACCTTATCCATCGGCATCGGCATCGGCGACGGCGATATCCTCAAGACCGACGATGCCGCCCGCAGCGCCTTGGAATTGGCGCTCAGCCGCGGCGGGGATCAGGCGGTGCTGACCAATGCCGATAAAGAACGCTATGAATTTTTCGGCGGCAACTCCGAAGGCGGCAACCGCCGCAAGCGCGTCAAGGCGCGGGTGGTCGCCGATGCGCTTCGGGCGCAGATCGAGCGGGTAGAGGATGTCTATATCCTGGGCCATAAATATGCCGATCTGGATTGCCTGGGTGCTTCGGTGGGCGTTGCAAAATGTGTGTCCTCTTTGGGTAAAAAGCCCCATATCCTTTATAATCCGGAAGAAAACCTCTGCCAGGATATGCTGGATGCTTTGATGGAGACCGACTATAAAGAGATTCTTCTCGAGGTCTCCCATATGACCAAGGCCATGGCGGAGGATGCGCTGCTGATTGTGGTGGATACCCACGATACCGATTATATCGAGAGCGAGCGGGTCTTGAAATTCTTCCGCAAGGTCGTTGTCATCGACCACCATCGCCGCGCGGTGGAAGGCGCCATCACCGATACCGTGGTCTCCTTCCATGAGCCCAATGCCTCTTCCGCCAGCGAGATGGTCACCGAATTGACCGAAAATATCCGTAATTGCAAGTTGAGTAAAATCGAAGCGCGGGCGCTGCTGGCGGGCATCATTTTAGATACCAAGAACTTTACCGAGCGCACCGGCTCCCGCACCTTTGAGGCGGCCGCCGCCTTGCGTAAGGCGGGCGCCGACCCGCAGGAGATCCGCGGCTATTTCAAAAACGATATGGCCTCTTATCGCAAGCAGATGGAGATGATCACCAAAGCGGAGATGGTGACCGAGCATATCGCCGTCGCCGCGTGGGACGGAGAATTGTTTGACGGAATTAAGGTCATCGCCGCCAAAGCGGCCGATGAACTTTTAAATGTGGCGGAGATCAACGGCGCGTTTGTCCTTTATGAAGAGGAGGGCGTGGTCCATATCTCCGGCCGCTGCGATAATACCTATAATGTTCAGATCATATTAGAGCAGATGGGCGGCGGCGGTCATCGCGCCGCAGCAGGAGCGCAGGTGGAAGGTTCTCTGCAGGAGATCCAAGCCGAATTGGTCGCGCTGATCTGCCGAGAAAACGAAGAAAAAGGAGAAAGCAAATGAAAGTAATATTATTGCAGGATGTCAAAGGGCAAGGGAAAAAAGGCGAAACTGTCAATGTGTCCGACGGATATGCCAGAAACTTTCTGATCGCCCGCGGGCTGGCCACCGAGGTCAACGCGCAGGTGCAGAATGATTTTGCGGGCAAAGCCGCTGCGGCGCAGCATAAGATCGATGTCGATACCGCGGCCGCCAAGGAAAACCAAGCCAAATTGGAAGGCAAGACCTTTGTTTTGAAAGCCAAGGGCGGCGAGAGCGGCAAGCTCTTCGGCGCCATCACCGGCAAGGAGATCGCCGCGCTGATCGAAAAGGAAAGCGGCGTTGCTGTCGATAAGAAAAAATTGGTGGTGGATACCATCAAGAATTTCGGCACCTATGCGGTGACCGTCAAGCTTTATACCGGCATTGCCGCTAAAATCAACGTATCGGTTGAAAAAGAGTAAGGAGGATCTTCAAAATGGAATTTGAAGATTTGAAAAGAGTTCCCCATAGTATGGAAGCGGAGCAAAGCGTCATCGGCGCTTTGATCGTGGACTATAAGTGCATGGAAGATCTGGCGGCAGTATTGCGCCCCGAGCACTTCTATGTGGATAAATACGGCAGAATTTACGATATCATCAGCGAAATGTATGCCACCAGCGCGCCCATCGACTTTGTCACTGTGTTGAACCAAGTGGTGGCGGCAGGTGTTTATGAAGAGGCAGAAGCCAAGGCATTGCTTTATGATATGGCATCCTCGGTCACCAGCGTTAAAAACGCGGTCGCCCATGCCAAGATCATTGTGGAGAAAGCCAACCTGCGCCGCCTGATCGCCGCCTGCGATCAGATCACCGAGGCCTGCTATTCCGGCAGCGATGAGGTGCAGGAGATTTTGGATATGGCGGAGGCGAAAATTTTCGAGATCCGCGACCGCCAGAGCAATACCTCGATGGTGGAATTGCGTACCGCTTTGATCGAAAGCTTTGAGCGGGTCACCAAGATTTCCCAAGACCCCTCGGCATTCGCAGGGCTCAAGACCAATTTCCGCGATCTGGACCGTGTCCTTTCCGGCTTTGGCAAGAGCGATCTGATTTTGCTGGCTGCCCGCCCCGGTCTGGGTAAGACCTCCTTTGCGTTGAATATTGCCCAGAATGTGGGATTGAAGGGCAAGACTGTTGCCATCTTCTCGCTGGAAATGAGCAACGAGCAGTTGGCAAACCGCTTGCTTGCCAGCCATAGCGCAGTAGATAATAAAAAGTTCCGTACCGGCGAGCTGACCCAAGCGGAATGGATTCGCTTGGGGCAATCGGCATCCCAGCTTTCCGGCGCTACTGTTTATCTGGATGATACCCCCGATATGACCGTTGCGCAGATGAAAGCCAAGCTGCGCCGCCTGCCCTCGCTGGATCTGGTCATCGTCGACTATCTGCAGTTGATGAGCTCGGGCAGCAAATCCGCCAGCCGTGTGGAAGCGGTGTCGGAAATTTCTCGTTCCATGAAGATGATGGCGAAGGAATTTAATGTCCCTGTCCTGTGTCTTTCTCAGCTTTCCCGCGCTCCTGAAAAGCGGGAAGGGGATAAGCGCCCGATGCCTTCCGATCTGCGTGAATCGGGCTCTATCGAGCAGGATGCGGATGCCATTCTGTTCCTTTATAACGATGCGATCTATAATAAAGAGACCGCCAACCCCAATAAGATCGAATTGATCATCGCCAAAAACCGCCACGGTCCCACCGAAACGGTTTATCTCTCTTGGAACAATACCTTGACCAAGTTTGGCGATTATAAAGCCAAAAAAGATGCGATGCCCGGCGGCATTCCCTTGCCGGAAGAGGCTCCGCCGGTATGATGAAAGCGCGCTTTCAAAAAGCAATGGAAGGGTTTGCTCTTCCGCAAGGCTGCGTGTTGACCGTCGCTTTGAGCGGCGGCAGCGATTCGGTGGCGCTTTTGCATCTGCTGAAGGAATTGCCCAATCGCACCTTTTCCTTGCAGGCGGTGCATATTGAGCATGGCATCCGCGGGGAAGCTTCCCGCAAGGATCTGGAATTTTGCCGCGCCCTTTGCGATGATTGGGAGATCCCGCTGCATATTTTCGAGGGGGATGCTCCCGCGCTGGCAGCGGAGCAGGGGATGAGCTTGGAAGAAGCCGCCCGCGCGCTGCGGTATGGATTTTTAGATCCCTTTGCCGATGGGCAGAGGCAATTTTGCGCCATCGCCCATCATCGCCAGGATCGGGCAGAGACCTTTTTTATCAACCTTTTCCGCGGTAGCGGCAGCAGCGGCCTATCGGGCATCAAAGCCCGCAGAGGCGGTTATCTTCGCCCGCTGCTGGAATGGGAAAAGGAAGAGATCCTTGCCTATTGCCAGGAGCAAGGGCTGCCTTATGTCTGCGATGAGACTAATGAGGATACCGCCTATCTGCGCAATTTTCTGCGCCATGAGATTTTGCCGCGGTTGAATCGGCGGCAGGAAGGAAATTTTTCCGAAGGGCTGGCAGCAGCGATGCGCTGCTTAGAGGCGGAGGATCAGGCGCTCAACCAATGGGCGCAAAGTGTGCAGACCGATGCCGCAGAAGATTTGGCGGCGTTGCCCGATGCTGTTTTAAAGCGGGTGCTGGATCGAATGAACGGGAGCGCATTATCCCGCCTGCATTTTGAGCAGATTACCTATCTGATCCGCCAAAATCCGCCCTCGGCGCAGTTGCAGCTTCCCCAAGGGCGCTATTTCCGCTTGGAATACGGGCGATGCGTTTTCGCAGCACCCCAAGAAGCACCCGAGATCGCCGCGGTTCCCGATCAGCTCGCCCGCTGGGGCGAATGGGAGTTTCTCCTTTCTTCGGAAGAAATTAACAGTGCGTTTACACATTTTCAATTAGACTGTGATAAAATTAAGGGCAACTTGATCTTTCGCCGCAAGCGCGACGGAGATCGGTTCTTGCCTGCCAAGGCAGGCGGCGGAACCTCCCGCCTGCAAAAACGGTTGAAAAACGACCGCGTTCCCCGCACCGCTCGAGAGCAGCTTTGGGTGCTCTGCGATGAGCAGGGAGCTCTGCTTTGGGCAGAAGGATATGGTGCGGCGAAGGGATTTGCACCCGATGAAAATACAAAACAGGTTTATACTGTGAAAATTGGGAAAAACTAAAGGGGATTATTAAAATGACAGTGCAGGATTACGCAATTAAAGAGGTGCTTTGCACCGAGCAGCAGCTTCAAGAGAAGATCGCCGAGCTGGGCGCAGCCATTACCAAGGACTATGCAGGCAAGGATCTGCTGATGGTTTCCATTCTCAAAGGAAGCGTGATGGTGATGGCGGATCTGATGCGGGCGGTAGACCTTCCGCTGCAGATCGATTTTATGAATGTTTCCAGCTATGGCGCAGGCACCGAGACCAAGGGCTCGGTCAAAATTTTGAAGGATCTGGATGTGGATATCAAAGGTAAGAATCTTCTGATTGTGGAGGATATTCTGGATAGCGGTGTGACCCTTCATAATCTGATGAACCTGCTGCAGCAAAGAGAGCCTGCATCCATCGAGATCTGCACCCTCTTTTCCAAGCCCTCCCGCCGCAAGGTGGATGTGGAGGCCAAATATATCGGTTTTGAAATCCCCGATGCATTTATCGTGGGCTACGGGCTGGATTATGATGAGCGGTTCCGTAACCTGCCCTATGTGGGAATTTTAAAAGAAGAAATCTATAGCTGAGCAAAGATCAATAAGGAGTGAATAAGAACTTGAATAAAAGGCGATTTGGCGCGCGGGGGATCATTTATGTCCTCTTGCTGTTTGCCTTAGTATTTGCTGTCTTTTCCTATTTTAATAAAGGCGAGGAGGTCAAAAAGATCTCCTACGGCGAGATGGTAAACTATTTTAATACCGAGCAGGTCGCCCTCTTTGAATTGGAAGGGGCAAAACTCACCTGCGAGCTGAAGGACGGAACCAAGGTGCAGCACGAGCTGTTGAGCTTGGGAATGTTCGAGGCCGAGGTGATGCCGATGGTGCTGGAGCAGCAAAAAGCGGGCATCATCAAGGATTATAATTTCTCGGAAGGCTTTGTCCTGCCCTGGTGGGTCAGCTTTTTGCCTTATGTATTTTTGTTTGGCGCGTTGATCCTCTTCTTTGTCATGACCAACCGCCAGATGAACGGCGCGGGGCGCGGCGGCTTCACCAAGAGCCGTATCCGCAACGAAGTGGATCCTGCGGATAAGAAGACCTTTGCCGATGTGGCGGGCGCCGATGAAGAGAAGGAAGAATTGGTGGAGATCGTTGATTTCCTCAAAGCGCCCCGCAAATATATGGAATTGGGCGCGCGGATCCCCAAGGGTGTGCTTTTGGTGGGTCCTCCGGGTACCGGTAAGACCCTGCTTGCCAAAGCGGTAGCAGGGGAGGCGGGGGTTCCCTTCTTCTCCATTTCCGGTTCCGATTTCGTCGAGCTTTATGTAGGTATGGGTGCATCCCGTGTCCGCGAGCTGTTTGGCGAAGCTAAAAAGAATAATCCCTGCATTGTGTTTATCGATGAGATCGATGCGGTCGGTCGGCGCAGAGGCACCGGCTTGGGCGGCGGCCACGATGAACGCGAGCAGACCTTGAACCAGTTGCTGGTGGAGATGGACGGTTTCGGCTCCAATGCGGGCATCATCGTCATCGCCGCCACCAACCGCGCCGATGTTCTGGACCCTGCGCTGCTGCGCCCCGGTCGGTTCGACCGCCAGATCTATGTGGGCTACCCCGATCAGGAGGGCCGCGAAGCCATCCTGAAGGTCCACGCCCGCAAAAAGACCTTTGCGCCGGAGGTGAATTTCGGCGATATTGCCAAGGGTACCATCGGCTTTACCGGCGCGGATATTGAGAACCTGCTCAATGAAGCGGCATTGCTTGCCGCCCGCCGCGCCAAGAAGGAGATCGGCCAGCAGGAGATCGAAGAAGCCATTATGAAGGTCATTGCCGGCCCCGAAAAGAAGAGCCGCAAGATCGTCGAAAAAGAGCGTCGGCTGACTGCCTTCCACGAAGCGGGCCACGCGGTGGTCGCGCAGTTTTTGGAAACCGCCGATCCGGTCCACGAAATTTCCATCATCCCCCGCGGCAGAGCGGGCGGATATACCCTTTCTCTGCCCAAGGAAGACCTTTCTTATTCCACCCGCAAGGTGATGTTTGAGCAGATCGTCGGTCTGCTGGGCGGTCGGGTTTCGGAGCAGCTGTATCTGGAGGATATCTCCACCGGCGCTTCCAACGATATCCAGCGCGCCAGCGGTATCGCCCGCCAGATGGTCACCAAGTATGGTATGAGCGAAAAGCTCGGCCCCATCCTTTATGGCAGCGATAACGATGAAGTGTTCATCGGCAGAGATTTCACCACCCAGCGCGCCTATTCCGAGAATGTGGCGGCGCAGATCGATGAAGAGATCCATGCCATCATCGACCGTGCCTATAAAACTGCCGAGCAGATCTTGAAGGACCACGAAGCGGAGGTTCGCGCCACCGCCGAAGCATTGCTTGCTAAAGAGCGGCTGAGCGCGGCGGAATTTGCCGCCATCTTCGCCCCTGCGGAAGAACCCGCAGCGCCCGAAGCGGATGCGGAAATGCCGATCGATCAGCCGAATAATGACGAAGAATAAATTTATAAAAAAGTTCCTTTGAAAAAAGGAACTTTTTTGGCGGCGGCTGTACTTAAAACTTTAAGGAGATGCTTAAATGATAGCCAATTACCATACCCATACACCGCGGTGTAACCACGCGCAGGGGGAAGAATGGGAATATGTGGAAGCCGCCATTGCAAACGGCTTAAAGATTTTAGGGTTTGCCGACCATTCGCCGCAGATCTTCCCCAATGATTATGTATCCAAAGTCCGTATGCGTCCGGAGGAACTGCCCGATTATATTCAAACCATTGAAAATTTGAAAAAGCAGTACGGCGACCGTATCGAGCTGCATTGTGGGCTGGAAGCGGAATATCTCCCTGAGATCTTCGGTGATCTGCTGGCATTATTGCGTCAACATCCGGGGGTGGAGTATCTGATCTTGGGTCAGCATTGCACCGGCAATGAATATGATGTGGAAAACCCGAACAAGTGGTATACCCACGATTGGGATCGGGGGGATGAATATAAATTGGCAAACTATGTCGAGCGCGTTGCCGAAGGGATGCAGACCGGGAAATTTTTATATTTAGCCCATCCCGATGTCTGCCTTTTTAGCGGGGATCCCGCCATCTATCGTAAGCATATGCGGCGGCTTTGCCAAGAGGCCAAGCGTTGCGGCCTGCCGCTGGAGATCAATGCCCAAGGGCTGCGCCGCAAGGATATTCCCAATAGCTATCCCGTCCCTGCGTTCTGGCAGATTGCGGCGGAAGAAGGCTGCACCGCCGTTTTCGGCAGTGATGCCCATCACCCTCGATTTACAGGAGATGCGGAATATACCGCCATTATGGAAAAGGTCGCCAAGGATTGCGGCATCAAGGTGCTGGATACCTTGGAAATTAAAAAGGAGAATTGGAAATGATCGGAATTATCGGAGCAATGGAATCGGAAACGACCGCCATCATTCGAGAAATGGAGCAGGTAGAGGCGCAGACCATCAGCGGAATTCGCTTTGTTCGCGGAAGATGGTGCGGGAAGGATGTTGTCGTTGCGACCTGCGGGGTGGGCAAGGTATTTGCCGCGCTCTGCACCGAAGCGATGATCCTTACATATCGCCCCGATTGCATCATCAATACCGGAGTGGCGGGTGCCTTAGATCCTGCGCTGGAGATTATGGATGTTGTTATCGCCGAGCAGGTGGTGCAGCATGATATGGATACCTCGCCTCTGGGCGACCCTGTCGGGATGATCTCGGGCATCAATCAGGTGGAATTGCCCGCCGATAAAAAACTCATCAAGGCCTTTGCCAAAGCGGCAGAGGCGGTGGGTGCCAAGGCGGTTCGCGGCATCGTTGCGTCGGGCGATCAGTTTATCGCCGAGCAGCAAAAGAAGAACTTGATTCGTACCCGCTTCAATGCCGCTTGCTGCGAAATGGAAGGAGCCGCCATCGGCCATGTCTGCCATGTCAATAAGGTCCCCTTCGCCGTCCTGCGCGCCATCTCCGACGGCGCAAGTGAGGAAGCGGTGATGGATTTCCCCGTCTTTGTCAAGAAAGCAGCCAAACAAAGCATCAATATACTAACCGAAACAATGAAACTCTTGTAAAAACCGCTGAAATTGGGCGCTTTTCCGATTTTTCGGTCTTGACGTATCGACATACGCCTGCGCCCGAAGAAATCAAAAAATCATCCCAATTTGAGCGGTTTGCGAAATAAAAAATATAAAAAATGCGAAGAACCTATGGTTCTTCGCATTTTCTATTTAATGAAAAAAGAAATAAAAAGTACTATAGTTCAGACCGTTCAAATGGGATGAGATTTTCATTTTCTCTTACCGAAGGCGTATGTCGATACGGCGAGGGAAGAAAAATGGAAAGATCGCCCATTTCAACGGTCTACCCCTAACACACTTAAAGCACACTTAACCCCGTCGGCTGCTGCGCTCATTATTCCTCCTGCGTAGCCGGCGCCTTCTCCGCAGGGATAAAGACCTTGGATTTGGCTCTGCAACGTCTGACGATCTCGCAAAATGGTGATGGGGGAAGAGCTGCGGGCTTCCGGTGCGGTCAGCACCGCATCGGGCAGGGCAAAGCCTTTTAAACGGCGATCAAAGACCGGAATGGCCTGCCGCATGGCATCGATGGCAAAGGCGGGTAAGATCTCCTGCAGATCCGCGGGGCAAACCCCCGGTCGATAGCTGGGCTGCACCATACCAAAGGTGGTGGTTTTGCGCCCCAGCATAAAGTCTTCTAACCGCTGGGCAGGGGCGCGATAACCGCCGCAGTATTCATAAGCGGCGCGCTCCAGCTTGCGCTGAAAATGCATCCCTGCCAAGGGATGATGGGTACCGTAGTCGGCGGGGGTGATGCCCACCAAAAGGGCGCTGTTGGCATTTTCGCCTGCGCGGGCATGGTAGCTCATTCCGTTGGTGCAGACCCCGCCGGCTTCGCCCGCCGCCGCCATCACCTCGCCGCCGGGGCACATACAAAAGGTGTAGACCCCCCGCCCTTCGGGGGTGTGCCAGGATAATTTATAATCGGCAGCGCCCAAAAAGCGGGCGCTTGCGCCGTATTGCGCCTGATTGATCAGCGCTTGGGGATGCTCGATCCGCGCACCGATGGAAAAGGCTTTGGGCTGCAGCGGGATCTGCTCTTCGAGCAGCATCTCGAAGGTATCGCGGGCGCTATGCCCGATGGCTAAAATCACCTGCTCGGCAGGGTAGACCTGATGCCCCACCACACCGACGATTTTGCCGTTTTCGATCAGCAGTTTTCTCATCGGCTCGTTGAAATGGATCTCTCCGCCCAAAGCGAGGATCTCCTGCCGCATTTCGCGGATGACATTCTGCAAAAGATCGGTGCCGATATGGGGCTTGGCTTCGTATAAGATTTCTTTTGGAGCCCCGAAGGAAACAAAGGTTTCCAAAATTTCGCGGCATAAGGGATCGTGGATGCCGGTGGTCAGCTTACCGTCGGAAAAGGTGCCGGCGCCGCCTTCCCCGAACTGGACATTGGAATCGGGGTCAAAGACCCCTTCCCGCTGAAATTTTTCAATATCTGCCCGCCGCTGATCCACCGGCTTGCCCCGCTCTAAGATCAGCGGCGCTGCGCCTGCTTTGGCAAGGATCAGGGCGGCAAAAAGCCCCGCAGGCCCGCACCCAATGATGATGGGGCGCTGCTTGAGATTGGCTTTCGGAATCTCCAAGGGCTTGCGCTCTTCAAAGGCTTCGCCCTGCGCCACCGCCTCAAGGGTATAGCAGTAGCAGACCGGCTGTTTGCGGGCATCGATTGCCCGCCGCAAGATGCGCCAATTGGCCCCGCGGATGCCGCTTGCTTTTTCTATTTTCTTTTGCAGCTGGGCAGGGGAATGATCCACCGCCAGCCGAAGATCCTTTATAATCATAAAAACCCCTTAATCATTGATATTTTTATTATATTATGTTATGATTTTATCGTCAAGGGGTTGCACTTAATAAAAAACTGTGATATTATAGTTATACTTTTCCTACAAGTATGACTTTTTGAAACTCGAAAAGGAGAGCAAAATGGCCAAGGGAAAGCATCTATACGGCTTGCCGAAGGGCAAACATATCTACGGAACGGTGAAGGTGGGCGAAAAGGGGCAGATTGTCATCCCCAAGGAAGCGCGCACCATGTTTGGAATTGAGCCGGGCGATACCCTGCTGATCTTGGGGGATGATGCCAGCGGAATTCTGATCTCCCGCCCCGAAGTGGTTTCCAAGGCGGCGAGCGAGGTATTCAAAAAAATGGAGGAAGAACAATAATATGTGGTTATTTGCAATCATTGCTATGCTTTGCTGGAGCGGCTCGGATATCTTCAGCAAGATCGGTTCGCCGCAATCGGAAAAGACCAGCCATTATAAGGTCGGCATCGCGGTCGGCGGCATTATGGGCCTGCACGCCCTCTATATGATCTTCATTGAGAAGATTCCCTTCTCGCTGATGGACATTGTCCATTACCTGCCCGCATCCTTCTTTTATATTGTTTCGATGGTGGTGGGCTATATCGGTTTGCGGTATATCGAGCTTTCCATCTCCTCGCCCATCTGCAACGGCTCGGGCGCGGTTTCGGCGATCCTTTGTATGATCGTTTTTGGTGTCACCTTCAATCCCGATTTCGATGGCAACGCCATCTATCTCAATGGCTGGATCATTGCCGGCTTGGTGCTGGTCATCGGCGGTATTCTCTTTTTGGGAATTGTCGATAGCACCGAAGATCCCCAGCTGCGCGCTCTGCGCCAGGAGAAGGCGAATCGGAAGTATACCAAGAGCCTTTGGGCGATTTTATTGCCGGTGCTCTATTGCGTTTTAGATTCGCTGGGCACCTTTGTGGATACCCTCATCGCCGAAGGCTATGTGGAGCGGATCAAGGATGAAAATCTGGCAGGAGATGTGATGAACACCGCCTATGAGCTGACCTGGATGATCATCGCCATCGCCTTTGCTATCTATGTGTTCGGCATTAAGAAGGAAAAAATCAATAAGAAATTCGACGGTGTGAAATTGCTGGGCGGTACCTGCGAAACCATTGGTCAGATCTTCTATGCCAAGGTGGTGGTCAATGGCTATATCCCCGGCTTGGTCATCATCTCCGCCTATTGCCTGGTCTCGATGGTCTGGAGCGCCATTTTCCTTAAGGAAAAGCTTTCCTGGAAGCATTACCTTTGTTTGGCGGCCGCCATTATCGGTATCTTGGTTCTGGGTTATTTCGATGTTTAATAAAATCCCCCTGTTTTTTGCAAAACAGGGGGATTTTTTAAAGAGGGGAAACAAAAGAATCTTAATATCAAATTTAATAGAAAAATGGTTGTTTTATCAAGGTCTGTATGTTATAATCAATGTGTATAACGAGATTCTTATAGTGGAGGATGGAATTTATGAAGCGTTTCTTTTTGTTTGCGATCGTTATCGCAATGATCGTCTGCCTATGTGCAGGCTGCGCCAAAGTGAATAAGGTGACGCTGGGGATCGACAGCGGCTATGGCAGTAATGTCAGCGGCGAAGGCGTCGGCGATATTCCGAGCGGCAGTGTCAATGGCACGACCGACGACGATAACGACGATGATACCGCTCCCGGCGATACCAATGATGCCGGTGATGACGGGAATACCAACGATGACGGCAACACCGACGATGACGGCAACACCAACGATGACGGCAACAACGGTGATGACGGAAACACCAACGATGACGGCAATACCAACGATGACAGCAACACCGGCGATGACGGCGAAGATGAACCTACCGCAGTCGATCCCGACGCGGAAGGCTCCGGCTGGTATAAGGTTCTTTCCTTTAATATCAAATCGATGTACTATAATCCGGCGACCAAAAAAACCGGATGGGATATGAGGGAAGAGACCGCCAGAATTATGCGTGAGATCGATGCCGATATCGTTGGCCTGCAGGAAGTGGACCTCAATAATCCCCGCAGTTTCAATGTCGATCAGCCCAAATGGCTGGCAGAGCAGTTGGGCTATGAGCATTATTATTTCACTAAAACGGTAGATAAAGGGGATGGCGAGTATGGTCATGCCATCTTATCCCGCTTTCCCATCAAGGATATCGAAGAGGGAACGTATAAAGACCAAAGAGCCGAGGAACGCAAATACACCCGCGTGATTCTGGAGATCGATGGGCAGGAGGTTGTCTATATCAACACGCATTTATGCACCCAGGAGACAAGAGCGGATGGCACCAAAGACACTTCCATGGGAGAATCGCAGTTCCGCGAGGTGGCAAGCATTATACAGAATGAAAAGCGCCCCGCGCTGATGACTGCCGACTTTAATTTGCCTATTCAAACGCAGCTCAAGTCGTTTGACCGCTCAAAGATGACCTCGATGAACGGCGGTAAAACGCAAAAGAAACTCCATGATATGATCGGCATCGATAACATTTATGTCAATAATATGTTGGATTATTATGTGGATGGAGAGGGAATGAGTGTCTTTGTTGGCATGGAAACCTCCAGCGACCATGATCCCTTGTGGTCTTATTTCAAAATCAAGTAATTTGTACCCCTTATGAAAGGCAAAAAAATGAAATTAAAGATCGTATCTTATAATATCAAATCGATGCGCTATAATCCGGAAAATCCCCGCGATAATATCGATCGGCGGGAAGATGTTGCCGCTGTTCTGAAAGAATTGAATGGCGATATTGTCGGCTTGCAGGAGATCGATCATTTTCTGGCGCGTACCGGTGATTATGACCAGACCAAATATCTGGCAGAGACGCTGGGTTATCCCTATTATCATTTTACCTATACCGTTGATAAAGGAAAAGGATCCGAGGGGAAATACGGCCATGCAATCATGAGCCGTTATCCCATCAAGGAACTTGAGGATCGCGAGTTCTCCGTCCAGTGCGGCGAGCGTCGTAAATTCTGCCGCGCGGTGTTGGATGTCGAGGGCAAGGAAGTGATCTTCTATAATGCCCATCTCACCATCTCCAATCCCGGCCGTCTCCTTGGCTTAGAGCCCAATAAGATCTTTGCACAGTATCAGTTGATGGAATTGATGGCGCGGATCTATGCCGAAGAAGGCCCTGTAGTCCTCACCGGCGATTTCAACCTGATCTTTGAAAAGCAAAAAGAATGTGTGGATACGCAAAGGGTATACCCGCTGAATGGTGGGGTCCATTTCGATACCCCCGACCCTGTGACCCGCATCGATAATATTTATCTCTATAATATTGAAAAGCACGACGAGGCAGTTACCTATGGAGTACGTGGCGCCAGCGACCATCCTTGGATCTACGCAGATATTGAACTTTAAACAAAAAAACCGCGATGCATTGCATCGTGGTTTTTGTATTTATTTAACCTGCCAATCGGCGCTGTAGATCTTGCCTTCGGGTTCTACGCCCTTGTATTGCATCAGTTCACTTACCGTGACGAATTGATAGCCCCGATCCGCCAGCGTTTTGATGGCGGATTTCACCGCATTGAAGGTGAATCCGTAGATTTCGTGCATCAGAACAATGTCGCCGTCGGAGGTTTCATTTAAGATCTTATTGACGATCTTGGAACTGTCGCGGCTGGACCAATCCAGCGTGTCCACGCTCCAAAGGATGTTGGGCCCGTCGATGATCTCCATCACCGTGCTGTTGGCGTTGCCGTAGGGGGTGCGGATGACCGTCGGATAAGCGCCGATGGCATCGAAGATGACCTGCTTGGTGTCGTCGATCTCCTTGCGGATGGTGGCTTCGGTCTGAATGTTCAGATTTTTGTGATTGTAGGTATGGCTGCCGATCTCGTTACCTTTTTCATAAACATATTTCAAGGATTCACTATAGGTGGGAACCAACTGCCCCAGAACAAAGAAGGTGGCGCGGCCGTTGTATTGCTCAAAAAGGTCGGCAAGCTCTTTGGAATAGCCGCCGGGGCCGTCGTCGAAGGTCAGCGCGACCATCGGCTTATCGGGGTCGATCAGGTTGGCGCGCCGAACCGCGTCGATGGAAAAATCTTCGCTGCTATTGGCAAAATGAATGGTCAGCGTGTCACCGCTCACCGTGAAATGGGTCATATCGTCGAAGGCGAGCTTTTTGACCTTTAGCATGTTGCGGATCTTGGCTTCGCCGTTCTCGCCCAGAATGCCGTTGAGATCTAAGATCTCGTTCTCCTCGCCGATGCAGAAGGTGGTGGTATTCAGCTTCGGCGCATCGCCGGGGGCGCTGACTGTGGCTTCTTCGTCTAAAATCTCGATTTTGTAGAAAAGATTTAAAAGGGTGTAATCGCCACTTGCCTCGGTGGTATAATCAAAAACCAAGCGGGGAATTTCAATGTGTTCCGTCTCGGCGCGGTCGGCATCCTCGCGCTGCTCCAGCAGCTCGTTGAAGGCGTCCTTGGCCTCGTCGAGATAATCCTCGATCGCCTTGTCCGTCGCTTTGTTTTTGGTCTTGGGATAGGAAATGTAAACGCAGCCCTCGCCCAAAGCGTAGCTGTCCTGCCTCTCGGTACCGATGCTCTTTTCGGTTTCAAAAATATAGGGGTGCTCTTTCATCAGCTTCTCTGCGGGAGAGTTGCCGCCCATCAAAAAATAGATGGCAATGCCGAAGAGTAGCGCCAGCGCCGCCACCGCGACAATCGTACGCATCAGTCGTTTCATAAAGGTTCTCCTTTTTTGTCAGATTCTGATACTATTATACAAGAATATGACCGACGTTGCAAGAACAAAAGAGATGAAGTTGAAAAAAGAAATCAGTATCTCACCATATAAACCGCCACTCATTCGCGCTCCCAACCCACGAAAAATTACACCCCCGAGCATTCGTACTCGGGGGTATTGTTTAGTCAATCAGTTCATAGTCAAACCGCCATCCATATTTTAAGGCTTCTTCTTGGTTTCTTTTCAAAATCTCGCAGAGAATTTGAAAGTGGGGCAGCAGTTTTTCGGATAGAGTATGGGCGCCGCGAATTTTTACTTTTTCAGCGCTGCATTCTGTGTGCAACAGATCCCAAAAAGCATCCCAGTTTTCTCCGTAAAAATCCGGAAAGTTGAAAGCCGTTTTGATCCTTTTATGAAGGTCATTCAAATCTTTGCAATTTGTTATATCTAAAACTATCGTCTTTTGTTCCATTTGTTTCTCCTTATGTAATTTCTATAAAAGTCTTATAATGGTCATAAGTGACAAATATTAACCCATCATTCGACCAAAGAACTCGGCAACTGTTTCTTTTTCCATCCGTATAGTTGATATCTGCTTCTTGCCAAGTTCGCCCTTCAGCAACGGGAAGGTGTCCATTATAGTTTTTATATTCTCTCATCGTGGCCATCTTTCCCGGGAAAAATTTATTTGGCGATTTTCCCTTCTTCCATCCGGCATTTACTAATTCACTATAGGTTACATAATAATCGGGTAAGGTTTTGAAATATTTCAACCACCAATCTGCTCCATTTTTTCCGTCTTGCGTTCCTTGCCCGGCATTTGTTGCATTGAGAGTTTTGATGCGACATCTACACTTGGGATGTATCGGTGGTTCCGGATTCGGTTTTGAATATATTGGAATAATCATACCGTGAAATTCTTTGCAGTCTTGACAGGCCAAAACATGAGGGGTATTAAGCCAATTCTTCCACTTTGTGCTATCGTGGGTAGGCGGTATAAATACATCAAAAATATCGCCTAAAGCATCTGCAAATTGATTGTTTTGTTTCGGTGACATTTACTTTTCTCCTATTATACTTATAATTTGCTATGATTGCAAGAGCGGCATTTGCAATCTTGGATATAGTATATAAAATGAAGAAGGAAAAGTCAGTCGAAACCTGACGAAAAAATAAATATAATGGAAAAGAACAAAGTTTATATGCGATTTTTGAAGAATTGTTGACAAACAGATGATTAGCAAAGAGAATAGTTTTGGTCAGGGATGATTTAATAAATTGTATTTGACTAAAACAACTGGGCTTTTATCCACATTACAAATTGTCGATTCATATTGCAATCATTGTGTAATACGATGAAAAACTTCTCGTTTTTAACAAAATATTTTACTATGCGATGTGTTTTTAGACATTTTTGTGCCACTTTGGTGCGCTCCCAACACACGCAAAATTACACCCCCGAGTAATCATACCCGGGGGCGTTTTTTTCCATATGGGCAGATATATCTACCTATAAGGAAATAGTTATTTTTAAGAGTAATTTTTAGAATCAAATGTTTCGTTGACAATCGCATTACACTTGTAGTATAATCAAATTGTAGTTTTATGTCAAAAGGAGAGGTATTATGTCGAAAGAAAAACTCGTTATTTCTTCAAAAAAATATAGAGGTGACTCTACCGTGATTTCTATTCGTCTTCCGGATGAACTTGTTAAAAAACTTGATAAAATCGCTGAAGGGACCGGACGAACCAGAAATGAGGTTATACAAAAGTGCCTTGCTTTTTCGGTAGATAATTTGGAAATCAAAGAGTATTAATGGAGGCGTTCTTCTATGGCTGTTCAAAACATCAAATGCCCTACCTGCGGGGGCGAAGTGCAATTGGATGACAATCTTGAAAAAGGTTTTTGTATGTATTGCGGAGGAGCAATACAAATCCAAGAAGAAGTTGAAAAAATAAAGATTGAGCATAGCGGAAAGATAGAACACAGCGGCAAGGTTGAAATAGACGATTCCAAGAAAATGGCCAATTCCATCGAGCTTGCTGATCGTGCTTTTGACTCAGGCAATTATGAAGAATGCTACAACTATTGTTGCTCGGCACTAGAGTGTGACATCAATAATTTTCGCATGATCTTCCGCAAGGGTCTGTGCGCTGCATATTTATCTATTTTAAGAGCTCCGGAACTTGTACAAGCAATTAGCACGGCCTTTGATATAATCGTTGAAACATCTGATCAAGCATGTGATGATATACACAGTATGTTTGATGAATTATTCGAATACATCAAAACCACGTATGAACTTGAGTGTAACCATTCCAAAGGTTATGCCTATCCCGACTTAGAGTCCGCCAACAACACCTTTGCTATTGTTGCCGCTCTGACTAATCTGTGCTCATTATGCTCAGACCTCATTTCAGACGAAATGATAAGTGAACGCCCTACCTATGAAAGCGATAAAAAGGCTTGTTTGGAGCAAGGCTTGAACCTTTGCAAACTCGGTGTATCCTCCTTGAAATACTTCGTAGGTTATCGCCAAGTCAAAAGAGGTGATAGATATGTTCAAGAAGAGGTCTATGAATCCATTAAATCTCCCCATTTAGACATGCAGAAAAACCTTCAAAATAAACTCAAAACTGAGTTCAATAACCTTCCTTCCACCCAAAAAGCTCTTGGTGAATATGAAACCCAAATTGCCGAGCTCCAAAAGGATATTGATGCTTTCACAAATAAACTGGAAGAATACTTCAAAGAAAATCCGGAGATTGGCAAAGAGTATAAGAGAAAAATTTGGCCCTATATCGTGGTGGCATCGCTCTTTCTTCCGTCTACCTTGACGAGTGGTCAAGGGCTTTCGACGGCGTCTGGAGCATTAGATGTCATCCCCATTATTTTAGTAATGGGAATTTGTTTGTTCCTAGGCATCTTCGCTCTTGTAAAAATTGTTGGCATATCTAAAAAAAGAAAAGAGATATTGAATTCCCTTCCTCCCTATCTTATGGATCTTAAAATCACTCACGATCAAAGCAAAATCAAATTGCAAACTGTAAATAGCCAAAAAGCAGCGTTTATTAAAGAGAATATAAAAAAGTAGGTATCATTTAATGGCAATATTCAAATGCAAAATGTGTGGAGGCACATTGGAAATTAATAACGAAACCGTTGCGGTATGTCAGTATTGTGGCACGAAACAAACTCTGCCCAAACTGGATGATGATCGCAAAGCAAACTTATATGACCGTGCCAATCATTTTCGCCGCAACAATGAATTTGATAAGGCGATGGGCATCTATGAACAAATCCTCAACGAGGATGGCAGCGATGCTGAGGCCTATTGGTCGCTTGTTCTCTGCCGTTATGGTATTGAGTATGTGGAAGATCCCTCTTCTCATAAGAGAATTCCTACCGTTAACCGTGCTCAATTTACTTCTATCTTTGATGATGAAGATTACAAAGCTGCTTTGCAGTATGCTGATGGTTATCAAAAGGACATCTACGAACAGGAAGCAACAGCAATTAACGATATCCAAAAAGGTATCCTTGCTATTTCCAGCCAGGAAGAACCATTCGATGTGTTTATCTGCTACAAAGAAAGTGATGCCAATGGTCGTAGAACCCCCGATAGCGTTCTTGCTACCGAACTGTATCACGAACTCACTCGTGAAGGATACAAGGTGTTTTTCTCTCGCATTACCTTGGAAGATAAGCTTGGCTCTGCATATGAACCTTATATATTCGCAGCACTGAATTCTGCAAAAGTAATGGTAGTGCTCGGCACAAAACCTGAATACTTTACTGCCGTATGGGTTAAAAACGAATGGAGCAGATACCTTGCTTCGATAAAAAATGGTGCACGCAAAATGCTTATTCCCGCATATAAGGATATGGATCCTTATGATTTGCCCGAAGAGTTCTCCCACTTGCAGGCGCAGGATATGTCCAAACTCGGTTTTATGCAAGACCTCATCCGAGGCATTAAGAAGATTGTTGAAGCCGACAACACCAAGCAAGCTATTAAGGAAACCATCATTTCCAATGATAATGCGGGTGGTAATGTTAATGCTCTTTTGAAAAGAGGCTTTATGGCTCTTGAAGATGGTGAATGGACCAAAGCGGATGATTTCTTTGAACAGTGCCTAAATCAAAATGCCGAACTTGCTGAAGCATATCTTGGTAAATTGATGGCTGAGTTGCAAGTCAAAAATCAAGACAGATTAAAAGATTTGGATAGACCTTTTGACGATAGTAACAACTATCAAAAAGCAATTCGTTTTGGTGACGAGATACTAAAAGCTGCTCTTACTTCCTATATTGAACAGATTATCACACGCAACGAAATTTCCCGCATAGATGGTATTTATAATCAAGCAAAAATTGCTATGGATGTAGCAAGCACGGAAGATGCATACAGAAAAGCGGCATCTATCTTTGAAACTATCCACGATTATATGGACTCTTCAGTGCTTGCACAAGAGTGCTACAAAAAAGCGGAAGACGAGCGGAAGGAAACCATCTATATTAAGGCATCTGACGTCTTAAACGTAACGCAAGTATGGATTGGAAAAAAAGAAGATATCACTGTTATTGAAAAAGCAATTGAAGATTTCCAATCGATTGCTGATTATAAAGACTCTCAAGAAAAAATTAGTCTTTGTTACGCAAGAATTGATGAACACAAAGCCAAAGCTGAAGCAGACCGCTTAGAGCGTGAGCGCCAGGCAGAGCTTGCTCGAAAGGAAGCGGAGCGCATCGCCAAGAGAAATAAAAAAATTGCTATTATCTCAGCGCCTATTATATGTGCAATTGTTACATTTATAATTGTGATATATACAGTTATTATTCCGAACGCAAAATACAACGATGCAATAGCATTTATGGATGCAGGGAATGTTGTTGAAGCATACGAAACATTGATTTCTCTCAACGGATACAAGGATAGCGAAGAAAAGGCCAGTTCCATTTCAACTCAGTACAAAATTGAAAAATTGAAATCTCCCTCAGTTGGTGATTATGTATTCTTTGGTGCATATGAACAGGACAATAATACATCCAACGGCAAGGAAGACATAGAATGGCTTGTACTTGAAGTAAAAGGTGGAAAAGCACTTGTGATAAGTAAACACGCATTAACTTGTGAAAAGTATAACCTTACTTTAACAGATGTTACATGGGAGACCTGTTCCATTCGCAATTGGCTGAACAATACTTTTATTCATTCTGCATTTACACCCGAAGAAAAAGCGTTAATTCCCACTGTGCCGATATCTACAGGCACATATCCCGAAAATATAACACAAGATCAGTTGTTTTTACTTAGTACGAACGAGGCATACAATTATTTTAGTTATGCTTCTGAAAGACAATGTTCTCCTACGGATGCCGCAATTGCTCGTGGAGTGTATGTAAACCAATCCAATAACAGCTGTTTTTGGTGGTTACGGTCGCCCGGCGATAATGGGAGAAATGCTGCCCGTGTCTCTGATGATGGCGATATCTTCGGTTCTGGCTACTATGTCAACACCGAATATGCCGTTCGCCCCGCTATGTGGATTAACGTAGAGACATCTGCTGATAGCTCCAATAATCAAAAACCTAATCTTGATTGGGTCGCCTATGATAGTGATTCAAATGATAATTCATATACATATAATAGGATTGAGCCATCAGGAACAGATACTCACTATCGCTATGCTTTAAATATTGACAAAGATGAAAATAGTATTGGTGGCTCTAAAACTCTATATAAAAATACATGGAGTAGTTTTGAAGGCGGAAGAATTACCGGGCGTATGCTTCGGGATCAACCGATTGAATGGGATGACACAAACAAAGTCTCAGGAAAATTTACCATGTATTCTGATTCATTCACATTTAATATAAATGGTGACACTCTTACGATAGTCGCTTTAGGCGAAGATAGCGACAAACTTGCTGGAACATATAAGCAAGAACTTCCGGAATAAACAAATTTAGGAGGAAAGAAACATGAAAATAGCAGACATCATCAAATATGAAGGTGATAATAGCACCTTTATTTGGAAACACCCCTGCGAGGATTTTAACTACCTTACCCAGTTGATCGTTCACGAAAGTCAGGAAGCGATCTTCTTTATGAATGGTCAAGCTCTTGATCTGTTCGGCCCCGGTCGCCATACCCTTGAAACACAGAACATCCCTCTTATCGGAAAAATTCTTAATAAGGCGACTGACGATAAGACACCTTTCCACTGCGAGGTCTACTTCATCAACAAGACCGAGCAGATGAACATTAAATGGGGTACCGATTCTCGCGTTCAGTACATAGAGCCTACCTATGGCTTCCCCCTCTCCATCGGCGCATCTGGTGAAATGTCTCTTCGTACCGAAGATAGCAGAAAACTGCTCTTAAAGTTAGTTGGAACCGAAAACTATCTTGGACAACAGCAGTTGGCCAATTATTTCCGGTCTTTCCTGATGACTCGTGTGAAGACGTATATCGCACAGGTCATAAAAACTAATGGCATTAACATTTTTGAGATTGACGAAAATCTCACCATGTTCTCTAATGCTATCAAGAACCTTCTTATTGGCGATTTTGCAGACTATGGTGTATCGCTTGAACAGTTCTTTGTAACAACCGTCCTGAAGCCGGATGGCGATAAACAGTATGAAAAATTCAAGGAACTTCACTTCCGTCAATATGCAGATATTGCCGAAGCAAAATTAAGACAGCAGACCGATCTTATTTACGCCGAAACCGAAGCTCAAAAGACCATTATTGATTCTAAGGCTCAGGCAACCAAACGTGCTCAGGAAGGTTACACCTATCAGCAAGAACGTGGATTTGATGTTGCTGAAAAGGTTGCACAGAATGAAGCAGTCGGTGAATTCACCAATATGGGCGTTGGGTTCGGAACAATGGCAGGCGTCGGCGGTGCTGTGGGCGGAATGGTCGGAGGTATGATGAACGATGCAATGGGTGCTGCAACTGCCCCTGCAACTCCTACTGCCCCCACTAATAGCATGGCAGATTTCAAAGCAAAAGTTGATAAGCTCACCATGTTAAAGGAAGCGGGAATGCTTTCCGAAGAAGAGTTTAGTGCTATGAAGGCAAAACTTCTTTCTGAGATTTTATAAGAGGTGATAAAAATGAATGCTAAAAAATTATCTGTAATTATCTTTTTAATTATATTCATCCTTTTTGGCGCTATCTCTACTATTGTTTATGACAAGTCCAACAGTGTGGACATAATCTGCTATGATGGTTCCTATGCTGAGGAATATGCAGAAAAACACAATATCGATTGCGAATTCATCTCAGATTCAGATGCTTATATTGGTATCTTGAACCTTGAAAACTTCGATTACAACAATGATGGTACTATCATCGCTTATAAGGGCGAAAGCGAAAAAATTGCTATCCCCACGGACATTGACGGTACGAGAATTACCAAGATTGACGAGAAAGCATTTGAAGGTGCTAAAAACTTAAAGAGCATTTACATCCCTAAATCTGTTGCAGAGTTTGAGGCAAAGGCTCTTGAAAACATCATGGTTTATATGTACGAAGATACAGACTTGTATAAGAAACTCTCTAAAGATAAAGAGATAAAGTTTGAAATCAAGACTATCCCCGATTCATATTATGTTGATTTCTATACTGCGGACATTCCTTTCTCATACGACAACATCTCTGATAAGAGCATTGATATTAATCGCTATCATGCATTTAATGAAATCGTTTTGATTCCTGAAAGCATTGATGGTAAAATCGTTACTGCCATTTCCTTTGATGCATTAGATGAAGGCGTTGAAACAATTATCATCCCTAAGAGCGTTACCAATATTAACGGGAAGTTATCTACCGGTCGTTATGACCTAACATTCCTTATTGGCATGTTAATGGCTTTCATTGGAACCGTTATTGCTGCCGCTTTTGTACTCACATTGAAGGTAGAGACAAAAGAGAAAATGTTCTTGACAGTTTCTCAATTCAGAACTACATATATCGTTGCTATTCTTTCCTTGGTATTGTCCGGAATTTATCTTTTTATTGCCATAGTTCCTGATTGGATGGTATATATCGGCTTTGTTTTGGTTTATGGATTGGCTGCTATTTCCATCTTAAAGGCTAAGGTTGCCGTTTCGGTTGTTGCAGGTATTGATGAAAAGATTAAAGTTCAGACCTTCTTTATCAAATCTCTGACCGTTGATGCAGAGCACCTTATGAACACCGCTAAAACAACCGAACTCAAAACTCTTGCGAAAAAGGTTTATGAGGCTGTTCGTTATTCGGATCCGATGTCCAACGCTATTCTTGTTGAGGTGGAAGATAAAATTCAAAATGGTTTCATTGACTTTGAGAATGCTGTCAACAGTGAAGATTTTGAACTCGCTTCTTCCACTGCCGATGAACTTCTTTCACTTATCGACATTAGAAATAAAAAGTGCAAATTATTGAAATAATCTAAGCAAATCATTTCATTCGAGAGGTAGAAAAATGTCTTTATTCAAATGTAAAATGTGCGGCGGCAGTCTTGAAATTATCGCCGGAACAACCGTAGTACAATGTGAGTATTGCGGCACAAAGCAAACTTTACCTAGACTGTCTGACGAACGAATCTCTAATTTATACGATCGTGCAAATCATTTTCGTAGGAATAATGATTATGATAAGGCATTGAGTATTTACGAACAGATTTTAAGTGAGGATAGGAGCGACAGTGAAGCATACTGGTCTATCGTTCTTTGTCGTTATGGCATAGAGTATGTTGAAGACCCTGTTTCTCACCGTCGAATTCCTACTATTAACCGCGCACAATACACTTCCATCTTCTCGGATGAAAATTATAAGTCGGCCATACTGTATGCAGATGATGCTCAAAAGGATATCTACGAGCAGGAAGCAAAAGAAATCGATGATATTCAAAAAGGCATTCTTGAAGTATCTCAATCAGAAGAACCTTTTGATATTTTTATCTGTTATAAAGAAACAGATGCTAATGGGCGTAGAACCACTGATAGTGTATTGGCAACTGATCTTTACAACGAGCTCACCCGTGAAGGGTATAAGGTTTTCTTCTCTCGTATCACCCTTGAAGATAAACTTGGTCAAGAGTATGAACCGATAATCTTTGCTGCGCTTAACTCTGCAAAGGTTATGGTGGTGCTTGGCACCAAACCCGAACACTTTAATGCTGTATGGGTAAAGAACGAATGGAGCAGATATCTCTCCCTTATTCGTAATGGAGCAAGGAATACTCTTATCCCCGCATATCGTGATATGGATCCTTATGACCTGCCAGAAGAGTTTTCTCATTTACAGGCACAGGATATGTCTAAACTCGGTTTTATGCAGGATTTAATACATGGTATTAAAAAGATACTTTCCGCCGGAAAAACCTCTGACAAAAAAGAAACAACCCCAAATGGAGGTACCAGCGTCGAGGCCACTATTGATTATGCGTTACTATTAATTGAAGATGGCGATGTTGATAAGGCTTCACTGTTGCTCGAACAAGCCATGAGTGTGGCTCCAAAGCATCCGATGATATATGTCGGTAGATTACTTATTGAATGTGGTGCAAAAAAGCAAGAGGATTTAGCTCGTTTGGAAGAGGCTTTCGAAGATTCCGCCAACTATCAAAAAGCGGTTCGTTTTGCCAATCCACAACTCAAAGAAATTTTAGAGGGATATGCCAACACTGTTAGAAATAACAATGTGAAATCCATATACAATCAAGCACTCGAAAAAATGAACAACGGCACCTCTTTCGAAGATTTTGCGATGGCAAAACAATTGTTTGATACCATTCCCCAGTATGCCGACGCTAAACAATTATCTATTCTTTGTACAGACAAAGCGGAGACGGCAAAAAAAGAAGATACATATCAAAAGGCGTTACACTTGATGAAGGCCAATGCTTCTAAACGTATTGCCGCTCTGCAAAAAGCTATCGAATCTTTCAACTCAATACGTGATTATAAAGATGCTGCTGTGCAGATTGATAACTGTGAACGTTTGATTTATGCTGAAAAGGAAGTTTTGGCTAATAAGAAAAAGCGTAACACAAAGATACTTTTAATTTCACTTCTTTCGCTTGTGGTGATAATTGCTGCCGCTGCAATTTATTTCGGCGTTATTATGCCCAAAAATAATTATGCTAAGGCCGAAGAATTGTTTGCCAATGCTAAATATTCTGAAGCATATGAGATTTATAATATGCTCGACAATTATGAAGACGCTGATGAAAAAGCCAAAGAGTGTCTCTACATACAAGCTACCGCTTTGAGCAACGAGAAAAAGTGGGATGAAGCAAATGCCATCTTTGAGCAAATTAAAGATTATAAAGATAGCGCAGATTTAATACACTTATGTAACTTTATCGAGGTTGCATCAAAAGATCCTACTTGTGAGACGGCAGGATATAAAGACCTCCAGTGTGAAAACTGCGGCACAACCGCTCACAGCGATTATGATCCTACAGGTCATGAATATTCCGATGCAACCTGCGTAGATCCAAAAAAATGTAAAGTCTGTGGAAAAACTGTCGGTAAAGCTATTGGTCATAATATTGGCGAAGCAAAATGTTCAAGATGTGGGACAATTACTTTTAAACCGCTGAAATATTCAGGTAGAGGACCAAGCAATGTCACTGGTATCACTCTACCTACGGGAAAATACAATGTAACGTTTACTCATTCAGGCTATTCTAATTTTTTTGCAGATGGGAATATTGCTGGTATTTGGGTGAACGAAATTGGCAGAGTTGCATATGTCTGTCAGATTTCATCGGGTAAATATAAACCAATAGAAAACGGCTATATCAACATAGGGATGGCAGATGGATATTGGACAATAACGATTGAAGCCATAGGTTAAAGATTGGCATATGAAAACCATAAACTTTTAAAGGTCAGAGGAAAATAAAAAGATGGCAGTATTTAAGTGCAAAATGTGTGGTGGCGATCTGAATATCGCAGAGAACGTTACCATCGCAGAATGCGAATATTGTGGGACAAAGCAGACCGTACCAACGGTGATGGACGAAAATCTGCAAAACTTGTTTAATAGAGCAAATACGTTGCGTATCAAAAGCGAATTTGATAAAGCAGAAAAGCTCTATGAAAAGATCATCCAAGCGGATAGCACTCAGGCTGAGGCTTATTGGGGGCTCATTCTCTGCAAATATGGAATTGAGTACGTTGATGATCCGAAGACATTCAAAAGAATTCCCACCTGTCATAGGGCATCCTATGATCCTGTTGTTGCTGACGATGATTATAAGGCAGCCATTGAGAATGCAGATATGAGTCAGCGTGCCCTCTATGAAGAGCAAGCCAAAGAAATTGACCAAATTCAAAAAGACATTCTTGCTCTCGCACAAAAAGAAGAAACCTACGATGTTTTCATCTGTTACAAAGAAACCGATGAAAGCGGAAAGAGAACGATTGATAGTACCATCGCCAACGATATTTACTACCAACTGAAGCAAGAGGGTTTCAAGGTATTCTATGCCGCCATCACGCTTGAAGGAAAACTTGGTAGTGCCTATGAGCCTATTATCTTTGCTGCGCTTAATTCTGCCAAAGTCATGCTTTCCATCGGAACAAAGCCCGAGTATTTTAATTCTGTTTGGGTTAAAAACGAGTGGTCAAGATTCTTGAAGATCATAAAGAAAGATCGCTCTAAACTCCTAATCCCCTGCTATCGTGATATGGATGCTTATGAGCTGCCCGAAGAATTTGCCCATCTTCAAGCTCAAGATATGTCAAAAATCGGATTCATCAATGACGTGGTACGTGGTATCAAAAAAATCATCCGTAAGGATGAACTTAAAGCCCCCTCCAAAAGCGCAGTGGTAGGAAGCGGAACGAATACCTCCGCTTTATTAAAGCGAGCATTCATCTTCCTTGAAGATCGCAGTTGGTTTAATGCTGACGATTATTTTGAAAAGGTTTTGGATGCCGATCCGGAAAATGCCATGGCTTACTTGGGTAAGATGATGTTGGAATTGGAAGTCACAAAACAAGATAAACTTGCCGAACTTACAACACCATTCGACGACAATGGCTTCTATAAAAAAGTCATTCGTTATGCTGATGTAACCCTGAAAAACACTTTGCAGGGATATATCGAAACAATTAACAATCGTAATGAACACAATCGATTGGAAACTGCATACCAAGAGGCAAAAAGTACCATGGATTCTGCGAAAGAGGAATCCCAGTATGTAGAAGCTGCAGAAAAATTCGATTTGATAGCTAATTATTTAAATTCAAATGAATTGGCTTCAAGCTGTCGTAAACTTGCAAAAATAACGCATGATGAACATATTTATAAACCAGCTTGCAGTCTTATTTATCGAGGCCAGGAAGCCTCTGATCTGGAAAGCAAGGTTCATTTTTTGCAAAAGGCACTCTCTAAATTTGAAGAAATTCCGGAATATAAAGATTCTTCCGATAGAATCTCAAAACTCAAATTAGAGATTGAAGAGTTGAATCAAAAAATTGAAGCCAAAAGAAAGAAAGCGCAAAAAATCATAATTATTTTTACAGCGATTACTGCTTTTGCCATTACATTCTTATTGATCCTTGTCCATGTTGTTATTCCGTCGTCAAAATATAGTTCTGCAAATAAATGTATTGAAAACAAGGAATATGACGAAGCTATTTCAATTTACGAGGAACTGAAATTGGCTAATTATAAGGATTCAGCTGAAAAGGTGATGTCTACTCGTTATTTACTCGCAACTTCGCAACTCGAAAGCAAGGTATATTTAAGCGCGTTCGATAATTTTACACTTATCAGGGATTATAAGGATAGCGAATCTAAGCGTCAAGAAAGTGGCTATCTTTATGCACAAGCGCTTATGGCTATAGGGGAATATCAATATGCCATAACTTACCTTGAGGAAATTGGAGATTATAAAAAAAGTTCAGACCTTAAAAAACAATGCTATTTAGAATGTGCAAGGGAGTTCTACGCTAATAAGGAATATTATGACGCTATTTCTTGGTACGAAAAAGGAAAGCCTTTTGATAAAAATGCTGAAATTTATCTGGAGTCTTGCTATAATTATGGCATACAACAACGCGAGGCTGGTAATTATCAAGAAGCATTAATTTTTCTGGAAAAAGTAGAAAACTATCGTGATAGTAAAGAACAAATTAAAGGTGCTAAATATGCATATGTTAAAGAAAACAAAAACTACGATAGATATGATTACTCAACTAGAAGTATAGTTTTTGAGTATTTAAAAGATCTCAAATCATCAGGGTACGAAGATAGTTCAAAAATCTATGAAGAGTTATATTCATGGAAAATCTCTTCGGTTTTTAATAACGATTTACTTGATGGAAAGACCAGCGAAGATTCAATTAGCAAGTATGATCCATTGTTCTGTCATGTTTCATTAAGTGGCGGAACGCCTGGCGAAAAAACCAAGGTAAAGTATGTTTTGACGTTTCCAGATGGAAGAACCCGAAGCGGCAAATTTGAGGACGAATGGAGCAGTGGAGATAGTGGAACTTGGTATTATGAAACAGGCATATATGTTAATCCGGACCATGGCCAAAATGGGATGTTATATGTTAAATATTATGATGATAATGGAACTCAAATAGGAAAAGCTTCTATCATGATTACAGATTAGTATGGGAAACAAGGACAAAAGGAACTCCAATTGGAGTTCCTTTTGTTTTGATATTTAGAAAAGTTCACCCGTAATATAGTGCCCTCAATAAACGAAGTAATATGTTATATGAAACACAGCAAAGAGAGCAACTACATTTTCACCCAAAAGTGTTGTAGGAACATCTCATTCTGCATTTTCTAAGGAATGCTGCTTGTTTTTGCGTGTGTTGCCAGTCAATTATGCATGCTCCCGAGATACGCAAAATCATACCCCCGAGCATTCGTACTCGGGGGTGTTGCTATGCATTGCAAAGATTGTAGAAATATGGTAAAATACTTTATAACACTAAACACGGTTTGGAGGAGACAACGTGGGAGAACTAATACATGATTTAATTGCAACTATTGAAAAACTAGGGTATCGTGATTTCTGGGATTATGCCGCAATAATCGTTCCTGCGGCAACTGCAATTATATCAGTTATCATCTCTGTTATTGCCCTATGTAAATCTAATAAGATTGGTGAGCGACAGAATGAAATTTCGGAAAGGCAAAATAACATTGCTCTTTTTGAAACTAGATCCAAGGCGTTCAACATATTGAACTTCTTACTACCGGTCGCTAGAACATTATTGGAGAATGCCACAAAAGATGACGAAGAAAAAGAGGATGTGTGGAATATTCTTGCAAGTGCTATGCAGACTTATAAATATTCCACCACTCCATTTGAAAAGGATATTGAGTTTAGTCAAGTTGAATATTTTTATACTAATTTGGTTTTAGAAACAGGTGGCATCCCTTACCTTTTTAAAAACGAAGATGTAAAGTCGGTACTTTCTTTTTTGGAGATACTTAATTCTATAGCCACAAATGTATGTAATGGCGAAGAATATGACCAAGAAATTAAATCATTGAGGGACATTGTGTGCGAAATTGATGAATCCAATATTATGGAAAAACTAGAAAAGTATTTAATGTTATAATATTGACACCGCTTGCTGAAATCTCTTAGCAAGCGGTGTTTTATGTTTTGACGTTGCGATTTTTGTCAAAAAGTGTTATAATGAAAAAACAAACAAGTGCATTAATAGGATGTGATCGAAATGGCGAAAAAAGATTCCAAGGAAAAGGCTCCTGTTTTCTCTGAAATAATTGACAGTAAAATTAACGGATATGCTATCGGCATTAGTTTTTTAGGGATTTCTACCTTTTTGCTTATCAACAATTCGTATTTCCATTGGACCATATTAACCTACTTCGTTGGTGCCGTTTTCGGCATAATTGGTGTAGCTGGAATAGGAACAGAACTTGATAAAAGCAAAAAAATCAAAGGCATAGGAAATCTAGTAATAGGTTTACTCTGTTTGGGAGTTTGGATTGCAGCTTTTATTTTATTAAAAAACAATCCCATAACCAATGCAATAAGCATGCCAGCGCTTGTTATTGGTGCCTATGGATTTGTACGAGGCTTACTTGAACTCCTATATTCTGTTTGGATAGAAACAATCACCTCGGAACGCTCGTTCTCAAAAATCACAAAGGCGATTTTTGTCCTCATAACACAACTTTGTGGTTTGGCATTAACAATTTTAAATATACTAAAAATATTTAAAATTGTATAGCTCAATCATCTTTAATGAAATGAAACAGGATGTAGTAACGGTGTAGATACGCTATTTCGCGAAAATCACAGAGTATCTTTTGAAAATTTAAAATGAGGAGTTTTAACATGAAACTGAGTTTTAGTTTGAAAAGTAAAGAAGCTAAGCTAGAAGCTGATGTAGAAAAGCTTATAGAAAAAGGAATGGATCAAAAAGCAAAAAATCCACCCAAAAAGTCTCGCTATGAAATTAAGCAAGAAGAAAAACGTAAAAATGCGGAACTCAAACATAAACAAGAAATGCAGAGAATGATCATTGGCGTATCTATTCTCGGTGGGGTTATGGTAATTGCTTTAATTATCGGAATATTAGCCAACAATGGTATTTTATAAGAAAAAGCCTTTCTCATTACGAGGAAGGCTTTTTCAAATGTGCCAATTTCGATTCTGCACATTCGCAAAAAGAAACCTCCCTTGCTACAATATAGGCAAAGGAGGTAAACAACTATGGCTAAATTTATTGAAGAGTTTTATTACGGCAATCTCGATCCGCAGGCGCGCAGTACCAAGCGGAATAAAACAATGCAAAAACAAATGGAGGTGTTGATGCTAAACGAGGACTTTCTAACTGAGAACCTTTCGGGCGAAAGTAAAAAGAAATTCCTCGATTTTTGCAACGCGTGGGGTGTGGTCAACGGCGAATCCAATCTCGACAGTTTCATTATGGGTTTCCGCCTCGGAGCCAACTTCACCTACGACACCTTCGTGTCCGAAGACTCGCCATTCACCGATCTGTTAAAGGAGGCATAACGATGGAACAATACATCTACGACGAAACCAATGGCTTATGGTACGAACGCGACGGTGATTATTACATCCCTTGCCTCAAACTCCCCGAAACCAACATTGGTATCTGGGGCGAACGCTATCTCGCCCACATCCGCGAACACAAGAAACTCCTGCACACCAAATTGATGATAAACGGCACTCTCTACGACCACCTCGCCGAAATCAACAAACAGGCAGAAGAAATGTTTTCTGACTTGGTAAATAAAATGAAAACCCGTGAGGGCATCACCGAACAACTAAAAGCAGACAACCAACTCGAATGGGTCCGCCGGATGAACAACATCCACCACCGCGCCACCGAAATCATCAACCACGAATTGATATACACATAAGCAACAGCGTGTTGCTTGTGATTCACCGTCAAGAGTGATATACTATTATAACAATGATAAAAGGCGGTTTTGTATATGGAAACAAAGGATATTATTTTTGAACTTAGAACGAAAAAAGGACTTTCCCAAGACGAACTGGCGGAGAAAGTGTTTGTGACTCGTCAGGCAGTTTCCCGTTGGGAAAATGGCGAAACGATACCCAATACCGAAACGCTGAAACTCCTCTCGGAACTGTTCGATGTTTCCATCAATACACTGCTCGGTGCGCCGAGCCCCCTTGTATGCGCGTGTTGCGGAATGCCGATTGATGACAGTAATATCAGCCACGAAAAAGATGGCGCATGCAACGAAAATTATTGCGGATGGTGTTACGCGGACGGCGATTTTACCATGGACTTTTGGAAACAATACGCCGCCATCGGCGGCAAGGAAAAGTTCGAGGAATTCAAACAGCAACTTGTCTTTGAGTTCAACACCTTGCTGCATATTGAGGGCTTGCCAAAGGTTGAAGATCTGAATGTTCTGCCGGGCAGTTTTGTCAACTTGGAATACCGCCTGCCCAACGGACAAACGGTGAAATTCCTCGATGATAATGCCACCTATCTTGGCAGTCAACTAGAGTGTGCATTCGGCGGCAACCGTTGCTTTGGCATCGTTGCCAATATGGATTTCTTACTCGTCTGCACCTACGAAGAAAACGGCGAAAACCCGGAACTTGTAATATACAAAAAGAGATAAAAATGACCGCTGAGATGGTTTTACCCACCTCGGCGGCATTTTTCATATAGCGGTGGAAATTTTTATTGAGGTATGGTATAATAACTTCAAAAGCGCATGGGAGGTCTAACGATGAAAAAGACGTTGATTGTGGTCGATATGCAAAACGATTTTATTGATATGGCACTCGGTACCAAGGAGGCGGTTGCCATCGTCCCTAAGGTCAAGACAAAGATTCAGGAATACGTCCAAAACGGTGACGAGATTATTTTCACAAGAGATACCCATTTTGAAAATTATCTCAATACCACAGAGGGCAAGCATCTTCCCGTTCCGCACTGCATCAAGGGCACAAAAGGTTGGGAGATTGCCGATGGCCTTTACGTCGAGGGCGCGAAAATTATTGATAAACCCAATTTTGGCTGGCCCCATTGGGATGAGGAAACGCTTGAAAGTGTCGAACTGATCGGTCTTTGTACCGATATCTGCGTGGTTTCTAACGCTCTCATCATCAAAGCACAGTTCCCTGATGCGCAGGTGAAAGTTGATTCCGCCTGCTGTGCCGGTGTCACCCCCGAGAGCCATCAATCCGCTTTGAAAACGATGCAAATGTGTCAAGTGGAAGTGGTATAATATGAGAAAATTCAAAGGATTGATACTAATGCTTTTTATTTCACTTTCTTTGTTCGGCATGACCGCTTGTTCCGATGGCGGCACCAATTCGTATGAACAAATCACGCCCGAACAGGCAAAGAC